>CAVUYD010000004.1:0-960799 GCA_963745645.1 uncultured Actinomycetes bacterium
ACGAAGGCGCTGGCGGCGGTCAACCTCAACTACAACCTCGGCGACCACGAGGCGACCTACAAGGCGCTGTTCGACGACATCAACGCCAAGGGCGGCATCAACGGTCGGAAGATCGAGCCGGTCTTCGCGCCCGTCGACCCGTCGCAGCCGGCTTCGGCCGACGCCACGTGCCTCAAACTGACCGAGGACGACGATGTCTTCCTCGTCACCGGGTTCTTCCTCACCACCGCCGTGAGCTGCCCGGTCGGAACGCACGCCACGGCCACCGTCGGCGGTGGGATGACCCCCGACCTCCTGAAGCAGGCGAAGGCACCGTGGCTCACGTGGGCGCCGGACACTGATCAGCCCAAGGCGGTCGTCGACGCCCTCGCGAAGCGTGGCGAGCTCGACGGCAAGGTCGGAGTGTTCGCCTCCGCGGAAGGACTCAGAGCAGATGAACGACTTCGTCCTGCCGGAACTCGACAAGCTCGGCATCAAAGTGCTCGAGACGGGGATCATGGACGCGCCGGTCAGCGACGTCGTGGCCGTGGAGGCCAACGTCAACGTCATCGCCGAGAAGTTCAAGTCGGCCGGCGTCGACACCGTGTTGATCGTCGGAATCGCCGGCGCGAACTGGCCCCTCTCGATGAGTGACAATCCGTACAGGCCCCACCTTCTCTTCACTGACGTGCTCGCTGCTCGCGCGTTCTCGACGAACAAGTCGACCACGGACACGTCGATCCTGGACGGCTCTCTCTCCGCAGGTGGGTACGGTCCCGACCAAGCGCGCTACGAAGAGCCGAAGATGCAGGACTGCGTCAAGGTCCTGAAGGATGCAGGTGTCGACACGCCCTCGCCGGACGCGTCGGGCAGCGACCAGTCCAACCAGCCGTACCAGGCCGCGTTCCAGGCCTGCCCAGATGTCGCGCTCACGCGCGCGCGTGGCTCGAGGCCGCGGGGAAGAACCTCAACTACGGGACACTCGAGTCCGCGATCAACGGCCTCAAGGTGACCATCCCGGGTGATCCGACGGAACGGACCTACGGCCCACCGCCCGCCGCCGACGGGAACCCGACCGTCTACTTCTTCACCTGGGACGGATCGAACAAGGCATTCGTCGTGGACGAGGGGAAGAAGTAGTTCCCGACGCGCGCTCGTCACACGGGCTCCGCGTAACGTCTCGGCCGTGACGCCTCGTGAACTGCTCGATCCCGAGATCGCACCGTCGATCGAGCACATCCCGTTCGACGACCTGACCCCGGAGATCCTGGTGACCCTGCGCGGGCTGCGTCGGCGGCGAGCTGCCGCTCTCGGACGCAGTCGACCGGAGCGACCATGTCGTTCCCGGCGCCCCCGACGTGAACCTGCGCGTGCATCAGCCAGTGGGTGCAGAAGGTCCGTTGCCGTGCGTCTACTCCATGCACGGCGGCGGCTACGTGATCGGCAGCAACACCATCGACGACCTTCTCTTCGACGACCTGTGCCCGAAGCTCGGATGCGTCGGCGTGTCGGTCGACTACCGGCTCGCGCCCGAGACGTCCTACCCGGGCCCGCTCGAGGACTGTTACCGCGGGCTCCTGTGGACGCACGAGAACGCGGCCGAGCTGGGCATCGACCCGGACCGCATCGGCGTGGCGGGCGTGAGCGCCGGCGGTGGACTGGCGGCCGCGCTCGCGCTGCTGGCGCGCGACCGCGGTGAGGTGCCGCGTCGCGTTCCAGCTCCTCGACTCGCCGATGCTCGACGACCGCCAGATCACGCCGTCGAGCCGGCAGGACGGCCTGCCGGTGTGGAGCCGCAACTCGAACACGTTCGGGTGGAAGGCGTACCTCGGCGACCTCTACGGCCGCACGGACGTACCCGCCACCGCGGCGCCCGCCGCGCACCGACCTGAGCGGGCTGCCACCCGCGTTCGTCTCCGTGGGCGCGGTCGACGGCTTCTGCGACGAGGATGTCGACTACGCGCTGCGGCTGAACCACGCGGGCGTGCCTACCGAGCTGCACGTGTATCCGGGCGCGTGCCACGGGTTCAACGTGATCGCGCCGACGCACCGCGTCACGAAGCAGTGCCTGCGCGACATGGAAGATTGGTTGGCGCGGCAGTTCGGTCGTGATGCCCTGAACCGGCGCGCGTCAGGCCCGACCGCTGAAGTCGACCTGCCCGGTCCCGAGCGCGGCGTTGAAGCCGCCATCGATGTCGATGTTCACACCGTTGACGTAGGACGCAGCGGGTGAGCCGAGGAACGCGAGCACCGACGCGACCTCGCGGGTGCACCGCGCCGCCCGTTCATCTCCCGGATGTTCCAGTCAACGATCTTGTCGCTGGTCGATGCTCGGAACTCGGGCAGCAGTGGCGTGTCGATCGGCCCCGGGCAGACGGTGTTCGTCCGTACGCCGCGGCGCATCGTCGGACGCGACGAACGCAGCGTGTACACCTCCACGACTTCCTTCGTGAAGTTGTACGGCGTTTGGCCGATCTCGGGCAGGTTCGCCGCGAACCATTGCAACGCGGGGGTCCAGCCGCCGGCGACCTCGATGTCGAGCAATGCGTTGATCGGTTCCACCCGTTTGCGCCACAGGTTGCCGGCGATCGACGCGGTGTTCACGATGGCACCGCCCTCGGGCATGCGGTCGAGCAGGTCCTCGGACAGCGTCCGCAGCGCGAGGTAGTTGACCGACAGCACGACGGGTGGCGGTGGCGTGTCGGCCACGCCGGCGTTGTTGAACAGCGTGTGCACCGCGCCGTCGATGCCTGCCACCGCGGCCTTGACCGCATCCTCGTCGGAAAGATCCGTGGGAAGGAACGCGTCGTGCGGCCCGTTCGGTGCATTGAGGTCGAGCGCGGTGACGTGGGCCACGTCGAGCTCGGCGAGCACATCGAGCAACGCCGCGCCGACGCCACGCGCCGCGCCGGTCACGACGACCCGACGGCCTTGGTAGCTGAAGGGATGCGTCACGGGTGCCTCGTATCCTCGGGTGGCAGGGGACGGCGGGAGGTTGTCTCGGACATGCGTCCGAGCAGCTTGGTGAGCACGGTGTACATCACGTTGCCGTACGGCCACTGTGTCACGATCTTGCCGGTCGGCGACTTGAAGTAGTTGTTCGTCATCGTCCAGGAGGTGCCGGCCATCTTCGACTGGAGCCACCGGTACCAGCGGGCCTCGAAGCTCGGCTTCACCTCGACAGCCGTCACCCGCTCGCGTTTCATGCGCTTGACGGCTCGGACGGCGTAGGCCGCCTGCGCCTCGAGCATCGACACGATGTCGCCGCCGTTGGTGCCGGGGCCGTACAGCATGAAGAAGTTCGGGAACCCCGCGACCGTGATGCCGAGGTAGGCGCGCGGCTCGCCCGCCCAGTGCTCGTGCAGCGTCACGCCCGTCGCGCCCGACGACGGACAGGCGAGCCAAGTAGTTCGCGGGTTGGAAACCGGTTGCCATGACGATGACGTCGACCGCGTGCTCGACACCGTCGGCGTCGACGATCGCGGAGCCGGTCACCGATGCCACCGCCTTCGGTACCAACGTGACGTTCGGCTGCTTGAGCGCGGGATAGAAGGTCGTGGCGAAGATCGGTCGCTTCCCCGGGTAGGGGTACTTGGGTGTCACCGCGTCGCGCAGCTCGGGGCAGTCCTTGAACTGCCGGTCGATGTAGCGGCGGCACATCTGCTCGCGCGCTTCGTTGGCCTCGGTGCCGGGCCGCCAGATGTCACCGCCCCGGAGGTTCTTCTCGAGCAGGTACTTCAACCGCCAGCGTTCACGGGTGCGGCGCCAACGGTTCGAATACGCGGCACGCTCGTCGTCGTCGAAGTCTCGTTCGCCCTTGGGCAGCACCCAGCCGGGCTCGCGCTGGAACACGTAGCACTGCTTCACGATCGGTTGGATGGCCGGCACGACCTGCGTCGCCGACGATCCGGTGCCGACGACCGCGACGACCTTTCCGGTCAGGTCGTGCTCGTGCTCCCAGCGCGCCGTGTGGAACGCGGGGCCTTCGAAGTCCTCGAGCCCGGGCCAGCCGGGATCGCGGGGCACGTTCAGGAATCCGACCCCGCTCACGAGCACGTGGCACTCGTCGACCGCGCCGCCTGCGATCCGAACGGTCCACATGTGGCGGTCGTCGTCCCACGTGGCCGACTCGACGGTCGCATCGAGTTGCAGGTGCGGCCGCAGACCGAACTCGTCGACCGTCGCTTCGAGGTACTGCTGCAGTTCGACCTGCCGCGCGTGCGAGCGCGACCAGTCGTGCGCCTTGAACGAGAAGGAGTAGAGGTGCGAGCCGACGTCCACCTCGGCCCCGGGATACGTGTTGTCCCACCACGTGCCGCCGATGCCGGACGATGACTCGTAGATCGTGAACGTGTGGATCCCGGCCTGCTTCAACTTCACGCCCGCCGCGATCCCGCCGAACCCCGCGCCGACGATCGCCACCCGCGGTGTGCCCGCGGGACCGAACAACGCGGTGGCCGACTGCCTCACGTGTCGATGCCTTCGTCGAGGCGCACGAGCGCGCGGTGCGCGCGTAGGCCCCTCGTGTCGAAACCCGTCACGGCGAGGATGGCGACGCCGCGGCCGCCGACGTGAGCAGCCTCATGGCTCAGACGCGCGTGTCGCCGGGAGGATGCTCGGCGAACCACTGCGCGATCCCCGGCATCTCTCGCTCGAAGTCGCCGGGAGCAGAGAGCGCGAGCATCCCGGCCCGCTCCGCGCCGCGGTTCTCGAAGTCATGCGTCACGTTGCCCGGAACGAGAACGAAGGAACCGGCGCTCGCGTCGATCCATTCGGCGTCGACCAGCACGCTCAAGGTTCCGGCGAGGACGTAGAACACGCCGTCCTCCGGATGCGCGTGCACGCCCGGCCCCTTCGTGTGTGGTTCGAGCCACCATTCCGAGATCGAATACGCGTGCCCGGTCTCGGCCTCATCGGCTTTGAAGACCGCGGAGATGCGACCCATCGGGTACGCCCGACCGTCGCCCGGTCCCAGGACGACCGGGTGTCGGTCGGTGGTGGTGCCGCTGTCGCTCATCGTCGCTCCTCGCGCTGTCGCCGTGGTGGGCGTGTCGGACTACAGGGGTCGGCCGCCGCCGTGCGGGCCCGGGGTGACGTGCAGGAAGTACGCGGGTTCGACCACCAAGACTTGGTGCCAGACGCCGCGCGGGACGACGATCGCATCACCTTCCCGCATGACGACGGTCGTCTGGGTGCCGATCGTCTGTTCGTCGCCGTCGTCGAAGACCACCTCGACGACCCCGCTCACGAGATACAGGAGCTCGTCGCCGTCCGGATGGACTTCCCCCCGATGTGGCGAAGGTCCTTCGAGGTTGGGGATCACCCCGATCGTGTAGCCGTCGATCCGTTTCGGCGGTCCCGGTGGACACGACACGATCGATGCGACGCCTTCGCGGCGTGATCTGCGCGACCTTCCCCACGAAGGGCTCGGCCGAGTGCTCGAATTTCGCTGCCATCACAGGCATATTGCCCGCACGAGCGGCGCAGTTCGCGATCGACGTGACGGACGCCGCGTCTTGTCGGATCGACTCGGTGGGCGGGCACCACGACGCGTCGCCGTTGCGTCGATGCGGTTCTCGCCCGTCACAGCCCGAGTGATCTCGCGAACGCGGGCGGTCAGGTCGTCCTCGGTCATCGTGGTGTCGACCTCGACCGCGGGGAGCCGGAGTCGCGCGGTTTCTGCGCGGAGTCGGTCGGTGAACATGCGGTCGCGTTCGAGCAGGTTGCGTCGTGCGCGTTCCGGGTCGCTCGTCGCGTCGAGGAACTGCCACGGCGACGACCCGCGCTGCTCGGATGCGGCTCGGCGGAAGCCCGGGGTCGGGAGCAGCCAGACCGCGTCGGTCGGCGCCGCGAGAAGTGGCTGTACGAGGCGCGGGAGCAACCGGAAGCCCTCGACGATGACGCCGGGTTCTCTCGGGAGACGGAGGACGTCTGCGACGATCAGGTCGAAGCCCTCGCCGCGAAACCAGTGGAACGTGTCGAGCATGGTTTCGGGGGACCGGTCGACCCAGCGCTCGTCCATGTCCATCGTGATGAACTCGGTGAGGAACGGCGCAGCTTCGGGTGGGCTCCGGCGCGCGTGATCCGCCATGACGTCGTCGGTCGCGTAGAGCGGCAGACCGTGCTGCGCGGCGATGCGCCGGGCGATCGTCGACTTGCCGGCGCCGCTGCCGCCGCCGATCCAGCGGACGTGCCGGAGTTGCGCTCGCAGCGCGGCGCGGTCTGGGGTCACCGGTTCAGTTGACGACGCCGCGCACCTTCAGGTCCAGGATCGTGTCCCAGTCGAGGCCGAGCTCTTCGAGGATCGCATCGCCGTGCTCGTTGAACTCGGGCGCGCGATTCGGTGCCGCGGGCTTCTCGTCGTACTGGACCGGCGCCGCGGCCAATCGGAAGGGCGTGCCGTCTGCTGTCGCACAATCCGCGACGTAGCCGTTCGCGACCGTCTGCGGATCGGACGCGGCTTCGAGGGTGTCCTGCACGACGACCCACTGTCCGCTGAAGTCGGCCAGCCGCGCCCGCCACTCGTCCACGGTGCGTTGCGCGAACACGCCACGAACGAGGTCGGTCGCCTCGCCCGCGTGTTGGCTGATCGCGGCGCCCGCGAAGCGATCGTCGGTCGCGAGCTCGGGCCGCTCGATCACGGCGCAGAACTCGGGCCAATACTTCGCCGCCTGGAGGCAGCCGAGCGAGATGAAGTGACCGTCGCTCGTCCCGTATGTGGCGACGAGCGGGTTCCCGGTGGCCGCGCCGAGCGGCAACGGTGCCCATCCGCGGTCGTGCTGCAACGACAACGCGAGGGCGGCCCCCATCGACCACAGCCCCACTCCGAGCAGGGACACGTCGACCGTGGTGGCGGCGCCCGTCCGCTCGCGGTGGAAGAGCGCGCCCATGATCCCGCCCGCGACGGTCATCGCGCCGATCGAGTCGCCGAACGCGGGTGCGGGCGGCATCGGCACGTAGTCGTACTCCTCGTGCTTCATGCCCATCGCGACACCGGCGCGGCACCAATACGCGAGCGAGTCGTAGGAGCCCTTGTCGGCATCGGGCCCGCGCTCACCCTGGCCGGTGCCCCGCACGTAGATGATGTTCGGGTTGTGGGCGCGGATGTCGTCGACATCGATCTTCAGCTTCGTGCGCACATGCGGGAGCTTGTTCGTGAGGAACACGTCGGCCGTGCCCGCGAGCTTGTAGAGGATCTCGAGCCCTTCGTCCGACGTGAGGTCGAGCGCGAGGCTCCGCTTGCCTCGGTTCGAATGCTCGAGCAGGACGTGCACGGTCGTGCCCATGACCGCGATCCCCGTCGACGCGAGGCCGCGCATGGCATCGCCGCGTTCGACGTGCTCGATCTTGACGACATCGGCGCCCCAGTCCGCGAGCAGCGCGGACGCAGCCGGCACGAACGTGTGCTCGGCGACTTCGAGGATGCGGACCCCTTGCATGACGGCAGTCATCGTGTGCTCCCTGCGCGTTTGGTAGGCGTGCGCGTCGGTCGATCGGTCAGCGAACGGCGCGGACGGGCACGTTCGAGTACCCGGCGACGTTCGACATGTTCACGCGGCGCAGGCCCGATTCGTCGACCTCGAGCTGCCGCCACCGGGTTGCGATCTCTTCGATCGCGATGCGGCTCTCGAGGCGCGCGAGTGCCGCGCCGAGGCAGCTGTGCACGCCATGGCCGAAGCCGATGGTGATGCCCGGCGGCCGTTCGATGTCGAACTCGTCGGCGCGCTCGAAGGCGCGCGGGTCGCGCGTCGCCGCGCCTGTGATGAGGAGAACGGGGAATCCGGCCGGAACGGTGCCGCCGTCCAGCCGGCGCTCCTGCACGGAGTAGCGGCCCTGGTACTGCGAAGGCGGCCAGTAGCGGAGGATCTCGTCGACCGCGCGCGGGATCTTCGCGTCGTCGTCGAGGATCTTCTGCCACTGGTCGGGATGCCGCGAGAACAGGACCGCGGCGTTGCCGACCAGCTTCGTGACCGTTTCCGCACCGGCGCCACCGAGGAGGATGGCGAAGCCGGTGATCTCGAGGTCGTCGAGGCCGGTCTTCTCACCGTCGCCTCGATCGACCGTGACCTGCGTGAGGCGCGACAGCATGTCGTCGCCCGGGTTCTTGCGCTTCTCCACCGTGAGCTGGTGCCAGTACATGCCCTGCTCGATGACGGCCTGTTCGTTCTCGGGGCTCGGCGCGATCTGGCCGGGCGCGCGCTCGAGGCTGGCGTCGAGCCAATGACGGATCTGCTGGCGTTCGCCATCAGGCACGCCGAGCATCCGCGAGATCACCTCGACCGGGAACGGCGCGGAGAAGTCGGCAACCGCGTCGAACGAGCTCGCGTCCTTCAGCGGATCGAGGAAGCCGCGGATGACCTCACGGATCATCGGCTCGAGCGACGTCACCGCGCGTGGTGTGAACACCCGACTGACGAGGGCTCGGAAGCGGTCGTGCTCGGGCGGATCCATCATGATGATCTGCCGGTAGGCGGCGATCTCTTCCGGATCCTTCGAGAGCGAGAACAGTTCGATGCCGTGCGCGCTCGAGAAGCCCTCCCAGTCCCGGTGCGCGGCGAGCACGTCCGCGAAGCGGGAGAGCGCGTAGAAGCCGTACTTCTCGCTGAAGTACACGGGCGCCTCGTCGCGCAGCCGCCGGTACATCTCGGTCGGGTCGTTGAAGAAGTCGTCCGAGAAGGGATCGAACTCGACGGGCGTCGTGCTGGTGCTCATGGATGTTCCTTCACGATGGGGCGCGGCGCGAGTGACGCAGATGTTAGACAACCGACATGACCGCACCGACAAGCCCGGGGCGGATTCGATGCGCGTCGGTAGCGACGGCAAGGTCGTCGAGTGGAGATGCCACTACTGAGGTTGCGGCCGGCGCCCGTCGCGGATGGCTTCCTCGACGAGCCCGATGACCCACGTGACGCCGGTGATCGCGTCCTTCGGGTCGAGGCCCCAGTCGACGACGAGCCGTTCGTACGACGCGACGCTCCACAGGACGTCGAGCATCGCCGCCGCGATCGCGCGGTCGGCTTCCGACCAATCGTGCGGTCGCTCGGCGACACCGCGGCGAGGAGCGCGTCGCGCTGGCGCCGGTGCGCGCCGACGAGCGTCGGGTCGTCGGGCGTGCGCGACTCCAGCGGGAACGACGACACGTACTCGAGGATCCGCGCGGTGTGCGCCTGGATGTCCTCGAGCGCGAGACCCTCGAGCACGACGCCGGCTTCCGCTTCGTGGCGGCGCCATCACCGCGTCGCGGAGCTCGCGCTTCGTTCGCGAAGTACCGGTAGACGGTGCGTTCGTTGACGCCGGCCCGCTCGGCGACCGCGCCGCACCGTCAGCGCCCGCCAGTTCCACACCGGGAAGCCGTGCAGGAGCTCGGCGCCGGCGGCGATGATGCGCTCGCGCGTCTCGGCCGCGCGCTGGCGGCGCACCGGGCTGTCGTACTTCCGGCGCGGCGCGCGTCGTCGTTCGTTCGACGCGTCACGGCGTGACGACCGGCAGCGTCTCCCACCCGCGCACGGTCGAGGTCGGTGAGAGCTTGGCGCCGGACCAGTCGACGTCCCACTCCGGGAAGCGCTTCAGCACCTCTTCGAGCGCGACGCGGCCCTCGAGCCGGGCGAGCGCGGCGCCGAGGCAGAAGTGGGTGCCGAAACCGAACGTGAGGTGCTGGCCGACGGTTGCGGTGGATGTCGAACCGGTCGCCGTTCGCGAAGCGGCGATCGTCGCGGTTCGCCGACGCCGACGAGGAACAGCATCACGCTGCCTTCGGGCACCGTCTGCGCCGTAGTGCTCGACGTCGCGCGCGACGTAGCGCGCCACGTGGGGCGCCGGCGGCTCGAAGCGCAGGAGCTCCTCGATCGCGTTCGGGATGAGCGCCGGATCGTCGACGAGCTCGCGCCGCTGGTCGGGGTGCTCGGCGAGCACCTTGCCGGCCCAACCGATCAGGCGCGTCGTCGTCTCGTTGCCCGCGCCGGCGATGACGGTCACGTAGGTGAGGATCTCTTCGCGCGTGAGCCGGCGCGTCGTGCCGGTCTCGTCCTCGAACTCGGCGTTCAGCAGCTCGGTCATCAGGTCGTCGGACGGATGCTCGGCGCGCCAGTCGATGTAGTCGGCGAAGATCTCGCCGCTCAGGATGGCGTCGACGCGAGCTCGTCATCGGCTTGCCCGCCTCGGTGCGCAGCGACGCGTCGACGTGGTCGCGGATCGCCTCCTGGTCCTGCTCCGGGATCCCGAGCAGCATGCCGATCACGCGCATCGGCATCTGCGCGCCGAGGTCGGCGACGAAGTCGAAGCGGCCCGCGCCGACGAGCGGGTCGAGGCTCGCCGCGCAGAACTCGCGGATCTGCGGCTCGAGCGCGTTCATCTTCTTCGGCGTGAACACCCGCGACAGCAGACCGCGGTGCACGGTGTGGATCGGCGGGTCCTCGAAGATGATGACGCCCGGCGGCATCTCGATGTCGGCCTTGATCAGCTCGAGGATCGCGCCGCGGCCGGAGATGTACGTCTCGCGGTCCTTGAGGCCGCGCTCGACGTCGTCGTAGCGGCTGACCGCGAAGAAGTCGTACTGCTCGTTGTAGTAGAGCGGCGCCTCCTCGCGCAGCCGGCGGAACACCGGATACGGATCGGCGTTGATCTCGACGTCGTACGGGTCGTAGGAGACGTCGGTCGTGCGTGGTCACGAGTACCTCACTTCGTCGGTGGCTGTTCGAGGAGCGCGACGATGCGCGACGGGGTCAGCGGGCAGGCGGGTCACGCGTCACGCCGAACGGCGCGAGCGCGTCGGCCACCGCGTTGACGACGGCCGGCGGCGCGCCGATCGCGCCGCCTTCGCCGACGCCCTTGTAGCCGCCCGGGCCGGGGCTCGGCGTCTCGATGTGGCCGTACTCGATCATCGGGACCTCGGCCGCCGACGGCACGCAGGTAGTCCATGAACGTCGTCGCGAGCGGGTTGCCGTCGTCGTCGTACGCGAGGTCCTCGAAGAGCACGCCGCCGATGCCCTGCACGACGCCGCCCGCGATCTGACCCTCGACGACGCTCGGGTTGATCATCGGGCCGCAGTCCTCGCTCACGATGTAGCGCAGGAGCGTGACCCCTCCGGTCGTCGACGTCGACCTCGCACGTGCACACGTGCGTGGCGTTCACCCAGATGATCGGCGCCTCGGCGGTGTAGCGCGCGCTCGCCTCGAGCCCGGCCGGGACACCCGGGCGGCAGCGAGGACGGTTCGAAGTACGCGAGCGTCGCGATCTCGCGCAAGCGAGATGCCGATCGCCGGCGTGCCGCGCACGCTCGCGCGGCTGTCGGCCGAGCTCGATGTCGTCGACCGCGGCTTCGAGCTTGTGCGCGGCGATCGCGCACGATGCGCTCGCGCAGGATCGTCGCGGTCTCGCGCATCGCGCCCGCGGTCATCGACCCGCTGCGGCTCCCGGCCGCGCCCGCGCCGAAGCCGGTGACCGCGGTGTCGCCCTGGATCGTGTTGACGTCGTCGATGTTCGCGCCGAGCGCGTCGGCGGTGAGCTGCACGACCGTGGTCTCGATGCTGTTCCCGGTCGAGCCGCCCGCGATGTACACGTTGATCGCGCCCGACGGCTCGATGCGGATCGTCGCGGCCTCGGTCGCGTAGTAGCCGAAGCCCGGCGTCGACGGCTCGACGTAGTTCGACACGCCGACGCCGAGGTAGCGGCCGGCGTGCGCGCGCCTCGGCCTGCTCCGTGCGGAACGCGTCGTAGTCGAGCATCGCGAGCGCCTGCTCGAACGTCTCGCGCCGGCGAGATGTTGTCGTACGGCATGCCGTTGGGGTTCGCGTACGGCAGCTCGTCGCGGCGCAGCAGGTTGCGCCGGCGCAGCTCGACCGGATCGATGCCCATCTCGCGCGCCGCGATGTCGAGCAGCACCTCGCGCGCCAGCGTCTCGAACTGCCACGGGCCGCGGTACGCGGTGCGGCCGACGGTGTTCGTGTAGATCGGACTTGGTCGCGAAGCCGGCGCGCGGCACGCGGTACGGGCCCGGGGAACAGCATGCCGACCGCGGCCGCGGGACCGATCGGCCACGGCGTGGGGTACGCGCCGCAGTCGGAGACGAAGTCGATGTGCGCGGCCTGGATCGCGCCGTCGGCGTCGAACGCCATCGTGCACGGTGCCGTGCTCGTGGCGCGACTTGCCCGCGGCGAGCAGGTTCTCGCGCCGGTCCTCGACCCACTTCACCGGCGCGCCGACCTTCGGCGCCGCGAGCATCAGGCACATCTCGTCGCGCTGGACCATGACCTTCTGCCCGAAGCCGCCGCCGGTGTCGCGCATCACGACGCGGATGCGGTGCTCCGGCAGCCCGAGCAGGCGCGAGCAGAAGAGCCGCATCTCGTGCGGCGCCTGCGTCGCCGCGTAGATCGTGAGCTCGCCGGTCGCGCGCGCGTAGTCGACGATCGAGGCCGCGCCCTTCCATCGGCGCCGGCGCGTACGCCTGCTGGTAGATCGTCTCGGTCGTCGACGTGCGCGGCCGCCGCGAACACGTCGTCGAGCGCGGACGGCGGGCAGGCCGTTGAGCTCGCCGATGACGTTGGAGCCGTGGGCCTCGTGGACGAGCACGTCGGCGTGCTCGGCCGTCGGTGTAGTCGACGACGGCCGGCAGCGGCTCGTAGTCGACCTCGACGAGCTCGGCCGCGTCCTCGGCGAGCGCGCGGGTCGTCGGCGACGACGAGCGCGACCGGGTCGCCGACGAAGCGGACCTCGTCCTCGGCGAGCGGCGGGCGCGGCGTCTCCGGGCTCAGCGGCGCCGATCGACGTGTGCCACTGCTCCTTGACGTCCGGGATTCAGGTCGGCCGCGGTGAACACGACGTGCACGCCGGGCAGCGCGAGCGCGGCCGACGTGTCGATGCCCCGGATCGCGGCGCGGGCGTAAGGGGCTGCGCACGAAGCACGCGTGCAGCATGCCCGGCAGCGCGATGTCGTCGACGTACGTGCCGCGCGCCGGTGAGCAGGCGCGCGTCCTCGACGCGGTGGACGCGCGTGCCGACGTACCGCGCCGCGGCCGGTGCGTTCGGTTCGGTCATTGCCCCTCGCCCGGTGCGCCCGCGGCCTGCCGCACCGCGTTGACGATGCCCTGGTACCCGGTGCAGCGGCAGAGGTTGCCCGACAACGCCTCGCGGATCTCCTGGTCGCTCGGGTCCGGGTTGTCGCGCAGGAACGCGGTCACCGACACGACGAACCCGGGCGTGCAGAACCCGCACTGCAGGCCGTGGCAGTCTCGGAACGCCGACTGCACCGGCGACAGCTCACCGTCGGGTCCGGCGATGCCCTCGATCGTCGTGACCGCGGTGCCGTCGGCCTGCACCGCGAACACCAGGCACGACGCGCACCGCCGCGCCGTCGACCAGCACCGTGCACGCACCGCACACGCCGTGCTCGCAACCGAGGTGCGTGCCGGTGAGCCGGCACTGCTCGCGGAGGAAGTCGGCGAGTGTCGTGCGCGGTTCGACGGTCGCGTGCCGCGCCTGACCGTTGACCGTGAGCTGCACCGCGATGTCAGGCATCGAGGGCCTCCGTGCGCGCAGTTGCCCACGCGCGCGCCGACCATCGCCGCGCCGACGCGTGTGCGGTACGCGGCGGAGCCGTGCAGGTCGGCCGGCACCGACGCGAGCCCGGTCATCGCAAATCGCCCGACCTCCTCGGCGTCGACGTCCGCGATCGGGCGACCGGTGAGCGCGGCCTCGGCCGCGCCGGCGCGCGCGGGAGTCGAGCCGAGCCCGATCAGCCCGATCGCGCAACGTGCGATCCGGTCGGCGGCGTCGAGCTCGATGCCGATCGTGGCACCTGCGATCGCGAAGTCGCCGTGGCGCCGGGCGAACTCCTCGACGGCGAACCCGCTCCTCGATCCCCAGGTCGGGAACGTCACGCCGACGAGCAGCTCGTCGGGTTCGATGTTCGTGCTCCACATGCCGTCGAAGAAGTCGCGCGCCGCGATCGTGCGGCGCCCGCGTGCGGACGCGACCTCCACCTGCGCGTCCAGCGTCGAGCGCGACCGCCGGGTACTCGGCGGCCGGGTCCGCGTGCGCGATCGACCCGCCGAGCGTGCCGCGGTTGCGGATCTGGAAGTGACCGATGAACGGCGTCGCCCGCGCGAGGAGCGGCACCGAGGATGCCACGACTCGCGCTGGCTTCGACGCGCGCCTGGGTCGTGCCCGCGCCGATCCAGAGCGCGCCGTCGCGCGCGTCGATGCCCGCGAGCTCCGGGATGCGACCGATGTCGACGAGGTGCTCGAAGCGCGCGAGCCGGAGCGCGAGCATCGGCACGAGGCTCTGCCCGCCCGCGAGCACCTTCGCGCCGTCGCCGAGCTCGGCGAGAAGCGCCACGGCGTCGGCGACGGTCTCCGGTGCGTGGTACTCGAACGGCGCGGGCTTCAACGTTGCGGACCCGAAGTGCCGAACTCAGGCGAGCTTCGCGGCCCAGCCGCCGTCGACCGGGATGATCGCGCCCGAGACGTACGAGGCGCGGTCCGACGCGAGGAACGCGGCGACCTCGGCGACCTCTTCGGGCTGCCCGCCGCGGTTCAGCGCGGCCTTCTCGAGCATGCCGGGGATGTTCTCGCCGCCCGCGCTCATCGCGGTGTAGATGAAGCCCGGGCACAGGCAGTTGGCGCGGATGCCCTTGCGCGCCGTACTCGATCGGCCGCGGCCTTGGTGATCGCGATCACGCCCGCCTTCGCGGCCGAGTACATGCTCGTGAAGTAGCGAGCCGTTGATGCCCGCCGAGCGACGACCAGTTGACGATCGCACCCGCCGTTGCCCGTCTCGAGCATGACGCGGATCGCGTGCTTCATGCCGAGCAGCACGCCGCGCAGGTCGACGTCCATCAGCCTGTCGTAGTGCTCCATCGGTGACGTCGGCGAGCATCGCGGCGTCGGCGAGGCCGGCGACGTTGCACACGATGTCGAAGCGACCGAACTCGTCGACCGCGGCGCGCATCAGCGCCTCGACGTCGGCTTCGTTCGTGACGTCGCAGTGCACGGGCAGCACGCCCGCGCCGCACCTCGGCGGCGGTGTCCTTCTCGGCGCCGCTGATGTCGCCGGCGACGACCTTGGCGCCCTCGCGCACGAAGACCTCCACCGACGCCCGGGCCATCCCCGACCCGGCGCCGGTGATGACCGCGACCTTGCCGTCCAACAGTCCCATCAGGAGACCCCCCGGAGTCGATTGTCGTGCGTTCGGCGCGCCGAAATTGGCGCCACCGACTATGGCACGAAGTATCCGCCGGCCGCAGCGGAACGGCGGTTCAGCCGCACGGCGTCCGGAAGAACGTTCGCGCAGGTCGTCGACGAAGAGCTCGGGCTGTTCCATGGCGGCGAAGTGGCCGCCGCGCGGCATGTCGGCCCAGTGCGTCACGTTGTAGCGCCGCTCGACCCACGAGCGCGGGAAGCGCAGCACCTCTTTGGGGTAGCGCGCGACGCCGGTCGGAACGCCGACGAACTCCGGCGCGCTCTCACCGGAGCCGTGATGCTGGTGCTCCCAGTACAGCCGCGCCGACGACGCGATCGTCTGCGTGCACCCAGTAGCATCATCACGTTGGTGAGCAGCTGGTCGCGGGTGAACGACGTTCTCGGGGTGGCCGTCGCAGTCGCTCCACGCGCGGAACTTCTCGACGATCCAGGCGAGCAGGCCGGCCGGCGAGTCGTTGAGCGCGACGCCGAGCGTCTGCGGCTTGGTCGACTGCTCGAGCGCGTAGCCCGACTCCTCGCGCTGGAAGCTGCGCATCGCGGCGAGGTCGGCCTTGTCGTCGTCGGTGAGCGTCGACCGCGTCCGTCGGGCGGTCGCGCGATCGGCATGTTGAGGTGGATCGCCGCGCAGTGCTCGGGATCGAGCGCGCCGATCCGCGTCGCGACCTGCGCGCCCCAGTCGCCGCCCTGCGCGCCGTAGCGCGTGTAGCCGAGCCGGTCCATCAGCTCGACGAACGCGCGCGCGATGCGCGAGCACGTCCCAGCCGCGCGTGCGCGGTCGGCTCCGAGAAGCCGTAGCCCGGCAGCGACGGCGCGATCACGTGGAAGGCGTCGGTGCCGCGCCGCCGTGCGCCTCCGGATCGGTGAGCCGGGGGATGACGTCGAGGAACTCCGACGATCGAACCGGGCCACCCGTGCGTGAGCAGCAGCGGGAGCGCGTCCGCGTGCGGCGAGCGCGCGTGGACGAAGTGGATCGACTGCCCGTCGATGACGGTGCGGAAGTGCGCGAGCTCGTTGAGCCGCGCCTCCTGCGCGCGCCAGTCGTACGCGTCGCGCCAGTACTCGACCAGCTCGCGCAGGTAGTCGACCGGGATCCCGTACTCCCAGCCGGTGTCCTCGATCTGGTCGGGGAAGCGGGTCTGCGCGAGCCGGCGGCGCAGGTCGTCGAGCACCGCGTCGTCGACGCGGATGTGGAAGTGCTCGATCACGCGATGCTCGGGGTGCGTGCCCGGCCGACGCGTCGGGCGGGTCGAGCTGGACTCTCGTCGACGCGGATCGGCGTGCCGTTGACGAGCACGTGCCGCACGCCGGTGGGTTCCTCGGCGGTGAGGCGTTCGGCGTCGGCCGGGAAGTCGCGCACGCGCCGCGTCGGGCCGGTGCCGACCGTGTCCGGATCGAACACGCACACGTCGGCCCAGTTGCCCTCGCGGAGGTAGCCGCGGCGCGCGAAGCCGAACATGTCGGCGGGCTCGCCGGTCAGCTTGCGCACGGCGTGCTCGAGCGGCATGACCTCGCGCTCGCGCACCCACGTGCCGAGCAGGTCGGTGGGCAGCGGCGCGTCGCACAGCTGGTCGACGTGCGCGCCCGCGTCGGAGAGGCCGAGCGCGACGTGCTCGTGCGTGAGCAGCGTGCGCGACGGCGTCGACGTCGTCGTTGGCGATGTAGGCGCGGAAGCGCGTCTCGAGGTCCTCGGCGACGCGCGATCTCGCACATCACGTCGAGCGGGCTGCACGCCGCGCTCGCGGGCGAGGTCGCTCACCCGCCGGCCCTGCAGCTCGGGGAAGCGCTCCGACTCGGAGACCTCGAACGTCTCCCAGCGCGGCTTCATCGGCGACTCCTCGAGATCGGCGGCCGCCTGCGCCCGCCACTCCGGATCGCGGTACGCCGCGAGGCGCACCGCGCGGCTCACCTTCATCAGCTCACCGAACACCGTCGCCGGTGTTGAGGCTGTACGCGTCGGCCATCGTGAACTGCATCGTGAGCGGCCGCGGCGTCACCTGCGGCCACACGTTCGCACCGTGCGCCGAGACCCTGCTCGTGCAGCCGCGACCGGCTCGAGGTGCTTGCCGCCCGGCGCTCGCGAACAGCGGGTAGGTGAACGGGCGCCCGACCGCGGCTGCCACTCGTACACGTCGGCGTAGCGTGCACTGCTCGCCCGGCGTGATGAGCATCACGCCCTTGCCCGCCTCGCCCGCGGCGAGGAACAGCGCCTCGACCTCGTCCGCTCGGCGAAGCGGCTCGGCACCGGCTTGCCGTCGACGCCCCGGTGCGCGAACGAGAAGCTCGTCGAGAACCCCGCCGCGCCGGCCGCGATCGCCTCGCGCACGAGCTCGCACATGCGCGCGATCTCGTCGGCGGTCGCGGCACGCTCGTACGCGGCGTCGCCCATCACGTAGAGCCGCAGCGCGGAGTGTCCGATGTACGCGGTGAAGTTGAGCGCCGTTCCGCGGCGGCGGACCGCGGCCAGGTACTCGGGGAACGTCTCGAACTCCCACGCGATGCCCGCGGCCAAGCGTCGCGGGATCCATGTCCTCGACGTTCTCGAGCGTGCCGACGATCGACGTCGCGGTGCTCGGGACGCGTCGGCGCGATCGAGAAGCCGCAGTTGCCCGCGACGACCGTGGTGACGCCGTGGTACGACGACGGCCGCAGCGCCGGATCCCAGAACACCTGCGCGTCGTAGTGCGTGTGGATGTCGATGAAGCCGGGCGCGACCGCGCAGCCCGACGCGTCCAGCTCGCGCGCACCCCGCAGGCTCGGTACCGATCTCGCGGATCACGCCGTCCGCGATCGCGACGTCGGCCACCCGACCGGGCGCGCCGCTCCCGTCGAAGACGGTTCCGCCGCGGATGACGATGTCAGCCGTCATCGGAGCTTCCCTTCCTGCGTCATAGATCATGAACTCGAGCAGATTGCCGTCGGGATCGCGCGCGTACACGCTCGATGCCTCGGCCCGACGACCGCCTTCCCGCGCCACCGGGCCCTCGATGACATCGGCGCCGGCGTCGTCGAGGCGGACGCGCAACGCTTTCGGTGATCCCGTCCCACACGAAGCAGAGATCGCCGCACGGTGGCTGCGCGTTGGGTGCTCGCAGCGTGAAGTCGTCGCGCTGCCAGGTCGTCGGGCGATGCAGGTTGATCATCTGGTCGCCGATGTAGACCGACACCACTGCGGGATGCTCGGCGACGTCGAACCCGAGCGCGCGGTAGAACGCCACCATCGCGTCGGTGTCCTGCATCGGCAGCGACACGTGGTCGAAGCCACTGACCGCGCCGACCGGGTCAGGCACTCATGATGCGAAGCCGTACAAGCGGGCGCAGTTGGTCGCGGTGATCTTGCGGCGGTCCTCGGCCGGCAGCGCGCCGAGCGTCTCTTCGATCGCGTCGCGCGAGTTGGGGAACGTGCTGTCGGTGTGCGGGTAGTCGGACGCCCACATGCACGAGTCGGCGCCGAGGAGCGGGATGAGCGGCCCGCCCAACGCGTCCTCCTCGAACGTCGCGATACACCTGGCGGCGGAACAACTCGCTCGGCGGGATGCTCGGCGCGTAGTCGAGCTTGTCACCGCAGATGCGCGCCACTCGACGTCCATGCGCGCGAGGAAGTACGGCAGCCAGCCGATACCCGACTCCGCGAGCACCAGCTTCAGGCCCGGATGCCGTTCGAGCGCGCCGCAGAACACCATGGTTGCGAGCGGCTCGTCCAGCTGCAGCGGCAGCAATGTCGCGAACGCTGCCGACTGCCACTTGCCGATCCGGTAGCTGAGCTTCGACGACGTGCCGCCCTTGATGTGGAAGCTGATCGGCAGGCCGGTGTCTGGCCGCCGCGCTCCACAGCCGGTCCCAGGCCGGGTCGCCGACGTCGATGTCGAAGACGCCGATGATCGCGCCGTGGTGACCGAGCGCCGCGCTGCGCTCGAGCTCGAGCGGCCGCGGCCTCGGGCGAGTGCCCGGGCAGGAACGCGAGCACGCACAGCCGATCCGGGGCGACCGCGTTGAACTCCTCGACCGCCCAGTCGTTCCACGCGGCGTAACACGCGTTCTGGAGCGCGGGGTCGTCGATCGGCGAAGCCCAGCGCGAGTGGTCCGTAGATCACCGAGGCCCACAGGCCGTCGCGGTCCATGTCCTCGAGCCGCAGCTTCGGTGTGCCGGCGCGGAAGCCGTCGTCGTCGATCCCGGCGCGCCCGATCGCGCTCAGCTGCTTCTGTGCCGCGCTCACCCCGGCGTTCCCGCTGCGACCGATGACGCGGTCTTCGCACACCCACACCGGCTTGCCGTCGCGCGCGACGACCTGCGGCGCGCGCTCGGCGAGCGGGCGCGGGAGCCGCGTACTGCCACAGCTCGGGCGGCACCGCGGAGAGATCGAGGTGGTCGTCGCAGGAGTAGATGCCGGTTGCCGGATCCATGGCTGCCTACTTCGCGTTCGCGTCGGGGCGGGCCGCGACGTCCTCGAGCTTCACCATCGGGCCGGCCCGGCGGTCGTCCCGCCGTCGACCGGCAGCACGATCCCGGTGACCTGCGCCGACCGGTCGCTGGCCAGGAACAGCGACCGCGTTCGCCACGTCCGCCGGCGACCCGACGCGCTGCAGCGGCTGCATGAGCCGCACGATCGTCGCCCTGGTCGTAGGAGCGTGTTGATCTCGGTCGGGATGTGGGCCGGCGCGACGCAGTTCACCCGGATGCCGTGTTCGGCGACGTCGATCGCGATGCACCGGGTGAGGTGGATGACCGCGGCCTTCGACGGCGCGGTAGGTCATCAGCCCGCCACCGGCGTTGATCCCGCCGATCGAGGTGGTGTTGATGATCGAACCGCCGCCGTGCTCCGCCATGTGGCGGGCGGCGCGCTGGCAGCCGACCATGACGCCGAAGACGTTCACGCGCATCAGCGCGTCGAAGTCGCTCAGCTCGTCGTCGAGGAAGCGGCGGCGCGGGCCGCCGATGCCGGCGTTGTTGCACATGACGTGGAGCCCGCCGAACCGCTCGACGGTGAAGTCGACGAGCGCCTGCACCTGGTCCGCGTCGCCGACGTCGGTCTGCTTGAACGCGGCCGCGTCGCCGAGCTCCGCCGCGAGCTCCTCGCCGCGCTCGGCGTCGAGGTCGGCGATGACGACCTGCGCGCCCTCCTCCACGAAGCAGCTCGACGATGCCGCGACCGATGCCGCCGGCGCCGCCGGTGACGATCGCAACCTTTCCCGCGAGCTCGCCCATGGTC
Source organism: uncultured Actinomycetes bacterium (assembly GCA_963745645.1). GTDB lineage: Bacteria > Actinomycetota > Acidimicrobiia > IMCC26256 > PALSA-610 > CAVUFH01. The sequence continues at coordinate 20,384 of CAVUYD010000004.1, forward strand.
AGTCCCCCCGACCGGTCAGTCGTCCTCGATCCAGTAGTCGGGGACGGTGTCGACGCCGTGGCGCGCGAAGATCGCGTCGATCTCGGCGAGGTCCGTCGTCGCTGATCGACCAGCCGATCGCGCCGACGTTGTCCTCCACCTCGGCGACGGTGCGGCAGCCGACGAGCGCCGTGCTGACGGCCGGGTGCGAGATCGCCCAGCGGAGCGCGAGCTGCGGCAGGCTCCGGTCGTAGCGGGCCGCGATCGCCCTTCAGCTCCTCCACCGCGTCGGACGTTGTCGCGGGAAGGACTCGGCGCCGAAGAGCGACGTCGAACATCTTGATCGAGCCCATCTTCCCCTGGCGGGCGCGCCAGTCGCCGCTACCGAAGTCCATGTCCTCGGTGAAGGTGCCGGTCAGCAGTCCGAACGCGAGCGACCCGTACGCCATGAAGCCCGACGCCGTGCTCCTCGCAGTACGGGAAGATCTCGCGCTGCATGCGCCGGTCGAACATGTTCCAGCCGTACTGGACGACGTCGACGCGCCGCACGTGCCATGCACGCCTCGATCTCGTCGCGCTTGAAGTTCGAGAGGCCGACGAAGCGCACCTTGCCCTGCGCGGACGACGTCGTCGAGCGCGCTCATCGTCTCCTCGAACGGGCGTCTGCCGATCGGGCCAGTGCACGATGTAGACGTCGACGTAGTCGGTGCCGAGGTTCTTGAGGCTCTTGTCGATCGACGCCATCACGCGCTCGCGGCTGCTGTCGCGGAGGTTCGGCTTGTCCCGGTAGTTCATGCCGAACTTGGTGACGACGATCGCCTCGTCGCGGCGGCTGCCGAGCGCCTGCCCGAGCGCGCGCTCCGACGCGCCCATGCCGTAGCCCTCGGCGGTGTCGAAGCAGTTGATGCCGAGGTCGAGCGCGCGACCGACGGCGCGGCCGAACTCCGCCTCGTCGACCTGCCCGTAGCCGCCGCCGACCTCCCAGCAGCCGAAGCCGATGGCCGAGACGTCGAGCCCGGTCCGTCCGAATGGTCGATGTTCCATCGCTTGCTCCGTCTCCGCTCGTCGAGTTGCCGTCCCGGGTCGTGACGCTCAGCTAACACCTGTGTCATCGCACCGTAGCACCAGGCGACAAGCAGCGCTCGGGGCCGCGCGTGGCATGCGCCGCTTACTAACGGTAGTGTCACTCGAGCGACGTCGGTCACCGTGCCGGAGGAGCCCGAGATGCCCGACGACGAGCGACGAGCGGGCGCGTCCGACGGTGCGGTCGCGGTCGTTCGCCGCGCGCCGTTCTCCGACAACCCGCAGGTCGGGGCTCCGGGGGCAGCGGACGCAGCAGCGCATCCTCGACGCCGCGCTGCGGGCCTTCGGCGAGGAGGGCTACCACGGCTGCAGCATCGACCGGATCACGAAGCTCGCGCGCTGCTCGCGGGTCTCCTTCTACCAGTACTTCGCCAGCAAGGAGGACGTGTTCCGGCAGCTCGCCGGGCAGGTGGCCCGCCAGGTGAGCGCGTCCACCGAGGCACTCGATCCGCTCACGCCCGACCTCGCGGGCTGGGCCGCGATGCGCGCGTGGGTCGCCCGCTACGCCGAGATCCACGCGCGCTACGAACCGGTCTTCCACGCGCTCGAGAGCGACGACGTGCTCGCGACCGTCGCGCGGCGCACGGGCGAGGAGACGGTCGCGAGGATCCACGCGCGGCTGGACGACGACGACGCTGCCGCCCCGGCAGCTCGACCCGGTGATCCGGCTGCTCCTGGAGTGCCTGAACCACACGCTCGACGTCAGCGGCATCCTCCGCTCCGTCGCGCCCGATGCGTACCCGCGCGAGCGCGTCGAGGTCGCCATCACCGATGTGCTGCATCGCACGTTGTTCGGTGTGCACGCCGACGTGAACGTGCATCCCGCCGAGCGGCGCGCCACCGCCCGCGCTCGAGTCCGGCCCGCGAGATGCTCGACATGCTCCGGCCGGACGAGCGCGGTCGACGCCGGATGCCTCCGGGAACCGTGCGCTCGAAGCGCTGCTCGCGTCGGGGCGCGACGTGTTCGTCGAGCGCGGCTACCACAACACGCGCGTCGACGATCTCGTCGCGGCGGCCGGCGTCTCGCACGGTGCCTTCTACCGGTACTTCCGGAACAAGGATCAGCTCGCGCGCATGCTCACGGCGCGCGCGGTGCAAGCCGTCGGGACGGCGGTCGCTGGAGATGCCCGACATCGCCGACGCTCGAAGAGCCGACGGGCACGCAGCGTCTTGCGCCGCTGGCTCCGGCCGCTACAACGCCGCGCACGCCAACGAGGCCGCGATGCTGCGCGTCTGGGTCGACGCCGCGCTCCAGGACCCGGCGCTCCGGGCGGAGTCCGCGCCGCTGCTCGACTGGGGTCGGCGGCGGATGTCGCGCTATCTGCGACCGCGCGGGCTTCGGCGACGTCGACATCGAGGCCGTCGTGCATGGTGGCGCTGCTCGGCGTGTTCGGCGCGCGGCAGCGACCCGCGGCCGAGGTCGACGCCGCCGCGCACATCATCGAGCGTGGCCTCCTGGGCCGTTGACCTGCATCGAGATCGGAGCAGCGGTGAGCAGCTCCGACTTCGACGCGATCGACTACTTCCGCGCCAAGGTCGCTCTACCAGGACCCGTACCCGTACTACGAGTACCTCCGCGAGCACGGCCCGGTCTGGCGCGAGCCGCATCACGGTGTGGTCATGATCACCGGGTACGACGAAGCGATGGCGGTCTACAACGACCCCGCGACGTTCTCGTCGTGCAACACGGTCAGCGGGCCGTTCGGGCCAGTGCCCGGTTCCGCTCGAGGGTGACGACATCAGCGCGCATCATCGAGCAGTACCGCGACGAGCTGCCGTTCAGCGATCAGCTGCCGACGTTCGATCCGCCGAAGCACACCGCGCACCGCGGCCTGCTGATGCGGCTGATCACGCCGAAGCGCCTCAAGGAGAACGAGGAGTTCATGTGGCGGCTCGCCGATCGCCAGATCGACGAGTTCCTCGCCCGGGGCGAGTGCGAGTTCATGCAGCGAGTACGCGAACCCGTTCACCCTGCTCGTCATCGCCGACCTGCTCGGCGTGCCGGAGGCGGACCACGACGACGTTTCGCGAGGAGCTGCAGGGCGAGCAGCGGCCCGACCGCAGCAGACGGCGGCGAGATGGCGCACAAGCCGCTGGAGTTCCTCTACGAGCGCTTCACGGCCTACATCGAGGACCGGCGCCGCGAACCGCGCGACGACGTCATGACGGAGCTCGCCACCGCGACGTTCCCCGACGGCTCGCTGCCCGAGGTCGACGACGTCATGCTGATCGCCGCCAACCTGTTCGCGGCGGGCGGGGAGACCACGGCCCGCCTGCTCGGCACCGATGCTCCGGCTGATCGGCGAGCGCCCCGAGCTGCAGCAGCTGCTGCGCGACGACCGCGACCTCATCCCGAGCCTTCGTCGAGGAGACGCTGCGGCTCGAGAGCCCGATCCAGCGCGAGTTCCGGTTGTCGCGCGTCCCGACGACGGTCGGCGGCGTCGACCTCCCCGCGGGCACCACGGTGATGGTGCTCAACGGCGCCGCGAACCACGACCCGCGGCAGTTCGAGCGATCCGGACGAGCTCCGCCTCGACCGGGTGAACGGTCGCCAGCACCTCGGGTTCGGGTTCGGCATCCACACCTGCGCGGGCGCACCGCTCGCGCGGGCCGAGGCCCGCGTCAGCCTCGAGCGCATCCTCGACCGCATGGACGACATCAGGATCTCGGAGGCGGCGCACGGCCCGGCCGGTGCCCGCCGCTACGAGTACACGCCCATCTACATGCTCCGCGGTCTCGAGCGCCTGCACCTCGAGTTCACCCCTGACGGCGGTCGGGACGGCCGTGACGGCAGCGTGCCGGAGCAGGTCCGGAAGTCGCGGCGCGATCTCGGCGCAGCGACGAGCAGTTCCGCGACGAGCTGCGCGGCGTGGCTGACCGAGCACCCGCCGCCCGCCGTCGAGCATCGCGACGACGCCCGAGGAAGCCGAGGTGCTGCGCGAGTGGCAGCGCACGCTCCACGCCGACGGGTGGGTCGGCATCCACTGGCCGGTCGAGTACGGCGGGCGCGGCGCGTCGCCGGCGCAGATCGCGATCTACAACGAGGAGCTCGCCCGCGCCGACGCGCCGCCGCTGCTCGGACGCGGCGGCATCAGCCTCGTCGGACCGACGCTGATGGCGCACGGCACCGAGGAGCAGCGCCGGCGGCTGGATGCCGCGGATCCTCGCCGGCGACGACGTCTGGTGCCAGCTGTTCAGCGAGCCCGACGCCGGGCAGCGACCTCGCCGGCCTCTCGACGCGCGCCGAGAAGCACGGCGGCGTCTACGTCGTGAACGGCCAGAAGGTGTGGTCGTCGTACGCGCGCGTTCGCCGAACTGGGCCATCGCGCTGGTGCGGACCGACCCGAACGCGCCCAACCACCGGGGGATCTCGATGCTCGCGATCCCGATGACGGCGAAGGGCGTGGAGATCCGACCGCTGCGCCAGATCACCGGCAAGAGCGAGTTCAACGAGGTCTTCCTCGACGAGGTCGAGGTTCCGGTCGAGAACCTGATCGGGCCCGAGCACGAGGGCTGGCGCGTGACGAACACGACGCTGGCCAACGAGCGCGGCGCGTCGTTCGTGTGGAAGGAGCAGGTGCTGCACGAGGTGGCGATGGAGTCAGCTGATCGAAGGCGTGCGCGGCGCGCGGGCCGGCTCGGCGACCCGCTCGTGCGGCAGCGCCTCGCGCAGTCGTGGATCGAGGTCGAGATCTTCCGCCTGCACAACGCGCGCACGCTGACGCGTCTCGCCCGGGGCGAGGAGCTCGGCTCCGAGTCGAGCATCGTGAAGCTGTTCTGGGCGGGCATGAGCCAGCGGCTCTACGAGACGGCGATCGCGGCGCTCGGGCCCGACGCGCTCCTCATGCCCGGCGACGACCGGGCGATCGACGACGGGCGGTGGGCGCTCGGGCTGCTCGCGTCGCGCGCCACGTCGATCATGGGCGGCACGAGCGAGATCCAGCGCAACATCATCGGCGAGCGCCTGCTCGGCCTGCCGCGGGAGCCGAGCGAAGCCGCGATGACCGCCGACGTCGACGTCGCTCGACCTCGATCGATCCGGAGCGCTACGCGCGCGGCGGGTATCCGCACGAGCGTGTGGACGCGCCTGCGGGCCGAGGCACCGGTGGCGTACTTCGCACCCGCGGGCTACGAGCCGTTCTGGGCGATCACGAAGCACGCCGACATCTTGGAGATCTCGAAGCAGCCGCTGCGCTTCTCGAGCGCGCAGGGGATCACGCTGCGCCGGCCGGTGCCGTGATGCCGCCGTCGGAGATGGTCGTCATGCTCGATCCGCCGCGGCACGGGCCCGTGCGCCGGGTCGCGAACGGGCGCTTCACGCCGCGTGCGGTGCGCGAGCAGCGGCGCCGACATCGAGCGCATCGCGGTCGAGATCCTCGACGACGCGGCGCCGGCCGGCACACTCGGGCGAGCTCGACTTCGTCGAGCGCATCGCGGCGCCGTTCCCGCTCGCGGTGATCGCCTGGATCCTCGGCGTGCCGAGCGACGACTGGGAGCTGCTGTTCCGCTGGACCAACGAGGTGATCGGCAAGGACGATCCGGAGTACCGGCGGCCGGGCGAGACGCCCGGCCAGACCATCAAGCGGGCACGCGGCGAGGTGCACGCGTACTTCCGAGAGCTGATCGAGCAACGCCGGGCCGATCCCGCAGGACGATCTGGTGAGCGAGCTGATCCGCGGCGAGGTCGACGGCGCGCCGCTCACCGAGGCGCAGCTCGTCTCGTACTGCGAGCTCCTCGTCGAGGCGGGCAACGAGACCACGCGCAACGCGATCAGCGGCGGCCTGCTCGCGTTCTCCGAGCACCGCGGCGAGTGGGAGAAGCTGCGCGACCGATCCCGAGCTGCTGCCCGACGCGGTCGAGGAGATCCTGCGCTGGGTCAGCCCGATCAGCCACTTCACCCGCACCGCCACCGAGGACTGCGAGGTGCGCGGCGTGACGATCCGCGCCGGCGAGCAGGTCGCGCTGTACTTCGCGTCGGCGAATCGCGACGAGGAGGTGTTCGACGATCCGTTCGCGTTCCGCGTCGATCGGCGCCCGAACCCGCATCTCGCGTTCGGATTCGGCGAGCACTTCTGCATGGGCGCCCACGTCGCGCGGGTCGAGCTCGAGACGATCTTCCGCCACCTGCTCACGCGCCTGGAATCGTTCGAGGTGGCGGGACCGGTCGAGCGCCTGAGCTCGATCGTCAACGGCAGCATCAAGCACCTGCCGCTCGGTACGCACGACGGATACATCACGGTTGACTGAGAGCAGTCCAGAACGAGGCAGCAATGAGCATGAGATCAGATGAGCACCACCCAGGCCCGACCGCACCGGTGTCTGCACGCGGATCGGTTCTTCATCGGCGGCGAGTGGGTCGCGCCCTCGTCCGATGCGACCATCGACGTGATCGACTCCAGGACCGAGGAGCTGTACTACACGATCGCGGAGGCCGCGCCCGACGACATGTCGCGAGCGGTCGCGGCGGCGCGGCACGCGTTCGACGAAGGTCCGTGGCCGCGACTGACCCACGCCGAGCGCGCCGAGTACATCCGCGCGCTGGGCGCGGGACTCGAGGAGCGCAACGACGTGCTCGCGCAGCTGTGGCCGCGCGAGTCCGGCGTGCTCTTCAAGACGTCGCAGTACGCCGGGCATGATCGGCTCGGGTGCCCTCGACGTCGTACGCCGCGCTGGCCGACACGTTCCCGTTCGAGGAGGAGTGCCCGCCGACGCAGCGGCGGCGAGTTCGGCCTGCTCGTGCGCGAGCCGGTCGGCGTCGTCGGCGCGATCATCCCGTGGAACGCGCCGATGGCGCTCATCTGCCACAAGATCGGTCCCGCGCTCCTCGCCGGCTGCACCGTCGTGCTCAAGTCGTCGCCCGAGGCGCCGGGCGAAGGCTACGTGTTCGCCGAGGTCGCGGAGCAGATCGGCTTGCCGCCCGGCGTGCTCAACGTCGTGACCGCCGACCGCGAGGTGTCGGAGCTGCTGGTCCGCGAACCCCGGCGTCGACAAGATCACGTTCACCGGTTCGACCGCGGCCGGCCGTCGCATCGCGTCGCTGTGCGGCGAGCGCATCGCGCGCTGCACGCTCGAGCTCGGCGGGAAGTCGGCCGCCGTCATCCTCGACGACATGGACCTCGGCGACCGCGGCCAAGACGCTCGCCCGCGCCGAGTGCGGCGCTCAACGGGCCAGGTGTGCTCGTCGCTGACGCGGATCGTCGTGACGAAGAACCGCCACGACGAGCTCGTCGACGCGCTCGCCGGCGTCGTTCGGCAAGGTTCGGGTCGGCGATCCGTTCGACGAGAAGTCGCAGATCGGCCCGCTGGTCTCGGAACGCCAGCGCGACCGGGTCGAGGGCTACATCGCCAAGGGCGTCGACGAGGGCGCGACGCTCGCGACCGGCGGCGGTCGCCCGAAGGACCTCGACCGCGGCTTCTACGTGGAGCCGACCGTCTTCGGCAACGTCGACAACTCCTCGACGATCGGTCGCGAGGAGATCTTCGGCCCGGTGCTCAGCGTGATCCCGGCCGCCGACGAGCAGGACGCGGTGCGGATCGCGAACGACACGATCTACGGCCTCAACGCGTCGGTGTTCACGAACGACGTCGGACCGGGCCCGCGAGGTGGCCGGTCGAGCTCCGCTCCGGCACCGTCGGCCACAACACCTTCCGCACCGACTTCGGCATGTCGTTCGGCGGGTTCAAGCAGTCGGGCATCGGTCGCGAAGGCGGCAAGGAGGGCTTGCTGCCGTTCCTCGAGACCAAGACCGTGATCCTCGAAGGCACGCCCGACCGCCTACGCGTCCGAGGGCTGAAGCCATGCTGCGAGACGATGTGCAAGCGATCTCGGTCGACGACCACGTGATCGAGCCGCCGGACGTGTTCGTCGACCACATCGCGCCGCGCTACCGCGACCAGGCGCCGCGCATCGTCGAGCCGGAGCCCGGCGTGCAGGGCTGGGAGTGGGAGGGCCGCTTCTACCCGCTGCTGTTCCAGGGGAACGTGCACACGCGGAAGTTCCGCGCCGGCGAAGCGGGCAAGGGCGACGACCTGTTCGCCCGCCACTACGACGACATGATCCCGGCCGCGTACGACGTGCACGAGCGCGTGCGCACGATGGACGAAGACGGCGTGTGGGCCGAGCTGTTGTTCCCGACGTTCCCGCGCTTCGGCGGCAACCGCTTCCTCGAAGCCGACGACAAGGATCTCGCGCTCGCGTGCGTGCAGGCGTGGAACGACTGGATGCTCGACGAGTGGTGCGCGGCGTACCCCGATCGGTTCATCCCGCAGACGCTGATCCCGTTGTGGGACACCGCAGCTCGCGGCGCGCGAGATCGAGCGGTGCGCGGCGAAGGGCTCGAAGGGGATCATCTTCGTCGAGAACCCGCACCCGATCGGGCTGCCGTCGTTCCCGACCGGCCACTGGGATCCGGTGTTCGCGGCCGCGGCCGACACCGGCCTGCCGCTGTCGATGCACATCGGCACGTCGTCGGGGCTCATCCGCCCGTCGCCCGAGACGACGCCGTCGGTCGGCATCGCGCTGTGCGGCATCAACTCGATGAGCGCGCTCGGCGACCTCATCTTCTCCGGCGCGCTTCGACGGACTCCCCAACTGCAAGATCGCGCTGTCCGAAGGCGGCGCGGGTTGGGTGCCCTACGTGCTCGAGCGCCTCGACTACACGTGGCAGCGCAGCCGCTACGAGGGCGTGACGTGCAGCCGCCTGCCGTCGGAGGTGTTCGCGCAGCACTTCTGGGTCTGCATGGTCGCCGACCGCTACGCCGATCGAACCGGCACCTGATCGGGCTCGACAAGCTGATGTGGGAGTGCGACTTCCCGCACAACGACTCCAACTGGCCCGACAGCCGCAAGGTGCTCGCCGACGCGGTGCACGACATCCCCGACGACGAGGCGCGCCGGATCGGCGAGCTCAACGTGCGCGAGCTCTACCGGTTCCCGCGCGCTTGACTGCGATGACGAGTGTCACCGATCTCTGAGCGCGCGCGGTTCCCGCGCCCGGGCAGGCCCCGCTGGTCGCCGAGAACGCGGCCGCGCTGCTGCGGCGCAACGCAGCGCGAGTTCGGAGACCGCGTCGCCATCAAGTTCGGCGACCGCCAATGGACCCACGCGGAGTACTTCGACGAATCGTGCCGCTTCGCCGCGCTCTTCCTCGAGCGCCTCCCGGCCGGCGCACCCCGCCACGTCGCGGTGCTCCTCGACAACACGCCGGACTACCTCTTCGCCTTCGGGGGCGCCGCGCTCATCGGCGGCGCGATCGTGGGCCTCAACCACACGCGTCGCGACGAGTACCTGCTCCGCGACGCGGTCCACACCCACTGCGGCCTGGTGCTCACCGAACCGCGGCACGAGCACCTGTTGGCGCCGGTCGCCGGCGACCTGCCCCCGATCGTGTCCTCGGATCGGTTCGCCGATCCCGGCGACGCGCCACCCGCGCTCGGCCTGCCGCTCACGGAAGCGCTCGCGCCGCACCTCGGCGCGGGCGATCCCGGTCTCGACCCCGACCTCGACTCGATCTGGGCGCTGATCTTCACCTCGGGCACGTCGGATGCGCCGAAGGCGGTGATCTGCTCGCAGCGCCGCCTGCTCGTCACCGGCAAGCGCATGGCGATGATCATGGACCTGGGCGGCGACGACATCGGCTACGTGTGCATGCCGCTCTTCCACTCCAGCGCGGTGCAGGTGGGGTGGGCGCCGTCGCTCGTCACACCGTGCGCGGTCGGGCTCGGGCGCAAGTTCTCGGCGTCGCGCTGGCTCCCGGACGTGCGGCACTACGGCGCGACGTACACCAACTACACCGGCAAGCCGCTCGCGTACCTCCTCGCGCAACCCGAGCGCCCCGACGATGCCGACAACGCGCTGCGCGTCGCGTTCGGCAACGAAGGGTCGCCCGAAGTCGTCGACGGCGTGGCGCGACGGTTCGGACTGGAAGTGATCGACGCATACGGCGCGACCGAAGGCGGCGTAGCGGTGAACCGCGTCAGTGACGCGCCGAGCGGCGCGGTCGGCCTCGCCCCGGATCACGTGCAGGTCGTCGACGAGGACGGCAACGAGAAGCCCCGCGCCGTGATCGACGAACGCGGGCACGTGCAGAACGCCGAGGAGTGCGTCGGCGAGATCGTCAACACGCAGGGCGTCGGTCCGTTCGAGGGGTACTACAACAACGATGCCGCGACCGCGAAGACGACGCGCCTCGGGTGGTACTGGTCCGGAGACCTCGGCTACAAGGACGCGCACGGCTACCTCTACTTCGCCGGCCGCAACGCAGACTGGATCCGCGTCGACGGCGAGAACTTCCCTGCGGGCCCGATCGAGGACACGCTCAGGAAGGCGCCGGGTGTGGTGCTGGCCGCGGTCTACGGAGTGCCGGACGACCAGGCAGGCGATCAGGTGATGGCCGGCGTCGTCGTCACCGACGAAGCGACCTTCGACATCGATGCATTCGCGTCCTGGCTCGACCAGCAGGACGCGATCGGTCCGAAGTGGCGGCCCCGCTACGTGCGGATCCTGCGCGACCCGCCCACGACCGGCACCAACAAGATCGTGAAGCGAACGTTGGTGCACCAGAAGTTCCGCCAGGACCGCATGGCCGGCGACCCGTGTTTCGTGCGCGGGCGCGGTGACGAGCAGTACCGCCCGTTCACCGACGCCGAAGAAGCGGCACTGCACGAATCGTTCGTGCGCTACGGCCGCGAACGGTTCTGGGACCTCTAGTCGTTGTCGGCTCGCCGCGCGCGCCGCGCCGCACCGCGCCGAGCGATCGCTCGGCGCGGCACGACGCCACGTCGGATGGAAGGTTCAGAAGTCGACGGGCAGGCACGCCTGCCGTGCGCCGGCCGCACCCGTGGGGTCGGTGGGCATCGCGTGGATGACCACCGATGCGGCCGCGCCCTGTGGGATCACGAACGGAACGATGGCCTTCGCCACGCCGGAGCCGCCGCGCGTGACGGTGAAGTCGAGCCACACTTCGGTCTGGGGCGAAGCAGGTCCGCCGACGTTGTAGTGCGGGCCCGCCGCCGCACCGTTGCCTGCGACGCATGGTCCGACGTGGACGTGTGCGCCGAACATCGTGCCGGCCGCGTTCCGGTCCATGTCGCGAACGATGAGGAGCACGAGTGTGCGGTCTCCGCCGTTGTAGGCGATGACGCTCGCGTGTGCACCGTCAGTGGCGTTCGGTGCCGTCGGCGCGAGGTCGCGCAGCTGCCCGCGCGACACGATCACTCCTGACGCTCCTGCCGGAATGCTTCCGGCCATGAGGCTCGCCGCAACGAGCGCGCCGGCAATCAGGGTCTTCCTGAGCATCGGTTCCTCCCTCGATCCCGATCATTCGACCGGGTCAGTACGACAGACGACCGTGGGCCGCTCGCGGGTGACCTCGCCGCGAAAAGAATCGAGAGGTCGGAAAAATGTCGAGACGCGTCGCCCGCGACCCGCGCTCGTCCGTCCGTCTTCATGTGACGCCTGTGATCAGCATCGACGGACTGCGCAAGGAGTACCGCCGCCTGCGTGGCGGCCCGACCGTCGCGGTCTCCGGACTCGACCTCGAAGTGCCGCGAAGGCGGCGTCTTCGGCTTTCTCGGCCCCAACGGTTCCGGGAAGACCACGACTATTCGGTGCTTGCTCGGCCTCGCACGGCCCTCTGCGGGCGAGCTGACCCTGCTCGGCCGGCACAGCCCGCAGTGCCTCGCCGACGTCATGCACGAGATCGGCGCCATCGTCGAGACGCCGGCGATGTTCCCGACGATGACCGGTCGCGAGAACCTGCGTTTGCTCGGTGCGATGGATCGCATCGGCCGGAACCGCGTCGACGAGGCACTCGCGCTTGTCGGTCTCGATGCTCGCGGTGATGAGAAGGTACGCAAGTACTCCCTCGGGATGCGGCAACGGCTCGGCCTTGCCGCAGTGCTGCTCAAGGATCCCGCGCTGATCGTGCTCGATGAGCCCGCCAACGGTCTGGATCCCGCGGGTATCCGCGAGACACGCGAGCTCCTGCGCCGACTCGGTGCGGAAGGACGAACGGTCTTTCTCTCGAGTCACCTGCTGTCCGAGGTCGAACAGACGTGCGATCACGTCGCGATCATCGATCGCGGGCGATGCGTGCTCTCGGGACGCGTCGATGACGTCCTTGCGTCGGCCGCGAGCCCGGCCGTGCTCGTCGGGTTGCACGACCTCGAGGCCGGAGCCGCACTGCTCTCTGCCGCCGGGATCGACGTGGAGCCCGTGGGCGCGCTGCTCCGCGTTCACGTTCCACATCGTGAGACCGCACTCGTTACGAAGTTGCTTGCGGATCACGCCCTGTACGTCACCGAATTGCGGCCTGACGTCGTCACCTTGGAACAACTGTTCTTCGATCTGACCGAGCACGAGAGGATCCCGGCATGAGCGTGGTCCACCTGATCGACGTCGAGATGGCGCGCGCACTGCACCGCCGCCTCGTGCGGTGGATGATCGTCGTCGCACTTGTCGGGTGTGTGGCCGGTGGCCTCATTGCGTTTGCCAGCAGTGGCGACGCGGTCGAGCTTGCGCAGTCCCACGGCCATCCCGCGTTGATGCGCAACTGGTGGGGCGCGAGCGACGGCGACGACTTCCTGACTGTTGCCGCGCTCTTCCTTGCCGTCGGGGCGGCCATCTGCGGCGCGTCGGTCGCGGGCGCCGAGTGGAAGGCCGGCACGATCGGAACCGTTCTGACGTGGCAGCCGTCACGCCTACGTCTGCATGCAGCTCGCACGATCTCGGCCGCGCTCTTGGCGTTCGCCATCGGGTTCGCATTGCAGGTCGTGTTTCTCGCGTCGACGTTGCCGGCCGTCTGGGCACACGGGACGACTGCCGGCACCGGCGGTGGATGGTGGGCCGAGCTGTTGTGGGCGATGCTGCGCATCTCCTCCATCACGTCCCTGCTGGCGGCGTTGGCCCTGAGCGTGGCGACGATCGGTCGCAACACCGCCGCGGCCCTCGTCACGTTGGCCGTTTGGGCGCTCGTCCTCGAGGGCCTGATCCGTGGCTTGAAGCCAGGTCTGGCCCGGTTTCTCATCGGTGAGAACGTCGCCACCGTCGTGCCCTGGGCGGCGATGGAAGGCGTCGAGTTCCACCGTTCGCCTGGTCTCGCGCTCGCGACGTTGGTGCTCTACCTCGCGATCGTCGTCGCCGCGGCGGCGCTGTTGTTCTGCAAGAGGGACATCAGCAGCGCTTGACGGTTGCGTGCGCGAGGATTGCTTTCTTGCTCGCGGGGATCACGACAGGCGACCTCATCGGCTATCGCATCGGCGATCGGCTGCGCGACGCGCTGCGCGCGGTCTGCCCGATGGTCGTCCAGGCCAGCGGTGACACAACCCTCGCGCCCGGAGCAGCCGGTGTCCCGATCGCGATCGACTCCGACGCGCTCGTCGTGAGCATGTTTCGGCAAGAGGGCGCCTCGCTCGTCCGGCTGGCCCGCCTGTTCGTCGACGATCGCAACGCGGCCGAGGATTTGGTCCAGGAGGCCTTCATTCGCCTCGCGCGGAGCGCAGGTCGAATCAAGGACCTGGACCGCGCACCTGCCTATCTGCGCTCGATCGTTCTCAATCTCGCTCGTGACCACAACCGGCGCGGTCTGATGTCGCTGCGACAGCACCTGCCGTTCGACGAGGCGCGAGCTTCCGTCGAAGACGAGTTGGACATTCGCGAGGATCAACGGCGGGTTCTCGAGGCGTTGCGGGATCTCCCGCACCGCCAGCGTGACTGTCTTGTGTTGCGCTACTACGACGAACTGGGAATCGACGAGATCGCAGCGACACTCGATCTGTCGCGCAACTCGGTGAAGACCCACCTGCAGCGGGGCCTTGCGGCCTTGGGTCGGCGCCTCGGTGACGAGGTGGTTGCGTGACAATCGTCGAAGAACGGCTGCGCGATGCGCTCGTGTCCGGAACTGCGTCTGTCGCGGAGAGTCCTGACCTGTTCGCGCGGGTGCAGTTGAGCATCGAAGACGATCGAAGACTGAGCCGCCAACGGCGGAACAGCGTGCTGATCGGCGTGGGCGTCGCGGCGGCGTTCGGGGCCGTCCTGTTCGCGTTGATCGACGTCAGAGAAGGGAAGCTGCTGATGGATTGGTGGGCACTCGAACTCATCACGACCGTGGTGCTCGTGACTGTCGCCCTCTGGCTCGGACCGCTCATCAAGCGCTTCGGGAAGAGCTATGCCGCCGACGTGTTTCGCGGGAATCCGCGGACCGGCAAGAGCTTCATCGTGCTCACCGACATCGCCTATTACCTCATCTTCTTCGCCTACATCCTCTTCACGGTCAACTTCGAGCCGGCCGATAATTGGGGCGACTCGGTCACTGCTGCGCAACTGAAGTTCGAGACGGCGCGGCTCGGCGGGATCCTGCTCATCATCGGGATTCTGCACGGTGTGAACTTGCTCGCTCTGCCCGTGATGGGCCGACTCCTCACGCTCAATCGTCAACTCGACGAGTCGAACCCGTCCGCCTGATGCCGGGTCCTCCGCCGTCCCGCGCACCGTGGTTGCTCGCGATCCTCGTGATCGCGGCGATCGTCATCGCGCTTCTCGGTGTCGGGATCGTCGGTTTCGGTGGATCACCCGTGGCTGGCCCCAACCCGACCGGCGGAACGAGCGTCGCCACCGCACGCGCCGCGACCAGTTCCACGACGAGCCGAGCGGCGGCTCAGGACGCGCCACCTTCTGTTGATGCCGCGGCAGTCGATGTCAGGCTCGCGGCGACGAGGCCGGACGAGGCGCCGCGACCGGCGTCGGTCGTCGACGAGCTCGAACATGGTGACGTGCTCCGCGTCCGCGTGACCAACCTTCGCCCGGGAGCACGTGGATTCGTGAGCCAATGTGCCCGCGAACCGGCAGGGTTCGCGGACTGTACGAACACGTTCCCCATTCAAGTGAACGACGAAGGCGTTGCGTACTTCCAGTATCAGGTGCGAGACGGGGGGCAGCATTGCGGCACGGCCGCGTCGTGTGTCGTCGTCGCCTCCGATGACGACGATGGTGAGGCATTTGCGTACACGGTGTTCGGCGCGCCGGCGCCGCCACCAGCGACCGTGGAGCTCCGCCCGCTCGGTCCATACCCCGCGGGCGCGCGCGTGGAGGTACGTGCGGCGCCAATGGCTCCTGGCGCCGCCGTCGACATCGCCTTCTGCGCGAAGAGCTGCGGGCGGTCGACGCGCGCCACCGCTGACCGTGCCGGCTTCGCACGCGCGTCGATCGTTCTCGGCGAGAGCTGCGTCGGCAGTGACCGCTGCCGCGATCGTCGCGACCGGTGTCGCAACGCGTGACGCCGTCGAGTTGGTGCGGTTCGTGACCGGTCCCACCGCGACGTACGACCCAGGGCGCCTCGCGGTCGGGCTGACAGCCGCCGCGCTGCTGTTGTTCGCGGTCCGCGCGCTCGCGCGACGGACCGACTGGCGCGGGCCGAGCGAGGCCGAAACGCCGGCGCTCGATCAGGTGTCCTTGTGAGGGGCCGAGGACGCACGCGTCAGCCACGAGCGGACATCGGCGAATCCGCGCACACCACGATCCTGGTAGACACGCCGGACTGTGACTGCTCCGAGCGATCGCCGCGCGACCCTCACGCTCTCCAACGCGCAGGCGAGGCGCGTCGCGCTCGCCGCGCAGGGCTTCGCCGACGCCGCGGCCGACCGGGCGCGTCGACCGACGGCATCTGCGGCGGGTGCTCGACCGCATCGGGCTGCTCCAGATCGACTCGGTCAACGTGCTCGTGCGCAGTCAGGAGCTGCCGCTCTTCGCGCGGCTCGGCCCGCATCCACGCACGCTGATCGACGACGCCACGCGCGACGGTGAACTGTTCGAGTACTGGGTGCACGAGGCCAGCCTCGTCCCGACCGAGCAGTACCACCTCTACCGCTGGCGGATGCGCGGCCCGCACCCGTGGTCGGGCTTCCGGCGCCGCGTCGAGGAGCAGGCCGAGTACATCGAGCAGGTGTACCAGCGCGTCGTCGACGAAGGCCCGCTCGTCGCCGGCGATCTCGAAGGCGCGCGTCGGCAAGAAGGGCACGTGGTGGGACCACGACGACGGCAAGACCGCGCTCGAGGCGCTCTTCTTCGACGGGCGAGTCAGCGGCGCGCCGGCGACCGCAGGGACTTCGCACGCGTCTACGACCTGCCGGAGCGGATGATCCCGGCCGAGGCACTCGCCCGCCCCGCGCTGTCCGAGCACGACGCGCGCAAGGAGCTGCTGGTGCTGGCGGCCAAGTACCACGGCATCGGCACGCTGGCCAGATCTGGCCGACTACCACCGGCTCACGCCGACCCGGTGCAAGCCCGCGTTGGCCGAGCTCGTCGACGAAGGCCGCCTGCGTCCCCGTCACCGTGCGCGAGTGGGACCGCCCCGCGTACCTCCATCCCGACAGCGCGACGGCCGCGTCGCGTTCAACGCTCGCGCGCTGTTGAGCCCGTTCGACCCGGTCGTCTGGAACCGCGACGCGCGCGCTGCGGATGTTCGGGTTCCACTACCGCATCGAGATCTACACGCCGACCCCGAAGCGACAGTACGGCTACTACGTGCTTGCCGTTCCTGCTCGGCGACGACACTCGTCGGCCGCGTCGATCTCAAGGCCGACCGCGCCAACCGGGCGCTCCTCGTGCAGAGCGCGTGGGCCGAGCCGGGGGTGAACGAGCGCGAGGTCGCGGCCGAGTTGTCGGAGGAGCTGCGGCTGATGGCGACCTGGCTGGAGCTCGACCGCATCGAGGTCAGCGGAAGCGGAGACCTCGGACCCCGCGTGCGGCGCCTCGCCCACAAATAGTTTGAATGTGAATCATTCATAGGCGTAACCTTTACGCATGCGCAGTGCCGATCCGCCGCTCGCTCGTTCCATCGCTCGGACCCACAAGGTCGTGCGGGCCTGGTGCGACCGCGAGCTCGCCGAGATCGGCGCGTCCGTGAGCGAGTGGATCGTGCTCCACAACATCGAGAGCGCTCCCGAGCCCGGCCTGAACCAGACCGATGTCGCGCGGCTCTCCGACATGGGCGGTCCGGCGCTGGTCCGGCACATCGATCGCCTCGAGGCCGACGGCATCGTGACCCGAACACGCGACGCATCCGACCGGCGGACGATCCGGTTGCAGCTCACCCCCGCGGGACGCGCGCGCTTCGAAGCGATCCGCGTCCTCGTGCGGCGATGCGACAAGGAAGTGCGCGGGGTGCTCAGCGAGCGCGAAGCGGCGGTCATGCAGACGGCACTGCACAAGCTCTTCGACCATTTCGCCGGCGTGTCCGATGCCGCGGGCGAGCAACCGGCAAGGAGTACGCGATGACGGTGACGCAACTCGCGTCGAGCGAAGTCGGAAAGGTCGACGCCGCGATCGTGACCCACGGCCTCACGAAGGTGTATCCGGGCGACATACGCGCGGTTGATGCCCTCGATCTCACCGTCGAACGCGGTGAGATCTTCGGCCTCCTCGGACCGAACGGTGCCGGCAAGACGACGACGGCCGGCATGCTCACCACTCGCGTCATCCCGACCGCCGGCACCGCGTTCGTGGGTGGCGTCGACGTCATCCACCACCCGTCGGAGGCGAAGCGGCTCATCGGTGTCGTCCCGCAGACGAACACGTTGGACCGTTCACTGACGGTCTGGGAGAACCTCTACTTCCACGGCCGCTTCTTCGGCATGCCGGCGAAGGCCGCGAAGGGCGAAGCGACGCGCCTGCTCGAACAGTTCCGTTTGGCCGAGCGGGCGAAGGCGCAGGTCCTGGCCCTGTCGGGTGGCATGGCGCAACGGCTGATGGTCGCCCGCGCGGTGATGCACCGACCGTCGGTGCTGTTCCTCGACGAACCGACCGCGGGCCTCGACCCCCAGAGTCGCATCGCGCTTGTGGGAGATCCTCGGCGAGTTGCACGTCGACGGGCAGACGATCCTGCTCACGACGCACTACATGGAAGAAGCGGACCAATTGTGCAGCCGGGTCGCGATCATCGACAAGGGTGTTGTCATCGCGCTCGATACGCCCCGCGGACTGAAGCGCTCGCGTCGGCGCCGATAGCTCGGTGCGCGTCGTCGTCGACGGCGATCGGACCGAACTCGCGAATGCGCTCCAACAGGAGATCGCCGAAGTCGTCGACGCGACGGTGATGGGGGACGCGGTGGTGCTCGTCATCCGAGGTGGGAGCGGCCTCGTGATCCCGACGATCGTACAGACCGCGGAACGCCGGGGCTTCCACATCAAAGACCTGTCGGCGTCCGAAGCGACGCTCGAAACCGTCTTCATCAATCTGACCGGCAAGGACCTGCGCGAATGACGATCATCACCCAGTCTCCGACGGGCGTTGCGAGCCCGATACAACTGCGTCAGAGCCGCGTGGCGACGTTCGGTGCGCTCGTGCTGCGCGACCTCACCGTGTTGCGCAAGAACTGGAAAGAGTTCCTGCCGCGCACGATCCTGCAGCCCCTGCTGCTCGTGTTCGTCTTCACCTACGTCTTCCCGAAGATCGGTCAGGGCGTGGGCGGTGGTGCGAACGCGGCCGACGTTCTCGAGCGTGCTCGTCGCCGGGGTCGTCGCGATCCGCGATCTTCTTCCAGGGGATCCAGGCGGTTGCGCTCCCGCTGGTGCAGGAGTTCGGCTACACGCGCGAGATCGAGGACCGGGTGCTGGCACCGCTGCCGATCGGCGTCGTCGCGTGCGAGAAGATCGTCGCCGGCGCGTTGCAATGCCTCGTCGCCGGTCTGATCGTGTTTCCCGATCGCCGCCGTCGTGCCCGCGACCCCCGTGCACCTCGACGTGAACTGGCTGGTCGTGCTCACGCTCGTCCCGATCGGTGCTCATGAGTGGTGCCGTCGGGCTGATGTTCGGCACGATGTTCAACCCGCGCAGCGTGCCGATGCTCTTCGGCGTGATCGTCATCCCGATCACGTTCCTCGGCTGCACGTACTACCGTGGCAGTCGCTTGGCGCCGATCAGGTGGCTGCAGGTCGTCGATGCTGGTCAACCCACTGGTGTACCTGAGCGAAGGCTTTCGGGCGGCGCTCACGACCGTGCCCGCACATGAGCCTGTGGGCGGTGTACGGCGTCCTCGTCGGCGGCACCGCGCTCTTCGGCTATCTCGGCGTCACCGGCTTCAAGAAGCGCGTCACGACTTGAGGCTCCGACGCTTCCTGACCGGCCTGACCTGACCGGTCACTGAACGCCTCGTGGCGGTCGGTAGCCTGCCTGGTCGTCCCGACGAGGTAGCCGCGAGTGCCCGACACAACCGACCGCAGCCTGTGGCGGCGAGGCGTCGCGACCTTGCGCCGGTTCATCGTGGCGCACCCGGTGCCGTTCGCGACCTCGGTCGCCGGTTCGTCCGTGTTCGCGCTCACGTCCGTGTTGGGCACCATCGTGCTCGGGCGGGTGACGGATCACGTCATCATCCCCGCCTTCAACGGTGACGTCGCGAGCACCACGATCTGGGCCGGCGCGATCGCGATCGTCGTCGTCGCGTTCATCCGGAGTGCCGGTGTGATCACCCGGCGGTACTTCGCGGGCAAGACCGCGGCGGCCAAGGCGTGGCTGCGCAACTCGATCGCCGACCACTTCCTCGCCGTGCCGCTGTCGACTTCCACCGCGAGCTCGTCCACCGGCAAGCTGCTCGCCCACGCCGACTCCGACGTGCTGGTCGCCACCGGAGGTGGTGAACCCGCTCCCGTTCTCGACCGGCCTCATCGTGCTCATCATCTTCTCGGTCATCGCCCTCTTCGCGGTCGACCCGATGCTGGCCCTGGTCGGGCTCGTCCTGTTCCCGGTGATGGCGCTGCTGAACCGCTACTACACGCGCCGCGTCGAGCGCCCGCGCAGACGGTGCAGGCACACGTCGGCGAGGTCTCGGGGATCACGCACGAGAGCTTCGACGGCGCGCTGGTCGTGAAGTCGCTCGGACTCGAGGAGCACGAGGTCGCCCGGCTGTCGGTGCGGCGGCCGACGAGCTGCGCAAGGAGCGAGTCGAGGTCGGCGCGCTGCGTGCGTTCTTCGAGCCGACGCTCGACGCGCTCCCGAACCTCGGGATCATCGCGATCCTCGCCGTCGGCAGCTGGCGGATCTCCGAGGGCGTGATCTCACCGGGCGACGTCGTGCAGGCGATGGCGCTGTTCACGCTGCTCGCGTTCCCGATGCGCGTCGTCGGCTTCCTGCTCGAGGAGATGCCGCGTTCGGTCGTCGCCACCGAGCGGCTCGACCGGGTGCTCGCCGCCTGCGCCCGAACCGACGCCCGCACGACCACGCGCGCGCCGCCGGCCAGCCCGCCCGAGGTCGAGGCGCGACGGGCTCGCGTACGCGTACCCGCCGGCGAACCGGTGCTGCACCGACGTGAGCTTCAGCTCGCGGCCGGTGAGGTCGTCGCGCTCGTCGGCCCGACGGGCTGCGGCAAGAGCACGCTGTGCGAGCTCCTCGTGGGCCTCGACCGCCCCGACCCGGGCACGATCCGGGTCGACGGGCGTCGACCCGACCGGGTCCGCCGCGACGACGCGGCGCACGATCCGTCGCGCTCGTGTTCCAGGAGTCCTTCGTGTTCGCCGACACGGTGCGGAGAACATCCTCGTCGGGACCGACACGGCGACGACCGGCTGCGCGGGCGGCCGAGGTCGCCCAGGCCACCCGGTTCGTCGACGCGCTGCCCGCCGGCGTACGAGACGATCCTCGGCGAGCGGGGCGTGACGGTGTCGGGCGGCCAGCGCCAGCGGCTCGCCCTGGCCCGGGCGCTCGCCCGCCGACCGCAGCTCCTCGTGCTCGACGACGCGACCTCGGCCATCGACCCACGCGTCGAGGCGCGGATCCTGCACGGGCTGCGCGACGAGCTGCGAGATGACGACGCTCGTCGTCGCCCAGCGGCGGTCGACCGTCGAGCTCGCCGACCGCATCGTCCGGATGCAGGCCGGCCGCATCGTCGCGACCGGGACGCACGCCGAGCTGCTCGCCACCGAACCGCGACTACGCCGCCATGCTGCTCCGCCTACGACAACGCGGTCGCCCGGTGAGCTCGACGACGACTGAGCCGACGATCACCTCCGAGCACGACGCCGCGCTCGACGTCATCGCCGAGTCGCGCGCCGGCGCCAGGCGCTCGACGAGTTCGACCGGAGCGCGCGTCTCCGCCGGCGTTCGAGGACGACGACGTCGCCCCGACGAGGTCCGGCAGCCGTCGGGCGCTCGCGGTGCTGCGCAAGGGCGTCGCGACGAGGCCCGAGCTCCGCGAGGGCTCGGCGACGATCCTGTTCGCGGTCGTCGCCGCGGCCGGCAAGCTGCTCATCCCGGTCGTGATCCAGCAGGTGCTCGACAAGGGCGTGCTCAGCCCGACGGGTTCCGGCCGGTTCGTGCTGCTCGCCTGCCTCGCCGCGGTCGCCTCACGTCGGCGTGCTCGTTCATCTGCCGCGGTCACGTACCTCCGGCTGGTGCGCGCCGCCGAGCAGGCGCTGTGCGCTCCGCGTGCGCGTGTTCGAGCACATCCACCGGCTGAGCGTCGCCGAGCAGAACGAGACGAAGCGCGGCGTGCTCGTGTCGCGCGTCACGAGCGACATCGAGACGCTCGCCCGGTTCGTGAACTGGGGCGCGATCAGCTGGGTGGTGAACAGCACGCTCGTCGTCGGCACGCTCATCGTGATGTCCATCTACTCGTGGCAGCTGACGCTGATCACGATCGTCGCGTTCCTGCCGGTCATCCCGATCTTGCGGTTCCTCCAGCGCCGCCAGCTGATCGCCTACGACAAGGTCCGCACCCGCACCGGCGACATGCTCGCCGAGTTCTCCGAGTCGATCACGCGGCGCGGCGGCCGTCCGCGCGTACGGGCTCGAGGGCCGCTCCCGCGCGCGCCTGCACGAGCGCGTCGACGAGCCGTACCTCGGCCCGGGTCCGCGCCGGCGCAGTACTTCGCCGTGATGTTCCCGCTCGGCGACTTCTTCGGTGCGATCGCGCTCGCCGCGATCGTCGTGGCCGCCGCGTACTACGGCTCGAGCTGGGCCTCGACCTCGGCAAGGTCGTCGCGTTCATGTTCCTGATGAACCTGCTGCTGAGCCCCGATCGGCGAGCTGAGCGAGATCATCGACCAGACCCAGACCGCGATCGCCGGCTGGCGCAAGGTGCTCGACGTCCTCGACATCCCGATCGACGTCGCCGAGCCGGTCGACGGCGTGCATCTCGCGCACGGCGCGCTCGCGTGTGGAGGTGTCGCACATCGACTTCTCGTACCGCGGCGACGCGCCCGTGCTGCACGACGTCAGCGTCGACATCCCGGCCGGGACACACGTCGCGATCGTCGGCGAGACCGGCTCGGGCAAGACGACGTTCGCCAAGCTCCTGTGCCGGCTCGCCGATCCGACGGAAGGTGAGGTACGCATCGGCGGTCGAGCGACCTCCGCGACGTCGACGCCGCGTCCCGCCGGCGCGCCATTCGCCTGGTGCCGCAGGACGGCTTCCTCTTCGACACCACGATCGCGCGACAACGTGCGCATGGCCGCGCCGGATGCGACCGACGACGACATCGAGCACGCGTTCGCACAGCTCGGACTCGAGCTGGTGGCTGCAGCGCCTGCCCGACGGACTCGAGACGGTGGTCGGCGAGCGGGGCGAGTCGTTGTCGGTCGGCGAGCGGCAGCTCGTCGCGCTCGCGCGCGCGGAGTTCGGCGACCCGGGCCTGCTCGTGCTCGACGAGGCCACGAGCGCGGTCGACGCCGAGACCGAGCGCGCCCTCGCCGACGCACTGGTGCGCGTCGCGCGGGGCCGCACGACGATCAGCATCGCCCACCGCCTCTCGACGGCCGAAGCCGCCGACCTCGTGCTCGTGTTCGACGCGGGCCGGATCGTCGAAGCGGGCACCGCACGACGAGCTCGTCGCCGCGGGCGGCGTCTACGCCCGGCTCTACAGCAGCTGGACGGCCAACACTCGCACCGCCTGATATCCCGCGCGGAAGAATGCCCGCGGAAGAATCTTCGCGGTAGGGCGTCGGAGTTCCGGCTCGGCGGACGACGATAGGGGCATGGTGCGAGCGGAAGAGGCCCAGCAGCTGCTCGCCATCTACGACCGCGCCTTGCCCCAGGTCTACGGCTATCTCGTCGATCGCTGTGGTGACGTCGCGACGGCGGAAGATCTGACGTCGGAGACGTTCCTCGCCGCGGTCGCCGCCGCGCAGCGTTCGGGGGGCGGCGACGTCTCGATCCCGTGGCTGATGGGCGTCGCGCGGCACAAGCTCATCGACCATTGGCGTCGCCGAAGTCGCGAAGCGCGAATGCTCGACGCGGTCGTCGACAACGCCGAACCCGACGACCCGGAGCCGTTCGACGCGCACCTCGATCGCATCCGGGCCGATGAGGTGCTCGCCGCCATGGGCTGGCACCACCGCGCCGCATTGACGTTGCGGTACGTCGACGGCCTCCCCGTGCCCCAGGTTGCGGAGCTGCTCGGGCGGACGGTGCACGCGACCGAAGCGCTCCTCGTACGCGCACGCGCGGCGTTCAGGAAGATCTACGCGAGCGGAGAGCGAGATGGCTGACCTTCGCGATCCCTTCGACGACCTGCGCCGCCCCTCGGTGCCGCTCGTTCCGCCGTCCGGAATTCGCCGCGTCGTTGTTCGGCCGGCTGCGAGAGGAGTTCGGAATGCCTTCGACAGTGGGAGCACAGTCGGAATCGACGGAGGTCGCGTTCGGTGGCCTCGCCATGGTCCACATCCGCGTCCTCGACGCCGACCGCGCGATGCAGTTCTTCGGTTCGCTCTTCGGATGGCAGGCCGAACGCGTCCCCTTCGACGGTCACGTCAGCCACTACACGGTCAACACGGCCACGACGATCCGACTCCTGGACGACGCCGCGGTCGCCGCCCGTCGTGCCCAACTACTCAGTCGCCGACGTCGCGCGCGTCGTGCGCGCGGTTGGTGACGCGGGCGGAGAGATCACTGAGGCCGAGCCCGCGCCCGACGGTGGCGGATGGGCGCGCGGTGCCGACGACCAAGGTCTGCCGCTGCTCGTGTACCGCCCGGGCGGCTACCACGCGCACCCGGTCCCGACCCGAGTGCCGTCGGGCGAGCTCGGGTTGGTGTTCATCCGTGCCGATGTGCCGAAGGCGGCCGCGTTCTACGGCGAGGTGTTGGGTTGGACGCTCACCGCTGCCCATCCGGGCAGTCACTACTTCGACGCGGTGCCGGGCGTCGGCGTCTTCGACGAGGCCGCCGCGTTCGGTCGGTCGGTCGAGCCGTCGGCGACGCCGTACTTCAGCGTCGACGCCTTGCTTCCTGTGTTGCGCCGGATCGAAGCGCTCGGCGGGACCGCGGGCGACCACGCCCAGGACATGGGCCCGTACTTCACCGCGTTGTGCACCGACGATCAGGGCACGACGTTCGGTGTCATGTCGGCTGCACTGGAGTGACGCGTGCCGCACGGCCCGACCGCGGTCAGCGGCGGTCGGCCCCGATCGGTGCACCCGGTTCGGGCGACACGCCGTGGCGCAACGGGTAGCGCGAGTCGCCGTACCGGTGCGTCTCGTACGCGATCATCACCCAGAGCAACACATTCACCGCCGCGAGCGCAGCCAGCGCGTCGATCATGGTCGCGAGCGGTATCGCGGCGAGCAGCACGACGGCCAGCACCAGGCGTTGCGTGTTGACCGTGTGCGCGCTCCGGAATCTGAGCGCGACGTGCCCGAGCAAGTAGATCGCGACGCCGCCGAGCAGTGCGAAGCAGTACTGCGCGTCGAGCGGATCGAGCGCGTGCTCGAGCACGTGCTCGAGCCCGAATGCCGCGAGCACGATGCCGGTGACCATGAGCAGATGCACGTAGGAGTAGGCGTCGCGGGCGAGGCAGTTCCGCTCGCGGCCGGCCGGTACGCGCTCCAGCCGTAGTTCCGTCACGATCGCGACGATGTCGAAGTAGATCCACCACAACGCCGATGCCAGCGCGACGCCGAGCACGACTGCGAACGTGACCGGAGTGGTCAGCTCGACGTGCGTCCCCACGCCCAACGCGATGATCGATTCGCCGAGGGCGAGGATGATGATGAGATTGTGGCGTTCGGCGAAGTGCATCGGCATGAGCGACCACCCGCCGATCCCGATGAGCGCGCCCGCGAAGTCGAGCACGATCGCGACGGCCCAGAGCGCGGTCTGGGGCCCGGGATCGAGGAACGATGCGCCGACGAGCAGGCCGATCGCCACCGCGCTGCTCGCCGCGAATCCGAGCACGGTGTGCCGGAGGGTCGCGTCGTCGCGACCCGGCACGAGGAACAGCGTCACGTACGCGATCCGGACGACGGCGTACGCGACCGCGAACGTGAGCGCGCGAGCGCCGAACGACTCGGGAACCGCGAGCGCGGCGACGACCAGCGCGCTCATCGCCGCGAACATCACGATCCGGACCGATCCCTCCTCCGGATCGATGACGCTCGTCAACCACGCGAAGCCCGCCCACGCCCACCAGAGCAGCGCGAGCGCCATGCAGCCGCGTAAGAGACCGAGCCAGGATCCTTCGGCCGCCATGAGTGCCGTGCACTGGGTGAACCCGAGCACGAACACGAGGTCGAAGAAGAGCTCGAGTGGCTTGACGGTGTCACGCTGACGGGGCTCGGCGCGGAGCCGCAGGTTGTCACGCGCCCGGGCGAAGCGAGGGGGAGTCATATCTCATTATTGGTGGCCCGCTCGGTCGCACGCACCGCCGCGTGAGTAGTCGGCTACTCACGACAGGGCCTGCGTGAACCGTCATGGTCCCGGTGTGGACCGCGACGACGCCGTCTTCCGGCTGCCGTCGCGCCGGCCGAAGGAGCAGTGATGCATCAGGTTGGGATTCGAAGCCGGGCCGTTGCCGCGATCACGACGGCGCTGCTGTGCGCGGGATCGCTTTCCGGATGTGCGTTCCTTTCACGCGCATCGGAAGCGGGCAACGATGTTCAGGCGAACGCCGATTCCTACATACCTGCGCTCTCGGCCGACGGCCGGTGGGTGGCGTTCTGGTCGCAGGCAGACAACCTCGTCGCGGACGACACGAACCAGCTCCCGGACGTCTTCGTCCGCGACAACTGGACGAAGGCAGTCTCGAGGGTCAGCGTTTCGAGCACCGGCGCCGAGAGCACCGGCTCGCTCGACCCCTCGGTGTCCATCTCCGATGACGGACGGGTCGTCGCGTTCGTCGGGTTTTCCGGGGACCTCGTCGCGGCCGACACCAACGACCGGCTCGACGTCATCTGGCATGACCGCGACACCGACCAGGACGGCACGTACGACGAGCCGGGCGCGATCGCGACCGAGCTGGTGAGCGCCCGACCGGACGGCGCCGCCGCAACCGGCGACAGCGCCGCACCCGTGCTCAACGCGGACGGATCAGTCGTCGCGTTCCAGTCGGACGCGCCCGACCTTCTCGCGGCGCCCGATCACGACACGAACGCGCAATCGGACATCTTCGCCACCACGTTCGATCTCACGACCGGGCAACGGACAGGGACGCGCATCGTCAGCCGCTCGCCCGGCAACCCCGCACTCGAAGCCAACGACTTCAGTCTGCTGCCGAGCATCGATGCGACGGGCACGATCATCGCCTTCGAGACCCTTGCCACCAACCTCGTGTCGGGCGACACCAACAACGATTTCGATGTGCTCGTCAACGACGGCACCCAAATGCGTCGCGGTACCGGGGCCGTGCAGGCGAACGGCCGCGTGCGGCGGGCGGCACTCAGTCGAGACGGCACGCACATCGCGTACGTCTCGGGTGCGACGAACCTCGTGCCGGGCGACTCGTTCGCGAACGACGAGGTGTTCGTGACGGACTTCGCGGGCACCGGTGTGACGTTGCCCGCCCGGGAGAACTGGCTGGGCGGGACCTCGACGAACAGCGGCATCTTCATTCCGTCGCTCAACGAGGACGGGAGCCGCGTCGCGTACACATCCTTCGATCCCGGCATCGTCCCCTTCGACACGAACGGCACTGCTGACGTCTTCGTGCACGATTTCAACGTCGGGGCGACGCAACGAGTGAGTACCAACTTCGCCCTGCAGCAGGGCACGCAAGGGAGCGGCAACTTCCACCTGCAGTCCACCGCGCTGAGCGCCGACGGGAACTTCGTCGCCTTCACGACGCAGTCGCCCGACCTCCTGACACCTGACAGCAACGGCCAGCAGTCGGATGTCGTCGTGCGCGGCGCGATGGTTCCGGTGCTCGAATCGCTCGTCACGATCGATCCGTTCACCCACCTCGAACTGCCACCGATTCTCCGCCCGGGCGCGAACCAGTTGCTCATCCGGGGCGGCGGCTTCGGAACGGACGTCGACGTGATGCTCGGCACGGGTGTCACGGTGACGTCGACGACCGAAGCCGGCGAGCAGGTACTCGTCTCCTTGACCGTCGCACCTGGTACTCCGGCCGAGCCCCGAAACGTCATCGTCCGCAATCGTGGCACCGGTGCGCTGTTCGCCGGCACGGTCCAGATCTGCGATGCGTGCGTGACGATCGCGGCGAACTGAAGGGAAGACCCGGCCCGGATGCGGAGAGGTTCGGCGCGGCGTAGA
Organism: uncultured Actinomycetes bacterium; assembly: GCA_963745645.1. Lineage (GTDB taxonomy): Bacteria > Actinomycetota > Acidimicrobiia > IMCC26256 > PALSA-610 > CAVUFH01. The sequence goes on from CAVUYD010000004.1 coordinate 47,915, forward strand.
CGCTCACGTCACTGCGGTGACCGCCTTGGAGATAACGGCGGTCGGCAGGTTCTTCCACGCGGCGGGCCCGACGGCTCCGAGACGGCAGGAGGACGCATCGCATTGCTCTATTTGTTGGATCTCACAAACAGTTAGTATTATCAAAGTATGCGTCGTGACCAACGTACCGGCGGATCTCGACTCGACCAATCGGCAGAGCGAGTCCTTTCGGCATCACGCGCTTTGGTCGGAGTAGCAGCGCGCTCGCTTGCGAAGCTCGAGTCCGATTTGACCCTGCCTCAGTACCGGGCACTCGTCCTCCTGCGTGTGCGCGGCGAGCTCAACGCGCGCTCATTGGCCGAGGCGCTCGAGATCAAGCCGTCGACGCTCACGGCCTTGTGTGATCGGCTCGAGGCGAAAGGGCTGATCACCCGCGCCGCCTCGAGTCAGAGTCGCCGTGAGATCGTCCTACGGGCGAGTTCCCGCGGGCGCGCCCTTGTCGACAACGTGAGCGAGCGCCGGCGCCGCGAGATCGCGCGCATACTCGAGCAGCTCGACGCGCCGACGAGACGCCAGGTTTCCGACGCGTTCGCCGCGTTCGCGGCCGCGGCCGGAGAACTCCCTGACGATGCATGGAAGTTGGGCTGGACGTGATCGGGCGCGCCCGCGCGACGCAATTGATGCTGCGACGTCGTCAGCAGTTGGCTGCCCTCGGTAAGCGCTCGAAGGAAGTCGTGCTGTTCGCCGCGGTGCTCGGGGTGATCACGGGCCTCGTCGTCGGATTGTTCGAGCGCGTTGTCGTTGACGGCATCGGCAAGATCGACGCCGGGCCTCCGTGGGTCGGCGCGGCGATGCCCTTCGTCGGGCTCACGCTCGCGGCTGCGTGCTTGCGGTGGATCGGGCGCGGTATCACGCCGGCGACGACGGACGAGTACCTGCAAGCGTTCCATGATCCGCAACATCGGCTCGGCTTGCGCGCGCTCGCCGCACGGATGCTCGCGGCCGTCGCGACGCTCGGTAGCGGTTGCCCGATGGGACTCGAAGGCCCGTCGCTCTATAGCGGCGCGTCGCTCGGCGACCTGTTACAACGCCGTCTCCCGCGCTTGTTCTCCGCGCAAAACCGCCGCGTACTTCTCGTCGCCGGCGCGGCCGCGGGTGTGGCCGCGATCTTCAAGGCGCCCGCGACCGGTGCGGTCTTCGCGCTCGAGGTTCCCTACCAAGACGATCTCGCAAGGCGCATGCTGCTCCCCGCGCTCGTCGCCTCGGCAAGCGGATATCTCACCTTCATCGCGTTGCATGGGACCGCGCCATTGCTTCCTGTTTTCGGCGACGCGCCCTTCTCGATCAGGGACCTCGCCGGCGCCATCGTGGTCGGCCTGCTCGCGGGTGTGGGCGCCCGTATCTTCTCGTACATGATCCTCGCCGCGAAGCGCGTCTCCGGACGCGTCAGTACGCGGTTGCGCGTGCCTGCAGCTGGTGCTGCGCTCGCACTGTTCTTCGTAGCGTCGCGCGTGCTGACCGGGCGCGACCTCGCGACGGGTACCGGCTACGAGACGATCCGCTGGGCGCTCGTTCCTTCTCGCGGTTTGTGGATCATCGGCGCCATGTTGCTCTTACGTTGCCTCGGAACCGGGGTCACGGTCGCTGGTGGTGGGGTCGGCGGTCTCTTCATTCCACTTGTTGTTGCGGGTGCCCTGTCTGGTCGCATTGTGGGCGGCGCATTCAACGCGCTCGACAGTTCGCTCTTCACGGTGATCGGCGTCGCCGCGTTCCTGGGTGCCGGGTACCGCGTCCCGCTTGCGGCGGTGATGTTCGTCGCGGAAGTGACTGGGCGGCCAGGTTTCATAGTTCCGGGTGTCATCGCCGCTGTCGTCGCCGAGCTCTTGATGGGCAATCTCTCCGTCACGACGTACCAGCACCGACCCGAACCCGACGCTCCGCTCGTCGTGTGAGCCCGTGTCAGCATTTCGCACGGCACCTCAGCCGGGCGTATCGGCACCGGTCGGGGTCCGGCGGATCGGCAGCATCGTTGACACCGGCTCGCTCATGAGGAAGTCGAGCACGATGCGGTTCACGAGCTCCGGCTTCTCGATCACGACCGCGTGAGATGCGCCAGGGACGACGGCCAGCTCTGAGTTCGGAATGCTCCGAAACAGCGCGGCGCTGTGTTCGATGGAGACCATGTCGTCGTCGCCCGCAAGCACGAGCGCAGGCACCGAGATCCGAGCGAGCTCGTCGACCGGGATGTGCGGTTCTCGCTGTGTCATCTCCGCGAACTTGCCGAACACGACGGGCCAGTGTTCCGGTCCGTCAGGCGAGTGCATCTCATACAGGCTTCGAAACATCGCCATGTCGTCGCTGTCGGGTGTCATGTGCACGAACATGTCCTCGACCTCTGGAGCGAGGCCGGTCGTGTCGTAGTTCGTGCCGATCACGACCAGCTTGCGGACGAGGTCCGGGCGCGAGATCGCGACGAGCAACGCCACGATCCCTCCGTCGCTCCAACCGACCAGGTCCGCGGGGCCGCCGACGACCCGGTCGAGAAAGCCAATGGTGTCAGTGGCCATTGCGTCGTAGGTCAGCGGCCCGGGCGCGTCGGCAGTATGGCCGTGACCGCGCCGTTCAGGCGCGACGACACGGAAATGTTCAGCGAACGCGGGGATCTGTGCGGCCCAGGTTTCGTTGGTGCACAGCCCGCCGTGGAGGAGAACCAGAGGTTCGCCGCTTCCGGTTTCGTCGAACCATGTGTTGATACCACCGATATCGACGTACGCACCCATGGTTGCCTCCCGCATCGTCTGTGCGTCCCAAACCGGGAGCGAGCGGACGTTGTGCAGTCGCGCCGCCGCGCGGTTCGATTGGCGTCGACTCAGCCTGTCGGCTTGGCGTACGACCCCGCAGTCGTGCTGTCGAACTCGAATGCGACGAACGGCTGATCACTGGTGACCCATGCGTCGTGGCCAGGCTCGATCAGATACGCGTCGCCCTCGCCGATGTCTTGTTCAGTTCCGTCGTTGTGGACGATGTGCATGCTCCCACCAACGACAGCCCCGACGTGATGGGCCTGGCAGCTTTCCGTGCCGGCGACCGGTTTGATGCACTCCGACCAACGCCAGCCCGGCTGCGCGGTGAGCCGTGCCGCTTTGACTCCACCGAGATCGACGATCTCCATTCGGGTCTTGTCAGGAGATCGGACCTCATCCGCCGACCCAAACGCCTTCTTGACGACTCCAGCCATCTGATCTTCCTCTCTTTGTTTGCAGCACTCGGCAGCGCATATTGCCCTGACGGAGGATCTGATGCACGTGTTGCGGAGTGATTCGTAGCGCTCTGCATCAGTCGAACTCGGCGTTGACAGCGACGCTGCCTTCGCATACTTTCCTTACCGGTTAATAAACTCTTTGGGAAAGTACAGAAGCCAGCCATGAGCAAGACGATCGACGAGGACCGGCTGAGCGAGACGTTCGCCGCGCTGGCCAACTCGACGCGGCGAGCGATCCTGGCCCGACTCGCGGAAGGTGCAGGCGACCGTCAACGAGCTCGCCGAGCCGTTCGAGATGACGCTTCCGGCCATCTCGAAGCACATCAAGGTGCTGGAACGCGGCCGGGTTGGTCGTGCGGGGTCAACGCGCGCAGTACCGACCGTGCGCGCTCGACGCCGCGCCGCTCAAGGAGGTCTCGACCTGGGCCGAGCGGTACCGGCCCGTCTGGGAGGCCCGCTTCGACCGAATGGACGACTACCTCACGCGACTCCGACCGCAAACGAAGGGCAGGCGAACACGATGACTGACCAGGACGGTGCCGAGGATGTGGTCGTGATCGAACGCAGCTTCGATGCGCCGGTGGACCTCGTCTGGCAGATGTGGACCGACCCGGAACACTTCAAAGCGTGGTACGGCCCGGACGGTGCCACCATCCCCGTCGCGAAGCATGGACGTGCGCGTCGGTGGTACCCGTCTGGTGTGCATGGAGATGCAGACCCCGAACGGCCCGATGCAGATGTGGTTCACCGGCGAGTACCGCGAGGTCGTTGAGAACGAGCGACTCGTCTACACCGAGTCCATGTCCGACGAGAACGGCAACGTGTCGTCGCCCGCGGACACGGGCATGCCCGAGGGGCATCCGACGACGACCGAGGTCCGCGTCGAGCTCGAGGACGTCGGCGGCCGCACGAAGATGGTGATGACCCATGCCGGCATTCCCGGCGACTCCCCGGCTGCCGCCGGATGGACGATGGCGCTCGACAAGCTCGCTGCCCACGTCAAAGCACACAGCGATCGGTAGTGCTCATTGGGCGGGAGTGGCCGATCAGCTCGGAAAGGTGCGCCGTCCGCAACAACGCGACGAGCGACACCACTTACCGCTCGGGTGAGGGCGGCGAGCACAAGTAACCCAGCGAAGTTGGTCGGACGGCAGACCGGCTGCTTCAGGGTCAGTAGATTTCGCCGGGATGGGCGATGTCGCCTTCGATGCGCAAGAGCGACGGACGCTTTGCGATGTGTTCGACGAGCTGGGGCCTTCGGTGGCGACGCTGCTCGAGGGATGGACCGCGCACGACCTCGCGGCTCACATCGTCCTGCGCGAGCGTGATCTGGTCGCCGGTCCCTGCCTTGTGCTACCGGGTCCGTTCCAGCGCTTCGCCGAGCAGCGGCGGGTAAGGCTGGCCGAACGCCGCGACTTCCGGTGGCTGGTGGCCCGGATCCGGTCGGGCCCGCCACCAGGGTTCTTCCGCATCAGCTGGGTCCGTACTTTTCCCAACCTCAACGAGTTCTTCGTCCACCACGAAGACGTGCGGAGGGCCAACGGGATGGACCCTCGCGCGCTCACACCCGAGTTGGAGGCCGCGCTGTGGCGAAACGTGCGTCGAGGGAGCCGCTACCTCGGTCGTCGTCTCCGCGATGCTGGGCTGGAGATCGAATGGGCGGGAACGAGTGAGCGATTGAGAGTGCGGCCAGGCGAGCCGACTGCGCGGCTCAATGGACTGCCCGGCGAACTCCTCCTGTATGTCTTCGGGCGGCAGCGTGCGGCGCACGTCGAGGTGACCGGACCAGCCGAGGCGGTAGCGGCCGTTCAGCGTACGCAGTTCGGAATGTGAATCAGTTCGCTCCGATGAACGCGCGCCCAGTGACGACGCGAGGAGAGTCACGCAGGCACAACGCAAGCGCGTCGACACTAACGAGGTAGTCGTCTCGCGACGCGTCGGGCAACGTCCAGCGCGTCCTACGGTGCCGTCCTTCGATCTGGAACCCCGACTCGCTGCCTCGCCTGCGCGATTGCCCATGCTGCGTTCACGAGGCCGATGTGACTGAACGCCTGCGGGAAGTTGCCGAGTAGCTCGCCGGTTGCGACGTCTACCTCCTCGGCGAGGAGACCGAGGTCGTTTGCGAACGCGACCGCGCGCTCCATCGTTTCGGTCGCACGGTAGAGCTCGCCGGTGAGCGCAAGCGCTTGGGCGAGCCAGAACGTGCACAGGAGGAACGTGCCCTCTTCGCCTTCGAGGCCGTCGTGGGCACGGTAGCGGTAGACAAGCCCGTGATCGTCGGTGAGCCGGTCCGCGATGGCGTCGATCGTGGCGCGCATGCGCGGATCGGAAGCGGGGAGGAAGCCGACGATCGCCATCATCAAGTTCGACGCGTCGAGCTCGTCGGAGCCGAACGACTGCGTGAACGCACCGGCTGCGTCGCTCCAACCTTCGGTGAGGATCGCGTCGCGCGATCTCCTCACGGGCGTGCTTCCAGTGGTCGACCCGTTCGTTCGCGTCGAGCTCGTTCGCGAGCGTGATCGCCCGGTCGACGGCTACCCAGCACATCAACTTCGAGTAGAGGAAGTGCCGCGGCTCACCGCGGATCTCCCAGATACCTTGGTCCTTCTCCTTCCAGCGAGCGGCCGCGGTGTCGGCCAGATCGGCGAGGAAGTGCCTCGTCGTCGGGCCGAGGCGCATGAGCTGGTCCGGAAGGCGATGCACTGCGTCGAGCAGTTCGCCGTACACGTCTATCTGGCGCTGGTTCCACGCGCCGTTGCCGACGCGAACGGGTGCGCTGTCCGCCATCCCGTGAGGTGGGGGAGTTCGCGTTCGGTGAGGTCCCGTTCGCCGCCGATGCCGAACATGATCTGGAGGTCGCCCCCGCGCCGGACTTGGGTCGCGGCGGCGTCGGCCAGGTAGTCGAAGAACTGATCGGCTTCGTCGGGGCACGCAGCGACCCACAACGCCTGCAGCGTGAAGGACGACGTCGCGAACCCATGCGTAGCGGTAGTCCCAGTTGCGCGTCCCGCCGGCCGATTCGGGCAATGAGGAGGTGGGCGCCGCGCAGATCGCGCCGGTCGGGTAGTAGTGGAGGGCGTAGAGGACGCGTCCGCTCTGGTGCACGAGGTCGTGCCATGGGCCGTCGTAGGCCTGGTGCAACGCCGACCAGGTCGACCATGCGCGCGTCGTGTCTTCGAGACGCGTTTCGATCTCCGCCTGTGACCACATCCGGGGCTTCTCCTGCGAGGTCGACCGGTGCTGCGAGCGCGAAGCCGAGACTCGCGCCGGCCTCGACGTTGAACGTCGCCCGCGCAAGGAATCCGTCGTTCTCGAATGGGACTGCCGAAGACGAGCGCGAGCACGTCGGCGCCACCGCGACCGACGACGCCCTCTGCGACCGGCTCGAGGACGGGATAGATCAAGCCGTACTCGGGGCGCGGTGCGTACTCGACCGCGAACTCGACGGTGCCGTCCATTCCGGTCACACGCCGCAACAGCGCAGAGGGCGCGTCGGCGCCGAGCTCGTGACCGCGCTCATTCCGTCCGACGGCCAGCGCGTCAACAAGGACGGCAGTTCCGGTCGCGGTGCGGAAGGTGGTCTCGAGCACCATCGTCTCCGGGAGATAACGGCGCGTCACGTCGGCTTTTCCCATGGGGCGGATCGACCAGTGCCCGGCAGAGGCGTCGAGCAGCCGACCGAACACGGACGGGCTATCGAAGCGTGGGAAGCAGAGCCAGTCGACCGAGCCGTCGCGATGGACGAGCGCGGCCGAGTGGCAGTCGGACAGGAGCGCGTACTCAGCGATCGGCAAGTTGCTCATGCGGGAACAGTCCTTCCTGCTCGTGACGCGTTACACGTCGTCCGCGATCCGCGGCCGAGTCTTTGCGCAACAGTGCGAGTGCCAGCGCCGGGAAGATCACGACGGACAGCAAGCCGGCCGAGATCAACGCGGCGCCGGTGACGGGCTTGACGCGCGCCGATCGTCACGCCGATGTCGGCCGCGGTCACGAGGAACGGGAGTGACGTGGCGAGCAACAGGCCCGCGGCGATGCTGCGGCGAGTTCCGATCGAGGATCGGAACATGAGTGCGGGCACACCGCGCACGACGAGCAGCGCGAGCAGGAATACCGGTATGCGGGCCACGGCGGCCGGGCTGCTGAAGAGCCCTTCGAGGTCGAGCATCATGCCGCTCGCGACGAAGAACACGGGGATGACGAACCCGTAGGTGATCACGTCGAGCTTCACGCGGAACTGCGGGTGCGACATCGTGTCGCGGTCGACGAAGTTGAGCACCGCGCCCGCGATGAACGCGCCGAGGATGGCTTCGAGTCCGACGTTGACGGCAAGTGCGACGAACCCGATCAAGCGCGACCGCGATGCGCACACGGATCTCGGCGGTCGTGTCCTGGAGTCGGACGAGGAGCGAGCCCAGGCCCATGCTCCGGCCACACACGTGACATCCCGATCGCGACCAGCACGATGACCGCGATGAAGGCGGCGAACAGGATGATCCTGCTCGCGGTGCTGCCTTCCGACTGCGAGAACAGAACCGAGAGCAGCAGCACCGCGGCGAAGTCCGCGACCGTCGCGGCCGCGATGACGAGCTGACCGAGCGGACGCTCGGTGTAGCCGGCATCCTTCAGCACCGGGATGACGAGTCCGAGCAACGTCGCGCTCAGCGCAACGGCGAGCAACAGCGGTTGACGCACCCATCCGGCCGCGTGCACGACCAGTCCGGCGCCGATGCCCAGCCCGAGCGTCACGACGTAACCGACGAGCGCCAGTCTCGGCACGCGCCCGCGGAGACGCTGCAGGTCGATCTCGAGGCCGGCGAGGAACGGCAAGACGCGAGTCCGACGAGCGCGAGGACGTTGATCGGTGCGTTGAGCCGCACGAGCCCGAATCCCGATGGCCCGATGGCGACGCCCGCGACGATCTCGAGCACCGGTGCCGGGACCCGCAAGTGGAACGCACCGACCAGCAACGGCGCCGCGACTGCGATCAAAGCGACGACGAGCAGCGGAGCGAACGACACATCAGTGCTCATTCGGCTACGACCTCCGGCCCAACGCGCACCGTCGAAGTGTTCGGAGCCGCCCACCCGCGCCGGAGGATCTGCACCTGGCTGCTCACAGCCCGTACTCCTCGAGCAGCCGCAGCCAGACTTCGCTCACGGTCGGAAATGATGGAACCGCATGCCACAACTGATCGAGCGTCACCTCACCCGCGATGGCGACGGTCGCGGAGTGGAGCAGCTCCTGGAGGCCGGGCCCAGTGAACGTGGCGCCGAGGATGGTGCGGCGCTGCTCGTCGATCACGAGCTGACTCGTTCCGCGCACGCCCACACCGAGCGTCGAGGCACCCGAGACGTCACCGGTCGGAAAGCTGACGACGCGGACGTCGTAACCGTCGGCGCGCGCCTCCGCGGCGGTCCGTCCGACGGCGCAGACCTGCGGGTCCGTGAACGTCACGCGCGGCACGATGCCCTCGTCGGCGGCGATCGGTCGTATCCTTGCCGAGGATGACATCGCTCGCGATCCGCGCTTGGTACTTGCCCATGTGCGTGAGCAGCACGCGTCCGTTGCAATCGCCGACCGCGTAGAGCCACTCGCCATCGACGCCCTTGGCTCGGAGGCGATCGTCGACGTCGACGGAGCGCCCGGGCTCGAGCCCGACGGTTTCCAGCCCGAGATCGTGCGCCGCCCGAGGAATCGGGCGACGAACGTGAACCTTCGACCCGACCTGCGTGGGCGGCGGCGAGACGTATTCGACCGACTCGATGTTCGTGTACCACGCCGGTGCATTCGAAGGATCGGACGCGTACGCCGCGACAACATCGACCGGACGGCCGATCGTGATCTCGGTGATGACGTCGACACTCACGAGGCAATCGTCTCGCGACATGCAATGCAACGTCTAGCGCGTCGTACGGCGTCGCCCTTCCGACCAGTGAAGCCCATGTTACTCGGGCATTCACGCGTGCCGACCGTGCGACATCGCGTACTGGCTCACGGAGGAGCTGTGGGAGGTCGAGCTCGACGGGGAGATCGTCGAGTCGCGTCACAAGATCGTCGGTACTCGTGGTCGGATCGCGCGCCGCGTCCACCGAATACCCCGCGGCGGTCGCGCGAACTGGGCGAGGTGGCGGCGTGGCGGGCCAGGGACCGTGCGGTACCGCGGTGCTACGCGGCTCCGGCGCGGTCGACCTCGCCGACGAGTTCGAGCGGTGCGTGACGTTGGCGGACCTGGCCGCGCTCGCACCGACGGTCGAGGCGCGACTCGACACCACCTCCGATGTTGGTATCGCCGCGATGCTCGCGACCGACGCCGCGGGCGTTGTCGCCAACGATGGGCCACCCCAAGGTGCCCCGTTCGTAGGCGCATGTGCGGCCGGACGCGAGGCTGCGGACTTCGACGCGGGATACGACGCCGAGCGGCAGTTCCAGTCCGTGTGGCTCGCGGACCGCCTTCGGCTCGTCTAGGAATCGCCGTTCAGGCGCGCTCGGAACGCAGCCAGGAGGGCGTCACGCGCCGGTTCCGGCGGCGCTTCCTGCTCCGCACCACGCAGGAGACGGACGGCCATCCGCATCTGCTCGACGTACTCTGCGCACGGTGGGCAGATGTTGATGTGCTCCTCCACCTCGGCGCGCACGCTCTCGTCCAGCGCGCCCTCCGACCAATCGGTCACGAGCTCGACGAACTCGACGCAACGAACGGGCGGTTGCTTGCACGCTTCGCCTCCGCCTTGAGGTGCGCCTCGAGCGCGGCGCGCGCCTTCGAGCGTCGCGCGGTGGAGCAGCACCCGTTGGTTTCCTTCACTGATGTCGAGAAGCTGACACACCTCTTCCGCGCTGAAGTCCTGTACGTCGCGCAAAGAGATGACGATGCGCTGCGCGTCCGGGAGCTGGGCGATCACGTGCTTGAGCATTCCCCGCTGTCTCGGTTGCCAACGCCTGCTCCTCGGGGAGCTCGGCGGTCGGTGGATCGGCCCAAAAACCACCCCAGCGATGGCTGTCGGGCCGGAACCGAGCGGGGTCGACGGCTGGTTCGTCGGCCGGCGCAAGCGACGAGAAGGGTCGCGTCCGCGACTCCCGCTCACCGCGCGTTCGGGCGCGGTTCACGAGGATGCGGTACATCCACGTCTTCAGGGAGCACCGGCCTTCGAAGCGATCGATTCCTTCGATCACGCCCATCCATGTCTCCTGCACGACATCCTCGGCCGCTTCGCGGTGACGCGACGTAGGAACGGGCGACGGAGAGCATCGGCGCGAAGTATCGGTCGACGAGCGATCCGAACGCCGACTCGTCGCCCGCTCGCAGCGCCCCGACAAGTTCGCGATCGGCCGGCGACAACGCTGTACGGCGCGACGGAATCCACCGCGGGAGGACGCTAGTCGGCAGCACGCGACCCTGCCCCTGTACCGGTCGGCCTCGCTCGGAGCCGGTGGGGTCGCGCGCTGCCATCGGGCTAGCTCATCCGTTCGCGCAAGTGGTCGGCGACGCGCAGCGCGTTGGCGATGATGGTCAGCGTCGGGTTCACCGCGGAGCTGGACACGAAGAAGCTGGAGTCGACCACGTAGACGTTGTCGACGTCGTGCATGCGGCAGTTGACGTCGAGCACCGACGAGGCCGGATCCGTACCGAAGCGAACGGTGCCGTTCTGGTGGGCGACCCCGGTGATGCCGAGCCGGCCGCCCAGGTAGTGGACCGGCGACGACGTCGTCGCGGCACTGCATCGTGTCGAGGAGGGACCGGAACTTGCCGATCAGCCGTTCGTGGGCCGCGAGGTTGGTGGGCGTGTACTCCAGCCGGATGCGGCCGTCGGGGTCGACAACGACGCGGTTGTCCGACCGGGCGAGGTCCTCGGTGGTGATCCAGAAGTCGAGCGATCGCGGCGCGAGGTCGGCGGGGTCATCGGCGTCGGGGGCGTTGAGCGAGATCGTGACGGCGTCGCTGCGGCCGAGCATCTGCATGGCGCCGAGCGGGAACTCCCACTGGCCGTCGCCGTAGTAGTAGTCGTTGACACCGAACGTCTTCTGGAAGACGGTCGAGTTCGGGATCTTCGAGAACGCGGTCAACGACGAGTTGTTGTGCAGCATCAGGTGGCGGCCGACCACGCCGGAGCTGTTGCCGAGCCCGTTCGGATGGCGGTCGCTGGCCGAACCGAGGAGCAGCGCACTCGAGTTGATGGCGCCGGCCGACACCACGACGATGTCGGCGGTGTACTCCTCGTGCGTGCCGTCACGGTCGACGACGACCTTCTCGACCCTGCGGCCGTCGGCGCTCGTCACCAGCCGGCGGACGCAGGCGTGGGTGCGCAGCGTGACGTTCGGGTACTGGAGCGCCGGTTCGACGCACACGACTTGCGCGTCGGCCTTGGCGTGCGACGAGCACGCGAACCCGTCACAGGTGTCGCAGCGAATGCACGGGCTGTGCTCCGGGCTCGTCTTCGTCGATCATGATCCCCAGCGGCAGTTGGAAGGGTCGCAGCCCCGCGGCCTCGAGGTCGTGCGCGAGCTGCTCGACCCGCGGTTCGTGGCTGATGGCCGGGTACGGATACGGACCGGTCGCGGACGGCTCGAGGGGGTCGGAGCCGCGCTCGCCGTGCACTGGTAGAGCTGCTCGGCCCGGGTGTAGTAGGGCTCAAGGTCGTCGTAGGTGATCGGCCACGCAGGTGAGATGCCGTCGACGTGGCGGACGTCGCCGAAGTCGCGCTCGCGCATCCGGAACAGCACCGCCCCGTACATCTTGGTGTTGCCGCCGACGTAATAGTGCTGCTTCGGGAGGAACTTGCTGCCGTCCTGGTCGGCCCAGAGGCCCGCGTTGCGGTAGCGGTGGTTGCCCCACACGGCGCGCGAGTTCCAGTTCTGCTTCTCCCGGCGGATAAGTCGCCGCGTTCGAGGATGAGGATCCGCTTGCCCGTGGGCGCGAGCGCGTGGGCGAGCGTGCCTCCGCCGGCGCCCGATCCGATGACGATGACGTCGTAAGTGTCGACCATGGTGACCCTCTCAGACGATCGCGAGCGGCGCGACCCAGGCGCCGGTGGCACCTGGCAACTTCGGGTGCGAGACCACGAACAGGAACTGACTGACGCCGGCCTGTGCGACGTCGACGAGCCGTAGGTTCTCGAGCACGACGACGCCGTGCTTGACGTTGAGCGTCTGCGGAACGACGAACGGCTCCGCGAGGTCTTCGGGCGGCACCGGTCCGAAGCTCCACGTGTCACAGCCCGTGAGCGCGACGCGGCGCTCGACCAGCCAGTCGGCGAGGGCGAGTCCGGGACCGGGTTCACCGTCGACGTAGGCGTCGTTGTCCGTACCCCACTGCGCGCCCCAGCCGGTGTGGAACAGCACCGCGTCACCGGCCCCGACGGCCACGCCCGCACGCGCGGCCGCGCGTTCGGCGTCGTCGGGCGTGATCACGTCGCCCCGGCCGAGCTGGTCGACGCCGCGCGCGGCGGCGATGTCGAGCAGTACTCCACGGGTGACGACCTGTGGCAGGGCGTCGACGCCGAGCCGGTTGGTGCCGTACTCCTCGACGATGTCGGCGAGACGGAATCCGTTGTAGGTGCGATCACCCATCTGCAGGTGGTTGAGGCCGTCGAGGTGGGTGCCCATCTGCGACGGCGCGCGTCGACGTGCTCGACGATCCAGTTGACGCCGTTCCGTCCGAGCCCCTCGGGGCCGGCGTTCTCGGCGCGCGTGTTCACGGTGATGCGACGTCGTCGTCAGGTATTGACGGAACGAGCGGCCCGGAAACGCAGGAACGTCCACGTCGAGGACGTGGGCGAGGTCGAAGACGCGCGACCGGTGCGCACGAGTCGCGCGGCGGCGACGACCGAGTCGGCGGTGATCTCGTTGAGCGCCCCGGCTTCGTCCTCGGCGCCGTACCGCGACGGCCACCACGTGTCGTGGCGCACATCGGGCGCAGCGACCATCGGTTCACTCCGACGACCAGGTGGTGCGGAAGTCGGCGAACAGGGTGAGGCCGCCGTCGACGAACAAGGTCTGTCCGGTGATGTACGCGGCCTCGTCCGAGAGCAGGAACGCGGCCGCGGAGGCCATCTCCTCGGCGTCACCGGCCGGCCATCGGGATGTGGCTCACGACCATCTCGCGCTTCTCGGGGTCGTCGACCCACGCGCGGTTGATCGGCGTCACGGTGGCACCCGGGTCCGATCGCGTTCACTCGGATGCCGCGTCCGGCGAACTCGAGCGCGAGGGTGCGGGTGAGGTTCTGCATCCCGCCCTTGCTCACCGAGTAGCCCGAGGAACTTCGGCTTCGGGATCAGTTGGTGCACCGACGAGACGTTGACGATCGCACCGGGTCGGTCCTCGGCGATCATCTGGCGGATCGCGTGCTGCGCGCAGAGGAACGCGCCGCGGAGGTTGACTGCCAGCACCCGGTCGAACGCGGCCGTCTCGAGCATGTCGGAGTCCTGCGCGACTTGAATGCCGGCGTTGTTTACGAGGAAGTCCACCGGCCCGAACTCGGTCTGCACGTCCTTGAACATCTGCTCGACGTCGCCCTCGTCGGACACGTCGGCCGCCACGAGCAGCGCGTTCGCCCCACAGTCGTGCAGCTGCGACATGCACATGTCGACACCGCGCTCGATGTCGTCCTTCGTCGTTTGTGCCCCTTCGGGCGGCCCGACGTAGTTGACGGCGACGTTGACACCTTCACGGCCGAGGCGGACGGCGATCGCTTGCCCGATCCCCGAGCTCCCACCGGTGACGATTGCGGTCTTGCCCTCGAGCCCCTGCATGTGTCCCTCCCTCGTGTCGCGGTCGCGACCGTGCAGTCGTGCGAGATCGCGGTTCGTTACACGAAGAGGCATCAGCCGTTGGGTTCGTCTACAGGTCGATCGCGAGATCGGCGGTGGGACGCGCGCAACACACGAGCACGTTGCCATCCGCCGGTGCTTCGAGCGGCTCGGGTGAGTATTCGACGGTGCCGTCGAGCAGGCCGGTCTCACACGTGTGGCACACGCCGGTGCGACATGACCATCGGACCGGCACATCACATGCTTCTGCCAGTTCGAGGATGCTCCCGAAGCGGTCCTGCCAGCGCACGTTCAGGGCCGTACGCACGAACGAGATCAGTGGTCCGGTGCCCGCCGCACCCTCGAGTTGATGCGGTGACCGCACGGGAAGGGTGACGATGCCGGGTGTGAGCGATCCTCTGCGCGCCGAAGATCTCCGTGTGCACGCGTCCAGTGGGAACGCCGAGCGCGGCGAGACCCTCGCGCAACGCATCCATGAATGCGGTGGGGCCGCACAGGTAGAACTCGCCGTCGCTCGGGACGCCCGCTTCGGCGAGCGCGTCGGGTGTGATGTGCCCCGCCGCGTCGTAGTCGACTCCCGCGCTGATCAGTCGTGCCCGGCCGGCTGTACCAGATGCGACGGTGCACGCGTGCGAGCTCGTCCAGCAGCGACTGCGCCTCGACTGCGAACGCGTGCTCCGCGCGGTTGCGCGCGCCGTGCAACCACCAGACCTCGCGTGTCGATCCCGCGTCATGGAGCGCGTGCAACATCGCGAGCACCGGTGTGACGCCGACTCCGGCGCTGATGAGCACGACGGGGCGGTCGCCGTCGTCGAGGGTGAACAGCCCGCGCGGCGCGCCGACATCCAACCGGTCACCGACGCGGACACGGGTGCGAATGTGCTGTCCGGCTGCGCCGTGCGGTTCGACCTTCACGCTGATCCGGTAGCGGGCGCCGCCCGGCGCGCCGGAAAGCGAGTAGCTGCGCACGAGGGGTGGCGAGCCCGGGTCCGGCCGGAGCTTGACCGTCACGAACTGGCCCGGCCGGGCATCGGGCAGCGGGTCGCGCGTCGGATTCCAGCTCGAGCGAGATCACGTCGGAGCTCTCCGAGTGCTTGGCCGTGACCCGAAGGTCGCGGAATCCGGGCCATGCGGGCGGCGGTGCGGGCGCCGCCAGCCCCGCGTTGCCGGTGCCAACGGAACCAGTGAGCTCCTCGTCGAGGAGCGCCTGGATGGATACCTGCCAGCCCGGGCTCAGTGCCGGGATGCGCAGCGCCCGCCGGAGTTGGTCGATGTCGTGATGACCGGCGAGGTACAGCAGCGCGTTGATGTCGGCGATCGTCATCGCTTCGGGCCCGGTGGCGATCTTCACGACGTCGTCGCCCGCACGGACCTCGCCCTCTTCGAGCACCCGGAAGTAGAAGCCGGGGCGTCCCTGCGCGACGAGGAGCGCAGCCATGCGGGGCTCGTCCATCCGGATGCCGACCCGATAGCACGTGACCCGAGGTTGCGTGACCTCGAACAACGCCGTGCCGATGCGATACCGATCGCCGACGCACACCTCGTCGTCGGCCAGCCCGTCGACGGTGAAGTTCTCACCGAACTGGCCGAATGTGAAGTCGTCGCGCTGCATCTCGCGCTGCCAGTACCGATACGAGTCGAGCTGGTACACGTACACCGCGCGCTGCTCGCCGCCGTGTCCGTTCAGATCGCCTTGGCCGTCGCCGTCGACATTCAGACGGCTGACGGCGCGCGGCCCGTCGACCGCCTCCTTCCAGATCCCCGTGAACACGGTCCGGCCTCGCCAGACGATCTCGCGCGGCAGTCCCACGTTGACCGACACAAGCCTCGCGACGCGTTGTGACATCGTCGAACCTCCTCTTGCCGGAAGCCGAGCGTATGGCGGTGTGGCGTCCCGTCTGCGCACGCGCGTGGCGGCGGTGTTCGATCGTCAGAGGTCTCGCGACAGCCACACCCGGTCGAGCAGTGGGATCCCGTCGATGACCACCGGATCGGGATAACCGGTCATCGGCGTGAACGCATCTCTCTCGACGGAAAGCAGGCGGAAGCCGGCGCGCTGGTAGAACCGAAGATTTCCGATGTCTGCCGCCGCGGTTGCGACCACCATCTCCGACCATACTTCCGCCGCGCACCAGGCGAGGGCGGCGGCGACGAGCGCGTGACCGACCCCGGTGCCCTGTCGTTCCGGTCGAACGGCCATGTTCTTGAGCTCGATCACGCCGGCGCGCTGCCGTCGGGACCAGTTGGAGGTGGCCGATGACATCCGGGCCGTCGCGGGCGACCAGAACCTTCCCGAGCTCGACGTACTCGTTCAGTCGGGTCACCGAGTCCTCGGCGAGCTCGAAGAGCAATCGCAACGCCGCGCGCGGCGTCGTGAACCACTCGATCGTTACTGCCATCCCCTGCCGCCGCTCACTGTGAGGTCCACTCTTCGTATCGCCCGACCGGCACGAAACCGAGGGTGGCGTAGAGCTGCTGTGCCATCCGTGTCGATTGCAGCGTCGCGGTTCGAGCCCCGCGGCGGGCGGCATCCTCGAGCACGTGCTCCACGAGAGATCGCGCCAGGCCGCGTCGCCGCCACGCCGGCGCGGTGCCAACGGTGTAGATCCCACAGTCGTGCTCGTGTAGGAAGCTCCACGCGCCGGCGACGGCGACACGGTCGTGCACCAACACCCACCCGGTCAGTCCCGGCACACGTTCGGGCTCGGCGAGCTCCGTGGCCGGCACCGGTTCATCGGTGGCGCGTGTGGCTGAAGCGATCGACGTGCGGACGACGCCGTCATGCGGTCGAAACGCGCGCTGCAGGCTCGTCTGCATCACGAGCGTCGTCGTGTCGCGTTTGAAGGCGCCCACAGTGTGCACCTCATCTGGTGTGTCGAGATCGGTCGTGCCGCTCGGCAACCACAACGCCCAGACCGTGACGCCGGAGCGGGCGTAGAGCGCCGCGAGCTGGGAACTCGCGGCCGCGGCAGCATCGGCCGATGTCGTCAACATGATCGCGTTGTTGAGTGGAGCCCAGGCCGGGAACACGGCGGCGACGCACGTGGAGCAGTGAATCAGCTTCCGGCCCCGGCGACAGCTGCGCCAGCGCGCTCCAACATGCGAGGAGCGTTTCCTGCCCGGGAAGGGAGGTCACCATGTTCGTCACGATGTCTACCTACCGGGCGGGCGATTCATGGGCGCGACCTCGCGGCGTAATCGGGGCAACGTTGTAGTTCGGGAATGGCTCGATTCGTTACACGGCCGCCGCACGTAGCGGCGCGTGCGCGAACTCGGACATGCCGTTGGCGAAGGCGACCATGGCGCGGAAGCCGATTGCGGCACGGGCGCGAGCACGGGCGACGCGAACACGTGGCGGACGTCGCCGAGCCGGTAGTCACCGGTGACGACCGGCCGCGGCGCGTCGGAGCCGGCGACGTCGGCGATGGCGGTTGCCATGTCGAGCACGGTGTGCGGATCGCCGCTGGCGACGTTGACCGGTCCGTCGGAAGGCCGATCGACCGTAGCGCGCAGACGTTCGCGCGGGCGACGTCTCGCACGTGGACGAAGTCGCGGCGCTGGCCGCCGTCCTCGAAGACCTCGGGTGCGTCGCCGCGCTTCGAGCGCGCTGCGGAAGATGCTCGCGACTCCGGCGTACGGCGTGTCGCGCGGCATCCGCGGTCCGTAGACGTTGTGGTAGCGCAAGCGCGGTCACGGTCGACGCCGTGGTGCTCCCGTGCGAACGCTCGGCACAGATGCTCCTGATGCAACTTCGTCGCGGCGTAGACGTTCCGCGGGTCGGGCATGCAGTCCTCGGGGACCGGTCCGCGGCGAGCGCCGGTCGCAGCACTGCGGGCACGGCGGCTCGAAGTGCGCCGCGTCCAGCGTGCCGGCACACGTGGCGCGGGTCGCACGACTCCGTGCTCGGCGCACCGATAGCGCCCTCGCCGTACACGACCATGCTGCTCGCGAGCACGATCCGACCGGCGAACGCGGCGCGCGTGCAGCGCGCGCGAGGAGTTGCGCGGTCGCCAGGTCGTTGTGGTGGACGTAGTCGGCGACGTCGTCGAAGTCGACGCCGAGCCCGACCATCGCAGCCTGATGGGAGACGGCGTTCACGCCCGCGACCGCGCGACCGAGCGACCTCGGGTCGGTGAGGTCGCCCCAGATGTACTCGACGTCCGGTTCCAGATCGGGAGGTGGTCCGGCGTGCGCCCGGGATGGAGCGCATCGACGACACGCACCTCGTGGCCCGCGGCGCGTAGCTGCGCGACGACGTGGGAACCGATGAAGCCGGCGCCGCCGGTCACGAGAACGTGCGACGAACTCGCGCACGCGGTCCTCATCGTGGCCCGACCGGATCGAGGGGAAGCGACACGGTGAACCGTGCCCCTCCGTTCTCGTTGCGCACCCGAATCTCTCCCCGGTGGGCTTCGACGAACTGCCCGCGATCGCCAGCCCGAGCCCCGCACCGTTGCCCTGGCGTGCAGGATCGCCGCGGAACGCGACGTCGAAGATGCGGGGAAGATCTGATTCCGGGACGCCGCCGCCCGAGTCCAGCACGGACACGAAGGCGACGTCGTCGTCGCGACCCGCCTCGACGACGACGGTACCGTCCGCGGGCGTGTGCCGGATCGCGTTCTCGAGCAGGTTGCGCAACACGCGCAGCAGTTCGGGCGCCGACACGGTCGAGCTCGGGCGGCGGACCAACGAGCTCGCCGACCAGGTGGACGCCCTTCGCGGCCGCGATCGGACGAGCGCCGGAGAGTGCGTCGGAGACGACGTCGCCGAGCGAGACCCGGGCGAGCTCGAGATGGAGTGCGCCGGCCTGGGTGCGGCTCAGCTCGAACAGGTCGTCGACGAGCGCCGCGAGATGATCGACTTCCTCGCGCAGCGTCCGGTGATACCGCTGCACGGTCTCCGGGTCGTCGACGACGCCGTCCTCGAGCGCTTCGACGATCGCGCGCATGCCGGCGAGCGGCGTCCGCAGGTCGTGCGATACCCACGCGACGAGTTCGCGCCGCGACGCGTCGAGCGCGCGTTCGCGTTCGCGCGCCTCGTCGAGGCGCGTCGACGTCTCCTTCAGTTGCGCAGCGAGTCGGGTCAGCTCGAGTGGCGCGGTACCGGACGGCGCGGGTGTCGGGTTGGCGAGGTCGGGTTCGCCGTCGCCGACTCTCGCCGCGGCCGCCACGAGCATCGCGCTGCTGCGGCCGACCCGGCGACCGAGCAACCATGCGGCCACGACGGCGACCGCGCCGGCGGCCACGAGTGCGACGTCGACCGCTTGCAGGTCTTCGGGGGCGACCAGCATCGCGCCGACCGCGAACCGGACGCCGATGGCCACGGCGAGCACGGCGTCGAGCGCGACGACCAGCACCTGCACCGCAATGCTGCGGCGACGGAGGAGCCACGCCGCGAGCGCCCCGATGAGGCCGGCGACGGCCGCGCTGATGGTCGCGACGGCGACGAGCTGAACCGCGTGCGACTGACTCATCGCCAGCACAGTCATCCGTCGAACCGATAGCCGACGCCCCACACCGTGGTCACGTGCGTGGGTTGTGCCGGGTCCGTCTCGATCTTCTCGCGCAGGCGGCGAATGTGGACCGTCACAGTTGAGGTGTCGCCGTAGGTGAATCCCCAAACCTGTTCGAGCAGCTCTTCGCGGGAGAAGGCGCGCCGGATTGCGCATGAGATACGTCAACAGGTCGAACTCGCGCGCGGTCAGAACCACTGGGTTGCCGTTCTTTGTCAGCTCACGCGCCGCCGTGTCGGCGCGCAGGTCGCCGGCCACGAGCACGATTGGCTCCTCCTGTTCGTGCACGTCCGCGTGGGCGCGCCGGAGAACGGCAGCGACGCGCGCGACGAGCTCACGCGGCGAGAACGGTTTGGTCACGTAGTCGTCGGCACCGCGCTCGAGTCCGACGATGCGATCGTCTTCGTCGCCTCGTGCTGTGAGCATGATGACGGGTATCTGCGCACGAGCACGGAGTTGCCGGCACACCTCCAGCCCGTCGATCCCGGGCAGCATGAGATCGAGGACCACGAGGTCCGGCCAGTGCCGCGTCGGCGCGCCGGAGCGCATCGGGTCCATCGACCGCCGCGTCGACCGCATAGCCCTCCAGCAGGAGGTAGCGGGTCACGACTTCCGCGACCGTGGGGTCGTCCTCGACGACGAGCACGCTCACCATGCGGTTCTCACCATCACCTGGAACGCGATTGCGCACACCATCTGTATCGCTATCCATCTGCGGGCCATCGTCGCGCGTGCGCCGATCGTCAATGTCGCGGCGGCCGGCAGCACCCAGAACGCGAACGGCATCCAGATGCGCTCCACCTCGAGCTTCGACATTCCGCTGAGGTCGGCGAGGATGACCGCCAGTACTGCGCCACCGACGAGCGCCCACAGGCGAGGGTTCCTCGCGGACGCAACCCAGCACGACCGCGGGCCCGAGGATCAGGGCGAACATGACGAGATCAGCCACGAAGGCGTACGAGTACGGGCGCATGCTCGCCACACCCTCGAAGTACTCGCGGCGCATCGCCAGCATCCCGGCCAGATAGTTGAAGCCCGCCGCGTACGCGAGTCCCAGGGTGGTGGCGGTACCCAGGCCGGCAGGGACCAATGCGGCCATCCGACCCTTCTGCCACGCCAGTGCGATGGGGACGAGCGCCAGCAGGGCGAGACCGTACGAGCAGAGCATGAGCACGCCGAAGGTGATCCCGCCGACGAACGCGAGCGCACCCCCGTCCCGGTCGGTAGACGGCCCGGATCACGAGCGCAACCGACACGGCGCCGAATCCGGAGTAGAACCCGTCCGCGCTCGGTACCGATCCACAGGGCGATCGGAGCAATGGCGACGAAGGGCATCGCCGAACGCGCGACGCGATCACCGGCGACATCACGCGTTGCGGTCAACACCGCGACCACTGCGACCGCGCCGCCGGCTATGCAGAGCGCGGCGGCCCACCGAGCGCCACCGAGGCCGATTTGATCGAGCGACCAGAGAATCAGCACGAACCCAGGGGGATGGCCACGCGTGCTGCGTCGCGTACTCGCCGATGTGGTCCGTGAAGCCGTGGAGGAAGCCGATCGGCGAGCCGACCGCGCCGACGTCGTGGAGGTACTCGTTGCGGTTGTCGATCCCGTGCAGCAACCCGTACCAGCCATCCGTCGCGTTGAGTGCGATCGTCCACAACACGCTGAGGCCCGCCGACCACCACAGGAGGGCGCGCCAGGAGAGACGCGACGTCAGGCCCGGCAGCGTTGCGAGGAGGGCGGTCGCGACCACGATGACCGGAAGTGCGCTACGACCGATGCGCGGGTCATAAGCCGCGTGGAACGGGGGAGAACGCGACCTTCATCACGTGGTGCGAACGTACGAGCTCTGAGCCCCACCGGTTCACGGCGAACGCGAGCACCGTGAGCGTGGCGACGACGACGAAGCCGTCGAAGCGGAACGCGCGACGAGTCTGCGGTTCGGGCGCGGCGCGCGTCACAGCATCGAGCATCGGTGCAGCGTACGGAGCGGGATGACCACGCGCGCCGGTGGAGAAGCGAGTTACGCGAATCGTAAGGGGTTTTCCACAGGCGCGAGCGGTTCCGATCCGTACGGTCTCAACGTGATCGATGTCATTCTTCCGGTCCTCGACGAAGTCGACGCGATACCGTCGCGTGCTCGATGACTTCCCGGCGGGGTTCTCGCCGATCGTCGTCGACAACGGGTCGACGGACGGTTCGGCCAACATCGCCCGGCGAAGGGGAGCACGTGTCGTCGAACAGTCGATCGCGGCTTCGGCGCCGCGTGTCACACCGGACTGCTCGCCTCGACGAGCGACATCGTTTGCTTCATGGACTGCGATGCGACGCTCGATCCCCGCGATCTCCCGCGGCTTGTCGCACCCGTGGTCGATGGTGACGCCGACCTCGTGCTCGGCGCGCGGCACGCGCGTGGCGCGTGGCCTCCCCACGCCCGTGCCGCCAACAGGGTGCTCGCGTACTTCGTCAGCCGCCACGCCGGCGTCCGCGTGCACGACCTCGGGCCGATGCGGGTCGCGCACCGCGCTGCGCTCCTCGATCTCGACGTGCAGGATCGCCGCTTCGGGTATCCGCTGGAGATGGTGTTGCGCGCCGGTCGTGCAGGCTGGCGCATCTGCGAGATCGACGTCGACTATCGCGCCCGTACGAGCGGCCGGTCGAAGGTCAGCGGCAGTGTCTCCGGAACCGTCCGCGCGCTGCGCGACATGTCGGTAGTGGCGGCTCGCGTGTGACCGCCGATCTCACATGGATCGTCATCGCCAAGGAACCACGGCCGGGTCGGGTCAAGACTCGGCTGTGCCCACCGTGCACTCCTGTCGAAGCGGCCGATCTCGCCGAAGCGGCGCTCGCGGACACGCTGCGCGCGGTGCGGGCGACTCCGGCGGCGCGCCACGTCGTCGTGCTCGACGGTCGGCCGGGTGCGTGGCTGCCGTCCGGAATGGACGTCGTCCCGCAGGCTGTCGGCGGTCTCGACGCGCGTATCGCGGCCACGTTCGCGCACGTCGAAGGACCGCGCGCTGCTCATCGGCATGGATACCCCGCAGGTCACGCCCGCGCTGCTCGCGCGCTGCGCGCGCGAACTGGACCGGCCCGCAACGGATGCCGTGCTCGGCCACGCGCCTGATGGTGGGTGGTGGGGGATCGGGCTGCAGCGACCTGATCCGAGCGTGTTCCTCGGCGTGGAGATGAGCACGCGGTGTACCGGCGCCGACCAACAGCGGCGCCTGGACGACCTCGGGCTCCGCTCGCGTCGACTTCCCGTGCTGCTGGACGTCGACCATTTCGCAGACGCGCGGCGGGTAGCCGCATCGATACCCGGTACGGCGTTCGCGAGTTGCATGACGCGCGTCGATCGCGCGGTCTGCGCAGCGCGCGTCGAGCGCGGAGGTGTCGAGCGTATGAACCCGACGGCGCGCTTGCAGGTCCTCGACGGTCATGCGACCGACGCGCGCACCTGGACGGAAGCGGCGGATCGCATCGACGCGCGTATCCTCGCGCGCGTCGTTGCACCCGTTCTCGACGTGGGCTGCGGACCCGGTCGCCACGTGGCGGAACTGGCTGCGAGCGGCCTCGTCGCCCTGGGTATCGACGTTTCGCCGGCGGCGTTGGGTCTCGCCCGGGCCCGAGGCGCCTGTGTGCTGGAGCGGTCGGTGTTCGACCGGGTCCCGTGCGCGGGTCGTTGGCGGACGGCACTCCTGCTCGACGGCAACATCGGCATCGGTGGCGATCCCGCGTCGTTGCTGCTCCGAATCGGCGAGTTGCTCGCCCACCGCGGTAGCCGGGTGCTCGTCGAGACCGCGCCGCCGGAGACCCGCGCAGTCGACGCGCACCGTACGGCTGGAGATCGGCGAGCACGCGGGGCCGTGGTTCGACCTCGCCGTCGTCGGCGTCGACGCGCTGCCGGACCTGGCCCGCCGTACCGGATTCGCCGTCATGGAGTCGTGGAACGATGACGATCGCTGGTTCGTCTGCCTCGAACGAGCACCGGCATGACCACGTCGTCGAAAGTGATGACGAAGCAACGCGGCCTCGATCCCGGGAGCGTCGAACGACGGTTCACGAGCCCGCTGCACGACGAAAGGATCGCGGCGATCCTCGGGATCGCGCTCGGGCTCTCGTTCACGATCTGCTTCGCAACCGGCTTGTGGTCCCACCTCGTGCAGCACCCGCCCTCGTGGTTCACGCCGCCGGCACGGCCCGCCGGTCTGTATCGCTTCACCCAAGGTCTACACGTCGCAACCGGACTCGCGACGATCCCACTGCTGCTGGCCAAGCTGTGGGTCGTCTACCCGAAGCTCTTCACGTGGCCGCCGTTCAACTCGATCGCGATGCTGCTCGAGCGATTCATGCTTCTCCCGTTGATCGGCGGCGGCCTGTTCCTCGTCTTCACCGGCCTCGCCAACATCAACCTCTGGTACCCCTGGCCGTTCAGCTTCCCGACTGCGCACTACTGGGTGGCCTGGGTCACGATCGGTGCGCTCGTCGTGCACATGGGTGCGAAGCTCGGGACGACTCGTCACACGCTGCGACGTCCGGAACGAACTGACGTCGACGCTCCCGAGCGTGGCGCCGCCGCGAACGATCGACCCGAGCTCGCAGGACTGCGTGACGACGCGGCCGCCCGGCGGGCGTTCCTCGCTACAGTTCTCGCCGGCGCGGCCGCGGTGACGGTGTTCACGGTCGGTCAGACGCTGGCACCGTTGCGCGAGCTCGCGTTGCTCGCGCCCCGCCGTCCGGATACGGGGCCACAGGGATTCCCCGTGAACCGCACCGCGCGTACGGCGGGCGTGATCAGTGCGGCGCAGTCGCCGGATTACCGCCTCGTCGTCAGCGGGAACGTCAAACGGCCCCTGCAGCTCACGCGCGAGGACCTGCTCGCGATGCCGCAGCACGAGGCAACGCTGCCGATCGCGTGCGTCGAGGGCTGGAGCGCGTCGCGGCAGTGGTCGGGAGTCCCCGTGCGGGACGTCCTCGCGCGCGCCGGCGCGCGCGAAGGCGCATCCGTGACCGTGGTTTCGCTCCAGCGTCGCCGTGCGTACCGTCGATCCGAGTTGTCGCCGCCGCAAGCGCGCGACCCGCGACACGCTGCTCGCGCTGGCTGTCGACGGGGAAACGCTGCACCTCGACCACGGGTATCCCGTCCGGCTCATCGGGCCGAACCGGCCAGGAGTTCTGCAGACGAAGTGGGTCACGCAGATCGTCGTACGATGACCGACCCGAGCGACGCACCGCGCGAGCACGGGCCTGCGTTCTGGATCGCGTTCGTCGTCGGCAGTGGGATCATGGCGTTCGGCGTGCGGGGCATGCTCACGAATGCCGCTGCTGCCGACCCGGCAACCGTGTTCGGTTGGATCGTCGGCGGTGATCTGCTCCACGACTTCTTCCTCGTGCCGTTGGTGTTGATCACCGGCGCGGTGCTGGTTCGGATCGTTCCAGAACCTTGGCGGACACCCGTCCGCGCCGGCCTGATCTCGAGTGCGCTGCTCGTCGCCATCGCATGGCCGGCACTCCGCGGCTACGGGCGGGTGCGAGTGCCGGACAACCATTCCGTGCAGCCGCTCGACTACGGCACCGCGGTCTTCACGGTGTTGGCCGTTGTGTGGCTGGGCGTCGCGTGCTGCTGGTGTTGCGTCCGGTTCGTCCGTCGGTCCGGGCGACGGTCTCGGGCGGCGATGCCCACTGGCAGCCCGACGAGACGACCAAGATCCTTGTAACGCCCGCACCGATGTGCGGGACTACCAGTGCAGCTGGCGACAAGAGAGGCGGGAACGTGACCTTGACCGAGAAGCAGGAAGCGCTCTGCGAGCAGTCGCGATGGGACTTTCAGCGACCTGCGGGCGCTGTTCGTCAACTGCACCTTGAAGCGGTCGCCCGAGGTCTCGAACACGCAGGGCCTCGCCGACATCTCGATCGAGATCATGCGCCGCCAGGGCGTGACCGTCGACGTCGTCCGGGCGGTCGACCACGACATCGCGACCGGCGTCTGGCCGGACATGACCGAACACGGTTGGGACGAGCGACGAGTGGCCGCGAGATCTTCGAGCAGGTGATCGCGGCCGACATCCTCGTGCTGTGCACGCCGATCTGGCTGGGGGAGAAGTCGTCGGTCTGCACGCAGGTCATCGAGCGGCTGTACGGGAACTCGCACCTCCTGAACGACGCCGGTCAGTACGCGTACTACGGGCGAGTCGGTGGCTGTCTCGTCACCGGCAACGAGGACGGCGTGAAGCACTGCGCGATGAACGTCCTCTATTCGCTGCAGCACCTCGGCTACGTGATCCCGCCCCAGGCCGATGCGGGTTGGATCGGCGAAGCCGGTCCGGGTCCGTCGTACCTCGATCCGGGATCCGGCGGACCCGGAGAACGACTTCACCAACCGCAACACCACGTTCATGACCTGGAACCTCCTCCACGTCGCCGCGCATGATCAAGGACGCCGGTGGGATCCCGGCCCACGGCAACCAGCGTTCCGAGTGGGACGCGGGCTGCCGGTTCGACTTCCCGAACCCCGAGCATCGGTGAGAGGAGCGGCGATGTTCATCCGGACTGGAATCGGCGCGTGAGCACCACTTCCGAGCTCGCGGCACTCGACGCCACTGCGCAAGCCGAGCTGGTCCGGCGCGGCGACGCGACCGCCGTCGAGCTGGTGGAAGCCGCGATCGCATCGATCGAGCAGCTGAACCCGATCCTGAACGCGGTGGTGACGCCGATGTTCGAGCGCGCGGTCGACGCCGCGCGTGCGGGCGGTCGGGGTCCGCTCGGCGGGGTTCCGTATCTGGTGAAGGACCTCGTCGTCGAGGTCGCCGGGGTGCGGTTCACCGAGGGCTCGGTGTTCCTGCAGGACAACGTCTCCACGTTCGACTCCGAGCTCGTCGTCCGCCTGCGCGCGCCGGCCTGATCATCGTGGGCAAGACGAACACACCGGAGTTCGGGATGGTCCCGGCGTGCGAGCCCGTCCTGTTCGGTCCGACCCGCAACCCCTGGGACACGGAGCGGTCGACGAGTGGGTCGAGTGGCGGCTCCGCGGCCGCGGTCGCTTCCGGCATGGTCGCCGCCGCGCACGCCAACGATCTCGGTGGATCGATCCGGTATCCGGCATCCGCGTGCGGGCTGTTCGGACTCAAGCCGTCGCGGGCCCGAAACCCGCTCGGACCGGAGTACGGCGACGCGGTGAGTGGCTGGGCGGTGGAACACGCGGTGACGCGGTCCGTGCGCGACAGCGCCGCGCTCCTCGATGCGACGTCGGGTCCCGCGCTCGGCGATCCCTACGTCCTCGCGAGCCCGGCGCAGCCGTTCGTGCGCGAAGTCGGTGCCGACCCGGGCCGCTTGCGCGTGGGGTTCACCGACCGCCCACCCGATGGCAGCGGCGCCCATCCCGACTGCATCGCCGCGGTGCGGGACGCGGCTGCGCTGTGTGAGTCGCTCGGCCACGAGGTCATCGAGGTCGAGCTCCCCGGACTCACACCCGAAGTCGGTGCCGCGATCGGCTCCGTCTTCAACGCCGCGACCGCGTGGATCGTCGCGTACTGGATCCGGCGACTCGGCCGCGAGCCCGAACCACATGAGCTCGATCCCCTCACGCGCGCGTTCTGGGAGATGGGTCGGGCGGTGTCGGCCGCCGACTACCTGCAGGCGATCGAGGAGTGCCAACGCTTCACGCGCGTGGTCGCCCGGTTCCTCACCGATGTCGACGTGTGGTTGACGCCGACGCTCTCGACCCCGCCGCTCGCCATCGGTGAGATCGTGTCGACGGCCGAAGAGCCGCTGCGCGCACTGAAGCGCGGTGGTCCGTCGATCGCGTACGCCGGCGTCGTCGCGAACCTCACCGGTCACCCGGCGATGTCGGTGCCGTTGTCCTGGAGCAGTGACGGGCTGCCGATCGGCGTGCACTTCCTGGGTCGCTTCGGCGCCGAGGCGACGCTGTTTCGCCTCGCGTCCCAGCTCGAGGCCACGCGGCCGTGGGCGCCGCGGCGCCCGCCGGTCAGCGCGACTTCCGGCTGAACGGGTCCGGCGAGGTACCCGCGTCTCTCGGGATCAGCCGAGCTCGCCGCGCGCGATCAGCTCGACGGGATCCTGCATGCGAACCATGCCCAGGTACCCGCCACCACGATCGATGCTGTCGTGTACCGAGTAGCCGAGCAGCTCCTGCGCGGCGCGCGGCAGCGTCTTCACGTACGAAGGCGGGATCGACAGGTAGTTGTTCTCCTCGGTGCGCAGCCACCCGAGGCAGTAGCTCAGGTGCGCACCGCGGCGCGGCACGTCGGTCGTGTTGGCGCCGCCCGCATGGATGGTGCCCCCGAGGTACACCACGGCCGAGCCGGCCGGCATCTCCGCGTACGCGAGCTGTTCGGGTGCGACCGGCTCCTGCATCTGTTCGAGCGCGGGCAACCCGCGGTCGGGCCAGCGGTGACTGCCGGGAACCACGCGCGTCGCGCCGTTGTCACGGGTGAAGTCGACGAACGCGATCACCGACGCGAGCTGCAGTTGCGGGTGCGGCCACGGCACGTCGCTCCACACCAGCTCGTCGCGATGGAGCCACTGCTCTTCGGCACCGGGGCCGCGCTGCAGCAGATGGCCGAGGTTCAGCTGGTAGCGCGCGCACGAAGGCAGCAGGACGCGGTCGCACAGCGCGAGCAGCGCAGGGTGGCACATGACGTCGGTCGCGAAGGTGCGTGACAGACCCGGGACACCGGCGACCTGCTTCGTCTGCGCCCCGTGGAACGCGCTCAGCACCGGGTTGAAGAAGGCTTCGCTCGGGTCGGCCGCGGCGACGGCGGCTTCGACGTCGTCGTTCACGCGCTGCACGACGTCGTCGGTCAGCAGCCCTTCGATGATGACGGCACCGTCTCGGTCGATCGCCGCGAAGATGTCGTCGGGTTCGGCGTTCGCGGTGAACCGCGTGATCGGAGCGCTCATGGCGCGGAGCGTACGCCGGCGAGCCGCCCGCGCTCGGGCCCTACCGGGCGGCACGCGGCTCGAACTCGAGGTAGAGGCGGCTGACGCCGCGCAGGATGTAGGTCGGCACGTAGTCGTAGCGGCGGGCTCCCGCGGGACCGTGCTCCCTCTCGGATACCCGGATGTCGTCCATCCGGTCGAGCAGGCGTTCCACCGTGATACGACCTTCGGCGCGCGCGAGCGGTGCACCGGGGCACGTGTGCGCGCCGTGACCGAAGGCGAGGTGCCGGCGTGCGTTGGCGCGCTCGACCTCGAAGTCGGTGGGATGCTCGAAGCGGTCGGGATCGCGGTTCGCCGCGCCGTTGACGACCATGAGCGTGGTACCCGCGGGCACCGTCACGCCGCCGAGCTCGGTCGTCACGCGCGCGAGTCGGAAGTCGCCCTTCACCGGGCTCTCGATGCGCAGGCACTCTTCGACGAAGTTCGGGACGAGTGCGCGCTGTTCGCGCAGCTGCTGCTGGAGCTCGGGGTCGTCGCCGATGCGTTGCAGCGCGGTGCCGAAGAGGCGCACTGTCGTCTCTTGACCGGCGGCGAAGAGATTGGCGGCGATCCGCGCAACCTCGATGGCCTCGGGGATCGAGCCGTCGGGGAACGTCGCGGTCGCCATGCCGGTCATCACGTCGTCACGCGGTTCGCGCCGCCGGTCTTCGACGTACACGGTGAATTGCTCGTAGAGGAACTCGAGCGGGTTGTGCGCCATCGCCGCGTCGGTGCCGCCGACCGTGCCGGTCTGGTCGCGCGACCCGGCGCCGAGACGCGCGCGGAACAGCTCGTGGTCGCGCTCGGGCACACCGAGCAGGTCGGCGACGACGAGCATCGCGAACGGTTGGCCGTAGCCGCGGATGAACTCGCCGTCCCCCCGTTCGATGAACTCGTCGATCTGACGATCGGCGAGCCGCCACATGAACTCCTCGTTCTCGCGCAGTCGCTTCGGCGTGATCAAGCGCATGAGCAGCGCGCGATGCGCGGTGTGGATCGGCGGGTCGAACGTGAGCAGCTGGTCACTCATCGGCAGCGCGTGGCGGTGCTCCTCGATGAGCGCGTTGACGTCGTCGCCCTCGAGCGGCACCGGGAAGCCGGGAAACGGCCCGGTGGGTGAGTTGCACGACGAGTACGTCGCGGTGTCGTTGTAGACCGTGATCGCTTCGTCGTAGCCGGTCACCATCATCACGCCGTGGTTCGGCTCGCGGCGGACCGGGCACTGCGCGGCGCAGCCAGTCGAAGTACGGGTACGGGTCGGCGACGAGCTCGTCACCGCGGAAGAAGTCGAGTGCGTCGTAATTCGCTGCGTCGGGGTCGGGCGCCACGCGGGAATCGATAGCAGGCGTTGTACCGGTCGGTCCAATAGGATCCACGCGTGGACTTCTCGCTCACCGGAGCCGGAGCGCGATCTCGTCGCGCTCTGCCGGGACTTCGCGCAGCAGCGAGATCGCGACCGCGGGCGCCCGATCGCGTGGGAAGCGGCGCAGTGCCCGACCGACCTGCTGCGCGAGATGGGTGCGCTCGGCCTGCTCGGCATGCTGATCCCCGAGGAATGGGGCGGCATCGGCATGACCACCGTCGGCTTCGTCGCCGCGATGGAGCAACTCGGCCTCGCCGATCAGTCGGTGGCCGCCGCGTGGCAGGCGCACGTGACCATCGGGTCGTTGCCGCTGTACCTGTTCGGCAACGGACGCGCAGCGCGAGCGCTGGCTGCGTCCGCTCGCCGAGGGCACGGCGCTCGGCGCGTTCGGTCTCACCGAGCCTGACGCCGGGGTCGGATACGCGGGGCATCCCCACGCGAGCAGCGCGCCGCGACGGCGGCTGGCTCATCAACGGTCGCAAGACGTTCATCTCCAACGCCGGTACCGACATGTCGTTCGGCGTCACGCTGCTCGCGCGCACCGACGCGGCCGACGGGGAAGCGCGCGAGCTACGCGAGCTTCGTCGTCGAGAAGGACACGCCCGGCTTCACCATGGGTCCGAAGCTCCGCGGCATCGGCTGGCGCGGCCTCGACACCCGCGAGCTGTTCTTCGACGACGTCTGGGTCGGCGACGATCACCTCGTCGGCGATCCGGCGATGGGGCTCGGTCAGTTCCTCCGCACGCTCGAGGTCGGGCGCATCTCGATCGCGGCGCTGTCGCTCAGCCTGACCCAGGCCGTGCTCGACCTGGCGACGGAGTACGCGCAGCAACGCGTGCAGTTCGGCCAGCCCATCTCGAAGTTCCAGGCGGTGCAGTTCAAGCTCGCCGACATCGCGACCGAGCTCGAAGCCGCGCGCTGGCTCACGTACCGCGCCGCGTTCCTGCGCGACACCGGGCAACCGTTCCTGAAGGAAGCGGCGATGGCGAAGCTCAAGGCGAGCCGCCTCGCGGTCTCGGCGGCGTCGGAAGCGGTGCAGATCCACGGCGGCGTCGGGTACATGCTCGACTCGCCGGTCGCCCGCTTCTACTGCGACGCCAAGGTGCTCGAGATCGGTGAAGGCACCAACGAGATCCAGCACCTCGTCATCGCCCGCGCCCTCGGCTGTTAGCCGAGCGTCCGCGACGAGGGACGAGGAGCAGCGAGGGGAGGGCCCGAGCGGCCCGGCGCGAAGCGCCAGTGAGCGGAAAGATCGCTCAGACGGCGGCAAGCCGGCGGATCGCGTCGGCGATGTCGTCGCGGTCGGGGAGCCAGGCGCGCTCGAGGTCGGGCGCGTAGGGCGGGGGAGTCGGTGCGGCACCGATGCGCTGGATCGGCGCGTCGAGATCCCAGAAGCCGTCACGCGCGACGGTGGCGGCGATCTCGGCGCCGATGCCGAACGGTACGACCGCTTCGTGCGCGATGAGCAGCCGGCTCGTCTTCGCGACGGACTCGAGGATCGGCGCCATGTCGAGCGGCGCGACGGTCCGCAGATCGATCACCTCGACGGAGATGCCCTCGTTGGCGACCACCTCGGCCGCGGCGAGCGCTTCGTGCACCATGCGTGACACGGACACGACCGTGATGTCGGTGCCCGCGCGCGCGACGATCGACTTGCCGATCGGCAGGATGTGGTCGGCCGGCGGCTGCGGGCCTTTCATGCCGTAGAGCAAGCGGTTCTCGATGAAGACGACCGGGTTCGGGTCCTGGATCGCGGCGCGGAGCAAACCGTACGTGTCGGCCGGCGTCGACGGCATGACCACGGTCAACCCGGGGATGTGCGCGAGCAGCGCTTCGAGGCTCTGCGAGTGCTGGCTCCCGGACGAGCGTCCGGCGCCGAACTGGGTCCGCACGGTCAGCGCCATCTGTGCCGCGCCGCCGGTCATGAACGGCAGCTTCGCGGCCTGGTTCAGCAACTGGTCGAGGCAGACGCCGAGGAAGTCGAGGTACATGAGCTCGACCACCGGGCGCAGCCCGGCCATCGCGGCGCCGACACCGAGGCCGACGATCGCGGCTCTCGGAGATCGGCGTGTCGCGGACCCGATCGCCGAAGCGGTCTTGCAGGCCGCGGGTCAGGCCGAACACGTTGCCGCCCGCGCCGACGTCGATCCCGGCGACGAACACACGCTCGTCGCCGGGAGCTCGGCTTCGAGCGCGGCGCGGATCGCGTCCATCGTGCGGAACACCGGAGCGTCGGCGGCCGGCGCCGAGGGCTCGGCCGGTTCGGGTCTCGGACGAGTGACGAAGTCGGTGAGCGAGGCGGCGCGCGGCGCCGGCAACCGCCGCGCGGCCGCGACGGCTTCGTCGAGCTCACGCGCGACCGCAGTTTCCATCGCGGCGAGCGTGTCGTCGGTGACGCCCGCCGACCGGAGCCGGCGCGCGTGCAGGACCAACGGATCGCGTGCTTCCCACTCCGCGAGCTCGTCGGGCGATCGGTACCGCTGCGGGTCGCCTTCGTAGTGACCGTGCCACCGGTACGTCGTCGCTTCGACGACAACGGGACCGCCTCCGGCGCGCGTCGCCTCGACTGCCGAGCGCATCGCGCCCACGGTGGCCACCACGTCGTTGCCGTCCACCGCGACGTAGTCGACGCCGTAGCCGGCCGCACGCGCCTCGAGCGGCGCCGCGTGTTGGGTCGACGCGGGCGAGAACTCGGCGTAGCCGTTGTTCTCGCAGAAGAAGATGACCGGCAGCCGCCACACGGCCGCGAGGTTGACCGCCTCGTGGAACGTGCCGTGCGCGACCGCGCCGTCGCCGAAGAACGCGACCGCGACGCGGCCGTCGCCGCGCAGCTGGGCCGCGGTCGCCGCGCCCGCCGCGATCGGCAGGCCGGCCGCCACGATCCCGTTGGCGCCGAAGATGCCGAGCGCCGGATCGGCGATGTGCATCGAACCGCCCCGGCCGCGGTTCGTGCCCGCGTCCTTGGCCATCAGCTCGGCGAACATCCCGAGCGGGTCGAGACCCTTGGCCAGGCAGTGACCGTGGCCGCGATGCGTGGACGTGATCACGTCGGCCGGCTCGAGGGGCCAGCACGCGCCCACGGCCGCCGCCTCCTGCCCGATCGACAGGTGCACGAAGCCCGGGACTTCGCCGTCGCGGTAGAGGGCGGCTACCCGCTCCTCGAACCCGCGGATCACGAGCATCCGCCGGTGCAGCTCGAGCAGGTCGGCGTCACGCAGCATGCGGCGTGTACTGTACTGGTCGGTACAAAGTCGGTCGGGAAGCACCGGAACGGGAAGGGCATGCCCGAGGAGCTCGACATCCCCGCGTCCTTCGCCGGCGGCGCAGACGTGACCGGGAAGCGGGTGGTGATCACCGGCGCGAGCCGGGGACTGGGCCGGTTGCTCGCGCACGCGTTCTCGCACGGCGGCGCGCGGGTCGCGCTGGTCGCCCGCACCGAGGCCGACCTCAAGGCGGTCGCCGACGAGCTTCCCGGGCCGTCGCTCGTGTGCAGCGGGGAAGTGACCGACGCCGACTTCAACGAAGCGGTTGCGGATGCCACCGTGGCCGAATGGGGTGGCGTCGATGTCTGGATCTGCAACGCCGGGATCTCGCCGATCCTGGCCGGCCCGCGTCAGACGGATCCGTCGGTGTGGCGCGAGATCCTCGACGTGAACCTGACCGGCGCGTTCCTCGGCGCCCGCGCCGCCGCCCGCGTGATGGGCGAAGGCAGCCGGTTGATCTTCACGGGATCAGTGCTCGGCGAACGGCCGCGCGCGGGGCTCGCCGCGTACAGCGCGTCGAAGGCCGGGCTCGTCGGCCTGGCGAAGGGGCTCGCGCTCGATCTCGCGCCGGCCGGCATCACCGTGAACGTCGTCGCGCCCGGTTGGTTCGACTCGCCCATGGCCGAGCGGTGGAAGAACAACCCCGAGCTCGGCGCGAGCGTGCTCGGGCACACCGCGCAACACCGCTGGGGAACGTCCACCGACCTGGCCGGCGCGTACCAATTCCTCGCCTCCGACGCGTCCGCGTTCGTCACCGGCACCGTGCTCAACGTCGACGGCGGCTACCTCCTCGTATGAGCGAACAGCATGAATCACACGCATGAGTGACCCGCGGCGCGTCGTCGTGATCACCGGCGCGGGCGGGACGCTCGGCGCCGCGCTCTCGCAACAGTTCGCGGGTGAACCCGAAACGGATGTCGTGCTGAGCGACGTGAGCGCGTCGTCCCTCGCAGCGACCGTCGCGGGATTGCCCAAGGCGCGGGGCGCAGTCGAGACGCTGGGCGCGGACGTCGGCGACTTCGCGCAGGTCGAAGCGGTCGTCGCGCTCGCGGTGGCGCGCTTCGGCCGGCTCGACGTGCTGATCAGCAATGCCGGGGTGCTCGCACCGAACGGTCGCATCCACAACTTGGCGACCGAGGACTGGGAGCGATCATTCCGCGTCAACGTCCTCGGTGCCGTCAACGGCATCAAGGCCGCGGTGCCCGTGATGCGCGCGCAGCGGTCGGGCTCGATCGTGCTCACGGCATCGGTCTCCGGTCTCACCGCGTGGTCGCACGCGGCGCCCTACTGCGCGACCAAGGCGGCGGTGATCCAACTCGCGAAGGTCGCAGCCGTCGAGTACGCGCGCGAGGGGATCCGCGTGAACTGCGTGTGCCCGGGGACGTTTCGATCGGGGATCCACGACGACCTGCCGGCGGAGGCGCTCGACGCGATCGCGGCGAAGCATCCGCTCGGGCTCGGGAGCCGCGGGCGACCTGATGGGCGCGTACTCGTACCTCGCCAGCGACGCCTCCCGCTGGACGACCGGGTCCGCGATCGTGGTCGACGGCGGCTACTCCGCGCCGTGAGGAGTGATCCGTTGATGCCGCCGATGCATCCGGACATGAGCTGGGTCGCAGTGCTCGAGCACCACGCGATCCGCACGCCGGACCAGGCGCTCGCGATCTTCGGCGGCGAGGAGGTCACCTACGGCGAGATGACCACGCGCGCAGCTGCGCTGGCCGTCGGGCTCACCGAACGCGGTGTCGGCGCGGGCGACGTCGTCGGCCTGCTCTCCTACAACTGCACCGAGTTCCTCGAGACGATCTTCGCCGCGAACTCGCTCGGCGGGATCGCGATGCCGATCAACTGGCGGCTCGCTGCACCGGAACTGCGCTACATCCTCGACCACTCGGAAGCGCGCGCGCTGGTGTGCGACGAATCACTCGTCGATCTCGCGAACGAAGCGATCAAGGACATGGAACGCGACCTCGTCCGCGTCTGCATCGCGCCGACGGCACCCGAAGGGTGGACGCCGCTCGCCGCGCTCCGGTCGGTGTCGAGCATCCCCGTGCGGGTTCCCGCGGCCGGCGACGACATCCACCGGCTGATGTACACATCGGGGACCACGGGTCGGCCGAAGGGCGTCATGCTGAGCCACGCCAACCTCGCGTGGAAGAACCTCGCGCACATCGTCGAGTTCGGCTTCACGAGCGCGGACCTCGGGCTCGTGTGCGGGCCGCTGTACCACGTCGGCGCGCTCGACCTCACGACCACGTCGCTCATCGCCGCGGGCGCGACGACCATCATCCATCGTGTCTTCGACGCGTCCGACGTCGTCGACGAGATCGAACGGTCGCGCGTGACCACGGTGTGGCTCGCGCCGGCGATGGTCAACGCCATCATGGCGTTGCCCGACATCGAAGCGCGCGACCTCTCGTCGGTGCGGTTGATCATCAACGGTGGCGAGAAGATGCCGATCCCGCTCATCGAGCGCATCCAGCGCGTGTTCCCGTCGGCGTGGTTCGCGGACGCGTACGGCCTCACCGAGACCGTGTCGGGTGACACCTTCCTCGACCGCGACAGCATCGTGCGCAAGCTCGGCAGCGTCGGGCGGCCCTGCCTGTACCTCGAGCTCGACATCTGGGACGACGAGGGCGCGTCCGTGCCTCCGGGCGAACGGGGCGAGGTGGTGCTCCGCGGCCCGAAGGTGTTCAAGGGCTACTGGCGCGACCCGGACGCGACCGCCACGGCGTTCGCAGGTGGCTGGTTCCACACCGGTGACATCGGCGTACGGGACGACGACGGTTACCTGTTCATCGTCGATCGGCTCAAGGACATGATCGTGTCCGGAGGAGAGAACATCGCGAGCTCCGAGATCGAGCGTGTGCTCTACGAGCACGAGTCGGTGGTCGAAGCGGCCGTCGTCGGGCGCCCCGACGACCGGTGGGGCGAGGTGCCCGTCGCCTACGTCGTGCTCGGCGCGAACGCGAACGCGACTCCGGAAGCGCTCGTCGAGCACTGCCGCGCGCAGCTCGCGCGGTTCAAGGTGCCGAAGGAAGTCATGCTCGTCGACGCGCTGCCGCGCAATCCGTCGGGGAAGGTCTTGAAGCGAGAGCTGCGCGATCGAACGCCGTGAGCGCCGCGGCGCGGCTCAGCGCGTGGCACCGGCCGGCGTGAACTCGAGGTAGAGCCGGTCGAGGCCGCGCAGCACCCACGTGGGCGTGTACGCGAACCGGCGCGCGCCGGCGGGGCCGTGGTGCGCTTCGGAGAGCCTGATGTCGCGCATGCGGTCGAGGATGCGTTCGAGGCTCACTCGACCCTCGGCGCGTGCCAACGGGCCACCCGGGCACGCGTGGTTGCCGCGACCGAAGGCGATGTGCGTCTGGACGTTCGCACGGTCGATGTGGAACTCCGCGGGGCACTCGAAGCGACGGGGGTCGCGGTTGGCGGCCCCGTTGAGCAGCATGACGGGCGTCCCTGCCGCGATGTCGACGCCCCCGATCGTCGTGGCGCGCCGGGTGAGGCGGAAGTCGGTCTTGACCGGGCTCTCGACCCGGAGCACTTCTTCGAGGAAGCCGGGGATGCGATCGTGGTTCGTCCGGAGCTCGTCCTGGAGCTCGGGCTGCTCCGCGAGGATCAGCAACGCGGCGGCGAGCAGGCGCGCGGTCGTCTCCTGACCGGCGGCGAACAGGAACGTCGCGGTGCGCACGACCGCGGTCACGTCCGGGGTGGTGCCGTCGGGGTACGTCGCGAGGGCGAGGTCGGTCAACACGTCGTGGCGCGGCGTGCGCCGCCGATCCTCGATGTACTCGGCGAACCAGTCGTCGAGCCATGCGAGCGGGTTGAGGTCGCCTTGCGGTCCGGCGCCGACCTCACCGGGTGCCGCGCTGAGGCCGAAGCCCTCACGGAACCGCCGGTGGTCGGCTTCGGGCACCCCGAGCAGATCGGCGACGACGAGCATCGCGAACGGCTGCGCGTACGCGCTGATGAATTCGCAATGGCCTGCGGCGACGAACTCGTCGAGCTGTTGGTCCGCGAGGCGCCACATGAATGCCTCGTTGTCCTTGAGCCGCTTCGGCGTGATCAGGCGCATCAGCAGCGCCCGCTCCTGGGTGTGCATCGGCGGATCCATCGTGACCATGTGCTCGTTCATCGGGAGCTGGTCGCGGTAGCTGTCGATGATGTCGCTCACGTCGTCGCCCTCGAGCGGGACCGGGAACGTGACGAACGGACCGATCACCGAGTTGCACGAAGAGAACGTGTCGACGTCGCGGTAGACCTGCGTCGCTTCCTCGTAGCCGGTCACCGCCACCACTCCGAGATGGGGGAGCGCGAGCACCGGGCACTCGGCGCGCAGCTGTTCGAAGTAGGGATACGGGTCCTCGACGAGCGACTGGTCACCGAAGTAGTCGATCGTCTCCCAGTTGTCGTTTGCCACCGTTCTCCTTCGGCGCGGACTTGTGCACTTGCACAAACGTTGTGCGACTGCCTAACACGGGGGCCCGGACCGGGCAAGGTGGTGGACGATGGACACGGCGCGGAGGATCGGCGCGAAGGACTCGCAGACGCGTACGAGGTTGCTGGACGCGGCCGAACAGCTCATGTTGGAAGACGGCTACGCGGCCGTCACGTCCCGACGCGTCGGGCAGAAGGCCGGCATCAGCTCGCAGCTCGTGCACTACTACTTCCGGACGATGGACGACCTCTTCCTCGAGGTCTTCCGCCGCCGAGCCGAGGAAGGCTTCGCGCGATTCGAACGGGCGATCGAGGCGCAGCCCTCGCTGCGCACGATCTGGAACTCGCTGACCGACGGTTCCGGCTCGGTGTTCAACCTCGAGTTCGCCGCGCTTGCCAACCACCGCAAAGCGATACGCGCCGAGATCGCGAACTGTGCCGAACGCTTTCGGGCCATGCAGGTCGAGGCGATCGGTTCGATCTTCGCGACGCGTGCGCCGTTGCCCGGTGGGCTCACGCCCGAAGTGGTGCTCGTGGCCATGGCCGGTGTGTCCCAGCTCGTCGCGCTGGAGCGTGCCCTCGGCGTGCGCGGCGGCCACGACGAGACGCTCGCGCTCGTCGAGCAGTACCTCGACGATGCCTAGCGCAGATGGGACATGAACGTCGCGGACCAGTCGGTGAGATCGGCCGGTACGGAGTAGCCGGTCTCGTCGTTGATCACCGCCCAGTGCTCGGCGATGTCCTCCACCGTCGGGTCCGACCCGGCATGGACGTAACCCTCGGTCGCGGCGATGAAGATGCGCGCGAAACGACCCCCGCCCGCCGCATAGATCTCGCCGCTGACCGGACAGTCCTCGTGCGCGAGGAACGCGACCATCGGTGCGACGAGATCCGGTGACATCTGCGTCGTCGTGACGTTTCGGTCTTGGACATCTTGGTCTTGGGCGCGGCCGGCCATGCGCGTGACCGCCGCGGGTGCGATGAGGTTCACCTTGATGCCATGCGCGGCGCCTGCGGTGTTGAGGCTGCGGGTGAGCCCGATGACCGCACCTTTCGCAGTCGCGTACGAGAGGTTCTGCGGCAGCCCGAACAGCCCCGCAGACGTCGTCATCACGATGCGGCCGTAGCCCTGTTCCATCATGTGCGGCCAGGCCGCGCGCGTCGTGTTGAACGAGCCACCCACGTGCACGGCGAGATGGCTCGCGAGGTTGTCGGCGTCGGCTTCCGGAAGTCCCGCCCATCGGATGATGCCCGCGTTGTTGACCAGGATGTCGATGCGGCCGAACTGCTCCACCGTGGCGTCGACGAGCGCCCGCGCTGCGTCCGGCGCCGCCACGTCGTTGCCGTCGGCGATCGCAACGCCGCCCGCGCCGACGATCTGCGCCGCGACGGCGG
Organism: uncultured Actinomycetes bacterium; assembly: GCA_963745645.1. Lineage (GTDB taxonomy): Bacteria > Actinomycetota > Acidimicrobiia > IMCC26256 > PALSA-610 > CAVUFH01. Next base: position 86,827 of record CAVUYD010000004.1, read on the forward strand.
CGGCCGGCGCCGGGTCGGCACCGTCGCCCTCCATCGTGCCGCCGAGGTCGTTGACGACGACACGGGCGCCCCGCTCGGCGAGCAGGAGTGCGTGGGCCCGCCCGATCCCGCGCCCCGCGCCCGTGACGACCGCGACGCGCCCCTCGAAGCTGTACGTGTTCACGCGTCACCCTTCCTTTCGTGCATACCGATGTACGGTCGGAGCCGATGGCGCGGACCGCAGGGAGCGACGAACCCCGACGCAGCGCGAAGTGGACGGCGCGGCGCGAAGCGATCGTCGACACTTCGGCTCGAGTCTTCGCGCGGCGCGGCTATCACGCGACGGGCATCGTCGAGCTGTGCGCGGTCAATGGTTTGGGCAAGGGCGCCTTCTACCACTACATCGGCTCGAAGGAGGAGCTCCTCGCCGCCATCCACGACCGGGTGATGGACGAAGTGATGCTGGGCGCGGATCGGGTCGCCGGCGCCGGTGGGTCGCCGTCTGCGCAGCTGGCCCTGCTCGGCGACGAGCTGCTCGACGTCATCCATCGCTACCCCGACCACGTATGGGTGTTCCTCCACGAGTTCCCCGCGCTCACGGCCGAGCGAGCCGAGCAGTTCCGTGTGCGCCGGCGCGCGTACGAGCACCGGGTCGAAGCAGTGCTGCAGGCCGGCATCGATGCCGGCGAGTTCCGTGAAGTCGACGCGCGGCTCACCGCACTCGCGTGGCTCGGCATGCACAACTACACGTACCTCTGGCTGAAGGCGGGCGGACGCGTGTCCGGCCGCGACGTGGCGAAACCGTTCGCCGACATCTTCATCCGAGGGATCGCGAATTAGCTCGAGGTCGCGGCAGCACTGCTCATCGGGGCAACGAAGCCGAGCAGTCCGCCGAGGGTGCCACCGACGAGCGCGGCCCGCTCGGCGGCGGGGAGGTCGCCGAGCTGCTTCGCGAGCAGCTCCCGGCTCCCTCGGAACGTCCCTTCCGCGTGCGGGTAGTCGTTGCCCCACACGATCGTCGACAACCCGGTGACGTGCCGGCACGCGACGGCGACGGGGTCGTCCTGGAACGAGACGTGGAACTGCCGCCGTACGTACTCGCTCGGTGCGAGCGGGTACGGCCACTTGTCGTTCAGGCGGAAGAGCTGCGCCATGCCCGGTTGGTCGTCGTCGGGACGGGTGCGGTCCCACACGCCGAGCCACCAGTCGGCGTCTTGGCCGATGCCGGTGACCCAGCACTTGTCCATGCTCCCCACCAACGACGCGAGCCAGTGCGCATTGAATTCGATCAACGCGAAGTGCAGGTCGGGGTAGCGCTCGGCCACACCTCCGCCGATGAGCTCGCAGATGACCTGTTGCGGGACCATCGGGCCGTAGACGCATTGCGTGATCATTCGCTTCGACGCCGACTTCTCGGTCATCGGCTGGTTGACCTGCGCGGCCTGTTCCATGACGACCTTGAGTGTGGTTGCGGTCGCGTCGTTGACCTTCACGCCGCCGGTCTGCGTGTGGATGAACACGTGCACGCCGTTGGCCTGCGCCGCGGCCCAGATCGGGTCGAACGCGCGCGAGTAGTACGGCTGCGGCGGCGTCGCCGGGAGGAGGATCGCGCGGAACCCGGCGGCCGCGACGCGCTCGATCTCGACAACGGCGTCGTCGACGTCGGTCAACGGAACCGGCGCGGTGGGCGCCAACCGCGAGAAGTACGGCGAGAACCGCTCGATGACGTAGTCGTTGTAGACGCGCGCGTGCGCCATCGACAGTTCGTGGTCGTCGGAGTAGAGCCCGAACAGCGAGAGGTTCGGGTGCATCACCTGCACGTCGACGCCGTCGAGGTCCATGTCTTCGAGGATGTGCTCGGGGTCGCCTTCGGGCATGCGCCCACCCGTCTGGCGATACCGGGAGACGGTCCAGCCCTCGTACCCCGGCGTGTGCAGCTGCCGGAAGATCCGGGCGCCGCCTTCGACGAGCGGCTCGACCTCGAAGTCCTCCTCCCAGACCGCGCGATCGCGCAGGTGCTTCGGCAGGCGCGTGCGGAACAGGTCGGTGGGCTCGAGGAGGTGCCCGTCCGCGGAGACGACAAAATCCTTCCCTGGGAAGTCCTGCTGCGCCATGCGAACGCACCCTTCGTGCAGTGGACCGATCGGTACACATACTAGGCCGATCGGTGGCATGCTGTCAGCCGTGACCAAGCGGTGGAAGCAACGCCCGGACGGCTCGACCTGGGGTGACTGGGGCGACGACGACGAGCTCGGCCGCATCAACCTGCTCACGCCGGAGAAGGTCCTCGAGGGGGTGCGCGAGGTCGAAGCCGGCATCAGCTTCTGCCTGAGCCTGCCCCTCGACTTCCCCGGCGGCACCGCGCTGAACCAGCGGCGCCTCCCGCCGGCGCTGGCGCCGACCGAGGACATGGAGGGCAACCCGGCCACCTTCTACAACGTCCACATGAGCGAGATGGAGGGGTGGGGGAACCCGAAGTACGTCGACGTCTGGGCCGACGATGTCGTGACGCTCTCGTTGCAGTACTCGACGCAGTGGGACTCGCTCGCGCACGTCGGCGCCGAGTTCGACGTCGACGGCAACGGCACCGAGGAGCCGGTCTATTACAACGGCTACCGCGCGGGCGTCGATCTCGTCGGACCGAAGGCCGACGCCGCGGGTGACGGCGGCAACCACCGCTGCTTCGCGCACCACCTCGGCTTGGAGCACATGGCCTACAAAGGCGTGCAAGGCCGCGGCGTCCTCGTCGACCTCGCGCACCACCTGGGGCACGACTGGCGCGGCGTCGACCGCACGACGCTCGAAGCGATCATGGCGGCCGACAACGTGGTGGTCGAACCGGGCGACATGCTGCTGTTGCACACCGGTTTCGCGACGGAGATCCTCGCGATGAACCGCGAACCGGATCCCGTCAAGATCCACACGATGTGCACGTACCTCGACGCGCGCGATCCGGCGATGCTCGAGTGGATCGCCGAGTCACAGATCTCCGCGCTCGTCGCCGACAACTACGCGGTCGAAGGGCTGGTCGGCCGGGACCGCGACGAGAGCCGCCACTCACTGCTCCCGATCCACCATCTCTGCCTCTTCCGCCTCGGAGTTCCCCTCGGCGAGATGTGGTACCTGCACGAGCTCGCGACCTGGCTGCGCGAGCACGACCGCAGCCGCTTCCTGCTCACCGCGCCGCCGCTCCGCCTCCCCGGCGCCGTCGGCTCCCCGCTCACTCCCGTCGCAACCGTCTGACGCGCGCCCGCGCGCGGCGGACTTCACGCGGACGCGTCCGCGGCGTCACAGGAGCGCGAGAGGCGGAACGCGTCGTAGTCGTGCTCGCGCACTCGTGCGATCTCCTTGAAGAGCTTCGGGCGACCGCCGGCGTTCAAGAGGTACTTGCGCGGCTTGCCGGGGATGTTGCTCCCGAAGAAGTAGCTGCTCTTCCCGAAGGAAGGAGGGATCGCGGCGACGGTGTCGACCATGTCGGTCCACCGCGCTTCGGCGGCGGGCTCCACTTCGATCGTGTCGTAGCCGTGCTCGCGCACGTACACGAGCGTGTCGGTGATGAAGTCGACCTGGTCGCCGTTGTAGCGCGGGTTGTTGCCGGCCGCCGCGTGCGGACCGCCGGGGAAGAAGAAGTTCGGGAAGTCGGACGTCTGGACACCGAGGAACGTCTTCGGGCCGTCCGCCCACGCATCGGCGAGCGCGATGCCGTTCCGGCCACGGATGCCCATGCGGGTGAGCGCGCCCGTGCCGAAGTCGAAGCCGGTCGCCCACACGACGATGTCGAACTCCTGCACACCGTCGGCCGTCTCGATCCCGCGCTCGGTCATGCGCACGATCGGCGTCTGCTTGAGGTCGACGAGCGAGACGTTCGGCTGGTTGAACGACCTCGTAGTACCCCGTGACGAACGGGGGCCGCTTCTCCGCGAAGCGGTGGTCCTTCGGGATCAACGTGTCGGCGGTGGCGGGATCCTTGACGATGCCCCGGATCTTCTCGGCGATGAACTCGCACCACTGCGCATTCGCGGCCGGATCGAACAACAAGTCGGTGTAATGGCTGCTGAGCTTCGAGAAGCCGGGGCTGTTCCACATCTTCTCGAAGAACGCCTGCCGCTCGGCATCGGAGTCGTCGAACGTGGCCCGATCGTGCGGGGCATGCAGGAACCCTGCGGGTGAGGTGTTCAACGTCTCGCGCATCGCTTCGAAGTCGGCGCGCAGTTGCGCTTGCTCGGTTGGGGTGATCGGCGCGTTGTTGAGCGGCGTGCACCAGTTGGCGCTGCGTTGGTACACCGTCAGCGAGGCGACCTCGCCCGCGATCGAAGGGATCAGCTGCACGCCGCTCGACCCGGTCCCGATGACCGCGACGCGCTTGTCCGCGAAATCGACCGGCGTCGCCGGCCACAAACCGGTGTGGAACGACGCGCCGCGGAAGTCGTCGCGTCCGGGTACGTCGGGGAAGAACGGTACCGAGAGGACGCCGGTCGCGGCGATGAAGAAGCGCGTGCGGAACTCGCGGCCATCGGCGACGGTGACGGTCCACATCGCCGACGACTCGTCGTACCCGGCCGAGGTCACTTTGACGTCGAACCGGATGTCACGGCGCAGGTCGAACCGGTCGACCACGTGGTTGAGGTAGCGCTCGGTCTCGGGCTGCTCGGCGAAGTGCTCTTGCCACTCCCATTCGTCGAACAGTTCCCGGGAGAAGAGGTAGGCGTAGGTGTAGCTCTCGGAGTCGAAGCGCGCGCCGGGGTAGCGGTTCCAGTACCAGGTGCCGCCCACCCCGCCACCGGCCTCGAGCAACGCCACCGAGAACCCCGCTTCCCGCGCGCGGTAGAGCTGGTAGATGCCGGTGATGCCGGCGCCGACGACCAACACGTCGACCTCGACCGCGGCCCCTTCGGAGGATCCCATGAGGCCGCGGATTGTACCGATCGGTCTAGTATCCCGCGGCGTGGCGATCGTGGACCGGAAGTCGTCGGCCCTCCCGGTGCCGTTCGCGGTCGAGCTCCCGGATCGGATGCGCAAGGAGCGCTACTTCGACCCGGACTTCTACGCCATGGAGTGCGAGCTGCTGTGGCCGCGGGTCTGGCAGATGGCGTGCCGGCTCGAGGAGATCCCGCAGCCGCGCGACTTCGTCGAGTACGAGATCCTCGATCAGTCGATCATCGTGGTGCGCACCGACGACATGGGCGTCCTCGCATTCCAGAACGCGTGCCGGCACCGGGGCGTGAAGGTCGTGCAGGGCCGCGGAACGTGCGAGCGCGGGTTCACGTGCCCGTTCCACGGGTGGTGCTACGGCCTCGACGGCATGAACACCGCAGTCACGCGTGCCCGCACGTTCTCCGAGCACAACCTGCACCCCGACGACATCAACCTGGTTCCGGTGCAGTGTGAGGCGTGGGGAGGTTGCGCGTGGATCAACCTGACCGAAGACGCGCCGCCTTTGCGCCGGTGCATCGAGCCGTACGCCACCGTCCTCGACGGGTGGAAGGTGGAGTCGCTGCAGACGGAGTGGTGGTACGCGTGCCGGCTGCCCGTGAACTGGAAGCTCGCGCAAGCTGCGTTCATGGAGCAGTACCACGTGGTGGAGACGCATCCCCAGCTCCGCATCGCCGGGGCGGTACGCACCCCCCACCGGCGCCGCCTTCGACCCGCGCGCGTTCATCGACGCGGACATCCACTATCTCCGCACGATGAGCGACGGCATGGCCGGGATGGTGCACGCCGACGATGTCCGAATCGCCGAGGGCATGCGCGACATGCAGCTCCCCGCTGACGCAACGGACGCGATCTCGACCTGGGAACACGCGCTCAACGATGCGGTCGTGCGCTGGCACCGCGACGCCGGCCACGACATCCCCGATCTCAACGATCTCGAAGCGCGCGGCGCGGCCGAGCCGATGGCCTTCTGCTTCCCGCACGCGTTCGTGTTGCCGATGTACAGCAGCGCGTCGGCGTACCGCTTCCGCCCCCTCGGGCCGGAGGAGACGCTGATGGAGATCTGGTCGCTGACCCGGTTCCCGGAAGGGAGCGAGCGGCCGAAGCCCACGCCACCCGAGCCCTGGGAGTGTGACGATCCCCGGTGGCCACCGATCCCCGCGCAGGACTTCTCCAACCTCCCGCGGCAGCAGAAGGGGCTGCACGCGAGAGGCTTCGAGTACATGCGCCTCTCCGAGCGGTTGGAGGGCGGGATCTCGAACTTCGAACGGATGGTCGACGGGTTCCTTGCCGGCCTGCCCTACGAACAGCTGCTCCCGGGTTTGCAGTCGGTCAACGTGAACCCACTCGTCGCGCCGATCGCCGACCTCGGTTTCTGACCTCGGAGTCGCGGGCGCATGAGTAGGCCGACGTCATACGCAGAAGTCGTCGAGGGCATCCGCGCCACCATCGCCGCGTACACCCACGCACTCGACGACGGCCGCACCGACGACATCGTCTCCACCTTCTGCTCCGACGGCGTCGTGGAGATCCCGGGCATGGGCACGCACGTCGGCCACGACGCGCTGCGCGTGGCCTACGACAAGTGGAAGCCGCGGCGCCCGCAGCGTCACCTCGTCGTCAACACGCTCGTGACCGATTGGGACGAGCACGAGGCGAGCCGCGGTCAGCGACGTGATCTTCCTGTTGCAACGAGACACCGGCTGGACGGTCGAAGTCGTCGGCCGCTACGAGGACACGCTGCACAACGACGGCGGCACGTGGCGCTTCCACCGGCGCGCCGCGACGTTCGTGACGTAGCGATCTCGAAACGGCGAGATCGTGTCGCGCTAATCGAAGAGGTCGGGCTGCTCGCGGGTGATCATCGCGTAGAGCGGCTGGAACGCGTGCCAGCAGGCGACCGGCGACCCGACCTGCGTGTACGTCTTGCGGGCCATGTCGGCGTCGATGAGCACCGGGGTACCGGCGGCCTCGGCGAGCAGCTGCGCCTGGCAGCTCCGCTCCATGGTGATGAACGACCACACGGCCGCATCGACCGAATGACCGACGGTGAGGAGGCCGTGGTTGCGGAGGATGACCGCCTTGGTTCCGCCGAGCGCAGTGCTGATGCGCTTGCCTTCCTCGATGTCGAGCACGACGCCGGTGTAGTCGTCGAACAACGCGTGGTCCTCGAAGAACGCGCAGGCGTCCTGGGTGATCGGATCGAGGAGCCGGCCCAACGACGACCACGCCTTGCCGTGCAGCGAGTGCGAGTCCGCGGCCGCGATCACGTCGGGACGCGCGGCGTGCACCTGCGAGTGGATCGCGAACGCGGCCGCGGTTGACCATCGCGTCGCCCTCGACCACCTCGCCCGCGTGGTCGACGCAGATCAGGTCGGAGACGCGGATGTGCTTGAAGTTCATCCCGAAGGGGTTCAGCCAGAACCGGTCGAGGTGCTCGGGGTCGCGCACGGTGATGTGCCCGGCAACACCCTCGTCGAACCCGAACTTCCCGAACAGACGGAAGGACGCCGCCAGGCGCTGCTTGCGGTGCAGCCGTTCCTCCTCCACCGAGTCGAACTTGGGGAGGAAGCCCAGGTAGGGAAGCGTCGCGGTCATGCCGAAAATCTTAGGCCCCGTTCGGAGAGTCGGCCGGTGCCCGCCCGTCTGCATTTGACGACCTCGCCCTAAACCTATAGATAAATCTGCGGCGCGGCGAGCAACTGAAGCGGAAAAACGATCTCGAGCGCAGGCGGCATCGTGTCGCATCACCCGAACATCCGCGTCGAGCGCGACGGGCACGTCGCGACGGTCACGATCGACCGGCCCGAAGTCGAAGAACGCGTGCACGGGCGACATGTGGGTCGCGCTCGGTGCCACGTTCCGCGAGCTCGAGCTACTCGGGCGTGCGCGCCGTCGTGCTCACCGGCGCGGGCGGCGACTTCTGCACCGGCGCCGATCTCGGCGGCGGCGACGCGGCGGCGAAGCGGCGGCGGCGCGCCGCGCCGATGGCGCACGATGACCGACGCGCATGCGCGTGCTCGCCGACGTCGTGCTCGCCATCCACGACTGCCCGGTCCCCGTCGTCGCGAAGGTCGACGGGCTGTGCGTCGGCGCCGGGCTCGGCCTCGCGCTCGCCGCCGACCTCACGTGGTGCTCCGACCGGGCCCGCTTCTCGGCGATCTTCGCCAAGCGCGGGCTCAGCCTCGACTTCGGGACGTCGTGGTTGCTGCGCCAGCGCATCGGCGTGCACAAGGCGAAGGAGCTCGCGTTCACCGCGAAGATGGTGAGCGGCACCGAGGCGTTCGAGCTCGGGCTCGTCAACGCGGTCGTGCCCGCCGCCGAGCTCGACGACGCCGTACGCGACGGTCGTCGACACGATCGCGGCCGGTCCGCCGATCGCGCTCGTCGGCGACGAAGCGCGAGCTCGACAACGCGTCGACGTCGTCGCTCGCGCAGGCGCTCGAGGTCGAGGCGCTCGCGCAGAGCGTCAACGTGCAGACCGACGACCTGCGCGAAGCGCTCATCGCGTACATGGAGCGCCGTCCGCCGAACGTTCACGGGCCGGTAGCGCACGCCATGGCCGACATGCGACGAGCTCCGACGAGCTGGGACGACGTCCTCGAGGACCTCGCAGCAGCGCCGCGACGCGTCGCGCGCGATGGGCGGCGAGGAACGGCTGCGCAAGCACCGCGACGCGGGCAAGCTCGACGCCCGCGCGCGCATCGATCACCTGCTCGACCCCGGTTCGTTCCAGGAGCTCGGCACGCTCGTCGGCGGCGAGGAAGCGCCGGCCGACGCGATCGTCATGGGTTCGGGCCGCATCGACGGCCGCCCGGTGATGGTCGCGGCCGAGGACTTCACGGTGAAGGCCGGCACGATCAGCGCGGCCGCGAACTCGAAGCGCTACCGGGTCGCCGAGCTCGCCGTCGCCGACCGCGTGCCGCTGATCATGATGCTGGAAGGCGCCGGGTTCCGCGCCGACGGGCGCGGTCACGGCGCGCGCACGCCCGACCGACATGCTCGCCCAGGCGCGCTGCTCGGGCCGGGTGCCGCTGGTCACCGCGGTGCTCGGCGCGTCGGCCGGGCACGGCGCGCTCGTCGCGCCGATGTCGGACTTCACGGTGATGAGCCGCCACGCGTCGATCTTCACGGCCGGCCCGCCGGTCGTGTTCGAGTCGCTGGGCGAGACGATCACCAAGGAAGACCTCGGCGGACCGGCGGTCGCGCTCGCGAGCGGCCTGATCCACAACGTCGCCGACGACGACGCCGGCGCGCTCGACCTGGTGCGCACCTACCTCCGCTACTTCCCGTCGTCCGCGTGGTCGTACCCGCCCGACGGCGACGGGCGGCGACGATCGGCACCGCGCCTCGTCCCCGAGATCCTCGACATCGTCCCGCGCAACGGCCGGCGCATCTACGACATGCGCAAGGTGATCGACGTCGTCTTCGACGCCGATTCGCGCTTCGAGGTGCAACCCGACTTCGGCCGGCCGATCATCTGCGCGCTGTGCCGCCTCGGCGGGCACCCCGTCGCGGTCGTCGCGAACCAGCCGCTGGCGATGGCCGGCTCGATCGACGCCGACGGCGCCGACAAGGCCGCGCACTTCATCACGGTCGCCGACTCGTTCCACCTGCCGCTCGTCTTCTTGTCCGACAATCCGGGCGTGCATGCCCGGCAGCGCGTCGGAGCAGGCAGGCATCCTGCGCAAGGGCGCGCGCATGTACGCCGCGCAGACGCAGGCGACCTCGCCGAAGTTCGAGGTCACGCTGCGCAAGGCCTACGGCTTCGGCTCGATGGTGATGGGCATGATCCCGTTCGACGGGCAGTCGGGCGTGTTCGCGTTTCCCGGGCGCGACGATGGGCGCGATGGGCGCGGCCGCGATGAGCCGGTCGCGGGGCTCCGACGACGACGAGGCGGCCATGCTGCGCACGCACGGAGGTCGAGGCGTCGTACCGGCTCGGCGAAGACGTTCGGCTTCGACGAGCTCATCGACCCGCGCGAGATCCGCAACGTGCTGCTGCACTCGCTCGAGCGCGCGCTGCACCGCCGCCAGGCGGCCGCCGAACCGGTCGCGCGCATCGGCATCGCGCCCTAAGGCGCGCCTTCGTCGGCGCGGCTACGGCGCGGGGGCTTCCATCGCCCGCGCGAGATGCGCCGGGAGGTCGGGATAACGCTTGGTGCTCGCGGCCCGATCGATGAGCTGGAGCGTGCCCGAGATCGATGCCGCGTCGTCCGACGCGAGGAAGGTGACGAGGCTCGCGACATCGTCGGTGCTGGTGGTCGTCGCGAGAGGCACGTTCTCGTCGAAGTCCTCGACGACGCCGGGCACCAGCCACATGGCTTCGGTCAAGCCGGTACGGACGAGGCCCGGACCGATGGCGTTCACGCGGATCCGGCGCGCACCGAGCTCCATCGCGGCGACCTGCGCCAGCATCGCCAGCGCCGCCTTCGAGCAGCAGTACGCGCTCATGCCCGCCGCGGGCTGCACCGCGTTCAGGCTGGCGGTGAGGACGATCGAGCCGCCGCCGTCCATGCGGCGCGCCGCGTGCTTCACGGTGAGGAGCGGACCGAGCAGGTTGATCTCGATCACCCGCATCCACTCGGTGAGATCGATGTCGACGACCGGCGCGTACGAACCCGTACCCACGTTCGCGAACGCGACATCCACGCCACCGAACCGGTCGACCGTCGCCGCGACCAGCGCTTCGACCTCAGCCTCGACGCGGACGTCGCAGCGCTGCACTGCGACCGCGTCGCCGATGGAATCCTGTGCCGCGGCGAGCCCGTTGGTGTCGATGTCGCCGACCATCACACACGCCCCCTCGGCTGCGAAGCGACGCGCGGTCGCGAGGCCGATGCCCGATGCACCGCCGGTCACGATCGCGACCTTTCCGGCGAGGCGTCCTTCGGATGTCGTCATGCGCTCCCTCTCCGGCGCCGCGAGTCGTCACGCTGCGTACGAGAAAACATCTAGATGTTGACGCTAGGTTTGCCCGACCATGGACTTCAACCTGTTCCTCCCTCAGATGCGGATGTCGTTCGACGATCTGATCGCCCGCGCACGCGCGGCCGAGGCCGCCGGTTTCGTCGGGATCACCGGCATGGACCACTTGGTCCCGCCGCTGGCCGACGACCAGCCGATGTTCGAGGCGATGGTGACGTCGACCTGGCTCGCCGCGCACACCGAGCGGTTGCAGATCGGCTCGCTCGTGCTGTGTGACGCCTTCCGCCATCCCGCGGTGCTCGCCCGCCAGGCCGTCTCGCTCGACCATGCATCCGGTGGTCGCTATGAGCTCGGCATCGGATGGGGCTCGGTGCCCGACGAGTTCGCGACCTTCGGTGTCGGCTCCGTCGAGCCGCGCGTGCGCGTCGATCGCTTGCGCGAGACGCTGGAAGTCATGCGCGCGTTGTGGGCCGGCGAGATCGTCGACTACGACGGCTCCTACCACCAGCTTCACGGCGCGCGGCAGGAGCCGCGCCCGCTCGCCCGCATCCCGATCCTCATCGGCGGTATCGGCCCGAAGACGCTCGCACTCGTCCGCGAATTCGCCGACTGGTGGAACGTCCACGTCGGTCAGATCCACAAGATCGAGGAGCTGCGACCGAAGGTCGGCGACGCGCGCGTGTCGATCCAGCAAACGGTCGCACTGATCGGACGTGACCGCGACCGCGAGGCCGTCACTGCGCTCGCGACCCGGCGCTTCGGTTGGTCGCGGCCGTTGATCGGTTCCGCGTCCGAGCTGGTCGACGCCTATGGAACCCTCGCCGAACGTGGAGTCGAGCGCGTCTACACGTGGTTCTGCGACTTCGCCCCGCCCGACATGCTCGCCGAGTTCGGCGAAGACGTCATCGCGCCACTCCGAGGGTGAGACGCGGTAGCCGCGTCGATCAGGCGCGGTCGGGCACGAGTCCGCGCGGCAACGGGAGCGGGACGTCTGTGTAGGTCACGATGCCCGGCGCGGCGGCGACGACCGCGGGGATCGCGTTGATCGCCGGCATGGCGGTGAGGATCATGCCGAGCGCCATGAAGTCGGCGAAGGTCGTGCCCTGGAAGTCGTCCGGCGGCAGGATGTCGAGCTTGGTGCGGATGGTCGGGCGGCCGTCGATCTCGATGAGGTAGCCGAAGTCGATCGGCCAGTCGGGTTCCAAGGTCGTTCCCTTCTTCCACCGAACCCGGAGCTCGACGATCGTGCGACCGCGGACCTTGCCGTGCCAGCTCGCGGCCACACCGGCCACGCACCCCGCCGGGATCTGCCACGAGCCGAGGTCGAGGTCCTCCGTTGTCTGCGCGTACTCCGCAACGCACGTGACCTCGTCGAACTCGACACCGAGTCCGCTACCGATCAGACGAACGGCGTCCTCGAACACCGCGGTGCCTGATGCAGTCATCTGCTGCAACTCGGGATCGTCGATCGGCCGCGCGAAGCCGACCGGCAGTTCGGTCGCGGGTGAGTCGTACTCGGTCGTGTCCGCCGACTCCGTGATCGTGATCTTGTCCACACGGTCGCAGACGCCGGCCGAGACGATCGCCAGCAGGCTTGCGAAGCCGGGGTTGATGCCCGTACCGAACACCGACGCGCCGCCGCGCGCGCAAGCGTCGGCGATCCGCAGCCGACCGTCACCGAGTGAATGACCGGTGACGAACGCCGCGGTCGTGACGATGTTCACGCCCGCCTCGAGGATGCGCACCATCTCGTCGACGTCGATCCACATGGGGTTGTAGACGATGCAGTCCGGCTTCAATGCGAGCAACGCGTCGACATCGTCCGTCGCCGGCACGCCCGTCGGCTCGGTCCCGCACAGCTCGCCGGCGTCGCGCCCGACCTTGTCGGACGACCACGCGAAGCAGCCGACCAGTTCCAGGTCGGGGTGCGCCACGATTGCCTGCACCGACTGCTTGCCGACGTTGCCGGTCGTCCACTGCACGACGCGATAGCTCACCGGTCACTCCTCGCGGCTCTGGACGTTGCGTTCTTCGCTCGAGCAGGGTAGATCACCGAGATGTTTGCTTCGGCTCCTCCAGTGGACGTGCGAATGCGTGATTGCAGGTGACTGCGGCACTCGCCGGCCGCGTCGCGGCGATCACCGGGGGCGGGTCGGGCCTCGGTGCGGCGATGGCGCGCGTGTTCGCGCAGGCCGGCATGGCTGTCGCCCCGCTCGACATCGACGGCGCGGCGGCGCAGCGCGTCGCCGTAGCCCTCGGTGACGAGTTCGCGGTGCCGGTCACGTCGGCGCGCGTCGACATCGGCGACGCGGCCTCGGTTGCGGAGGCCGCGCGCCACGTCGAGGCCACGCTCGGCGGGTGCGACGTGTGCTGCGCGAATGTGGGCGTGCAGCAGTTCGGCGCGATCGACAGGCTCACCGAGCACGACTGGGAGTGGTTGTGCGATGTCAATGTGCTCGGGACGGTCCGAACGGTCCGCGAGTTCCTGCCGCTGATCCGGGCCCGCCGCGGCTGGCGCCGCATCGTGCTGACCGCGTCGTCGAGCGTGCTCGCGCCGGCGGTCCGGCTCGGGGCGTACCAGACGACCAAGTTCGCGGTGATGGGCTTCGGTGAGACGCTGCGCGAAGAGCTGGCCGGCGAAGGCATCGGCGTCACGATCCTGTTCCCGGGCGGCATGGTGACGCGCCACCTCGAGAGCAGTGCCCGGGCCCGGCCCGCGCACCTCGATGCCTCTGGTTCCGACCCCGACGACCTCGACGCGATGCTTGCGCATCGACCCATGGCCGACGGCGACGTCGTGACGCCGGAACACGCGATTCGTAACCTTCTCGCCGACCTCGACGCGAATGTGCCGTACTCCGTGACGCACGGATCGTTTCGCTCCGTATACGAGCAACGACGGGACGCGATGGACGCCGCTTTCGATCGAATGGAGACGTCGTGACCGACGACCGCGCCCGGCTGCAACGCCTGCTCGACATCGAGGAGATCAAGCAACTCAAGGCGCGGTACTTCCGCGCGCTCGACCGCAAGGAGTGGGACGCGTTCGGCGAGGTGTTCGCGCGCGACGCGGTGCTCGAGGTGCCCGAAGTGGACATGGTCACCAACGGCCGCGACGCGATAGTTGCGTCAGTGAGCGGCGCGCTCGAGGGAACGCAAACGGTTCACCACGGGCACATGCCCGAGATCGAGGTCACCGGCGCCGACACCGCACGCGGGATCTGGGCGATGTTCGACTACGTCGAATGGCCGTCGACCGCGCCCGCCGATCGGGTCGGACTCCAGGGCTACGGGCACTACCTCGAGGAGTACGTGCGGGAGGACGGCAAGTGGCGCATCCGCCGCTCGCGACTCGAGCGCCTCCGCGTCGACCCGCTGGGAGCCGGTCTCCCCGAAGTCGAGGCTTGACTCCCCGACATCGGGGTCTCTAGGCCGCGGCGCGCGGTCCGAGTCGCACCGGCAGGTGTGCGATCCCGTTGATGAAGTTGGACGCGACGCGGGTCGGTTCGCCGACGGTCAGGCCCGGTGCACGCTCGAGGAGATGGCGAAGCATCTCCGCGGTCTCGAGCCGGGCCAGGTGCGCGCCGAGGCAGAAGTGCGGCCCGGTCCCGAACGCGACGTGCGGGTTCGGATTGCGCAGAGATCGAGCGCGTGCGGAGCGGTGAACTCTTCTGGATCGTGATTCGCGGCGCTGAACCAGATCACGACCTTGTCGCCCGCCCGCACCGCTTGGTCACCGAGCCGCGTGTCGCGTGTCGCGGTCCGGCGGAACTGGTGGACGGGGGAGACGTACCGGAGCAGTTCCTCGACGGCGGTCGGGGAGCGCGTCCAGGTTGTCCGCGAGCGAGTTCCACAGCCCGTGCTCGTGGAGCGCGACCACCGAACCGGACACCGCGTTGCGCGTCGTCTCGTTGCCGGCGACGACGAGCAGCAGCCAGAACATCTGGAACTCGGTGTCGCTCAGCTGGTCGCCGTCGACCTCGGCGGTGACGATCCGGCTCACGATGTCGTCGCGTGGGTGCTCGCGGCGGTCGTCGGCCATCGCCTGGCCGTATGCCATCATCCCGGCCAGTGCGGCCATGGAGTCCTCGGCATGCTGCGTCGCGCCCGGGTTCTCGGCCCCGAGCAGCGCGTTGCTCCAGTCGAAGATGAGGTGGCGGTCTGCGCGCGGCATTCCGAAGAGATCCGCGAGGACGCGCAGCGGCATCTCGGCCGACACCTCGGTCACGAGGTCGAGTTCGCCGTCGTCGAGATCGGCGAGGATCTCCTCGGCGTTCACCTCGATCGATGCGCGCAACCGAGCGACGGACTTCGGCGTGAAGATCGGTTGGAGGATGCGCCGGAGCCGGCTGTGCTCGGGGTGATCCATGTTCAGCATCATCTGACGGAACATCGCCAGGCTGTCCTCGGTGAGCGAGGGCATGAACGTGCCGCCGAGCGCGGACGAAAACCGCTCCTGGTCGCGGTCGACCTCGCTGACGAGCTCGTGCGCGGTGACGACCCAGAAGCCCGGGCTGTCGACGAACTGCAACAACGGGTTGTCGCCCATCATCCCGGCGACCGGACGTTCGTCGTGCCACGCGATCCCACCGTGGCGGCGCAGTTCGTCGAACGCGTCATGCGGCACGCCGCGTGCGAACGTCGCGCCCGACGCCAGGTCGACGTCGACGAGGTCGCGGACGCGTCGAGCGTTCGGCGGCGGTGTGTCAGGAGTCTGCGGCTGGTCGCTGTCGAGAGACATCGTCACCTGGGCGACAATACCTGTAGATCATTCCCGCTCGCTCGGGACCCGGCGCACGAGATGGCGTTGGTAACCTTCAGATGTTTCGACCCAGCGACGCAGGATGGTTGAGGTGGCTGCCAGCAAGCGCGACGGGGCTCGACCTCGAGCGCAACTGCGAGAGAAGCCCCAGCAGATCGCCGACGAGCTGCGGTCGCTGATCGTGAGCGGCGAGCTCACGGAAGGGGAGTCGATCGGGCGCGAGCCGGAGCTCGTCGAACGGTTCGGAGTCTCCCGTCCGTCGTTGCGCGAGGCGCTGCGCATCCTCGAAGCCGAAGGACTCATCACCGTCGTCCGGGGCGTGTACGGCGGGGTCGTCGTGCACGAACCGAACCGACGCATGATCGCGAAGACCGCAACGCTGGTGCTGCGCGCGCGCAACGTGTCGCTCGCCGACGTGTTCGAAGCGCGCGCACTGCTCGAACCGCTCGCAGCCAAGGCGATCGCGGCCAAGCGCGGCCGCCGCAACGCGGTCGCCGAGTTGCACCGTCTGATCGACAAGGAAGAGGAGTCGATCGAGGACCCGGAGGCTTTCGGTGTCGCGAACGTCGCCTTTCACGAACGGCTCGTGTCGCTCGGCGGCAACCAGACCCTCGCCATCGTCACGGAGATGCTCGACGAGATCGTCGTCCGCGCCGTCACCGCGGTGAGTCAGACCGACGATAGCGGCGGATCCTTGGCCACCAGGCGCCGCGGGCTGCGCTCCCAGCGGCGGCTGCTCGAGTTGATCGAAGTCGGTGATGCCGCCGGCGCCGAGGAGCACTGGCGCGCGCACATGGCCGTGGTCGGGCGGGTCATGCTCGGGCAGAAGGCGTCCACCGTCGTGGAGCTGCTGCACACCTACGGGTGAGTCGTCTCCGCCGAGACATCTAGATATTTTGTTACTCTGCGCGCGTGTCGTCCGAGTGGTCGCTCCCCGCCGCGATCGATGCGGTCACCGAAGCCGTGCCCGACCGCGAGATGCTCGTGTGGACGTCGGTCCGTCGCACCTACGCCGAGGTGCAGGAACGCACGCAACCGTCTCGGCGCGTACTTCGCGCGACGCCGGGCCTCGGCGTGCAACGCGAGCGTGAGGATCTCGCACGGTGGGAGTGCGGGCAGAGCCCCGTCGCCATCCTCCTTTCGAACTGCCCCGAGTACGTCGAGACGATGCTCGGCGCGTACCGCGCCCGTGCGGTCCCCTTCAACGTCAACCACCACTACAACCCGGCCGAGGTCGCGCAACTGCTCGACCAGATCGGCGCGGAAGCGGTCGTCTACCACCGCCGGCTCGCGCCGCTGCTCGCCGGTGCGCCCAGATCGGTCGACCGCCTCCTCGTGCACGTCGACGACGACTCGGATGTCGAGCCGCTGCCGGGCAGCGTCGAGTTCGAGCGCGCGATTGCGCAGGGCGGCGACCTCGACGAGTCTTCCGACGCCGTCGCCGGACGACCTCTATCTCGTGTGCACAGGTGGCACGACCGGACACCCGAAGGGTGTGCAGTGGCGGCAGGGCGACGCTTACGTCGCCGCGATGGGCGGCGCCGACGACGCCACTGCCGACACGATCGCGGCCACCGCCGCGCAGCCCGCGCAGGTGTGGTTCGCGGCACCGCCGCTGATGCACGGCGCCGCGCAGTGGACCGTGTTCGCCGCGCTGCACAACGGCCGGACCGTCGTGCTCCACGACGATGCCGCGCCGTTCGACGCGCGCACGATCCTCGAGACCGCCGAGCGCGAACGCGCGCCGCTGCTCACGATCGTCGGCGACGCGTACGCGCGACCGATCATCGACGAGTTGCAGGCGCGCCGCTACGACCTCGTCGTCGTTGCGGCAGCTGGCAACCGGTGGCGCGCTCACCGGTCCCGCCAACAAGCACGCGCTCCTCGACCTGTTGCCCGCACGTGATGATCATCGACGGCTACGGCGCGTCGGAAACCGGCGGGATGGCGTTCGGCGCATCGACGAAGGGCGCGCGAGACGCAAGTGTTCCTCCCGTCGGTGGGTGCGGCGGTGCTGTCGGAAGACCGCACCCGGTTCCTCGAAGCCGGCGACTGACGAGATCGGGTGGATCGCACGGATCGGTCGGGTCCCGCTCGGCTACCTGAACGATCGGGAGAAGACCGAGCAGACGTTCCCCGTCGTCGACGGGCAGCGGTTGTCGGTGCCCGGTGATCGCGGCACGCTCGCGGCGGACGGCACGATCGTGCTCCTCGGCCGCGACTCGATGGTGATCAACAGCGGCGGCGAGAAGATCTTCGTGGAGGAGGTCGAGGACGCCATCCGCCGGCATCCCGAAGTGCTCGACGCGCTCGTCGTCGGCCGCCCGGAGCGAGCGCTTCGGCGAAGAGGTCGTCGCGCTCGTGCAGCTGCGCCCGGGCGCCGAGGTGACGGGCGCAGATCTCCGCGCGTTCGCGGCCGAGACCGTCGCGCGCTTCAAGGCACCACGCGCGGTGCTGCTGTGCGATCACATCGGACGTCACCCGTCCGGCAAAGCCGACTACGGCTGGGCGAAGCAGGCCGCGCGCGACGCGGTCGCCGTCACTCACTGACCTCCGGCGAGGTAGGCGGCTTCGATCTTGTCGAGCTGGCCCAGCACTTCGTCGGAGGTGCCGCTCAGCACGACGCGGCCCCGCTCCATCAAGTAGACGCGATCGGCGATCTTGAGCGCCTGACGGACGTGTTGCTCGACGAGGAGCACGCCGATGCCGCGCTCGTCCGCGGCGGCGCGCACCGCCTTGAGGAGGTTGGTGACGATGATCGGCGCCAACCCGAGCGACAGCTCGTCGGCGAGCAGCACCTTCGGGTTGCGGCCGAGCGCGCGCGCCAGCGACAGCATCTGCTGCTCGCCGCCCGAACAGAGCCCGGCCCGGCGCCCATGATCCGTTCGAGCGTGGGGAAGTACTCGAACGCGACCGTCGGGGAGACGCGCGGCCAGCTTCAGGTTGTCGGCGACCGACATGTCCATGATCACCGATCGTTCCTCGGTCACGTAGCCGAGGCCGTTGCGGCACCGCACGTGCATCGGCGCCGTGGTCGGCTGCGCCGAGGAACCGGACCTCGCCGCTCGAGGGTGTGAGCTCGCCGGCCAGCGTGAGCAGGGTCGTCGTCTTGCCGACGCCGTTCGCGCCGATGAGGGCGACGACCTCGCCCGCGTCGACGTGGAGGTCGAGCTCGCGGACGACGGGCATCTTGCCGTAGCCGGCCGACAGATCCCTTCGCCTCGATGAGCGTGTCGGCTCATGTGCTCGCTTCCTCGACCTCGTCGGCGTGACCGAGGTAGGCGTCGCGCACCGCTCGGTCGTCGCGGATCTCCGCGGGCGTGCCGCTCGCGATCACGCTGGCCGAAGTCGATGACGACGACGCGGTCGCAGGTCGACATCACGAGGCCGACGTCGTGCTCGACGAGCAGCACCGCCATGTTGCGCTCGTCGGCGAGCCGGCGGATGAGCCGCGCGAGCTCGGCGCTCTCGCGCTCGTCGAGCCCGGCGGCCGGCTCGTCGAGCATCACGACCGACGGCCCCGACGCGACCGTGCGGGCGATGCCGACCAGCCGGCGCCGGCCGTAGGGGAGCTCCTCGGGAGTCTGGTCGAGGTGCGGTTCGAGCTCGAACTCGTGCACCGCGGCCACCGCGGTCGGCGGCAGGTCGTGGCGGCCGGGCCAGAACAGGTCGGTCAACCACGACAGCCGCGAGGCACGCAGGTCGCTCCCGGCGCGGATGTTCTCCTCGACGCTCAGGTCCTCGAACAGCTCGAGCGACTGGAACGAGCGCCGGAGCCCGAGCCGCGCGCGTTGCGTCGCGTTCAGCCGTTCGATGCGCCGATCGTCGAGCGCGATCGACCCGGCGCGCGAGCGGGACGAAGCCGGTCACCGCGTCGATGAGGGTCGTCTTGCCCGCGCCGTTCGGTCCGATCAGGCCGACGACTTCGCCGGGCCGGACCTCGAGCGACACGTCGTCGACGGCGAGCACCGAACCGAATCGCACGGTCAGGTGTGGCGATCGACAGCGTGGCGGCCGCGACGGGCTCGACCATCGGCCGGCGGCAGCGGTGCGCGCTCGCGGGCGCCGGGCGACGAGGTGGAGCTTCTCCCACAGCCGACGCGCCGTGGACGACGACGTCGGCGATGCCGTTCTGGTGCACGATGAGGATCACGAAGACGATCAGCGAACCGATGATGAGGTCCCACTGGTCCTCGAGGTGGATCCAGTCGGTGATGATGCGGGTGCGCGATGCCGCCGATCGCGCATCGGCGCCGCGAACGCCGCGCCGAGCACGTAGCCGAGACCGCCGATCACGGCGAATTCCCGACGCTGTTGATCGACGCGAAGAGGTTGAATTCGGTGTAGGTGATGACCTGACCGCGGAAGCCGACGAGGATGCCGGCGACGGCGGCGAGCGCCGGCCGACACCGCGAACGCGTAGAGCTTGACGCCGAACACCGAGATGCCGAGCGAGGCGGCCGCGCGCTCGTTCGTCCGCACCGCGATGAGCCGGCGACCGGTTCGCGACCGGCGGAGGTTGGCGACGAGCAGCGCGAGCAGCACGAAGCAGATCAGGCTCACCGTCGCCCACGCGTGCGGGTGGTTGAACGCGTCGACCTGGATGCCGAACAGCTTCACGCGCCCGATGCGAGTCCCGCCGTCGAGCGTGCCGCCGAGGTAGTCGGGGTTCGCGAACACGACCTCCGACACGAGGAAGCCGAGCGCGAGGGTGATGACGGCGAGGTTCACGCCGCGGGTGCGCAGCGCGGGAACGGCGAAGATCAGGCCGACCGGGATCGTGAGGAGGATGCCGAGGAGGATGGCGAGCTCGACGGGCACGTCGGCGCGCACGAACCGGCCGGCGATCAGCGCGCCGATGCCGGCGAGCGCCCACTGCGCGAGGGAGATCTGACCGGCGTACCCGGTGAGCACGACGATCGACAGGATCATGATCGCGGTGGCCAAGCGAGGTGTACGTGGCCTGCGCCCAGGTCTCGTTCATCACGCCGAACAGCAGCACGAGCGTGATCGCGGACGCGAGGAGCACGCCGCGGATGTTGATCTCGCCGGTCCCGAGCTTCGGCAGCCGCTCGGCCACGTGCGACCGCAGCGGCAGGCTCCGCCCGCGCACGACGACCACGATCAGGATCACGAGGAACGCGGGCATCCGGTTGAGCCCGGTGATTAGGTCCTGGTGGAAGAAGTCCTGTGATGTCGCCGCCGTAGAGGGTGGCCATCGACTCGCCGACGCCGATGATCAAACCGCCGAGCAGGGTCAAGCGGGAACGACTGGAAGCCGCCGAGCAGCGCGGCACCGAGACCGGCGACCGTGACGACGACCGTGAACGTCGTCGCCGACAGACCCGGTGAGCGGCGCGGCGAGCACGGCCGCGAACCCGCCGAGCAGGCCGCCGATCGTCCACGTGAGCGCGGAGAGCCGGTCGGGCGACCAGCCCGAGCGTCTGCACCGCGCGTTCGTTCTGCGCGCTGGCGTTGATGGCGAGCCCGACGCGCGTGTATCGGGTCCAGGCCCAGAGCCCGAAGGTCACGACGAGGGTGATGGCGACGAGATAGATCCGCTGTTCCTGGACGTGATGCCTCCCCACTTGTACACGTGGTTCGGGAGGTAGGCGTCGACCGGTCGGTTGGAGGCGCCGTAGCGCTTCACGACGACGGCTTGCAGCAGTCCGAGGAGCGCGATCGTCGCGATGACCCGAACGATCGGCGCCGCCCGCTTCAACGCGCGGAGGATCGTCGCCTGGAACGCGAGCGACACCGCGCCGCCGGCGATCACCGCGACGACGAGCGCGGGCAGCGTCGCCCAGCGTTGATCATCCTTCAGGTCGACGAACGCGATGTACGCCGCCAGCGTGCCGATGGCGCCCTGCGCGAAGTTGACCAGTCCCGAGCCGCGGTAGATGAGCACGGCACCCTGCGCGAACAGGGCATAAGTGGCTCCGGCGCCGAGCCCGATGATCAGGAACTGGAGGAACGACTGCACCGTCGATCGGCCCGGCTCACCCGATCAGCACGCAGCACCGAACGGTGAATCGCACAGCGTCTTGTCGAAGCTGATGTGCGACTTCGCCACGAAGTTGCCGTCGAACCCGCCTGTCTTCGACTTGGCGTCCCATCCGTACACCGTCCACTGGTCGATGCCGGCCCGCTTGAAGAGGCCCGGGTGGTTCGTGTTCGGCGTCCAGTTCGCACCGCCGAACATGTCCAGCATCGGGACGTTCTTCGCCTGCTGCAACATCGCCGTGATGCCCTCGCGGGTGAACGTCTGTCATCTTCGCGTCGCGGATCATCTTGAGCAGGGCGTAGAGCCCGATCCACGAACGCATCGGACTGGCCTTGAGGTTCTCGGGTTGGAGCTGCTTCGTCGCCCGATGCCGCGAGGTCGGCGCGCAGCGCCTTGTACACGGGGAGGTCGACCGTCGCCGGCGCGAACGACCACAGGAAGACCATGTTCTTGGCGAAGTCGTCGAGATCGGCGACCGTGTTGTGCGAGAAGGAACCCAGACTCGCGCCGATCTTGAGATCGGTACCGAGCTGCTGGCCCGCCCGCACGACTTGGATCGCCTCTTGCTCACCGAGCGCGAGGGTCACGCCGTCCGCGCCCGCGTTCTGCGCGCCCGAGGATGAACTGGGTGAAGTCGGTGGTACCACCCGGAACCGGGACGTCGTAGGGGAAGGTCGCGTCGCCTTCGTAGATCGACTCGAGGAGTCCGAGCAGCGCCGAGGCGGCGGCGAGGTCGACGCGGATGGTGCCGATCTTGTGGATGTCTTCGTTGATGAGGGCCTGCGGCAGCAGGAAGGTGACGCCGGTACCGGATGCGTCGAGGGGATACGCGTTCGGGTCGCCCCAGTCGTCCTGCGACGACGTTCGACGCGATCCGAGGGATCTTCGCCGCGGCCATGGCTTCCGACACGTCGCCCTGGCCCGCGGTTCCCTGATCGTTCACCGTCGCGACGACGCCGGCGTTGTCGATCGTCCGCACGCACGCCACCGCCTGGTCGACGTTGCCGCCGTCGTCACAGGTGGTGACCTTGATGCAGGAGCCGTTCGCGCCACCTCGCTTGTTGAACGCGGTGGCGGCCACCTTCAGTGCGTCCGCCTGGTCCTTCAGCGACAGCACGGGCGATTCGAAGACGGTCATGAGGCCGATCTTGAGCGGCGGCTTCGCCGCGTCGCACGGCCCGTCGTCCCACAGTCCGATAGCCGTGTAGTCGATCGCCTCGGCCTTGGCCCCGCCCGTGGTGTCGCTGCTCGAGTCGTCGTCGTCGCCGCTGCTGCACGCCGCCGCGATGAGCGCCAGCGCCGTGAGCACCGCAAGCGTTCGGCCAAGAGTTCTCGACATCGCCCTGCTCCCCCTTCGTGCGGCCGTCGTCGGCCACATGCATCTACAGGTTTCGACGCGCGTCAATGTATATCGCGTCAGACGAGTTTTGCAGGCGGCATCTCCGATCCTCGCGAACGCCGTTACCGCGGCATGCCGAGGATGCGTTCGGCGATCAGGTTGCGCTGGATCTGCGACGTTCCGGCCGCGATCGTGTACTGCAGCGACCAGAGGTAGTCGCGCACCGCGTCGCGCGCCGTCCCGGTCGCGCCGGCGAGCGCGGGGCGTCCGATCGTGCGCAGCGTGAGGTCGGCGATCTCCTGCGCGAGCTCGCTGTAACCGCAGCTTCACCGCCGAGCCGGACGGTGCCGGCATGCCGGTGCGCTCCGCCTCCGCGATGCCCATCTGCGTCATGACGCCAGAGTCCGTCGACGCTCGCCTGCAGCCGGCCGACGTGCTTGCGCAGCGCGACGTCGTCCCACGCGGTACCACCGGCGACGGGCGTCGCGAGCGCGAGCCTCGACGAGCGCGCGGATCTGTGAGCGCAGCGTGATGATGTGCTGCGCGAACGCGGTGCCGCGTTCGAAGCGCAACGTCACGTTCGTGACGCGCCAGCCGTCGTTCTCCGCACCGACCCGGTTCGTGACCGGAACGCGCGCGTCGTCGAGGAACACCTCGCAGAAGTGGCTCTCGCCGTCGATCGTCCGCATCGGTCGCACCTCGACACCGGGCTGGTGCATGTCGAGGATCAGCCACGTGATGCCCTTGTGCTTCGGCGCGTCGGGATCGGTGCGCACGAGCAGCTCGCAGTAGTCGGCGACGTGCGCGCGCGTGCTCCAGATCTTCTGGCCGTTGACGACGTACTCGTCGCCGTGGCGCACCGCGCG
The DNA here is from genome assembly GCA_963745645.1 of uncultured Actinomycetes bacterium. Classification (GTDB taxonomy): domain Bacteria; phylum Actinomycetota; class Acidimicrobiia; order IMCC26256; family PALSA-610; genus CAVUFH01. The sequence continues at coordinate 110,637 of CAVUYD010000004.1, forward strand.
CGTGCGCAGCGACGCGAGGTCCGAGCCGGCCTCGGGTTCCGAGAAGCCCTGGCACCACACGCTCTCGCCCCGCAGGATGCGGGGCAGGTGGAACGCGCGCTGCTCGTCGGTGCCTTCGGCGATGAGCGTCGGCCCCGCGTGCATCATGCCGACGAAGTTGACGCTGATGTACGGCGCGTCGGCCGCGCGCGTACTCCTCGAGGTACACGAGCTGCTGGCTCACCGGGAGCCCGCGACCGCCGAACGCCTGCCGGCCAGTGGAGGCCCGCGTAGCCCGCGTCGTAGAGCTTGCGCTGCCACGCGGTGTCGTACGCGCGCCGCGCCGGCCAGTCGCCGGGCGGCGGCGGCGGACCGTGGCGTGGGACCTCGACTTCGAGCCACGCGCGCAGCTCCTTGCGGAACCGCTCGTCGTCGGCGCTGTAGGTCAGGTCCATGTCGGCACCGTGCGTCGCACATCGGACTCGAGCGCGCGCGCTCAGCGCCAGCGCGTGCGCGTCGCCGGTGCCGAAGCTCTCCTCGAGCACCCACGCGCGCTTGAGGAAGTAGTGCGGCGCCATCTCCCACGTGAACCCCATGCCGCCGAGGATCTGCACCGCGGTGCGCCCGTTGGCGATGCCGGCTTCGCCGGCGAGCAGCTTCGCGGTGCTCGCCGCGGTCGTCATGTCGCCGGCGCGATCGTCGTCGAAGACGGCCGCGGCCGCGTACGTCGCGCTGCGCGCCAGCTCGACGCGCACGTACATGTCGGCGAGCAGGTGCTTGACCGCTTGGAACGAGCCGATCGGCACACCGAACTGGTGGCGCTCGAGCGCGTACGCCGACGCGACGTCGAGCGCGCCCTGCGCGACGCCGACGAGTTGCGCGGCGGCGAGCACGGTGCCGGCGAGGCGCAGCCGCCGCGCGTCCTCGGGTCCGCCGAGCGGGCTCGCCGCTCGGCAGCTCGTGGAAGGCGACGCGCGGGCGTCAGCGGATCGAACGGTTCGCCGTCCAGCGGATCGCGGAGCGCCGACGTCGCGCACGACGTGACGCGGTCGTCGTCGATGACGACGACGACGTCGCTCTCGGCGGCGTGCTCGATGACGTACGGCGTCGTCGGCGCGGTGAGCGGTCGATGCCGGCGACGCGGATCGCGCCGGACGCGGCGTCGGGCAGCAACGGTGCGGCGATCGTCGACCACAGCAGCGGGCCGGTGGCGAGGTGCGCGCCGAGCTGCTCGAAGACGATGGCGGCGCCGATCGCGCTCGCCGCCGACCCCGCCGGCCTCGGTCGGCAGCAGCATGCCGAAGACGCCCATGTCGGCGAGCGCCCGCCAGGTCGCGGGGTCCGCGGCCGCGCCTTCGCGTGCTGCGAGCTGCTCGACGCGGGAAGTGCTGCTGACAGAGCGCCCGGACCGCGTCGCGGCAGCGCGAGCTGCTCGTCGTCGAAGCGGAAGTCCATCGCGGCCGCGCCACTCCTGAGCCTGGAAAATATCTAGAGGTATAGCGTACGACGCGCCGCGGCGGGGTGCAAACCCCACGCGGTGGGAGGCATCCTTCACACATGACGCGCGACTTCGATCTGCTCGACGGCAGCTGGTACGCGAGCCAGCCGTTCGACGATTGGGCGTGGATGCGCGAGCACGCGCCCGCGTACTGGGACGCGAAGAACGAGGTCTGGGCGATCACCCGCCACGACGACGTGCTCGCGGTCGAGAAGGACCCGACGACGTTCTCGAGTCACCGCGCGCCGCGTCCGCACGGCGACCACCTCCCGATGATGATCTCGATGGACGACCCGGAGCACTCGCGCCGGCGCAAGCTCGTGAGCCGCGGGTTCACGCCGCGCCGGGTGCGCGATCACGAAGCGACGATCCGCCGGATCTGCACCGAGATCATCGACCGGGTCGCGCCGCAGGGGGAGTGCGACTTCGTCTGGGACATCGCCGCGCCGCTGCCGCTGTTGCTCATCGCCGACATGCTCGGCTTCCCGCCCGAGGCGTACGACGACCTGTTGCGGTGGTCCGACGATCTGATCCGCGCGACCACCGCCGATCCGCCGCCGGACGGTCGACGCACGCCGCGATGGAGGCGATGCTCGCGTTCCGCGAGTTCCAGCTCGGCGTCATCGCCGACCGCCGGTCGCAGCCCGCAGGACGACCTCGTCAGCATCCTCTGCGACGCCGAGATCGACGGCGAGCGACTCGACGACGAGTCGATCATCCAGGAGAGCCTGCTGATCCTCATCGGCGGCGACGAGACGAGCCGGCACGTCATGACCGACGGCATGCTCGCGCTGCTCGACCATCCCGATCAGCTCGCGATCCTCCGCGACGACCCGGCCACGATCGAGCGTCGGTGTCGAGGAGCTGCTGCGGTGGGTGTCGCCGATCAAGAACATGGCGCGCACGGTCACGCGCGACGTCGAGCTGCACGGCCGAGACGCTGCACGACGGCGACCAGGTGATCCTCGATGTATCCCGTCGGCCAACCGCGACGCGGCCGTGTTCGACGATCCCGATCGCTTCGACGTGCGTCGCGACCCGAACCCGCACCTCGCGTTCGGCTTCGGCCCGCACTTCTGCATGGGCGCGTCGCTCGCGCGCATCGAGCTGAAGGTGATGTTCTCCGAGCTGCTGCGCCGGCTGCCCGACCTGCATCTCGCGGGCGACCCGCTCCCGCGCCGGTCGTCGAACTTCATCTCCGGACCCGAGGCCATGCCGGTCGCGTTCACGCCGGCGTGAACGGATCGTTCAGCGCGCGCCCGGGTTGGCCTTCAGCTCGTCGAAGCGCCCGGCGGGTCGGATGGCGCGGTACGCGTCGACGACCGGTGCGAGCTCGGCGGGCGTCGCGCCGTGCATGATCACCCCGTCGACGCCGAGGTCGAACTGGCGCAGCACCCGCCGCGCACATGTCTCGGCGTTCCCGTTCGCCGACGGCTCCAGCCACTCGTCCGGGAGGAGCGTGGCGATGTGTTCGAGCGTCGGCGTGTCGGCCACGCCGTCGATCGCGCCCGGCACTGACTGCACCACCGCATCGGCACGGAAGCGCGCGAGAACGTCGGGGTCCCAGCCGTTCGTGTGCACCAACAGGTCGCCGTAGCCCTGGAGGTAGGTGGCGAGTCGCCCCACCGTCTTCTTCAGGCGCAGGTCGGACGGGATGGTGTCGGGGATCGTCGCGTAGCACGACCAGATGCGCACCGATCCGGGATCGCGCCCGGCCTGCTCGGCCGCGGTTCGCACGGTTCGCACGGCGCGGATCGTGGTCTCGTCGGTGAAGAACGTGTGCAGCACGACCATGTCGAACGCGCGCCCGGCGAGCGCGAGCGTGTTGGGTCCGAACGCCACGAGACCGAGCGGGATTTCTTCGTCGAACGTGGCGTCGAGGTGGAGGATCGGGTACTTCCCGGCCGGACCGTCGTGCCCGAAGATCACTTCGCCGTGCCACAACCTCCGCAACAGCCCGGCCATGTCCTCCATCTCCGCGGTCGTGATCTTGGGGATGCCGAACGCGCCGAACATCGCGTCGATGCCGCGCCCGAGGCCGAGCGTGAACCGACCGCCACTGAGGCGGTGCATGGTCGTCGCGTACGAACCGGTGATCAGTGGATGGCGCGTGTTGTCGTTCGTCGCGGCGGTGGCGATGCCGATGCGCTGCGACACCGCCGCGGCTGCACCCGACAGCGTCGCCGCTTCCTTGATGTTGTAACGCTCGGAGATGAACGCCGCACCGAGTCGGAGCACCTCGGCCTCCGCCATCTCGGGCACGAGGTCGGCGGGTGTCTTCGGCGCGCCGGCGAGCACGTAGAAGCCGAGTTCGTTGAGGTCGGGGGCCGAGGCCATTGCTCTCCAGTCGTCAGGTTCGGACGCGGCGCAGTTGCCGCTCGAGCCCTTGGCTCACGAGGTTGTCGTACGGGAACGCGTGCGGGACGAAGCCGATCTCGGCGAGCAGTTTGCCCATGCGCAGCATGATCACGGTGAAGCGCAAGCCCACGAACACGATGTAGTAGTCGAGTGCGGCGCTCGACCGGCCCGTCAGCTTCGCCCAGCGCGCCGCGGTCTCGTCGCGTGACTCGAAGCCGGGCAGGCGTTTGAACCCCGACCCCTTCGTGAGCGTGTCGTCGGCGAAGATCCACCACCCGAGGTCGAGGAGCGGGTCGCCGACAGTCGCCATCTCCCAGTCGAGGACGGCGACCACCTCGAAGTCGCGGTAGATGACGTTGCTCAATCGCGCGTCGCCCCACACGAGCGTCGGTGCCGGCGCGGGCGGCCGGTTCGCCTGCAGCCACGCCAGGGCATCACGTGCGAGCGCGTGGGGTCGGTCGTCCTCGGCCCAGCGCAAGAACCGTTCGTATCGATCCAGTTCGGCCGTCGCCGGATCATCAGGAACGACGAAGCGCCGGGCCTCGGGAGTCAGCGTGTCGAGCGGCAGGTTGTGCACCGTGGCCATCGCTTCGATCCCGCCCACCCACGCGCGCCTGCTCGGCGGGGGTCGCGTCGGCGAGCCAACCCGTGCCCGCGTACGGCGGGTTGTCGGTCGGGATGTCACCATTCACCGCGCGCCATGATCCAGAACGGCTTGCCGAACCACGTCTCGTCCGGCTCGAACCAATGGACCGCAGCCACCGGCACGTCGGTCGCGGCGAGCCGCGCGCATCACGTGGAACTGGAGCTCGAACGTATCGTCGGGGAACACCTGGTAGCTCGACGGCACGACGCGCGCGACCAGCTCGTGCCGCGCCGCGTCCCCGCCGTCGGTCCACGTCGCGTCGAAGAGGATGGTCTCGTTCGAGAACCCGGTGCCGGCGGGGATGCGCACCTGCTCGATCTCGACGGCGCCGAACCCGCGGCACAGCGCTCGAACCACGAGCGCAGGACGCGTGCGACTTCCGCAGGGTCACGTTCCGGGGCGGACACGGGACCATGCTGCCAGAAACAGCTACATGTTTCTCGGTTCCACGCTCACCCCCGAGCGAGCGCAAGGTCGGACGTCAGCTTCTTCACGGTCCGGATGGCGCAGCGGCGTTCGCGTCGTTGTCCACGCCTGACGCGCTTCGTACGGCCATGCGTAGACGGGCGAACCGTCGCGCAGCATGTCGAGGAGCTGGTGCGTGTTCAGCGCCGACGCCGCATGTTCGTAGACGGCGCGTGCGTGCGGAAGGATCACGCCGTAGTCGAGCAGACGCCCGAGGTGGTTCTCCGCGTCGAGGATCTCGTGGATGGTCAACCCGTCGAGCGGATACCCGCGGGCAGGATGTTGTGCAGGGAGAGGAAGACATCCGCGCCCCGCCACCGCGGATCGGCCAGCGGTCGACCCGCCGCCGCGAATCGACCGAGCGCAACGCGCGGCGCCGACAGCATGCACTCGGCGAACAGCACCCGTACCAACGCGACGTCCATGAAGAAGCGCTCGAGCGGATGCTCTGCTTGGGCCAGGTCGCGGTGCGCGATGTATCCGGCGACGATGCTCGCGTTGTGCGCTCGGTACCAGGACGCGCCCGATGGTCGATACAGGAACGAGACCCAACGCGCGACGCTCGGGCGCGTCGCATCTCCGAGTCCACCGCCGACGAGTCGATCCGCCTCCCACGTGTCGACGAGGAGACCTTCGTTGACCGCCCGCCACCACGGGCTCCCCGGTCGTTCCACGTTCGGCGCGGCGAGCACTCCCCGACGGATCTGCCACCGCATGAACGCCATCTCGGCGCGGCGGTACGAGCGAATGCTCTTGCGGCCGATCCGACGGTCGTAGAAGCGGGACGCGAGCGCGAGACGGCCGTCGGGATCGTCGCGGACCGCGGCCACCATTGCTGCCGCCGCCTCGGCAGCCGTCGCGGTCATCGGTCGAGGCGCCGCCGTCGCCGCGAGCGCGATCGCGCACGTGTCATCGTCGTGACGATAGAAGACGCAGACACCACCCCGCACCGGCGGCGTCGTGCAACCCGGCTCAGCCGCGCGTCGAACTACAGGGGTCGGCCGCCTCCGTTCGGACCCGGCGTGACGTGCACGAAGTACGCGGGCTCGATCACCAGGACTTGGTGCCAGACGCCGCGCGGGACGACCCGCGCATCACCGTCCCGCATGACAACGGTCGTCTGGATGCCGATCGTCTGTTCGTCGCCGTCGTCGACTGCAGCCGAACATCGAAACCGGGACCTTGCGGCCCGTACGTCCCCGGAGACGCGCAAGCGTTTCCTCCAAGGGCGCGGAGATCAGCAGCCGTACGACGCGGTGACCCCGCCTCTCCACGTTGCGAGCAAGCTTGTAGTCGCTGTCCCATGCACCAGTGACTTCAGCTGACACCGCCGGATACCGAACGAAGGCGTCCAAGACAGCCTCTTGCACGGGTACCAACCATCCGTCTTCTGGATCAGGGCTTGCCCCGTTCGCCAACAGACCGAGGATGAGAACGTCGGCATCGATGTAATGCACTCCAAACTCCCGCTCAGCGATATGAGCGACCCACGACTTGCCGACACCCTTCGGCCCAGCGAGAAGAAGAAGAGTCCCCAATCCAACTCCGACACTGCATTCGGGGCGCGCTCGCGAGCGAAGCCACTGAGACACGCAGAATGCCTTCTCCCATGCCCGCCGGTCGATCGGTGCTCGACCAGTGGCCGCGTGAGCGGCAATCTGACCGGGTGGCCACGGAGATCAATACCACCCAGCGAGTAGCTCCATTCCTGTACTACGACGATGTTGCAGCAGCGCTCGACTGGCTTTGCGCTGCGTTCGGGTGCACGGAGCGGTTCCGGCTCGAAGGCCCTGGTGGCATCGTGCATCACGCTGAACTCGCGTTCGACGAAGGAGTCGTCTTGGTCGGCAACGTTGGTCCGCGGAATGCGGGCCCGTTGCCTTCATCGGTTCGTTCGGGTGTCTATGTGTTCGTCGATGATCTCGATGCGCATTGCGCGTCGGCTCGCTCAGCCGGCGTTGAGATCGTCTCGGAGCCGGTCGACCTACCGTTTGGTGATCGGATGTACCTGGCAGTCGACCCCGAGGGACACGAGTGGTACTTCGCCCAGCATCTACGAGACGTTTCCCTCGCTGAACTCACGGGCGCATAGCTACTCTTCGGTGCCTGCCGACGCTCTTCGCGCTTGTGAGCGTTCGCTCGCGTAGGTTGCTACGGCGAGGGCTTGGCAGAGAGCACTGCGACGCGCAACTATGCGCTCGTGGTCCAAGACGGTGACCGCGAGGCTTCCCTGTCGGAGATCCTCGAACTGCAGGAGTGGCTGAGCTGTAAGTACATGCCGCTACTTGCTCGGTACGTGGAGCTGATCGAGTCGGGTGCAAGCGATGATGCGCTGGCAGGTATGGCGCGAGCGTTCGCCGCCGCCTGCGACGAAGCGGAAGCGCGGTGGCGTCGGATGTTGCGCTCGCAGCGTCGGCAGTCGGCGGGGACTGCATCGGCTTTGCATGAACGCGTAGCTGCCTCTGCTGTGCCGCCACGCGTGTGGACCGCGATTGCCACCTCTCATAGCCGGCGGCAGCAGATCGAGTCGAACGATCCTCCGACCTGAGGTGTTGGGCCCGCGACTGGCGGAAAGGAATCGTGATGGCGAACATGCAGAAGTCGACTCCGTTGCTCCGTTGGACGGGCGTTTGCCTCGATTGCGCAGACGCCGAGGTGCTCGCTGACTTCTACGGGCGGCTCCTCGGCTGGGAGGTCACGGCGAGCGACGGAGAAGGCTGGATCAACATGCGCGATCCGACGGGCGGTGTCGGACTGAACTTCCAGGCGGAGGAGTGGTACGCACCGCCGGTCTGGCCGGAACAGCCTGGCGCGCAGAACAAGATGATCCACTTCGAGATCCAAGTTGATGATCTCGATGCTGCCGTCGCGCACGCACTCGCGGCGGGGGGACGTGTCGCGAGTCACCAGCCGGAGGATCGGGATCAGAACCAGCTCCGAATCATGCTCGACCCAGCTGGCCATCCGTTCTGCCTCTGCCTCGACTGAGACGGCGGCAACCGGACCGTCGAGCACACGGAACTGCCTGATTGAGTTTCCCAGCCGACAGGCACGCTGCGATAGCGGAGTCCGCGACGACCGCGGCGAGGAGGGACAACATGAAGATCGTTCGGGAGATCATCGTGTTCGACGCGGCCGACCTGGGCGCGGAGAGCGCGTTTTGGGCGGGCATGCTCGGCGGTCGGGTTGTCGCCGAGGACGATTGGCACAGCGTGATCGACGCCGACGGGCGATGGCGGATCGGTGTGCAGCTCGCACCCGACCACACACCGCCCGATTGGCCGCACGGTGCGCCGCAGCAGGTGCATCTCGATCTGCACGTCGACGACCCGGCGCGCGCGCACGACGAAGTCGTCGCGCTCGGCGCGCGTCTGCTGCAAGCAGCCGACGATCTCACCGCCGCCGAGGGGCATCAGGTGTACGCCGACCCGGCCGGCCATCCCTTCTGCATCGGCTGGGGCCACTGACCACCGGGATCGTGTTACTGGGGTGCGTCGCGTTGCTGGATCGCGCGCAGGACTTCGCCGTAGGGCTCGCCCTTGCCCGGGAGTTGCTCGCGCGGGAGGCCCAACGTTCGCTCGGCGATGATGTTGCGCTGGATCTCGTCGGTGCCGCCGTAGATCGACGACGCGGGCGAGAACACCAGCGCGCCGGTGAAGCGACCGCCTTCGACGCCGTCGGGCGCGGCGAGCGTGCGCGTCGGCGCCGAGGATGTCGACGCCGAGCTGCGCCGACTGTTTCACGATCCGCGTCTGCGCGATCTTGCCGAGGTTGGCGACGGCCTGGCCGCCACCGCCGGCCGCTTCGGCCTTCGCCCGTTGCGCGTTCCACTGGCCGAGCTTCGAGCTCGGTGTAGAGCGCGCGCGATCTGCTGGCGGATGTGCGGGTCACCGGTGCGCTCCTGTGACTGTGCGAGCGCGATGAGGTCGGGAAGCTTGACGATCAGATTGCCGCCGGGAACTTCGGATCGGTGGCCGCGTCACCGGCACGCCGGCCGAGCATGCCGCCCTTCGGCCCCGGCACCGGGAACCCGGCGTGCGAACCGCCCGCACCGATGCCGGTGCGTTCGAAGTAGAGCGTCGTCTGCGTGACCGCCCAGCCGTTGCCCTCGCCGCCGATCAGGTCGGCGTCGTCGCAGACCGCGTCGTCGAGGAAGACCTCGTTGAACACGGCTTCGCCGGTCATCTCGCGTAGCGGGCGGATCGTGACGCCGGGCTGGTCGAGCCGGAACGCGAACCACGAGATGCCCTTGTGCTTCGGCACGGAGAAGTCGGTGCGGGCGAGCAGCATGCCGTAGTCGGAGTCGCAGCGCCATGCTGCTCCACACCTTCTGGCCGTTGATGATCCAACGGTCGCCGTCGCGCTCGGCACGCGTCGTGAGACCCGCGAGGTCGGAGCCCGCACCGGGCTCGCTGAACAGCTGACACCAGTTGACCCGGCCCTCGAGGATCGGGCGGCACGAGACGCGCGATCTGATCGGGGGTGCCGTGGGTGAGGATCGTCGGCGCGGCCATCAGCAGACCGAGCCCACCGGGCGGCCGCGAGCGCGCCGAACTCGGCGAACGTCGCGCGCACGATGTTGCCCGCCGTGCGGTGCAGCCCGCGACCGCCCTGCTCGGGCGTGAAGTGCGGTGCGGTCCAGCCGGCCTCGGCGACGATGCGCCACCACTCGTCGACCGAGAGCTCGGGGTCCCAGTTGTCGGCGAGCCAGCCGCGCACCTCGGCGCGCAGCTCGTCGTTCGCGGCGTCGCGCCCGCGCGCTCACGTCAGATCGTTCTCCGTACCGAGCAGTTCGAGCGCGTTGTCGCGCATGATCTTGCGGACCGCGGTCTTGTCGAAGCCCGTCGAGCTCCTTGGCGAAGTCGGTCGGTTCGGCGAGGCCCTCGCCGTGCGGCCAGTCGGAGCCGAAGAGGATGCGCTCGACGCCGATGAGATCGGCGAGCGCGTGCAGGTCTTCTTCGTAGTAGGGCGTGACCCACACGTTGCGGCGGATCTGGTCGAGCGGGTGCTCCTTGAACGCCCACGGCGTCTGGTTCGCCTGCTTCTTCAGCCGCTTCACGAGCAGCGCGACCCAGTCGGACCCGTTCTCGATGCTCGCGACGCGCAGCGTGGGGTGGCGGAAGAACACGCCGTCGACGACGAGCGACGCGATCGTGTCGTGGATGGCGCGGTCGGACACGAGGATCCGGCTGAGGATGCTCGTGTTGCCGAAGCCCTCGAAGTTCGCGGACCCGCCCCACATCGTCGTGAACGCGTTGTAGCCGCTGTCACCCAGGTGGAACGCGACTGGAATCGATGCTTCGGCGAGGCGCGCCCACACCGGGTCGTGCAAACGGTTGCCGAGCGAGCGCGAGGTCGAGTTCTCGCCCGGTACCGGCGCAGGCCGGATGTGCACGATGCCGCGCGCCGCGCTCGATGAGACGGTCCAGCTCTTCCAGTGCCGCGTCCGGATCGGCGAGCGAGAGCATCGGCGCGGTGATCAAGCGGTGCTCGTACGCGAAGCCCCAGTCCTCTTCCAGCCAACGATTGAAGGCGGTGAGGCTCGCCATCGGTCGCGGCGACGTCGTCCTTCAGCGCTTCTTCGACGCCGCAACCGAGCGTCGGGAACAGCAGCACCGCGCCGAGGCCCTGGCGCTCGGCGACCGCGACCCGCACGTCGCGGTTCTGATACTCGTCGCGCAGCGGTTCGACCTGCATCAGCGTGCGCGGGTCGACGTCGTCGGGAATCTGGCCGCGGAACATGAGGTCGAGGCAGCCGGCGACGATGATCGGGTCGAAGGTCGGGTTCGGCACGAACCGGTTGATCCGGCCGCCGATCACGAGCTGCGTGTGGCGCCCGTCGTGCATCACCTGCACGCCGCGCTGCTTGAACTTGGGGTCGAGGTGACGGGTGAACGCGTCGAGCGGCTCGTAGTAGTGGTTGTCGCGTCGATCGGTGCGAAGTCGAAGTCCATGGTGTTTCCTCCTGTGCCGCCCGGCCTAGAAGTCGGTCCCGCCGTCGACGTTCACGAGCGCGCCGGTGACGTAGCTCGCGCGCTCCGACAGCAGGAACGCGATCACGTCGCCGACCTCGTCCGGCTTCCCGGCCCGACCGAGCGCAACGTGCATGCCCCAGTCCTCGACCATCGCGCGCTCGAGCGCCTCGTCCTCGGGCCAGCCACGATCGCGCGCGCAGCGCCACGCGCATCGCCGCGAGGATCTCGGTCTCCGTCGCGCCCGGGCACACGCAGTTCGCGCGCACGCCCTGCGGACCGAACGACTTCGCGATCGTCTTCGTCAGCGTCGCCACGCCGGCTTTGAGCGACGCGTACGGCACCTGGTGCGGCTTCGGCGCGCGCACCGAGTAGGCCGCGGTCGTGACGATCGCGCCGCCGCCGGCGTCGACGAGGAACGGGACCGCGGCCCGGCACGCGTGCACCGTCGCCAGCAGGACGTCGTCGAACGTGTGCTGCCAGTCGTCGTCGGTCGCGGCGAGCGAGCGTCCGCTGCCCGCGCATCCCGAGCCCGGTCGTGACCGCGACGCCGCGCACCGGTCCGAGCTCGTCCTGCGCGGCCGCGAGCACCCGCTCGGCGTCGCCGTCGACGGTCAGGTCACCGGCGCAGGCCGATCGCGCGGCCGCCCGGCGTCGCGACAGCGACCGCGCGGCGTCGGCCGCCCGGTCGGCGTCGCGGCCGACGAGCGCGACGGCACGCGCCGTCGGCCGCGAGCGTGCGGGCGGCGGCGAATCCGATGCCGCGGGTGCCGCCGAAGACGCACGTACGTGCGGTCGCGGACTCCGAGATCCATGGTCGTGACGCGTCGATCAGTACGGCTCGGGCACGTCGAAGTGCTCGTCGCGCAGCTCGAACGCGCGCTTCGTGCCGTGCTGGGCCCGCGCCTTCACGAAGTTGAACTCGTCGTCCTCGAACTGCAGGTTCGTGCCGAACGCGTGGAAGAGGTAGCTCGCCACTTCTTCGCCCTGGTACGCCTGCAGCTGCTCGACGAGGCGGAACGCCTCCTTGGCCATGACGATGCCGTCGGCGGGCATGCGCGACGACCTTCTCCGCCCACCACGTCGGCGCGCGCCGCGACGTCGGCGTCGTCGAGCACCTCGGTGAACACGCCGAGGTGCTCGACCGTCGACGCCGGGATCGTGTCGCCGGTGAGCAGGAGCCGGCGCGTGAGCACCGGTCCGAGCCGATGGAAGAACAGGTGCAGCGAGCCGAGCGCGGGACCGAGGAAGCGAGTCGCCGGCATGCCGATCACCGTGTCGCGCGCGACGACGGCGATGTCGGCCATGAGCGCGAGCTCGAAGCCGCCGCCGAGGGCGAAGCCGCGGACCTCGGCGACGGTCACCTTCGGGTAGCCCATGAGCTCGTGGTAGAAGCCGAACGTCTTGCGGTCGACCGAGCAGGCGCCGGCGCTGGCTCGGTCGCCGCTGCCGGCCGTCGCCGTTCGCCGCCGCCGTCGCCGTTCGGCGACTCGTACCAGGTGTACGCGTTGCCCATGTCGGCGCCGGTGGAGAAGATGCCACCCTCGCCGCGGAGCAACACGACCTTGACCGCGTCGTCCATCGCGAGCTCGTCGAGATACTCGCCGAGCTGCTCGCGCATCGCGCGGGTCGTAGCAGTTGCGCCGCTCGGGGTTGTTGATCGTGATGCGCGCGATCCCGGACGCGTCGTCGCGCTCCATCAGGACTCGCGGATCAGTCACCGCGCTGGCCTCCACGTTGCGCGTTCACGACGACGACCATACACTCTAACATCTAGATATTTCCACCCCGAGCCGCGGTCGCGCGGGAGACTGTACGGATGGATTTCGAGAGCATTCGCTACGAGGTCGCCGACCGCATCGCGACGATCACCTTCGACCGGCCCGACCGGCTCAACGCGCTGAGCCCGGCGATGATCGCGCGAGCTGCGCGAGGCCTACGACCGGGCCGAAGCCGACCCCGACGTCTGGATCCTGCTCGTCACCGGCAACGGGCGCGCGTTCTGCGCGGGCGCCGACGTCACCGAGATCCCCGACGACGGCCGCGTCGTCTACGAGGAGCCGTACCTGTCGACGTACGCGCAGTGGGAGGCGCCGCAGGAGGGCACGCCGCCGTTCCGCACGATGACGAAGCCGATCCTCACCGCGGTCAACGGGCTGTGCTGCGGCGCCGGCCTCGACCTCGTCACGACCGGCGACATCGTCATCGCGTCGGACCGGGCCGAGTTCTTCGACCCGCACGTGAGCATCGGGTTGGTGTCGGGCCGCGAGATGGTGCGGCTCGCGCGCGCGCTGCCGACGAACATCGCGATGCGCTTCGCGCTCACCGGGCAAGCACGAGCGCATGAGCGCGCAGCGGGCGTACGAGCTCGGCTGGTCTCCGAGGTCGTCGAGCACGACCGGCTGCTCGAGCGGGCCCGCGAGATCGCGACCATCGTGAACCGCAACGCGCCGCTCGCGGTGCGGGGCACGCGCCTCGCCATCCGCCGCGGTCGCGACCTTCCGCTGCACGAGGCCGAGGTCATGGCCGAGACGTTCCGCGAGCGCGTCGTGCGCACCGACGACGCCAAGGAAGGCCCGCAGGCGTTCCTCGAGAAGCGCGACCCGGAGTGGCGGTGCCGCTGATGGCCGCGACGAGCTTCGAGACGATCCTCTACGAGACCTCCGACGACCACGTCGCGACGATCACGCTGAACCGGCCCGAGGTGCTGAACGCGTTCGACCGCACGATGTGCCACGAGATGCGCGACGGCCTGGCGCGCGGTCAAGGACGACCCGTCGGTGCACGCGGTCGTGCTGCGCGCGGCCGGCGACCGCGCGTTCTGCGCGGGCCTCGACACGAAGAAGCCGTACGGGCAGCCCGACGACGTGTGGAACCACGAGGACCCGGGCGAGCTGCTGAGCCCGAAGTGGCAGCAGGTGTGGAAGCCGGTCGTCTGCGCGGTGCAACGGCATCTGCACCGCGGGCGCGTTCTACTTCGTCAACGAGGCCGACATCGTCATCTGCTCCGACGACGCGACGTTCTTCGACTCGCACGTCACGTACGGGCTCGTGTCCGCGCTCGAACCGGTCGGCCTCATGCGCAAGGTCGGCCTCGGCGAGACGCTGCGCATCGCGCTCTCCGGCAACGACGAGCGCGTCACCGCGGCGACCGCGCTGCGGATCAGCCTCGTGACCGAGGTCGTGCGCGCGCGCCGACCTCTGGGCGCGCGCGCACGAGATCGCGGCCGGCATCGCGCGCAAGCCGACCGCGGCCACGCAGGGCACCGTGCGCGCGATCTGGGAGTCGCTCGACCGCCCGTACCGCGCCGCGATGCAGCAGGGCCTCATCTACACGCGCGTCGGCAACCCGATCGGGCAGCGCCGAGGTGGCCGAGCGCGGCCCGGACCGTCCCGAGCCGAGGTCCCGCTGATGCCCGACGACCTGCCCGCGCTCAGCGAGCGCATCGCGCAGGTGCTCGCGCTCGACCCGTCGGCGCCGCGCGCTCGAGTTCGAGCGCACGTGGCACACGTGGGGCGACCTCGCGGCGACGGCCGACGCGATCGCGGCCGCTCGTCGAGCCGGGCGAGCGGGTCGCGGTGCTGTTGCGCAACCGCCCGCCGCAGGTCGGCCTCGTGCTCGGACTGCTGCGCGCGGGCGCGTGCGTGGTCACGACGAACCCCGAGCGGGGGACGGAGCGGGTCCGCGCCGACCTCGAGTCGCTCGGCGTCGGCACGATCGCGGGCGAGCCGCACGATCTCGAGCGCGCTCGCGCCGAAGGTGCGCTGGTTCGCGAGCGACGCGCTCGGTGCGGTCGCCGTCACCGGCGCCGCGCCGGTCGACGCGCTCGACGCCGCGAACCGCCGGCCCGGCGTCGCGGTCGAGATGCTCACGAGCGGCACGACCGGGCCGCCCAAGCGCGTGCCGCTCACCTACGAGACGTTCTCGCGCGTGCTCGACGGCGCCAAGCACTACGAGCGCAACCCGAACGACGACGTGCGGCTGCGCAGCGGCGTGACGATCGTGAACTCGCCGATGGTGCACCTCGGCGGGCTGTTCCGCCTCCTGCAGTGCGTGAACGACGGCCGGTCGTTCTGCCTGCTGGAACGCTTCCGCGTCGACGAGTGGATCGACGCCGTGCGCCGCCACCGTCCCCGCACCGTGAGCCTCGTGCCGGCCGCGCTGCGCATGGTGCTCGACGCCGATCTCGACCGCGCCGACTTCGCGAGCGTCCGCTCGGTCATCTCCGGCACCGCGCCGCTCGCACCCGACGACGCCGACGCGTTCTTCGAGAAGTACGGCGTGCCCGTGCTGATCTCGTACGCGGCCACCGAGTTCGGCGGCGGGGTCGCGGGCTGGAACCTCGCCGACCACGAGCGCTACTGGGCGACCAAGCGCGGCAGCGTCGGCCGCGCGCACCCCGGCTGCGAGCTGCGCGTCGTCGACCCCGACACCGGCGCGCCGCTCGGCGCCGACGAGGAAGGGCTGCTCGAGGTGAAGGCGCGGCAGATGGGCGACGACACCGGCTGGACGCGCACCACCGATCTCGCGCGCATCGACGCCGACGGCTTCGTGTGGATCCTCGGCCGCGCCGACCAGGCGATCATCCGCGGCGGGTTCAAGATCCGGCCCGACGACGTGCGCGCCGCGCTCGAACGCGATCCGCGCGTGCGCGGCGCCGCGGTCGTCGAGCCGGCCCGACGCGCGCCTCGGCGCGGTTCCGGTCGCCGCGGTCGAGCTGCGCCCGGGCGCGCGCGCGGTCTCCGCCGACGAGCTGCTCGCCGAGGCGGCGAAGGTGCTCGCGCGCTACGAGCTGCCCGCCGAGCTGCGGCTCGTCGACGACGCTGCCGCGCACACCCTCGGGCAAGGTCGACCTCGCCGCCGTGCGCGCGCTGTTCGGCGATGGACGTCCTGATGGAGCCGTGGACGTTCGGCGTCGAGCCGCTCCCGCAGGCGCTCGTCGGTCGCGCCGTTGCTGCGGCGGGTCGCCGGACTGATCCAGGCGCTCGAACACGACGATCCCGCCGTCGCAGCAGCTCATCGCCGACCTCGCGCGCCGCCGAGGCGGCGCTCGCCGCGAGTCGCGCGCCCGACGATCCCGTCCCGCGCCTCGGCGCCGACGCGCCCGCCGACGGCCGGCCCGTACGTCGACCACGCGCGCGACATCGGCGCGTACAACCCGTGCTTCCCCGAGTACGACATCGTCGTCGACGGGAACCGCGCGCGTCGGGCACGGTGACGTTCCCGCTCGTGTTCGAAGGTCCGCCCGGTGTCGTGCACGGCGGCGTGCTCGCGACGTTCTTCGACTGCGTCGTCCAGCACCACAACTGTGACGTCGGCGTGGCCGGCAAGACGACGTCGCTGCTCGTCGAGTACCGGCGCCCGACACCGCTCGGCGTCCCGCTGCGGTTCGAGATCGACCGCGACGACCGACGAACGCCGCATCACGTCGCGCGGCCGTCTGTCGCTCGGCGACGACACGCTGTGCACCGCGACGATGGCGGCGGTGGCCGGCGACCGCAGCCGGCTCCGCCACGTCCCGCCGCGGCGGACGGCGCCGTGAGCGCGACCGTCGTCGACGCGGGCGACGACCTGCCGCTCACCGTGCCCGCGCTGCTTGCGCGCACGGGCGGCCGGCGCGCGGCGACCATCCGCTGCTGATCTGCGACGACGACGTCGCTGTCGTACGCCGACGCCGAGTCGCGCTCGGCGGCCCTCGCGAAGGGCGCTGCTCGCCGTCGGGCGCGGGCCCGGGCACGCACGTCGGACTGCTGCACCCGAACGGACCCGACGTTCGTCGTGGGCTGGTTGGCGGCCGCGCGCATCGGCGCGATCGCGATCCCGCTCAGCACGTTCTCGACCGAGCGCCGAGCTGCGCGTGCTGCTGCGCAACGCCGACATCGAGCTGCTCCTCGCGACGACGTCGTTCCGCGGCCGCGACTACGTCGACGCGCTGCGGGACGCGGTGCCGGATCTCGACTTCGGCGCCGACGCCACCGCTGCTCGCGCCGTCGACGCCGGCGCTGCGCCGGGTCGCGTTCGACGCGGCCGGGCCCGGCGTGCGCGCGCCGAGTGGACGGTCGACGCGCTCGTCGCCGCGGGCCGCGCGTCGACGACGACGTGCTCGCCGCCGCGGAGGCGCGCGTCACGCCCGGCCGACCGCATGGTGATCGTGCACACGTCGGGTTCGACCAGCGAGCCGAAGGGCGTGATCCACCAGCACGGCCCGCTGATCCGCCACCTCGACAACCTCAACGAGCTGCGGCGCTACACCGAGCGACGAGGTGCTGTTCTCGAACTCGCCGTTCTTCTGGATCGGCGGCTTCGCGTACAGCCTGCTCGGCACGCTGCTCGCCGGCGCGACGCTCGTGTGCTCGAACGCCACCGACACCGGCCGCGACGCTCGACCTGCTCGAACGGGCGCGGCCGACGATGGTGAACGGGTTCGCGGCGTCGGTCGCGCACCTCGCGCAGGACCCGACGTTCCCGGCCCGCGACCTCGGCTCGATCCGGCGCGGCAACCTCTGGCCGATCATGCCCGCGGCCGTGCGGCCGCGTCGATCCCGAGCTGCGCCACAACATGCTCGGCATGACCGAGGCCGGCAGCGTCTGCCTCGCGAGCGACGACGAAGCCGACCAGCCCGAGCACCGCCGCGGGTCGTTCGGCCGCCCGGTGCCCGGGCTTCGAGGCGAAGATCGTCGACCCCGACACCGGCGCCGAGCTCGCGCGTCGGGCGAGGTCGGCGAGCTGTGGTTGCGCGGCCCGTTCCTCATGGAGGGCTACTACGGCCGCGAGCGCCACGAGACGTTCACGCCCGACGGCTGGTACCGCACCGGCGACCTGTTCCACGTCGACGCCGACGGCTTCTTCTACTTCACCGGCCGGCGCGGCGACATGATCAAGACGGCCGGCGCCAACGTCTCGCCGCGCGAGGTCGAAGCCGCGATCGCCGACGTCACCGGCCTCGTCGCGCACGTCGTCGGCATCGACGATCCCGAACGCGGGCAGCTCGTCGCCGCCGCGGTCCGACGTGCCGCGCGGGCAGGACCGCGCCGGACACCGACGCGCTGCGCGTCGCGCTGCGCACGCGGCTGTCGGCGTACAAGGTGCCGCAGCGCTACCTCGTGCTCGCCGACGACGACGTCCCGATGCTGTCGAGCGGCAAGCTCGACGCGCGCGCGCTGAAGGAACGCTTCCGTGAGCGCTGAGCCGCTGACGCTTCCCGCGCGCTGCTGCGGCGCAACCGCGACGACGCACGGCGCCAAGCCGCGCGATCGTCACCGCCGACCGCGTCGATCACGCACGCCGCGCTCGACGACGAGAGCCGCGCGCTCGCGGCACGGCTCGCGGCGGCCGGCGTCGGCAAGGGCGCGCGCGTCGGGCTCGTGCTGCCGAACGGCATCGAGTGGGCGCGTGATCGCGGCGGCGGTCGCGCGCATCGGCGGTGTGCTCGTGCCGTTGAGCACGCTGCTGCGGCCGCCGGAGCTCGGCGCGCAGCTCCAGGTCGCGGGCGTCACGCATCTCGTGCTCGCGCGCGAGTTCCGCGGTCGTTCGTACCTCGACGATCTCGACGCGGTCGCGCCCGGCGTCGCGGCGGCGACGCGCGCCGGTCGTCGCCATCCGAACCTGCCCGCGCTGCGCGCGGTGTGGCTCGCCGACGAGCTGCCCGACCGGCGCGGTCGACGACGCGCTCGTGCGGCGCGCTCGAAGACCGCGTGCGGCCGGCCGACGACCTCGTCGTGCTGTTCACGTCGGGGAGCCGCGGCGCGCCGAAGGGGACGATCCACACGCACGGCAGTGCGCTGCACGCCGTCGCGTCGGGGCTCGACGCGCGGCGCGTCGGCGCCGACGATCGCCTCTACATCCCGATGCCGTTCTTCTGGACCGGCGGGCTCGCGGGCGGGCTGCTCACCGCGCTCGTCGCCGGCGCGACGCTGCTCACCGAAGCGGTGCCCGAACCCGACCGCACCCTCGCGCTCCTCGAGCGGGAGCGGGCGACGCTGTTCCGCGGCTGGCCCGACCAGGCCGCCGCGCCTCGCCGCGCATCCGCGGCTTCGCGACGGCCGACCTGTCGAGCCTCGGCCCGGGCAGCCTGCCCGCGGTGCTGCCGCCGGACGCAGCGGCCCGCGCCCGGCGCGCGGGCGAACCTCTTCGGGATGACCGAGACGTTCGGGCCGTACTGCGGCGCGCGGCTCGACCTCGACCTGCCCGCCGACAAGCACGGCAGCTGCGGGCAGCCGTTCGACGGCGTCGAGGTGCGCGTCGTCGATCCCGGAATCGGGCGCGCAGTGTGCACGCCGGCGACGATCGGCGAGATCTGCGTCCGCGGTCGCAACGTGATGCGCGGCATCTGCGGCCGCACGCGCGACGCCACCTTCGACGCCGACGGCTTCTACCCGACCGGCGACCTCGGCGTGCTCGATGCCGACGGCTACCTCTGGTACCACGGCCGCCGCGACGACATGTTCAAGGTCAAGGGCGCGACCGTGTACCCGAGCGAGGTCGAAGCCGCGCTGCGCGCGATCGACGGCGTGCGGCAGGCGCACGTCACGAACGTTCCGGGCGAGCAGGGCGACGACGCGGTCGGCGTGCTCGTCGTGTCGACCGCGCCGCTCGACGAGCTGGTCGCCGCCGCACGGGCACGGCTGAGCGCGTTCAAGGTGCCGACCTGCTGGGTCGTGACCGACTCGGCCGACGACGTGCCGATGACCGCGACCGCGAAGGTCGACAAGACCGCACTCCAGGAACTGCTGCAGCACGAACGAGAGGAACCGTGCGATGACCCGAGCCATCGACTGCCTGGTGAACGTCGACATGGGCGACCAGCCAGCAACCGGACTGGATGGTCCGCGTCAAGGAGGACTACTTCAAGGGCGACGACTCGTTCTTCAAGAGCCCGGAGCTCTCGGAGTTGCTCGACGACATGGACGCGAACGGCGTCGAGCGGGCGATCCTGATGACGAACGTCGGTGCCACCGAGAGCCGCGCTCTCGCTTCGTCGAGGCGCGACCCGATCGGTTCGCGCTCGCGGTCGGCGGCTTCAACCTGCTGCAAGCCGATGCCGACGGTGCGCGCGCTCGAGTCGTTCGTGCGCGACCACCCGGTCGCGTACGCGGTCGTCGGCCCGAGCTTCTGGGGCGACGGCATGTACCCGCCGACCGACGCGGTCTACTTCCCG
The DNA here is from genome assembly GCA_963745645.1 of uncultured Actinomycetes bacterium. Classification (GTDB taxonomy): domain Bacteria; phylum Actinomycetota; class Acidimicrobiia; order IMCC26256; family PALSA-610; genus CAVUFH01. Next base: position 130,714 of record CAVUYD010000004.1, read on the forward strand.
CTCTACACGAAGTGCTGCGAGCTCGACCTCGCGCTGTGCATGAACACCGGCATCCCCGGTCCGCCGCTGCCCGCGGAACCGCAGAACCCGATCCACCTCGATCGCGTCTGTTACCGCTTCCCCGAGCTGAAGCTGTGCATGATCCACGGCGCCGACCCGTGGTGGGACACCGCGATCCGCCTGATGATCAAGTACCGCAACCTGCGGCTGATGACGTCGGCGTGGTCGCCGAAGCGGCTGCCCGCGTCGCTGCTGCACTACATGTCGACGCGCGGCAAGGACCGCATCCTGTTCGCGTCCGACTACCCGGTGCTGTCGATGCAACGCTGCCTCGGCGAGGCCGCGGCCCTCGACCTCACCGACGAGGTCCGCCAGGCGTGGCTGTACGACAACGCGAACGCGTTCTTCTTCGATGGGAACTGACCAAGTGACAGTGACGGTCGCGCTCGAGGCCGGACTCGTCGGGCGCGACGAGCAGATGCTGTGCTCCTTCTACACGGGCGTCATGGGGTTCACGCTCGTCGATCGGCTCGAGTTCGACGTCGGAACGGTATGCAAGCTCCGGCGCGACGACGCGCGCCTCAAGCTCTTCTTCCCTCGTGGCGCGGTCGATCCGGTCACGACGGTCGAGCCGTGGTTCCGACCCGGCGGATGGCGGTACGCGGCGCTCAACCTCGAGCACCTCGACGACGTCGACGCGATCGCCGACCGCGACCGCGTCGGCAGATGGACGCGTGCTTGATCGCGCCGACGCGCCACCTCGAGACCGGTCGCCTGGCGCTGATCCTCGATCCCGAGGGCAACGCGTGGGAGCTGCTCGCCGTGGAGTCCGAGGACGAGGATCGACGCCAGTGAACGACCGCGTCTACATCCACGAGTTCATCGACATCATCGGGCACCACCGCGCGCACTACATGCAGCACATGACCGCGAACTGGAGCCCGATCGGCCAGGAGGAGCGCAACCAGCTCTGTTACGGCGTGTGGGCGCTGATCGGCTCCACCGGCGCGTGGCCGAAGACCGTGAACATGTGGGAGCACGAGGGCTGGTCGGGGCTCGCGGCGTCGTTCGCGACCGAGACGGTCGGTCGCGGCGCGCAGGATCCTGCGCTCGAGACGGTGGTGGGCCAAGGCGGCCGAGTTCCGCAGCGGCGGCTTCGATCGCATCGTGGTGCCCGCGCCGTGGACGCGCACCATCGAGGAGCTCTGCGCCGACGGTGTGCGCGGCGACGTGTACGCGCACGAGCTCGTGCACCGTCGAACCCGGCACCGCGGCCGACCTGCTCGAGCGGGCACGCGACGCGTCGGAGCTGCACGCGCGCCACGGCTGGGAGCTGTTCGGCGCGTTCACGACCGCGATGGCGAACGACGACGAGGCGCTGCTGCTGTGGGCGATCCCCACGTGGCAGCAGTGGGCCGACGGCGAGGGCGACCGTGACCTCGCGCGCTGGCGGCGCGGACTCGACGCGACGAGTGGCACCGCGTCGTGATGGTCGACGCACCGCTTGGCCCGTTGCGGATCGGCCGGCAGCCGGCGCGCTCCGACCGCGTCGACTGGCAGGACTGATCACGTCGAGAGACTGGGAGAGCACATGGCACCGGAGAACGCGACAGCTCCCGACCCGGTCGACAGTGCCGTGGATCGTGAGCGTCGACGACCACGTGATCGAACCGCCGTCGCTGTGGGTGTCGCGCCTGCCGGCGCGCTATCGCGACGTCGGTCCGCGCGTCGAGCGCTTGCCGGCCGGCGAGCTGGCGTTGTCGGGCGCGCGCTACGTCGAGCGTCCCGGCACCGACGGCCCGCTCGTCGACTACTGGGTCTACGACGACCTGTACCAGTCGTTGAAGCGCGCGGTGACGGCCGCGGGCCGACCGCGTGACGAGATGACGATGACGGCGACCACCTACGAAGACGTCCGGCCCGGCTGCTACGACCCAGTCGGCGCGGCTGCGCGACATGGACACGAACTGGACGCAGGCGTCGCTGTCGTTCCCCAACTTCCCGCGGTTCTGCGGCCAGACGTTCCTCGAGGCGAGCGACCGCGACCTCGCGCTCGCTCTGCGTGCGCGGCGTACAACGACTGGATGGTCGAGGAGTGGTGCGGACCGAGTGACGGGCGGCTCGTGCCGCTGTGCCTCGTGCCGCTGTGGGATCCCGCGGCTCGCCGCGGCCGAGGTCGAGCGCAACGCGGCGCGCGGCGTGCGGGCCGTGTGCTTCTCGGAGATCCCGGCCTACCTCGGGCTGCCGAGCATCCACAGCGGCGAGTGGGATCCGTTCTTCGCCGCGTGCGAGGCGACCGGCACGGTGTTGTGCCTCCACATCGGCTCGGGCACGAAGATGCCGTCGACGTCGCCCGATGCCCCGCTCGGCGTCGCCGTGACGATCGGGTTCGGCAACTGCATGAACTCGCTCGCCGACTGGCTGTTCTCCGGGCAAGCTCGCGCAGTTCCCGGGGCTGCGCCTGTCGTACGCGGAGAGCCAGATCGGCTGGATCCCGTACCTGCTCGAGCGGGCCGACGACGTCTGGAAGCAGCACAAGGCGTGGGTCGCGACCGGCGGCGAGATCGACGAGCCGCCGTCGACGTACTACTACCGCCAGGTGTACGGCTGCTTCTTCCGCGACTACCACGGCGTCGCGTCGCTCGAGTCGTGCGGCGTCGACAACGTGATGTTCGAGGTCGACTACCCGCACTCCGACTCGACCTGGCCCGACAGCCAGCGCGGTGGCGGCGGAGGTCATGGCCGGCCTCGACCCCGCGATCGTGATCACAAGCTCGTGCGCGGCAACGCGATCCGGTGCTTCGGGCTGGACTCCCTTCCCGAGGCTCCGGTGGTCGCCGCTACGTGATCGTGCTGAACGGTCCCGAGCCCGTGAAGACGAGCGAGTGGAAGCGTTCGCCGATGCGGAGGTAGCCGTCCGCCGTCGGGTGCAGGCCGTCGTACAGGTCGGCCGCGTCGCCGGCGCCGAAGAGCGCGAGCCCGTCGACGTAGTGAAGGTTCGTGTCGCCGGCCGCCCGTCGCGCGCCGACGACCTCGCCTTCGATCGCGCGCATCCGTTGCAACGTGAGTGCGCCCGCGGAAAGCTCGGCGGCCCGCGCCGGCGCGAAGAAGTGCCCGTCGGGACCGGGCACGGTCGGACCGGGATGGTCTTCGACGACGGGGCAGAGGATCGGCGAAACCAGCACGAGCGGGGTCGTCGGGTGGCCGTCGCGGATGGTGTCGAGGAAGCCGTGCAGCGCGGGACCGAACGTGCGTTCGCGCATGGTGTCGCCGTTGACGATGTTGATGCCCGCCTTGACGCTGATGAGATCCGCCGGCTCATCGCGGATCGTCCGGGCGACCATCTGGTCGAGCATGCACTGCCCGGCGAATCCGAGGTTCAGCAGGTCGACGCCGGCGCGCCGTGCCGCGATCGTGGGCCAGGTCTCCGTGGGCCGGCGCGCCTCGAGACAGTGGCTGATCGAGCTGCCGTGGTGCACCCATCGGCGCGCCGCGACCTCGGGACGCGCGACGGCCGCACCGTCGGACACGCGCAGCGCGCGCAACTCGACGACGGCATCCTGCGGCAGCCACAGCTCGACCGCCGAGGTCCCATTGGCCGGCACGTCGGTGAAGCGGATCGTCGTCGCATCGCCGCGCACGAAGTCGAAACGCTGGGTGACGGCATCGATGCGGATCAGATGACCCGACTCGGACGCTTGCGTGTCGACCACGGTGCCGTCGACGACGAGGTCGAACGCCGCCGCCTTCGAAGGACGCGCGCCGAGTTCGAGTCGCGTGAGCAGGACGTCGACCTCGATCTCCGTTGCGTCGGTGACGAGCTCCAGCCGCACACCGGCGGGCATCGTGATCACGAAGCCGAGTTGGATGTCCATGATCTGGTGGCGCGTCCAGCTCGGGAGCCGGCGGAAGATGATCCCGTCGGCAGTCACGTCCGTGTCGAGCGCGCCGGCGACGCGCGTGTCGTCGACGTCGATCTGCTTCACCGCGTCTCCACCTCCTGCGACCCCATCAACCAAACCGTAGGATCCTGCACACGCGGACCCGGAAGGTTCCAATGACGATCGCAAACGACAACCGGGTCTACTACGACCCTTACGACGCGGCCATCAGCGCGGATCCGTTCCCGACGTACCGCCGGCTGCGCGACGAGGCGCCCGTCTACTACAACGAGCGCTACGACGTGTGGGCGCTGTCGCGCCACGCCGATGTCGAGAAGGGCCTCGTCGATCCGGAGACCTTCTCCAACAGCCGCAGCGACATCCTCGAGATCATCCAGAGCGGGTTCGATCTGCCCGACGGCGTCGTCATGTTCGAGGACCCGCCCCGGCACACGATGCATCGCGGTCTCATGTCGCGCGTCTTCACGCCACGGCGCATGAACGCGCTCGAGGACCAGGTGCGCGAGTACTGCCGCGCCTGCCTCGACCCCCTCGTCGGCACCGATCGCTTCGACTTCGTCAAGGACCTCGGCGAACAGATGCCGATGCGCGTCATCGGCATGTTGCTCGGCATCCCCGAAGGCGACCAGGACGCGGTTCGCCGCAAGGCCGATGTGACGTTGCGGACCGAGACCGGCAGGCCGATGGAGGTGCAGCAGAAGGCCATCGCCGACGGATCGATGTTCGCCGACTACATCGATTGGCGGGCGCAGCATCCTTCCGACGACCTGATGTCGGTGTTGCTCAACGCGGAGTTCAACGACGAGGCCGGCGCGCTTCGGAAGCTCAGCCGCGACGAAGTGCTCACCTACACCCAAGTCATCGCGGGGGCCGGGAACGAGACCACGGGCCGGCTCATCGGGTGGCTGGGAAAGGTCCTCGGCGAGCACCCCGACCAACGCCGGGCCCTCGTCGAGGATCGCTCACTGATTCCGAACGCGATCGAGGAAACGCTTCGTTATCAACCGACCGGTCTGCACCTCGCCCGCTACGTCGCGCGCGACGTCGAGTACTACGGCACGACGGTGCCGGCCGGGAGCGCCATGCTCCTGCTCGTCGGCTCCGCGAACCGAGACGAGCGGCGGTACGACGATCCCGATCGTTTCGACGTTCGTCGCGACATGGGTCCGCACCTCACGTTCGGCTACGGCCTCCACTACTGCCTGGGCGCGCGCTCGCGCGGCTCGAAGGGCGCGTCGCGCTCGACGAGGTGCTGAACCGCTGGCCCGACTGGGAAGTCGACGACGAACACATCAGGCTCGCGCCGACCTCCACCGTCCGCGGCTGGGAGAGCTTGCCCGTCTTCATCCGCTGAGCGCGTCCTCGAACCGGCCGAGGCCGTAGTCACCGGCGATGGTCGTGCGGTGCATGCCCCGCGCGTGTTCGGGCGGCATCCCCGACACCGAGTGGAGCAGGCGCCAGTTGTCCCAGATGAGCATGTCGGTCGGCTGCCAACGATGGAAGTAGCTGAGGTTGTTCGCCTGCTCGACGATCTCGTCGCACACGGCCGCGAGGAGCGCGTCGCCGTCGGGACCCTCTCGACCCTCGATGCCCTGCGCCATCCAGCCCGACACGTGCAGCACCTTCTCGACCTGAGGGGCGAGTCCAGACCGCGGGGTGGAGCGCGCGCGGCCGGCCCTCGTACTCCGTCATCACGTCGACGGCGCTCGCAGCCGGCTCGACCTCGACGAAATCGTCCGGCCGGCCGAAGCGGAGGTTCTCCATGATCACGTCCATCGCGTAGATCACGTTCGCGCCTTCGATCTGGTCCCGAAGCTCGGGCGAGATCGCGTCGTAGAGAGCGATGCCGTCGACGAAACCCGTCAGACCGCCTTCGGGCGGAACCTCGATCGCGCGCAGCACGCCGGCCCGGTTGAGCTGGTCGTTGTAGCAATGGTCGAAGTGCCACGGCAGCCACGACGACAGCACCTGACCGCCGACGCGGACTGCACCACCCTCGTTGGGCTCGTGGCGCATCTCGATGACGCCGAGCATGTCTTCGCCGCCGGCGCGCGGCACGGCTTTGCTCGGGTGGTCCTTGAGCGGACCGAAGACCTTGCTGAGCGCGACTTGCATCCGCGGGGTCGGGTCGACGTCCTCGAAGATCAGCAGCCCATGTTCCTCGAACGCCTCGTTGATCTGCGCGCGCACGCCCGCGTCGGCCAGGCCGTCATACGTGACACCGCCGACGCGCGCGCCGAACGAGAGATCGTCACGGATCGGCCGCAGAGTCATGTTGGTCATCGTCCGCTCCTCTCAGGGGCGTTCGGACGAGATCGTCCGGTCGGCCCAGTCAACCAGCTGCGGGACGAGCAGCGGCCAGCGCACGAACAGTGACCCCGTCTGCTCGACCGCTGCTCGACGCTCGTTCCACTCGTCGTCTCCCCACGGCGGTTCGACCAGCTCGGCGCCGGGCAGACCCGCACCGAGCGCTTCGGAGGTCGCCCGCGTGTGTGACATGTCGGACGGGCCGCTCCGGAACACGAGGATCGGGACGTCGAGGCGGGCAACGTCGGCGTCCGCCGAACCCGGGGACGAGCGAGTTGTCGCACGGGCAGTAGGCCAGCATCCACCGGTCCATCACCTCGATGAATTCCTTGCGGTCCATCGAGAGGAAGCGCGCGCGGTTCGCGGGGTTGCGTTCCAGCACCTCTTGCCACTGCTCGAGCTCGACGACCGCGTCCATCCCGCCGTGCCACGCGGCGTCGGCCGACGGCATGCAGTAGTAGTTCGCCAGCTGGAGCAGGCCCGGGATGCCGCCGCTGATCCACCACATCGCGACTCCTGCGGTGACATCGGGGTTGCGGCTCGCGGCGAGGAGTGAGACTCGCGCGCCGCCCGATCCCCCGGCGATCACCGTGGGACCGAGATCGAGATGGCGAAGGAGCGCGCCGAGCGCTTCGGCCTGAACCTCGGACTCCGACGCGCCACGGAACACGACCGAAGACGCGCCGCAGTTCGGACGGTCCCAGGTCAGCACCTGCTTGCCCTGATCGGCCAGCGCGCCGCGCCATCTCGGGAAGGCCACCGACCGCTTTGGTGAACCGCCCGCCCGGTGTCAGCACCCACGGCTGGCCTTCACCCACGAGGTCGTAGGCGATCTCGATCCCGTCCAACGCTGCGACCGGCATGGTGTGCCCTTCCTCCGTGCGCCGCTTCGTTCTACTACCGCGCGAGCACCGCGCGCGCTGCGATACTCGATGCGTGCGTGTGGGCATCGCTCATCACTTCGGCTGGGCCGTGGCCGTCACTGCGTCCGCCGCCCACGAGGTCGTCGATCGCCGGCGGATCGAGCTGATCGAACCCGGCATGCCGGCGGCACCGGTCCACCACGAAGGCAAGCCGCTCGACGACGTCGCCGTCGCCGCGCTCGTCGCGAACGTGCGCGCGTCGGCGGTGCGAGCGACATTCACTTCGTTGGACGACCTTGCGAACGCGATTCCTGAACCGATCGTGTCGATGTCGCTGCGAGCTTGGCCGGTCGACTTTCCCGACGACATCGTCGTCGTACGACGCGCGCCCTACGAAGCCCGCGCCGACTCCGTCATGTACCGCCAGGTACTGGCTGAGCTCGGCGCGAGCGCGCGGCTGGGACGTCCATCGCTACGACGCCAAGGATGTCGAGACCCAAGCGGCGCGCGTCCTCGGTGCGCGCGCCGATGCGGTGCTCCGCGGCCCGCGCGCCACGCTGGGACCACCGTGGGGAAAGGACCATCGCATCGCGCTGGCCGCGACGATCGTGGCCGATCGGGACGGCTCCGTGGAGTAGCTGCTCCGGCGGCAGGAGAATTCCGCGTCCACGGTGTGCCGTCGTGTGGCACGACGGCGTCACGCGTGAACGGATGCGGGACCGAAGGTGGGCACGGTCGCTCCTCGCGGCCTTCGTCTGCGGCAAAGGAGCGTCATGCAACTGCGTCCTCACCTGCAGCGTGCGGCCGCGCCTCCATCATCGTGGCCGACCAGGAGCAGATCACGACCGGCGAGCTCAAGTGGGACCAGACGCCTCCGCCGAACGGTGACAACCTTCTGAAGTTCGTGCAAGCGTTGATCGAGCCGGTGATGCGCCCGTTGGTGCCGACGAAGATCGCGTCAGTGGTCAACCTGGTCGTGCCCACACAGCACGACGTGAAGTTCTTCCTCGAGCAGGGCTTCACGTTCTCGGTCCGCGACGTTGCGATCACGCCGGCGACGATGGACGGTTCCGGCAAGGTCACCAACAACGGCGGCCTGGCCCTGCTGCCGGCGTTCTGCAAGGTCGAGCCGCACCTGTAGCCATCACACCGTCGTCTCGATCTGGTTGCTCAGTGTGCTCGACGGTCGGTTCTACGCCGGAGTGGCCGCTCCGAACCAGGTCGCAAGCGCTCGAGGCAGCGCTGGGTCCGTGAGGTCTCCTGCCCAGGCGACATGTCCGTCGGGTCGGATCAACACGGCCGGGGGCGCCGCGACCTCGCCGATGACCGGGAGCTCCCACGCGCCATCGTGGGTGGCGTCGACCAACCGGACTCGATTCGCCCAAGGAGAGATGTCGAAACCGCCGGGTTCACCGAGGTTGAGGAGCACGGGCCGCGCGTCGTGCAGCAGCGTGAAGACGCGCGTGGGACCGTCCGCGGTGTGCACGTCGAGGTCGGGCATGCGCCGCCCGAGCAGCGGGTGTCCCTCTCCGAGGTCGTAGTGGATGTCGAGACCGGAGAGCATCCCGGCGAAGCGCCGGCGCGGCTCGTCCATGCTCAGCAGCTCGGTCATGGTGTCGCGCAACGCCTCGGTGCGCTCGTCGGCGCTGCTGAGCGCGACCTGCGCCATGCGTGTTGTGCAACACGCGGGCACCGACCGGATGCCGTTCGGCGTGGTAGGTGTCGAGGAGGCTCTCGGGTGATGTCCCGTTGACCACCTGGGCCAGCTTCCATCCGAGGTTCACGGCATCCTGCACACCGGTGTTGAGGCCCTGTCCACCTTGCGGGGGATGCACGTGTGCGGCGTCGCCCGCGAGCAGTACGCGTCCCTCGCGGTAGGACGCCGCCTGCCGCGTCATGTCGGTGAACCGGGAGATCCACGTCGGGCTGTGCACCCCGTAGTCCGTCCCGTCGGCGAGCGATGAGTGCCTCGCTGGAGATCCTGCAGCGTCGGCTCGCTGGTGTGTTCGACGTGCTGTTCCTTGAGTACGACCCGTACTCGCCCTCCGTCCTCCACCGCGACCGATGCCACCACCCTCGCGCAGGCCGAACTCCGGCTCCTCGTCCATCTCGACCTCGGCGATCAGCCAGCTGGTCGACGGATCCCACCCGGGGAACTCGATGCCGGCCGCCTTTCGGATCACACTGCGTCCGCCGTCGCACCCGACGAGGTAGTCCGCCCGTAGCGACTGGCCGTCGGACAGCTCGACGTCGACGCCGGTGTCGTCCTGCGCGAAGCCCGTCACCTCACGTTCGCGAGCGATCGGCACCCCGAGCTCGCCGACCCAGGCCGGCCAGGATGCGCTCGAAGTGGCTCTGCCACAGCGCGAGCCCGTAGTTGTGGCGGGTGGGGAAGTCGCTGATGTCCAACGGGATCCCGGCGAAACTCTGGATCTGCATCGCCTGCCCCTCCGCGAGGAATCGATCGGCGATGCCGCGCTGATCGAGCACCTCGATGGTGCGCGAGTGCAGACCGCCGGCGCGCGAGCCGTCGAGATCCTGACTGGCGCGTCGTTCGACGATGACGACGTCGATCCCCGCCAACGCCAGCTCGCCCGCCAACATCAGCCCGGTCGGGCCGCCGCCTGCGATCACCACCGCATGCTCTGCCGAAGATGACACACGCATCCCACAACTCCTGCTTCATCGACTCTGGCCGTGATCGGCTCAGTGAACGAGTCATGGTCAGCACGTTTTGGTCGCTTGCGGCAAGCCCCCGCCCTGGCACTAATTTGTTGGTGGCGGCAACGGTCGCGCTCGACGATGTGGGCACGCCGACCGGTCCCCAGCTCGGCAACGCCGAACCTGAAGCGCCGTTGCGACGTCTTTCGGTGTCGATTCGTCCGGCGCACCGTTCGACTTTCCAACCGGCCACCCAGCACTGAGCGGCGACGGTCGCTTCGTCGCCTTCGCAGGTGGTCCAGGAATCTACGTTCGCGATCGCACGTCGGAGACGACGACGCTCGCGAGCGTCAATGAGACCGGTGGGAGTCCGGCCCTCGGAAGCGGATACCCCGCAATCAGTTGGGATGGTCGATACTTGCCTTCGTTTCCCGCGCCGACGACCTCGTTCCATTCGACACAAACCGCGATCTCGACGTCTTCGTACGCGACCTCGTTGCGGGGCAGACCACGCGCGTCTCCACGGACGCCCGCGGATTCCAGGGAAGGGGCGACTCCAACACTGACTTCAATGCGCCCTCGCCCTCGCTCAGCGCCGACGGTCGCTATGTTGCCTTCGCGAGTGGGAGCACGCTCGGATACGGCGATCGAACGAATCAGACGGACGTTTACGTGCGCGCGGTCGTGCTTCCACTCATCCGCGTGCCAGGCATGGACGTGGGACTTCGTGCCGAGGTGGGATCCGGACTGAACGTCAGACTTTGGGCCACGACGACGGTCGTCCCCGGCTCCAGAGCGGCGTCCGTGTCAGCCGCCGATCAGCACGATCGGGAAGCCGGGCGTGATCACGAAGCCGCCATCGGCGGTCACGTCGGTCACCGCGCCGTGGGCTTGCCCCCGACCAACACCGTGCGCGAGCCCGTCGCGATCGTGGCGACGCCGCAGCGGTCGCCGAGGGCCGCGGCGGGGAGGCTGCCGATGAGGACGGTTCGCGTCTCGGATGCGACGATCGGCATGGGCACGGGGTCGAAGGGCGGGGCCGGCGCGCGGTTGGCCGGGCTCAGGATGAGGTCGGTCACTCTCGCGGCTGCGGGCATCTCGGCCTCCGGTCAGTTGATGCGGACGATCGAGCCTTTGATGGTCATCGGCCCGACGGCATTGAGGTCGACGATTGCTCCGTCGGCCTTCAGCTGCGCCTGCGCCTTGAGGTTGACCATGGCACCCGAGACCTCCACTGTGCCCGACGCCTTGAGGGTCAGGTTCGTGGCGCTCTGGATTGTGATGCCGTCGGCGCCGAACCTGACGAGGTTGCCGCGCTGGTCGCGCAGCGAGATCATCGTCCGCGTCCTCAGTCAGCGTGAGCTTGTTGCCCTCGAGGGTCTCGATGACGACGAGCTTGCCGACCTCATCGAATGTGACCTTCACCTTCGTACGGCCCGAGGAGCCCGCGACGTTGTCGTTGGGGGTCGGTTCGGGGATACCTCCAGCGCCGCCGAGGTGCGGTTGCGCCTCGCGGAAGACACGCTCGGCTCCTGCGACGAGTCCGTCCACGAAGTCGTCACGGCTGAGATCGACGGGGCCGCCGGTGCCGTCGAGTACGCCGGTCGAGCGGAGGAAGTCCACCAGGGAGTGGTCGCCTGCGAGCCGTAGTTCGGTCCAGTCCCTGTGTCCAGGGTTCACGAGCGACTCCAGCTCGCTGAGCGACGCGGTCGTCGCTGCCCATCGCTCGCCTGCGTCCGTGCCTTCGAGCCGGGCACGCGGCTCCAGCTCGCTCAGCCGGGGCATGTTGGTCGTCCGCAGCAGCCGCTCGGCCACTACCGCAGGCGCGCGCATCTCGGGCGCCGGCGCACCGATCGCTTCTGGCGCAGGAGGTGGTGGCGCAGGGCTGGGCGCCGGGGGTACGGGCGCTGGCAGCGACATGTCGGTCAGTCCGACCTCCTCGAGGTAGAGCTCGATGGTCGACCGGCTGACGACGGCTCGTGACGTGCTCTCGGCTCGCGTGGGTGTGATGCGCACGATGCCGATGTGTTGCAGGTCGATCGTGAACAGGTCGTCTTTCAGGTTGGGCGCGAGCTGGACGAGCGTGCCGGAGCGCTCCTTGTCGTCGGTGTTGTTGCCCTTGATCACGAATTCTTCGTGCCAGGCCACGAACGCTGGAAGGGCAGCGTTGTTGACGGTGATCAAGAGGTTGCCGACACGCACGGGGGCGCCTTCTTCCTGGTGCACGATTATCGGCTCGACCGCATGAACGTGCGCAGTGGCGCTTTCGAGACCGCTGATGTTGAGGCGGAAGCTCGCAGCGAGCCACTTCTTCTCCTTGCCCCTTGCCGTTGCCGCTTGGTGTTGACGGCCAGCGGACCGATACGACGCTGACGTCGTCGTCGGCTGGAAGACGACCGTCCACTCGGTGGTCTCCTTCGCCTCGGCGTCGAAGCGTGGCAGCTCGATGTCGGAGATCCGGGCGCCGGTGAACTCGAGCCGGTAGACCTCGTTGGCGCGGTAGTCGAGGAACACGATCGCGCCGTCCCGCTCGGGTTGCTCGCCGGCCAGCGCCCGGGTGATCCAGTCGAGCAGCCGATCGGCCAGAGCGGAGCCGAACGAGATCGACACCGGCGCATAGCGGACTGGACCGAGGTGCTTGTTGGTCGCCCCACCATTCGGTGGATCCGACAGTACGTCGGCGAAGGCCTGTCCGCCCTCCGCTGCGCTCAAGGTCGCGGCGTACTGCCCGTCGAGCTCGAGAACGGTTGTTGTCGCGGAATACGCGCGTGCCGGGCGTCAACGGGCATGTCGTACCTCCCGCACGCACCAACCTGCTGACGGTGGAGGCTACGCGAACGCCCGCTCGCCCTGCGAGGGCCGCGTTGACTCACTCGAACCTCCGTGTGGTGGGTTCGTTGCCTCATGTTCGTCGACCAGGCGCTGGCTACCGGCGTCGATATCCGAGCGATCTACCGACCTACGTGTTCGTGTGTTGACGCGCTGACCGGACGCCGGCAATCGCACAACGTCTCATCGACTTGCGCTCCGTTGTCGCACGGTCGGCGACGTGAGCCACGGAACACATCGAGCGAGAACCCGGATGTGGTTCACGGAAGTGGTGGGCACCGTTCCCGCCACTTCGGCGCGTGTGCGGTGGATGCTGGGACTTGACCGCCGCTCGCGTGTCGCCTCGTGTCCGAAGGGTGTCGCGAGCGCGGCAAAAGACCAGGTCAGGGTGGTGGAGGTGGCGGGAGTCGAACCACCAACGCTGCCAACCTGCTGGTCCTCGTGGGAGCGCATAGACCATTTCAGACGCCCTCCTCGGCCTTGCCGACGCTGTCTTCGAGTGACCGCCAAAGGCCCGCATTCTGTGTCACTCGCGCGTCCGCGTGTCGCTGTGGTGTCACGCCGACTTTGCCTGTAGCACGACCCCGGTCGTACTTGCGACAGGCTGACATCGGATCGGCCAACGGAACCGCATCCCGTCGGCGAGCTACTCGATCCGTTCGAGCGACGAGCGGGCGTTGCGTTCGACGTATCCGTACCCGCGCTCTCTCGCTACGGGTAACGCGGCGTCGATCAGGGCTCGCGCCCGTTGTGCGTCTCCGGGCTGGTCGCGGTCGGAGAGGAGGTCCGCCCAAGCGGTCTGTGTCAATGCGACGAAGAACGGCGCTTCCATCGCTTCGTGGAAGGCGAGCGCCGCGGCTGAACCACCGCGCGGCTTCATCGTTTCGATCGAGGGTATGGGCGAGCAGTCCGAGGTAGTGCGCGACAGTTCCGTGGACGGTGGTGTGTGAGGTCGCGAACTGGTCGTGCCACGGCAACAGACGTTGGTACAAGACGGTTGAGGCGGCCAAATGCCCGGTACGCGCGGCGGCGTCGGCCCAGAGCACGTGGGCGACCAGCCACGTCGAGTCGGCGAACATCGGGAAGTCGTTGGCGACCTCCGCGTCGAGGAGGCGGGCCACCTCGTTGGCGGGGTCGTCGAAGCTCTTCATGAACGCGAACGTTGCGCGACGGCGAGGCTCGCTACCGCAATCGTTGGGTGCGCACCGATACCGCCGCCGGTCTCCTCCACGAGCGCGTCGATCGACGATCAAGCCGCCTGAAGCGAACGTCGGCACCGAATCGCGCGCAGACGAGCATCGTCTCGCACGCGGGAAAGATCCTCGCGCTGTACGAGGTCTCGCTCCCCACGGAGATCAACACCGATCTGCGAAACGATCGGGCGCTACGACTTCGGGGGCGCGCTGCGTTCGCCGATGACTGCCCATCCCAAGATCGACCCGGTGACCGGCGAGATGCTGTTCTTCGGGTACGACATCTTCGGACCGCCGTACCTGCGCTTCCATGTCGTCGACCGGCACGGCAGGCTCGTGCTCTCGAAGGAGATCACGATTCCGCGTGCGACGATGATGCACGACTTCGCGGTCACCGAGCGCCACGTCGTGTTCCTCGACCTGCCGGTCGTCTACGACCTCAGTCTCCTCGGCCGGCGACCAATTCCCGCGCAGTGGAAACCCGAGTATGGGGCGCGCGTCGGGGTCATGCCGCGCGATGCGAGCACGGCTCCACGGTGGTTCGAAGTCGAACCCAGCTACGTGTTCCACACCGTCAACGCCTACGACGACGGCGAGACGGTCGTGCTCGACGTCGTGCGCCACGCGCAGATGTTCACCGACGATCTCTACGGCTCGAGCGACGGAACCGGAACGCTCGACCGGTGGACGATCGACCTCGGCGCCGGCCGAGTCCGCGAGCAACGGATCGATGATCGTACGCAGGAGTTCCCGCGCGTCGACGAGCGAATCCTGGGTCGCCGTCATCGGTACGCGTACACAACGAGGGCGCGCCTGGGCGACTTCGTCGAGCCGTTCGGCACCTTGCTGCAGCACGATCTGAAGTCGGGAACGACCACCGCCGCGAAGCTCGGTCCCGGTCGGCAGGCCGGCGAAGGCATCTTCGTTCCGGCAAGCACGACGGCGTCCGAAGACGAGGGATGGGTACTCGCCGTCGTGTACAACGCGCTCGAGGACCGGAGCGATCTCGTGATCTTGGACACGACGAACTTCGGTGGCGAACCGGTCGCGACGGTGGCGCTGCCCGCAGCGCGTTCCCTTCGGATTCCACGGCATCTGGGAACCGGCTCACCGGTAGGCCAGTCCGGATCAACGTTCAGCTTCGGTCACCGTGGGAACGCAACACGGGGGCACGACATGAAACGACGCAACTGTCGCAATCGCAGGTTCACCGAGCAGCTGCGAAGCACGTCGCTCTTCTGCGACTGCTCCAAGGACGAGCTTCGTCTCGCGGCGTCGCTCATGACGGAGCTCACACTCCCGGCCGGTTGCGTTGTCATACGACAGGGTGCCGCCGGCTACGAGTGCTTCATACTCCTCAGTGGTCAAGCCGTCGTCGAGCGCGACGGGGTGATCGTGGGTCATGCCGTTGCCGGTTCGATCGTGGGAGAACTCGCATTGATGGGCGATGTCTCGCACGGTACGACGGTTACTGCCGCGACGGACCTCGACGCGCTCGTGATGTCGAGGACCGAGTTCGCGGCGATGAGGGCGCTCGGAACCCGCGGCATAGGGCCGCGCATCGATGCCGCCGCGGCAGAGCACCGTGACGCGCTCGAGCGCGTGAACCGCAACTGGCCGCTTGCAGACGGGCTTCTTGGTGAGTGCAGTTCGCGTTGGTGACGTGCATCGCCAGCGCCTCGCGGAGGTGGCAGGCGTCGAACTCGCGCCGCGGTGTGCGGGTTGTGCCTGCTCAGGCGAGGCAGCCCTGGTCAGACGAGATGGTGGTCGTAGGCGTAAGCGGTGGCGGCGGACCGCGAGGTGACGCCGAGCTTGGTGAAGATGTGGCCGACGTGGCTGGCCACGGTCTTCTCGCTGATGAACAGCTCCTGTGCGATCACTCGGTTGGTCTTGCCTCGCGGCGAGCAGGATGAGGACCTCGAGCTCGCGCTCGGTCAGGCCATCGGGTGACGATGCCGCGGGCTCGGTGATCGGTTCCAGGGCCGAGGCCGCGCCGAGGGCGTCGAGCACGGAACGGGCGGTGCTCGTTTCCATGGCGGCCGCGTCGTGGTCGCCGAGCGCTGCGCACGCGTCGGCGATGAGCAGCCGGGTGCGTGCGGCCTCGTAGCGCACGCCAAGGGTGTGGAACTCGTTGAAGGCCTTTCGCAGTTCGACGAGCGCGGTGTTGGCGTTCCCTTCGGCCAAGAGCACTGCGCCGCGTGTCCGGTCGGCGTGGGCACGCAGGTACGGCGTTGCGAGTTCCGTCGCCAGCACACGGAGCTCGTCGGTTGCCGTGCGGGCGGCGGCGGTGTCGCCGGCCGCGAGCATGATCTCGACGTAGGGGGCGAGCACGCGAGCGCGCGACATCGGGTCTTCGGTTTCGCCGACGCACGCGTCGGATCATCGCGTCGGCGACGTCGACCCGGCCTTGAGCGAGTCGGAGCAGGGCGAGGCTGGGCTGTGGGTCCCGTCCGAACTCGTTGGCGCGCTCGATACACGGTTTCGGCGCCGTCGAAGTCACCGACCAGACGGAGGAGATCGCCTTCGATCATGCACGCGCCGCCGAGGGCTGCCGGGTTGACGGGAGCGGCCAGACGATCGCAGGCGCGGCGGGCTTCGACGAGTGCCTCGGGCCAGGCGCCGTGCAGTTCCAGCATCTCGGCTCGGTGCAGGAAGCAATGGCCTCGGTACAGCACGAGCTCTTGTTGGGTGTCGCACCAGCGCGTGAACGATTCGGTCCAGGTGGCACCGGGCAGGTCGAACAGTTCTGCGCACGCGTCGATCACCGTGCAGTACGCGTCACCGGTGACGAGCGGTGAGTCAGCTCACGGGCTTCGATCGACACCATCGCCTCGTCGAGCAGTGCCATTCCCTCGGCGATCTCACCGAGATAGATCAGCATGCGTCCCTCGCCGATCCGCCCCAGCGTGACGAGGTCGCGATTGACGTAGGCGGCGCCGATCTTGCCCGCCTGGACGAAGTGGGCGTGCGCGCCGGCGAGGTCGCCGGCCTCGAAGAGCCGCATCATCGCGAGCCCGTATTCAACGTAACCCTGCTCGACGCAGTCGATGCTCGCGTCATCGAGCAGGCGAGCCGTGCGGTCGATCCAGCCTCGGCAACGGCCGAAGTCTCCCTTGAAACCGAGTCCCTGCCCGAGCTCGCATCCCGAAGTACGCCGCCCGGTGCACCGCGCCTTCGTCGACACACATCTGGTGGGCTCGGACCCAGTACGCAAACGCGTCCTCGTCGTGGCCGGTGAGGTACGACGCGGTCGCGAGCCGATCGAGATCGTCGATGTCGATCGCGTCGAGCTCGAGGCCCGACAACAACCGGAAGGCATCACCCCATCGGTGTTCGTCGCATGCCGTTCGTGCGTCCTCGATGGCTCGCACCACGTCGCCCAGTTTGCCTTCGGCGAGTCAGGCGAGGAAGGCCTCGCCTGCCTCGGGGAGCGCGCCCAGGAACATCCACATCTCGGCGATCCGATCGCCCTCGAACCGGTACACGAAGGCGTTGCGCGACTCGAGGGTCTTGCCGTTGCGACCCAGCGTGGCGTGTTCCCACTCAGCGGCCCACCCATCGGTCCCGATGCAGAATTGCTGTTCCAGCTTGATGTCGCCGTTGGTTGCTTCGAAGAACGAGCTGATGACTCCCAGCAACCCACCGAGACCCGAGTGGTCGCCTTCCATCGGGTGCGAGGAACCACGGAGGTGGAACACGAGGTCGTCGGTGAAGATCTTCGCAAGGGTGTCGTGGTCCTGGTCGAAGATCGCCGGCGTCATGCGATTCACCGTCTTGACGTTGGGATGATCGTTGCTCATTGGTCCTCCAGAGAGCTCGCCGTGCCGTCCGGACGACGGTACGAAGCCGAACGTGCGCGCGCATCGGGCAAACCAAGGAATGTCGTGCCGCGGCGACTCAGTCGTTCTACCGATACGCGTCCGTTCGATTTCGGTGCTTCTACGGATGCGCTGCTACCGATGGTTTCGTACCGTCGCATCGGACATCATGAAAGGGAGCCCGACATGACTTCACTCGAGTCGACCGTCCTCGACGACGCCACCGCCCAGGAACTGAGCGAACGCCTCGCCGACGTCTTTCGCACCGCCGAGATCGGCGACGTGCTCACCGACGACGTCTTCCTCGATGGGCACCCGCCGCTGTGGCGCTTCCAACTCGAAGGTCGCGACATCTTCGCGACCTGGCTCAAGGGCTATTCACCCGACGGCGCCACGATCAAGGTGGTGCGCACGATCCCAACCGTGAACGGGTTCGTCACCGAGTTCGTCGGCGAGCACGAGGAGAACGGCGAGAAGATGACCGATCGCAAGATCCTGCTCTGCGAGGTGCGGAGTCGCCGCATCACCAAGTTGACCGTCTACTGCAGCGGCGACTGGAACGCCGAGCTTCGCGCCCGTCACGCGGCGGAAGCTCCGCTCATCCGTCCGTGACGATCCGTGCAGCCTCTGGCCGTCTCGCGACATCGCCCGGAACGAGGGATCTCATGCCCGATCTGCGCGCCGCCGACTCGCAGTTCGCGATGGCCGTTCAGGCGCTCCTACGTGCGAATGGGGTGCCGTCGAAGCGGGCCGAGCCGCGGCTCGCGGCCGGACTGGTCTCGGCTGAACGGCACGCAATTCCTGTCGAGGAAGGAAACGTCGCAGCGTGGCGGTGCGGCGAGGGTCCTGCGGTGCTGCTCATACACGGATGGGAGGACGACAGCTCGCTCTGGGCCCCACTCATCGACACGCTCGCCGACCGGGATCGATCGCTTGTCGCGTTCGACATGCCGGCGCACGGGTTCTCGGACGGCGAGTGGGGCTTGCACCCGCAAGCGGGGGACGCAGTCATCGCAGTGGCGGCCGCGCTCGGTCCGCTTGACGCGGTTGTCGGCCACTCGTCCGGTGCCGCCGTCGCCGCGCTCGCGCTGCGGGAAGGACTCACAGTGAAGCGGGCCGTCCTCGTCGCTCCACCGCTTCGCGCCGCCAATCGATGGGTGCGCGTCGCCGATCGCCTTGGATACTCGCGAGATGTCGCGGCCGCGGCCCAGGCGACCTACGAGGAACGCATCGGTCGAGCGCGCGCCGGCTTCGACCTGCGTACCGAAGTGTCGACGTCGGACGTCGATCTGCTGGTGGTCCATTCCGTCGACGACGAACGCATGCCGTTCAGCGACACGGAAGCGGTGGTACCCCAATCCCCCCGCGCCGACCTGCTCGCTGTCAGCGGCTTGACGCACAGGAGAACGGCACGCGATCCCGAGGTTGTCGCCCGCATCGCCGACTTCCTGACACCTGACAGCAGTACCGAGTGATCTCGTCGGCCGGGACCGGCACAGGCGATCACCGTGGACAGCGACATTCTCGGGAGACACAATGTCCGACGGTTGCAGATGGGCCGCGCCCATGCGTGGCCGTGTGAGAGCGGGGGTTGCGATGACGATTTTGATTTCCACGTTGGCGGGCGGCGAGACCAAGGTCGGAGACGAGGAGCTCGAGGAGCTGCGGGCCGGCCTCCGCGGTGACGTGCTCACACCGGCGGACGACGGTTACGACGCCAATCCGATCTACAACGCCATGCACAAGCGGCGGCCGGCGCTCAAGGTTCGCCCGACCGGTACCGCCGACGTCGTCGACGCGGTCAACTTCGCCCGCGAGCGGAATCTGCTGGTCGCGGTGCGCGGCGGTGGGCACTCGGTCGCCGGCCTTTCGAGCTGCGACGGCGGCATGGTCATCGACCTGACGCGCATGCGCGCGGTCACCGTCGACCCGATCGCTCGGCGCGCCTCCGTGCAGGGCGGCGCGGTGTGGGCGGACGTCGACCGCGAAACGCAGGCGTTCGGCCTCGTCGTTCCCGGCGGCGTCGTGTCCGAGACCGGCGTCGGCGGCCTCACCCTCGGAGGTGGGGAGGGTTGGGTGCGGCGCAAGTACGGGCTCACCATCGACAGCCTCCGCGCCGCGACGGTCGTGTGTGCCGACGGTTCGGTCCATGTTGCATCCGCCGACAACGACCCGGACTTGTTCTGGGCGCTGCGTGGAGGCGGCGGCAACTTCGGCGTCGTGACCAATTTCGAGTTCGACGCCCACCCTCTTGGCCCAATCGTGGCCTTCGCCGGCGTCTTCTACTCCACGCGCGACGCGGCCGAGATCCTTCCCCGCTGGCGGGATCACATCGCCGACGCGCCCGACGAGGTCACGTCGGTTGCCGTCGCGATCTCCATGCCCGCGGACCCCGCGCTGCCCGAAGGGGTCCATAACCAATCGTGTCTTGTCATCGGGGGTGTCTACGCGGGCGATGTCGACGAGGGCATGAAGGTGCTCCAACCCCTGCGCGAACTGGGGACGCCCCTGGCCGACATTTCCGGCCCAACGCCCTTCGTCGGCGTGAACTCGGCGTTCGATCCGTTCTTCCCCATGGGCACCTACCAGAGCTACTGGAAAGCCCAGAACCTCGACACGCTGCCCGACGAAGCCTTGGCCGTCATCGCGGCCAAGGCCGACTCGCGGCCGTCCCCGGTGACACTCGCGGTGGTGTTCCACATGGGTGGCGCCATCAACCGCGTCAGCTCCGCCGACACCGCCTACACCGAGCGCACGGCCGAGTGGATGTCGTCGTTCGACGGCAACTGGGAAGATCCCAAGGACAACGCCGCCAACATCGCATGGGTGCGCGACGCCTTCAACGCAGTCGCCCGGTACGGCAAGGGAAGTACGTACACCAACTTCACCGGCCAGGCCGACGAGTCGGCCGACGCGTTGGCCCAGAACGCCTATGGCGCCAACGCGGCCCGCTCCGCGCGATCAAGAAGCAGTACGACCCCGACAACTTCTTCCGCATCAACCCCAACATCCTTCCGGCATAAGTCCCGGCCTCACGTCCATCAGCGCCGTTGGTAGGCGCGAACCGCAAGGTGCGTGCAGACGAGGAGCAGTGCGACGGTCCACAACGAAGACCGGAGCAGCGCGTCGACCGCAGCGTTGCCGAGCGTCAGCCCGCGCACTGCGTCGGCGACGCTCGTCACGCAGTAGATCCGCGCGAACCAACGGACCGCGGTCGGCATCGAGTTCACCGCGACCAGGGTCCGCGCCACAGCGGCGAAGGCGGGGATGGTCGATTCGGTCGTCCGCTCAGGACGCCTGCGCCAACACTTCGTTCACGATCTGTCCGAAGTCTCGGACGCCTCGGATGAACAGGTGCTGTGTGCCGTCGATCAGGTGGACGTCGATCTCGAGCTGCAGGTGCGGATCGAGCGTCCGTGAGTCTGCCGCATGTTCCACGTCGAGCGTCACATCGCGAATCGACTCCAGCGGTAGGCCAGACGTGCTGGCGATCCAGCGTTTGACTGCCTCGTCGTAGGCCATCGTTGTACCTCTGCGCCGATTCTTTGCTCCTGCCGCTTCCTTATACGAGCCGACCGGACTCAGTAGTTCAAAATTCTCCCCATCGTGCCGTGGATGGTCGACGCTTGACGCGCCGGGTTCCGAGAAAGCACGACGTCTCATCCCCAGCGCGGCGGCAGCGACGACGCGCGCATCCGCATCCCGCAGGTAGGCGACTACGTCGCCGTCGAGCGTCGTCGGACCCACGCACGGCAGTCGGCACCACAGCTACCTCGAGGTTCCTCGCGCGCTACATCGGAACCTTCGTGGGGCTTCGAGGAACCGTTCGAACGACAACGCTGCGGGATCTCTACGGCGAACAGGCCACGTACGCATGGCGGGCCACGAAGGTGATCGACCAGCTCGAAGCCGAGCGATTGTTGCTCTCAGAGCACGCCGCTGAACCGCGCACCGAAGCGCGGGCTTTCACCTTCTGAACCTTCCTCGAGAAGTCGGCGGTCAGATCGCTCGAAAAGTGGTGGAGGTGGCGGGAGTCGAACCGAAGTACCGCCGCGCGCGTCCTGCCTTGTCAGTCGCATCCGTCCAGGTGAGGCGGCATACAGCGCGTACCGCAGTTGCCCTCCCCTGACCTCCGCGGACCGGGATTCTGTGTCATTCGCGTGTCTCGCGTGTCCGACGCGTGTCACGCGCGGTTGGGTGATAGGTCGTGCTCACATTTCTGCGCCGAGTGCACAGAGAGGCAGTTCGGCGTGCGCTGCGCGTTTGGAGTGCGAAGCATGTTGGAGCCAGCCGCGAACTCCAAACGCTGGGGGCCGTGCTTTTAGTGACGACCGATTGGAGCGCGCGGACGGTCAGGACCGGCCTGCGACTACAAACACGGCGCGTACAGCCGCACACCGATTGCCCGCGATGCGCTCCCAGCGTCACTGCGTTTGCCGTGCCAGAACAACGCGCTCCAGCACCCACAACGCCGGCTCAACGACTCGTGTTCTGCGCTCGCGTTCGGGGGCGGCGCCGCGTCCGAGTCGCCCGTTCCGTCTAGAGAGCAGCGCTCTGTGCGACTGCCGGCTGCTCCTCGAATCATGCGTTGCGGTCGAGCGGTGGGTGCTCGAGCACGCTCGGCCGGTACTCGACCAGCTGGATACGGCCGTCGAAGGTACGGTTGTCGATCATCTCGAGGGCGACGTCCGGGTAGCCGTCGTAGATGCGTTCTGCGCCCGTGGTGCCGGTGATCACCGGGAACATGACGACACGGAAGCGATCGACGAGTCCGGCCCGCACCAGCGACCGGCACAGGCTGATGCTGCCGATCGTGCTCAGGAGGCCAGGACCGTCCGCCTTCATTGCCCGGACGACCTCGACCGCCTCGTCGCGCACGAGCGTTGTGTTGGCCCACTTGAGCGGCTCCTCGAGCGACGCGGAGAACGCCACCTTCGACGCTTGCGTGAGTCCGTCGACGGAGGCCTCCTCGTCGCCCGTGAACTCGTCCATTCCCGCTGGAGTCTCTCCGGCGGCGAAGCCCGACATCAGTCGGTAGGTGTTCGCTCCCATCAGGTATGTGACCTCGGGTTGCTCGCCGAGCCAGGCGAGGTACTCCGGTCCTTCCAGGCCCCACCATCCTGGCCAGCCTTCCGCCGACGCGTAGCCGTCGAGGGAGGTGATGAAGTCGACGAGGAGTTCCGGCATGGTCGTGTCCTTGTCCTTTGATCTCAGGTAGCGGCTCGTGCCGTCGCCACTACGGCGGTACGAGGTTGGACGGGTGGCGAGTCGAGAACTCATCGCCAGCGCGCGGCGGAGTCGGCCACGTGAACCAATGCCACGTGAACCAATGAGAGGTGTGAGCTGCTCGCACCGGGCGATCGCTTGGTCAACGTGCTGCAGCGACGTGCGTTGAGCTAGGCCCTGGCGACCCGGCCACGTTCGAGCCAGGCGCGCAATCCGGGGTCAAGAGTCGTCGCGGCTTGCTCGTAGAGAGCGAGATCGTCGGCGGAAAGAACTCCTTTCCAGCGTCCGTTCGTGCCCTTGAAGAGAAACCGGTCGATACCACCTTCGAAGATCATCGAGGCGGCATCACCGCCGCCGCCATCACTCTTGGCGTCCTTGCGCATTGCGTCGAGCTGCACCGCGTCAACTATTCCCGGCCAGCGCTCCTCGGGCACCTCGATCTCGCAATAGAAGGCCAGCCGGCGCATCTCACCTTCAGTGTCCGCGAGCAGGTCGCCGAAGTGGATGAAGTACACGTTGGGAAGCTCACGCCACTGCCACCATGTCGACAGATGGTGGTGGTGTGACCAGAACGGCCAGCCGTCGGGTTCCCACTCGAACCATCCTTCACCGATCCAGCGCGGCCACAGGTCGACCGCTCGCTCGGGACACCGCGGGAATTCGGCACCGGGACGTTCGGGATCGTTGAAGAGCGAGTAGGCGAGGTCGGTGTACGCGCCGTAGTGGTTCCACAACGACATGAACACGTCCCGGGTGTCGCGGCCAACCACGACGTACTTCGCTTCCGGGAAGTACCGAACGCCATCCGCCGCGAGATGGCTCTTCACGAAACGCCGGTGTTGCTGCGCATCGAGCGTTTCGATCATCGGCTCGATCGGTCCCATGAACCGCGCGTCGATCCACGGCGAGATCTCGCTGAGCGCGCGGCCTTCGCGCTCCAAGCCCAACACGAGGGCGGCAAGAATGCGCTGCGTCCACGTGGTGCCTGCTTTGTAGGCGGTGGTGACCACGATGTCGCCGTCGCGCACGTTGAAGTGGTCCCAGCGCGTGCTGTCGAGATGATGATTTCGGTACTCGTGCACACGTTCAGGAACAGCGCTCATGGCCGAAGCGTACGTTGCCGCGCCCGCACCCGATCGCGACGACGCTCGTCGTCTCCGTCACATGCCCTTAGGTTGCCCGATCGCTCCCATAGTCGGCGAGCGCATAGCGGCAGCCATGGCGTGTCAGAGCCGCTCGACTTGCAAGCCCTCCTGAGTCAAACGCGCTTGTATCTCGTCGGCGTCTCCCGCTTCGACGGCGACTCGCACCTCAAAGCGTCCGCCGCGTGTCGCGTCCGGCCGCGGCATGTCGAGTCACGGCTTGATGGTCAGCGGCCCCGGCGACTGGGGGACGCGAGTCCCAACTAATCCTCTCTCGCTCGATCGTTCCCGAACGCCGGCTCCGAGTGGTACCGCTGGGTGAAGCGATACCTCGGCGGCCAAGCGTCGTGGGCGACGAAGAAGGCTGTGCGCCGTACGAATCGGAGTGGGCTGCGCCCCAACTGCACCTCGAGCCGTTGCGCCAGGTCTGCGCGGAACGTGTCGTAGTCGAACGCGCCGAGCTCGGCTTCCATTGGGTCACGGATGCTGTCGACGAACGTGAGAAGCGGCTCGACGTGCGGTACCTGGAACTGGGTCTCGCTCACCGTTCGATCGACCGAGGCGAAAACCTCTCCGAGGATGTTTGCCCCGTTCTCGAGTGTGAAGTCGAGCGGCTCGATCCATTGCTGGACCGCGCGCCCGAGAGTCGCCTCCAACGACAGACGAATGGCGTCATCGAGGTGAGGAACGCCCGTCTCGGAGTTGGTCGCTGCGACCAAGCAGCCACCGGCCCGCAGGACGCGGCGGATCTCCTCCAGCACCGCTCCCTTATCGGGCAGGTGATAGAGCATCCATGCGGCGAGCACACCGTCGACCGCGTCGTCACGCAACGGCAGCACCTGGCCGTCGGCGCACACGCGCGGGACCGACGGGTACCGTTCGCCTAGCGCGGAGAGCATGCCGGTCGAGATGTCGAGGCCGACCACCTTTCCACGCGGCACGCGCCCGGCAAGCGCACCGACCCACATCCCGTTCCCACAACCCAGGTCGAGCACGGTGTGATCCTCAGACCACGGGAACACGTCCCACAGCATCGGCTGCGGCGACGTTGACGGCAGCGCGTACTCGAACAAGCTCGCGCGGCGGCGCAGATTCTCGTCCGTCCGGTAGTTCGCGAGCTGCGCCGCTCGCCGTCGGCCTTCGCCCTCGGGTGGCATGGATTGCATTCGAGCACGGACGCTTCGGCGTGGCGAGGAGGACGAGGCGTATTTGCCCGAGGAGCTTGCTGTGAACACCAAGCGCGAGCTCGTCCTCGGTCACGGTCTCGAACGGGCCGAAGTGCGCCTCGCCGGCCGCGCATGCGAGCGCGTCGAAGCTCCCGATCCGGTGATACATCGACCGCACGGAATCGCGTGGAGTGATGTCCACCTGGACATCGCCGGACTGCGTTCCGGCCACGACCACGTCATGTCGAGCCGAGAGGAGCTGGACGACGGCCCTGCCGATGGTTCCCGCGCCTCCAACCACGATGATGCGCACGAGACTGCCCTCCGATAGACGCTGTGGTGCCCAACGGTGCCGCGCCTCGTCGCTACGACCAAGCGACGTTCGCTACAGCCGAACGGCGGTTCGGGTAGAAGAACCAGGTGGATACTGAAGCCACGCGTGCGATCATCGACGCCAATTCGTATATGACCCTCGCGACCGCGGATGCCGACGGTGCACCTTGGGCGTCGCCGGTCTGGTTCGCACACGACCAGTACGCGACGTTCCTCTGGATGTCGCATCCCGACACGCGCCACTCGCGCAATGTCGCCGCGCGACGCGAGATCGCGATCGTGATATTCGACTCGACGGTGTCGCCCCGCCAACGAAACGCCGTGTACGTCGAAGCAACCGCCACCCTCGTGCCCGACGCAGAACTGGCGGACGCAGTAGCCGTCTACGCCGCGCGTTCCGTCGCGCGCGGGCTGGAGACGCTGGCACGCGAAGAAGTCAGCGGCGACGCGCCCTGGCGTCTGTATCGCGCCCGCGCGTCCGCGGTGTACGTACTCGAGGACGAGCACGATCGCCGCGTCGCCGTGCAACTCGCGCGTTGACCACGCGACGGGGTTGTCTGGGCCGGGCACGACGCGGCCAGGCACCACGGTTCTCGACGAGGACGAAGGCGTTCTCGATGGCGCGCGCCGGGTCGTCACACGTGCGGTTGAAGCTTGCTGGTCAAGCGGTGGCGGGCGCCATTCCCGCCACCGCGCCGCACAAGCTGCTTCCATGCTCGGCGCGGAAGAACGGTCGCGTGTCACGTCGTGTCCGCACCGTGTCACGAGGGCGCGAAAGGCCAGGTCAATGTGGTGGAGGTGGCGGGAGTCGAACCCGCGTCTCCCGGACTGTTGGTGGGACTTCTCCGAGCGCAGCCGATGGGAGATCTCATCCGGCCACAGGTCATCGGCACCCTGTGACCGAACCAGCCTCGTGAAATGTCCTTTCGAGCCCCGAGGCGTGACCCGTCAGTGAGCCATCCTGGATGACGCATCACTCGGGCGAATGGCAAACCCTTGTGCGCGTGCTACCTAAGAACTCTTAGGCAGCGAGTGCCAGACGGTTGTCGTCGTTGTTGGCAGTTATAGGTGTTGCCGGCTCTTTCGCGACGATCCGGCGACGTCGGCTCGCTTCTCCCACCTCGATGCCCAAGATCGAAGCCACGCACCCCCATGTCAACTGCGGCACCGGTGCGTGTCGGTAGGCGCCGCGTCTGCAGGATACCGGTCGGCACACGCGTGTCATTCGTGAAACGGCGTGTCTGCTAGAGTGCCGTCTGCACCGCAACGTCAGGGTCGAGGCTCGCGACATGCGCTCCCCGGCGTACCAACCGGTGCCAGCAATCAGTACCACGCAGAAACCTCTGCACATCTTGCGAACGGCCGCCTCGTCCTTCGCCAGTCGAAGTTGACGAACCCCGCGTGTGCGGGAGAAGCCAGGAGCAATTGTGTCCCCCTCATTTTCAGATCTCGGCGTACCCGCCGACCTCGTCGACGCGCTCGACAGCCGCGGCATCACCGCGCCGTTCCCGGTCCAGGCCGCCACGATTCCCGACATCCTCGCCGGCCGCGACATCTGCGGACGCGCGCCCGACCGGCTCGGGCAAGACCCTCGCCTTCGGCATCCCGCTGCTCGACGCGGATCGGCCAGCGCCGCACCGAAGAAGCCGCGGGCGCTCATCCTCGCCCCGACCCGTGAGCTCGCGGCCCAGATCCAGCGCGAGCTCGTGCCGCTGGCCCGGGCACGTGGCCGCAGCGTCTTCGCCGTCTACGGCGGTGTCGGCTACGACCCGCAACGCCGCGCGCTGCGCCGGGGTGTCGACGTCCTCGTCGCCTGCCCGGGCCGCCTCGTACGACCTCGTCGAGCAGCGCGCCGTCGACCTCGACTCGGTCGAGCATCGTCGTGATCGACGAAGCCGACCGCATGGCCGACATGGGCTTCCTGCCGCAGGTGCGCAAGCTGCTCGACGAGACGACGAGGACCGCCAGACGATGCTGTTCTCCGCGACGCTCGACGGCGACGTCGGCGTGCTCACTCGTGAGTACCAGAACAACCCGGTCCGTCACGAGGTCGGCGCGGCCGAGCCCGACATCGACCGCCGACGCACCGCTTCTGGAAGGTCGAGCCCGGCGACCGCGTCGCGCGCACCGCCGACGTCATCAGCGACGCACGGCCCGACGATCGTGTTCTGCCGTACCCGTCACGGTGCCGACCGCGTCGTGCAAGACGCTCGGCACGAACGGCGTGCGCGCGGCCGCGCCGATCCACGGTGGCCGTCAGCAGAGCCAGCGCGACCGTGCGCTCGCAGTCGTTCACCGACGGCCAGGTCGCGGCGCTCGTCGCGACCGACGTCGCGGCCCGCGGCATCCACGTCGACGACGTGGCGTGCGTGCGTGCACTTCGACCTCGCCGGCCGACGCGAAGGACTACATGCACCGCTCCGGTCGTACCGCTCGCGCGGGTGCATCCGGCGTCGTCGTGTCGCTCGTTGCCCGCCATCAAGTGCGGGACGCTCGGAAGCTCCAGCGCGCGGCCGGCATCGAGGGTGAGGTCGAGCAGCCGCCGGCACCGTCCGGGGTCAGGCGCGCACCGGTGCGTCCCGAGCCCGAGTCGCACGCGCGCCCGTCCCGCAGTGGTCCGCCGCGAGGCGGCCAGTCGCGCAACGGGCAGTCGTGGAACGGGCAGTCGCGGAACGGGCAGTCGCGCGGTGGTCAACCGCAGCGGGGCCGGCGCCGCGACGGCGGCCGCTCCGGCTCTCGCTGAACCCGGCGCTTTACGCGGAAACGGCAACCCGGGCGGATTCGGCGCGGCGGGCGGCCATGCGGCGGCCGGCGGCGCCGATCCGATCGATGCGCGTGACGAGCGCGTCGCGGCGCGACTTCCGCTTCGGCGTCGAGGCCCTCGAGCGCTTCGATGTTCCAGTGCCGCATCACGACCGGCACCAGGATCTGCTCGTGGTGCACGGAGAAGTCGTAGATGCCGGCGCGCGCGATGGCCTTGGCGTGCTGGTCGAAGTCGATGATGCCGGTGCCCGGCATCTCGAACGTGCGCACCTGCCGCTCGATTGCGCACACCATCGTGGAGGGATCCAGCTCGATCGCGGCGGTCGCGAGGTCGCGGTAGAAGAGGTAGTGCCGGTTCTCGTCGCTCGCGACGCGCTTCATCACTTCGTAGCCCGCGGGGTCCTCGCAGCGCTTCCCGGTGTTGTGGTGCGCGATGCGCGTCGCGAGTTCCTGGAGCGCGACGTAGACCATGCTGTCTTGTACGAATTCGGGCTGCGGCACCTCGCCCCGCTCGACCTGGGCCATGCGGGCGCGCTCCAGCGCGATCGGGTCGATCGCGCGCGTCACCGTGAGGTAGTCGCGCAGCACGATCGAGTGCCGGCCCTCTTCCGCGGTCCAGCGCCGGACCCAGGTACCCCACGCGTCGTCGGTCCCGAAGCCCTGTGAGATCTGGCTCGTGTAGTAGGGGAGGTTGTCCTCGGTGAGCAGGTTCACGAACAGGGCGCTGCGGACGGCCGGGTCGATCGGCGACGCGTCGGCGTCCCAGGCCTCGCCCGGGGTGAAGTCCCGGCCGCGGGACCACGGCACGAACTCGTGCGGGAACCATTCCTTGGCCGAGGCGAGGTGGCGTTCGAGCAGGCGCTCGGCGACGGGGGTGAGGTCCGAGAGGAGACGGCGGCTGTCCATGACTCCAGTCTACCTACTAGTCGGTAGGTAGTAAACGCTCGACCGTCGAGCCGGGGTCCGGGCCCGGCCGGGCCCGGTGGGCATGGGCTCCGCGAGACTGGGGAAGTGAGAGGCGTGCACCCGCGGGTCGTGATCGTCGGGGCCGGGTTCGGCGGGCTCCAGTGCGCCCGGAAGCTGGCGGGCGAGCCGGTCGACGTGGTGCTCGTGGACCGGCAGAACTACCACCTGTTCACGCCGCTGCTCTACCAAGTCGCGAGTTGCCTGCTCAGCCCGAGCGACATCGCCGCGCCGCTCCGGAAGGTCTTCCGCCGGGCGCCGAACGTGCGCGTGCGGATGGGGGAGGTGGTCGACGTCGACTTCGGAGCGCAGACCGTGCGGCTCCGAGACGGCGACACGCTGCCGTACGACGAGCTCGTGCTCGCGGCCGGGAGCCGCACAAACTTCTTTGGGAACGACGAGGTCGCCGAGCACGCGCTCGGGCTGAAGGACCTCGGCGAAGCGCTGCAGCTTCGCAACCACGTGCTCGAGTGCCTGGAGCGCGCCAGCGCGACCCGTGACGACGACGAGCGGCAACGGCTGCTGACGTTCTGCGTCGTCGGCGGCGGCCCGACCGGCGTCGAGTACTCCGGCGCGCTGGCCGAGCTCGTGCGTTTGGTGCTCCCGCAGGAGTACCCGGAGCTCTCCGCCTCCGAGGTGCGCATCATCCTGCTGGAGGGTGGTGATCGCTTGTTGCCTGCGTTCAAACCGAAGCTGTCGGGATACGCGCGTCGCGAGCTCGAACGGCGCGGGGTGACCGTCCGGCTGCACTCGATCGTCGCGAGCGCCACCGACAAGCTCGTACGCACCAAAGACGGGCGCGAGATCGAGACCGCATCCATGATCTGGAGCGCGGGGGTGAAGCCGAGTGAGCTCACGGCGGCGGCACCGGGGCCGCACACGCGTTCAGAACGCGCGAAGGTCGACGAGTTCCTCCGGCTACCCGGGCACGAGCACGTGTACGCGATCGGTGATGACGCGGCGGCGCACGACAAGCGCGGGCGCGAGCTCCCGATGACCTCGCCGCCCGCGATGCAAGCGGGGCGGTACGTCGCCAAACGGATCCTCGGCCGCACCCAGCGCCCGTTTCGCTACTTCGACAAGGGCAACCTCGCGACGATCGGGCGCACCTCCGCCGTCGCCGACATCGGGCCGCTGCGCTTCACCGGGTTCATCGGCTGGCTGGTGTGGCTCGTCGTCCACCTCTACTACCTGATCGGTTTCGAGAACCGACTGCTCGTGATGGTGCGGTGGTCGTGGTACTACGTCCGGTACGACCGTCCAGTGCGGTCGAGGATCCAGGCGCACCCGCCCCGCACCGAGTAGCACTGCTGCGTCAACCGCGGAGCACCCGGGGGGGGCCCGGGAATGACCGATATCTCTCGCGGGTTCTACCTCTGACACCTTTCACCGACCGGAAGCGCGGTTTCGCATGTCCACGTCCACCGTTGAGCTCACCACCGACAACTTCGAAGACACGATCCTCGGCAACGACACGGTGCTGGTCGACTTCTGGGCGTCGTGGTGCGGCCCGTGCCGGCAGTTCGCGCCGGTGTTCGAGAAGGCCGCCGAGACCCACTCGGATCTCGTGTTCGCCAAGGTCGACACCGAAGCGCAGCAAGAGCTGGCCGGTGCGTTCGGCATCCAGTCGATCCCGACGCTGATGGTCTTCCGCGAGAACGTGATCGTGTTCTCCCAGCCCGGCGCGCTGCCCGAGGCCGCACTCGAGGACCTCATCGGTCAGGTGCGCGCGCTCGACATGGATGCGGTGCACAAGGCCGTGGCCGAGCACAACGCCGGCCACGAGCACCACCACGATCACGACGGGCACGACCACGACCACGACCACGAGGGGCACGACCACGACCACGGGGACCACGCGCACCAGCACTGAGCGGGTGCGGTCGCGTCAGCGGCTGTAGCCCTTCAGCGCGCGTTCGGTTTCACGCTTGGCATCGCGCTCGGCGATCGTGTGGCGCTTGTCGTAGCGCGCCTTGCCGCGTGCGACGGCGATCTCGACCTTGGCCCGACCGTCTTTGAAGTAGACGCGCAAGGGGACGAGCGTCACGCCCTTCTCGCTCGTCGCGCTTTCGAGCTCGGCGATCTCCTTGCGGTGGAGCAGCAGCTTGCGCTTGCGGATCGGATCGAGTTCCTTGCCGTGCGCGAACTCGTACGGCTTCACGTGCATGCCGTGCAGCCACACCTCGCCGTCGTCGACGCGCGCGTACCCGTCCTGGAGGTTCGCGTGGCCGTTGCGGATCGACTTCACCTCCGCACCATCGAGCACGATGCCGCACTCGAACGTCTCGAGGATGTGGTAGTCGTACCGCGCCTTGCGATTGCTGATGATGAGCTGATCGCCGCGCCTGGACATGTCTATGGGTCACTCTCGCTCTCGCTCGTGCAGGCTTCGCCGAGCGGAGCTCCGCTTCGTTCCTGGACATTTCGATGGCGACGGTACCGCAGCGGTCAGCGGAGCTGATCCTCGAATCGCTCGTACTCGTGCAGGCCGCCCCAGTGTTCGACGATGAGGTCGTTCTCGATGCGCCAGATCTCGAGCTGGTGCACGTCGGCCGATTTCCCCGTGTCGGCGTCGACGACGCGGCTGTGGCCGTGGTGCACGACGCGGTCGCCATCGCCGACGAGGGCGATGGTCTCGCTCTGCCAGTCGGTGAACCGCTGCGCGCGCCGACGCGCCTTCATCTTCTCCCACGTCACGGCGAGGTCGCCCTCCCACGTGTGCGAGTAGTAGCGCTCCGGGTCGAAGCACGCGGCAGCGGTTGCGACGTCACCGGCGCCCAGCGCGTCGAGGAACCGCTTGACGAGCGCTTTGTTCGCTTCGATGTCGCTCATCGTGGGAGCCCGAGGAGCCTCGACGCGTCCGTGATCGATGCGACGGCGCGCCCCATGTCGGTGCAGCGCTCCGCGGCGGCCGCGACCTGCTCGGCGTTGGTGGGTCCGCCGTCCCAGTCTTCGAGGCCGACGCGGAGATGGCCACCGCGTTCGAGCGCCAAGTGCGCGACGGGTGACTCGAGCAGAGAACCGCCGAGCACCGCGACGGCCCAGGGGATCGGCGCGTCGCCGAGCATCGCGAGATACGCGTCGAGCGATTCACGGATCGGCGGGAGCCCCCACAGCGGCGCACCGCCGCCGAGGTATCCGCCTTCCGAGAAGTAGAACTTCACGAGCGTGCCCGCGGGCAACGCACCGGCAGCGTGGTACGCGAGCACGACGCGCAGGAATCCGGGTTCGAACACCGCGATGCTCGGGCCGAGGCCGCGCTCGCGGCACACGCCCATCTTGTACGCGATGTCGGCGAAGTCGTTCTTGTAGACGTACCCCGCACCGGCGGGAAGGCCGTCGGCGCCGGTGCCGCCGAGGTTGACCGAACCCGTGTCGACGAACGCGGCGCGTGTCAGGCCCATGTCGGCGAGGAGCTCGACGTGCCGGTAGCGGTCCCGGATCGTGGGGCCGACGCCGGTGGTCGCGTAACAGATCACACCGGGATGGGCGTCGACCACTGGCCGATACGCCTCCGCGTACTGCGCCGCAACCGCTTCGACCGGCGCCATCATGTCGGCAGTGTGCGTGTGGATCACTGTCGCGCCCGCGTCGACGCACGCGAGCGCGTCCTTCGCGTGCTCTTCGGGCGTGATGGGCACGAGCCCGTTCCGTTCCTTGCTCGTGACGCCGTTCAGCGCGGCTTCGATCACGACCAGTCCGTGGGCGTCGCTCATGAACCCCAGCCTTCCACGTGTGGGAGAGTTGGTTCCATGAAGAACCGGATCACGGAGATGCTCGGGATCGAGCACCCGATCGTGCAGGCACCGATGGGCTACATCGCGCGGGCGCAGCTGGCGTCGGCGGTGTCGAACGCCGGCGGGATCGGCATCATCGAGACCTCCTCCGGCCAGCTCGACGCGGTGCGCGACGAGATCGGGAAGATGCGTGACCTCACCGACAAGCCGTTCGGCGTCAACATCGCCCAGCTGTTCGTGCGCGACCCGTCGATCGTCGACTTCGTCGTCGAGAACGGCGTGACGTTCGTGACGACCTCGGCCGGCGATCCGACGAAGTTCACGACGCTGCTGAAGGACGCAGGACTGACGGTGTTCCACGTCGTGCCGTCGTTGCGGGGCGCGCAGAAGGCGGTCGCCGCGGGAGTCGACGGGCTCGTGGTCGAGGGCAACGAAGGTGGCGGCTTCAAGGCGCCCACCGGTGCGTCGACGATGGTGCTGCTCCCGTTGGTGAGCGCCGCGGTGGACGTGCCCGTGATCGCCGCCGGGGGTGTGTGCGACGGGCGGTCGATGGCCGCCGCGTTCGTGCTCGGTGCCGAAGGCGCGCAGATGGGCACGCGCATGGTGAGCGCGGCCGAGTCGCCGGTGCACGACAACTGGAAGCAGCTCATCTGCGGCGCGACCGAGGGCGACACGTTCCTCTTGAACCGCGCCAACCCGCCTGCGTTCCGCGTGATGCGGTCCTCGTTCAGCGAGCGCGCGGAGGCGGCCGGGCAACCGGTGATCCCGAACCTCGAGAACGTGCTCGATCTCTACTTCAACGGCAACCTCGACGCGTCGTTCGCGTTCGGCGGTCAGGTCGCGGGGCGCATCGACGCGGTCAAGCCGGTCGCGCAGATCATCGACGAGACGATGGCCGAGTTCGACGCGGTCATGCGCGAGATCGCATCCCGATACGTTCCTGCGTGAGTTCACCCACCGATCATGTGGGTGAACTCACGCAAGAACGGGCTTGTTAGTGTTCGCCGGCAGCTGTTGCAGGAGGACACATGGCATCGTCCGGCTCGATTCTCGGGAACCCGGTCCTGCGCCGGGAAGACCCCGACATCCTCACCGGAGGCACGGAATACCTCGACGACCTCGACATCGAGGGGCTGCTGCACGTCGCGTTCGTGCGCTCGACGATCGCGCACGCCCGCATCGAGTCGATCGACACGGATGACGCCAAGGCGATGTCCGGCGTGGTCGCGGTGTACGTCAACGGCGACCTCGACCTCGCCGACCACCACGGCTTCGTGATGCTGCCGCCGACGATGAACCGGCCGCCACTCGCGCGCGACAAGGTCCGTTTCGTCGGCGACATCGTCGCGATGATCGTCGCGGAGTCGAAGGCACAGGCAACGGACGCGGCCGAGGCCGTCATCATCGACTACGACCCGCTGCCGTCTGTCGCCGACATGGAGGCCGCGCTCGAGGCCGACGCGCCCCTGATCCACGAGGACCACGGTTCGAACGTCGCCAACGCGATGGGTACCGGTCCGGTCGACGGCATCCTCGACGACGCGGACGTCATCGTGTCGCAACGGGTCGTCAACCAGCGGCTCGCCGCGGTGCCGATGGAAGCGAACGGCATGATCGCGGTGCCCGGTGATCCCGTCGACGGGATGACGCTGTGGGTGTCGTCGCAGGGGCCGCACTCCGTGCGCGACGCGCTCGCGCCCGTGCTTGGTCTCGATCCGGCGCTCGTGCGGGCGCGGTGCGCCGCGGTCGGCGGCGGGTTCGGCCCCAAGCAAGGCGTGTACGTCGAGTTCTTCCTCGTCGCCAAAGCCGCGCAGGTGCTCGACCGCCCGGTGAAGTGGGCCGAGACCCGCTCCGAGAACATGCTCTCGATGGGCCACGGCCGCGGCGCAGGTGCACTACGCCGAGCTCGGACTCAAGCGCGATGGTGAGATCGTCGGGCTGCGCGTGCGCTCCGTCGCCGACGCGGGCGCGTACCCGGTGGTCGGCGCGTTCCTGACGTTCTTCACGCAGATGATGTCGCAGCAGGTGTACCGAACGCCGAAGATCGAGTTCAACTGGCAGGCCGCGCTCACCAACACGACCCCGACGCTCGCGTACCGCGGTGCGGGCCGGCCCGAGGCGACGCATCTCGTCGAGCGCCTGATCGACATCGCGGCCGACGAGCTCGACCTCGATCCGGTCGAGATCCGGCGCAAGAACTTCATCCCGGACGACGCGTTCCCGTACACGACGATCACCGGCGCCACCTACGACTCCGGGGAGTACGACAAGCCGCTCACCGCGGTGCTCGAGCACGCCGGTTACGACGAACTGCGCGCCGAACAGGCCGCGCGCCGCGAACGCAACGACCGCAAGCTGCTCGGTATCGGGCTCTCCTGCTACGTCGAGATCACCGCGCCCGTCGGCTTGTACCGCGAGTGGGGCAAGGTCGAGATCGAAGACGACGGCAAGGTGCTCGCGTACGTCGGTACCAGCGCGCACGGGCAGGGTCACGAGACCGCGTTCTCCATGATCGTGAGCGACGTGCTCGGCGTGCCGATGGACGACATCCGCATCGTGCAGTCCGACACCGAAGCTGATCCCGCAAGGGCAGGGCACCGGGGGATCGCGTTCGCTCCAGATCGCCGGCAGCGCGCTGAAGGTCGCGAGCGACGAGGTGTTGACGCAGGCCAAGCAGCTCGCCGCGCACCTGTTCGAGGCCAACCCCGACGACGTCGTGCTCGGCGACGGTGGCCTGCAGGTCGCGGGCGTGCCGGCGCCGCGTGCTGTCGTGGCCGGACCTGGCGCAGGCGGTGAAGGACGACACCCGCCGGCCGGAGAGCATGGAAGCCCGGCTCGCACACGAGCTCGACGTTCGACGCGGGTTCGTCGTCGTTCCCGTTCGGCGCGCACATCGCGGTCGTCGAGATCGACCGCGACACCGGCCGCGTCGAACTGCTCCGGCACATCGCGGTGGACGACTGCGGGCGCATCGTCAACCCGATGCTCGTCGCCGGTCAGCAGCACGGCGGCATCGCGCAGGGCGTCGCGCAGGTGCTGTACGAGCACGTGCAGTACGACGAGGACGCCAACCCGATCACCGGCGAACCTCATGGACTACGCGATGCCGTCGGCCGCGGAGCTCCCGTCCTACGAGACGTACAACACCGAGACTCCGAGCCCGCTCAACCCGCTCGGTGCGAAAGGCATCGGCGAGTCGGCGACG
This sequence comes from uncultured Actinomycetes bacterium, assembly GCA_963745645.1. Lineage (GTDB taxonomy): Bacteria > Actinomycetota > Acidimicrobiia > IMCC26256 > PALSA-610 > CAVUFH01. The sequence continues at coordinate 166,822 of CAVUYD010000004.1, forward strand.
ATCGGTTCGACGCCGGCCGTGCACAACGCGATCGTCGACGCGCTGTCGCATCTCGGTATCCGGCACGTCGACATGCCCTGCACTGCCGAGCGCGTCTGGCGCGCGCTGCAGGAGGCCGGCGCCAGTTGAGCGACGCGCAATTCTCGACACCGACGCTGCGGCTCACCGAGTCGCAGTACCGAACGATCGTCGCCCACTGTTACGACGGGCTGCCGAACGAAGCGTGCGGGCTGTTCCTCGGCCCGGTCGGCGCCGACAGCGAACCGACCGGCGTGCTGAGCGAAGTACGTCCGACCGCGAACGCCGATGCGTCGGCGATGACCTACACGGTCGACTCGCGCGATCTGCTCCGCGCGCGGGCCGCGACGCCGAAGCGCGCGGCGAGGAGCTCGTCGGCTGCTGGCACAGCCACACCCACACCGACGCGTACCCGTCACCCACCGACGTGCGCCAGGCCGAGTGGTATCCGACCTGGATCTACGTGATCGTCAGCCTCCGCGACCAGCCGGTGCTGCGCGCCTACCGCATCCGCAACGGCACGATCGCCGAGATCCCGGTGGTCATCGACCGGGGTTGACCGCAACCGACACGGGTATCCATCACGAATGGAACCCGAGGATCCGGCGCGGCGCCCGGCGACCGCCCGCCACGCGATCTGCCGGACGTGCCGCAGCCCGCGGAAGCTGCCGGCCGAGCCGATCGTTGCCGGTGCGCCACCGCCCCAGCCGCGCGTCGAACGCACCGGCACCGGCGTCATGCCGGCCGTCGTCGTCGGGATCGTTCTCGCTGCCGCGGTCATCGCGTTCATCGCGCAGAACACCAAGCGCGTCGATCTCAAGTGGCTGTGGATCGACTTCCGGACGACACCCGGCGTGCTAGCGCTGATCGCGCTGTTCCTGGGTGTCGTCGCCGCGGTGGTCATCGGCGCGGCGATCCGCCGCAACCGGCGCACTCGTCTCAACGAGCGCGAGGAGTTGGCCCGGCTCCGAGCCCGGCAGGCGTCGACCTGACCGGAAGCCGCACCGGAGCATCGGAATCTCGACCTGCCCGTGCGGACGCAGCGGAGGCCTGCTCGCCGTAGGCCGATCGGCTCGCAGCGAGGGAGCCAGAGACACCGTGCGGACGCAGCGGAGGCCTTCTCGCCGGAGGCCCCATCGGCTCGCAGCGAGGGAGCCATAGACATCGCGGTCGGGTTGTAGCCTGCGATGCCGTTCCCGACGGCCTCTGTCGTGGTGTTTGGCTGCTGTTCACGAACCGAAAGGGCGCGCCGTGCCGGTCGAGGTGAAGCTCCCTACTGTCCTGCGGACCCAAGCCGACGGGCAGGCGACCGTCAGCCTCGACGGTGCCACAGTCGGTGACGTGTTCACTGCGCTCGTCGAGCGCTTTCCCGGGCTGCGCGGCAACCTGCTCGACGACGCCGGCGGGCTGCACAAGTTCGTCAACGTCTACAAGGACGACGACGACATCCGGTATCTCGAAGGACTCGACACGAAGCTCGCCGACGGTGACGTGCTGTCGATCCTCCCCGCCGTCGCGGGTGGTGCGTGAAGCACGCCGACATCCTCGGGCTGATCGGGAACACGCCGCTCGTCGGTGTGCACGCGCTGTCGCCCAACCCTGACGTCCGCATCTGGGCCAAGCTCGAAGGGCAGAACCCGGGTGGGTCGTCGAAGGACCGCATCGCCCGCAAGATGATCGAGCTCGCCGAAGCCGACGGCCGCTTGCACCCGGGCGCGACGATCCTCGAACCGTCATCGGGCAACACCGGCATCGGGCTCGCACTGGTCGCGAAGCTGCGCGGGTACTCGCTGCGCGTCGTGATGCCGGAGAACGTGTCGGTGGAGCGCCGGCAGTTGCTCGAGATCTTCGGTGCCGAGGTCACGTTGTCTCCGGGCGAGGAGGGCAGCAACGGCGCGATCCGCATGGCCGAGAAGATCGCGGCCGACCGACCCGACTACGTGCTGCTGTTCCAGTACGGCAATCCGGCGAACCCGATCGCGCACTACGAGGCCACCGGTCCGGAGATCCTGCGGGACTGCCCGGAGGTCGACGTGTTCGTCGCCGGGCTCGGCACGAGCGGCACGCTGATGGGCGCGGGTCGGTACCTCAAGGAACAGAAGCCTGACGTGCAGCGTCGTCGCGGTCGAGCCGCCGGCGGGCGAGTTCGTGCAGGGCCTGCGCAACCTCGACGACGGCTTCGTGCCGCCGATCTTCGACCCGGCGGTGCTCGACCGGAAGTTCATCGTGCGGCCGCGCGAATCGATCGAGTTCACGCGCCGGTTGCTCGAACGAGTGCGGTGTGTTCGCCGGCATCTCCTCGGGGGCGGCCGCGGCGGGTGCGGTGAAGATGGCGGCCACGATGGACGCGGGCGACATCGTCGTCCTGCTCCCCGACGGCGGCTGGAAGTACCTGTCGTCGGGCGCGTGGACCGATCCGATCGACGAGGTCGTCGAGCGCGCCACCCGCATCAACTACTGGTGATCGCGATTCCGTCGAGACGGCCGACATCGATGCGGCCGCCGCGATCCTGCGGCGCGGCGGCTTGGTCGCGTTCCCGACCGAAACCGTGTACGGGCTCGGCGCCGACGCGGCGAACACCGACGCGCTGGCGCGGCTGTACCGCGTGAAGGGCCGGCCGCTCGACCATCCTGTGATCGTGCACATCGCAGCCGGCGCCGACCTCGCCGACTACGCGCGTGAGGTCCCTGATGTCGCGCACGCGCTCGCGGAGGCGTTCTGGCCAGGACCGCTCACGTTGGTGCTGCCGAAGCGCCCCGACCGCATCGCGGATGCCGCGACCGGCGGTCGCCCGACCGTCGGGCTTCGCGTCCCCGACCATCCGGTCGCGCTCGCGCTGCGTCGACAGCGTTCGGCGGTGGCATCGCCGCGCCGTCGGCCAACCGCTTCGGGCGAGTGAGTCCGACCACCGCCGACCACGTGCGCGCCGACCTTGGCGCGGACGTCGATCTCGTGCTCGACGGCGGCCCGAGCCGGGTCGGTGTCGAATCGACGATCGTCGACATGACCGGACCCGCGCCACTCCTCCTGCGCGTCGGCGGGATCAACGCGGCGGCGATCGAACGCGTGGTCGGCGCGCCGCTCGCGCGCCGCGACCAGGGGGAGATCGCCGCACCGGGCACCCTGGCATCGCACTACGCGCCCGCGGCCCGGGTCGAGGTCACCGAGCCTGCCCAGGTCGTCGCGCCGCGCGGAAACCTGCTCGCGTCCGGGCGCCGAGTCGGGCTGCTGGCACTCGCCGTGCCGCCGGACCTCCCGCCCGCCCTCGCCGTTCTCGACCCGCCCGCCGATGTCGACGAGTACGCACACGTTCTCTACACGCGGCTGCGCGCCGCCGACGCCGCGGGGCTCGACGTGCTGCTCGCGGTCCTGCCGCCCGACACCGGCCTGGGTGCCGCCGATACGTGACCGATTGCACAGAGCTTCCGCCGATCCGTCGACGGCGCGGCGGTAGCGTTGGCGACGATGACGCGTGACGGGCGTCCGATCGGCGTGTTCGACAGCGGTCTCGGGGGGCTCACCGTCGTGCGTTCTCTCATCGACCTGCTGCCGGAGGAAGACATCGTGTACTTCGGCGACACCGGCCGGTTCCCCTACGGACCGAAACCGGCCGAAGAGGTGTGCAAGTACTCGTTCGAGATCACCGATCGCCTGCTCGATCGTCGCATCAAGATGCTCGTCGTCGCGTGCAACAGCGCGGCCGCCGCCGCGCTGGAGCAGCTGCGGGCACGCGTCGACATCCCGGTCATCGGGGTGATCGCGCCGGGCATCCGCGCGGCCCGCCAGGTGACCCAGACCGGTCGGGTCGGGGTGATCGGCACCGTCGGCACGATCTCGTCCGGTGCGTACCAGCGCGCGGCCGCGGAATTCGCTCCCGATGTCACGCTCACATGCGCGGCGTGCCCCGGCTTCGTCGAGTTCGTCGAGGCCGGCGACATCGACTCCGATCAGGTGCACGTGCTCGCGCAGCGGCTGCTCGCACCGATCGTCGACGCCGCCGTCGACACGCTCGTGCTCGGCTGTACGCACTACCCGCTGCTCGCCCGCACGATCGGCGACGTCATGGGCCCCGATGTGGTCCTCGTGTCGAGCGCCGACGAGACTGCGTTCGAGGTCCGCGAGATCCTGCAGGCAGACATTCGCGTGCCGATGGGTAGAGGTAGGCACGAGTTCATCACCAGTGGTGACGTCGAGATGTTCCGGCACCTCGGCGTGCGGTTTCTCGGCCCGGAAGTCGATCGAGTGGAGGCGTGGTCGTGGAGCTGACGGTGCTCGGATGTTCGGGCTCGTACGGTTCGCCGGCGGGAGGCGCGTGCAGCGGCTATCTCGTGCGCGCGGGCGACCAGGTGCTCTGGCTCGATTGCGGCAACGGCTCCTTCGCCAACCTGCAGCAGCACGTCAACCCGGCCGACCTCACCGCGGTGATCATCACGCACGCACACCCGGACCACTGCGTCGACCTGTACGGCCTCCACGTGTTGAACAAGTACGGTCTCGAACGCAACTGCCTGCCGGTGTACGCGCCCGAAGGTGTCGAGAAGCAGCTCGAGGGTCTCGTGGGCGAATGGACCGACACCTTCGACTGGCGCATGGTCGGTGACGGCGACGCAGTCGCGATCGACGGTGTGGACGTGCGCTTCTCGCGCACCGACCACCCGCCTCCCACGGTCGCAGTCGAGGTCGCGCACGACGGCAAGCGGTTCGTGTACACGTCCGACACCGGGCCGTTGTGGTCCTGCGATGCGTTCGGTGCCGGCACGGATCTCGTGCTCTCCGAAGCGACCTACCAGCACGACGACATCCGAGCGCCGATCCATCTCTCGGCCCGTCAGGCCGGAGAAGCCGCGCGCGCGGCCGGGGCGCGCCACCTGATGCTCACGCACTTGTGGCCGGCGATCGACCCGATAGCCTCCGTTGAAGAAGGATCGGAAGCGTTCGGCAAGGCCGTGGTGCTCGCCGCGCCGCACCTCGTCACTCGCATCTGAACTCGTTCCCCGCGTTACGCCACCGAGCACTCCGAGCGAACCATGACCACACGCGCGTCCGGCCGCACCCCTTCCGATCTCCGCCCCGTCACGTTCACGCGCGATTACACCGACATGGCCGCGGGCTCGGTGCTCGTCGAGTTCGGTCGTACGCGGGTGCTGTGCACCGCTTCGGTCGAGAGCCGCATCCCGCCGTGGCTGAAGGGTTCGGGGAAGGGCTGGGTGACGGGGGAGTACTCGATGCTCCCGGGTTCGTCGCCGGAGCGGGTGGAACGAGAGGCGTCGCGCGGCAAGCAGTCGGGTCGGACCCAGGAGATCCAGCGCCTGATCGGTCGCTCCCTGCGCGCGGTCACCGACCTGCGCCGTATGCCCGACACGCAGATCACCGTCGACTGCGACGTGTTGCAGGCCGACGGTGGCACTCGTACCGCGTCGATCTGTGGCGGGTGGATCGCGTTGCACGACGCGTGCTCACGCCTCGTCGCGACCGGCGCGCTCGCCACGCACCCGGTGCTCGAACCGTGTGCGGCGATCTCGGTCGGGATGATCGACGGCACGCCGATGCTCGACCTCGAGTACTCCGAAGACGTGCGCGCCGAGACGGACATGAACGTGGTGATGACCGCGTCGAGCCGGTTCGTCGAGGTGCAGGGAACTGCCGAAGGGCTCGCGTTCACGCGCGACGAGCTCGACGCGCTGCTGAAGCTGGCCGAGCTCGGCATCACCGAGATCGTCGCCGCGCAGCAGGAGATGGTCTCCGAGCCGCCCGCGCCTCGCTGAAACCGGATCTCGGTTGAAGCTCCCCCTGCCGCTGGTGCTCGCGACCGGTAACGCCGACAAGGCGCGCGAGATCGTCGAGATCCTCGTCGATCACGCGGACGAGCCGGTCGTCGCGTGGGCGGTCACGGTCGGAACCGCGACGTTCGGCTACTTGCTCGACCGACCCGCCGACATCGCGGCGACCGTCGAGCGCACGCCCGCGCCCTCCGAGGCACCGGACGTGGAGGAGACCGGCGCGACCCTCGAGGAGAACGCGCGCATCAAGGCGAGCGCGCTCGCCGGCGTGCTCGGGGTGCCGGCGATCGCGGACGACACCGGACTCGAGGTCGACGCGCTCGGCGGCGCTCCCGGCGTGTTCTCGGCGCGGTACGCGGGGAGCGCGCGACCTACACCGACAACGTCGACAAGCTCCTCGACGCGCTGGGCGAGCGCGATGACCGCGACGCACGGTTCGCGACGGTCGCGATGGCGCGCTGGCCGGACGGGCGCGAGGTCGCGGTGCGGGGCGAGGTCGAGGGCGCCATCACCGCGGCGCCGCGCGGTGGGCACGGGTTCGGCTACGACCCCGTGTTCGTGCCGGTTGAAGGCGACGGCCGCACGTTTGCGGAGATGAGCGCGGCCGAGAAACATGCACTTTCGCACCGCGGGCGCGCGTTCCGAGCGCTCGCCCACGCGCTGGTCGAGCCGGGAGCATGACGTGCCGCTACATCCGAGTGCCGAGGCGATCCTGCCGTTGTGGAAGGAGGCCGGTCTCGAGCTCGGCCCGGACACGGAGCCGGCGGACGCGCTGCGCCAAGATGAACGGCGCCGTCGGCATCATGCCGACCCATCCGCTGTTCGCGGTCGAGGGCCGCACGATCCCGGGACCCGCCGGCGAGATCCCCGTGCGGGTGTACCGGCCTTCCGGCGCGGCCGACCTGCCCATCGTCGTGTGGTTCCACGGCGGCGGTTGGGTCCTCGGCAGCCTCGACACCCACGACAACCTCTGCCGGCAGCTGAGCGAGGCCGTCGACACGATCGTCGTGTCGGTCGACTACCGCCTCGCGCCGGAGGCGAAGTTCCCTGCCGCCCTCGACGACTGCGTCGCCGCGTGGACATGGGTCGCGACGCACGCGCGCGAGCTCGGCGGTGATCCCGCCCGCGTCGCTGCTCGGCGGCGACAGCGCGGGTGGCAACCTCGCGGCCGCGGCCTGCCTCGTCGCGGCGAGGAGCAGCTCCCGGCGCCCGAGTTCCAGCTGCTGGTCTATCCGGTCACCGATTTCGAGTTCACGAACCCGTCGATGGTCGACAACGCGGTCGGGTACGGACTCGAGACCGACCACATGCGCTGGTTCTTCGAGCGCTACGCGTGGACGCCGGCCGACTGCGAGGACTGGCGCCTGTCGCCGTTGCGCGGTGACCTGCACGGGCTCCCACCCGCGTTCGTCGTGACCGCGGAATACGACCCGTTGCGCGACCAGGGCGAGGCCTACGCGGAGAAGCTCGAAGCTGCGGGGGTCGAGACCGCGCGGCTCCGCGTCGACGGTCTGTTCCACGGCTTCTTCGGGATGCACGGGTTCCTCGAACCCGCGCAACCCGCATGGGACCGCGCCGTCGAACTCTTGCGCACGACCCTTCACCCGAACGACGACGGGAACTGACATGCCGTTGGATCCGCAAGCCCAGAGCCTGTGCGACGCGGTGAACGCGCTCGGCGGCGCGCCCGCGAGCGATGATGCGCTGCAACAAGCGCGCGACGGGCTCGCGCTGCTCCACGCGTCCGGCGCGGGGCCGGCCGAGGACGTGTATGCGATCGGAGACCTCGACGCCGACGGCGTACCCGTCCGCGTCTACCGGCCGTCGCCCGACGACGGCTTGCCCGTCGTCGTCTACTTCCACGGTGGCGGGTGGACGATCGGCAGCGTCGATGTGTACGACCCGATCACCCGCGCGCTCGCCAACGCCGCCAACGCGATCGTCGTGTCGGTCGAGTACCGCCTCGCACCGGAGCATCCGTATCCCGAACCGCTCGAAGACTGCTGGACCGCGCTCGAGTGGGTCACGGAGAACACGTCACTGTTCGAAGGCGACGCGCACCGCATCGCCGTCGCGGGCGACAGCGCGGGCGGCAACCTCGCCGCGGTATGCGCGCTGATGGCGCGGGACGCAGGAATCCCGCTGGCGCTGCAGGTCCTCATCTATCCCGCCACGGACGCAAGCATGTCCTCGGTGTCGTACACCGACAACGGCGAGGGTTACGTGCTCGAAGCCAGGCAGATGCGGTGGTTCTACGACTGCTACACGCGCGGCGGTGCCGACATCGCCGACTGGCACGTCTCGCCGTTGCTCGCGCCCGATGTCGCCGGTGTCGCACCGGCGGTCGTCATCACCGCAGAGTACGACCCGCTGCGCGACGAAGGCGAGGCCTACGCCACCCGACTCGCGGACGCGGGTGTCCTGGTCGAGCAGACGCGCTACGACGGCACCGTCCATGCGTTCTGCGCGCTGCCCGCAGTCCTCGACCAGGGCCGCGTCGCGATGACGCAAGTCGCAACCGCACTCCAGAAGGCGTTCGCGTAGATGGCAGTTCTGGATGTCGCCGGTTTCGTTGCGGACCTGAAGGACCACACGGTCGAGCACGGCTTCCACGTGCACGACGAACGGCACTTCGTCGAGAGCTACTCGCTCCGCCAGACGTGGGAAGTGGATGTGCATCCCGAAGAGGGATGTGAGGGTCCCGTCGACCTCTACCTGAGCATGGAGATCGACCCACGCGTGCTGCTCGGCTTCGAGGACGCGGTGATCAACCTCGACGACGACGACGAACCCGAGGACGCGTTCCACTTCCCGCTGAACTTCACGTGGGCGCTCCCGCCGCTGCCGCAAGGCCCGGACCTGCTCGTGCTCGCGACCGAGCTCGCCGGCATCGGCGGCCCCGACCTCCCGCTCGAGGTGTCGGCGACCGACTCGTTCCCGAGCGCGACCGACGCGCCCGAGCGCACGCTGCGCATCGTCGCCCACCAGAGCGTCTCGCTGCTCGGGATCCGCCGGGCCGAGGAGGTCCCGTGCGAGACGCTCGAACGCTGCCTCGCCGTCAGCCGCTACCTGCTCGAGCACGCGGGTGACTGGCTCGCCTGACGAGCTGTTGTCCCTGAACCCGGTTTTACGCGCGGGCGAGGGTTGCGACGACGCTTGCACCCGCGAGCTTGAACTCGCGGGTGGCGATCGGGTCGGGGAGCGCGTCGAACGTGACGGCGGTCGCGAGGACTTCCGCGCCGATCGTCTCGAGGTGAGCCTCGGCCGCGTCGCGCAGCTCGGTGTCCGCGATCTGGAGGCCGAGGTGGATCCGGTCGCTGACCTCGAGCCCGGCTTCGCGGCGCAGGGTCTGCACGTTGCGGATGATGTCGCGCGCCCAGCCTTCGTGGATCAGCGCGTCGTCGAGCCGGGTGTCGAGCGCGATGACGATGCCCGACTGCGTCTCCGCGGTCTTCACGCCGTGCGCCGGGTGGCGTTCGAACGTGAAGATCTCGGGCGGCAGGTCTTCGGTCCAGCCCGGAAGCCGCACCGAACGGCCGCTGCGGATCGCCTCGATCGCATCCGCGCGGTCATCGTCACTCAGTTCCTCGATCTGGCCGTTGGCCGCGTCGAGCTGGTTGCGCAGGACGGGCCCGGCCCGGCGGAAGTCGAGCGAGAGGTGGTCTTCCTCGAGTGCGGAGAGGTCATCGGCGAACTCGACGCGCTTGACGTTGAGCTCCGTCGCGATCGTCTCCTGCTGCTCGGCGAGCGCGGCGCGCGTCTCCGGCTCCGCGACGATCGCCACCGACGGCAACGGCTGGCGGACGCGGAGCTTGGCCTCCTCGCGCAGCCGCAGCGCGGTGCTGATGACGGTCCGCACGGCGCGCGTGGCTTCCAGGAGCTCCTCGTCACGCCAGGCGGCGAGCGTCTCGGGCCACAGCGCGTGGTGCACCGACTCGGGCGTGTCCGCGCCTTCGGGCGAGAATTTCCGGATCACCTGCTGCCACAGCGCTTCGGTGACGAACGGCACGATCGGTGCCAGTACCAACGTCGCCGCGCGCAACGCCACGAACAACGAGGAATGCGCGGCGACCTTGTCCTGGTCGTGAACACTGGTCGACTTGCGCTCCGCCTGCGCTGCGGACGCATTCGCTTGTTGTAGCCCCGGCTCCGCTTGCGTCTCCTGCGACGCCCGCCAGAAGCGGCGGCGGTTGACGCGCACGTACCAGTTCGACACCTCCTCGGCGAACTCCTCGAACTCGCGCACCGTCGTCGGCGTGTCCTCGTGCTTCATCGCGGCAGTCGCGACATCGATCAACTGCGCGGTGCGCGCGAGCAGCCAGCGATCGGTGATGTGCAGCTGGTCGCCGAGCGTGCTGGGCTCGACCATCTCGACGCGGTCGATGCTCGCGTACGTGTCGAAGAACGACGCGATGTTCCACAAGCCCGCGAGCCGGCGTTGCGCCTGTGCGCCTGCGTCGAAGCCGAAGCGGGCTTCGGATCCCGCCGGCTGACGCGAGAACAGGTACCGGATGGGATCGGCGCCGATCTCGGCGACGGCGTCATCGAAGCGGATCATGTGGCCCGTCTTCGAGAACTTCTCGCCGGTCTCCGAGATCACACGCTCGTACGACAGCACTCGCTCGTACGGCGCGCGCCCTTCGAGCACAACGCTCATGAACAGCATCGAATAGAACCAGAGCCGCACCTGCTCGCGCATCTCCGTGATCCATTCGGCCGGGAAGCGTGACTTCCAGCCTTCGAGATCGTCGAAGTAGCCGAGCGTGGAGAACGGGACGATGCCGGCATCGAGCCAGCAGTCCCCGACCTCGGGCACGCGTGCTGCCGGCGCTTCGCACGAACCGCAACGGATCTTGATGTCGTCGATCCACGGGCGGTGCAGCTCGGCAGCGCGTCGACGCGCTCGGGTTCGAAGGCGCGCTCGCGCAGTTCGGCACGCGAGCCGACAACGGTGAGCTCGCGGCAGTCCTCGCAGCGGTAGAAGGGGAGCGGCAGGCCCCAGTAGCGCTTGCGCGAGATGCACCAGTCGCCCATGTTGTGCAGCCAGTCGTCCATGCGGCTGCCGATGTGCGACGGGTCCCACTCGACCGTCTGCGCGGCTGCGAGCATCGGCTCGCGCACGTCCTCGACGCTGATGAACCATTCGTAGACGAGTCGGAACAGCACATGGCTCTTGCAGCGCCAGCACACGGGGACGCTGTGCGGGTACAGCTCGTCCTTGATGACGCGGTTCGCGATGTGGAGGCGCTCGGCGATGTCGTCGCCGACGCTCGCGGCGTTGCGGCCGTCGAGCCAGTCGAATCCGTCGACGTAATCGCCTTGCCCGTCGATCGGCGTGATGACCGCGATCGGGTGCTCCTTGCTGAGCTCGTAGTCCTCGGGGCCGCAGCCCGGCGCGATGTGGACGATCCCGGTGCCTTCCTCGGGATCGATCTCGTCCCACGGGATGACGATGTGCCGCACCGGCCGCTGCACCGGAAGATCGGGGAGGAACGTCTCGAACTCGAGGCCGAGGAGCTCCGCGCCGTCGAGCGAACGCAACACCGCGTCGTCCACGAAACCGAGGCGCTTGCGGGCGGCCGCGCTCATCACCAGTTGCCGTCCGCCGGAGTCGACCTCCTCGTACCGCAGCGTCGGGTGCACGGCGGCGGCGACGTTCGCGGGGAGCGTCCACGGCGTGGTGGTCCAGAGCACGAGCTCGCGGCCGCTGCCGTCCTTCAGCGGTGCGGCGACGTACAGCGACAGATCCTCGGTCTCGACGTAAGAGCCGAGCATCTCGTGTTGCGACAGGCTGGTGCCGCAACGGGTGCACCACGGCAACGGCACGTGGCCCTCGTAGAGGTAGGAGCGCTCGAAGCACTTCTGGAGGAACAGCCAGATCGCTTCGATGTTGTCGTCCGAGTACGTGAAGTAGGAGTTGTCCCAGTCCATCCACTGCCCGAGACGGGCGGACTGCTCGGCGATCACCTGCGCGTACTCGTCGACCCGATCGCGGCACGCCTGCGAGAAGTTGTCGAGACCGAACGCCTCGATGTCGGGCTTGCCCTTGAACCCGAGCGCCCGCTCCACCTCGACTTCGACCCAGAGCCCCTGGCAGTCGAACCCGTTCTGGTACCGGCAGCTCTGGCCCTGCATCGCGTGGAAGCGGATGACGGCGTCCTTCAGCGTGCGACCCCACGCGTGGTGCACGCCCATGGGATTGTTCGCGGTGATCGGCCCGTCGAGGAACCGGAACTCCGGCGCGCCCGCTCGCAGCGCGCGCAACCGCGCGAATGCCCCGGTGTCCTCCCAGTGCTGGAGCACCCGCGGCTCGACCTCGAGGGGGTTGTAGTGCGCGTCGATCGTGGGCTCCTCGGGCGGGCGGGACGGCCCGAAAAGGCTAGCCGCCGGTTCCGGTACGACTACCTTCGCGCGCATGCGCGGATTCCTGCTGTGCCTGTTCGCGGCGTTCCTGGCCCTGTTCGCAGGCTGCAGTGGTGACGACGACAACAGCTCCAGCACGACGACGGTGCACTCGACCGAAGCCGGCTCGGGTGGCACGACGGTTCCCGGCACGCCGACCCCTGAGGAGCAGGAGCTCTCGGACCACATCTACGTGTCGACCGAAGTCACCGGCCACGACCTCGTCAGTGGCACCAAGATCACGCTGGACTTCCCGAACCCGGCCGAGCTCACCGCGGACGCGGGCTGCAACGCACTGGGCGGCAGCTTCACGATCGAAGGTGGCGACCTCGTCGTGTCGGGGATGCGTTCCACGCTGAAGGGCTGTTCGGCGGACCTGCAGGCGCAGGACGAGTGGCTGTCGCAGTTCCTGCAGTCGAAGCCGAAGATCGCTCTCAGCGGCGACACCCTGACCCTCACCGGCACCGACGCCAAGATCACCCTCTCGAGCAAGTAGAGCGGGCCCGGTCGAGGGTCCGGATCCGGTCGAACCCGGGGGCACCCGGGGATCCGCGAGAATGGGTGCGTGGGAATGCGCACCGACTGCAAGCACTACGAGAGCCGGACCTATCCGTCGGGCGACATCGTGCGGAAGTGCCGGATCGATCTCGCGCCCGAAGCGCCGTGGAAGTGCCCGGCCGATTGCGCGGGCTACGAGCGCCGCATGATCGATGCCGGTTGGCAGTACGGCACGCTGGGCGAGGCGCAAGGGCCGGCCGAGGCGCCCCTGGAGCTCGGTGACGACGTCGCCCGCCTCCTCGACGAAGCCGAAGACATCGTCAACGCGGCCGGCGCCGAACTGCGCGCCGAACAGGCACAGAAGCAGCGCAAAGGCCTCTTCCGCAAGAACAAGCGCAAGCGCCGCTGAGCGCGCGCGTCCCCGTGGTCGAACGCTCCGCTCCGCAGCGGGCTGCCGCGTCCGAGCGGCACGCGATCCAGGCCGTGTGGATCGCGGTGGTGTGCTGGTCGGCCACCGCGCTCTTCGTCCGCGCCGCGCACGCCGACCCGCTGGTGTTCACGACGTGGCGGCTCTGGTTCTCCCTGCCGCCGCTCGCGCTGATCCTGTTCGTCCGCATGCGCCGCGGCCAACGCGTCGTGTTGCGGGCGGAAGGCGTGTCGCGCATCCGCTGGGTCCTGCTCGTGCTCGGCGCGGGTGCCTTCTTCGCGTCGGCCGCGGGGAGCGCGTTCGTCGCGATCGACAAGACGCGCCTGCTCGACGTCACGCTGATCGGCGCGCTCCAACCCGTCGTCATCATCGTCGTCGCGGTGTTGTTCCTCGGTGAGCACATCGAGCGACGGCACGCGTTGTACGCCGGTGTCGCGGTCGCAGGCACGATCCTCGTCGCGACATCGTCGTCCGGGAGCGGCACGTGGAGCCTCGCCGGTGAGCTGATCGCAGTACTGAGCCTGTTCCTCAACGCGGGCTGGTACCTGTATGGGCGGGTGCTCCGCAGCCGCCACGCGATCGATCCGTTCGCGTTCATGCTGGGCGTGCTCGCGGCCGCCGCGGTGCTCATGACCCCGGTTGCGCTCATCAGCGCGGGCACGTTGACGTTGTCGCGCGACGCGTACCTCTGGGCCGCCGCAACGATGCTCGTCGGTACGACGGCACACATCCTGTTGGTGTGGGCGCATCGCTACGTGCCCGCGTCGCAGTCGGCGCCTTTGTTGCTGGCCGAACCGGTGCTCGTGGCCCTCGCGGCGTGGGTCTGCTTCGGCGAAGCGCTCAGCGCCGTCGAGATCGTGGGCTCGATCGCAGTGGTGGCGGCGCTCGCGGGCATGGTGCGCAGTCCTGCGGTCACCCATGTCGAGGACGAGATCCCGGATCCTGCACCCGCGGCGTGACCGGTGGCGCGGCCGCCGAGACCCGTCGAGTGGAGCGCGGGTTGAGCCGCCGTCGAACGGGCGTCGATGGCCGCGCGCGAACGTGGGCGCGGCAACGCCCCGCTGCCCGCCGGACCGGCGCGCGACCGGGGCTAGGGTGCACGGTTCGCACACGGCGTTGCTGTCGCTGAGGAGGTCGCCGTGAGTGTGGGGTCCACGGAGGCGCGAGCTCACCTGACCGCCGCCGATATCGAAGCGGTGTACGGCGTCGTCGACGACGCCCGCCGCAACTTCTTGATCACCGACGCGTATCACCGCTTGTCGTGGGACATGAAGCGGCTGATCGGGCCGCACGGCAGCTGGTGCACGTTCTCGACCTGGTCGTCTCGCACGATCGGCTACTTCATCCGGGGCGACATCGATCCGGTCACCGAGCACTGGCTCGCCGGGCTGCCCGCGTGGGTCCGGTTCGTGGTGCGCCGGCCCGTCCTCCACCTCAACCGGCTGATCAGCCGCTCGCGCCACCGGGCCGGACCGCGGCTGCTCGCGCGGAAACCGTGAGATCTTCCTCGAGATCGCGGGGGAGTTCGCTCGGTTCATCGACGAGTTCGCCACCGCCCCGACGCGCGACGACGCCCACTGGCGCAGGTACCGGGCGACGATCACCGCGTCCCCGGCGAGCGAGCTGTTCCCCGCGGCCGACATCGATCTCATGCGCAACGGCTTCGGCGCCTACTACGCGGCCATCCACGAGACTGACCTGCGGAAGCAGGCAGAGCTGGCGCTGTTCGGCAACATCCTCCTCGCCGATTACGAGCAGCAGCGGGTCGACCCGATCGTGCGCTCGGCACTCAGCTTGTTCCCGAGCCGGCTGCTCAACGACGACCCCGACGATCCCGAGCTGCTCACCGTCCGGGACAAGAAGCCGTGGGCGTTGCAGGACAAGGGGCGGGTGCGCACCTGGATCGACGCGACGTACGCACGGCTGGTCACGCGGTTCCGGATGGCGATCGTGCTCCCGGCCGGTCGCCCGCTGCGCGAGCACAGCGAGCTCATCTGCGTCGGCGCCGGCTTGCCGAAACCCACGAACGGCGACGCACTGTACGCGTCGCGACTCGCGTTGCTGCGCAACCAGGATCTGGTCGCGGCGTGGAACGCGCACGATCGCCGCCGCGGTGCCTATCGCGCGGCGCGGGCGCGGAACTGGACGCAGCTCGGCGACCGGATGAACTGCATCGTCAACGTGTTCCGCGCGCGGCAGGAACGTGAGGCGTTGTACGAGATCGAGCCGCTGACGGCGGCGGAGCGGCGGATCGCGCAAGGGTTGCCGCCCGAGCGCGCTTGAACCGAGTGTCATGACGCGGCCGCCGTTCACGGACTCGTACCTCGACGCGTTGCGCGAGCACGGCGATCCGGTCGCGGACGCCGTCATTGCCGATTTCGTGCAGGTGCGAGGCATCACCGATCCGCAGTACGTGGTGCACCAGCTGATCCAGCACCAGCGTCGATTGCCGCCGGGCGAACAGATCCCGTCGGTGCGCGCCTATTTCGACAACCCGGTCCCGTTACCGCCGTGGGCCGACGGCGCGGTGCTGCGCCGCGGCCAGGAGATCTTCCGCGTGTTCGGCGTCCACATCGCGAGCGCGTTGTTCTGTGCGTCGTTGCCGATGAGCTATGCCGCGGTCGACGGTTCGCAGGTCCTCACGCGGACGGCAGAGCTCGTGTCGAACACGCGCCGGCGGCTCGCACACACCGGCGAGCTGCTGCTCGACGTGATGGGTGCCAACGACGAGCGGGACGCGGTCCCGTTCGCGCCCGACACCCATGCGTACGACGCACCGCACGGCGTGCGGCTGTTCCACGCCGCGGTGCGCCACCTGCTGCGCAACGATGTCGAGTACCAGCGGGCGGAACCCGGCGAGCCGATCAACCAAGAGGACCTGCTCGGGACGCTCACGGTGTTCACGGTCGTGGTGGTCGAGGCGCTCGAACGCTTCGGTGTGCACCTCGACGCCGCGCAACGGGACGCGTACGTGCGCGTGTGGCTGACGACCGGATATCTCCTCGGTATCGAACCGACGGCGCTGCTCTCCCGCCGCGACCCGGGCGATGTGGCACTGGGCTGGGAGGAGCTCGTGGACCTGCGCGACGCGATCGCGCGGCGACACGTCGGGCCGAGCCGGTCGGGGCAGGCGCTCATGGCCGCGCTGCTCGAAGAGGAGTCGGAGCCGTTGCCGTTCCCGCTCCGAGGTCTGCCGGCCGCGTGCACGCGCGCGCTCATCGGTTCTGATTACAGCGAGTACCTCGCGATCCCACCCGCGGGCTGGACCCGCTTCTTGCTGCAACCGCTGCCGCTCGTGAACCGGCTGCTCTTCAACCGCCGGTACTACGACCTCTCGGGTTGGCTGTTTGCAAGACTCACGCGCAGCATGTACGGCAACTGGATCGCGGTCGCGAACGCCGACACCGATGGTGGTCATCCACAGCGATACCGACCGGTCTGGCGCGCGTGGAACCTCGAACCGGCGACGGAACGTGCGCAGCGGGTCGTGCTCCATCCGGTGCGCGTCGCCAAGCGCCGGCGCACGCTCGGCACTGCGTTCGCGGCGCGCTGACCGGCCTGCGCTCGCCGCTTCGCGGGCGGGCGTTCGCTGCTCCGCGAGGGGTTCGCGCGGGCCGGTCTACGATGCGACGGGGGCAGTCGTTGGAAAGGCCGAGCAGTGGAGTTTCGGATACTCGGTCCGCTCGAGGTGATCGGTCCCGACGGTCCGCTGCTGCTCCGCGGGGCCAAACGCCGGGGCCTGCTCGCGTTCCTGATCGTGCAGCGCGGGCAGGTCATCTCCTCGGACCGGCTCGTCGAGGCGCTCGGTGACGGCGAAGCCGGCAGCGGCGCGCTCGGCACCATCCAGACCTATCTCTCGCAGCTACGCAAGATCCTGCCGCAGGTCGGCGGCGAGCTGGTGACCCAACCCTCGGGCTACGTGTTCGACGTGCCCGACGACGCCGTCGACGCGGCCCGCTTCGAGGACATGGTGCGCGCCGCGAGCGTGGAGCCGGACCCTGGTGGCCGGTTGCGGCTGCTCGACGGCGCGCTCGGGCTGTGGCGAGGCGCCGCGCTCGAAGAGTTCGCGTGGCCCTGGGCCCTCACCGAACGGGCGCGGCTCGAACGCCGGCGTCTCGACGCGCTCTCGTTGCGCGCGGAGACGCGTCTCGAGCGGGGTGAGTACCTCGAAGCGCTCAGCGAGCTCGACTCACTCACCGAGGAGTACCCGCTCGACGAACGGCTGTGCGGACAACGCATGCTCGCGGCGTACCGGGCCGGCCGCCAGGCCGAGGCGTTGCGCGCGTACCAGCAGTTGCGCCGCAACCTCGCGCAGGAGCTCGGGCTGGAACCGAGCCCGGAGCTCGTCGACCTCGAACGCCGGCTGCTCGATCACGACCCCACGTTGCGCGCCGGCGCCCAGGTGCGCGCCGGCACCGGCCTCGACCACGAGGTGACCGCGCGCTCGGGTGGCCGCGCCGGTGCCGCGAGTGACCAGGTCACCGAGTACGCCGACGCGTTGCGCAGCATCCGCGCGTCGTCACACCTGAAGCTCGGGCTCGCGACCGTCGCAGTGCTGATCACAGACCTCGTCGGTTCCGCGTCGCTGCGCACGAGCCTCGGCGACCACCGCGCCGACGAGATCGAACGGTGGCACGAAGGCATCCTCACCAAGGCCGTCGCCGACTACCAGGGCACGATCGTGAAGCGACTGGGTGACGGCGCGATGGCCGTCTTCACGACCGCCACCGACGCCGTCGCGGCCGCGGCCGCCATCCAGACCCGGCTCGCCCGCGAGAGCCGGACGAAGGCGGCCGCGCTGCAGGTGCGCATCGGTGTGAGCGCGGGCGAGGTCGTCGTCGAGGAGGACGACGTGCGCGGCCTCCCGCCCACGGAGGCAGCGCGGTTGTGTGCGCGCGCCAAAGGCGGCCAGATCCTCACGACCGAACTCGTACAGCACCTCGCGGCCGCGCGCAGCGCGGCATCGTTCCTGCCGTTCGGCGCGTTCGAGCTGAAGGGGTTGCCCGGACCGATCCCGCTCTACGAAGTGCCGTGGCCCGTCGGCGGCGGCGAAACGCGTGCCCCTCCCGGACCCGCTGACGGCGGAACGTCAGTTCGCCTTCGTCGGGCGGCACGCCGAGCTCGGCGCGCTCGCGACCGCGTGGACCGAGGCGTGCGACACGAGCGGCTTCGGGACCGCGCTCGTCACCGGGGAGGCCGGTGCGGGCAAGTCGCGGCTCGCGTCGGAGTTCGCGCAGTCGATCGGCACCGACGGCAACACCATTCTCTACGGCCGCTGTGACGAGGTCGCGGGCTACCCGTTCCAGCCGATCGCGGAATGGCTCCGCTACTACCTCGCGCACGCATCGCCGGCCGGCGTCGGCATGGTGCGCGCCCGCCACGGCGCGCAGCTCTCGAGGCTCGTGCCCGAGCTCGTGAGCGCGCACTTCGCCTCCGACCACGCGCAGGCGAGTGCGGACCACGGCGACCCGTACCCGCTGTACGAGGCCGTGCTCGGCTGGCTGACGCTCGTCGCCGACGGCGGTCCGGTGCTGCTCGTGCTCGACGACCTGCAGTGGGCGTCCCGGCCGACACTGGCCGTGTTGCGGCACCTCGTGGCCGCGTCCCCGCGCTTCCCCGGGATGCTCGTCGCGACGTGCCGCGACGACGACGTGCCCGAACAGGAACTGGCCGCACTGCTCGGCCGACTCGAACGCGCCGGCGGTTCGGTGCAGCGCGTGCAGCTCGGTGGGCTCGAGGCCGCGGATGTCGTTGCCATGGTCAGCGAGTCGCTCGGCGCGGTTGCAGCCGACCCGGTCCGTGACCTCGCGCGTGAGATCCACACCGAGTCGGGCGGCAACCCGCTCTTCGTCACGTCTCTCGCGCAGCAGTTGGAGTCCGACGACCTCGTGCGGCTGCGGGCGACGCGCCAGCCGGTGCGGCCGCCGGAACGCGTCATGGAGCTCGTCGTGAACCGCGTGTCACGGCTCGAGCCGGCGACGGCGGAGCTCCTGCGCAAAGCCGCGGTGACCGGCCCGGAGTTCGAGTTCTCGCTGCTGCGCATCGTGGCCGACGACACCGACGACGATCAGCTGCTCGACATCCTCGCGGCCGCGGTGCGACGCGCGCTATCTCGTCGAGCTGCCCGGAACGCCGCTGCGGTACCGGTTCCCCCACGGCGTGGTGCGGAACGCGTTGCTGGAAACCGTGCCGGTGAGCCAGCGCATGCGGTTGCACAAGCTCGCGGGGCGGGGCCTCGAGCAACTCGGCCGCGCCGCCGACGACCGCACGATCGCGTCGCTCGCGTACCACTTCTCGCAGGCGGCCGGTCTCGGAGTAGCGGACCGTGCGATCAACTACTGCCAGCTCGCGGCCGATGTCGCGACCCAGCAACTCGCGCACGAAGAGGCCGTCGCGTGGTACCAGCGCGCGCTCGAGGTCGCCGAGGCGGAGGGCGCGACCGACGAGGCCCGGTACGAACTGCTGCTCGCGCTCGGCCGCGCGCAGGTGTGTGCCGGCGACAAGGAGTCGCGCACGAGCCTCTTCCGCGCGTATCGCGTCGCGCGCGACATCGGTGACGCCACTCGTGCTGCCGAAGCCGTGCTGTCGCTCAACCGCGGCTTCTTCGCCCGTACGGGCGAGACCGACGAGGAAGCGGTCGAAGCGCTCGAGGCGACGCTGGCCCTGTTCGCAGACGAAGAAGACGACGGCACCAAGGCCGCGTTGCTCGCGGCGCTCGCGTCCGAGCTCGTGTGGTCCGAGGACGGCGACCGGCGCTTCGCGCTCAGCGACGAAGCACTGGCGATGGCGCGCCACGCAGCCGACCCGCGTGCGCTCGCGCGCGTGCTCGGCCTGCGGAACATGACGATCCTCGCGCCCGACACCTTGGGCGAGCGCACCGCGAATTGCTACGAGCTCCTGGGCCTCGCCGAGGAGGTGCAGGACGAGATCATCCGCTTCGACGCCGCGTTCCACCGCGGTGGCACCGCCCTCGAAGCCGGCGACGCCGATGCGGCCAACGACATGGTCGAGGTCGCGGCGCGGGTGGCCGACCGCCTGCGCCAGCCGCGATTGTTGTGGCGGGCGCGATTGATGCAGACCGCGCAGGCCGTGTTCCGCGGCGCGCTCGACGACGCCGACTACTTCGCGGCCGAGGCGGTGGAGCTCGGTCGCCGGGCGGGGCAGGGGAGCGAGGCGTTCCTCTTCTACACCGAGCAGTTGCTGGAGATCCGCCGCTGGCAGGGCCGGCTCGACGAGCACCTCGGCCAGCTGAAGCCGTTCGCCGGTCAGGCCAACTGGGACTTCGGTTACGCCATCACCCGCTACCTCTACGAAGCCGGCGATGTCGACGGTGCGCTGCAGGTCTACCGCGAGGCGGTCAGCAAGGACTTCCTCCCGTTGCGCCGGGACATGCTCGTCGCCCCATCGCTGTACAACCTCGCGTTCCTCGCGGCGCGCGAGGGTGACGTCGCGACTGCCGAAGGGCTGTACGAGGCGCTGCGCCCGTTCGCGGACTCGTTCGCGAACACGACGATCGCGAAGCCGGTCGGCTGGCACTACCTCGGGTTGCTCGCGGCGACCATGGGCAAGATCGAGACGGCCGAGCCGTACCTGCGCAAGGCGATCAGCGTCCATGACATCGTCGGCGCGCCGCTGTTCCGGGCCGAGAGCGAGATCGAGCTGGCGCGCGTGTTGCTCGACGGCGGCCGCGACGCCGATGCCGAAGAACTGCTGACGAGTGCGCGCGCAACCGCGAAGCGCGCGGATCCGCGCTGCTCGCCCGACAGTGCGAGACGCTCACGACGCGCTCGTAGCGAGTGGGGGGCGTCACCGCTCCTCAACCGAGTGGTTGACAAGGGGAGCCCATCCGCCTACGTTGTGTTCAACCAATCAGTTGAACAAGGAGGTCGTAGGTGGCCGACGACCAGCTGTCCCGAGTCTTCGCCGCGCTCGCCGATCCGACGAGGCGCGACATGGTGGCCCGCCTCGCGGTGGGCGACGCCACCGTCGGGGAGTTGGCCGATCCCTACGACGTCTCCGTCCAGGCGGTGTCCAAGCACGTCAAGGTGCTGACCGACGCCGGCCTGGTCAGCCAGACGAAGGACGCCCAGCGGCGGCCGTGCCACCTCGAAGCGGAGGTTTTCGATCTGATGACGAAGTGGATCGAGCGGTACCGCCAACAGGCTCAGGCGCGCTACGACCGCCTCGACGCCGTGCTCGCCGAGATGCGCGGCGACGAGCAACCCATCGACGAGCAACCCATCGACCACGCACACCGACAGCAAGGAGCAGCGTCATGACCGCCACCGGCAACCGCCACCCGGTCTCAATCGAGGCCGACCCCGCCCTGCCGATCATCCGCATGACCCGCGACTTCGACGCCACCCCGGCGCAGTTGATGCGGGCTCACACGGATCCCGAGCTGTTCGCCCGCTGGGTCGGTCCGAACGGGATGCAGACCACGATCCTCGACTGGGATGCCACCACCGGCGGCCGCTGGCGCTACGTCGCGGCGCGCGACGATGAGGAGTACGGCTTCCACGGTTGCTTCCACGAGGTTGGTGAGGACCGCATCGTGCAGACCTTCACGTTCGACGGTCAGCCCGATGGCGTCGCCCTCGAGACGCTGCGGTTCGCGGACCTCGGCGACGGCCGCACCCGCCTCCACGCCCAGTCGCTCGTCGACAGTTTCGAGGGACGCGACCAGTGGCTGGCCAGCGGCATGGAGACCGGCGTCGAAGAGGGCTACGCGAAGCTCGACGCGCTCATCTCGGAGCTCGGATGAGCGGCCCGGCCGATGAGCACCGGCGCATTGCCGGTGCGTTCACCGTGACCGTCGAGGACGTCGCGCCGCAGGCGTGGGACCAGCCGGCGCCGGTGGAGGGCTGGGTCGCCCGCGACGTCGTCCGCCACCTCGTCGAGTGGTTCCCTGCGTTCCTCGAGGGATCGGCCGGGATCACGCTGCCGGCGGGTCCGTCGGTCGACGACGACCCCGTCGGCGCGTGGCGTACGCAGACCGACGCCGTGCAGGCACTGCTCGACGACTCGGACACCGCGGACCGTGAGCACGATCTCCCGCACATCGGCCGCATGCCGCTCGGGCAGGCGATCGACATGATCTACACCAGCGACGTGTTCCTGCATCGCTGGGATCTCGCCCGCGCCACTGGCCAGGACGAGACGCTGGACCCGCACAAGTGCGCCGCGATGCTCGAAGGCATGCTGCCGATGGACGAAGTGCTGCGCCAGAGCGGTCAGTACGGGCCGCGCGTCCACGTTCCCGACGACGCGGACGTCCAGACCAAACTGCTGGCGTTCATCGGCCGCACTTCGTAGGCGAGTGTCGCAGTCGACGGCGCCGCCCGCCCGCTCAACGAGGCGTAGACCGCGTCACAGGTCAATACACCTAGCGCCGGCTCCGCCGCCGTCGTTCTGCGCTCGCGTTCTGCATGACATCGCGTAACTCACAGGTACACGCGCGATCGGCAGTTATGGCGTTGGTAGCCGCCTGGCAGTGAGCGTCACCCGTCGAGTCGTTTCAGCGATCGCCGCACGTGCTCATCAAGGTGCGCGAGTGACAATTGATAGTTGGGCACATGGCCTTGCTCTCGGTCCGCGGCGAGGGACTCCGCAAGGTAATGCCGTGAGCTGAACACACACATGAGGTCGTACACGGCGAGTTCGTCAGAGGTGCCGCCGACGATGCCCGAGTATGCGTCGGCGAGGCGATCGGCGATGTCCGGTCCGAGGAGTACGCACACCGAGGCTCGGCAATACGCGAGGTCGTACCACCGGGTGTCGAGCCGTGCTGCGCTCCAGTCGACGACACCACTGATGCGGCCGCGGTGCCAGAGGACGTTGCCCGGGTGGAAGTCGCCGTGAGTGAGGACGCGCTCGGACGTACGTGAAGGCAGACGTGCTGTGACGGCGCCAACGGCGGCGGCGGTCAGCGGATCGTGTTCGCCCGCTGGTGCGCGCCAAGTCTCGAAACGTGGAGGTCGCGTGACCGCACCCTCAGCCCCGTCCAAAGGCGTTTCGTGCAACTCCGCCAGCGCCTGCGCGAGCGCCCCGACCCACGAGTCGACGTCCTTGGGCGTCAAGTCCGGACGCCCAGGCAACCGCGACATGACCACGGTGGGCCTGCCGAACCAGACGGACTCCAGATCAGCAACGATCGGCTCAGGCACCGGCAGCGCGACCCGCTGGGCGAACTCGAGACGACTCCACTCCAACGGTGCCGTACCGTCACCGTCACGGTAGAGCTTCACGACCACTCGGCGGGGCGTCCGATCGAGTGTCACGTCGTAGGCATCGGTCATCCCGGCTCCCGCCAACCGACGCAACCGCGTTACACGCGCGCCCGGGGCAACCGCTTCGGCCAACGCCTTCCACCCAAGGTGTCTCGGCGCCATCGCGCCAGATTGCCCGCGATGCGCTTGCGGCGCCACCGCGTTTGCCGCGCCGGAACGACGCGCCGAGGCCGCCCATAACGCCGGCTTGGCGGCTGTTGTTCTGCGCTCGCGTTATGGGCGGCGTCGCGTAACCGACATGGGCGCGCGATCGGCAGATGTGGGTGGTCAGGCTCGTCCGCGCGAACATGATCGACTGTGCGGGTTGGCATCGCAGCGGTGGCCGGATGTGTAGCAATCCGCCGATGCCGCTCGGATCACATCCCGCGGCCTGGGTCTGACCTCACTCACAAGGAGCACGCCAATGTCGGAAGAAATCGCCAACGTCGACATGGCGAGAGCCTGGGATGGCGAAGAAGGTGACCAATGGACGCAGTTCGCAGACGAGTATGACAACAACAACCGCTCGATCTGGGCACGTTTCCTGGAGACCGATCCGATCAGGCGCGCCGACCAGGTGCTCGACATCGGTTGCGGCTGCGGGCAGTCAACCCGCGACGCGGCGCGTTTGGCGCACGAAGGATCTGCGCTCGGCGTTGACTTGTCGTCCTCGATGCTGGCCGTCGCCCGGCGTCGCGCCACCGCCGAGGGCGTGACGAACGTCGACTTCCGTCAGGCCGACGCGCAGGTGTACGTGTTCGACCCCGGAACCTTCGACATCGCGATCAGCCGGTTCGGCGTGATGTTCTTCGAGAACCGGACGGCCGCCTTCACCAACATTGCTGCGGCCCTTCGACCGGGTGGACGCCTGGCCGTGCTGGCCTGGCAGGACGTCAGGAAGAATGAGTGGATCATGACCGTGCGCGAGACGCTCGCTGCGGGCCGGGACCTACCGATGCCCCCAGTCGGGGCTCCCGGGCCGATGGCGCTGGCCGACCAGGACGACGTGCGCAGGCTGCTGTCGGGTGCCGGCTTCGAGTCGGTCGGGTTCACGTCGATCGAAGAACCCGTGTGGTTCGGCGCCGACGCCGAGGCGGCGTACGAGTTCGTCGGTGAGATCGGGATCGTGAAAGGGCTGTCCGATGGCCTCGACCCCGATGCCAAAGCCGCCGCGCACGAGCGCCTCACGGCAGCCCTTCGGGCGCACGAGACGCCCGAGGGCGTCCGGTTCGGTAGCGGCGTGTGGCTGATTTCGGCAACCAAGGCCTGAGAGGCGGGGACAAGCCCAGCGCGTGTATTGCCGTCGCGGCTCGTTCTCGCGCGGCCGCGCTCGTCGGCTCGGCTCCGGCGCGCGCCGCGGACAGACAACGCGATCT
This sequence comes from uncultured Actinomycetes bacterium, assembly GCA_963745645.1. GTDB lineage: Bacteria > Actinomycetota > Acidimicrobiia > IMCC26256 > PALSA-610 > CAVUFH01. The sequence goes on from CAVUYD010000004.1 coordinate 191,592, forward strand.
TTACCAACCCAGCGAGGAGTTTGGTCGTGAGACGTTTCAACATCCACCGCGCCCGATTGCCCGTTCACGCGCATGTCGGTCGAGCGCATAGCGGCAGATCAGGCGTCAGTCGTACAGCCGGAACATGCAGTCGGGCGAGGACCCACTTCTCCTACGACTCGAGCCGAGGCTCAAGGACCACGACTGCGGTCTGCATCGAGCGGCGCGCGGCATAGGCATCAAGCTTCTTGTCGATCTGTCGCCATCGGGCCCACAAACGCTCGCGCTCGTCGCCCTGTGTTGCGCGACCGGTGACCTGCCGCGGGCCATCGACGAGATCGACGGTGACGTCGGGTTGCGCTTGGAGGTTGAGCCACCAGGCCGGTTCGGCGTCGCCCCAGCCGTTCATGGCCATGGTGACGAGGTTCGGACCGTCTTCGAAGTAGCCGACGATCACGGCGCGGGACCGGCCGGTCCGCCGCCCGATGGTCGTGATGCGCATGGTGCCCCATCTACCGGGCTTCGTTCGCCATAGACCGAGCCGGCCACCGGTCCAGCGGTACACGCGCCGATGGGTAAACCAGAAACAACGTACAAACCAGCGGGGAGGAAGTCGGGCCTTCTCAAGTGTCGGGTCAGTCAACCTTCGACCTCCTAGGCGCACCGATACTCAATCGAGAGACTTCGCGGCGCGCACAGATTGCCCGCGATGCGCTCGCGGCGCCATCGCGTTCACCGTGCCAGAACGACGCATGCCGGCGCCCATAACGCCGGCTCGGCGGCGGTTGTTCTGCGCTCGCGTTCTGCATGACATCGCGTAACTCACAGGTGCGCACGATCGGCAGATATGGGCGCGCTATAGCTCGCAGACGGCGATCGATGGAGCGTCGCGTCGTGCTTTGTCGGTCGCGGTGGAGAGGTCCGTCAGCGGTGTATATGTCGTGTGACTTGTGTCGAGACCGAGCGAGTTGGCGTCGGCGTGGTTCAGCCGTTCGATGAGCGTCTTAGAGGCGAACATCCGGCCACCGGTGGCGCACGCTTCGATCCTTGCCGCCTCGTTCATTTCGTCGCCGAGGGCCGTGACTTCGCTACGACCCTCGGTCAGGATCCGTCCCATATACAGGGTCGCTCCCCAGTGCAACCCGAACCGCAACGAAAGCTCGGCCTCAGAAAGGCTGCTCCGCGCGGCGATGTCAACGAGCGCGTCGCGGAGCGTACGGGCCGCGGTGATGCAGGCTCTGGCGGCAGCAGATTCTGAACCGGTCGTTTCGTCAAGGAACAACGCGACCACGCCATCTCCGGCGTGACGGCCGACAACCCCACCGGCATCGATGATGCAGTGGTCCGCGGCGCGTATCCAACGGCGAATCAGCGCAAAGAACTGCGCGGTCGACAAACGACGTGAAAGCGGGGACGAGGCCTCGAGGTCGGCCATGAGAATCGCCCCTGGACGACGATCGGGACGCTCAACGACGCGCATCCGTTCGAGATGTACCAAGTCCGCCCTCGCGGTCGCGGCGGCGAGATGCGACATCCCCGCTGCCGGCTTGATCACCGCACAAAAGCCGACAACGTGTTCGTGACTGTCCTCGATCCGAAACGTGATCGCTGTGGTGGGGAGGTCCGCGTTCGCGCCGCTCGCCATCGATCCGGCGGCGACGTCCCCGAAGGCGGCGGCGCGCTCGAGCAGCGGGGCCAGTACGGACACGACCGGATGGGCGAGGGTTTGTAGCTCATCCACCAGGTCCGCGAGCTCGGGATCGACGAGCCGACGAAGCTCCTCGCGGCCGCCCGGCGTGCTCGCGAGTACATACCGACCCGCAGTCAAGAACCAGGCTCGACGAACCGCTGGCGAAGGCCAAGACCCACCGAGTTGCGCGAGCACATACTGCACACCCTCCGCACTCAGCAGATGAGCGCCGACAGGGACGGCGGGCAGCCCCAAAGCTTGGTAGCTGACCGACAACTCGTCCGTCACGAAGACGTACCGCCAGTTGGCGTCGACGATCTGCGCCCAAAAGCCCGCGTCGTTCAACGCTGACGCCCACGCAGCCAACGTCGGATCATCGGGAAGCCGAAGCGATTTCAGGGACCCCGCCATCGGCGCACAGATTGCCCGCGATGCGCTCGCGGCGCCACCGCGTTTGCCGCGCCAGAACGACGCGCCGAGGCCGCCCATGACGCCGGCTTGGCGGCTGTTGTTCTGCGCTCGCGTTACGGGCGGCGTCGCGTAACCGACATGTGCGCGCGATCGGCAGTTCGGTGCTAGTCGATATGACGTTCGAGTCGGGCCGCGACCTCGCGGTAACGACTGACTGGAATGAGGTGGACGCCGTCGTAGGCACCGGATTCTCGGATGTCGGTGACCAGTTGACACGCGAGTTCTATGCCTGCACCCGGGTCGCGATCGATGGCGTGTATCCAACGATCGGAAACTGCAAGCTGTGGCACATCGGCAGCGAGCTTGGCCGCCATCGCGGCGCTCGGCACCACCATGACACCCGCGTAGACCGGTCCTTCGAACTCGATGACGGCACGCCGGGCAAGGGCGTCTTCGAGCGAGAAGCACACCTGCGCGAAGAGGAAATCGGCATCGCGCTTCCATGCTGGGAGGCTGCCGGTCGCGGTGGTAACGCCGACGCGAAATGGTCGACCGGTTGACTCGAACGGAAACGAACGTACCTCGTCGATCATCGATCGAACTGTGAGCTGACCGGTGCGCGCTCCCGAACTGGGACGATCGCCGTACACGAACAGGAACTGATCGACACCGTACGCAGCGGCAGTCAGTAGATCGCGACGGAAGCCAAGGAGATTGCGGTCGCGAGCGTTGAGACATGCGATCGATCGGCCACCCATGAGCCCGACCTCGTGTGCCACCGCAACGCTGGAGATGGTGGCGCGTCCGATGTGGTTGTCGGGAATGAGAAACGCGGCCGAAATCTTGCTGAGAACGCCGATCTGATATCGCACGTGCATGAGATCGGGGCGCGTCGGCGGCTCGATCTCGCACACGATCTCGAATGAACGGCCGCCCGACGCCGAGACGTTCTTACTCGGCTCCGGCATCCGCACAGATTGCCCGCGATGCGCTTGCGGCGCCACCGCGTTTGCCGCGCCAGGACGACGCGCTGAGGCCGCCCATAACGCCGGCTTGGCGGCTGTTGTTCTGCGCTCGCGTTACGGGCGGCGTCGCGTAACCGACATGTGCGCGCGATCGGCAGTTCGGTGCGCACGGATCCCGCGCAGTGTGAGCTGCTCGCACCGGGCGATCGCTTGGTCATCGTGCTGCAGCGACGTGCGTTGAGCTAGGCCCTGGCGACCCGGCCACGTTCGAGCCAGGCGCGCAATCCGGGGTCAAGAGTCGTCGCGGCTTGTTCGTAGAGAGCGAGATCGTCGGCGGAAAGAACTCCTTTCCAGCGTCCGTTCGTGCCCTTGAAGAGAAACCGGTCGATACCACCTTCGAAGATCATCGAGGCGGCATCACCGCCGCCGCCATCACTCTTGGCGTCCTTGCGCATTGCGTCGAGCTGCACCGCGTCAACTATTCCCGGCCAGCGCTCCTCGGGCACCTCGATCTCGCAATAGAAGGCCAGCCGGCGCATCTCACCTTCAGTGTCCGCGAGCAGGTCGCCGAAGTGGATGAAGTACACGTTGGGAAGCTCACGCCACTGCCACCATGTCGACAGATGGTGGTGGTGTGACCAGAACGGCCAGCCGTCGGGTTCCCACTCGAACCATCCTTCACCGATCCAGCGCGGCCACAGGTCGACCGCTCGCTCGGGACACCGCGGGAATTCGGCACCGGGACGTTCGGGATCGTTGAAGAGCGAGTAGGCGAGGTCGGTGTACGCGCCGTAGTGGTTCCACAACGACATGAACACGTCCCGGGTGTCGCGGCCAACCACGACGTACTTCGCTTCCGGGAAGTACCGAACGCCATCCGCCGCGAGATGGCTCTTCACGAAACGCCGGTGTTGCTGCGCATCGAGCGTTTCGATCATCGGCTCGATCGGTCCCATGAACCGCGCGTCGATCCACGGCGAGATCTCGCTGAGCGCGCGGCCTTCGCGCTCCAAGCCCAACACGAGGGCGGCAAGAATGCGCTGCGTCCACGTGGTGCCTGCTTTGTAGGCGGTGGTGACCACGATGTCGCCGTCGCGCACGTTGAAGTGGTCCCAGCGCGTGCTGTCGAGATGATGATTTCGGTACTCGTGCACGCGTTCAGGAACAGCGCTCATGGCCGAAGCGTACGTTGCCGCGCCCGCACCCGATCGCGACGACGCGAGTCGTCTCCGTCACATGCCCTTAGGTTGCCCGATCGCTCCCATAGTCGGCGAGCGCATAGCGGCAGTTCTGGCGCGAACCGCGCTGTCTGACGCGCAGCAGTTAGCGTCCACTCGTGACTACAGCGGGGTCTGAGTCCGTCGCCCGGTACTGGGTCGTTATTGCATTCCTCGCGGTAGCGGGCGCGATTTGCGTGTTCGTGGTCAGTGCGATGTTGCTGACCCCGATCTACAAGTTCGACACCGACTGTGGTTCTGTCGTCAACCCATTCTTTGACCATTCACCACGGTTCTGCAGCACGGCGTTCGTAGCTCGCAGGAATCTGGCCCTCGCGCCGGGAGGCGCTGCCTTGCTCTGCTGCGTGGGTGTGGCCCTCACTTGGCGCGCAAAAACGCGGAAGTCAGAGCTATGAGCCGCCGAGGTCCGCGACTCCCGCGTCTTGACCATCCCATCTCGTCAGAGCCCTACATGCTCCGGGTCGGTCCCTCGCTTCGCGTCGCGATGCATAGCGAAGCTCCTATGTATGTCAAGGCGTGTTTCGGCGTTGCTGGCAGACCAGTGATGGGCCACTCGGGTGAGGGCGAGCTCTTATGAGGCCATGCGTGCCGAATGTTGGTTGGAGCGACGGGCCGGCGGTTCGTTCGAAGGACAACCGGTTGGTGTCAGGCAGTTCGGGGGCCACGCCCGCCGCTCCAGATCGGTTCAGTCGTGCACGAAGTGCGGGTAGACCTCGCGGGCGATGTAGCGCTTCAAGACGCGCATGATCTCGCGGGTGGAACGACCTTCCGCGTGGCGACGCGCCACATATTTGCGGGTGCGTTCGTCGCCGCTCATGCGGGTGAACACGATGCGCCACAGGGCATGGTTGGCTTGGCGGTTCCCGCCCCGGTCGAGTCGATAGCGGATCATCTTCCCGGATGATGCTTGCAGTGGTGCGACGCCACAGAGATGCGCGAACGCGGCTTCGCTTTTGAGTCGGTGGGGATTGTCGCCCGCGGCGACGAGCAGAATGGCGGCGGTGTTGATTCCGACGCCGTAGACGTCCAGCAGGCTCGGCGCGGTGCGCCGCACGAGGGTCTCGAGTTCGTGGTCGAGTCGCTCGGCGTCGGCTTCCAGCGCGAGCACCCGGCGTCCCAACATCGCGATCGCGAGTTTCGTCGCGTACAGGACGGTGTCGCCCCCGGCGGCGGGTCGCAACGCGGCCGCAGTGCGAGCCAGGTGATCACGATGCACGTCCCGCAGCCGTTCGCGCAGCGCATCCGGTGCGGTGAAGCCGAGGTGGCGGATCTGATTCAAATACTTGATGCGGACGTTGCGCCCCGACCGGCGCACCACCAACAACGCCCGGATCGCTTCGACATCACCATCGGCGGACTTCGCGATCCCCGACGCCCGACCCGACAACACGGCCCGCGCCGCGCTGCGACCGCGTCGAGCTCGTCAGACTTCCCGTTCCGGCGCCGCTCCTGCCGATTCGGACGATCGACCTCGATCACCAACACGCCGCGGCCCCGCAACAAGCGAGCCAGGCCGGCGCCATACGCGCCGGTGCCCTCGACTCCGATCCGCTCGACCGGACCGAACCCGGTCAGCCAACCATGCAACTGGCGGAACCCCGCCGGTGTCGTCGCGAACGACGCCACGCCCAACACGCCGCCATTCGCATCAACGACTGCCGCGACATGCACGTCGGCATGGGTATCAACACCGCCCGTCACCGGGCGCGTGGTCTCTACGATGGTCATTGCCATCCCTTCTCTGCTCAACGGATCAAGGGGTGGCACGCACGTCCCGCGAAGGAGACCGTGTCGAGCACGCTGCTCTAACAGCGAGCTCGGTCACCCTCCGGAACGGGGCGTGCCCAATTCCAACGCAACCACAGCGAACGTACCGGCGCCCACCGCGCACACGGTGGACCCCCACCACATACTCACTGGCAGTTCTGGCGCGTCAATGGCCGTTTGCGAGACGAGCCGCGTCTTCGATCTGATCGCGGAACCCGCGCCACGCCGATGGGTCGCCGATGCGCAAGTTGCCGTGTCCTTCGAGAAGGCCAGTTGAGCCGTCGATGAACTCGCGGATGATGTCGGCGTGACCGGCGTGGCGCTGGGTCTCTGAGGTGACATGGGCGAGGACGTGATGAAGCGTGACGGCGCTGTCGCCCCACCACGGCACCCTCCCGACAGCGTCGAGCGGGAGTTCGTTGATCGTTGCGTCGCCGAGCTCCCAGGTGCTCCGGTACAGCATGACGATGTCATGACGCGTCTCGTCGGGCTTTGCCCACATGTCCGCGTTGGGTTCTGCGTCGACCAAGGTCCAGGGAAGCGACAAGTCGTGAGCGCGACCGAACACTTCGCCGAAGTAGCGGAGGTGCGTACCCGCGTTGTGCTTGACGAGACCGAGCAGGTTCGTGCCCGTCGGTGTCAGCGGGCGACGGATGTCGTACTCACCGAGCCCGTCCAACTTCCACACCAGCGTCTCGCGTGCGCCCCGCAAATAGCCGTGTAGATCGCCCTTCACGTCCAGACCAGTCATGGCTTCCCATTCTCCCGCACCGCGCCAGATTGCCCGCGATGCGCTCGCGGCGCCACCGCGTTTGCCGCGCCAGAACGACGCGCCGAGGCCGCCCATAACGCCGGCTTGGCGGCTGTTGTTCTGCGCTCGCGTTACGGGCGGCGTCGCGTAACCGACATGTGCGCGCGATCGGCAGATCGGGCGCGGTACGAGGGCGATGTTCGTCGGCATGACTGTGAGTCCCGATCGTTCGTTCTGGCGCGCGCTAGTACGGATGACGAACGTCGTTATGTGCGCTCCACTGACCCGGCGATGTGGGGCAGTTCAGCTCGGAGCGATACCGTGCGGTTCTCTAGCCTCAGAACTCCAGTCCCGAGCGCGGCCGCCGGACTACGACGAGAGTTCAGCCCGGCGCGACCACCAGGCCTCGGCGGCGGTCATTGCGCTCTCGGCCTCGTGGATGCCGTCGCCCACGAGCCCTGCGGTGGCAGCCCAGTGCAGGGGTACAAGGGCTACAGCCCCGGGGAGCCATCGGTGCTCGTCGCGAGTCAACGGTTCCGGAGCCGTGCCTTCGTAGGCGTCGAGCAGTCGTCGCGGCTCGAGCAATTCGCCGCTCGGTGCGACGTGGTGCAGGCTGGCCGCGATGTCGTACAGCCGCTCCCTGACCCTCGCGAAATCCAGGTCGAAGGTGACCCATGAGCCGTCTGACAGTTCTCCCGCGTTGCCCAATTTGTAGTCCCCATGAATCGGAGCGCATGGCAGTTCGACCTCCTTCCGGAGCTTGGAGAGCTCGCCAGTCAGTTGGCGCATCCGATGCACGACCGGCTCGCTGCGGGGTCCGAGCCTGCGGCGTGTGAAGCCGACCGAGTAACGCAGTTGGCCGAAGGTTCTGTGGTCGTCGAGGGGTTCGGGCGGGCTGGGCTCCCAGACTGCTTTGAGCGCAGTGTGAAGGCGTCCGAGCTCCTCGAAGAGGCGGACGTAGGAGTCGTCGTCCGCCCGTGGCTGGACGTGATCGATGAACTCCTCAATCTCGGCCCAACGATCAGCGACCCTCAGGAGGTCGCAGCCGAAAATCCGAATCGGCCGAGTGACGCGGACTTGCGTCCGCTGGAGCCGTTCCCGCAGGCGCCGCAGTCCCGCGACCCGGCCGCGGCGGACCCAGGGCCTGTGAACCCGGAGGACAACCGGCGGCTCAGCGTCTATCCGCAGGTTGAGGTTGAACCCACCGCCGATGTCTGCCCATCCGGCCCCTCGCGCGACGCGGGCGATCAGGGCCGAGACGGCCGGGTCATCTGGGCTGGCTCTCGGTCCGAACCAGCGCGGCAAGGCAGGGGGAGAGGTCGAAGCTTCGATTCCGGTCATGGCAATGGCCCACCAGCGCACCCGACGAAGGGTCCGCCGGCGAACCCATCCTCCTCGACGCGGGTCGATCGTGCCACGCATGTGCCGATCGGTGACGCGCCGTAACGCGCGCTGAACGTCCGTCAGTCGACCGTCGAGACGCGCGCAGATCAGCGCGTCACGACGGGTTGCTGCCGCAGCCTCATTCTTCAACGAGGTAGCGCGGATTGCCCGATCAGGAGCGCCCGAGCGAGCGCCGATCGGCAGCTATCCGTCGGCGAACCGTGGCCGCGTGCACGCGTGGCCCCTATGGAGGTCTCGCAATACGCCAATCTCAGCGATGTGGTGCACGTGCTCCGTCAACATCAGCGTCACGAGGCTCACGACCGGCAACGCCTCGCCCCAGTGCGCGGGCCGCAACTCGAACACCGTTGGGTCGTCGAGCGCGGCTACTTCGGACAGGAAGCGATCCTGCGCGTCGTACAACCATCGCAAGCCCGAGGCTGCGTCGCCGGGCACGTCGAAGTCATTCAAGTCCGGGCGGAGATCACCAAAGGTGAACTCGCGGTAGATGTCCGTCCAAGCGGCGAGATGAATGACACGCCACGCGATCGTCGTAACCGGCAACGGCTCGGGTGCAGGGAAGGCGTCTTCGCAGACGAACTCGCCCTTACCCCAGCCATGCACCTCGGGTGCTCGGTGTCGAACGGACCAGCACAACGGCGTTGGCTTCCAGAAATACTCGTCTTCGTCGAGACCTTCGAGTAGCCCTCGCGAGTACAGCCACGCGTATCGCAATTGCCCTTTCACCACATCGGCCGCCGACGGCAGCGCCCTGCGTTGATCACTCATGCCGCGCTCAGATTGCCCGCGATGCGCTCGCGGCGCCACCGCGTTTGCCGCGCCAGAACGACGCGCCGACGCCGCCCATAACGCCGGCTTGGCGGCTGTTGTTCTGCGCTCGCGTTACGGGCGGCGTCGCGTAACCGACATGTGCGCGATCGATCGGCATTCCTGAAGGAGTGGGGCCGTGTCAACGCGTATTGTGCTGGTCGTGTTGTCGTTGTCGTTGCGCGCGGCGCGTTGCAGCGACGGTCGTGGCGTGTGAGTGGCGGTTGTCGGGTTCGCACCAGGGTTCGTCGATCTGGACGAGAGGCAGGCTCGGTTGCCGGGCATTCCTTCGCGGACCGACGAGGCGCAGCGTGGTGCGTTCCGGCCACGACTCCGGACGGGCTCAAGCAGTTCGTCGACCTCGCCGCCGGTGGTGGGGGTCATGCCGATTGCGAGCGCGCGTCGAGTCGTGTCCGAGCTGTTCACGCCGGTCTTGGCCAGGCATCGGATCTCGCCGTCGCGCAGGCCGTAGTAGACGAGCGTGAGGACCTTGCGGGCGATCGCAACGGTCGCTTTGTTCTTGCCGCGCCGTTCTGCGATGCGCGTGGTAGTCGGCGGCGAGTTTGCCGCCACCGTGGTAGCGGACGGTGCCTTCGATGACCGCCCAGCGCACGAGCCGCGAGCCTTGCTTGGTGACACCACCGCGCCGCACGGTCGTGTCGGACTCGTGGTGCTTGGGGGTGAGCCCAGCCCACGAACACAACGCGGCCGCGGACCGGAACCGCGTGCACGTCACCGATCTCGGCGACCAGGATCGCGGCCATGGTCGGACCGATCCCGTTGATCGCTTGGATCGCCCGATAGCCGCGATGGTCACGCAGTCGCTCGCGGATCTGTGCGCTCGAGCATCGTCGACCTCACGGTCGTAGACCTCGATCAGGTCACGCAGCGACTCGACCCGGATCGTGTACACGTCGCCGAGTTCCATCTCGTCGAGCTGCGCGGTTGCCGGCCTCGACCGAACATGTCGCGTCACGTTCGGCAGCACGCCTTCGTTGGCCATCACCGCGTGCACCTGGGCTTTGAGCCCCGAGCGGAGCGCGACCAGCTTCGCTCGATAGCGCACCAGCTCGCGTAGCTCCCGCGTCGCCGGCGGCGCGATCCACGCCTCCGGCAGCCGACCCGAGCCGCAACATGTCGATCAGATCGGTCGCGTCGCGTTCGTCGTTCTTGACCCGCCGCTTGCCCCAGTTCAACCCCGACGGGTTCGCGAGATGCACCGTCGCGCCCTGCGCCTGCAACCAATCAACGATCCAATACCAGCCATAGGTCGCTTCGATCACGACCTCCGGGTCCGGGCCCGCATCCGCGAGCGCCGCCGCGATCGACCATCGGATCGTTCGTCGACCCGCACCGCAGCCGAGCTTCTCGCCCGTCTGCGTTCTTGCGCACGATCACCGAACGTCGACGATGAAGTCGATACCGACATACTGTCGATCCATAGGGGCCTCCCTTCCTCCGAAGAGGAACTGGTTTGTGGAAGCCCCGAGTCTCCAACAGGAACTCGGAACCTTCACGAGGAGCGGAGGCCCCGCCCCTTCATCGCATCAGTTATAGGTGGCGCGGCATGGGTGTCCGACGAGCCAGGAAATCGCAATCTGCGACGATCAACGCGACGCAGCGCGGGCGCTACAACGAAGTTCGGGCGTCGGCACCGTCCGTCACCCGGGTTATGCCGGGTTGTTGCGAGAATCCGTCGCTGGCATGCCTCGAACCGAGCCGGTGATGGCCAGCGGCGCGTAGCGGATGAAGGCTGACTCGTGATGGAAGTCTTTGCGGCGCTGCTTCGTGATCGCACGCGGGTGCCCGGCGTCCGGATCTCCGTACGCGTAGGCGGCAGCGGCTTCAGCACTGCTCCACAGCGAGACAGTGGCCATGAACGGAGGACGCGACGCCGCCGTCCCCCACACGAATCCGGCAGCAGCGACCGCTGACCGCTCCGCGGGTCGGCTGGCTCGGAAGAACCGGCCTGCCTGTGTCACGCGGAGCCGTCCGAGAGTCGTGACAAGAACAGGACCGTCATGCACGGCACCCCGCGCCCGCGGAAGGTCGTCGGGCAAACCGGGCCAGGTGCCAAAGGCACGGAGCGGACGGAGCACGGCGCGGAAGCCGTTGTCGTCGGCGTAGCGCTGTCCGACGGGATGGTCCTCGGCGAAGGCGGCGGCGGCCTCTTCGTCGTCCCAGAACGCGATCATCACGGAGCGCCGAACCCCGGGGGGCGTTTGCTGGCGAGCGGGACGGCGACCGCCGTATCGAGCCATCGCAGCCCGGGGACCTTCGCGGGTGCTGGTCGGTGCCACAGGGAGCGCAGCGTGCCTCGGGCACCGAGGTCGGCAATGTTGACGGTTGCGATCATCGAACAGGTGCCTCCTCGTCGTTTGACCGACACGCAGATTGCCCGCGATGCGCTCGCGGCGCCACCGCGTTTGCCGCGCCAGAATGACGCGCCGAGGCCGCCCATAACGCCGGCTTGGCGGCTGTTCTTCTGCGCTCGCGTTAGGGGCGGCGTCGCGTAACCGACATGTGCGCGCGCGATCGGCAGTTCTGGCGCGGCTGGTTCAGTCGCTCGTTTGGGCTGTGAAGACCGGCCAGGTGCCGGGGACGCCTTTGAGTTGGTGCTCCCCGCGAGGCGTGAACTCCAAGCCTGATCCTGCGGTGAAATGCGCCGAAGGTCGACGCGTTCGAGCGCGCTACGCGCCTGCGACCGCGGGTCGCACTTCGTTCCAGAAGCGCTCGAGCTGGTGCACCTCGTCGGCGACCGGCCAGATGAAGACGCGTTGCACGCCCGCTTTCGCGAAGGCCGTCAACTTCTCGGCGAACAGTTCCGGGGGGCCAATCGGGAGACGCTCGCGGAGCATGTCCTCGGGTCGGTGCACGGTGGGAGCGACGCGTTCTTTGAGGACGCGCTCGGCGTCGGCGCGGTCGTCGGTGATGTAACACCACATCGTGGCAAGCGCATTCGGGAACGTGTCGGCTGCCTTCCCGTAGTCTGGGAGCTTCGAGCGAAGCGCATGCCACGCGTCGTTGAACACTTCCGGCGTCGTGTTGTAGGCAGAGGCCAGCCAGCCGTCGGCGAGACGACCGACGCGACGAAGCCCGGCGTCCGAACCCCAGCTGCCCACCCAAATCGGCGGTCCCAGCCGTTGTGCCGGCAGCGGTTCCAAGCACACACCCTCGGTCGAGTAGAAGCGACCGACGAACGGCGTACCATCCGGTTGCCACAACGCCCGGAGCGCGCCGATCGCTTCATCGAATCGCTGCCAGCGTTCCGAGAAGTCGAGACCCACGGCCGCGTAGTCCTGCGCTGATGACCCAGGGCCGACGGCAACGACGAGCCGACCTCCCGAAAGACGATCGATCGCGCCGAGCGCCTTGGCGACAGGCACTGGTCCGCGCACGGTCGCGAGCACGACCGTTGTTGCAAGCGTCATCTTCTCTGAGTGCTCCATCACCGCGGCAAGTGCGATCGGCCCGTCGAGCCAGGGCACGGAGAAGACCATGTGATCGTTCACCGACAGCGCGTCGAAGCCAAGTTGCGCAGCAGTCTTCGTGTACGCAACGAGATGGTCCAGGGTGTAGGGATGACCACCGAAGTCCATCAGCGGGAGATGAGCTCCGAACTCCACGGCGTTCCCCTCAACTCGCGAGATCTTCGGCACACTCCTGCAAGCCATGTCGGCGCCGCTCGCGCGAGCGCATACTGCCCGCGATGCGCTTGGGGCGCCACCGCGTTCGCCGCGCCAGAACGACGCGCCGAGGCCGCCCATAACGCCGGCTTGGCGGCTGTTGTTCTGCGCTCGCGTTACGGGCGGCGTCGCGTAACCAACATGTGCGCGCGATCGGCAGTTCTGTGCGGTCGGTCAGTGCGATGCGTCTAGCGCGAGCAGCGGGAAGAAGTGACCGGCGACATTTCTGAGGAGTGGGACGATGAGGCTGGGGGTGAGCGTTCCTTCGGGTTCGTCGTGTTCGGTGGGAACGTTCACGCCCATCTGCTGAGCCATGGTGATGAGCGCCGGTCCCATGCCTTTGCCGAGGGTGCTGAGGCCTTTGCCTACGGCTTCGATGTCCATCGTCCATTGCGGCACGGGTCGCGCGGCGGGGGTGGCCCATGTGCTTGGGTTGCGGGGTGTGTCGCGTGAGAGGACGTGATCGAAGCTGCGGGCGGACGCGTCGCGCTGCGTGAAAGGGTCGCCGAGTCCCCAGACCTTCCGCAGCGTGGCGATGAGTGAGGTGTGGCGGTATTCGTCGTTGTACACGGACCCTGGTTCGACCCAGGGCGACGCGATGACGGCGGGGACGCGGTATCCGGATCGGTCGAAGGCGAAGTCGCACTCGCCGGGCGGCGCGGCCGGGTCGGGCGGCGGGACCGGCCCGGGTGGGACGTGGTCGTAGGTGCCGCCAGGTTCGTCCCACCCGATCAGCAGCGTCGTGTTCCAGACGTTCGTGCCGTTGTCTGAGGTCGCGGCGCGGTAGGCGCTGAAGACGCGTTCCAAGAACGCTTCGCCGGACAGTGTCGATGATGGGTTGTCGACCTTGAGGGCGACCTGGTCGGAGAATGATCGGCCCATCGCCGGGTGGTAGTCGCCGTGCCCGGCGAGCATGTTCGGCTCGATGAGCGAGAAGTCCGGCAGTGTGCCCGCGACGGCGTCCTTTTCGAACTGGGCGAACGGCACGAAATGGGTGGCGAGCCGATCCTTCAGGCGCGGGAAGTGGATCAGGCCCGTAAACGACAGCACCATCGGCTCCATGACGTAGACCTTCCACGTCTTGCCGCGGGCTTCCAGTCGCTCAAAGATCGTTTCGGCATCGTTGACCGTGAACCACTTTCGCATCGGACTGTTCACGACGAGCCCCGACGACGTGGCCGCGGTCCAAAACGATCTGTTCATGAATGTCTGCGAGGGCACTTCGCAGAACCAGTGGTCGAAGACGCCGAAGTCGCGGGCGATGCCGTTGAGCACCGGGAGTTGTTCGGGCGTGTAGCCCGTCATGATGTGGGCGTACTCGTCGTAGGTGGGTTGGCGACCGATCTCGCCCGTGAAGGCCGAGATGTAGTCGGTGACGAACCCGTCCATCGTCGGCGCCGCACCGGGTGGAGGGGCATTCCACGGTGCCGTCGCGGCCTCGCCGATCTTGTAGCGGTTGTCGTCGTCGAGCGTGTTGAAGAGCTGCGTGTTGGTGTGGAAGTACTCCTCGCCGGAGTCCGGGTTGGGTGAGTCCATGTCCGTGGCCACCGTGTACGGAACCACGTTGCGGTCGGTGCCGTGCTCTGCCCACGCGGGAATGGGATTACTCAGGTTCTTGCCGATGACGCCCTCGAAGTTCTTCCCGTCCCCGAGGTCGTAGAGATGCCCGAGCACGTTGTCGAAGGAACGGTTCTCGAACAACACCACCACGATGTGGTCGAGTGCATGAGACCTATCGAGTGTCGGCATCGGTACCTCGCAGCGAGTCCTTGTCGGGTTGTGCAGACTGGGTGCGCGTGCCACCCATCACTACGCAACATCGCAGTACCCTACGCGCGCGCATAATGCCCGCGATGCGCTTGCGGCGCCACCGCGTTTGCCGCGCCAGGACGACGCGCTGAGGCCGCCCATAACGCCGGCTTGGCGGCTGTTGTTCTGCGCTCGCGTTACGGGCGGCGTCGCGTAACCGACATGTGCGCGCGATCGGCAGTTCGGTACGACGCGGGTTGATCCGAGGCTGTGGTTCACCACCAAGACGTGGGTCATCTGGTGAGTCGATCTGCCTCGGCGAGCAGGAGGTCACCGAACGGCTGGAACCCGATGCTTCGGCTGTAGACGCCGCTGATGACGCGGTGGATCGTTCCCCACTCCCAGATGGCGGTGACGTCCACACCGGTACGGGCGGCCAGGCGCTTTGCTCTCGCCCGCAGATCGTCGCTGCTGTCGGGGTTGCATCGCACGATGGTTCCGAGATCGCACGCCGGTTCAGCTCGCAGGCCGTCAGGATCAACGAGCTTGAACGTGCCGTCCGTCGCCTGCAGCGCGTTGAGGTCGTGGACGTCGCCGTGTACGAGCACGGCGCGTCGGTCGTCGTGGGCGCGGCGGCGACGGTCCATGCATTCGAGCGCGTCGTCGACGGTCTCCTGCGTGCACGGCCGTCCCGTCTGCTCCCAGAGGCGTGGCAGCAGGTCGGCATATTGGCGCGCCTTGTCGGCACCGGTGGGCAGGTCGACGTTGGCGCCGACCGGGCGCCACAGGCGGGCCGCGACGTCGCACAGCATGTCGTGCCGGGTCGCTGGATCGGGCACGACGTCGTACATGGCGGCCCCGAGTCGCTCGAGCAGGAGCGCGTCGCGGTCGAGGTCGTCGCGGAGCAGGCTCACGCAGCCATCGCCGTCGGCAAGGTGCAGCGCCGCGGCCTCGAAGGCGAGTTCGCGCCGAGTGCCAGGTACACCGATCTTGAGAACGGCCGCCGTCCCGTCGGAGAGCGCCGCCTCGACGACGAACGCCGCGTGGCCACCGCGCATCGTGACGCCGATGGTCAGCGACCAGTCCCGGGCCAGGGACTCGACGATCGATGGCAGCTCGTCGAGCCACGCCGCGTTCCCGTCGGCGACGACCTTGTTCCGGACCTCGTCGGGGACGTCGAACCTCACGCGGCTCGTTGTAGCTCGCGCAGCGCCCCGAGGCCCATCAATTAGGCGAGGCGCAATCCGAAGCGAGACGGCCTCAGAAGTGCGACCGATTCGGCGCTCGGTCTCCGCCAAGTCGAGTCGGCTCGCGAGGGGTCGACGTCTTACCCCCCAACCGGGACGCACACCGAATGCCCGCGATGCGCTTGCAGCGCCACCGCGTTTGCCGCGCCAGAACGACGCGCCGAGGCCGCCCATAACGCCGGCTTGGCGGCTGTTGTTCTGCGCTCGCGTCAGGGGCGGCGTCGCCTACCCGACGTGTGCGCGCGCTCGGCAGATCTGTACGCGCGAGTGTCGAAGCTCCTCATTGAGTAGGGGTGAGTCGAGCCACCAGACGCTCGCTGAATTCGACCCTGTACGCAATGGTGCGAAGCTGGTCGGCCGACACATCAACCCCATGGGCGTGGATCAGTTCAGCAAGCCACTCCCATGGGTGTTCCTCCGCGGCTTCGGCCTCATCGGGCAGCACCGTCGTGCGCACGTCGGCCTCAAGTCCCGCCAGTGTGAGGTTGCGCCACGGATCGCCTGACGACGTTGTGCCGCTGAACCCACGCTCCTCGTGCAGAACGACGCGCCGACCATCAGCGAACAGAGCGAACTCTGCTACCCGGAAGGACGCCGACCGCGCGAATTCCTGGACGGCGGCCTGGAGCCGTTGTCCGGTCACTCCCATCGCGGTCAGTTGTTCTCGGTACTCATCGTCGTTCACGAAGTCGCACCACGCGCCCAGTCCAACAACCTCCATAGCCCTCAGGGGATCGACGTGGTTGTTGTCGCGAGGGGATGCGCGCCGTTGATGTTGTAGAAGCAGCCGCCCCCGTTCGCACCGAGCTGTTTGACCTGATCCTGACTTGGCACGCTGCCCCCCGAAAGCATTTGTGCAGCAGCCGGAAGCGATCCGCACGGCAGACCCGTGGTTGCGGACGGCTGCGACCCTTTGAGGTGGGCAGTCGTGCGACCGGCGACCTGCGATCAGGACGGGCATCCCGGGCGGCGTATCTACGAGCGAGACGCCAGCGAAGCCGTGTTCACTTAGGAGCTGCATTGCTTGTTCTGGCGTGAGCGCCGTGCCGGACGCTGTGTCTGCCACGCCGCGATTGCGGTCCCGAGTGCGGAGGCATGCACCCGCCCGACGCTTGCAATCAGCCAACCCCCGGGGCGCAACGACGCATGGAGCGTGGGCAGAGCCGCGCGCACGACATCGGGCGGGATGAAGATCAAGGGAAGCCAGACCAGCTCAAAGGTCCCGGACTCCTTGATGTCCGCCACACCCTGACGCCGCACTCGCACGCGATCGACGAGCCCGTGCTCGGTGATCGTGCGGTCTGCGAGACGGAGCGCTCGATCGAGGATGTCAATGCCCACTACCCGCACGGATGGCAGCGCCTCGGCGAGGGCGCACGCAAGCTCGGCGACGCCCGTTCCTATGTCGAGCACCTCTGCGCCCGGCTGTGCGAGACGTTCCGACAGTCCAGTGAGCTGGCTGGCGACCGTCGTCGCGAGCAAACGTCCGGCCGCAGCCGATGCACGTCCCTGGGCGAGGAGCGTGTCGTCGTCCGCGGTCCATCCCGACTCGGCCGCGCTTCGCTTTGCCGCTTCGACTGCTTGTCCCATCGCACTCACGATCGACTCGCCGAATGCGCCGCCGCGTCTGTACACGCAGGTCCGCCAGCCCTGGCGCGAGAACGAGATCCCCGTCCGAACCTCGGACCGCGAAGCGCCCGCGCTCTCAACCAGGACACGTTCGACTGGCGCATCGAGTTCATCGTTTGATCGCATCAGCCGCGCGACCGCAGCGAGCACCCAGAGACCCTCGATCAACCCATTGACGCGATCGGCGGCTTCACCCGGAGTCTGCACGAAGCCAAACACCTGTCCAGATTGCGCCTTCGCGGCGCGTCGTGGTCGAGTACCGATCGGCAGATCGGCGCTACTCGTCCTGGCGATCGATGAGCCGCTTGAAGTAGCGGCTGCCGTCGATCTGGCCGTGCGCCTCACACCCGAGCTTGGCGGCGACAGACAGTGATCTGATGTTCTCGGGGTTGATCAGCAGCGTCGCCATGAAAAGGGCGTCGTGCGTCCGAGGTACCCGATGAGCAACTCGACCGCTCGCGCGCGTATCCACGTCGGCGGTGATTGGCGAACACGTTGTAGCCGATGTTGACTTCGCCTGCTTCGAGCATCGTCGCGATCGGTGTCGTAGTCCACCCAGCCGACGACCTCGCCGTTGACGATGATGCACGCGGTCGGTGTCGGATCGTTGGTCCCCGGCCCAAGCCAGCGCCTCCACTCGTCGTCTCGTCCTGCGATCAGTAGCGCAGCGTCGCCTGCCTCAGGTGGTCGAAGCGTGACCACACCCCATCGCTTGCGATCGCGGTCAGCATCCGCTCAGATTGCCCGCGATGCGCTCGCGGCGCCACCGCGTTTGCCGCGCCAGAACGACGCGGCGAGGCCGCCCATAACGCCGGCTTGGCGGCTGTTGTTCTGCGCTCGCGTTACGGGCGGCGTCGCGTAACCGACATGTGCGCGTGCGGATCGGCAGTGCTGGCGCCGATCACTGTTCATTTTGCCCCTCGAACTGTCCACTCAAGTGGCAGCGCGGCGAACCACATCACGTCGCAGCGCTGGTCCTGCCAAACGCCGTGTGAGCGCATCGTTCCTTCATACACAAACCCTGCACGGCGGGCGACCTCGACCGACGTTTCATTGCCCGCGACGATCGTCAAGAAGACGCGTGCGGCACCAAGCTCGAACAGCCAGCGCGTAAGGAGGATCACTGCTCGAGTCGTGTAGCCGCGTCTTCTCGCGTTTGCCGCGAGCCAGTAGCCGATCTGCGCTACGTCCTCTTTCGACCAGTCGTCGACGCCACACATGCCGGCCACTTCGCCCGACCTCGCGTCCATGATCGCGAAGGCAACACCCGATGGTGTCCCCGTCGTAGCAAACGCCCGCCAGTTCGACGCGAATTCGTCGATGGTGGTCTCAGCATTCGTGATCGACAGCGGCGGAGGTGGGTGGCCGCGGCGATCATGCGGAACCGAATAGCGTCGGATCGCTGGGTCGGCGCTTGCGTCGGCGATGAACCCGGCGTCATCTCTCGACCAAGGCCGGAGGGTGACGACGTCGTCGGAGAGCGTCACAACCGGATCGTCGGCACCCGTCTCATGCACGTCTATCGAGGCCTGGCTTCGCTCTCCGCACCACGTAC
Source organism: uncultured Actinomycetes bacterium (assembly GCA_963745645.1). Lineage (GTDB taxonomy): Bacteria > Actinomycetota > Acidimicrobiia > IMCC26256 > PALSA-610 > CAVUFH01. Next base: position 210,470 of record CAVUYD010000004.1, read on the forward strand.
GCACAATGCCCGCGATGCGCTCGCGGCGCCACCGCGTTTTGCCGCGCCAGAACGACGCGCCGAGGCCGCCCATAACGCCGGCTTGACAGCTCTTGTTCTGCGCTCGCGTTACGGGCGGCGTCGCGTAACCGACATGTGCGCGCGATCGGCAGTTCGGCGTGACCATGTGCGCGCTGTGTCCCACAGATGAACCGCATGCGGGCCATTTGTGGGACACGGTCGGCAGATACCTAAATGCCCGCGGTGCGCTCGCGTCGCCACCGCGTTTGTCGCGCCAGAACGACGCCCTGAGGTGCCCATAACGCCGGATAGTTGTTGTTGATGCCGCCGTCGTTGGCGGAGTGGCTGCCTGCGGATCATCTGGCGTGGTTCGTGCTGGATGTCGTGGGCGAACTCGACGTGTCGGCGTTCGTGGCGGCGTATCGGTCGGACGGTCGTGGCGGTGCCGCGTATGAGCCGTCGATGATGGTGGCGTTACTCGTGTACGCGTATCGCGTCGGTGAACGTTCCAGCCGCGTGATCGAGCGGCGCTGCACTGAGGATGTTGCGTTTCGAGTGATCGCGGCGAATCAGGTTCCCGATCACGCGACCGTCGCTCGTTTCCGGGCGACCCATCAAGACGCGCTCGCGAGCTGTTCGGTCAGGTCCTTCGCTTGTGCGCTAGCGCGGGCTGGTGAAGGCAGGACTCGTCGCGGTTGACGGCACCCGAATGGAAGCCAATGCATCGTGTGCCGTGAACCGCAGCGCGGAACAGCTCGCGATGGAGATTCTGGATGATGCGGCGACGGTGGACGCCGAAGAAGACGCACGGCTGGGTGCGGCTCGGGGTGATGAGCTGCCCGCGGAGCTGACCGGTTCCGGGCGTCGAGCCCGCATCCGGGCATTGTTGGACGAGCTGAATGCCGACGCGGCGAAGCGGTCCTTGGCGACGCAGCTCGCCCGCCGCGCCGAGATCGAAGCCACGACCGGGCGACGACTCCCGGGACGCAAACCGAAGGCCGATGCGCAACATCGTCGTCCCCGGCAGTTGGCCAATGTCACCGATCCGGACAGTCGGCTCATGCGGGTGCCGGGTGGGTTCATGCAGGCGATACAACGCGCAAGCTGTCGCGACTGTCGATCAGGTCATCGTGGCCGTGGAAGTCACCAACGACGGCAGCGACGACGCGGAGTTCGTGCCGATGGTCGCGGCAACCAAGAAGAACCTGCGAGCCGCGGGTGTGCGCACACGTGTCCGAACCGTCCTCGCCGACGCCGGCTACTGGGCCAAGAACAACCTCGACACGCCCGGCGTTGAAGCGCTCATCGCGCGGGCTTGGCGGCTGTTGTAACGAGGCGAATGTTGCCTGACACGGCACTAGCTCGCGCGCGATCGCCCGAGCACGGCTCCGGCCGCGAGCGCGAGGCACAAGGGCGCGTACGTGGCCCGGTCCCGGCGGCGAAATGCCGGAGAGCTCGAGCCGGACGCGACGAGGTCGGTGCGGCCGGCGAGACCGAGGGCACCGCGCACCGCGAGGACGCTCGCCACTCCGGCGCGCCCGACGCCGTTGACGGCGGGCCACCGTCGCGGGCGTCCGCTCACCAGTGCGGCCGCGGTCCCGAGCAGGCCGGCGACGGCGAAGCACGCGCGTGGTGAGGGAAGCGTGTCCGCACCCACGACCCGCTCGGAGAGCGTCGCCGCGTCAGGGTACGGCCACGTCGCACCCGTCCCCCACGCGATGTGGAGCACCCCCAGACCCAGGAGGGCGGTGGCAGTTGCGGCACGGGCCGGCGCGAGTGCCATGTGAGCGAGCGTACGGCTTGCGCCCCGAGCGGAGTCTGAATAAGAATGGTTCTCATTATGGGGATCGGCCCGCGCGTTGCTCGAGTTGCCGGCGCCGCCGTTGCCGTCGTGCTCGGGCTCGGGGCGTGCGCCCACACCTCGACGTCGAGCGCGGACAACGGCCGGGTCGACGTCGTTGCCGCGTTCTACCCGCTCGCCGAAGCGGCGCGGCAGGTCGGCGGGCCGGACGTGCACGTGCAGGACCTGACGCCGGCCGGCGCGGAGCCGCACGACCTCGAGGTCACGACGCGGCAGGTCGACGCGCTGGAAGACGCCGATCTCGTCGTCGCGATGGGTCACGGGTTCCAACCGGCAGTCGAGGACGTCGCGAAGAAGCGCAAGGCCGGCACGGTCTTCGTGCTCGACGACCTTCCCATCGACGCGGGCGACCGGAAGGTCTCCGGCGAAGGCCGCAACAAGGGCCTCGATCCCCATGTATGGCTCGATCCGGCACTCATGAAGGACATCGTGCAGGTCGTCGAGGAACAGCTCGCCGACGCGGACCCCGACCACGGCGCGACCTACAGCGCGAACGCGGCGAGGTACGTCGCCCGGCTCGACGCGCTCGACGAGGAGTACCGGCAGGGACTCGCGCGATGCCGCCGCAATGAGATCGTGACGGCGCACGAGGCGTTCGGATGGCTGGCGAAGCGGTACGGCCTCGACCAGCACGCGATCGCCGGTATCGCGCCGGACCAGGAGCCGTCGGCCAACCGCATCGCCGAGCTCGCGGATCTCGCGAAGCGCGACGGCGTCACGACCATCTTCACGGAGACGCTCGTGTCGCCGAAGGTCGCGCAGACGCTCGCGCGCGAGGCGGGCGGCCTGCAGACGAAGACGCTGAACCCGCTCGAAGGACTGAGTAACAGCGACCGGGAGCGCGGCGCCGACTACGTATCGGTCATGCAGGGCAACCTGCGGACGTTGCGCGCCGCGCTCGGCTGTACCTGAGCCTCAGCGATCCGGCCATCAGAGGTCGGGTCGGTCCCAGCGTGGTGTGCGCTCGAGCAGCGCCCGCACGAGGGGCGCGAACTCGTCGAGCGGTCGCGAGCGGTAGTTCGTGTCGAAGCAGTTCTCGTCGTACAGCTCGCAGAACTCGACGGTGTCGTCGAACCACTCGTGGCCGGCGTAGTGCTCGCGCGCGTCCGGATCCGCGCCGACGTGGCGTCCGTAGTAGTAGAGCTGGAACACCGGATGGTGCTGCGTGATCCACGTGAGCCGCTCGGACACGAACGGCTTGAGGATGGAGGCCGCGAGCTCGCCGTGGTTGCGCGGTGCGAGCGTGTCGCCGATGTCGTGCAACAGGCACATCGCGACGTAGTCGTCATCGCGCCCGTCCTTGCTCGCGCGCGTCGCCGACTGCAACGAATGCTCCAGGCGTGAGATCGCGTAGCCCTCGGTTCCTTCGTCCAGCAGGCGCAACGCATCGAGGACGCGGTCGGTGTAGCCCGCGAGGTATTCGACGCGTCGGGCTTCGATGATCTCGTAGTCGGCCGGCGTGCTGTCCTGCATGCGGGCGAACGTGGCGCGTTGGGTGACCATCGCACAGCTCCGATCTCGACGGCCGATCTCGACGAACGGCCCGAGTCTATTGAGGCACCACGGCACGCATCTTCGTCACGAGGCCGGCGAACATCGGGTACGTGGCAGTGCCGCCGAGCGCGTCGATCGACGGCTCCCAGAGCTCCCAGCGGTCGATGAGTCGTCGCCCGAGGAGCAACCGGATCATCTCGAAGTCGAAGCCGCCGTGCCGCTCCAGCGCGCCCAGCTGCTCGTAGTAGTCGAGCTCGCGGTAGAGAACGAACGCGTCCACCGAGTTCTCGTCGATGTAGCGCAAGAGCGCGTCCCGGAGCGCGTCGCGCGTGTCGAACGTGTTGACGAGCCGGCGCGTCTCCTCGAGCGGCGCTTCGTTCCAGCGGCGGAAGAAGTCGGCCGCCATCTGCGTCTGCCGCGCGACGCGGGCCTCACGAACCTGTTTGCTCGCCAGGATCACCACGCCGAGCGTGCTCACCAACCCGATGGCGCCCACCGCGGTCGCGATGGCCGTGACTTGCTCGGCCCAGTTCGGCATTGATCCATCCTTCCTCTCGAATGGTTGCGTCACAGCAGCGCCTCAGCCTGCCGCGTGCGCGGCGCGCCGTGAGCACAACCGCCGCGTAGTGGTACCTGACACGCGTGTCAGGTACGCTCGGCGGATGGATCTGCCCAAGATCGTCAGTGTCGACGACCACGTGGTCGAGCCCGCGCACGTCTGGCAGACCTGGCTGCCGCAGAAGTATCGCGAGAAGGGCCCGCGCATCGAGCGCAAGCGCTGGGGCTCGTTCGTGAAGATGGCCGGCGCCCGCTACGTGAACCCCGAGGACCCCAACGGGTTGTGGGGTGACGCGTGGTACTTCGAGGACCGCCTCATCTACGTGCACAAGCGGTTCGTCGCGATCCCGCTCGAGGCGACACCCGATGGTGACGTGTCCAAGTTCGACCGCACCAAGATGGTCATGGAAGCGCTCACCTACGACGAGATGCGTCCCGGCTGCTACGACCGCGATGCGCGCATCGCCGACATGGACCTGAACTGGTCGGACGGGTCGCTGCCGTTCCCGACGTTCCCGCGCTTCTGCGGCCAGACCTTCTACGAAGCCGAGGACAAAGAGCTCGGCCTTGCCTGCGTCAAGGCGTACAACGACTGGATGGTCGAGGAGTGGTGCGGACCGTCCCGTGGTTACAACATCCCGCTGTGCCTCATGCCGCTGTGGGACGTCGAGCTCGCCGCGCAGGAGATCCAGCGCAACGCGGACCGCGGCGTGCGCGCGTTCTGCTTCAGTGAGCTGCCCCACCACCTGAAGCTGCCGACGATCCACAGCGGCGAGTGGGACCCGATGTTCCAGGTCTGTAACGACACCGGCGTCACGCTGTGCATGCACATCGGTTCGTCGTCGACGAACCCCTCGGCGTCACCCGACGCACCCGGCGGCGTCGGCGGCACGCTCGCGTTCAACAACTCGATGGCGTCGCTCGCCGACTGGCTCTTCTCCGGGAAGTTGATCCAGTTCCCCGAGCTCAAGCTCGCGTACTCCGAGGGTCAGATCGGCTGGATCCCGTACGCTCTCGAGCGCGCCGACACCGTGTGGGACCAGCACGACAGCTGGCAGCACTCCAAGGAAATGATCCCCGAGCCACCCTCGACCTACTACTACGGCCGCATCTTCGGGTGCTTCACCGCCGACCATCACGGCCTCCACTCCTTGAGCGAGGTCGGCGAGGACAACATCTGCTTCGAGACCGACTACCCGCACACCGACACGACGTGGCCGCACTCCAAGGCCTACGTCGAGAAGATGCTCGCGGACTTCGACGAGAACCTCGCCTACAAGGTGCTGCGCGGCAACGCCATCAGGATGTTGGAGCTGGACCGGACGTAGCGGGACACGGGTTGCCGGCCTGCACCTGGTTCCGTTCGACGAGGATCGCGAGCCGGGTCAGCTGCGGGTCCGGCTTCGTCATCCCTTGGTAGGAGAAGACGCGAATCGTGTCCCGCGGGTCCAGTCGCAGCGACGGCACGCCCGAGAACTGATTCGTCTCCGCGCACACCCTCGTGCTCCCGGTGATGTCGATCTTCCCGGTGCTCGGGTCGATGCGCGTCGCCATCCAGTCGATGGCACGGGCAATCGTGTGGTCCAACGCGCGTGCTGGCGCGGTTCCTGGTTGGATCGTCGAGCGGTAGAGCTCGGCCAGCCATGTGCCGTACATCTGGTACTGGACGTCGAAACCGCCGCGCTCCGGGTTCACGCCGTTCGCCCACTGGTTCCCGATGCCGCGCTTCACGATTGTCGCCGCGATGCGGGACCAATGCGCGCCGTCGGAGCGACGCTCGGCGAGCGTGGACGCAAGCCCCATCGCCGCGGCCATCATGAAGGTCCGGTGCGTGAAGTCGTGACCCTTCCCGTCGACATCGATCTTGCTCTCCCAATCCGCGTAGTTCTTCGGTTCGGCGAGGCGCGTCGCGACAAGGTTGACGCGGTCGATGTACGTGGCGATCTTGCCGCGGTACTCACCCGCGTACGGTGACGATGCGAGCAGGTACACGCCCCGGCTCAACGACTCGAGCCACTGCGTCGTGTGGTGCGTCGAGCCGTAGTCGGCGATGGTCTTGCCATCGCACGGGCGGTACAGCTCCTGGACGCCCTCGGCGTCGATCGGCTGGGCCACGCCCCAGTCCATGCCGGTCACGCCCTGCTCGATGAGCGCGCGGCTGTTCTGTTGGATCCCGAGCGCGAGGACGTCGACCGCGATCGTCTGGTCGCCGATGCTCCAGAGATCGCTGCCGCACGAGAGGAACCGGCGGGTGAAGATCGGGATGCCGTCGTATTGCGGGGTCTTGCGATCGTCGAACGCGGCGGAGGCGGCCTTGGCGTCGTACCAGCCGGAGATCGCGGGCGCGGTCGCCCGACCGTCGTCGGGAACGGTGTAGTGCGCGAGCTTCACGAAGCTCGGCATGGCCCAGAAGTCGGCGCGGTCACCGATGGCAGTGCGGCCGCTGGCCCAGTCCACCGCGACCTTTGCCGCGTCGTCACCGTGAGCGTTTTCACGTGATGCGGCGCGCCCGACTCGACGAAGTCGTGGCCGACCACCTTGCCATCGGCGTTCCGTACCGTGACCCGAGCCGCGTTCGGATGGCTCGGGTCCGGGTGCAGTGGCACCGCGTAGGCCGCGCCCTCGAAGCCGGCGGGAATCGGGCCGTCGGTGAGGCGCGGTCGGGCCTCCGGCGGGGTGGGCTCACTCCCGCGGCAGCTTGCGAGCCCGGCCGAGAAGATCATGATGACCACGAGCACGGCCGTCGCCATCACGACGTGGGTGCGCGCTTGCTGCGTCGACTTCATGATCGTGGCGCGAACGTCACCGGTGCGCTGAACGCGGCGCGGCGATGGGCGCGCCGCAGGATCAGCAACACTGCGGGACCGAACACGACGATCGCGACGATGTTCGTGATCGCACGGCCGGTGTCCCATCCCCACGTCGACGTGGCCAGCGTGTACAGCAAGAACCGGTGCAGGTTCTCGAACACGGGGGCGCCGGCGACGTACGAGAGCTGTGTGTCGCTGCCGATCGCGAACGGCCAGAACCACAGATTGATCAAGAAACCGAAGAAGTACGCGGCCAACGCGCCGTAGGCCGCGAGCATCGCGATCTCCTTGCGGCCGCGCATCGGCGGCAGCAGGCCCGCGCCGAGCCCGATCCACGACGCCGCGAGCATCTGGAACGGGAGCCACGGGCCGATGCCGCCCGTGAGGATCGCGGACGCGAACAGCGTGGTGGATCCGAGCACGAAGCCGAAGCCCGGTCCGTAGACCCGCCCGCCCAGCACGAGCAGGAAGAACACGAGCTCGATGCCTGCCGTGCCGGCACCGAGCGGACGCAACGCGGCGCCGATCGCCGAGAGCACGCCGAGCATCGCGATGGCCTTCGTGTCCATGCGGCCGGTCGTGATCTCCGCGAGCAGGATCGCGATGAGGCCGGGCAGCAGCGCGGCGAAGATGAACGGCGCGTCCTCGGTGTGCGCGAAGTTGCTGGGCGGCGTGACGAGCAGCGGCCAGAAGAACATCAGGAACCCTGCGACCGAGACGAGCACCAACGCCGCGAACGACCGCGGGCTCATGCCGACGACGGCGCGTGCGCGGCGGGGCGCGGTGGTGGGGTGGATCGCGGTCATCGGAGCTGCTCCAGATCGGCGAGCGCGGCGCCGACCTCCGCGACCGTGAGCCACGGCTCGGGATGCAGGATCTTCGCGACCTGTGGCGCGAACGACGGCGAGGAGCAGATCACGTCCGCGGTGGGCCCGTCGGCGACCACCTCGCCGTCGGCGAGCACGACGACACGGTTCGCGACCGAGGCGACGAACTCCACATCGTGGGTGGCGACGACGATCGCCCGCCCTTCCGCGGCGAACTCGGCGATGACCGCGGCAAAGCGATCCTTCGCGGTGGGGTCGAACCCGCGCGTCGGTTCGTCCAGGAGCACCACGTCGGGCGCAGCAGTGAGCTGGACCGCGAGCACCAGCGCGAGCCGCTGGCCCTCGGAAAGATCGCGTGGATGGGTGGCGGATCCGACGCCGACCACGAGTCGCTCGAGCAGCTCGCGGCACGTGCCCGGTGGCGCGGTACGCGTCGTGGTCGGCTTGCGTGCACTCGTCGCCGACGGTCGGCATGTAGAGCAGATCCGACGGTGTCTGGGGGACGAGCCCGACGAGCCGGCGCGCCGCGTCGGGGGTCAGCGCGGCGGGATCCTGCCGCGCCGACCGCGACCCGGCCCTCCTGACGCGGTCCGGCGCCCTGCAGCGCCCACAACAGTGACGACTTGCCGGAGCCGTTGCGCCCCATGAGCGCGACGACTTCGCCCGCGTGCAGATCGAGGTCCACGTTGCGGACCGCGACGACGTTCCCGTAGCGGACGACGACGCGACGGGCGGCGAGCGCAGGCGGTCCCGCGGCAGCGGACGTGAGCACTCGGCCGCGCGCCGGCGGCGCGCAATCGGCGAGCGCTCGCCGCAACGGGCCCGCGAGCCGGCGCGCGTCACGCACCGAGAGGGGGAGCGGTGTCCAGCCGGTCCGGCGGGCGAGGTGCACGACGGGCGGCGCGATGTCGGCGACCTCGAGGATGGTGCGCGCATCGCCGGCAGTGACGCGGCCGTCGCCGTGCACGTGCGCGACGGTGTCGGCGTGGTGGACGACGCGCTCGAGCCGGTGCTCGGCCAGCAGCACGGTGACGCCGAGGTCGTGCACGAGCCGGGCGACGGCCGCGAGGACGTCTTCGGCCGCGTTCGGATCGAGTGCGGAGGTCGGTTCGTCGAGCACCAGCCGCGCGGGTGCGCGGTGAGCACCGATCCGATCGCGACGCGCTGCTGCTGTCCGCCGGAGAGCGTGCGGAGCGGACGGGCCCGCAGCTCGGCGATGCCGAGGAGGTCGAGCGTCTCTTCGACCCGCTTGCGCATCACGTCCGGTGGCAGCCCGAGCTGCTCCATCGCGTACGCGAGCTCCTCTTCGACGGTGTCGGTGACGAAACCGGCAGATGGGTCCTGACCGACATAGCCGACGACATCGGCGAGATCACGCGGCTTGTGCTCGCGCGTGTCGCGCCCGTCGACGAGCACCCGCCCGGCGAGATGACCGCCCGTGAAGTGCGGCACCAACCCGTTCACCATTCCGAGCAGTGTCGATTTGCCCGCACCGGTGCGGCCGATCGCGAGGCACAGTTCGCCTTCGTCGATCGCGAGGTCGACATCGCGCAGCACCGGGCGCCCCGGCCCGACCTCGGTGGAGTCGTTCTCGGCGTGGGTGAACGTGGCGTGCTCGATCCGGATCACGCGGGCACCTTCGGTGCGTCGGTGGCGACCGGGCGGGCCGCGTCGTCGGGATCGAGCGCGATGGCCGGTACCGCGACGCGCGCGCCGCTCGGATCGCGCCCGGCGCGCGCCTGCACCGGCGGTGCGAGCCAGGCAGGGAGCGCGCCGGCGAGGATCGCGAGGAACGGGAGAAGCGGCAGGGTCGGCCATTGCAACGGTTGGAGCGACGGGTTCAGTGCATCCGGGTTGACCGAACCGGCTGAAGAAGAGCGCGGCCGCGACGAAGATGCCCGATGCCGCGACCGCCCACTCGGGCGCGAGCCAGGGATCAGGGCGGTCAGCGCGTGGTGTGCACCTGGCGGCCCCCGAGCACGAACCCGGCGGCGGCGCTCGTGAGGCCGCCGAAGAGTGCCGACAGGCCGAGGACAGCGTGGCGTCGACGCGTCGAGCAGCCCGTAGATCCCGAGGCAGACACCGCACAACCCGACGAGCACGAGTGCGCCACCGGTCACGTGCGCCGCGCCGCGTCGTGGCTCCACCCGGCGACCGTGCCCGCGCGCGTCCATCGCGGCCGCGAGCATGAGCGATCGATCGAGTGCATCGGTGGCGACGGGGACGATGATCTGCCGGAGCACGTGCGCGCCCTTGCCGGCACCGCTGCGCAGACGCCGCGCCCGCCGCACCCGTTGCACGCTCTCGACGAGTTGCGGTGCGACACTCAACGCGACGGTGACCGCGACACCGACCTCGTGCAGCGCGGCCGGCGTCGACTTCAAGAGGCGCTTGGGGTTCGCGAGCACGTTCGCCGCGCCGATGCAGATGAGCAGCGTGGCGAGGCGCAGCCCGTCGTACACCGCGGCGAGCACGCCTTCGAGCGACACCGGGCCGCCGAGCCGGAGGCCGGCGGCGGCCGCCGGGAGCGGGATCTCCGGCAGCCGGAACAGCACGTGCTCGCCGTACTGGCCGTCGAGCAGCATGCGGAACACGACGCGCAGGCCGATGATCACCAACGCCATGACGAGGTAGGCCTTGAAGCCACGGCTCCACGGCGCGTCGCCCCGGCGCGCGGCCACGACGTACGCGACCACGGCGAGGACCGCACCGAGCAGGAGCGGGTTCGTGGTCCGGCTCGCGGCGGTCGCGAGCCCGAGCGCCCACAGCCACCACGCGCCGGGGTGCAGTTCGCGTGGCAGTCGCTCGCTCACCGTGAAGGTGCGACGCGCCGAGCGGATCATGGGGTCGGTGGCTCCGTTCCGCGTACCTCGACGGTGTCGAGGAGCCGATTCCGGACGGGCATTCCGACTCCCCGGTGACCGGACCAGCGGAGGTCACCGGTGGTCGGTCGGGTGCGGGCTACGGCTGCGGGTCAGTGCCGGAGTTCGACCGGCTTCCCCCGCCCGGTGATCTTGTTTCGTGATCGGTGTCGTGATCAGGGTCTGGGCGAACTGCTCTGAGAGTGCTGGTCAAACTACCAAGGCCGCACCGACGGGCATCGGGCGGCGTGCGTCAGGTAGAAACTGCCAGACATCGGCCCCGTGCGGGTGCACGCGCCCGGCGAAGCAGCGACCTTGGGGGATCAGCGGATGCGACAGCGGCGCGCGCGGCGGTTGGCGGGACTCGTCACGATCGGGTTGATCGGCGCGGTGGTCTTGAGCGGGTGCGTGACCCGCTTCGGCGCGTCGCTCCTGCGGCCCCAGGACCCGGTCGTCGTACCGGGGTCCAGCCTGCCCAAGCTGCTCGGCGCGGACCCGACCCACGTGGTCGGCTTCGCCTGGGACGGATCCGCGTGGAACCAAGTGCCGGTGCAGGTCGACCAGCGCGACCTCGTGAACCCGGGCCAGATCTACAACCGGCCCCCGTCCGCGTGGGCGAAGCTGCCGGGCGGCGCGGCGTACCAGATCCTCGTGTACACCCCGCCGCCTGCGAGCCCGGGATACACGTCCTACGCGACGTACACGCCGGCCGACCACGATCCGCTGGTCGACGCGAACGACGAGGTCAGCTTCCTCGGCTCCGACCTCGGTCAGGTGGCGCCCGCGAACGCGAACCCCGCGGGCGTGACCGTGGCGACCCGGCAGGTCGTGCACGCCACGGACCCGCTCGCGGCGGGCACCGACGGGTACCTCTACCTGTACTCGAGCCCCGCGCTGAACGGCGGCGCGAAGACGAGCGGTGTCACGTACACGTTCTCGCTCGACTCGGGTGACTACAAGACGACGTACCGGATGGGAACCGTGTCGAACACGCCGAACAACGCGATCGGACCCAACCCCGAACACTCGACGATCGTCACGCCGTCGTACCGGCAGACCTACGCGGACCGCTGGCTCAACGACGGACTCACGGTGGTCGGTCAGGGTGCGAACGGTGCCGACATGCTCGATCGCGCGATCTATCCCGTTCCGGCGGGCTGCGGCCGCAACGAGGACACCTACGACAACGTCGTGAACTCGTCGCCGTACGAAGGTGCGTTCGTCGCGAACATCAGCGGCCCGGTGCGCGCGATCCGCTCGCACATCGGCGCGAACAGCTTCACCTACACGGTGCAGACCGAGTACTTCTACCCGGGCCGCGAGGACACGACGATCGAGTTGCGGGGCCACGGCGGCCTGCCCGCGTACGCGAGCTACGACGACTTCACGACGAACCTCGCGGGCATGACCTACTCCGACAACGCGAACACCAACGTGCCGATCGACGGTGTCGCCGACGCGGTCACGCCCATCACCTCGACCACCCCGATCCCAGCCGGGCCGCCGATCTGGCAGCTGGTGAAGGGTCCGGCCGGCGCACTGGTGACGACGCGCACGCTCGTGACGGACATCGCGGCACGCGTCACGACCTACTACAAGGACCAGAAGCCGGCCGCGCCGGTGCCGTGCACGGGCGACAGCGCCGCGTGGGGCGACAACGGTTCGCAGATCAACGCACCGACCGGTACGACGTTCCCGAACACGGATCCGACGCTCGGCGCCAACCCGCCGACGTTCACGACGACGCGCACGCGTTACGTGGGCGGCCCGACCATGACGACGTCGGACGCGGCCAAGTTCGCGGCCCGGGCCCAGCAGCCGATCCAGGTGGCGATCTCGAGCTGAGTCAGACTGCCGGCTCGGACGAGCGCCGGGGCTGAGACGCCTACGTCACGCTAGGCCCTGCAGCACGTCGAGCAGCGCGTCGACGGCACCGTCGGCGAGCGCGCGGAGCTCGTCGTCGGTGCGGTCCTGGATCGGATGCGCCACGAAGACGCGTGCGGGGTCGGCGCCGAGGGCGTATGCCTGCGCGTCGGCGGCGTCGACGAACTCGGACGACGCGACGAAGACCATCGGGATGCCGGCGGCTTCGATGTTCACGGTGTCGTGCACACTGCACGACGTGCACGAGCCTCAATCGGCGAGGGCCTCGATGACCACGTTGCACTTGGCGATGATCTCGTGGCGGAGATCAACGGGCGCGGGCTTGGTGAACGTCGGCTTGGCGAAGCGTTCGACGTGCAGGCCGCGCGCTCGCAGCAGCTCGTCGATCCGGTCGAGGAACACGTTGCCGCGCGGCTTGGAGATGTCGAGGAGCCCCACCACCGTTCCGTCGAGCGATCCGGGGCGCGGCGCGCGTTCGCGTGTGCTCGGTTCGCGCTCGGATGTGGGGTCGAGCAGGGAACGGTTCACGTCACGATCTCCCCTCGGAACCGATCGCTCGGGTGACCGGCTCGCTGCCGATCGCGCCACTGGCCCACCCGCCGATGATGGCCGAGAACAGCCCGGCCTGCCCGCCTGCGTGCACGATGAGCAGGCCGCCGGCGCGGAACTTCGGGAGGGTGGTGTCCCGGAACGCTTCCGGCATCCCTTCGGCGATGCCGCCGGCCCCGCGCACGAGCTCCTCGCCCGGGATCTGGAGCAACCCGTCGAGTTCCTCGCGCAGGCGAGCCTTCGTCCAGCCGGCGTCGCGGAAGACGCGTGCGTGCTCGGGTGACACCACGAGCACGGCGTCCCACGCGATCACGTTCTTCGGATGGGCAACGGTGCGCAGGCACGCGGCAAAGGAGCGCGCGAGTGATTCGGGCGCGCGCGAGAGTTGATCGACGACACCGCGCACGCCCTCGGCCGCGAACAGCGTGACCGCGGACGAGTCGGGCGGCATGCCCCGCTCGACGTGCAACGGCTCCCACGGGGAACCGGCTTCGTCCTCCGCGAAGCAGAACGTGTACTTCCCCGGGGTGCCCAGAGTCGCGCGATCGACGCCGCCCGGTCGACCGCCACCGACGTTGCGCACCACGAGTTGCAGCGCGCGCCCGATGGTCGCGTTCGCACGGTTGCCCTGCCCGAGCGCGTTCACGCCGCTGTTCATGCCGATGGCGCGCGCCTTCGGGCCGTTCACGATGACGAGCGGGCCGGAGAACCAAGTCGTCGCGAGGACACCGTGGATGTTGAATGCATCGGTGCACGCCGCTTCGACCGCCGCGAGCACGACCGGTAGGTACTCAGGTCGGCAGCCGGCCATCACCGCGTTGATCGCGACCTTCTCGACGGTGCACTCGACGAGATCGGGCGGCACGACCGCGACGACTTCGTCCGGCTTTCGGCTGGTGCCGCAGAGCATCCGCGCGACGCGCTCGACGGTCGGTGGGACGAGCGGGAGGCCGTCGCTCCAGCCGCGCTCGTACATCGCCTCGGCTTCGTCTTCGGCAGGACCGAGCTCGACGCGCCGCGCGCGAAGGGTCGGTTCGATGCGCGCGACGGTGCGGGCGTCCTGCACTTCCGGGTCCTGCGTGCGCGACCCGCAACCAGGGCGCCAATCCGGGAGCGCGGCGCCGAGCGCGGGAACATCGGTGATCGCCTCCCACCGATCGCGTCGCCATCCTTCGGTGCGAGCGCTCACCGCTCCGGCCTCGATGCGCAGGAGCGTCGGCACCGTGTCGACGTCGAGCGCGAACGAGACCTCGAGTGACGTGTCGTCGACCGCGCCCGCCGGGAACTCCGGATCGTCCTGCGTGTAGACAGTGAGCGGATGCGGACCGTCCGCGAGCTCGGAGAGGATCGGCGCGACCAGCCGGCACGTCGGGCACGAGCGCTTCATGACCACGACGATTCCGTCGGGGAGCACCGGGCGCGCGTCACGGCGCGAGCGTAGACGGACGGGTTACAGTCGTGATCAGTGGCCCGCCGATGAAATCGGCAGATGTGATCGTGCACCGCGGGGGTGAGACGATGGTCGAGAGACGCGGCGAGACGCCGTGCGCCGAACTGTGCCACTTCGAGGCGATCGATCAGCCGTACGGCTTGCGGTTGGTCGGCGAGATCGATGCGTCGAACGTCGGTCGGCTCGGCGATGAACTGGCCGCCTTGCCGTTGGCCGGTGACGTACACGTCGACATGACTGGCCTCCAGTTCATCGATCTGCTGGGCCTGCGGACGCTGGTGCACGCCGCGGGCGCGCGGACCCCGCCGGCCCGCCTCGTGCTGGTCGAGCCGCAGCCGATCGTGCGCCAGGCGCTGGCGGTATGCGAGTGGTCCGACGCGCCGGGTCTCGCAGTGACGAACGCGGGACTCGACTCATGAGCGTGCTGCCGCCGAACGGAGCGCACTCGTGTCATGACGCGCTTCTGTACCGCGGTGAGCGCGAGTTCGCCGAGTGCGCGCTGCGCTTCATCGACGACGGGCTCGCCGGCGGCGAAGCAGTGCTCGTGGTCGTCCCGCCGCGCAAGATCGAATTGCTCCGCGCCGGTCTCGGCCGCCGCGCCGACGCAGTGGAGTTCGTCGACATGACCGAGGCCGGGCGTAACCCGGCGCGACTCATCTCGGTCTGGTTGAAGTTCATCGACCGCCAGTCGAGCGATGTACGCGGCGTGCGCGGCATCGGTGAGCCGATCTACGCAGAGCGCAGCGCCGCCGAGTTGGTCGAGTGTCAACGTCACGAGGTCCTGCTCAACCTTGCGCTCGACCGCGTCGCGTCGAGCTGGGTGATGTGCCCGTACGACATCGAGACGTTGCCCGAATCGGTGATCGCAGAGGCGGAGCGCAGTCACTCGCACCTCACGGCCGACGGCACGCGCCGGCACAGTCACGCGTACGAGCCGGGGTGGGCGCCCGACACGGTTCCGTTCCCGGAGCCGCCCGAACCGGTCGACGTCGTCCCCTTCGACCTGTCGTCGTTGCGTGCGGTCCGTACGGTGGTGACGGCCAACGCCGATGCCCACGGCCTCGATGCGATGCAGGTGGAAGCGATCGTCATCGCGACATCCGAGGTCGCGTCCAACAGCGTGCGCTACGGCGGCGGGGGTGGTCTGCTGCGGGTCTGGCCCGAAGGCTCCGAGCTCGTCTGCGAAGTGCGGGACGCGGGACACATCGAAGATCCGCTGGTCGGGCGCCTCCCACCCGACTCGCGCCGGCTCGACGGTCGCGGATTGTGGCTGGTCAACCAGCTGTGCGACCTCGTCGAGATCCGTTCCTCGGCCGCCGGCACCGCGGTGCGCCTGCGCATCGCGCGCGACCCGCGCTGAAGCCGGGCCGCGGCGGGGTACGACAGCATCCATGCCGCTGCCCGCGTCGCTCGCCCGTTTCAACAAGAAGGTCACCAATCGGATCACGACACCGTTCGCCCGACACCTTCCGGGCTTCGGCATCGTCGTGCATCAGGGCCGGCGTTCGGGACGCACGTATCGCAATCCCGTCAACGCGTTCCGGCGGGAGGGCGGCTACGTGTTCGCGCTCACCTACGGGCGCGATCCCGATTGGGTGCGCAACGTGCTCGCCGCCGGTGCGGCGCACCTGGTCACACGCGGACGGGAGCGCATCGTGACCAACCCGCGCATCGTCAACGACCCGACCCGGCGCGCGGTGCCCGCGCCGGTACGGTTGGTGCTCGGCGCGCTCGGCGTCGACGACTTCATGCTGGTCGACACGGTCGCCTGACCTCACGCCCGGCTGCTGCCCTCCTTCGGAGGGCGTCGCGGTGCGAGCAGGCGCCGGGTGCGGCCGAGGGGCGTGCTTCGAGGAGTGCGGTCACGAGGTCGACGAGATGACTCGTGAACAGACGGTCGTCGCGGCGCGGAGAAATGGCGTGGATATCGGTGGTGCCGTTCGCTTCGTACACGTCGAGCAGGGCGTGTCGGCGCGGGTCGGTGTCGGCGCGGTGCTTGTCGATCACCGCGCGGCAACGCGGGAAGAGCTGGTCCGCGTCGTTAAGGTACCCGCATCCAGGGTTAAGGCGAGTGCATTACGTACCGCTTCGCCCGGGAAAAGGGGGATCACGTGAAACGGCCGATTCGTTTCGTCATTGCCGTCGCCGCGCTGTTGAGCACAGTGCTCGTCGGGTTCTCGCTCGCGCAGGCCGATGCCGGCGAGCGCACGCAGGCGACCTTCGCACGCCGGACCCGGCCGGTGATCTTCGTCCACGGCTTCTTCGGTTCCGGCGCCCAGTTCGAGACGCAAGCCATGCGGTTCGAGAGCAACGGCTACGCACCGGCGCTGATCGCGATGCACGAGTACGACTCCCTCTTCACAACCGAGACGCGCGAGGCGGTGTTCACCCGCCTCGATCAGCGGATCGCCGATCTCCTGCGCCTGTCGCACGCCGACAAGGTCGACCTCCTCGGCCACTCGCTCGGCACCGCGCTCATGCAGCAGTACCTGAACAGCAGTGCGCAGCGCGCCGCGACTGTTGCGCACTACGTGAACCTCGACGGATCGCCGGCCGCGTCGCCGCCAGGTGGTGTGCCCACCCTCGCGATCTGGGGAAGCGGGAGCCCCAGCCGGAAGATCACCGGGGCCGCCAACATCTACTTCACCCAGCAGAGTCACGTACAGGTCGTGAGCTCGCCCGAGACCTTCGAGCAGATCTACTCGTTCTTCACCGGGAAGGAGCCGGCGACCACGAAGGTGCAGGCCGACGGGGGCGACCGTTTCAAGCTCTCGGGCCGCGCGCAGCTCTTCCCGCAGAACAGTGGCATCACGAACGGAACACTGCAGATCTTCGAGGTGAACGGCGCGACGGGTCAGCGGCTCGACAACACGCCCGAAGCGACGTTCCCGCTGCAGGGCAACGGTGATTGGGGTCCGTTCACCGCCCGGGCCGGTGCGAACTACGAGTTCGCGGTGGCGCGCCCGGACGCACCGACGACCCAGCACATCTACTACGAGCCGTTCGTGCGCGCCGACTCGTGGATCCGGCTGCTCTTGTCGCCGCCGACGGGCGGCATCGGTGACCTCGTGCAACGCAGCCCGAACAGCGCGGCGCTGACGATCGTCCGCTACAAGGAGCAGTGGGGGGACCAGGGCGCCAACAGTGACGTGCTCGAGGTCAACGGTGTCAACATCCTCACGCCGGCCAACAGCGCGCGTGCAAAGCTCGTGAACGCGGTGTTCGCGTTCGATGCCGGAACCGATGGCGTCACCAACCTGAACACACCGATCCCGGGAATCTCCGGCTTGCCGTTCCTCACCGGCGCCGACATCTTCGTGAAGGCGGCCACCCCGCCGAACGACACCATCTCGATTGCTAGCACGCCTCGCCTCGGTGGCGGCCGCGTGCACGTCGTGAACGTCCCGAACTGGGCTTCGTCGACCGACACGGTGACGGTCCAGCTCAACGACTACCTCGAGACGCCCTGAGCTTTACAACTGCGCGCGAGGAGCGCAGGCTGCGTCGAGATCGCCGAACCTGCGGGGGTGCCTTGCGCGTCGGTGGACAAGCCACATCCGAGGATGCCGCGGACGCGAGCGAGGTCGACGGCGAACGAGGTCGCGTCGGGCTCCGGCACGAACTGGAACCGATCGTGCGCATGGTGTCCGCGACGGTGATCATCGGCGCGGGGCTCGGTGCGCTGATCGGTGGGATCGGCGGGCGCATCGCGATGCGGATCTTGTTCGCGACCTCCGACGACCGGGTCAAAGGCGTGACGAGCGACGACGGCTTCGAGATCGGCCGGTTCACTCTGGCGAGCACGATCGGACTCGTGGTGCTCACCGCGTTGATCGGTGTGCTGGCCGCGCTGCTGTACCTCGTCGCCCGCCCGTTCGTCTTGCCTTTGGGTGCGGCCGTCGTGCCTGCGATGGCGGCGCTCTACGGGGTGCTCGGTGGGGCGATGATGGTCCATCGCGACGGCGTCGACTTCAACACGTTGGAACCGGCCGCGCTCGCGATCGGGTTGTTCGTCGCGATCTGTGCCGGATTCGGCGCGGCGGTGTCGTCGTTGACGAACGCCGCTGTCGCCGACGGTGGTTGGGCGGCGCGCCGGAGCTGGTGGTTGCTCGGGCCGCCGGTGCTCCTCGCGTTGCTCCCGCCGTTCGTCGTCGTCGTGTGCTTCGCCGGCACGTGCAACTGGCTCGCGAGCGTCCGCAACCGCCCGGTGTGGTTGTGGCGCGTCGTCGACTGGAGCGCTGTCGCGGTGATCGCCGGACTGTTCTCGTTCGGCGCCGTAGATCTCGCGCGCGACAGTGCCGCGCTCGATCTGAACATCCGGTCCCGCGGCTCAGGTCTCCTCACGGCGCGAGATCTCGTCGTACCGCTCGACGGCGAGCACCGCGAGCTGGGTCTCGTTCGTCGGGCGGCGTTCGGGCGGCAGCGGGTCCGGACGATCGCGGACGAACTGCGCCGCCGCGCGCACGGCGTCGTGCAACGCGCGATCGGCAACCGTCGGGTAGCTGAACCGCCAGCGCCGCACGCGCGTCGCGATCGGAGCCTGGCCGGCACCGGTCGGTTCGATGCCGGCCGCGGCGAAGACACGGCAGTCGTAACTGCGACACGTACGGGGGCGGTGCTCGTAGATCGAGCACGCGCCGTCGACGAGCATCGGGCAATGGCCGCGCTCGTCGTAGCCGAGCACGACGTGCCCGCGCGGCAGGAGCGGCGCGGGGAACAGGAGTTCGGCCGGGATGTGCGCGAGCGTGTCGGTCTCTTCCGGCCCGATGTGCACGAACTGCGACGCGGTGCAGCACGCCGTACAGCCGTCGCACGGAACGCGCGCGTCGTTCTCGCCGCGGATCGCGCTCTGCACCTCGTGCAGCCACGACGAGAAGTCACCGGCCGGCAGCTCGGGATCGTCGTTCACCTGTTGCAAGGATCGCGCGTCCGTCAGGCGCAGGTCGAGGGCTTCGGGTCCGACGCGTAGGCCGGTTCGGGCACTTGGAACTTCTGGTTCTTGACGTCGAGCACCGGCGATCCGGTGTGCTCGGCGCACCTCTTCGACGACGACGAAGACGGCGAGCTCAGGACGCGAAATCGGGGGTGGCGGAGCGCACGGACTCGCTCCGACCCTTCGGCTCCTCCCACTCCTCCTGCCGGCCGAGCGCGGTGAGGTCGAGGAAGTAGTACGACCCACCGGTCGACTCGAGCCCGCGCGCGTACTGCGAGTACGTGTGGAACACGCGACCGTCGACCTGCAGGAAGCAACTGCGGCCCGGGGCCTCGAACGGCTCGTCGCCGAAATCCTGTCCGAGCGCCTCGGCTTCGGCCTTGGTACGGAAGTTGTACTCAGGTGGCGCGACCGCCGGGTCGATCGTGACGCCGAAGTCGTAGTTGAAATCGGTGCCGTACGACGAGTACCACGGGATGTCCCAACCCTGCTTCTCCTTCCAGCGCGTGAGCTTCGCGAGCGGCGCGCGCGACACCATCGCGTAGCTGGTGTCGCGAGTGTGCAGGTGGTCCAAGAAGCCCCGCGGACAGCTCTTGGGTGCCCGCGGTGCAGCTCGGGCAGCCGTCCTCCCACTCCGGGTCGAACATGAAGTGGTAGATGATCAGCTGCGCGCGGCCGTCGAACATGTCGATCAAGCGCACCTTGCCGTCCGGCCCGTCGAACACGTAGTCCTTGTCGACCTCGACCATCGGCAGGTTCCGGCGCTCGACGCTGAGCGCGTCCCGCCGGCGCGTCAGGTCCTTCTCCTTCGCAAGCAGCGCCTTGCGCGCGGCGACGAACTCGTCTCGGGAGGTGGCGATCTTCGGCAGACTCATCAAGGCCTCCATGGGTTGGCGCCCAGGTAGGACGGCACGGCGCCGCGAAACTCATCGCGCGGCTCACAGCAAGCTCTGGAAGAAGTGCGCGGCGGCCCGCCCGATGGCGATGATGAGCGCGATGCCACCGGCACCGATCACTGCGCCCGTCAGGGTCAGCGCGACGTCCTGCAGGATGATCGACAGGGCGATGCACACGACGCCCAGCGCGGGCAGCGTGTCGAGCCCCGAGAACGGCGGCGCCAGGATCGCGCCGACCGTGAACGCGATGATCACCGCGCCGAGCAGCCGCAGGAACCAGCCCTGCTCGAACCGGTGCCGCCCGCGCCGCCTCGAGAACCGCTCGAAGCGGCGCACCCACCGGATCACGAGCGGGATCGCCTTGCCCGTGATCGCCGCGCTGAGCTCGCGGTCGCGCCACCGCTTCGGCAGCCATATCTCGGTGCGCCCCGCGACGATCTGCCCGGCGAGCAACAGGGTCACGACCTCGAACACGTGCGTGACCCCGCCCGTCGGGATCGGCAACGCCGAAGGGAACATCAACAGCGCGATCGCCACTGCGAACGAGCGCTCGTCGAAGACGTCGTTCAGCGTGCCGATCGTCTTGGGCCCATCGCCGTTCAGCCACTCGTCCAGCTCGTCGCTGAACACCGCATCCTCGGGCATCCGCCCAGTCGTACCCGAGACCGGACCCGGCCGCACCGCGCTAGATCGCACGGCCGCACCGCGAAGGAGAGAATGCAACGTGCAGGTGACGCTGCCGGACGGCACCACGATCCTGGCTCGGGGCCGGCTCGACCTCGTGTCGGCGACGCGGCCGCGCGAACCTGACTTCGCGCTCTACCTCGACGAACGCTGGCGCGACGATCCGCACGTCAGTTGGCCGTGTCACATCATCCCCTGGGCAGACTTCGGGCTGCCCGCGGATGAGGAGCAGACCTTCACCGCGATCAATGATCTCTACCGGCGCGCCCGCGCCGGTGAGCTCGTCGAGATCGCTTGCTTCGGCGGAGTCGGTCGCACCGGCACCGTGCTCGGCTGCCTCACCGTGCTCGCGGGCCTCGATCCCTTGGACGCGGTGGCGTGGGTTCGGGACCACTATCACCACTCAGCCATCGAGACCGCCGAGCAAGCGCAACTGATCGTGCGCTTCGCCGAGACGTCGAACAGTCTCTAGGACGCAGGATCCCGCGCCGGATCTCGGGATTCACGCGTCCAACGCGGGTTCGGTGGGCGATGATGGGGTCGTGACTCAGATCTGGCGGATACAGCTGCTCGTCGAGACCGATGACAAGGCCGAGGTCGCCAAGCTCGCCGACGCGGTGGCGCGGGTGGCGTGTCCGGAGGATCCGGAGCACGAGCACGCGTGCCGGGTGCCGTGGTACGTCGTCACGTCGCAGCTCTCGAGCCGGAAGCGACACGCGTGGCGCGACGAGTTGAACCGGTAGGAGCGACGTGGAAGCCGACGCCGACATCGCGGTGCGCGTGTACCGCACCGAGGAGCTGACTCCCACGTTGCGGTCGACGGTGATCGACGTGTGTGTGGCTGCGCACGAGAGCGAGGAGTTCCGAAAGCTCTTCACGTACGTCGAGTCGGGAGGCCGCCACTTCCTCGCCTATCGCGGCGCCGAGCTCGTCAGTCACGCGGTCGTCACGACGCGATGGGTCCAGCCCGAAGGGGAACGGATCTTGCAGACCGCCTACGTCGATGCGGTTTCGACGCTCCCGCAGTACGAGGGTCGGGGCTACGGGAGTGCCGCCATGCGCCGGCTCGCGGCGGAGATCGCCGACTACGAGATCGCGTGCTTGCAGACGGATCGGGTCGGGTTCTACGACCGATTGGGCTGGGAACTGTGGCAGGGCCCGCTCGCCGGCCGCGGCGAACATGGGTTGATCCCGACACCGGAGCAGCGGGGCGTCATGGTGTTGCGGCTGCCGCGCACGCCTCCGCTCCGCCTGGACGCGCTCCTGACGATCGAGCCCCAACCGGAGCGCATCTGGGAATGAGGCCGGATCGGCGCGCGTGTCAGACTGCGAACTCGCAACCGATCGAGAGGGATGTTCACGATGATCCGGCTCAGCGTCTTCTACCCCAGGACCGAAGGCGCGACCTTCGACCACGACTACTACCGCGACAAGCACGTCCCGCTCGCGCAGAAGGCATGGGGTGTCGAACGCGCCGAGATCGACAAGGGGATCGATGGGCCCTACGTCGCTGCGGTGCACTTCTTCTTCGAGTCCATGGACGCAGTTGGTGCCGCGATGGGGAAGCCCGGCACGGCCGACGTGATGGCGGACGTCGCCAACTACACATCGATCACGGCGGTGCTGCAGACGAGCGAGTCGTCGGCTGACGAGTTTCGATTCTCGGTCAGGTGGGAAGGTTCGCTCGGAGGATCCGGGCCGCGTGCGAGGAGTCGCCATGCACGAGCCGAGAGAACGCCTCCAGGTCCCGCTCCGCCGGCTGAGCATCGTGTTGGTGCTCGCCGTCGCGATGGTGGGGATGCTGGCCGCACCCGCACTGGCGCAGACTGCCCGCGACAGTGACGGTCCACGCGTGGTCATCACGGGCCGTGTCGACGTGGGCGCGCGTGAGCGCACCGACAGCGTCGTCATCTTCGACGGCAACGCCGTCATCGACGGCGACGTCCACGGCTCGGTGGTGGCGTTCCACGGGGACGTGCTCGTGCGCGGTCACGTGGAGCAGCAATGTCGTGGCGACGAACGGTCGGGCCGCGATCGGCGAGCAGCGCGAGGGTGGACGGCGACGTCGTCTCCTCGGAACGACCGCTCGTGGCGCCGGGCGCGAAGGTCGATGGCGACATCCGGCGCACGAACTTCCGCAACTACTTCCGCGCGTTGGGGTGGGCGCTGTGGTTCGGTTGGTGGCTGGCCGTGAGCATCTCGCTCTTCGTCCTCGGCGTGGTGCTGCTGGCGATCGCGCCGCGGATGTTCCCGCCGATCCTCGACGTGGCGCGCACGCGCGTCGGTCCGGTCATCGGCTGGGGGCTGATCATGGCGATCGGACTTCCGATCGTCTCCGTCCTCGTGATGGTGACCCTGATCGGAATTCCCCTCGGGCTGATCGGGTTGCTGTCGCTCGCGCTCCTGTACAGCCTCGGGTACGTGATCGCGGCGTTGCTGCTCGGCCGCCGGCTGCTCGCCGAGCCGCGCAACGTCGTCCTCGCGTTCCTCGTCGGCCTGTTGATCCTGCGCGTCGTCGGGTTGATCCCGGTGCTGGGCGGGCTCGTCACTGCCGCCGCCACGATCTACGGCGTGGGCGCGCTCACCATCACGGCATGGCGCGCCGCCCGCGGGCCGGGAAACGCGCCGCCACGCGACACTCAGCCGCCATTGACGACGCCGGTGCAGGTCTGATCAGCGGTGCCGGCTCGGGCGGCGCGGCGCAAGGGAAAGCGTCGACGCCCCACTGCGTCACGCGGTCGAGAGGATGAGACCACTCGTGGGCACACCGGTGCCCGCCGTGACGAGCGCGTGCTCGACGTTGGCAACCTGATTGCAGGACGTCCCGCGAATCTGCCGCACCACTTCGGTGATGCCGTTCATGCCGTGGATGTACGCCTCGCCGAGCAGCCCGCCGCTCGTGTTGATCGGCAGCTCCCCGCCGAGCGACAAGCGCTCGATGGTCGCCCAGTCCTTCGCCTCGCCCCGTCCGCAGAAGCCGAGCTCTTCGAGCTGCATCAGGACGAACGGCGTGAAGTGGTCGTAGAGGAACGCGGTCGAGATGTCGGCGGGGGAGAGGCCGGACATCTCCCAGAGTCGCCGGCCGACGACTCCCATCTCCGGCAACCCGGTGAGGTCGTCGCGGTAGTAGCTCGTCATCATCTCGCCGTCGAACGTCGCACCTTGCGCGGCGGCGGTGATGAGCGCGGGCGGCTGGGCCAGGTCGCGCGCCCGCTCGGCGGAGGTGACGACGATCGCGACGCCGCCGTCGCTCTCTTGGCAACAGTCGAGCAGCCGCAGGACTGGTTCGACGATCCAACGCGACGCTTGGTGGTCCTCGAGGGTGATCGGCCGCTCGTAGAACCACGCACCGGGATTGGTCGCGGCATGCAACCGGTCGACCACGGCGATGCGCCCGAAGTCGGCGTTCGTCACGCCGTACGTTTCCATGTAGCGACGCGCGTGCAACGCAACCCACGCAGCCGGGGTCATGAGTCCGTACGGTGCATACCACGCGAACCACAGCGGCAGTGTGGTGACCTGCGCGCTCGCTTCACCGAAACGGTTGCCGGATCGTTCGTTGAACGCGCGGTAGCAGACGACTGTCTCCGCGACGCCGGTCGCGACCGCCATCGCGGCTTGCATCACGACCGCGGCCGACGCGCCCCCGCCGTACGGAACCCGCGTGAACATCGACAGCTCGCGCATGCCGAGGTTGCGCGCGATCTCCATCTCCTCGCTCGTGTCCATCGTGAACGTGACGAGACCGTCGACGTCGGCGGCATCGAGGCCGGCATCGGTGACCGCGGCGAGCACCGCTTCGCACGCGAGTTGGAGCTCGGTGCGACCCGACTCCTTCGAGAATTCGGTCTGGCCGATGCCGGCAATCGCCGCTCGAGCCGACAACCGCGCGATGTCACGACGCCGGTCCGACAGGAAGGCTGAGACGCGCCGTCCCACCGACGTGTTCGCCGAGCTCGTTCAGCGTGCGCGCAGCGCGACGTCGATGATCGCTTCGTCGCCGTCCCGCTCGATCGACGTCACTTCGCCCGTGTACGTCAGCGTGTGGCCGGGGAACACGGGCACGCCGAGTCTGATGGCGAGCCGCTTGATCATCGCGTCGGGTCCGGCCCAGTCGGTGAGGAAGCGGCTGCAGTACCCGGTATCCGAGAGGATGTTCATGAAGATGTCCGGCGCGCCCTGCTGGTTCGCATAGTCACGATCGTGGTGCACGGGCATGAAGTCGCGCGACGCGATCGCGCCCGCGACGACGCGCGTCGGCGTGACCTCGATGACCATCGCCGGGAGCGCATCACCCACCTGCAACGCGAGTACGTCGATCACCTCGCCCTGCTCATGCCCGCACTTCCGGCACGAAGACCGGCAGGACGATGTCACCGTCGAAGGAGTCGAACCGCACCTTCACCGGCAGGCCGATCCATGCATCTTCGGGTGCGACGTCCACGAGGTTGCTCACGATCCGAACCCCTTCCTCGAGCGCGACGAGCGCGACGATGTAGCCGTCCTCGAAGAACGGAAGCGGCGGATGCCGTGGCATCACGAAGCTGTAGACGGTTCCTCGTCCTGAAGCCTCGATCACATCCCACTCGAGGCTGTGACAGTGCGGGCACATCGGCCGCGGTGGATGGCGCAACGTCGCGCACGCACCACAGCGTTGGAGCAACAACTGACCGCGCTTGGCGCCGTCCCAGAAGAACTGGGTGTCGGCCGTCATCGACGGCGCGAGTCGGAAGCTCATGACGGTGCTCCGCCCGGACGGAACTTGAGGATGCGGAACGTCTGCCGGCCGACGACCTCACCGGCCGCGTCGGTGTACGTCGTCACCCACGTCACGAAGTGGCCGGGACCGATCCTCGTCTGCTTCTCCGGCGATACGGCGTCGAGCAATGTCGTTGCCGACACCACGTCGCCGAGCCGGAGATAGCGCACGATCTCGAACTCGGAGTTGGACGCCAGCGTGCCGACGAAGCCCGCCTCATCGAGCAGGTCGAGCACGGCGGCGCGATCTGCCTTCGACCGGCGAGCCGCCGCGCTCGGCCATTCCGGTGATGCGCGGTGTCGCCATCGTCCAGGTCTGCAACATGAGGGGCGGCGCGACGATCTCACCGAAGCGCGACCGTGCCGCCGCGTCCGGATCCGTGTAGACGGGGTTGTCGTCTTCGAACGCGGCCGCCCAGTGCCTGATCATCGGCTGGTTGACGGGATCGGGCGCACGGGTCGGCGGTCCGTCGCTGATCGGTTGCCCGACCAGCTGCTGCAGTCGGTCGTCCAGTGTCGCGTCGACCATCTTCTCGGATCATCTCCCTGCGCCACGGCTGTGGATGTGGTCTCTTATACGCACAGTCCCGTCGCTCGCAAAGGCGCTTGCCATGCCCGTGATGTCCACAGTTCACGCGGCCCTCTGTCGCAGCCGGCCGTGGCGGGGAATTGCCGGGAAGGCCGTGCTCCCGTGGTCGCTGCAAGGACTCGAACCGCACGGCGACGTGTTGGAGATCGGCGCCGGCAGCGGCGCGATGGCCGCCGCGTTGCTACGGCGCGACGACGAGCCCACCATGACGGTCACGGACTTCGACTCGCAGATGGTCGAAGCGGCCTCGGCGCGCCTCGCCGAGTTCGGCGACCGCGTGACCGTGCGCCAGGCGGACGCAACCAGCTTGCCGTTCCCCGACGGATCGTTCGATGCCGTTCTCAGCTGGGTCATGTTGCATCACACCGGTGCGTGGGAGAAGGCACTCGCGGAGGCGGTACGAGTACTGCGCCCGGGCGGGTACGTCGTCGGCTACGACCTGTTGTCGACCCCACCGACGCGGCTGCTCCACGCAGCCGAACGTTCCGGTTCGCGCGCGATGCGCATGCCCGAGCTCCTCGCGGTCGTGGGTGGTCTTCCCGTCGACCAAGCCATCGTCTCGCCCGCACTCGCCGGGTGCGCCGTTCGATTCCGGCTGCGCAAGCGGGCGAGCCGGCTGTAAGGGCGTGACCCGTGTGTGTGACGTCACACGGGTCGTTGCCGTGTCCGATGAATTTGGCCGTACTTGGTCGATCTGTAGGACACAGCCGGCGCCGCACGACTGCCGACCGGCATTCGGTGCTGTCGTCGTCGCTGTGTGCAACGAGTGCGAGCGGAGGGACTCGAACCCTCACGTCTTTCGACACTGGGACCTAAACCCAGCGCGTCTGCCAATTCCGCCACGCTCGCAGCGTTGTACGCGGTCAGTTTCGCGCAGGTGCGTCGCGGTGTTACCGCGCGATGAGCTGGGCCGCGTTGGCGGCGTCGTCGGGGTCGAAGGCGATGATGGCGCAGCGGCACGCCTTGTGCGCTTCGACCTTCAGGTTCAGCTCGCGGACCCGGGCCGTGAGCGCGGGGTCGACGCCGGGCACATCGCGGGTGACGTACGCCACGAGCGACGACGGCAACACGTAGAGGAGGTCGGCGCGGCCCGCCTTGTCCAGCGCGTCCGCCAGCTCGAGCTGCTTGGCGCGCAGTTCCTGTTCCTCCGCGTCGGTCAGGGGCGTCGTTGCCCACAAGACTTCGGCTCCGGGGGCGGCCGCGAGCTGGCTGGTGTGGAAGCCGTTCTCGGTCACGTACCAGATCTGGTCGCGCGTCGGCCGCCGGTGCCTCGCGCCCGTATCCGAACATGAAGCCGAAGTTGTCGTCGACGCGCACCGAGTCGCCGTTCCGGTCGAGCTCGTTCACGACCGCGCGCTGCACGCCGAGGAACGGCGTGTCCGCGGCGCGGACGATGACGCGTGTGTGCGGATGAGAGCTTCGGTTCGACGGCGCTGATCGCCGCGCGCGCGACTGCTTCGCTGGGGCTGATGCGATCGGTCTGGCCAATGCGAACCGAGAGCGTGATCGACGCGATCACGACGACGAGCGCGAGCGCGATGCCTGCGACCTGGTTGGCGATCCGGTTGCGATCGAGATCGAGCGCGATCCAGATCGACCAGATGCTGGAGAAGACGATGAGCAACGCGAGTGGGACGCGCCAATAGAAGACGTACCGCTCGGCGGCGCCGAGCACGCGGGTGAGGGCGAGGAAGCCGACGACGGCGAGCGTCGTGGTGATCGCGAGGAGCTCGAGCGATCCGGGTCGCCGGCGATGCCTCGCCGCGATCCAGCCGCCGGCGAGCAGGGCCGCGGGGATGAGCAACCAGGCCGGCGACGCACCGTCGACCGTGTTGGTGATCGGGTTGAGCTCGTGGTGACCGCCCAGCCACGGCGGCGGGATCTCGAACTCCTCGGCGAGGATGCGCGCGGCTTCGCGGGTGCCGAGCGTCGGTTCGCTGGAGCTCGTGAGCGAGTCGGCGAGCGGCCGCAGGTTGGACTCGTGCACGAACTCCTGCAGCACCGGCGGGATCCAGACGATCACGAACGCGAGCAGCGCCCACAGCGCGGGCCGCTTCCACGTCGTCCAGGCGTGGCCCGCGTGGCGGAACGCGAAGACGAGCGCGCAGATGCCGGCCGCGACGACGAGCGGGAGGTAGCCGACGTGCGCTTGCACGAGGATGCTCGCGGCGATGACCGTGAACACGAGCGCGCGCGGTTTTCCGGTGGCGAGCACCCACGCGAGCAGCACGAAGAGCGGGAACATCGGGAACGCAACGTTCGGGTTCCACGCGTCGAGCACCATCGACGGGCCCATCGCGCCATAGGCGAGGCCCATGAACGCGAGGGCGGCGACGAGCCGTGCGATCCCGCCGGTGCGCCAGGCGACGTACGCGATCGCGGCGACGATGACCGCTTGCACGAGCGCGTTGGCGACGAGCGTGCCCCACGCCGCGGTGCCGGTGAGCCCGGACACCGGCGCGAGCAGGTAGTAGGCGGCCGGCCCGGGGTGGTTCCAGCCGAAGCGGCTGTACGCGCCGACGAGCGGGATCTCGGAGCTCCACACGTCGCGGACGCGGAGGTCCATCAGCGCGAAGTCACCGACCGGGACGTACTTGTGACCGGCGCGGGTCGCGATCGCGACGATGAACGGAACGAGCGCGACGACCGTGAGGACGAGGGCGAAGACGACGCGCGATCGCCGCGTGGAGAGGTTCGGTGCGCGCGTCACGGGCCGTCACCGTATGATCCGCGGCCGTGGCCGGCACGACGGGGTGGACGCGCGCCTTCGGCGTCCGGCTCGCGTTGGTGGTCGGCGCGGCGGCGATCCTGCGGGTGGCGTACGACCTCGTCGTGCTCCGTCACCTGCATCTCGGTATCGATTCGACCTGGTACTTCCTCGAAGGCGGCGTGATCCGGCAGGACCACGCCTACGCGGATCCGGCCGTGTTCGCGACTTCCCGGGCCGCGACCGCGGCGTGGCCACCTGTGTATCCGGCGTTCCTTGCGCTGGGACGCGTCTTCGCGGGTGACTCGATCCGCGCCGCGCAGCTCAGCGGCGTGGTTACCGGCAGTGCGACGGTCGCGCTGACCGGTCTCGTCGGGCGGCGCATCGCGGGGGCGGGGGTCGGGCTGCTCGCAGCTGCGCTCGCAGCGCTGAGTCCACTGCTCGTCGCGGCCGACGGATCCTTGATGTCGGAGACGCTCTTCGTGCCGCTCGCGCTCGCGACGCTGTTGTGCGCGCTCGCCGCCGCGCGCGCACAGCGGGTCTGGCTGTGGATCGCGGCCGGTGCGTTCGCCGGCCTCGCCGCGCTCACGCGCGCCGAGGGCCTGCTGCTGGTGCCGTTCGTCGTGCTGCCGGTGGCCTGGCGCGCGCTGCGCGATTCCGTGCCGCGCGTGTTGCTGGCAACGGCGGTCGCCGGAGCCACGCTCGTCGTCGTCATTGCACCGTGGATCGCGCGCAACGCACAGCGCGTCGACGAGCCGACGATCGCGAACGTCTCGTCGACCACGGCGATCGCGGGTGCGAACTGTCGCCAGACCTACGGTGGCGACGCGCTGGGCTCGTGGGACTTCGCGTGCATCCGCAACGAGCGCCGAGCAGTGCTGTCCGAGGCGAAGTGGACGTCCGAGATCCGGCGCGCCGGACTGCGCTACGCACGCGGCCACGCGTCGCGGTTGCCGGTGGTCGGCGCGGCGCGCGTTGCCCGGCTGTGGGGGATGTGGGATCCCCGTGACCAGGTCGACCGGGAGCGCCTGGAGACACGCAGCCGGAACTGGCAGTACCTGGTGGCGGCAACCGGCATCGTCACGCTGGCGTTCGGCATCGTCGGTTTCGTGCTCCTCGGCCGCGCGGGTCGTCCGATCGGAGGCCTCGTCGGGCTCGTCGCGATGGTGGTGGTGGTCGCGTTGGCGACGTACGGGAACACGCGCTTTCGCGCGACCGCCGAGCCCGCGCTCTTGATCGGTGTGGCGGCCGCGTTGCGACCCGTCCTGCGCCGCGTGGCTCATCGCGACGCGATCGTGACCGTGAGCCGCTCGGAGACGTCCTCCGGTGACACCGCGGTCTTGCCGTCGGGGAACGCGTAGCCGACGAAGCCGTCGCACGGCGTCAGCACGCGCACCAGGTCGGCGCCCGCGCGCCGGCCTTCGAAGCGGCACTCGACGAACTCGTCCGGCCCGGTCCGGTATCCGGCCACGATGCGCACGGTGGTGGTGGGGAGGTCCGGCGGCAGCAGGGTCCAGGCCGCGGTTGCGCCGGGCGTCGTCTGTTCGTGATCTGCGATGCGGAGGTACGAGGTTGCCTCTCGTCCAGGAGGGGGGTTGCCGGTCGACGTGATGCTGACGCGCGCGCCTTCGACGATGCGCAGTCGCACCTGTTCGCGCCGGATCGGGCCGAAGGGGTCGCCCGCGGGGTGGAACCCGCGCACCAGGTATGCAACGCGTCCGGGGAATTGCTCGACCGCGTCGAGCCGGCGACCGAGGACGTCGATGCCGACGACGCGCGTACCGTCGAGATGAGGATCGTTCGCGACGCGCACATACGGGTCGCGTGGGAACTGTGGGTCCTGGAGCACGAGGCGGCGCCCGGACGCGTCGGTGAGCGCGAGCTCTTCCGCGCGCGCCTTGCCGTCGCGGCGTGCGTCGTGCAGCACATCGGCGGTGACCGGAACGGTCCACGCGAGCCCGATGATCGCGAGCGCGGCAACGAGCGCGGGCGCCGGCCGCAGCAGCGACAGTCCCCAGCCGGCGAGCACCGCGAGCGGGCCGAGCGCGAGGTAGTGGTAGAAGGGCCCGAGCGACTCGTAGAGACGGAACTCGACTGCGTTGGCGACGCCCCACCAGAAGAAGTACGCGACGACGAGCGTTGCGATCATCGCGACGAGCAACCGGACGCGCGCGTCGCGCCCCTTCCGGGCGATCGCGTAGCCGGCCAGCAGCAACACCGCGGGTGCCATGAAGACGAAGCGCGGGAACGTCAGGATCGACTCCCATGTCGCGTGGAGCGCGGTACCGGGCGTGTAGTGGATCTGGCCGTCGTGGCCGGTACCGGGGACGACGAAGGTCGCGCGCCACCCGAAGCCGAACTTGTCGATCGGCCCGCTCACTCCGAACGGCAGCCGCCACGGGACGCCCATCACCGCGGTGTTGTACGCGGCGAGCAGGACCGCGGCCGGCAGCGCGCCGAGGGCCGCGGCGCCGGTGAGGCGCGCGAGGTGCCCACTGCCGCGCAGTTCGATGATCGCGTACACGAGCACCGGGAGCGCGGCGATGAGCGCGTCGAACGGCCGGTGGAACGCCGCCAGCCCGAGGACGAGCCCGGCCGCGCACGCGGCGCGGCGGCCGTGGGTACGCGTGGCCCGCACGACCGCGGCCGCGCCCGCGATGCCGAGCACGAACGAGAGCTGGTACCCCAGCAGCGTGGCGGATTGCAGCCAGACGAACGGCGAGAGTGCGACGATGACCGCCGCGATCGCCGCGATGTCCTTCCGGCGTAGGAGCTCGTACCCGAACCAATACGTCGCGAAGACACCCGCAGCCGCGAGGAGGGCGCGCAGCGGCAACGTGGAGCGCAGCACGGCGCGCGAAGCGGCGACGAGCGCCGGCCACGCGGGCTGGTACTTGAACACGACGCGGTCGTCGCGGAACCCGGACACGAACGGCCGGAAGAACGGCTCGTGCGTCGCGCGCGGCAACGTGAGCTCCCCGTGCAGCAGGGCGCGGGCCTGCGCGTCGTACGCGACTTCGTCGAGGTTCGGCGACCCGCGCGGGAACAGGTGTTGCGCGGCGACGATCGTCAGCAATGCCGCGATCCCCGCCGCCAGCACCACGAGGACGTGCGCGCGCCGCCCGGAACGGAGGAGACCGTCGATGCGGGGACACTACGCGCCCGTGGTGGCGCGGACGCGACTGCGCCCCGCTCCGGCATCTTTGACGGAACGGGGCGCGGTATCGGCCCGAGGACCTTCGGTATTGCGTGTTCTGACCATGTCCGAGCGCGGATGGTTACGTGGACGGGCGATTCTCGGCGGGCCGCACCGTCAGATCGCGGTCCAGCCGCCGTCGACGCACAGCACCTGGCCGGTGACGAAGCTGCTCGCGGGGCTGGCGAGGAACAGCAGGGCGCCGTCGAGCTCGTGCTCGTCGCCGCCGCGGCCCATCGGGGTGCGCTGGCGCATCCAGCGTTCCGCGTTCTCGTCGCCGAACATCAAGCCTTCGGTCATCTCCGATCGGAACCAGCCCGGCGCGAGGCAGTTCACCCGCACACCGCGGCGCGCCCACTGCGCGGCGAGCTCGCGGGTGAGGTTCACGAGGCCGCCCTTCGACGCGGCGTAGCCCGCCTCCGGGATCTGCCCGACGCCGACGAGACCCCAGATCGACGCGACGTTGACGATCGCGCCGCCGTTCCCGGAATCGACCATCGACCGTGCGCACTCGCGCGCGAGCTCGAACGGCGCGACGAGGTTCACGCGCAACGTCGCCACGA
Source organism: uncultured Actinomycetes bacterium (assembly GCA_963745645.1). GTDB lineage: Bacteria > Actinomycetota > Acidimicrobiia > IMCC26256 > PALSA-610 > CAVUFH01. Next base: position 243,090 of record CAVUYD010000004.1, read on the forward strand.
AATGATCCGTGGGCTCGTCGAACGCCGGCGTCGGTTCGCTGACACCTGCGTTGTTGACGAGGACGTCGACGCGACCGAAGCGCTCGAGCGTGGCGCGACCAGCGCTTCGGGAGCACCCGTCGTCGGCGAGGTCGCACGGCACCACGTGCGCGTCGCGGCAGCTCACCGGCGACCGCCTCCAGCGATCGGCGCGCCGCGCCGCAAGGACGACGCTCGCGCCCGCCGCCGACGAGCACGCGCGCGAACCGCGCGCCCAGCCCCGCGCTCGCGCCCGTGACGATCGCGACTCGGTCGTCGAGCCGGAACGGAGTGAGCAGATCGGCGGCCATTCGTGCAAAACTAGACGCATGAACTTGGGCGCGCCGGAGCTGCTGATCGTCTTCGGTTTCATGTTGCTCGCGGTCGTCCCGCTCGTCTGCGGCCTGTTCGTCGCGATCGACGCGTCGCGGTACCCCGAGTGGGCGTTCGAGCGTGCGGGCACCGCGAGGACGTTGTGGATCGTGTTGCCGATCGTGTCGATCGTCGTGTGCGGACCGGTCGCGATCGTCACCGCGATCGTCTGGTACTCGTCGTTCCGGCGGCGAGTCATCGACGCGTCGCAGGGAGGCGCGCCGGCGGTGTAGGCCGATAGGTTCGGGCCATGGCCGATGACCTGCGTCCGTTCCGCGTCGAAGTGCCCGAGGAGGTGCTCGTCGATCTCCGCGACCGGCTGCGCGCACCCGGTGGCCGGACCAGATCCCCGGCACGCCGTTGGGACTACGGCACCGACCTCGCGTACCTCCAGGATCTGTGCGACGACGTGGCAGCACGACTTCGACTGGCGCGCGCAGGAGGCGCGGTTCAACCGCTGGCCGCACTTCCTCACCGACATCGACGGCACAGCAGGTGCACTTCATCCACGCGCGTTCACCGGAGCCCGACGCCTTCCCGCTCATCATCACGCACGGCTGGCCGGGCTCGGTTTCCGAGTTCCTCGACATCATCGACCCGCTGTCGACCCGCGCGCACGGCGGTGATCCAGCAACGCGTTCCACGTCGTCTGTCCGTCGATCCCCGGCTACGGGTGGTCGGGCCCGACGACCGCGAACCCGGCTGGGACGTGATGCGCGTCGCCGAACGCGTGGAAGACGCTGATGGCGCGGCTCGGCTACGACCGCTACGGCGCGCAGGGTGGCGACTGGGGCGCGATGATCTCGGCGACGCCTCGCCAAGGTCGACGGGGAGCACGTCGCCGGACTGCACAGCAACATGCTGCTCGCGTTCCCGCCCGACGCGAGCCGAGATCGACGCTCTCCGACGAGGAGACGGCCGACCTCGTGTCGGCGGGCGAGTTCATGCAGACGCGGCAGCGCGTACCAGGAGATCCAGGGCAAGAACCCGCAGACGCTCGGGTACGGCCTCACCGATTCCCCGGCCGGGCTCGCGGGTTGGATCGTCGAGAAGTTCTACGCGTGGACCGATCACGACGGCGACCTCGAGACCGCGGTGACGCGCGACCAGATCCTCACCAACCTCACCGTCTACTGGGTCACGCAGACGATCAACTCGTCGGTGCGGCTCTACTGCGAGTCGCAGCGGACCGACCGCTTCGGACCGATGGGCGAGTTCGTGAAGGTGCCGACGGCGGCCGCGCTGTTCCCAAAGGAGATGTTCCGCATCCCGCGGGCCTACGCTGAGAAGACGTTCAACCTGCAGCGGTACACCCGATTCGATCGTGGCGGACACTTCGCCGCGCTCGAGGAACCGGATCTGTTGATCGGGGACATCCACGCGTTCTTCGGAGAGGTGCGATCGGAGCATGCACGATCTCGTGATCAAGGGCGGCACCGTCGTCGACGGGACGGGCGCGCCGGCGCGCACGGCCGACGTCGCGATCACCGACGGCATCGTCACCGAGGTCGGCGCGGTCGACGGCTCGCGCGCCGCGAGACGCATCGACGCCGACGGCCTGCTCGTCACGCCCGGGCTTCGTCGACGTGCACACCCACTTCGACGGCCAGATCACCTGGGACCCGCTGCTCACGCCGACGTGCTGGCACGGCGTCACGACCGTCGTCATGGGCAACTGCGGCGTCGGCTTCGCGCCGGTGCAGCCCGACAAGCACGACTGGCTGATCGGGCTGATGGAGGGCGTCGAGGACATCCCCGGCGCCGCGCTCTCCGCCGGGATCCAGTGGGGTTGGGAGACGTTCCCCGAGTACCTCGACGCGGTCGACCGCGTGCCGAAGATGCTCGACGTCGGCGCGCAGGTCCCGCACGGCGCGGTGCGCGGCTACGTGATGGGGGAGCGGGGCGCGAAGAACGAGCCCGCGACGCCCGACGACATCGAGGCGATGGCGCGCATCGTCGCGCGAGGGCATCGAGGCCGGCGCGCTCGGCGTGTCGACGTCGCGCACGATCGCGCACATGGCGATCGACGGTGAGCCGGTGCCCGGCACGTTCGCGGCCGAGGACGAGCTGTTCGGCATCGGCCGCGTGCTCGGCGAGCTCGGCACCGGCGTCTTCGAGCTCGCGCCCGCCGGCGCGCTCGGCGAGGACCTCGCCGCGCCCGACACGGAGATGGACTGGATGCGCAGGCTCTCGGCCGCGATCGGGCGGCCGGTCACGTTCGCGCTCACCCAGAACGACCACGATCCCGAAGCGTGGCGGCGCATGCTCGACCTCGCGCGCGAGGCCGTCGCCGAGGGGCGCGCAGGTCCGGCCGCAGGTCGCCGGCCGTCCGGTCACGCTGCTGCTCGGGCTGCAGACGTTCCACCCGTTCGCGTACTGCCCGTCCTGGGGCGCCGATCGGCATCCTGCCCGCGTCGCCGAGACGGTCGCCGCGCATGCGCGACCCCGAGCTGCCGGCGCGGCTGCTCGCCGAGGTCGACGACCGCGATCCCGCCGATGGTGCAGTTCCTCGACCCCGAGCGCGTTCCCGCTCGGCGACCCGCCCGACTACGAGCCCGGCCGCGAGGACGAGCATCGCCGCGCACGGGCGCGCGCCGAGGGTCGCGACGCCGATCGACGTGTTCTACGACCTGCTGATGGAGGACGACGGGCACGCGCTCGTGCTGCGCCCGCTGCTCAACTACACCGACTTCAACCTCGACGCGGTGCGCGAGATGCTGCTGCACCCGACGAGCGCGTGGGGCCTCGGCGACGGCGGCGCGCACTGCGGCACCACGTGCGACGCGAGCACGCCCACGTTCATGCTCACGCACTGGGTGCGCGACCGTGACCACGACCGGCTGCCGCTCGAGTGGGTCGTGCGCAAGATGACGTCCGAGACCGCGTCGCTCTACGGCCTCGGCGACCGCGGCGCGCTCGCGCCGGGCAAGCTCGGCGACCTCAACGTCATCGACCACGACGCGCCTCCAGCTGCACGCGCCGGAGATGGTGCACGACCTGCCCGGCGAGCGCCCGCCGCTTCGTCCAGGGCGCCGACGGCTACGTCGCGACCGTGAAGCGCGGCGAGGTCACCGTGCTGCGCGACGGCGAGGACCAGGGCGCGCGCCCGGGTCAGCTCGTGCGCGGCGTCTCCCCGTCGAGCAAGTAGCGCGGTCCGCTTCCGAACTGGGCGGCTGCGTCGCCGCGGTTGTAGAGCGCGCACGCGTGCAGCGAGAGGCAGCCGCAACCGATGCACGACGTCAGTTGGTCGCGCAGCCGCTCGAGCACCGCGATCTGCTCGTCGAGGTGCGGGCGCCACGACTTCGACAGGCGCGCCCAGTCGGCCTGCGTGGGCGTGCGTTCGTCGGGGAGGGTGGCGAGCGCGTCGCGGATCTGCTCGAGGGTCAACCCGACCCGCTGCGCGATGCGCACGAAGGCGATGCGCCGCAGCGCGTCGCGGTGGAAACGGCGTTGCCCACCGCTCGTGCGGGTGGACGTCACGAGCCGTTCCCGCTCGTAGTACCGGAGCGTGGAGGTGGACACGCCGGTGCGCGCCGCGCACTCGCCGATCGTGAGCCATTCGTCGACCATGTGCCGACAGTACCGACAAGCTTGACTTGAAGCGAACTTCAACTCATAGGCTCGCCACCATGACGACGACGGCAACCGACCCGACCATCACGATCGCGCCGCTGCTGGCGGTGCCGAAGGCCGCGCCCGTGGACTCGTTCGTCCTGCACGCGCCGTTGGAGCTGCTGGCGCGCCGGGTCTGTTCCCGCACGTGCGGTCCGACGGGAGGGACGCCGCCCGCGGCGCAGGTCGAGCGGCTCGCGGCCGAGTACGCGGCCGCGGGTGACCCGGTTGCCGAGCCCCGGCCGGTCGGCGACGAGCCGGTCCCGCAGCTCGCGACCACGCTCGTCGCCGCGCTCGAAGCGGGTGACCTCGACGACATCGACCGCTTCGCCGCCGCACTCGGCGATCGCGCGACGCCGATGGAGCTGAGGCGCGCGCTCTCCGGCCCGGTCTCGGCGTCGCTGGCCGCAGCCGCCCACGCGAGCATCTTCCTGTACCTCCTGCCGCGCGTCGCACCTGCGGGCCAACTGCCGGGCCGGTTGCTGCGCGGTGCGGCGCGCGAACTCGGGCGATATCCCGATTGGCGCTTGCGGTGGTTCGAGGACTCGGGTGATCCGGTCGGGAGCGGATCGCTCGCCGACGCGCTCCTCGACGTGCCGATGCTCGGACTCCCGGGCAGCGACTTCATCTTCCCGATCATGCACCAAGCCGAAGCGTCCGGTACTGCGGCGCGTTGCTCGCGGGCGTGGTCGCGGGCACCGTCGATGTGGACGCGGCCCGGCGCGCGATCATGCGCGTCGCGGCGTGGTCGATGCTGCAGGAGCCCGACGACTACGCACCGTACGGCTGGAGCCACTGCCTCACGCTGCCGCAAGCGGTGATGGGCATCGCGGGTGACGGGCTCGACGCGCACCGCGCGGTCGCCGTCGCGAGCACCTACATCGTCGGCTTCCGTGCCGCCCTCGGACAGCGCGCGCTCGACCCCGATTGGGTCCCGGACCCGCCTGCGACCCGCTCGCTCGTCGAGGCGCGGCCGCTCGGACCCGATGTCGCGGCGGCCGCCGTGTGGCACGCGCCGGCGGACACGCGTGCCGAGGTCGTCACCGAGCTGGCGACGTTCGCGTCGCAGCACCACGACGCCCACCTCGTCAAGTACACGCTCGCGTGCTTCGACGCCGCGGCCACCGACCCCGACGCCAGCCGCCTCTACCTCGCCGCCGCCGCCTCCCTCGCCGGCTGGTGGGCCGTGAACGAAGGTTTTGGCGACATTTCGTGACCGAAACGGTCGCCGTTTGTCGCAAAAACCTGGGAAGGGGGGTCAGCGCAGGTCGGGGAGCACGTCGCGCGCGATCGCTTCGAGGATCTCGGGCGGGTCGTCGCGGGTGGGGTCGTCGGCGCGCGGGTCGTGGACGACGACATCGGTGAAACCGAGCGCGGTGAGGCGGGCGGTGAACTCGCGGAACGCGTCGACGGAGCGCAGCGGCCGTTCCTGCTCCCAGCCGGCCATGTAGAGCCGGTCGATCATCGCCGGGTCGCGGCCGGCGGCGTCGCACGCACGCGCCATCGTGTCGGCTTGCGTGCGCAGCGCGGCATCGAGCGCGGCCGGTGTGTCCGGCGCGCCGACGGTTCCCGCGTGCGTGATCCAGGTGTCCGCATACTGCGCCGCGAGCGCGAACGTGCGGCGGCCACCGGCCGCGATCGCGATCGGGACACGCGGCTGTTGTACGCAGCCGGGAATCATGCGGGCCTCCTCGACCGTGTACCACGCACCGCGGTGCGTGACCGAGGGCTCGCGCAGCAGCTGGTCCAGCACTGCGACGAACTCCTCGAGCCGGGCGGCGAGCTCGCGCGGCGGCAGCAGTTCGCCACCGAGCACCGTCGAGTCGAAGCCCGGGCCGCCCGCGCCGACGCCGAGGATCACGCGGCCGCCGGAGATGTTGTCGAGTGTCATCGTCTCCTTCGCGAGGTTGACAGGGTGGCGGAAGTTCGGTGACGAGACCATCGGCCCGATGCGGATGCGCGACGTCGCCGCGGCCGCGGCCGTCAGCCACGGGATCGACGCGAACCACGGCCGCTCGCGGTAGTGCCGCCAGGACAGGTGGTCGTACGTCCACACGTGGTCGTATCCGAGCGCTTCGATCAATTCGACGCGCCGGCGCGCCTCGGGCCACGGATCCGTCGGCAGCAACACGACACCCACGCGCATTGCTGCAGTCTGACGCGTGTCCCGAGGTTCAGCGGGGCGGATACTTCGCGGCGAGGCGACGGAAGGTCGTGACGTTGCGACTCGTCGTGGGGCCGACGGCCTTGCGCAGCTGACTCGTCGGCACGAGCGAGTCGGTCGAGACGGTCCGGCACAGCCAGTACACCTCGCGCCCGTCGACGGCGAAGCGGTCGTTGTCGGTCGCGAGGGCCTCGATCGCCCGGACGGCAGTGGCCGAGTACCGCCGCTTCGCGAGGATCACGTACAGGGACTTCCAGGCGCGCAACGACGCCGACGTGAACGGCGCGGCGGCGGCGATCGCGGCGACCTCGGCACGGGTCCGGAGGAACGTCGTCATCTCCAGGTCGAACTCGTGCTCGAGCGCGCGTTCGATTCGCTGCTCGAGCGCCGTAGATGCGCGCCCGCCCGCCGAGAAGATGACGTTGCCGCTGGCGATGAACGTCTCGACGTCCGAGTACCCCATGCGCTCGAACGCGGCCCGCAGGTCCGTGTTCTTGGCCTGCCGGCCGCCGACGTTGATCGCGCGGAGGAACGCGACGAGCTCGCTCATCGGGCACCGGCGATCGCCGGCTCGGTTCCCAACACCGGTCGCGCCAGCCGCGCCAGTTCGCGGAAGTTCGCGTCACGTGACGACGTGGCGCGCCAGGCGAAGCCGATCGTGCGCGCCGGCTCCGGACGTCGGAACGCGCGGGTCGTGACGCCGTTGCCCGGGCGCGCCTCCACTGCGGCCGCGCTCGCCGGCAGCAGCGTGACGGCGTTGCCGCTCGCGACGATCTGCACGAGCGTCGCGAGGCTGGTGTCGTGGACCGTGCGCGACTTCGCGCCCGCGAGCTGACAGACCTCGAGCGCCTGCTCCCGCAGACAGTGACCGTCCTCGAGCAGCAACACCGGGTACTCCTCGAGCGCGTCCAAACCGAGCGGCCGGCGGCCCCCGGCGAGCGGATGGTCGGTGGCGACCGCGAGCAGGAAGGGGTCGACGCCGAGCGGCTCGGTCGTCAGGCCGTGCGCGTCGCGCACCGGCAGTGCGAGCAGGCCGAGGTCGAGCCGGCCGCCGCGCAGCTCGGAAACGAGGTCGTCGGTGCGCAGCTCGCGCAGCCGGAGCTCGACGGCCGGGTAACGCTCGACGATGACGGGTACGAGCGTGGGCAAGAGGTACGGCGCCATCGTCGGGATCACGCCGATGTGCAACGGCCCGGCGAGATCGTCGCCGCGGGCGTGCGCGTGGTCGACCAGGTCGTCCACCGTCTGCAGCGCCTGACGGGCCTGGTCGACCGCATCGCGACCGGCCGCGGTCAGCATCACGCCACGCGGTGACCGCTCCACCAGCGTCACGCCCAGCCGCCGCTCGAGCTCGCGGATCTGGTTGCTGAGCGCGGGCTGGGTGACGAAGCAAGCGTCCGCGGCCCGGCCGAAGTGGCGGTGCTCGGCCAGCGCGACGAGATACGCGAGCTGCTGCAGTGTCGGGCGCTCCATTCATGCACCTTATCGCTCCGAGTCAGACGATTACTTTGACTGGCTCGCGGTGGGGGTTCATCCTGAGGTGGAGCCCCAAAGGAGCACCCATGCCCGATCGCCCGACCCTCACGACGGAATCCGGCGCACCCGTCGCCGACAACCAGCACAGCCAGACCGCGGGCCCGACCGGCCCGGTGCTCCTGCAGGACCAGCACCTGCTCGAGAAACTGGCGCGGTTCAACCGGGAGCGCATTCCGGAGCGCGTCGTGCACGCCCGCGGGTCGGGCGCGTACGGGCACTTCGAGGTCACCGCGGACGTGCGGCAGTGGACGAAAGCGCGCTTCTTGGCGGAGGTCGGCAAACGTACCGAGGTGTTCGTGCGGTTCTCGACGGTCGCCGGTGGTCGCGGGCGCGCCCGAAGCGGTGCGGGACCCGCGTGGCTTCGCGGTCAAGTTCTACACGGAGGACGGCAACTACGACCTCACCGGCAACAACACCCCGATCTTCTTCATCCGCGACCCGCTGAAGTTCCCCGACTTCATCCACTCACAGAAGCCCGACCCGTTCACGAACAAGCAGGAGCCCGACAACGTCTGGGACTTCTTCTCGCACTCGCCGGAAGCGACACACATGTTCACGTGGCTGTTCGGCGACCGCGGCTTGCCGCTCAGCTACCGCACGATGGACGGCTTCGGCTCGCACACGTTCCAGTGGGTGAACGCCGCGGGCGAGCAGTTCTTCGTGAAGTACCACTTCAAGACCGACCAAGGCATCGAGTGCCTCGCGTCGCCCGACGCGGCCGAGCTCGCGGGGCTCAACCCCGAGTCGCACAACGAGGATCTCGTCAACGCGATCGAGTTCGGGCAGTTCCCGTCGTGGACGTTGAAGGTGCAGATCATGCCCGCGGCGGACGCGCCCGACTACAAGGTCAACCCGTTCGACCTCACCAAGGTGTGGAACTACGAGGACTACCCGCTGATCGAGATCGGCAAGTTGGTGCTCGACCGCAACCCCGACAACTACTTCGCCCACGTCGAGCAGTCCGGGTTCGATCCCGGCAACTTCGTGCCCGGCATCGGTCCGTCGCCCGACAAGATGTTGCAGGGTCGCCTGTTCGCGTACGGCGACGCTCACCGCTACCGGCTCGGCATCAACCACACGCAGCTGCCGGTGAACGCACCGCACGCGACCGAAGCGCACAACTACGGACGCGACGGTGCGATGAAGGCCGACGAGAACGGTGGCCGTTCGAAGAACTACGAGCCGAACAGCTTCGACGGCCCGGTCGAGACCGGCCTCCCGCTGTACGTCGGTCTCGCGACGAGCGGCGACTCCGGTACGTACGAGTGGCGACACCACGACGGCGACGACTTCTCGCAAGCCGGCGACCTCTACCGGTTGCAGCCGCCGGACGCGCAGGCCCGACTCGTCGAGAATATCGCCACTGGGCTTGCACAGGTTTCGCCCGGACCCATCGGTGACGGGATCGTCGAGCGGTCCATCGCGCACTTCCGCGCCGCGGACCCTGAGTACGGCGCGCGCATCGAAGCCGAGGTCAAGCAACGTCGTTCCTGATGGCAGGCCGTCGCGGTTCCTGACGCAGTTGGTGCGGCGGCACCCCGCCGGGCCACCGTGGCAAGATCTGGTCGATGCGCCGCTTCTTGCTCGTGGGTCTGGTCGTGTTCGTCCTCGTTGCCGCTGCGTGCGGCAGTGACAGCGGAAACGGGAAGTCCGCATCGAAGCAGGACGCGGGCGCGACCTCGCCCGCATCGACCGCCGTGCCCGCGCAGACGGTGTCGAACGCACCGGTGCTCGACCTGAGCCAGCCGCCCAAGGGCGCCGAGCGGTTGCACTTCGAGCTCGGACCGCTCGAGGTGAAGCCGGGGCAGAACAACATCAGCTACGCGACGCGTGGGATTGCACAACCGAAGGAAGACGGCTGGATCGTCGGGATCCAACCCAACCTGCGTTTCGCCGATGGTTCCATCCCGGCGGTCGACGTCATCCACCTGCACCACGGCGTGTGGCTCAACACGTCCGCGCCGGACTGCGACCGATCCGCGCCTGCCGCAGCGCTTCTTCGCCGCAGGCGAGGAGAAGACCGCGATGGCGCTCCCGGCCGGGTACGGCTACCAGTACAAGGCGACCGACAAGTGGCTCATCAACTACATGATCCACAACCTCTGGCCGAAGCCGAACCAGGTGTGGATCACCTACGACATCGACTTCATCCCCGCGACCTCACCGGCCGCACGGGGCATCGTGCCCGCCCGCCCGATCTGGATGGATGTCGAGAACGGCAAGACGTACCCGGTCTTCGACGTGCTCCAGGGCTCGGGAACGGGCGGCCTCTACACCTATCCCGACGACGCATCGGACCCGTACCACGGCCAGCCACCGTCCTCCGAGTGGACCGTCGACCAGGACGGCGTGTTGATCGGTACCGCGGGCCACCTGCACCCCGGCGGCCTGCACGACGATCTCTGGCTGCAACGGACCGGGGCGACCGCGCTCGAAGGCCACGGGAAGGTCGGCGCGCCGGATACCGCGCACCTGTTCACGTCCAAGGCCGACTACTTCGAACCCGCGGGCGCGGTCTCGTGGGACGTCGCGATGACGGCGACGCCGGCCGACTGGCGCGTGCAGGTGCACAAGGGCGACGTGATGAAGGTCTCCACGACGTACGACTCGAAGACCGCGTCGTGGTACGAGTCGATGGGGATCATGGTCGTCTGGATGGCGGACGGCACCAACGGCACCGATCCGTTCGTGAAGCCCGTCGATGTCGACGGCTCGCTCACGCACGGTCACCTCGCCGAGAACGACAACCACGGCGGCAAGCCCGCGCCGAAGGACTACGTCGACCTGACGAAGCTCCCGTCGCAACCGACCGTGGATCAGATCGCGATCGACAACTTCGTCTACGCACGTGGCGACATGAGCGTCGCCGACTCCGTCCCGACGGTGGCGGCCGGCGCCAGCATCACGTTCCAGAATCTCGACGCGCCGCTCGAGAACGGCATCTGGCACACGATCACCGCGTGCAAGGCACCGTGCAACAAGTCGACCGGCATCGCGTACCCGCGTGCCGATGGCGCGGTGTCGTTCGATTCCGGTGAACTGGGAACCGGTGGCCCACCGACCTCGGGCAAGGTCACGTGGCAGACACCGGCGAACCTCGACCCGGGCACGTACACGTACTTCTGCCGCATCCATCCGTTCATGCGCGGCGCCTTCCGAGTCGTCCAGCCCTAACTCCGAAGCCCGTGCTCCGTTCCCCGCTCCGCCTCATCTTCCTCGCGCTCGCGGTCATCGTCCTCGCCGGCGCGGGCTTCGCCGCGTGGTACGTCTTCGCCGACGACGCGCCGTCCAAGCCCAGCCTCCCAACGGCCGACGGCGACGCGGCCGCGAGCGATCGCACGTCGCCGGACGGCACCTGGGTCGTCGCGCCGGGCAAGGACGTGTACGTGGGGTACCGGATGAAGGAGCAGTTCGCCGGAGAGCTCGTGAAGAAGGATGCGGTGGGCCGCACTCCCGCGGTGACGGGCTCGATGACGATCTCCGGCGGTTCGGTGACAGCCACGAAGGTGACCGCCGACGTGCGCCAGCTCGACAGCGGGCGCGCGGCGCGTGACACGTACCTGCATGCGAATGCGCTCGAGACCGATCGCATCCACGAGGCGACGTTCGAGCTGACCACGCCGGTGCCGCTCGGCAACATCGAGTCCGGCGAGCAGAAGGAATTCGTGGTCAGCGGGAACTTGACGTTGCACGACGTCACCCGGCCGGTGCAGCTGACGGTCGACGCCCGCTGGAACGGCGGCACGATCGATGTCGCCGGCACCGCACCGATCTCCCTGGCGGACTACGCGATCTCGACGCCGAAGACACCGGTGGTGAGCACCGAGGACAACGGGTCGCTGGAACTGCAACTCGTGTTCCACGCGCAGTAGCGCGCGGCGACCATCGCTTGCGGGCGGACGCCCGGCCCGGCGGCGTGGTTGACACCGCGATCGCCACGGTGATCCGCACCGGAGCAATCGTGGCCGCGCACGCGCCGCCGCAGGTGTGGCGGCAGGCGAGCCGGCCGCTCGTCTGGGCGTTGCAGCACAACGGGACCGCCCGGCCCGAGCTCGCGGTGACGGACCGCCGGCGCCTGGTGGACTCCTTCGCCGATGACATCCGCCTGCTGGAGTCCCTCACCGGCCGATCGTTCGATGGCTGGCTCGGTGACGAGGGCCGCGGCGAATTTCGGCCGCGCCGATTGGGCAACGGGCCGTGATGTCCACGACGCTATTGCCCGTGTCCGGCACCGATGACCTGCTGAGGAACAACGAGAAGTACGCGGCGACGTTCGCTGACGGCGGCCACCCGGCGCCGCCGGTCACGAAAGTGGCCATCGTGACGTGCATGGACGCGCGACTCGATCCCGCGCGTGCTCGGGCTCGAACCCGGTGACGCGCACGTGATCCGAAACGCGGGCGGCGTCGTCACCGACGACGCGATCCGCTCGCTGACGATCTCGCAGCGGCTGCTCGGCACGGAGGAGATCGTCGTCATCCAGCACACCGACTGCGGGATGCTCAAGATTCGTGACGCCGAGCTCGAAGCACAGATCGAAGCCGAGACCGGTGTCAACCTCCCGTTCGCGATCGACGCGATCGCAGATCTCGACAGCGGCGTGCGCGAATCGCTTGCCCGGCTGCACGCGAGCCCGTTCGTCCGGCACAAGCACAGGGTGCGCGGTTTCGTCTACGACGTCGACCGCGGCGGGTTGCGCGAGGTGGTCTGAGCAGTCGTCAGCCGGTGATGTGTACGAGCTCGGTCCTCAGCTCATGCGCACCATCGGCGCGGCTCGCCTCGTAGTAGAGCCGGTAACCGCCCGGCACCGCGATGACGCTCACGTACCGCAGCGCGCCGTCGCCCGCGGGTGAGACCGCCGCGGGTGCATAACCGACCGGCACGAACTCGTGACCGGCGCCGGCGATCGCGATGCCGGTGCGTTCGTTCCAGTTCTCGGCCGCGCTCGCACGGCCGTCGTAGTACGCCACTCGGTCAGCCCGATCCGTGAGCACCGCGGCGATGCGCGTGCCGCGCGCGTCCCAGGTGTCTCGCGCGCGGTCGGAGCACGACCGGCCCCCAGTCCCACGCGAGGCCGTCAGTGCTCGTCGCGCGCCGCGTAGTCATCCGGTCGGTCTCGTGCGGATCGTCGAGCGGATGGCAGCAGACCCACGCTTCCCAGTGTCCGTTCTGGACCGCGACGACCGGGTCCTTCACCGCGGTGTGCTCGTCGCCCGGCCACACGGTGACGCGGCCTTCGGCGGTGAACTCGGCGGGAGCGTCGGCGTCGATCGCATCCACCCACCAGTGCTTGCTGTTCGGGGTCGAGCAGCTCACGTACAGGCGCCATCCGCCGTCGGGCCGGGCGACGAGCGCGGGTCGCTCGAATGACGCGGTCGCGAACGACTCTTTGGTGAGCGTCACGAGCGGGGAGAACGCGAGGCCGTCGTCGGAGCGGGCCACGACGATCGCATATCCCCGCCCGGCGTCGACCGGGCGCCGCAGCCGGTACGCGAGGTAGATGCCGTCGGCGGTGGCCACGGCGCTCGGTCCGCCCGCCCAGAACCCGGGGCCGGCTCCTGGGGGCGCGACGACTGCCACGCCGTCGCCTCGAGGTATCGGGATCAGTGCCGCGCCGGCGCTCGTCATGGCGGCATTCTCGCGTGTTAGGCATTCGCTGTGTCTCGCCGGCAACTTCCCGCACGAGCGTCCGCGCTCGTGGTCATGCTCCTCACCCTCGCGCTCACCGCGTGCACGACGATCCCGTTCCCGTCGCCGCCCACGAACCGAACGTGGTCGCCGCGGACAGAACGCCTGCACGCGGTGCCCGACGCGGTGCACGGCGGCCGCATCGTCGACGCGAGCGGGCGTGAGGTCCTGCTGCGCGGCGTGAACGTCAATGCGTTCGTCGAGTACTGGCAGTACGGCGCGTTCGCGACGACGTTCCCGTTCACCGCGGCCGACACGCGTGCCATCGCCGCCACCGGATGGAACGCGGTGCGGCTGCTCGTTTCCTGGTCGCGCATCGAGCCCGCACCCGGCCAATACGACGATCAGTACCTCGCACAGGTCCGCGGTGCGGTGCATCTCCTCGCGGACCAGGGCGTCCATTCGATCATCGATTTGCACCAGGACGCGTGGGGTCCGACGCTCGCCGCGCCGCCGGGGACGGTCTGCCCGGCTGGGCAGGATCCTGCGTTCGGCTGGGACGGCGCACCGGCGTGGGCCACGCTCGACGCCGGCGCGTCTCGTTGTGTGCCCGCCGGCATTCGGGAGCTGAGCCCCGCAGTGCGCGCGGCGTTCGCCGCGTTCTGGGTCGATGCACCCGGGCCGGGTGGCGTCGGCGTTCGCACGCGTTACGCGCAGATGCTGGGTCATGTCGCGCAGCAGTTCGCGCGCGAAGACGCGGTCGCGGGCTACGAGATCATGAACGAGCCCAACGCCTTCAGTGCGGCCGAGTTGCAGGGGCTTTCTGACCTCTCTGCGGCATCGGTCACCGCGATACGGGCGGGTGAAACCCGCGCCCACGGCTTCGCGCACCTGGTGTTCTTCGAGCCCGGCATCCTCTGGTCCGACACCGATCTCGCAGTGCCGCCCGCCTTCCCGCACGACGACGGCGTCGTGTTCGCGCCGCACATCTATCGCGGCGGGCTCACCGCAGGCCCGGTCGAGCGATCCGACTTCGAGCGCGCGCGCCGTGACGCCGCGACCTTCGGCGGCGCGCCGGTGTTCGTCGGTGAATGGGGGAGCGGACCGGAGCGAGCTGAGGACCCGAACGACGTCTACTTCCGTACCCACCAGCAACTCCAGGACGAGTTCCACTTCTCGGCCGCGCTGTGGACGTGGCGCGAATCGTGCGGCGACCCGCACAAGGCAGGTGACGCACGGGCCGGGCGCGTCCCGTCGGTGTGGGGCGAGTGGGAGGTCGACTGCCGTACGAACACCGTTACCGGGCCCCGCCAAGCCCTTGTCGACCAGCTGAGCCGGCCCTTCGTGCGTGCGGCTCCGGGCCGGTTGACGACCACGGCGTACGACCCGGCCGGCGGCGGATTCACCGCGGCCGGGCGCGACGCTCCCGCGCACACGGAAGTCCTCGCTTGGTACCCGACCCGGCTGCACGACCCGCCGACGATCACGACGCTCGGTCTCGAAAACGTCTGCACGCGATCTGCGCCCGGCGGCGTCTCTCTCACCGCCACGACGACCGGCGGCGTGTGGCTCCTCGCGGTCGCGAAAGGAGCGTGATGACCGCATCCCACCGGTTTCGGTTCGGTGTCGAGCTCCACGAACCATTGCCCGGCCGGAGCTGGGCCGACTCAGTGCGTGAGGTCGAGGCCGCGGGCTACTCGACCATGTTCGTCCCCGACCACTTCGACGAAGGGCTCGGGCCGATCGCGGCGATGGCGAGCGCAGCGGCGGTGACGACGACGTTGAACGTCGGCGCGCTCGTGTTCGACTGCGACTTCCGGCATCCGGCCGTGCTCGCGCGCGAGCTCGCGAGCATCGATCTGATCTCGGAGGGTCGACTCGAGGTCGGGCTCGGCGCGGGATGGAAGCGGCTCGACTACGACCGCTCGGGGATCCCGATGGATTCCGCCAAGGTGCGCGTCGACCGGATGATCGAGCACACGAAGATCCTGCAGCAGCTGTTCGCGGGCGCCACGGTCACGTTCGCGGGTGAGCACTATCAGATCACCGAGCTCGACCTCTCGCCGCGGCCGCACCGGTCGGCGGGTCCGCCGATCCTCATCGGTGGCGGCGCGCGGCGGGTGCTGCGGTTCGCGGGCGCGACCGCCGACATCGTCGGGCTCAACGCGTCGGTGCACTCCGGTGAGATCGACGTGGCCGCCGGCCACGACGGTCTGCCCGAGCGCATCGACGAGAAGCTCGGTTGGCTGCGCGAGGGCGCGGGTGCTCGCTTCGAAGACCTCGAGATCAACGCGTGGCTCGCGTTCGCGGAGGTCACGGACGATGCCGCGACCCTGGCCGAAGGCGTTGCGGCCTTGTTCGAGACCGACGTGAAATCGCTGTTGTCGTCGCCGCTCGTGCTGATCGGATCGCCGGCCGAGATCGAGGAGCGGTTGCAGGAACGCCGCGGTCGCTGGGGTTACTCGTACCACGTGATCCCGGGAGACCGAGCGCGCGACTTCGCGCCGATCGTCGCCGCGCTCACCGGCAAGTAGCGCAGATCACCGACCGGTCGGGCCGTACCAGTTGACGAGCGTGTCGACGCGCGAGAAACCGCACGACTCGTAGAGCGCGATCGCGGCATGGTTGTCGCCGTTCGTCATCACGCGAGCTTGGTCGATGCCGGCCGCCTCGAGCCGCCGGAGCGCTTCGCAGATCAGCGCACGTCCCAGCCCCATGCGGTGGAAGTCGGGGTCGGTGCCGACGGGTTCGAATTGCGCGAGCGAGAGCTCGGTGTCGGGCCAGAACACGGTGAACGCGGCGATGCGGCCGTCGGGCGCGACTGCGACGAGATCGTGTTCGGGCACGTACGCGACGGAACGCATGAACCCGAGGTACCGCGCCGTGTGCAGGTCGGGTTCCATCGTGCTGCGGAACGCGCGCCGGGCGGCCGCGGCACGTGACGCGTGTTCGGCTTCGCCGCGTAGGGGACGGATCGTGAACCCGTCCGGGAGTGGTGACGATGGGATCGCGCCCACGGTGGCGCGCAGGAAGAGCGGCGCCGGATCACCGCGTGGCTCGAAACCGAGGCGCCGCAGCGCGCTCGCGCTCGCCGTGTCCACGGTCGAGATGCTGTCGATCGCGAACGGACCGGGCGTGAGCCGTTCGGTGCCGAGCACGACGGCCGCATCGGCGGTGCAGCCGAACGTCGCGACCAGTCGCTGGTCGACCGGCACCGCGGCGATGGCGTTCGCGTCGTCGTCGATCAGGAACTCGGTCGTGTACCGCGGGTCGGCGTGGAAGCACCACCAGTCCCACTCGCCGGGATGGATCGTGGACGGCACGGGATCACCGCGCAGCAGTTCGCGCATGATGCGCCGGGCCGCCGGCCGGTCGGCGATCGGGTCGTACGTACGCCAGGCCATGCGGCCGAGGATGCTACAAAGCGGAACCGGCTGCCGGCTTCCACGCTTGCATCCACGGCGTCTCCGGCCAGCCCTCGGCCGCGGCCATCAACGGGAACGCGGTGGCGCCGTCGATGTGTTCGCGCACGATGTCGGCGTGGCCCGCGTGCCGTGCGGTCTCCTCGATGAGGTGCAACAGCACCCAACGCACCGACCATGCGTCGATGTCGTCCGGGTACCAGGGCGCGTCGCGCGGCACGGGCACCGGCCGCCCGAGATCGGAGATGGCGGCGATGATCGCCTCGGTCTCGGCCGCGACTTCGGCGTACGTCGCGAGCACGCTCGCGAGCGTCTCGTCGGGACCGAGCCGGAAGTCGTCCTCGTACGCCGCTTCCATCTCTTCGTTGGACGCACCGCGATCGCGTTGCAACACCGTGTCCATCCAGCCGCGCTCGGTCTGCGCCACGTGCTTGATGAGGCCGCCGACGCTCAACGCGCTGCCGCTCGGCACCGCCCGGGCCTGGTCGTCGGTGAGGCCGTACACGCTGATGCGCAGCACGTCGCGCTGCTGCGCGAGGAACATGAGCAGGCCGTCTCGTTCGTCGGTGACGGGTCGCACGCTTCCGGGCATGGTCCAGACCTCCGGGTCGCGGTCGGGTCGTGCGTGTCATTGTGCACCGCCAACCTGGCCATCCAATGGCCGGTTATGCCGCCGGAAATCAGGGACAGGGCGGAAATTCGCGGCAGGACGCGTCCGGGATTGGCACACTCGCCCGATGTCCGAGACGACGGCCCCCACGCCTGCGCCCAGTGCCCGCACCACCGTTCGCCGCAAGGCCGACCGGGCCCGCTACGACCGCGACTCGGTGACGACGATCCTCGACGAGGGACTCATCGCGCACGTCGGGTTCACCGCGCCCGGCGGGGTGCTCGTGCTCCCGATGGCGTACGGGCGCGTCGACGATCACCTCTATCTCCACGGTGCGGTCGGGAACGCGATGCTGAAAGGCCTCGCCACCGGCCTGGACGTGTGCGTGACCGTGACGATCGTCGACGGGCTCGTGCTCTCGCGTTCCGCCTTCCACCACTCGATGAACTACCGATCGGTCGTGGTCGTCGGGGAGGCACAGTCGGTGCGCGACGAGCACGAGCTCGATGTTGCGCTGCGCGCGATCGTCGACCACACCGTGCCGGGTCGATCGGACGACTGCCGCGGCCCGAACCCGTCCGAGATCCGCCAAACGCGCGTGATCAGCGTGCCGATCACCGAAGCCTCCGCGAAGGTCCGCACCGGACCACCGATCGAGGACCCCGCCGACCTCGAGACGGCGTACTGGGGTGGCGTCCTGCCGCTCCACACGAGCTTCGGCATTCCGATTGGCGACGAGTTCGCCGCGCATCGGGTCGCGCCGAACTATCCGCGTTAGAAGAGGCGCGTCGTCGCGAGGTCGGCACCCGCGCGCAGCGCCCGGAGCTTCTCCCACACGAGCGACGGCGCGACGTCGCCGATGCCGGCGGACGTGTCGAACCCGCAATCGGTGCCGGCGATGATCCGGCGCGGGTCACCGACGGCCGTGGCGATGCGCTCGACCCGATCGGCGACGACCTCGGGGTGTTCCACGTAGTTGCTCGTCGTGTCGATGACGCCCGCGATCAGTGCCATCCGGTCGGGGAGCGGCTCGCGGACGAAGCACGCGTGCTCGTGCGCATGGCGGGCGTTCGCCATCGAGATCACGAGCGCGCCGACGTGCGCGCCGTAGAGGATCCCGAGGATCGCGTCGAGCGGTACATCGAGCGTGTGCGGACCCTCGTAGTTGCCCCAGCACACGTGCAGGCGCACTTGGGCCGGATCGATGCCGGTGAGCGCGTGGTTGATGCTCTCGACGACGAGCGCGACCCACTCGAGGAATTCGTCGAGCGGCCGGTCGGCGAAGCGCGTGTGCCGTTCCATCGCGAGGTCGGGCGCGTCGATCTGCAGGAGCAGCCCGCGGTCGGTGATCACGTGGTACTCGGTCTGCAACGCGTCGGCGATCGCGCGCACGTACTCCGGGACCGTCGCGTAGTGGCGGTTGTCCATCGCGGACGCGACGATGCCTGGCGACGCCGCGGTCATGAACGTCTCGACGAACGGCGTGTCACGCACCAGCGCGCACTCGGCTTCGACCTCGGCGGTGTCGGGGTACGTCACCGCGCCGATCGCAGCCGGCGCGGTCATGAGATTCACCTTCATCCGGGCGAACCGGGGCAGCGCGAGCTCCATGTAGTCGGGGTGGTCGAGGAGGTCGCGCATGAGCGGGCGGTGGCTGGTGTCGCCGAACCCGGTCATGCGGTGCTGCACATAGGTGAAGAAGCTCTCCCGCGCCTGCTCACCGTCGTTGCCGACGTCGATGCCGGCGTCGGCCTGGGCCGCGATGACTGCCGCGGTGGCGGCGACGACCGCCGCGTCGAATTCGGCGGCGTCCACCGGTTCACCCCGGCTGCGCCGGCCGTGCAGCTCGGCGAGCGCGGGCGGCCTCGGGAGGCTGCCCGCGTGCGTCGTCAGGATGCGCGTCAGGCTCTGCCGCACGCCGGCTCAGATGTCGATGGGGCAGGCCTCGTCGACACCGAGCACCGCGAGCGTGCGTCCCAGTCCGACGAACACGGCCGCGCAGAGGGTGAGGTCGAGGATCTCGTCGTCGGCGAACACGGCACGCATGCGCGCGAACAGGTCGTCATCCATCTGGTCATGCGCGATGGCAAAGCGCTCGGCATACTCGATGGCGAGCCGCTGCCGGTCGGTGTAGCCGGGATACGTGCGGTACTCCTGCACGTGCGCGTACAGCTCCTCCGCGACCCCCGCGTCGCCGCGCGCCGGCGCGCGGAAGTCGGCGCACGCGTCGCAGTCGTTGCACTGCGCGATGCGGAAGCGTGCGACCTCGCGTTCGGACGCGGGCAGCTTGCTGCGCTGGTACGCGGTCGTGATCATGCGGTCGACCATGCCGGCCATCTCGGGCCGCAGGGTCCAGATCATCGCCGCATCGCCACCAGGGCCTTGGGGTACGTCGATCCGAGCCACGCGGCGGATCTTCGCGCGGATGGTTACGGCAGGTTGCCCGGCGGGAGGTATCCCGGCCACCAGCCCGGGAAGCTCGGGTTCACCTGGGTCGGGTCGTTGTCGTGCGTGAGCGCCGCGACCGCGCCGAGGATGTCGGTGGCGAGATCCCAGCCGGCCGAGTTCGTCTCCTCGTAGTGGCCGTTCGCCTGGCCCAAGGCCTGCCCGTACCTGCAGCTCGCGGACACCGCGAATGCGGTGAGTGCATCCTTGCCGTCGAGCGCGGTGGGGTCTTCCGCGACCTTCTTGCACGTCGCGCCCGCGACGGCGTCCGGGTACTCGATCGCGTGCGACGCGTACAGTTGCGCGCACGCGCCCGGCAGGAACTCGTCGGCGACGCACTTCACGCGGAAGCTGACGATCGGCATCACGTAACCGAGCTCGTCACCACCGAGGCCGATCGTCCACTCGTACGTGTCGTGCATGCGTTGGCGGACGAAGCCAGGCGTGGTCAGCGCGGCGCCGTACGCACTCAACGTCGGGTCGTCGCGGTACCAGTGCTGCGGCTCGCTGCGGAACTTCGCGGGGAGGCCGTTCACCAGCTCACTCGCCATCTCACCGGGGAGGAACATCATCCCGACCGGTCCGATGCGGAGGTACTCGACCGCGCTCTGCAGGTGATCGCCGACCCGGTAGTCGACGTCGACGGTGTCGTCGTGCGCGACCGCGAAGCTGTCCGAGTGGCACGTCGCGTAGGTCTTGGGCGCATCCGGACAGATCTGCAGGACGCCGGGATCGTTCCCGAGGCTGGGCCGGCCGGTCGCCGGATCGACGACGAGCAGCACGCGGAACCCGAAGTTCGTCAACCGCGTCGTGAACGGTTGGATCGCGTACGTCATCCGCGTGTCGGTGAGTGGCGTCGCCTTCGCGAGCAGGCCGAGCACGGCCAGGGAGAGCTGGTTGCCGATCACGACCGCGCGCCGGAAGTTCGGCGCGGTGTAGTCGGTGCCGCCGCCGGGAACGGGCGCGCCCGCAGGTGGTGTGAACTGGTTGCCGAGCGGGTAGCGGGGCGACACGTCCCACACCTGCGCGTGCAGCGGTGTGGTCAGCACGCCGACCGCGCCGTTGAAGTACAGGACCTCGCCGCCGTAGAAGCCCTGGATGTTCTGGCGCAGGATGCCGGGGTAATCGGCCGTGAAGTACCGGCCGTCGGCCGTGCACGCGTCGCCGGTCAGGCCGAGCGTCGCGCAGTCGGCCGCGATCGCGCTCGTGGGCGGCGCGTAGCCCAACGTGGTTTCGGGGTGGTCGTTCCACTGCACCGCGGTGGCGATCACACGGTTGTGGAGATCGCGCGCCTGCAGCACCTGGAGCGTCGGGTCGTAGACGCCGGGATCGGTCGTCTCGTTCGCACCGAACCAGTGCTGGCCCGAAGCGACGTACAAGCTGGCGCGGGTGCGGTGGTCGACCGCGTCGGCGACCGCGGCTGCGGCCTGGTCGGTCATGTGGTCGTACCAGGCGTGGTTGACGTCGAACGCGGTGTCGGGGCCTTCGTGGTTGTGGGTCGCGGTCACGATGACGGTGAGCCGGCGCGCCTCACCGCGCGAGACGAGCGGCATCACCTTCTTGCGGATGCCGTCGGCGTCGTTGCGGAAGATCATGTAGAGATCGCTGCTCACCAGCACGGTGATCTTGTGCGTGCGCAGGTCCTCGATCGCCATCGCAGTGACGCGCAGGTCGTCGTGCACCCAGTACGACACCGAGTCCCCGTTGCCGACCGCGATGCGCCCGTCGTCCCACTTCGGCACGAGCACGCCGGGGTCGACGGCGTCGGTGCGGCCGGGGAGCGGTTGCCGGAGGTAGTCCTGCCGCCCGTTGACGAGCGGGAGCACCGAGCGTGATGCGGCGCCGATCTGGAGGTTGACGTCGGGGTGGGCACGCGTGGCGTCGGCCGACGCGGCGGTGACCGGAACCAACACGGTGCTCAGGAGCACCGCGGCCATCCAGAGGACTCGAGCTCTCGTCATCGCTGGAGGCCAACACGCGTGCGACCCCGGAGTCAAACGTCGTCGCCCCGCTAGCGTCCGGCGCGTCCGACGACGCGAGGAGCCTGCACCGATGAGCCCAGCCCCGACCCCCAACTCCGACGTGATCATCGTCGACGAGCCTCGGCCGCGCGTGCGCCGCATCACGATGAACCGCCCCGAGAAGCGCAACAGCCTCATCCACCCGTTGCGGGGTGCGATCCTCGACACGTTGCGGGCGCACGACCAGGACTCCGGTGTGTCGGTCACGATCATCCGCGGCGCGGGTCCTTCATTCTCCGCCGGGTACGACCTCGGCGGCGGGAACGTCGGACAGGAGATGCCGTACTACACGCCGGGTGGCGAAGGCGCGTGGCCGCGTCACGTCACCGAAGGCTGGATGAGCATCTGGGATCTGGCCAAGCCGGTGATCGCGCAGGTGCACGGGTACTGCCTCGCGGGCGCGAGCGAGCTCGCGACCGGTTGCGACCTCGTCTACATGGCCGAGGACGCGCAGATGGGGTACCCGGCCGTGCGGTTCGGTGTCCCCGACATGCACTTCCACCCGTGGTTCCTCGGGATGCGCAAGGCGATGGAGATGATGCTCACCGGCGACTCGATCTCGGGCGTCGAAGCGGTGCAGCTCGGTTGGGCCAACGCGGCATGGCCCGCGGACGAGCTCGACGAGAACGTGCTCCAGGTCGCGGAACGCATCGCAATGGTCCCGGGTGAGCTGTTGCAGCTGAACAAGCGCGTCGTCCATCGCCAGATGGACGCGATGGGCCTGCGCGCCGGGATCCGGGCAGGCACCGAGCTCTGCGCGCTCGGCACGCACACCAAGGCCATGCACGAGTTCGTCGGCGCCGCGCGCGAGAAAGGTCTCACGAACGCGTTGCAGGAACGCGACGCGCCGTTCGGCGACTACCGCACGACCGAAGGCGACTGACGAGTGCCGGTCCGCAACCCGGTGCTGCGCGAGCTGCGCCGGCATCGGATCCCTGCGTGGTGGCAGGACGCCAAGCTCGGGATCTTCGTCCACTGGACGCCGGCCTCGGTTCCCGCCTTCGCGCCCGTCGACATGGAGATCGGCGCGCTCCTCCAGTCGGGCCGAAGGGACGCGCTCGCGTGGTCGCCCTACACCGAGTGGTACGAGAACTCGCTGCGCTTCCCCGCGAGCCCGGTCGCGCAACATCACCGCGAGGAGTACGGCTCGCAGCCGTACACCTCGTTCGCGGCGGAGTGGGAAGCCGGGCTCGAGCAGTGGGATCCCGGCGCGTGGGCCGCGCAGTTCGCGGCGACGGGGGCGCGCTACGTCGTGCTCGTCGCCAAGCACCACGACGGTTACTGCCTGTGGCCGACCGACATCGTCAATCCCCATCGGCCGGGCTGGCACTGCCGGCGCGACGTCGTCGGCGAACTGGCCGAGGCGGTGCGCGGCGCGGGGATGCGGTTCGGCCTCTACTACTCGGGCGGACTCGACTGGACGTTCGAAGGTCATCCGATCGGATCGCTCTCCGACATGCTCGCTGCGATCCCGCGCGGCAACTACCCCGAATACGCCGACGCGCACGTGCGGGAGCTGATCGCGCGCTACCGGCCGAGCGTGCTCTGGAACGACATCGCGTGGCCTTCCGACGGCAAGCATCTCTGGCCCTTGTTCGCGCACTACTACGACGCGGTGCCCGACGGTGTCGTCAACGACCGGTGGATGCCCTGGAGCCCGCTGCTCGCAGCCGCCCGACTCGGGCCGGTCAAGCGCGTGATCGACAAGGGCGCCCAGCGCCAGGCGCAGCGCGATGCCGGCATCGTACCGCCGAAGCCGCCCTACTTCGACGTGCGCACGCCCGAGTACGCGGTGTTCCCGGACGTGCAACGCGCGCCTTGGGAGTGCGTGCGAGGCATGGACCAGAGCTTCGGGTACAACGCGCAGTCACGACCGGAGCACTTCATCGCGGTCGATGAGCTCCTGTGGTCCTTCGCCGACATCGTCGCCAAGGGCGGCAACCTGCTCCTCAACGTCGGGCCCCGCGGCGTCGACGCGCAGATCCCGGACGAGCAGCGCGCGCGTCTGGACGCGCTCGGATCGTGGCTCGCACCACGGGCCGGCGCGGTGCGCGCAACCCGACCCTGGGTCACGCCCGGCACGACGACTCCCGAAGGCTCGGAAGTGCGCTACACCGCGCGCGACGACGACGTGTTCGCGTTCGTGCATGACGCGACCGGTGCGGTGACGCTGCCGGAGATCGTCGCGACCCCGACGACCGCGGTCACCGATGCCGACGGGAAGACCTTGCCGTGGACCGTCACGCACGCCGGCATCCGGCTCGATCTCGGCGCGAGCCAAGCGGGCCGTGACACGGGTCCGACGGTGATACAGCTGGAGCAGGTCGAGGCACGCGCGTCGGTCTGACGTGTCACGAGGAACGTTGGGTCGCGTTGCTCAGCGCGGTTGCGCGCGCCGCCGCAGCCGGACCCACCGCGCGGCGCCGATGCTGCAGGGAGTTCGAGCCGACCCCGAAAGGACGAACCATGACCACGACCATCGACTCCCTTGTCCAGTACCCGGCCAAGGTGCACCACCGTGCGGTGGCGCTCGGCATCGCCGCGGCGCTGCTGGTGGGCGGCGCGATCGGCACCACCGCCGTGATCGCCAACGACAACGACGGCGGCGCCAAGGCGCCGACCGAGGCGACGTCGCACGCAAGTCCGGCGCAGGACTCCTTGGTGACGCAGTACGGCTCGCACGCGTCGCAGCCGTTCGCGTCGCAGCCGACGTTGCGTGTCTCCGGCGCACGTTGACCGACTGCCTCGTCACCAATTGACTCGAGGGCGGGCGCGGCCCGGCGACTCAGCCGGCCGCCCGCTCTCGCAGCGCGCCGAACGCCGAGGTCGAGTCCCAGACGGCGTTCGCGGACAGGGCGATGCTCGCGTCAAACGTCGAGGCGGAACACCGTCGTGTCGCTCGGCCGAAAGCCGAGCGACGAGTACAGCCGGTGCGCGCGCGTTCGACTCGCATGTGATCGGAGATCGAAGGACAAGACGGGGCCCGGCACATCGCTCATCGCGAACGTCAGCAGCTGTCTTCCGACGCCAACACCGCGGTGGTCTGGCGCGATCACAACGTCCTCCACGTGGTACCTCAGGCCGGGCAAATGTCGATGCGGGACCATCACCACGAGGCCGACAATCCGGTGGTCATACCGAGCGACGTAGACCTGGGACTCCGATGCGACAAGAGAAGCAACACCGGGCTCCGTCAACCGGTCCCAAGCGGGCTTCAGCTGAGGGACCAAGCGGTTGAGGTCCGCGACGACGGAGGCGTCGACGGCCGCGAGGCGCTCGAATTCGTATCGGTCGAGCCGACTCACGTCTCGGACGGTAGTGCCGCGTCACACGTTCGGTCACGTGACGCAACCCGCCACATATGGGCGAGTTACGTCATGAGAACGCGACAGATCGGCTGAGACCGAAGCAGATCTGCGCTCGCGAGTTGCTGTGGGTGCTAACTCCCCGGCGGTCGGTATGACCCCTTCTTCTTGGTGGCGGCGTCCAGGTCAGCCGCCGTGAGGAGTTTCACCGTCCGCGACGTGACTCCGCCCGCGGCGTTCACGGTGAGCGCCGCGGACGCGACGGCGACATCATCGGGCATGTCGACGATGACGTAGGCGTCCGTGGCACCAAACGCGAAGTAGAAGGACTCGACCTTCCCGCCCAAACTCTCGACCAACGTCGTGGCCGCGGCGACTCGCGCCGAGCCGCCCTCTTCACTGAGACCCTTGACCCCGTCGAGTGTGTAGCTCACTTCAAGCATGTACTTGGACATGAAGCCTCCTTGTCCGCGTCATTCCGACCTTCAGCTGGGCGCAGCAGGCACGCGTTACGCCTCCGCGAGAGGCTGCGCGTGCCCGAGCTGGACAAGCATCGAATAGGCGTCGAAATACGAGCCGCCGCCGATCACTTTGCCGTCGGGTCCGAAGTGATAGATCTCGCAGAACGGAAGACTCAGCGGACGGTTCGTTGCGGGCATCGGACCAAGGGGACCGTCGTTCGTGCCCGTGCCCACAAACTCCGCCACAACGGTGTCCCCTGCGTCGTAGTACTTGCTCTCGGTGACCCTGGCATCCGAAAAGGCGTCCGCCCACGACTTCGCGTAGTTGTTCGCGAAGGCGTCGGGCCCTTTGTGGGCGACGCCGGTCCCGTCGACGAAGACACAGTTGTCAGCGATCAAGCTTCGGATCGTGGTCCAGTCACGATCGTTGAACGCCTTGTGCTCGGCCTGGACCGTCTGGACATGCTTTGCTGCCATGATCACGCTGCCTTTTGTTCGGGATCTTCGGACGGTAGGGGCGCCCTTGCGATCGCGCAACGCCCAAGAACTGTCAGGGGTCGCCGCGCTTGTGCCACCGCCGCGCTCCTGGGTGATTGCGGGCGACCGAACGGGTGCGCGAGCAGGCGAGTACCGGTGGCAACGAGACGCGTCAGCCGGCCGCGCGCTCCGTAGCGCGCCGACATCGAGCAAGGTGACGCTGCGGCCGGCCACGTCGATCCAGCCGAGCTCGCGCAGTGTGCGCAGCGCTTTCACGACGGCCTCGCGTGACAGGCCCGAGAGCGACGCGATCTCCTGTTGTGAGAGCGGCACCGTCAGCACCACGCCGTTGGCCGGCGTGTCCGAATCGAGATCGGCGAACTCGGCGAGGCGCCGGCACACACGCGTGAGCGCGTCGGCGGTCCCGAGCTCGAGTGCGCGATCAGTGCTCTCGCGCAAGCGTTCCGCGAGGACGTCGAGGAGCGCGCGCGCGATGCCGGCACGGGTGTCCAGCAGTTCGCGGAATCGCTCGAACGAGACCGCGATGAGCTGCACGGGCGTGAGCGTCGACGCAGACGTGCTGCGCACGCCGCCGTCGATGGCCGACAGCTCACCGAGGATCGCGCCTTCGCTGCGAACCGCGACCACGAGCTCGCGGCCGTCGGTGGAGACCCGCACGAGCTTCACCGAGCCCTGTTCGACGATGAGGACCTCGTAGCCCGGATCGCCCTCTTCGAACACGCGCGTGATCGCGCCGGATGCCGCTGGCGCCGGCCGGCCTGCACGAGCACCTCGACGTCTTCGGCTGCAAGCAGCTCGAGGAAGGTCCCGCCCGGCACGAGCCTCATGCTACGACGGGCTCCAGGCTTGACAGGTGACTAAATAGTCACCTATCCTGCGGGCGTGGATGACGTGTTCCGCGCCCTGGCCGACCCGACCCGCCGGGCCCTGCTCGACGAGCTCTTCCGGCAGGACGGCCAGACGTTGCACGCGCTCGGCGCGCGCTTCGACATGACGCGGTTCGGCGTGATGAAGCACCTCAAGCAACTCGAGGACGCGGGGCTCGTGGTCACGAAGCGAAGGGGCCGCGAGAAGTTGCACTTCCTGAACCCGGTTCCGATCCGGCTCGTCCACGACCGGTGGGTGAGCAAGTACGCCGAGCCCTGGGCCGCCGCGCTCAGCGACATCAAACAGAGACTGGAGAATCCGATGGAGAAGGTGTTCGAGATCTACATCAAGACGACGCCCGAGCGGCTCTGGGAAGCGATCACCGATTCCGAGATCAGGTCGAAGTACAACTTCGGCGCGGGCATCACCTCGGACTGGACCCCCGGCTCCCACTTCGAGATGGGTGTGTCTCAGGCCGGGTTGGTGCTCGGTGAGGGCGAGAACCTCGAGGTCGATCCGCCGCGCAAGCTCGTGCAGCGTTGCACCATGCTCTGGAGCGACGAGGTGAAGAACGAGGGCGCGACGCGCATCACGTGGGAGATCGAACCCGTCGGTGACTCGTGCCGGCTGACGGTCACGCACGACGAGCTGCGCGAGGGCGCGAACGACGAGCTCTACGGCGGCTGGCCGATGATCCTCTCAGGTCTGAAGACGTGGCTCGAGACCGGCGAGTTGCTCACCACGCCGGGCTCGCTCATGTACACCTGAGCCGAGGCTTGCCGGAGGTCCTCGATCGCGCTTGCGTTCAGGTGCGGTCGAGGACCTCCGCGGCGGCGCGCCGCCCCGAGCGGACCGCGCCGTCGATCGCGCCGTGTGACGTCGTCGACGTCTCGGTGCCGGCCCAGTGCACGCGACCGAACGGTTCGCGCAGCAACGGTCCGTAGCGAGTGAGGATGCCGGGCGGGAAATGAGCCATCGAGCAACCGCGCGTCCACGCCTCGTTCCACCACAGCGGTCTCGATGAAGTCGATGGGAGCGGCCGCGCGCGGTCCGAGCCGAGCCGCAAGCGCGCCGAGCACCGCCCCTCTGCGCTCGGCGGGATCGAGCGCGTCGAGTCGCTCGGCGACCGGGCCGAACGTGAACGACGCGATCACGCCGGGCTTCCCGCTCGCGGGTGACGCATCGAGCGTCACCTCGGCGGCCGATCGCGGTTCCGCGGTCTGCCCGCTGAACCCGTCGGCGCGCCAGAACGGCTCGTCGTAGACGAGCAGCGTCTTGGTCTCCGGTCCGGCGACCGCGTTGCGGTACAACGCGAGCCGGTCGTCCGGCAGCGACCGGGTCGAACGTGATGCCCAGGGCGAGCGCGGGCGGCACGGTGACGACGGCATGGCGGGCAGTGACCGTCACTGCATCCGCGTCGATGACGACATGATCGTCGTGCTGCGTGATCGTCCGCACCGGCGCGTCGAGCCGTACCGGTTCACCGAAGCGTCGTCCGCGACCCGCCGCGCGATCGACCCCGCGCCCCCTTCGATCATGTTCTCCTGTGCCCCGTTCTCGATCGAGAACAACGTGTTGATGCTCCCGTGCCCGCGCACGAGGAACAGGAGGTGCAGGAACGACACGTCGTTCAGGTCTCCGGTGAACAGACCGCGCAACGCCATCTCGAAGAGATCGCGCGCGATCTCGGTGCGGATCCCTGAGCGCTGCGACCACCAGCCGACCGAACGCGTGTCCCACTCGACCGCGCGCTTCGCGTCCCACGGCGCTTCGAGCGGTACCTGCTTCGACATCCGGTCGATGCTGTACTGCGCGAGCGCGATCGTGCCGACTGCGAGCGGGCTGATCTTCGGGATGAGGCCGGTGTACCGGCGCGTGCGCCCGTCGTCGATCAGGAGGTGCGCGCCCTTCACCCACGTCTTGTACGTGTCGACGCCGACCTCGTCGCGCGAGGCCGAAGATCGCGTCGTGCTTCGGCCCGAGCCAGGCGCCGCCGCGGTCGACCGGCGATCCGTCGGCGAGGTGCTGCGTCCAGATCCGGCCGCCGACGCGGTCGCGCGCTTCGAGCACGACGACGTGCTTCCCGTGCTGTTGCAGCTGCCGCGCGGCCGTGAGCCCCGCGTACCCGGCGCCGACGACACACACGTCCGCATCGACCCGCTCGGACATGCGCGCGGGACCGTACTCGATGCCGCGTCAGCGCGCTGCGGTCGCGCGCTGGTTGCGGTACTGCCACGGCCGGAGGAAGCGGGTGCGCAGCCAGTACCGACCACCGCTGTACGGCAGCTGCGTGACGACCTTGCCCGCTCCCGGTCCGGAAGTAGTTGTGGCACCCCGCGGTCCAGACGGTGCCGGTCATCGCGGCCTGGATGCGCCGGTTGTAGCGACGCATCACCTCGGCGCGGACTTCGAGCGACCCGAGGCGCCGGCGCGTCATCGCCCGCAGCGCGCTCATGACGTAGTTCACCTGCGCTTCGTGCATGAAGATGATCGAGTTCACGCCGTTCGTGTTCGGGCCGTAGAGCAGGAAGAGGTTCGGATAGCCGGCGAACGCTCAGGCCGAGGTACGCCTCGGCGCCGTCGCGCCAGTCGTCGCGCAGGCGGCGACCGTCGCGCCCGCGGAATGTCGACGGTGGTGAGGTATTCGTTGGCGCGGAAGCCCGGTGCCGTAGATGATCGTGTCGACCGCGTGCTCTTCGCCGTCGGCGGTACGGAGGCCGTCGTCGGTGATCTCGACGATCGGTTCGGTGACGAGGCGCACGTTGTTCCGGGTCAAGGCCGGGAACCACTCGCGCGAGATCAGCGGGCGCTTGCAGCCGACCGGGTAGTCGGGTGTGAGCTTCGCCCGCAGCTCGGGATCCGTGATCTTGCGCTCGAGGTACGACCGTGCGAGCGCGGTCTGCATCTGCGGTCTGATCTCGCATCGTCGCCTGGAAGTTCGCCCGCTCGTAGGTCCACCAGATCTTCCACCGGTGCAGTCGCGCCGCGACCGGCACGCGCGCGAACCGCCGTTGCTCCTCGGTGGTGAAGGCCCTGTCGAGCCGGGGCGTGATCCAGATCGGGGAGCGTTGGAACACCGTGAGGTGCTCGACCTCCGGTGCGATCGCAGGCACGTACTGGATCGCGCTCGCGCCGGTGCCGATCGACGCGACCCGTTCACCGGCGACGGACTTGCTGTGATCCCAGCGCGACGAGTGGAACGAGCGGCCGCGGAACCGGTCGGCACCCGGGATGTCGGGGATCGACGGGCACGTTGAGCATCCCGAGTCCGCTGACCACCACATCCGCGGAGAACGACTCGCCCGTTCGCGGTCGCAGCTCCCACTGCTGCGCGCGCTCGTTCCAGCGCGCGGTCGCGATCGCGGCACCGGTGCGCACGTGTGGTCGCACGCCGTACTGGTCGGTGCATCGTTCGAGATAGGCGAGGATCTCGGGCTGCGTCGCGTAGGTGCGGCTCCACCACGGGTTCAGCTCGAACGAGAACGAGTAGAGGTGCGAAGGCACGTCGCACGCGGCGCCGGGGTAGTCGTTGTCGCGCCACGTGCCGCCGACACCGTCGGACTTCTCGTAGATCGTGAAGTCGTATCCCGCCCGCTTGCAGCCGGATGCCCATCGCGATCCCGCCCGCGCCCGCGCCGATGATGGCGACCGTGGGCTTCGATCCGCTCCGGAACATCCGGTCATGTTGGCACGGCGCGCTCAGCGCCCGCCGACGGCGAGCAGCGCGACACCCGGGAACTCGTATCCGCCCGGTGTCTCGAAGGGGCGCACGGCCTCGCGCAAACGAACCTGCAACGCGCTCGTCGCGGTCGCGGGCAACGACGCGAGCAACTGGGTGAGCGGCCCCGCCAGGGCCGAGGTGCGCGACCACCACTCGTCGAACGAGCCGGTGCGCAACGGCACTGCGATCTCGCCGACCCTCACGCCGTCGAGCCCGGCCCTGGCGAACAGCGCGGCGAAAGTAGCGGGATCGTCGAGTGAGAAGGGGCCGGGAACGCCCGGCGGCGGAACGGGCATGCCGAGCTCCGCACTCACCGCGTCGAGCACGACCGCCAGCCACGGATTGCGTGCGCGCGGACCCCACACTGATATCGCGACACGACCGTCGGGTCGCAACACGCGCCGGATCTCGCCGACCGCGCGCTCGGGATCACGCGGGAACATCAAGCCTTCCCGACAGAGCACGAGGTCGAAGGTCCCGTCGGGTTGCTCGATCTGTTCGAGGTCGAGCACGCACGTGCGGACGTTCTTGACGCCGAGTGCCCGGGCGCGCGCCGAAGCGATGGCGGTCATCTCCGGCACGACGTCGGAGCACACAACCTCGCCACCGGGCGCGACGAGCGGCGCGGCGGCGAGGCCGAGACCGCCCGGACCGCACGCGAGCTCGAGCACCCGCTCGCCCGGTTGCGGGTCCGCCTGCTCGAGCAGCGCGGCGGTCATCGCGGTCGCGCGCGCGTCGACGTAGTCGGCGTGTGCCGCCCACGCCGGCGCGACCGCGGCCCACATGCCGTGCAACTGCGCGTCGATCTGATCAGTCTCGGTATCCACAGCGCGGTCTCCTTCCGAGCAGAGATTCATTGCTCGTAAAATTCATTATCCGTGACGAGTAATGAATACTTTGTTAGGATAACGAAATGGCCGGGCCCGTCAAGCCCAAACGTCCCTACAACTCGCCGCACCGGCAGGAACAGGCCGCGGCGACGCGCCGGTCCGTGCTCGAGGCTGCACATCGGCTCTTCGAGCGGGACGGTTACGCCGCGACGACGATGGAGGCGATCGCGGCGGAAGCAGGCGTCGCGCTGAAGACCGTCTACGTGATCTTCGTGACCAAGAGCGGACTGCTGCGTGCCCTCTGGGACGTGCTGCTGAAGGGCGACGAAGACGCCGCGGCGGTCGCCCAACGCGAGTGGTACCGCGAGGTGCTCGAGGCGACCGATCCGGAGACGCAGTTGCGCCTCAACGCGCGCAACGCGCGCGCGGTGAAGGAACGGATCGGGAAGCTGCTCCGGGTGATCCGGGAGGGTGCAGTGGTCGACCCCGATGCGGCCGCGCTGTGGAACCTGATCCAGACCGACTTCTACGACAACCAACGTCTCGTCGTCGCCGCGCTGCACAAGAAGCGGCGCGCTCGCGCGCGGCCTCGACATCCCGCGTGCGACCGACATCCTCTGGACGCTCAACCACCCGGACGTCTGGCTGCTCCTCGTCGGCGAGCGCGACTGGACGCCCGTGCAGTTCGAGCATTGGTTCGCCGACACCGTGCGCGCAGCTCTTGAAGCCGCCGGTTGTCACTCGTCGAAGATCCTGAGGCCGAGCGCGCCGATGCGCTCGGGACCGGCGGCCCGCTCGATCGCCGCAAACCACGCCGCTACGAGGTCAGGCCGAGGTCGAAGCTCACGTCGCTGCTCGACGCATCTGCTTGGTGGATCTCGACCGCGACGACATTCGAGCCGGTGTGCAACACCGATGGGCCGATCGAGTACGAAGTGAACGCGGTCTCGGCGCCGCCGGCGATCGTCGTCGCAGCCAGCGTCGTGGAAGAGATCGTGCCGGCTGGCATGTTCGACCGCAGGACCTCGGTGCCGTTGACGTACACGACCGCGCCGTCATCTCGGAGGAGCTGCAGTTGGAGCGACGAAACGGTGGACGCATTCGCGAGCGAGAAGGATGAACGGAAGTACGTCGTGGTGTACTTGTTCGACGCGTTCGGGCCGTAGCTCACGACGGTCGCCTCGTCGCCGTCGCCGTACCCGAGCTGCGCGCGCCCCGTTCTCCAGCTGCTGTCATCGAAGGACGTCTCGCGCCACGCCGTCCCCTGGTTGGAACCGTTGTCCAGGTAGCGCCAAGACGAGCCTGGCGCCACGAAGGTTTGTGAGCCCGTCGACGTGGACGCTCTGAAATTCGCGACGCTACGCCGCGCGATGCCGGCAACGTGCTGGAACTCTCCTGCGATGACGAGATCGGTCGGGGTCGCGTCGATGTCCCAGACGCCGTAGAAGCTGTCGATCGGGGGACGGACGTTGACGAGCGCACCCGTGCCGGCATCGGCCGCGAGCAGCCGGACGCTGTGGTCACCGAGCGCGCCCTCGTGGAAGCCGAAGTACACGTTGCCGCCGGCGTAGCGGATCGCCTGGACGTCGCCGTCGACCGTGTAGCGCCACTGGCGGGTGCCGCTCGTCGTGCTCCACGAAACTGCCTGGTTCCCGTAACCCGCGACGGCCCCGAACACGCGGGAACTGTCGGGAGCGACGTCGACGTCGAGCACTTCGTACCCGAGGCTGGCGAACGCCGGTCCGACGAGCGCGCCGGTGCTGCGAGAGACGGCCGCGAGGAACGATCGTGTCCCACCGCCGATGTGGGCGAAGCGGCCGCCCACGTAGACGCGACTGCCGTCCGGTGAAACCGCGACGCCACTCGCCACGTTGTCGGCGTTCGGGTTGAAGCCGGTGTCGACCGCGCCGGTCGACGTGTCGACGGCCGCGACCCGGTTGCGAACGGTGCCGGCCAGCGACGTGAATTCGCCCGTGATGTAGAGCCGGCTTCCGTAGACGTCGAGGTTCGTGACGGTCGCGGATGCATCGGTTCGGAACCCCGCGCGGACCGCCCCCGTCGAGAGGTCCACCGCGGCCAAGCGCGCCCGTGCCACGCCGTTGACAGTCGTGAAGCTGCCCGCGAGGAAGAGGCTCGCGCCGTCGCTCGCGAGTGCCCGCACCGTGCCGTTCGTATTGGCGACGAAATTCGTGCGCAGGGCGCCGGTTTGCGCATCGAACGCGGCGACGTTGGCGCGCGGTCGTCGCACCCGTCGGTGAGACGGCCGCGGTGAACGACCCGCCGACGAACACGGTCGTGCCCACCACGACCACCCCTCGGCCAGTCCCGTTCGTTCCCCAACCGCCGACCGGCGTGGACGCGTAGGACAACGGCGCGGCCGCGGCGCTGCCGATGCCAAGGAGCGACACCGCGCCCGACGTCGCGATGACGACGATGCCTGCCCACACCGGACGCCACCGGCCAATTGCGCGTCTGGCCGTTGCGCATCCTGCTGCATCGCCCCTCCTCGTTGCCCCACTCGAGCTTCGGCCGCGCGACCCAGGCCGTCAACTCGAAAAGGCCGCAACTCGGGAAAGGCCGTCAACTCGAGAAAGGCCGTCAACTCGAGAAAGGGAGGAGCGTCCGGTCGCGACGATCACGGCGAGGACGGTTGTTCGCGTCGAAGTGCCGGTCGTAGCGTCGCGAGGTGAGGTGACTCGAGCCGAGGAGGATCCATGGCCAAGGTCGATCCGATTCCCGACAATTACCCGCGCGTCGTTCCGTACCTCTGCGTCGAAGGAGCCGCGGCCGCCATCGACTTCTACCGTGACATCTTCGGTGCGACCGAGCGCGGACGGATGGGCGGTCCCGACGGCAAGATCGGCCACGCCGAAATCGAGATCGGCAGCTCCGTGATCATGCTGTCGGACCCGTTCCCGGGGGCGAGCACGCCCACGCCGCAGCAGCTCGGCGGCACGCCGGTGTTCTTGATGGTGTACGTCGCCGACGTCGACGACGTGTTCGCACGCGCGATCAAGGCCGGTGCCAAGGAGATCGCGGCGCCGCAGGATCAGTTCTACGGAGACCGGTCGGGCCAGTTCGAAGACCCGTTCGGCCACCGCTGGAACGTGGCGTCACACGTCGAGGATGTCCCGCCCGCGGAGATGGAGCAGCGCGCCGCAGTCGCGATGGGCGGCTGAGCGGAGGCCCGATATGGGGCGGGCTCGCGACACGTTGCAATCGGTGACGATGCGCGATCGGGGCGCGCGTGCACGACGCATTCCCCACGATTAGCGACGCATGGGGCGATCGTTCCCAAATCGTTACTTCGGTGAATTGTTGGCGAGGAATCGGAGGATGCCGCGTGTTCCGGGGCTCGACGCGGGGCAGACTGCGTGTCGGGAGGCGTGCGGGGGTCGCTGCGGGGTAAGTGAATCGGGAGGGCCCATGGCGATTCGCTCCGCACTCGTTGCGCTGGGCACGTCGATCGTCGCGCTCGCGGCCGCACTTCTCCTGCTGACCCGGTACGACCACGAAGTCTGGTTGGTGCTCGCGGTCGGAATCGGGGTCGTTGCCTTCGCCGCGGTCCCTCGACGCGTCGCTTCCGCACGACGCGCGTCCGCGGCGATCGTCGTGGGCCTGGTCGTCGGGTTCTTGGCGGTGCGGTCGACGCAACTCATCGTGCGCGGCAGTGACACCTCGAACCTCCTCGCGCTCGGCGCGGAGCTCCTCGTGTTGAGCACACTGCTCCTGCTCTTGCGCGCGCACTTCTACGGAATCGGGCGACTCGTCGAGTCGCTGTCACAACCGCAGCCGGAACTCGGATACGCACGGATACTCGCGCGCGCACGAGGCCTCCGGTGTGATCGAGAGCGAACTCGCGCGCAGCCGTCGTCGCAATGAGCCACTGTTCCTCGCCGAGTTCGCGAATCGAGAGTGTCGCGACATCACGCGTTCGTTCGCCGACGAGTACGGCGGGCCGAGCTCGATCCGTTTTCTCGAGGGCGTCTACCTGCGGGCTCGACTCGGCGTGTTGCTCTCGCAACACGCGCGTCGTTCGGACGTCGTCATGACCGAGCGCAACGGTCGCTACTTGGTGCTGAGCGCCGAGACCGATGCCGCCGGTGCGCTCGCCATGTCGAACCGCGTGGCGCAGGCCGCGCATTCGCAGCTCGGCACCACCCTCGTGGTCGGCATCGCGTCGTTCCCCGACGACGGTCAATCGTTCCGAGACCTGCTGACGGTCGCCTCCGACCGCTGCAGTAGCTCGTTCGAGTCGACCACACGCGCCCGACGCCCCGGTCGTCGAAGCGGCGTCGCCTCCGACGGTCGGGCGGCCCCAGGTGGTCCGTCCATGAGTGCAACGATCGATCTCGGCGCGCCCGATTCCGCGGCACTCGATCGCTGCGCATGGCTCGCTCGATATCCGGTGCGGTGCTCCGACAGTCACGCGTATGCGGCGTCCAAGCGGGCGATCGACGTCGCTTTGGCGAGCATCGTTCTCGTGATGACGTTGCCGCTGCTGATTCTCGCCGCGCTTGCGATCAAGATCGAGAGTCCGAAGGGGCCGGTGGTGTTCGTTCAGACCCGGGCCGGCCGCTGCGGCCGAGGGTTTCGCCTCTACAAGCTGCGCACGATGGTGCCCGACGCCAGTGCCCGAAAGCAGGAGCTCCTCCACCTCAACAGTCGCGCCTGGCCGGACTTCAAGATCGAGCACGATCCACGCGTCTTGAAGGTGGGCCGCATCCTTCGGGCGACGAGCATCGACGAGTTGCCGCAGCTGTTCAACGTGTTGCGAGGCAGCATGACCCTCGTCGGCCCGAGGCCGACATCGTTGGTCGCTGATGGTTTCGAGCATTGGCAACGAGAACGGTTCGCCGTGAAGCCGGGGCTCACCGGCGTCTGGCAGATATCAGGGCGCGACGAACCGTCGCTCGAATGCCGTTCCCGTCTCGACATCGCGTATGTCACGCGGCGCAGCATCGGACTGGACGTCCGTCATCCTCTGCAAGACGGTCCCGGCGGTCGTGCACGCGCGCGGCGCGTACTGATGTCGGACCGCGCAACCACCGACTTCGCGTCGCACGCGAAGCGGCGCGCCTGGTTCATCGGGTTGCAAGCCGTTCTGGTGCTCTGCGGCGTCGCGCTCGTTCTCGGCGTGCGGGACGAGACGACGTATTCGCGCACGACGCATCTCGTGCTCCATCCGGACTCGAGTGTGCCGCCCGCCCAGGTGCCCCAGGCAATCGACGTCCTCGACGGTTCGCTGGTCCAGACCGTGCTCCGAGTACTCAACAGCGGCGCGATGCTCGATCAGTCGGCTGCGGCTGGACATGTTGCGAGTGTCGATGGGATCTCGCTCGACGCGACCGTGCAGCCGGGGAGCGCCTACTTCGACGCAACCATCCGCGGGGACGACCGCCACCCGTGTCGACGCAGTCAGCCGCGCGTTCACGGGTGTCGCGTCGCGATACGTCGACCGGACCTACTCGGGTTACGACCTGGAGTCGCTGGGCACGAGTGCTGCCACAGAACGCTCGTTTCCACCGTCGCCTCCGGTCGCGACGTTGAGCTTGCTCCTGGGCGCGTTGCTCGGGGTCGGCCTCGTCTACGTCGAGTGGGTCGCACATCGACCGCCCTTCGCCGTCCACGATTCTTCGAACGACCACAACTGCCCCGAGCCAGGCGAGCGCGGCCGCGGCGATCGCCGTCGACACCGATGCCGAACCGGCGCGGACGCCGACTCGCGCGCGCTCGACGACAACGCCGGCGAAGAAGCGTGCGACGGGAACGACCCCGAAGCGCAGCACGGCGCGCGCCGCCGGTGCCGCGAAATCCGATGAGACCTCGGACGGCGATACGAGTTCCGCCGAGCCCAAGCCGGCCGGGCGCGTTCGCGGAAGCCGCGGACGACCTCGGGCCCGCGAAGCCGGCACCGGCCGCCGCGCCTGCGGCCGAATCGACCCGGGAGAAGCGCCCGCGGACGGCGGCGACGCTGCCGAACGTGGTCGAAGCGCCGCAGTACGCGGGGAACGGCAGCAGCAACGGTCACAAGCCAGACGTGGTGCCATCGGACACCGGCACGCCGGCAGACTCGGCTTCGGAACAGCCCGCACCGTGACGACGCGCCCCGCCGACGGGCTGTCAACGCTCGAGTCCGGCGACCGCGCGGACTCGGTCGTCGATGCTCGAGCGGCGCGGCGACGGTTGCGCTCGGCGGTGCTCGCCGTCGCCGCGTGCGCGTTCACGTTCGTCATCGGTGCCGCCCTCGGCATTTCCGGCGATCCGGCACATCTCGCGCTCGGGGCCGTCATCGGGCTGCTCACGTTCGCGGGTGCGGTCGCGGCGCCGCGCGTCGCGCTCGTCGTAGCGACGTTTCTTCTCGTCGCCTACGTCGCCGATGCGGCTCCCGGTGTCGCCGGGCGGGTCGCGGTTTCGGGAACGATCGGCGTGCTGCTGGCCGCGACGCTGCTTCGGGTGCGAGTCGACGGCACGGCCATCCGCATCCCGGGCGACGCCGGCTGGATCCTCCTGTACGTCGCCGCGTTCCTGATCGTGACGGTCGCGGCCGAGGATCGCTCGGCCGCGATCAAGCCGTTCTTCGATCTCGTCGGCTACGGAGCGCTGGCGATCCTGTTGCTCGCGTTGATGGACGACGAGCAGTGGGTGCGCAGGTTCGCGTGGGCGATCACGTCGGCGCTCGGCCTGCTGGCGAGCCTGGCCGTCTACCAGCAGCTCTCACACTCGTTCGACACGGACTTCGGTGGTCTGGCGCGCGTCGAATTCGACGGCGGGTTGACGCGAAGCGGCGGGCCGATCAGTGCCAACTACTTCGGTCAGGTACTCGCCGCCGGCTGTGTGCTGGCCGCGTACCTCGCCCTGGCCGCGCGGTCGCGGCGGGAGCGAGTGCTCGCACTGCTCATCGTCGGAGTCAGCGCCGTTGCCCTGGTCTATACGTTCTCGCGTGGCGCGATGATCGCGCTGGTCGCGGCCGCGTTGCTCGCCGCGACACTCCGCCATGTGCGACCGGTGCTCATCGTGCTCGTGGCCGTTGGCACGGTCTTCGCGGCGATGTTCCTGCTGCCACCCCAGGTCTCTGAGAGGGTGCGCGAGCTCGGCCAACTCGCCTCGCCGACCGCGGGAACCGACCCGTCGTTGCGCGGGCGCACGAGCGAGAACCTGGCCGCGATCGAGATGTGGCGCGCGACATCCGATCGAAGGCGTGGGACCGGCCAACTTCGAGCGGCGATACCTCGACTACTCCGCGAGGATCGGCATCGACGAGCGTGCCGAGGCCCGCAGCGCGCACAGTCTGTACCTCGAGGCGTTGGCCGAGACGGGGCTGATCGGGGCGATTCCTCTGTTCGGCCTCATCTTCGTCGCGTTGCGACGCCCATGGCAGGCGCGCCGAGCCCGGATCGGAGACGCGCGGCTCCTGGCCGAGGGTTCCTTCGTCGCGCTCGTTGCGTTTCTCGTGAGCGCTGTGACACTGCACAACACGTTCCCGCGCTTCCTGTGGGTGTTCCTCGCTCGCGCTCGCGGCGGGAAGGCTCCGCCGTCCGGTACCCCAATGATCGCCGCGGTGGTGTTCTGGGCCGCGTTGGCGGCGATCGTCTGGGTGTACGCGGGATATCCGGCGGTGCTGGTGATCGTCGGACGTTTCCGACCGAGCCGCCGAGCGCGCGACCGCTCGAGGTGCCGGTATCCGTCGTCGTCGCCGCGCACAACGAGGACGCAATAATCGCGAGCAAAGTCGAGAATCTCCTCTACGCCACGTATCCCGCGCCGTTGCTGGAGGTCGTCGTCGCCTCCGACGGGTCGAACGATCGCACGGTCGAACGGGCACGGGACGCCGGCGCGCACCTTGTGATCGACCTGCCGCGCGTCGGCAAGTTGCAGGCGCTGAACGAAGCCGTGGAACGGACTTCGGGCGAGATCCTCGTCTTCAGCGACGCCGACGCGTTGTTGCCACCGGAAACGCTGCGCGAGCTCGTCTCGAACTTCGCGGATCCCCGGGTGGGCGCGGTCGCGGCCAACGAGGTCCACGTCGCGAACGATCCCAACGGCGTGGCCCGCGGTGAGAGCCTCTACTGGCGCTACGAGCAGAAGATCAAGGCGCTCGAAGACAAAGTGGGGAACACCGTCTCCGCGAGCGGCCGTCTGTACGCGATGCGTCGGTCGCTCTTCACACCGTCGACGAACACTGCGGCCGCAGACGATGTTGCCCTTTCGACCGAGGTCATCCCGGCCGGCCGGCGGCTCGCCTTCGATGTGAACGCGCGCGTCTTCGTCTTCGCGCCGGCCGAGGGCGGCACCGAGCTGATGCGCAAGGTGCGCATGATGAATCAAGGCCTGCGTGCGACGTTCGCGTTGATGGCGCGACTGTCGCTGCGCCGGCACAGCCCGTACGTCGCCCAACTGATGTTGCACAAGGTGCTCCGGAGGTTCGTCGGCTTCCTCCTGCTGGCATTGCTTGTCGCATCCGCCGCCGGCGTCGCGTACGACGGTGGGTGGATCTGGCGGCTCGCGTTGGCACTCCAACTCTGGTTCTACGTGCTCGCGATCCTGGGCGCCGTGCTCGACCGCGCTGGTCGCAAGGTCCCGCGGGTGCTGTGGATCCCGTACTACTTCTGCCTGTCGAATCTCGCCGCCGCGCTCGCGGTGCTCACGTTGGTCCGCGGCACCAGATTCGAGATGTGGGAGCCGGCATCGGATCGGGGGTCGGGGTCGAGGCAGTCTCGGCGGGGGACGATCGCATGAGCGTCTCCCGGCGCCTCGCGCAAGCGGCCGCTCGGATCGCGTTTCCGCACATCGATCCGACTCGTCGGGCAGTCATCCTCGGTTACCACTCGATCCACCCGTCGGCGCCCTACTCGTCGGCGACGCCTGCGGAGTTCGAGCAGCATCTCGACTGGCTCCAGACCCATTGCAGCCTTGTCGCGCTCGACCGCGTACGCGTCCCGCTCCCGTCGGAGCGCCCGCGTGTCGCCTTGACCTTCGACGACGGCTTCGTCGACAACTTCGAGTCCGTCTTTCCGAGCCTGCGCGCGCGGGCTCACCGCAACGTTCTTCCTCACGATCGGGTTCGTCGAGCGCACGCCCGAAGTGCTGGCGCGCATGGCTGAGCTCTGGCGAACCCCGCCCGACGAGATCGTGCCGCTCGATTGGGGCCAGGTCGATGCGATGCATCGTTCCGGAATGACATTCGGTTCGCACACGATGAGCCACCCCGACCTGGCTGCCGTCGACGACGCGATCTGCCCGACGGGAGATGCGGGACTCGAAGCTCCGGCTCGAAGACCGTCTGCAAGTACCGATCGCGTCGTTGGCGTATCCGTTCGGCAAACTCCGACACCACGTCACGACGCGAACCGTCGACCTCGCACGCGAAGCGGACTACGAGCAGGCAGTCAGCACGCACGCGCAGGCGATCGCGGATTCGGACGACGACATGTGCCTGCCACGGATCGTCGTCGGGAACGACACGGTCTCGCAGCTGGCCGAGAAGGTGCTCGGCACCATCGATTGGCACGCCCAGCGTGCGCGAGCGACTGCCCCGGACGCTGTCGGAGCGTTCGTTCTCGGGTCGGCACTGACGATGACGAGCGATGTCGCCGACGCGCCTGCGGTGGAAGCAGACAACGCGCCGCGCGTCGTCAGCGTCATCATCACGTCGTACAACTACGGCCGGTTCCTGGGCGGGGCCATCGAGAGCGTTCTCGCACAGACGTATTCGCCGCTCGACATCGTTGTCGTCGACGACGGTTCGACCGACGAAACGGCAACCGTCGCTCGATCGTATGCAGCGCGCGGCGTGGCCTATGTCAGCACGCCGAGAGTCGGAGCCGCGCGTGCTCGCAACGCCGGTATCGGGCTGACCGCCGGACCGCTTGTGGCGTTCCTCGACGCGGACGACACGTGGTTGCCGAACAAGATCGAGCGTCAGGTTGCACACCTGGGCCAGCATCCGGAGGTCGCGCTCGTCAGCTGTCACGCATACGCCTGCGACGAGCAGATGCAACGCGAGAGCATCGTTCACGCGGCCGAGGAACCTTCGCGGTGGATGCTCGAGCGTCTCCTCGTCCACAACGTGGTGCTCAATCCGACGTGTGTGCTCGTGCGGCGTCCCGCGCTCGAACGCGTCGGCGGGTTCAGTGATCTGCGCAAGTGGGAGGACTGGGACACCTGGCTGCGGATCGCGAAGTTGTCCCGACTCGGTTTCATTCCCGAGGTGCTCGCCGACGTTCGCCGCCATCATCGCGGCCTCTCTCCGCAGGATGGTTACGAGCACCTCGCGCTGGACCAGGCGATCTTCGATCGTCACATCATGGATGTGGCGTCGCCCTGGAAGCGGCGCGTGCTGCGCCGGCGAGCACGATCGGTCTCGTACTTCCACGTCGCGCGATTGATGGCAGACCACGATCGCGGGGCCGCCCGTCGCTTCTCGGTCCGCGCCCTGTTGCTCGACCCGACGATCTTGACGCGACGCAAGATCGCGTCGGTCGTGCGGACACACTCCCCACCGTGGTTCGCGACGTCATCGCCCAACCGCGCCCGCAGGCGAGCGGGAGCATGACCGTGCCGCCGGAAACCGCCGCGCCGCAGGCGCCGCAGGATCTCGAACGGTCGGCCACGCGGGGGCTGGCGTACGCGGGGGCGCGCTTCATGATCGAACGCGGCGTGGTGTTCGTCGCGACACTTGTGCTCGCCCGGCTGCTCACGCCGGACGAGTTCGGTGTCGTCGCGTTCTCGCTTGCCGTCATGAACTACTTCGACGCGGTCACTGACCTCGGTCTCGGTGCCGCGCTCGTGTATCGCTCGGACGCTCGCGAGCAGCGGATCGCATCGACCGCGTTCTGGATCGGTTTCCTCGGCGCGGCCGGAATGGCCCTGCTGTTGTGGTTCCTTGCGCCACTGTTCGCATCCTTCGGCCCCGGCCAGGAAACCGTCTGGCTGTTGCGCGTGCTCAGCCTGCAGTTCCCGTTGTCGGCCTTGGGCAAGGTCCACGAGTACCGCATTCGCGCCTCGCTCGACTTCAAGAAGTTGGTCCGCCCCTTCGCGGTCTCGACCTTCGTGAAGGGCGCCGCCGCCGTCGTTGCCGCGGCGTTCGGTGCCGGCGTCTGGAGCCTCGTGATCGGTCAGCTCGTCGGCACGCTTGTCCGTTCGATCTGGCTGTGGCGCGTCGAGCCGTGGCGCCTCGCGCGGTGTTCTCTCGGACCGCGACGCCGAGCCTGCTGAAGTTCGGCGCCGGGATCGTCGCGGTCGAGATACTCGGGCAGATCGCGAAGAGTTTCGACTACCTCGTGGTCGGGGCGAAGATCGGCGCGACGGCACTCGGCTTCTACTTCCTTGCGTTCCGACTCCCGGAGTTGGTCGTGCTCGGGATGTTCCAAGTCGCCAACGAGGTCCTGTTCCCGTTCTACGCGCGCTTGCGGGAGTCGTCGACGCACGGGTCGAACGACGAACTGCGCGACGGCTACGTGCGTACGGTGCGCCTTTCGGCAGCGGTGGCGCTTCCGGCCGGTCTGGGTATGGCCGCGCTCGCGGTGCCGCTCGTGCTGGTCCTCTACGGCCCGGAGTGGCGACCGTCCGCGGCACCACTTGCCTTCGTCGCGATGTGGGCGGCGCTCGCGTCGCTCGCGACGCTCCCTGGTGTCGTGTTCAAGGCGACCGGCCGATCATGGTTGCTGACCGCCACCGGCGTCCTGCAGATCGCGGTGCTCCTCCCGGCCATCTGGATCGCCGCCAGCCATGGCATCGCGGCGGTTGCCGCCGCGCAGGTGTTCGAGAAGGTCATATCGCTGGGGATCCTCGGCGTGTTCGTCGGCCGCGTGCTGCGCATCCCGTGGTACACCACGTTCACGGCCGCGGCGCCCCTTCTCATCCCGTCCGCCGCCATGGCCGGTTTGGTCTACGGGTTGGGGCTGATCCTCGAGCCGGTCCTCGCGCTCGCCGTCGCGATACCGCTCGGCGCGGGTGTGTACGCGCTGTTCCTCCGTCTGTTCACTCCGGACCTGTATCAGATCCTCGTCGCGCCCGCAGTGCGCGCTTCGTGGTCGCGGGTCAGGCCGGCTCCGACCGAGAACCCGCGCCTGACAAGAGGAGGTGTCGAACCGTGACACAGCTGCTCGACATCGACGCCGGTGCGTTCGCCGATGCGTTCGCACGCTGCTCCGTATCGATTCGTCACCGACTGGTCGACCATCCGCTCTTCACGACCGACGCGATTGCGGCGCTCGCCGACCGTCTCCCGGATCCCCAGGTACGTCGCGAACGCGGCGACCTCTCGCTCCTCAACCGCGGCTACGAAGATGCCGGAAGCGGTCCGGTGTCGGAAACGGTGCGCACGATCGCTCGGAACGGTTCGCGCATCTCGTTGCGGGAGATCCAGAGTGATGCCGAGTACCGGCCGCTGATCGATGCTTGCCACCGGGAAGTCGCGCGCTCCGTCGAGAACCGGGAGGGCGGGATCTGCCGGCGCTCCGGCTACATCTTCGTGACGTCGCCCGGCTCGACGACGCCGATGCACTTCGATCCCGAACACAGCTTCCTTCTCCAGATCCGGGGAACGAAGCGAGTGTGTTCGGCACCGATGTCGGATGCTCGCAGCCGGCTCCGAGAGCTCGAACGGTACTTCGATGACGTGGCGTGCGCGTTCGACGTGATGACCTCGACGTGCGACACGTTCGAGCTCGAACCGGG
Source organism: uncultured Actinomycetes bacterium (assembly GCA_963745645.1). Taxonomy (GTDB): domain Bacteria; phylum Actinomycetota; class Acidimicrobiia; order IMCC26256; family PALSA-610; genus CAVUFH01. The sequence goes on from CAVUYD010000004.1 coordinate 287,281, forward strand.
CGATGGCCTGTACCTGCCGTCGTTCGTTCCGCACTGGGTCGAACAGACCGGTGACACCGCGTCGATCTCGTTCTCGATCCCGTTCTACACGCAGTTCTGCGCGCGCGCGGATCAGGTGCACCGCGTCAACAAGCGTTTACGGCGACTGCATCTCAGTCCCCGGCCCCCGGGTGAGTGGCCCGCGCTCGATCGGGCCAAGGCGTCCCTGCTGCGGTCCTGGACACGGTTGCGTCGAACCGATGCCGATGCCGCACGCTGATGTCGCGTCGCGACGCCCGGCGCCCCCTCAGATCGTGGAGGTCGGATCGCACCTGTCGCCCGAGGTCACCGACCGCTGGCGCACGCTCGCCCTCGAGCTCGACGGCACCTCCTACTTCCAGACACCGGACTGGATCCTCGGGTGGTGGCGAACGATCGCCGAGCGACCGCCGACGGCGCTCGCGCTGTGGTCGAACAACGAAGGAAGGCTGCAGGCGCTCGTCGGCCTGAGCCGGGTTCGGCTCCGGGTCGATCGTCGTTTCCCCGTGTCGATCCCGGTCATCGTCAACGCGGGCAGCGGTCCTGGCGACGCCGATCACTGCGGGCCACTCGTCGATACGGCGTTGGCCGGCGACGTCGCCAGTTGGCTGGTCGATGCCGCCGCCGACGCGACGCTCCTTCTCCGGGATGTGGATGGGACAAATGAAGCGTTGCGGCTGCCGGCCGCACGCGTCGTCGCGACGACGCGGTGCCCGCGTCTGCACATCGACGACGGACCGTCGCCGATCGCCCGGTCGGCCAACTTCCGGAGACAACTCGGTCGCTTCGAACGACAGCTGGGCCGCATGGGCATCGAGTTCGAGTGGATCGAGCCCACCGGCGTCGACGATGCGCTCGTCGACGCGCTCTTCGAGCTCCACGGACGGCGGCGCGACACGATGGGCACGACCAGCACGCTCGATGCACGCCATCGCTCGCTGCTGCTCGCGCTCTTGGAGACTGCAACACCGACGCACGGACCTGCGGCGGCCATCGCGCGGATCGGGCGCCGCATCGTCGGCGTGATCGTCGGATTCCGCTGGAAAGCGACGTTCAGTGCGTATCAGTCGGGATGGGATCCGTCCTTTGCGGCGAACAGTCTCGGAAGCGTCCTGCTCCACCAAGCGATCCGAATGGCGTCCCAGAGTGGCGTGCAGACCTTCGACTTCTTCCGCGGCGACGAGCCGTACAAGTACCGGTTCGGCGCGGTGGATACCATCGACCGCTCGTATCTCCTCGCACGCGGCCTCTCTGGTCATGCGCTCGAGCTCGAGCTCGCGATGCGCCGTCGCGTACAGGCATTCAGGCAGTCGAGAACGAGCGCGCGAACAGATCACACAGTCGTTGCGCCTCGGTGAACAGATCGAATCGTCTCACGACCCGCCGCGAGCGCCGTCGGCACATCGTCGCGCGAGGTCGCGGTCGTCGAGCAGTCGCTCGATCGCCTCAGCGAGCGCACGGGAGTCATTCGGTTCGACGAGCATCCCGGTGTCGGCGGAGACGAGCTCCGGTATTCCGGAGAGTCTCGTCGCCACCACCGGCACCCCCGCGGCCATCGCTTCCATGAGTGCTACGGGAATCCCCTCCATCCGGCCGGTCGAGTCGCGGATCGAGGCGAGCACGAACACGTCGGCGCGCCCGAGCTCGGCCGCGACCTCTTCCGACGTGCACGCGCCGCGTATCTCGGTGCGCGCCCTCAGTGCGAGCGCGTCGACGAGTTGCTCCACTTCGCCCCGCGCCGGACCGTCGCCGATCAGGACGAGACGAAGCTCGGGGTGCCGCGGGGCGAGGTTCGCGACGGCCTCCAGCAGGTAGCGATGTCCCTTCCTGGGTTCGAGTGACCCGACGCAGAGGATCTGCGCAGGTGCGCCGGCGCGCGCGTGCGGATGGAAGCGTTCGACATCGACGCCGCAGTGCACGATGTGAACCCGTGCTTCGGGATGCCGGCGTCGTATCAGCATGGCGTTGTATTCGGATACGGCCACGACGAATGCCGCATCGCGCAGCTTGTGGTCGAGGACGGCGGGCCGGCGGAACAGGTCGTTCGCGTGGGCCGTGAAGCTGAAGGGCGCGCCGGTCAGGCGGGACACGATCCAGGCCGCGGTCGCGGGATGGTTGGCGAAGTGGGCGTGGACATGCCCGATCCGGCTCGCGTCCGCCATCGTCGCCAGGCGCGCGGCCTTGAGGAACACGCCGAGCGACGTGAACAGCTCGGATGGGCTTCGCGCGTCACGTGCGAGCCGGCCGAGGGTTCGGAAGTATGTCCGAGAGTCACGGAGAAACCAGTGCAGATGCGCACGCGCAGTGGCCACACCGAAGAACGGAGCGAACCAAAGGTTCACCAGCAGTCGCCCAGCGTCCGGTTGTACGACTGGCTCGCGTGTCTCGAGCAAGGTTGCGAGATGCACGTCGAAACGGCGGCGTACCGCAAGCAACTCGTTGACGACGAAGGTTTCCGTGACCTTCGGAAAGCGCGAGACGATGTAGAGGATCGACTCGCTCATCGTCGCGTCACCAGCTCTCGATAGAGGTTGACGAGCTGATCAGCTGTCGCGTCGATGGAGTGACGAGCTCGCACATAACGCGAGGCGGCTTCGCCCAAGGTTTGTCGCAGCTGCGGATCAGTGGTGAGGCGTTGCATGACTTCACTCCACGCGTGCACGTCGCCGACGGGAGCCGTGAGACCGCGCGCATCCCCGAGCAGCTCCTCGACGCCGCCCACGCTCGACGAAGCGACACAGGGGAGCCCGCACGCCATCGCCTCGAGCAAGGCGTTCGGCATCCCTTCTCCCAATGACGGAAGGAAGAAGGCGTCCGCGGCCTGCAAGTAGTTCGCGACGTGATGGGTGCTGCCGATGAACCGGATTCTCGTGCCGACGTGCAGATCGCCGGCGAGCCGCTCGAGCCGGGCCCGTTCCTGGCCGTCGCCGACGACGAGGAGGTCAATGCCCGTCGTGTCGACCAACGCCCGCACCAGCGTTTCGACGCTCTTCACGGGGTGCAGGCGGCCGACGAAGATGCCGTAGCAACGGTTCGGATCGAGGCCGAGCCCGGCACGAGACTCCGCGCGCACGTCGGCGTCGGGTGGTGAGTAGGTGGTGAGGTCGACGCCGTTGGCGATGACCGTGACGTGCGAGGCCGGCACTCCGGCGGCGCGCAGCTCGGTTGCGACCTCGTTGCTGAGCGCGATGAACGAAGCGAAGCGTGCGAGCAGCAGCGAGACGAAGCCGACCGGCAGGCTTCCGTCGCAATCGGGCGAGATCGCCGGGCGGTCCCGCGCCGAGGATCGTGACGACGCAAGGCTTTCCGAGCGTTCGGGCGGCGAGCGCGATCGTCGCGGGCGACAGTGCGCCGTGCGCATGCACGACGTCGATCGTCCGCCATCTGCGCAGCAACTGGGCAAAGGATTCGATGACGTAGACCGCGGACGCGGCGGGGGTCTCGCCGGCGACGCGGGTGCGATAGACGTCCGTGCCGGCAACAACGTCTCGGCGAGGCATGCCCGCCACGGCTCGCGTGAGCACCTGCGTGCGGATGCCGCGCCGATCGAGCAGCGGGAGCAACCGTTCCAGCTGGAGCTCTCCGCCGCCCACGGTCGGCGCGAACGCCTGGATAGTCATTGCCACGCCGACGTCGCTTGCGGTGCCTCGGTGCGTGGCGACACGGCGGCGATCCGCTCGACCCGCCGGTGCACGCCCCATTGCCCCTTCTTACCCAGGTTGTCCGTCCAGTTGCGCGCGCCCGACGACGAGGGTCGGACCCGTGCGAAAGAAGGGCTTGTCGAGGCGGCGATTGGGCGGAATGATCCGGGGTATCAGCAAGCTGGCCTCTGTGAGGCCGCCGCATGATGGGCCTTGCTTCCGCCTTCCGATCGTGCCGCGCCAGACGACGCCCGGTGCATGCGGGCGCCGGCGTTGTCGCACTGGCGCTCGCGGTCGCGGGGTTGGCGTCGTGCCGGCCGCAGGAGGGGAGCGGCATCCTCGTGTGGCGGGGACGGGCCGCTGACCCCCAGACGATCGAGGTCGCCAATCCGTTGCGCGGCTCCTACCGCTGGCAGGACGACGCGCCGCAGCCGCCGGCGTGGCCGGTCCGGGACTCGTATCGGCGCGTGACGTGGCGTGAACTCGAACCGACGGAGGGCAACTACGACTTCTCGCGCCTCGATGCAGGCATCGCGACGGCTCGCGCCCACGGCGGGGTGTTCGGCTTTCGGGTGCAGGCCGCGTGCACCGGTTGTGCGGCCGGCGGCGTCGCGGTTCCGGACTACCTGAGAGATCTGATGCCGAAGGGGTTCTGGTTCCGTCTCAACAACACGACCAACTACGCGCCCGACTGGAACGATCCCGACTACCTGAGCCGCCTTGGCGCGCTGCTGCACACGTTGGGCCAGCGATACGGAAACGATCCTCGCGTCGGCTTCGTCGACATCTCGTCATACGGTGACTACGGCGAGTGGCACCTCCACCAGTGGCCGTATCCCTCCGCGACCGGCGCGACGCCGATCACCACTGCGAATGCAGAGGCGATCGTCGACATGAACGTGCAGCGCGTTTCCGTCGAAGTGGTTGCTCATGCAGCATCAGACGATCACTGCCGACGGCGAGAACGAGCACAACGTGTTCCTCTATGCGCTGAACAAGTACCCGCGCATCGGGATTCGCAACGATTGCCTGGGCGAGAGTTGGTTCACCGATGAAATGGGCCGTCTCTCCAAGGCCTATCCCGTCGTCGCCAACCGTTGGAAGACCGCGCCGGTGATGACCGAGTACTGCTACCAGTCGCCGGGGAGCGGCGGTTTCGAGCGGGCGGCCGGCCAGATCGCGCAGTTCCACGTCGGCAACATCGGGAACGGGAACATGGCGCCGTGGCAATCGTTCAGCGCCGGCGAGCAGCGACAGTGGGAACTGAACAACGCGCACTCGGGCTACCGCTTCGTGCCCGATCACCTCGCGATGCCGTCCCGACTCGCAGCCGGCAGCCAGTTCGCGCTCGTGTCGGACTGGTCGAACGTCGGCGTCACACCGGCATACAACCCATGGGACGTCACCCTGCAACTGCGGAGCGCGAGCGGAGCGACCGTGTGGAGCGGCACTTCGAAGCTCGACCTCGAACACTTCCTGCCGGGCACACAGTCGATAACCGACACCTTCACACTCGGTCACGTCGCGCCCGGGCGCTACCGAGTCGTGCTCGTCGTGCTCGACCCGAAGCACTATTACGGTCCACTCGCGCTGGCGGTCACGCATCGCGCCTTCGACGGCAGCTATCCGATCGGATCCGTCGTGGTGCGCCCCGCCCGCGTCACGGAGTGAGCCACTGCAATCTCGCTCCGACTCTCCGTCATGTCGTGCTCGCGGTTGGCGTCTTCGCCGTCGGCGTGGGCAGCACGGCCGACGGGTCGCGGCCGAAGAACTCGATGATCGCGAGCGCGACGAGTGCGACCATGCCGATCCCGATGATGGACACCGGCGTCGGATGGTGCGTGGCGACGAGCCAGAGGAACGCGAGCGCGGCGGTGACGATGCGGAGCGTGCGCTTGTAGTGGACGACGTACCCGTTCGGCGCGAGCCAGTCCCAGCCCGCCCGGTGACTCTCGGCGCCGAGCCATTCCGCCGCCCAGGCCACACGCGAGCGGAACCACACTGCGAATCGTGAGGGGCCGGCGAAGAACACGGTGATCAACACGATGATGCTGAAGGTGAGCACCGCGCGCACCGCCGTGTGCAGGAACCGGACGAGCGTGTCGTAGACGGCGGCGGCCGCGTCGTACGGCAGCTTGTTGCTCGTCGCCGCGTCCAGATAGAGCCCACGCGCCACGAAGAGCAAGACCGCGAGCAGGAATGCGCCGACCGTGAACGCGACCGCCGCGAGTACGAATCCTCGGCGCCGGCTGCGCGAGAGGTAGATGGCCCCGCCGAATGCACTGAACACCAGGATCGGCAACACGTACGCCAGGGTGTTCAAGACGCCGACGGCCCTGCGCACCCGATACAGCTGGTTCGACTGGAACAGTGTGATCTTGCCGCCGACGTTCCCAGCCGGGATCTGCGAGAACAAGTCGATGCCGGTGGACCGGAGCTGGTCGTTGACCAGCGTCGCGACGGACGACAGGTCGATCTGCACGGCACCGTTGCTCGTCGCGGTGATGCCGGCCGTCTCCTTCCCGGTGAGCACGTTTTCGAGTTGTGAGTGTGCGACTCGGTTCGCCTGGATCCACAGCTTTTGGAACTGGTCGGTTCGGATGATCCGCAACGTCGCTTCACGTACGAAGCTCCGCAGTGCCGTCGTGAGTGGCGCGGCGAGGACCTGTGCCCGATCGGGCAAGGCGTCCTTCACGTACGTGCTGATGTCGACCCGAGCGAAGAGCTCCCTCGTGATGTCATCGGCGACGTACGACTGGATCGCGGGGTCCGCACTGAGCGGTTTCACGTTCTGGACGTATCGGCCGGTGTCACCGACCTGGCTGTTCAAGAACAGCGCGAGGATCGACACTGGCGTGAGCAGCATCCCGATCACGAGGAGGGCCGCGACCCAGAAGCGATGCGTTCGCCGGCCCGTCGTGCGGCGCCGCGTCCGCTCGAGTGGTCCCGGTTGCCGCAAGCGCTGCGTTCTCCGCTTGGAGCTCCGCGACCCGTTTCCGGGTCGCTTCGAGCTCGGCTCGCAGCGCGTCCATCGAAGGGCCATCGGGGGTGTTCGGGGCGTTGTTGCGCTCGCTCACGGGTCACTCCTGTGCGGGACGTCCGATCTTCGAGGTTCTCGATAGCAACGATGCGCGACTCGGTCGACGGGCGTCGCGCTACGTCGTCGTCGTGGACGACGACTCGCTCGTGAGCGTCACGATGATGGTCGTGTCGTTTCCCGCGGAGACGATCGTGACGTTGCCTGGGGTGTCGCCGCCGAGTTGGATGGTGCCGACGTACTTGTCGCCGGTGCCAGCGGATGCCGAGGCGGTAATCGTCAGCGACGTGTTGTTCTTGTAGAAGTCGAACGCGTCCGCGGGCGCCTGCGACGACTTGTAGACGCCGATCCTCACGCCGCTCTTGCCGCCGACCAGCGACCCGGAGCCCGCCGGCGTCGCGCCTTCCGGAACCGGAAAGTCGCTCGGCCAACCCGGCGGGAGCTTTCCGTTCAACGAGAGCGAGACCTGTCCGTCGGCCGTTTCCACGTTGAGGTTCGTGTTCGACACGGTGGTGGTCGTGGTCGAGCTGCTCTTGGAGTCATCATCACCCCCGCATGCTGCGAGCAACGTGATCACCGAGAGCGCAACGGCGGATACTGATCGAATGCGCATTCGTAGCTCCTCCTCGGCGAAGGACGTGGTTGCCCGACGAGCATCTCAGACGAAGTGAGGACTGTCGATGCGGTCGGGCGCCGGTGCCCACATTGCAGTCGAATGACGGAACCCGCGCTCGGTCGGCGGTGTCTGTGCACTGGGGCGCTGCGGTCCCTCGCGCGGAGGAGGAGGCTCGCGATGATTCGAACCAGGGTGCTTGTGGCCTTTCTGGCCGCGATCGCGGCTTGCGGGTGCAACGACGACGGCGGCACGTCGGGAACGGCCCGGACGACTTCGCCCTCCACGGGAAATGCGGTGGAACGCGTCGTCGTGCGCGGCCACGCCACGCTCGACGGTGCGCCGTTCGACGCGGAGTTTCTCGGCGCGGCCGTTCGGGACCACGGGTTGGTCACGCCGTGTCAGGCCTCGCTGCCGCGGGTGGACGGGGGCCTGTATGTGGTCGAGGTGATGAGCGATGCAGTGGCGAATGGCTGCGGGACGCCGGGCTCGGAGATCCTGCTCTGGACCTTCGCGGACGACACGCAGTACTTCAGTACGGCCGCGCTCCCTTGGCCCGCCGACGGACGACCGACAACGTTCGACGCGAGCTTCTCGACCGCGGCGCCGAAAGGTGTCGCGCCGCCGACGACAGAGTTCGCGGGTGAAGCGTTCGACCACGATGGTCGCCGGCTGCCGGACGGAACGCGCGTCGAGGCGCATGTCGGAAGCACGCTCTGCGGCGTCGCGTCGGTGCGGACGCAGGGTGACTTCACGGGATTCAGCCTCGCCGTCGTCGGGCCCGAGTCGCTTGCCGGATGCGAACGCGGCGCGACCGTGACGTTCCGCGTCAACGGAAGGCAGGCGGTCACGACCGCAGTCAACGACTTCCGGAGCGTGCCTTCGCTCGATCTGAACCTGCCGTGACGGTTCGGCCGGGTGCCCCGGCGAGCGCGGCTTCGAGCTCCTGCACCAACGCGTCGGGGTGCTTCGTGACCTTGGCCCACGTGGCGAAGACGATGCGGAATCCGTGCCGGCCGGGGACACTCCATTTCTCGTTGTCGTGCTCGTAGTCCGTGGGATCGTCGTGCCAGCGCCGGCCGTTGGTCTCGAGGATCGCGCCGCGCCGCTCGAAGCCGAAATCGAAGCGGTAGGTGCGTCCGTTCCATTCGAGCGGGAATTCGCGCACGAAGTCGGTGATCCCGTTGGCGACGAGCAGTCGCCGCGTCTTCACCTCGAGCGTCGACCGCGACGGGTACATCGGATCGATCTCGTCGAGCAGCCCTCGCATCACCTTCGCGCCGGCGCGGCCCTGCCGGCCGAACCGGTCGAGATAGGCGCGCAGCGCGGCAACGGTTGTGAGCCGTCGCCGGCGGGCGTCCTCGCACGCGACTTCGAACGCTTCTGCGTCGAGCTGCGCGCCGATCGCAAGCAACATTGGTTCGACCCCGGTGACGCGCAGCCCGTTCTTCATGCGCACCATAAGTGCAAGCGCATGGTCACTCCTGTGCACGACGACACCATCGCACCGACTTCGCGCCGCCGAAGGAACGACGATCTCGGGCAGTGGCGCGTGAACGCCCTCGATCCCGTACAGCTCGGCCGCCGAGCACCCGGCCGGCCGCGGCGCGATCGCCGCCCCAGAGCAAGGCGGCACGTCAGCGCTGTTCGCGGGAGGGTGCGACGGACGTCATCCGAAAAGTGTCGGGAAAGACGCGTTCGATCACGCCCGTGGCGCGTAGATGAGCCAGTTGTTTGCGGCTTACGCCGAGGGATGCGGCGGCACGGCCCCGAAAGACGCCGAGTGAGTCCGCGGCCAACCCGGACAACGTGCCGGTCGGCTATTCAGTGCGCATTCCGTTCCCCCTGGGGGCGCAAACGGCGCAATGAAGCGCCAGAAGTCCACGACAGGGGGAAGCGCTGAAGCTGCGTACGCCCCCCGGGACTCGAACCCGGAACCTGCGGATTAAGAGTCCGACGCTCTGACCAATTGAGCTAGGGGCGCGTGAGCGGGCCAGTGTAGACGGCGGCCCGCTCCGAGCCCCGGTGCGGGCGACCGGCCTGGGTACCGTTCGGGGATGGACGTCGTCATCAGTGGCGCGAGCGGGCTCATCGGCACGGCGCTGAGCCGCGAGCTCCAGCGGTCCGGCCACCGGGTGCTGCGGTTGAAGCGCGGTGGTGTCACCGCGGGTGACGACATCGGGTGGGATCCGCAGGCCGGGCTGATCGACGCGCCCGCGTTCGAGAGTGTCGACGCGGTGGTGCACCTCGCCGGTGAGGGCATCGGCGACAAGCGCTGGACCGACGAGCAGAAGGTCCGCATCCTCCAGAGCCGCGTGAAGGGGACGTCCGTGCTCGCCGGCGCGATCGCGAGTCGTGAGCACAAGCCACGCGTCTTCGTGTCCGGCTCGGCGATCGGGTACTACGGCTCGCGCGGTGACGACGTGCTCACCGAGGACAGCGCGCCGGGCGACGACTTCCTCGCCGGCGTCGTGCAGCGATGGGAAGCCGAGACGCAACCGGCGGTCGACGCCGGCATCCGTACGGTGAACATCCGCACGGGGATCGTGCTTGCCGAACACGGCGGTGTGTTGAAGCGGTTGCTGTTGCCGTTCAAGCTCGGCGCCGGTGGTCGCGTCGGTTCGGGCAAGCAGTGGATGTCGTGGATCACGCTCGAAGACGAAGTCGGTGCGATCATGCACGCCATCGAGGCGGAATCGTTGCGTGGACCTGTCAACCTTGTTGCACCGACTCCCGTCGTGAATGCGGAGTTCACGAGTACCCTCGGCAAGGTGTTGCACCGCCCGACGCTGTTGCCGACACCGCTGCTGCCCTTGAAGCTCGCGTACGGTTCTGAGCTGGTCGAGCTGCTCCTGCTCGTGAGTCAGCGCGTCACCCGACGCGCCTCGAGACGAGCGGCTACACGTTCCGCCACCCCACGCTCGAAGCCGGCCTCCGCGCGGTGCTCCGACGCTGACGTGCGCATCTGGGTCGACTCCGACATCGGCGGCAACCCGGACGACGCGATCGCGCTGCTGTGTGCGCTCGCGCATCCCGATGTCGAGCTCGTCGGCGTCAGCACCGTCGACGCCGACGTCGAGAAGCGCGCCGACGAAGCGCGCCGGCTCCTGCGACGCGTACCGGTCGTGGCCGGCTCGCCACCGCCCGGGCGAGGTGCTGAGCGCCGACGCTCTGCTGCTCGATCGGGCCGTGGACCCACGGCGCCGAGCTCGCACGGTCGGGTGATCTCCCGAAGCGGGTCGCGGCGATGGGCGGCGCGTTGCGGCCCGTCTTCCACCGGGGCGAGCTGCGCGTCATCGAACACAACGTGAGCCGGGACCCGGCGGCGGCGCAGACGCTCCTCGCCCGCGCCCCGAGGCCTCGAGCCGGTGGAGCCCGTGCTCGTCGTGCCGTTGGACGTCAGCGCGACGATGATCTGCACGCGCGCCGAAGAGCTCGCGATCGTGCGCGCCCAGCCCCGGCTCGCCGACATGATCGCCCGCTGGCGCGCCTTCGAGGGTGACGTGCCGCTCTGCCTGCACGACCCGCTCGCACTGCTCGCGCTGCTCGGTGAACCCGGCATCGAGATCCAGGACTACCGCGTGTCGGTCGCCGCGAACGGCGCGACGCGCTCGAGCGGTGCCGAGCACAACATCGTCGTGGCCGCCGACCGGGATCAGGTCGTGGCGCGCGTGCTCGCGCTGCTCCGAGCTGACGGATGAGCAAGGAACACTTGGGGTGACTCGAACCCCAGGCCTTCGGCACTTCCAGCGCAGGAGCGTCGCTACCGCTCGGTATCCGAACGTTTGCTGACCTGCACTGATATCGAAGGCGAGCACGTCGTCAGTACTCCTCGGCGTCGCTTGTCAGTGATGCAGCAGTGATGTGCGCGGGGGCGCGAGATATGTCTACCTCGCTTCGTGCTCGGACGGGATCCGCCTCGCGTGCGCTCGCGGTCTCCATCGAGCTATGGGGTAGTAGCTTCCCGGCAAGAACACGAATCCGAAAGGTACGCAATTGCTCTCGAGGCGCGTCTTCATCGCCGGTGCGGGTGCGTGGGTCGCGTTGGCTGTATCGGGATGTTCGTCCACGAAGAACGCGCGCGCTCGAAGTCAAACCGACGGACCTCGCGACCCAATGTGCTCTATTTCACTGCGGACGACCTCGGCGCGCGCTTGGGGGTGTACGGCAACCGGTATGCGCACACGCCACACGTGGACGCGTTCGCGAAGGAGTCGCTGCTCTTCGAACGGTGTTACTGCCAGGTTGCTATTTGCGGAGCGTCGCGGATCAGCATTCTCACGGGCATTCGCCCTGAGAAGAGCCAGATCTTCGGGCTGACAGAGCAATGGCGGCAGCGGCTTCCCAGTGCCGTCTCGCTCGTGCGCCTCTACCGCGACGCGGGCTATCACACCTACGGCATCGGGAAGATCAACGACCCGAGGAACGGCAGGCTGGACGACGCGTGGACCGTTGATGAGACGGCGGAACTTGGAGTGGTCAACGGTAAGCAGACGTTCGACATGCTCCGGCGAGTCGCCGCGGACCCTGCCTCGCCGTTCTTCTTGGCCATCGGTACCCGGCAACCGCATTGCCCATGGACGCCGTCGGCGCAGTCACTCGCGAGCTACAAGGACGAGAAGGTTCCAGTCGAAGCGCCCGGTCGGCGGATGGACACCTCGTGCGGGTACCCCGACAAGACGCTTACGGAAGCACGCGTGCAATACTTCACCGAGTTGCACTACGCGAGCATCACCGACGTCGACAGCACGTTTGGTGAGGTGATGAGCAAAGCCGAGGATCTCGGCCTTCTCGACAACACCATCGTGATCTTCTGGTCGGGTGACCACGGCTACTCCCTGGGAGAGAACGGCGTATGGGGGAAGTGGTCGGACTACGACGTTGTCACGAGGATTCCGTTGCTCATGAAGGTGCCGGGAATGCGCACCGCCGGGCGGCGGACGCCCGCGCTGGTCGAAGCGGTCGACATGTACCCGACACTTGTCGAGCTGTGCGGGTTGCGGTCACCGCCGCAGCATCTCGATGGTGTTTCGTTCGTCCCATTGTTCAACGAGCCACAACGGCCATGGAAGACGGCCACGTTCAACGTCAGCGCGCCCTACGGTCGCACCAGCGCCATGAAGACCGACCGCTACGACCTCATTGTCCCGGAGGGATCGAGCGAGATCGAATTGTACGATCTGACGCGCGACCCGATGGAGACGCAAAACCTCGCGCCGTCATCTCCGAAGTTGCTCGAGACGCTGCGCCGCAGGTTCGATGCTGGGCCCGACGCCGCGAAACCGCCGGCGACCGGGGGTCGTTTACGAACGAAACCGCGTTCTGCAGCGCGGCCCGCTTCGTCAACCCGCAACTACGCGAAGAGTTGAGGCGCGCCCGCTGCGCACGTACACCCGGGGGCACGGTTCGCGTGGCGACCGTGCGCGTTCCGCATCCGTGAGTGATGCGTAGTGATTCTCAGCATGGCACACCGTGCTGAGGGCGCCCTTGTTGCCCCGCGGTGACGCAGGGAACTCGAACCCCCCGGCTCTGCGGGACTCGAGAGCGCGAAACGGAATCTGTTCCTCATCACGCTTGGTCGCGACACTGCCGGCAGTCTGACGAGGCGGTGTGCGAACAAGTTTCTGGCACTCGACCGAGCTGTTCGGGCCGCGCGACGACGTGCGCCGCGCATTGCCGGCGCGGCCGAGACGCTCGACGAAGTGGACGCAGACGAGAGCGAGTCCGCCGACTTGCGTGACCAGATTGTGCGCCGCCTGGAACCCGTCGCCCGCGTCCCGCCCGGGTCGAGATGCGATCACTCGACGCGACGCAGCTCCGACACGTACGCCGAATGTCGCCGCGTGTCTCTGAAGCCGGTCGCCGACAGGATCGTTCACCGTTGCGTCGATACACTCCGGCGTTGCACCCACGTCATGCGCGGTACGGTGCGGCCCGGCCGCCCGCTTAGCCGACGCCGCGACGTAGATCGCAGCGTTCGCACGCGCAAAGGCTCGAGTTCACAACGACCCCGCCGTTGTTCGCGTTCCGGAACTGTCAAGTACCGGTGCCGTGACTGATGGTTATGATTTCTCGGGCTTGCACACCGAGCTGCACGACCCTGTGCATCTGCTCTGACCTGGGGTGACTGAGGGGACTCGAACCCCCGGCCTTCGGGACCACAACCCGACGCTCTAACCACCTGAGCTACAGCCACCGCGTGACACGGCCCGGTTGCCCGGCCGTGTTGGCCGGACCAGTGTAGAGGGTCCGCCCGGGCCGGTATCCCTCGAACCGGCCGTCTCGCTCGCTTGGAAGGATCGCTGTGGCCGCCGACACGCGCCCCGACGAGGTGGTTCTGCGCGTCGCCACCTTCAACCCTCGACACGGGGTGGGGCGCTTCGGGCTCGTCTCGCACCGCGGGCTCGTCGACTCGTGCCGCTCGCTCGACGCGGAGATCCTCGCGCTACAGGAGGTCGACCGGCGCGTCGTCCGTTCCTGGTTCCGCGACCAGCCCGCGCTGATCGCGCGCGCCTTGGCGATGCATCACGTCACCGCGCGCGCCAAGCGGACACCCGTGGGTGGATCGCAGTGCAACGCGTTGCTCGCGCGCGGGCGCTTCGAGGATGTCGAGGTGGTAGAGCTCCCGCGCAATGCGGGTGACGAGAGCAGAGTCGCGGTACTCGCGCGTGTCGTGCTCGCCGGCGCGTCGATCAGCGTCGCGTGCGCACACCTCCAACACCGCGGTGGTAACGCGCGCGAACAGCTCGCCGCAGTGCTCGAGACCCTGCGCCGGCGGCCGGGTCCGCGCCTGATCGCGGGCGACTTCAACCTCACCGAGAAGGACGTCGAACCGTTGCTCACGGCACGTGGGTTCACGGCTGCGTCGTCGGGGCCGACCTCGCCCGCGCACGCGCCGCGGCGGCGGATCGACTGGATCGCGGTGGACGCCGGGCTGGCGGTGCTCGGCAGCCGCCTGCACCAGCCGATCGTCGGCGACCACTGTCCGCTCGTCGCCGACGTCGCGCGGCGGCGGGCGCCGTAGTCACGGCGCCCGCCTCGGGCCTATCGTCTGTGGCGTGCCGTACGCGACCCGACCCATGCACGACGCCGACTCCCACATCATGGAGGAGCCGGACTGGCTGCACCCGTACCTCGACCGGGCGACCCGGGACCGGTTCCCGTACGTGTGGAGCGTCGGCGACGAGCCCGGGCGGTGGGGGATCGACAAGGAACGGGCGCGCCACGCGGACTCGGAGTACCGCGCCGAGGACGAGTCGCAGCTGATGTTGCGCAAGAACTTCTCGGCGACCGGCTCCTTTCTGAACGTCGATCGACCGCAGGCGCTGGATCTGCTGGGCTTCTCGAGTCAGCTCGTGTTCGACACGTTCACGAGCTCACCGATCCTGCGCTTCGACCGCGACGGTGAGTACACGCTCGCGGTCACGCTCGCGCGCGCACAACATCGCGCCATCCTCGACTGGTGTTCGGTGGACGCGCGCCTCTTGCCCGTCACCGTCGTGCCCGTCGGTGACATGGACGCGGCGGTAACGCTCACGCGCGAAGTGATCGACGGCGGGACGGCCGCGATCCAGATCGGGCAGTACTGCACACCCGACCACTCACCGAGTCACATCGCGCTCGATCCGATGTGGGCGATGTGCGAAGAGGCGGGCGTGCCGGTGCTGTTGCACGTCGCCGGCGCGGGCGAGCACGTGATGCCACCGGCCTACTTCGAGAACGGCCGGCCGCACGTCCCCGACTTCCACGGCGGTGACACGAACTTCAAGTCGATCGACTACATGTCGATCCCGCTCCCGGTGATGCAGACGTTGAACGCGCTCGTGATCGACGGCGTGTTGCAGTCGCACCCGAACCTGCGGATCGGCGTGATCGAGCTCGGCGCGTCCTGGCTCCCGGGTTGGATGCGGATGCTGGACTCTGCGCACGAGGCGTTCCGGAAGAACGAAGACCGGCTGCAGCAGATGGAGTACAAGCCGAGCGAGTACGTGACCCGGCAAGTCCGCGCGACGCCGTACCCGCACGAGGACACGGGCTGGACGATCGCGAATTCGGCGCCGTCGGTGTGCCTGTTCTCGTCGGACTTCCCGCACGTCGAGGGCGGCCGCAACCCGATCGGGCGCTTCGAACGCAGCATGGTCGCGGCCGCGGTCGACGCCGAGGCGCAGCAACGCTTCTACTTCGACAACTTCGTCGACCTGATGGGTCCGGTGCTCGAGCGCCGCGGCCTCACCGCGCCGGCGTAGGCGGCGACCGCGCCGTCAGCGGTGCAGGAGTCGGCACACCCGCACGTGCATCGCCGCGGCCTGACCGGCCGCATCCTGCGTGGGGAGGCGCAAGCGCCGGCTCGACCACCCGCACACGCATGCGCACGTCCATCCGTTCCGGCTGCGCGAGACGGAGACGGGCGAGAAGTCGGAACGGACGGACGCGGGCATGCCGCCACCATACTCTATTAAATCAATCGAGTAAATGAACAATAGCGGGGACGCGTAGGCTGCGCGTCCATCGAGCCGCAGCCCTGGATCCGCCCGATGGTGGCCCGTCGCTCCGACGAAGACCACCGTGCATCGAGCCCGCTCGAGCTCTTCTTCGACCTGTGCTTCGTCGTCGCGGTTTCGCAGGCGTCGAGCGAGCTGCACCACTCACTCGTCGCCGACGACATCCGCACCGGAATCGTCGGGTTCTGCCTCGTGTTCTTCGCGATCTGGTGGGCATGGATGAACTTCACCTGGTTCGCATCCGCGTACGACGTCGACGACGTCCCGTACCGGTTGACCGTCCTCGTGCAGATCGCCGGGGTATTGATCCTCGCGGCCGGTATCCCGCGCGGTTCGCCGAGCACGACTTCGCCGTGATCACGTTCGGCTACGTCGTGATGCGCGTCGCGCTCATCTCGCAGTGGTTGCGCGCCGCGCACGCCAATCCCGACCAACGCCGGTGCTGCCTTCTGTACGCGTGGGGTGTCGCGCTCTGCACCCTCGGCTGGGTGTTCCTGTTGCTGGTGCCGGACCCGTGGTGGAAGGCGGGCTTCCTCGTGATGGTGGTCGCCGAGCTCCTGGTTCCGGTGTGGGCCGAGCGTCAGGACACGACGCCGTGGCATCCGCGCCACATCGCGGAACGGTACGGGTTGTTCACGTTGATCGTGTTGGGCGAGTCGGTGCTCGCGGCGACGGTCGCGATCCAGTCGGCGCTCGACGCAGGCGAATCGATCGGCGACCTGCTCGCGCTCGTCGGTGGCGGGTTGCTCATCGTGTTCGGGATGTGGTGGGTGTACTTCGCGCAGCCGGGCGAGGTGGTGCTCGATCACGCGCGCCTGGTCTTCGCCGAGCACCACCGGAACGCCTTCGTGTGGGGCTACGGCCACCTGCTCGTCTTCGCATCGGCTGCGGCCGTCGGCGCCGGGTTGGAGGTCGTGGTCGACTCCTTGACCGATCACACCGAGCTGCCCGCGCGCGCGAGCGCACTGGCGCTCGCCGTCCCGGTCGCGCTGTATCTGCTGAGCGTGTGGCTGCTGCACGTGCGCCCGCACCAGCGCACGCGACTCGAGAAGTCCGCGTTCCCGGTGTGCGCGGTGCTCGTGCTGCTGGCGAGCCTGACCGCGCAGCCGGTGCTCGCGATCGGCGTCCTGGTCGCGCTGCTCGTCGGCCTGACGACCGCTATGAGCTCGCGCCCTGCCACGCTCGGTTCGCGTCGGTGAACTGCTGCATCGCCTGATTGATGTCGTACGGCCGTTCCTCGCGGCGGACCCGGGCCCCACTGACTGCGCGGCTGGTTGACGAAGTCGCCGCCGTACACGTGGAGCGCGCCGGTGAGGTACTCCTTCGGGTTGGCGACGGAGTGCACGGTGTCGTCGCCGAGGACGACGACGTCGCCGGTCTTGAGCTCCTTGCCGCCGGACTCGGTGAGCGTGCGCCGTTCGTCGTTGACGCGCCGGTAGAACGTGTTGTCCTCCTGGCCCGCGTAGATGCCGATGGCCGCCCACATCAGGTGGTCGTGCGGATAGAGCTGCATGTGCGGCGCCCAGACGACGTGCAACACCGTCAGCTCCGGCGAGTTGTAGACCACCCGGAGCCCGCCCTCCTGCGGCTGCAGCGCGTCGGCGACCTCTCCCGGCCGGGCGAGCGTCTCGTGCAGCAGTTCCTTGATCGCCCGGCGGGGCTCCGCCTCCGCGCGGGCGTCCTGGCAGGCAACGATGAAGTCATCGAGATCGAACATCGCCCCAGGATCGCGCCGCGACCTTCCGCTGTCACCCTCAGTTGGGCGGTTGGCAGTTGGGCGGTTGGCAGTTGGGCGGTTGGCGGTTGATCGGTTCAGCGGTTGAGCAAGCGGCACACCCGCATGTGCAGTGCACCTGCGTGAGTGGCTGCCGCTTCGTGGCGGAAGCGCAGCCCGCGGCCGTTCCAGCCGCAGATGCAGCTGCACGTCCACAGTTCGCCGTCGTCGCCGGCCGTCGGGTGCACGTTGACGAAGCGGGCGCGTCCGCTCCCGCCCGGCACGCGCACCCGCTCGGGGGCGACCTGATACTGCGTGCGGCCGGCGCGTACCGGCAGCGCCGGCGGTTGGCGAACTTCAAGGGCCATGACAGCTCCACGACTGTTGCCCGAACCCCGTGGTGTGCTTTGCATCGACCCCGACGACCACGGAGATGAGTGAATAGTGAACCTCTGAGACGGCGAAATGGGGGATACCGCCCGGCGCCGTTCTCGCGCCGGCCCGGCGCCCGCGGTGCATGCCGACACTGTGGGCGCGCTACCTGGGAACGACCTGTGCGCCCCGCGAGTTCCGACGGCGCCCGCCCGGCGTCGACTCCGGCGATTTGTCATCAAAGTCGAATTCCACGCGGCAAGCGCGACGAAATCGACTTTGATGGCAGTTTCTGGTCGGCGCGCCCGGGAGGATTCGAACCTCCGACCAACGGATTAGAAGTCCGTCGCTCTATCCCCTGAGCTACGGGCGCTCGGCGAGGAGTTTCGCGTATTGCGTGCCGGGGGTGACGGCCAAACCCCCTTCAGACGGGGTGTGTCGAACGTTCTCGCGGCCTCGTCGTGCATCGGCGGCGAACGCGTGATCCGAACGACCCTGTGCGCGGAGGCCCGGTCAGTAGACCATGGACCCCATGGTCGTTGCGTCCCCGTCGAGTCTGCCCGTGCTGTCGGCCGTTGATCGGCGATTCGAAGCGATCATGTTCGACTGGGACGGCACCGCCGTTCCCGATCGGCACAGCGACGCCCGCGACCTACGCGTCTTGATCGAATCGTTGTGCGCGTACGGGATGCACCTCTGTGTCGTCACTGGCACGCACGTCCACAACGTCGACGATCAGCTTCGTTCGCGCCCCGGAGGACCGGGCCGGCTTCTGCTCGCGGTCAACCGCGGCTCGGAGGTCTACGAGGTCGATGGTGACGGGCCGCGCCTCTTGCACCGCCGCCAAGCCGCCGACGCCGAGAACCATGCGCTCGACCGCGCCGCGGCGCTCACGATCGAACGGCTGTCGAGGCGCGGCCTGGCGGCCGAACTCGTGTCGCAGCGCCTGAACCGACGGAAGATCGACCTGATCCCGGTTCCGGAGTGGTCCGACCCGCCCAAGTCGCAGATCGACCGACTGCTGGCCGCGGTCGAAGCGCGGCTCGCCGCGGCGGGGCTCGGCGGGGTGCCCGAGGCCGTCGAGATCGCGCAGCAGGCGGCGTTCGACGCGGGACTCGACGATCCGCGCGTGACGAGTGACGCGAAGCACGTCGAGATCGGGCTCACCGACAAGTCCGATGCCGCGCGTGATTTCGTGGCGCGGCTGTGGCGCGAGGAAGGGATCGGCCCGAGCCTGCTGCTGATCGCGGGCGACGAGCTCGGACCGCTCGGCCGGCTCCCGGGCAGCGACTCGTTCATGCTCATCCCAGAAGCGCGGGATGCCGTGAGTGTCTCGGTCGGCGTCGAACCCACGGGTGTGCCCCCCGCCGTGACGCACTTGGGAGGAGGACCGGCGCGATTCGGCGAGCTGCTGTCGGACCAGCTCGAACGGCGCGTGAAGGGCGACGTTCCGGACGTGCATCTCGACGCGGGCTGGTCGCTGACGTTCCCGACCATCGAACACGAACGGGAGCGTGCGGTCGAGACGCTGCTCACGTTGGCGGACGGAACGATCGGCACGTCGGGTGCGCCGCTGCTCACCCACCCGTCGGCGGCGCCGGGGGTCGTTGTCGCGGGGTTGTACCAGGGCGAGGGACCGCCCGCCGATCTGCTCGAAGCGCCCAGATGGGAGCGCCTCCGGCCGGCGTCGGCTGCGGACGAAGATGTCGGCGTGGGCTCGACCTCCACAGCGGTGTTCTCGCCGAGCGCGTCACTGACGGTAGGAAGCTGCGAAGCGTGCGCTTCTCGTCGCTGGCGCGCCCCGGCACCGCCGTGCTGCGCGTCACGTCGGTCCCGACGATCGACCCGGGGCCGGCACTGCTCGGAGCGGACTCCGACGCGATCTCGCGGCCGGTCGAAGACCCTGAGTGGACGATTGCGCGCGGAACACGCCGCGCCGTCGCCATCGCGGCGGCCCAGGAGGCTCGCGGCGACGGTCATCTCGAGCGCGTTGCCGTGTACGCACCCGTCGGGCTCGAGACGAAGACGCCGGATGCCGCGCTGGAACGGCTCGCCGAGGCGCGTGCTGCCGGGTTCGAGACGCTGTTCGGCGAACACCGACGCACGTGGGCGACCCGCTGGGATGCCGCAGACGTGCGCATCGACGGCGACGAGCACCTGCAGCTCGCCATCAGGGTTGCGCTGTTCCACTTGATGGCGTCGGTCGCCGACCATGGCGACGCCGCGGTCGGCGCGCGGGTTGTCCGGCCACGCGTACCGCGGGCACGTCTTCTGGGACTCCGATGTGTTCACGCTGCCGTTCCTTGCCGCGACACATCCGGCCGGCGGCGCTGCGCGATTGTCGAATACCGCGTGCAGCGACTCCCGGAAGCGCTCAGGGCCGCGCGCCGAACGGCATCGCGGCGCTCGGTTTCCGTGGGAATCTGCCGAGTTGGGCCGCGACGCCACCCCCCGCTCGGCGCGGGATCAAGCTGGGCACATCGTGCCGATTCGCACTGCGCAACACGAGCTCCACATCGTCGCCGACGTCGCGTGGGGCGCCTGCTGCTACGCAGACTGGTCGGGTGACACCGCCTTTGCTGCAGGCGCAGGTCATCGCCTTCTCACCGAGACCGCACGCTCTGGGCATCGCGCGTCCGCGTCGACCACGACGGGGCCGGTCATCTGTATGGCGTCATCGGCCCCGACGAGTATCACGAACCCGTCGACGACAACATGTTCACCAACGTCATGGCGCGCTGGAACCTTCGCCGCGCGGGCCGCGTCCGCGGGGGCGTACGGCGGTGTCGACGATGACGAGCGCACGGATTGGCTCGAGCTCGCGGATGCTCTCGTCGACGGTTACGACGCGAGTACCGGGATCTACGAACAGTTCGGCGGCTTCCATGCACTCGAACCCGTGCTCATCTCCGAGATCGCGCCGCACCGCCCGATCGCCGCCGACATGTTGCTCGGGCCCGAGCGAGTCCGCAACGCGCAGGTGATCAAGCAGCCCGACGTGCTGATGGCACACCACCTCGTGCCCGACGAGTGCGAGCCGGGAACCCTGATCGCAAACCTGGATTACTACGAGCCCCGCACCGCGCACGGCAGCTCGCTCTCGCCGGGCATCCATGCCGCCTTGCTCGCGCGCGTCGGACGCGGCGAGGAAGCACTCCGCTGGCTGCGCGTCGCCGCCGACGTCGACCTCGCTGACATCACGAACACGACCGCCGGCGGACTGCATCTCGCGACGATGGGCAGCGTCTGGCAAGCGCTCGTCTGGGGATTCGGAGGACTCCGACCCGTTGCCGACTCGCTCGTCGTGGATCCGCGCCTCCCTGACGAGTGGGAAGCACTCGAACTTCGCGTTCGCTTCCACGGCACACCTGTCCGCGTCTGCATCGAGCGCGACGAGACGACCATCGTGGCTGCTCGACCGATCAACGTCAGATTCGGTGCGCATGGCCCCGCGCGCGTTCGCGGACCCGACCGCACGCGGTTTCGCACCCGATAGGAGCTCCCGATGAACCAACTCATCGCCGCGATCGACGACTCCGCAGCTGCCCGCCCCGTCCTGATGGCCGCGCGCCGCGTCGCCCGGCTCTTCGGTGACTCGCTCTTCGCTCTGCACGTCTCCGATGACGTTGCGGGACATACCGCGGCCGACGTCGCGGCCGCTGCTCGACATACCGCTGCGCGTGCTTCATGGCGAAGTCGTGCACGAGATCGCGTCTGCCGCCTCCGCGGCCGCCGTCCGCGGCGTCGCCGTCGGCAGTCGGGGCCTGCCCAACGCGGGCCGCGCGATCGGAGGTACCACGCTCGCCTTGATCCAGACACTCGACAAGGCCGTGATCGTCGTGCCACCGACGGCGACGGCGCGATCGGAGCGTCTGCACCGTCTCCTCGTCCCGCTCGACGGAACCGATGAGACCGCGGCGGCCGTACAGATGTTCCTCGCACCAGTGGTGGCCGACGCGGACCTCGAGGTCGTCGCCCTCCACGTGTTCGAGTCCGACGCAATACCCCCCTTTGCCGACCAACCCGGCCACGAGGCCGAGGCATGGGGAAAGGAGTTCCTCCGGCGCTGGTCACCAACTGGAGCGCACAAGACCACGCTGGAGATGCGCGTCGGCCGGGCCGCCGATGCGGCGCGAGCGGTCGCCCGGGACATCGACGCGGACATGGTCGCGTTGGGGTGGAAGCAGAACCTCGCACCCGGGCGGGCTGCCGTTGTGTCGGCGCTGCTCGCGGACGCCGACGTCCCGATCGTGCTTCTGCCCTGCGCCCCTTCGCAGTGAACCGTCGCGAAGCGAGCCCCGGGCGACCGCGTCTAGAGCGTCGCGCGGGCGTAGTCGGCAAGGACGGGAAGCACGTCGCGTGCCGAGACGACGCCGACGATCGTTCCGCGCTCGACGACGGCCACGTGGCGCACCGCTTCGGCGCACATCCGATCAGCGATGTCGGCAATGGTCTCCTCGGGCTCGGCGAGCACGAGGTTGTCGGCCATGACGTCGGCGGCCCATACCTCGTCAGCATCGGCACCGGCCGCGAGCGTGCGCACGACATCGCGTTCGGACACGATGCCCACAGAGCCATCGGGCCGGGCAACGACCGCGACGCCGATGTCGAGCTCGGCGAGAACCGCGGCAAGCGATCGCAACGTCAGCTTCTCGTCGATCGAGATCGCCCCGCGCGACATGACCTCGCGGACGGGGCTGTGCGGATCCGCCATGATCGTCACTTCCTCTCTGAATTCCTTGTGTGAGCGGTCAGTAGCGCAGGAGCAGGGCAATTCGTCCGAGATCCGAGAGGCTGCCTGCGGAAACGGGAACGACCTCGCCGCCCTGCCGGATGACCGCATCGACCGCGCCGTCGACGGCGTCAAAGGCGCCGGATTCGCTCGTTGACGCGGGTTCGAGCTTGCCGTCCACGACCCGAGCGTGGAACCGGTAGCCATCCTCTACGACGAGTCGGTGCCCGCGACCATCGCACGCGAGGCGCCAGACGTCGGCGATGCCTGACACTGCACCCGTGCTCATCGCTTCCCGGACTTCGTCACACGTGGCTTGCTGCTGCGCCTCTGCGTGTGCGGTGAGCGCCGATTGTGCAAGCCCATGGATCTCGGCGAGTGTGTCGCGCTCGATGGTTACCGTGCACACGGCCGACGACGAAGGCCCGCCAGTTCGTGACACCCTCGAAGTAGGCAAGGTCGCGTTCGGTGCCCATGAGTACCAGCGGACGCGAATCCTGCTGCTGCAGCATGCCGAGTGCATGGTCCACTGCGCGAAACACGAATTTCGCCGCTTCCGAGTGCTCGTGTTCGCCGAGCGGGAAGTCTCGGTGGGGGGCGTCGGCCTCGGTAGGCGGCTCGACCTCGACGGGGAAACCATGACCGCGGTGCTCGAACGCATCATCACCCGTGACATCGACGCACCTGGTGCTTGCCTGCGCCAGCACGAGAACCCGCCCGCTGAGGCGCCGCACGAGCGCGGCGACGAGATCGTGCGTCGCGAAGCTCCTGCCGACGACCACGTGCGGGTCGACGGGGGCATCGAGTGAGAGGACACGGGACGAATCGGCCGCTACGAGCACCGCGACGCCGAGACTCGGGTGCTCCAGGTCGACGGACTCGATTGCCGCGTCGAGACGCGCGGTCAATGCGGCCGCGGCGCCGCCCCCGAGCCGCGATTCGACGTCCTTGACCGCTTGGTCCCGCAGTTCAGACAGTACGCGGTGGGTCGCGCGGGTTGCCGGGGCGTCGCGTGTCGAGTGGACACAAGATGGTGATCGCGGGCTCGCTGCCCGTATCCGTGAGCTGCTTCATCGTGGCCCGTTCCATCATGTGCTCCCCTCCGGACTTCTCTCGAGGATGCAGTGTCTCTCCGGAGTCCTCCAGTGCCGAAGGACTCTGCGCGCGATCGCGCAGGCGTGCGCGAAGGTGGGCTAAGCGCATCATCGGTACACCCAGACCGGTGTGCCGATTGGCGCCAGGTGTTCGGCCCACAGCCAGTCGACGGCATGGTTCGTCAGGCGTACGCAACCGTGCGACGCGGCGGTCGGCGGGACGCTCGGATAGCCGTGGATCGCCTGCCCGCCATGGAAGTACTTGGGTCGATACAGGACGCCGAGATCGCTGCGGTGATAGCCGTCGATCTGCCGTTCGATCTCGAATCGCCCGAGTGCGGTCGGGGTCGACGGCTTTCCGGTCGAAGCGTCGAAGACCGAATCGACCATGCCATCGCGCACGACGATCAGGACCTGATGGCCGACGTCGATCTCGATCAGGTCGCCCTCGGCACTGCGGCTCGTGGGTGGTGCCGCGGTTGCCAATGCACCGGTCACCTGCGGGCCCGCGACACCGTCGCGTTCGAGCCCCGTGACCTTTTGGAACGCGGTGACTGCGTGGGCAGTGTCGTTGTCGTAGACGTCGTCGACCGCCCCGACCCAATAGTGGAGGGCGGCGAGTCGCTGCTCGAGGGCCGCGACATCCGGACCGACCGATCCCTTCGCGAGCACTGCCGCTGGTGGGAGCGTCGAGGGCACCGACGTCGTTGAGGTCGTCGTTGTCGTTGAGGTCGTCATTGTCGTCGAGGCTGTCGTCGTCGTTGAGGTTGTCGTCGTCGAGGTCGTGCCGCTGCGGGTGGGCGTCGAACACGCCGGCGTCACGATCGATTTGCTGGACGATCGGTGGTCAGGTCCTTGCCCCGAGACGATCAGTGCCAACGCGACCGCCAGCGCGATGACTGCGAGTCCCGTCGCGATCCGCGAGTACACGTCCGTTCCGATTCACGCACCCGACGATGGCGGGCTGATCGCCACCCGAGGTAGGGCCGTCCGACCCTTCGCAGCCGGTCTACTCGGCGCGCTCGAAGTAGAGAGGAACGTTCGAGTCGATGTCGTGGAACGCTTTGCGCACGCGGCGAGCGAGTGGCGAGCCGGTGCGTGCCGAGAGGAGCAGGTCGTCACTCTCGTGCGCCCAGAGCTCGTCATCGCTTGCGCGAAGGAAATCGTGACCACTCACGGAGTACGCGAACACCTCGCCGTCGTCGAAGCGACAAAGGCAGCGCCGTCGGTCTGCCCGCGCCACGAGAACCGGTGCAGCCGAGGCTCCTATGGCTCGGGCCGCGTGACGCCGGAAGGTGTCGTGCTCCGCGTCGGCATCTCGAACGATCCGCATAAGGGCGGCATTTCGGAGTTCGACCACTGCGGCGTCGAGGTCCGCGATGACGTCGCGAAGGCGCGAGCCGGATTCGTCATCGACCCGTTGCGTGTTCAGAAGTCCGGTGAGCGTCAATCCGCATCGGAAGATGTGGTTGATCGCGCGGTCGCGCGGATCGGGGGCAACATCGTTGAGCTCAATGCTCATGGGCCCGGTCTCCCCTCTCGCCAACCTCGGCGATGCCCAGTGTGAAGCTCTGAACCGTCACAGGCTCGCTGAGGATGCACCCGGTGGAGAACCGGACGAAGCGTAGGGCGGCGAGCTCTCGTCTGACAAGGGTGCCGCGGTGGGTCACCGATCCTCGCGCCGCTCGGCTCGTGGGGAGACGTGTCTCCGCGGTGACGTTCGCCTCTAGCTGTGCGTTTCACCGCGGAGGAGAGTCACTCGGCAGATGTTCTTCGACGACGGTACTCCGCTTCTCTCCCAGGTCGATTGCGAGGCGCTCCTTGCGGGCGCGAGTGTCGGGCGGTTGAGCCTGTCCATCGGTGCGCTCCCGGTCGTCGTGCCGGTCCACTATCGCTATCTCGGCGGCAGTGTCATCATCGCGATGCGAGACGGCCGAGCGCGCCGCGCCATGGCCGATGGGAACATCGTCGCCATGGGCGTGGACAACGCCGACCGCACGCACGCGTTCTGGACGGTGCTCGTCATCGGCCGGGCCGACGAAGTGACCGAACCTGATGAGCGAGCCGAATTCCAGACGTGGGGCCTCTTGGAACGGATGGGTACGGCGGCGACGCAGTACCTACGGCTCTGGCCGGACCTCATCACCGGATACGGCACGATCACAACTTGAGCCAGCCGACACGCGCCCGAGCGGATGATCGCATCGTGATGATGGATCTCGTCGCGGAGCAATCAGGATGGGCGGGTGGCATCGAGCTGCCGTGCGTTGCGCGTGATCGGGCTCTCACTCGTTGCGACGAGGCGGATATCGCGTGACCGGCGCCTCCGATTCTGCGCATCATCGACGCCGCCGATGGATCGTCGTGCTCGTCGTATCGGGGCTGATCGTCACGGTGGCCGCGGTGTTCGTAGCCTTCTGGCGCCGGAGCGGCGCGCACCAAGTGTCGACCGAGGAGGTGCGCCGCCGCTTCGAGCAGGACGCGTCGTCGACGCAACCCCCGAGCCCGACCGTGCTCCGTCCGGCGGCGGGCGTCTACGTGTATCGCGGGTCAGGCACCGAGGATCTGTCGCTTCCTCCGAAGAGCCAGCGTCAAGGTCCGGAGATGCCGGCGACGGTGACCCATCGAGCAGATGGTTGCTGGACCTTTCGCATCGACTACAGCAGCCAGCACTGGCAGACCTGGATGTACTGCCCGCGCAACGGCGGACTCGTCGAGCTCGGCGGCCAGACCTTCGAGCGCTGGGACTTCGTCTTCACCACGTACGACAGCACATCGACCTTCACGTGTGATCCGCCGTTGGACGCGATCCGCCCCGAGATGCAGCCCGGCGACCATTGGGAGCAGACGTGCCACGGAACGAGCTCCGGGACGACGGGCGAGGCCGTGTCGTCGGGCCCGTACATGTTCGTCGGCGACGACGTCGTGACCGTGGAAAAGACGGCCGTGCCGGCGTATCACTTTCGCCAGCAACGCACGCTCACGGGAAACCAAACCGGAACCCAGACCGCGGATCTCTGGTTCGCGAAGAAGGACGGGTTGCCCCTTCGCAACGACCGTGACGTCTCGGTTCGTACGGATACGGTCGTCGGGTCGTCCACGTACACCGAGCACGGCAGCTTCGAGCTCACGTCGCTGCGAACCGCAACGCTGAGCGGTTTCATTCGACGTAGCGCAGCGTGCTCGGGATGTCCATCTTCCGCAGGCGGCGCACGTTCAGCCAGGGCGCGGCGGCCGCGGCGATCAGACCGATGCCGACCGTGAGCAGGTAGGACGGCGTCGCGATGGATTGGAGAACGGCGAGGTCCGGGACCGCCGCCGGGAACACGCTGTTCAGGATCCAGTCCAAGACCGCGACACCGAGCGCGAGACCTAGCGCCGACACCGACGATGCCGAGGAGCACGCTCTCGGCGAACGACATGAACGCAACGCGACGGACCTTGATCCCGAACGCGAACATCGTCGCGTGTTCGCGCGAGCGTTCCTCGGCGCCGATGTTGCTCGCGTTGAAGGCCACGAGAAACGCGAGCGACGCGATCACGATCTGCAGGATGATGAAGAGGTTGCCGACGACCCCGAGCAGGTCGCGCATCGTTTGCGACGACGCGGTCACCGGCAACGCCGATGCAACGCCGGGCATCGCCGCGATCTCGGCTTGCAGCTCCGGCATTGAGACGCCGGCGCGGGGCTCGACCTTCATGGTGTTGACGATGCCTTCGAGGCCCATGATCGTTTCGTCGCTCAGATCCATGTACGCGACGAATCGGTATGGACTCGCGTGGATGGCCGTGATCGGGAGTCGACTGTCGACGAAACGGAAACCGGTGCCGACCCGCTGCGGATGACGAAAGGTCACCGTGTCGCCGACATGTGCGCCGAGGTCCGATGCCGCCTTCTTCGAGATGATGATCCCTCCGCTGGGCAGGTGCTTGGCCGCGATGGACGGCGGCGCGGAGAGATCGCTGCTCAGGTCGACCATGCTGAGCGACACGCCGATCGTCTCGCCGGCGCGCCGGAGATACCCTCCGGTGTTCAGGCCCGGCTCCGCCCGTTGCACGAGCGGCGACTGCGTGATGTCCTCGACGAGCGCCGAGTTCGACGGGTTGGTAGCTGTCGAGGTCGACGAGCAGCCGGTCACCGCCGCCGCCGGTGAGGACGCGCTCGCCGCTGTCGATGGTCGTCGTCATGGAGTCGGTGGCGCCGAACGCCGCGAGGAGCGGTGCCATGACGAAGGCGATCGCCAGGATCGTGAGCACGGAACGTCCCGGCGCGCGGACGATACGACGTATCGGCGCTTGCACCGTGATCGGTCCGGGCAGCCGCAGCCGGCGCATGAGGTGCGTCAAGCGATGGCCGCCGGCACGAAGGTGGGGCGGGATCAGTGCGTCGACCGGCTGCACGCGCACCGCGCGCCAGACCGGATACACGCTTGCCACGAGGGGCACGACCAGGCCGAGCACTGCGGCGCGCGCGAAGAGTCCGAACTCGAAAGGGGTCTGCCAGACCGGCAGTGGCGCACGGTCGCGGATGACGGAGAGCACCCAGGTCGCGATCGCCCAACCCGCGGCGACGCCGAGCGCGACCCCGACGACCGTGATCTCGGCCGCGAAGAGCAGGGTGCGGACCGCGATCTTGGTCGGCGGGACGCCCAGCGACATCGCGATCCCGATGTCACGCCGTTGTGCTTCGACGACTCGCTTCGTGAGGTTGAAGACTGCGAACCCGGCGCCGGCAAGGATGAGCAGCGCGAACACGTCGAAGAGGTGTTGCTCGCTCTTGATCTCGTCATAGAGCGCACGCACCGGCGGTTCATCGGGTCGCGCGGTGACCGTGAGTGCGACGTCCGGGCAGGCTCTTCGCGAGCCCGCGCCGGAGGCGCTCGCGTGGTGCGTTCGACATCCGCACCCGGACGCAACACGTGTGACCGCATCGTTGACCTGGCCGTCGGCGTCGCTCCCGATCTGCTGCGCGAGGGCCATCGGGGCGAACAGCACCGCCCGGGTCGCTTGGCCCTGGATCGCCTCACCCGACGTCGTGTTGAGGTTCAAGATACTCGGGCGAGAGAGCGAGTCCGACGTAGTCGCACGTCGACGCCCCCGACACGAAGGGTGCCGGTTGCCGGAAGGTGGTGTTGCCGCGCGAAGTGCGCGTCGAGCAACGCAACGTCCGTGTCAGCCCGGGTGAGATCGCGACCCGCCGTCACCTGCCAACGGTCGATACGCGGCCCGCGTCCGGAGGTCGACGCCGACAATCTCGCCCGCCGCCGCGATGTTCGCCTCGCCGTGCGTGGCCGTCGCGGGCGCGAAGACGACCAGACGGGATTCGACCCGATCGATCGTGATTGCCGGCCGCGTCCACGATGGCGGCGACCAGGCTCGCCCGGTCGAGGGTCTGACCGCTCGACCAGCGAGACGCGAACGTCGTGCGCAGACAGCCGCGAGTAGGTCGCGTCGAGGGATTCGCGTCGCCATACCGAGACGGTGCCGAGGCCGGCGTAGATGCCGGCGCCGAGCGCGACGATCGTCGCGATCGCGATGACCTGTGGCGCCCGCTTGTGTAGATCGCGCCATGACCACCGAAGCCAGAACCCGACGCCCACGGCGCGCTACCAGCTCAGCTGGGACACGGGAAGCCGTCCGCCTCGAGGCGATCCGTCGGAGATGATGCGCCCGTCGCTCAGCTCGACGACCCGATCTGCGACGCGCGCGATCGCGCGGTTGTGCGTGACGACGATCACGGTCCGTCCCGCTTCCGACTGCGCCCGCAGCAAACGTGAGGATCTGCACACCGGTGCGGAAGTCGAGCTCGCCGGTCGGCTCGTCGGCGAGCAGGACCGGGTTTGCGGTCGCGAGCGCGCGTGCGATCGCGACGCGTTGCTGCTCGCCGCCCGACAGCTCGTGGGGATAGTGGTGCAGCCGCTCACCGAGCCCCACCTGTTGCAGGACTTGGGTCGCTCGCTGGGTCGCGCCCTTGCGAGCCGCGATCTCGGCGCCGAACCGTACGTTCTCCAGCGCGGTCAGCTCGGGGAACAGGTTGAACGCCTGGAAGACGAAGCTCACCGTCTCGCGGCGATAGTCGAACAGGCTCGCCCTCGAAGCGCCCGTCAAGCGACGACCCGCAACCTCGATCGTCCCGCTCGTCGGCGTGTCGAGCGCGCCGATCATGTTCAAGAGCGTCGTCTTGCCGCTTCCCGACGGTCCGAGCACGACGAGCAGCTCGCCCCGGTCGACCGACAACGTCGCCGACTCCAACGCGACGACCGCGCCGGCCACCGTGTCGAACCGCTTTCCGACATCTTGCAGCTCTATGAGTGGCCCGGGCGATCCGGCCAGTCGCAATGGGACAGCGTCCCGGAGCTCATCAGTGCCCATCACGCGATCTTGCGCAACCGGGATGGCCGGCCATAGGGCCGAACGTCTGAAGATCGGACCGTCGCGGAACTCCGCGAATCGGCGGCACTGCAGCAACGCTGGGCATGCATCGACGAGTGACCTTCGGCTCTGTTGACGAGCATGACGCCGTTGTTGACTGCTTCCGCAGCTCCGCGAAGAGGACTCAGCATGGCCAGTCTCGGCGTCGCGATCGTCAAGGAGTACCAGCGCGGAGTTGTGTTCCGCCTCGGGAAGGTGCGCAACGTCCGCAATCCCGGCCTGCGATTCATGATTCCGCTCGCTGACCGGATGCAAAAAGTGAGTCTGCGAACGGTCACCAAACCGATCCAATCCCAGCAGATCATCACCAAGGACAACGTGTCGATCGGCGTCGCGGCCGTCGCCTATTACCGTCGTATCGATCCCGTGAAGTCGATCGTCGAGATCGAGGACGTCGATGCCGCGATCGAACAGATCGCGCAGACGACGGTGCGCAATGTCGTCGGGCGCTCGAGCTTGGATCAAGTCCTCAGCCAGACGGAGACGCTGAACGAGGCCATCAAAGAGATCCTCGACGTCACGAGCGAGCGGTGGGGCGTGCTCGTCGTGCTGGTGGAGCTCAAGGACATCGAGCTGCCGGATTCGATGCAGCGGGCGATGGCGCGAGAAGCCGAAGCCGAGCGCGAGAAGCGAGGCAAGATCATCGCGGCCGAAGGAGAAGCACTCAGCGTCGGGAAGCTCGCCGAAGCGGCAGATGTGATCCTCGACCATCCGATCGCGCTCCAGCTCCGCAATCTGCAAGTGCTCGCTGAGATCGCGATCGAGAAGAACTCGACAATCATCTTCCCCGCACAGTTCCTGGACAGCGTGCACGCGCTGGCTCAGTTCGTCGCGGGCGAGCGAACGACCGCCGTGGTGCCGGGTGTTACAGCAACCGTCGATGCGGCTGCGTCGCCGGTGCCGTCGTCGTACCCAAGCGTCGACGGTCCCGAGGACGCGTCATGAGCGACGCGGCGTTCCGTACCGCGAGCGTACGCATGTGACCAGTCCGCGACGTCGCGCGAATGGCCGGGTCATGCCGGCGTTCGCTAGCCGGTGCCTGGCCGCGGGCTCGTCATGCTGGCGGCGAGGTGCACTCCCCAGCCGCGCGCCCGTGACTGTTCGTCGTCTTCGAGGTGGCTGCTCTTCGTGACGAGGAAACTCTCGGGGTCAGCGATCAGGGTGCATCCGTGCTGACGGAGGTTCCGTGCGATCCCCTTTGATGCCCGTCCCGTGAGGACCGCAGGTGCATCGATGCGCGTATCGAACGCCGCCGCGCGCGGTGAGGTGTTCGAGCCCCGCGAACCACTCGCGCAGCCCGGGCCCCTCGGCGTCGAGATCAATCGTGAGGTCGATATCGGGCTTGGCGGCAGCCGCGATCGCGGAGCGTCGGGTGCCGGCGCGGGTCATGCCGTGGGCATGGGTCGGTCCCCCGACCACGATGAGATCGGCCTCGTCGAGCAAGGTCCGCTGTGCATTGTGGACGGGAACCGCGACTGCCTCGCCGGTCTCGCGCAGCCCGTCGGCGATTGCGTTCGCGATGAGATGCGTATTGCCGTACATCGACTCGTAGACGACGACAGCTTTCATGACGACGCCTCCCGGAGATCGCCGATATCTCACGCTATTGACGCGAGTGCTCCGGTGGTAGGGCTGATGGTCCCGAGAACGGTCGGGGCAAGAGCAATGCCTTGACCAGTACCGGTCGCGGTCGTATGTTCAACACGGAGTCCCGAGAAGGTGACGGAAGGTGGACCGAAAGGCTCGCCGGAAGAAGCTTTCTCGGGACTTCATCGTTCTCGGGACTTCATCGTTGTCTCGCGTCTCGTTGCGACCGCACTCGGTCCGCGCTCACGACTTCAGGTGTGTGTCGAAGAAGGCGACGATGCGCCGGCGGGCGTCTTGGGCGGAGGCTTCGTGGTAGCCGGCTCCCGGAGTCAGCTTGCCGAGGACCGCGAACATCAGTGGAACTTCGTCGTGCACGCTGTCGTGGTCGTTGAGGAAGGCGTGTCCGGCGTCCGGGTACTCCTTCACGTCGTGTGCCACGCCGACTGCGGTGAGCGCGCGCTCGAGCCGGGCGGCTGCCCCGCGGAGTGTGCGGTCCTTCGCGCCGTAGCTACCGACGACGGGACACGCGCCGGCGAGAACATCTTCGGTGTACGCGCCCTTTGGCGCGGTGCCGTAGTTCACGCTCGATGCCGAGAATCCGTGGCCCGGCGCGACGAGCAGGGCCAATCCACCACCCATGCAGAACCCGATCACACCGATCTTGCCGGTGCAGTCAGGCTGCTTGCCCAACCACATGCGGGCCGCGTTGATGTCGTCGAAGGTTCCTCCCCGTCGAGCGCGCGCGTCTCGCATGATCGAGACCATGCAGGTCGCTTTCCTCCGCCCGTGGAAGAGATCCGGCGCGACGGAAAGGTAGCCCTCGCTCGCCAACCAGTCCGCCTGATGCCTCAGGTCCTGGCTCATCCCCAGCGCGTCGTGGATGACGACCACTCCCGGCCACGGGCCGCCGTGCGCCGGGATCGCGACATAGGTCCTCATCTCGCCGCGAGTCGTAGGGAGCGTGATTTCAGCCACGGCCTCTCGCAGGCCCACTGAGGTCGGCCAGCGGCGCGCTCACGTCGCGTCGATGAGCTGGCGGAGCTCGCCAAGCAGCTCGGGTGCGCCCTCGAGCGGATTGTGTTGCCCGTCCCACGACGGCGTCACCTCTCGAAGTTGCTCGTAGATCTCGTCGTCGCCGAGACCGCCCAGCACGAGACCCGCAACCAGCACGACTGTCTCGTCGTGCGCGCCGACATGCGCCGCGAGGGCATGCAACTCCGGTTCGTGCCCGTCGATCCAGCGTTCGATGTCGGTCATCCCGTGACGCTCCTCATTCGGGGGTGATCAGTCCGTAGTTGCCGTCATAGCGGCGGTACACGACACGCCCGCGCCCGGCCTCGGTGTCGAGATAGAAGACGAAAGGTGCGTCCGTCGCATCGAGGACCGCGCACGCGTCACGTACGTCCATCTCGGCCGGTGGCGAACCGGTCGCGATCGGGATACCGACCTCCGCGATCGCCTCCGGTGTCGGTTTCGACTGCATGAGGCCGTAGCCCTTGTCGACGCGGTACACGACATCCGGTTCCGCGGTCTCGTCGTTCACGAACAAGAAGAAGTCGTGATCGAGCGTCTCGAGATCGAACAGCGCGTCTTCGATCGACTCCGAACCGACCGCGAACGTCTTACGGCGCACGATCTCCCGGTCATCTGGCGGACGCGGGTAATAATCCGGTCGTTGGGTCGGGCGATCGTCATGGTGCCAACTCGTCGTGTCGCGATGCCGCAACAACCTGGACTGCGGCTCTTCCGCCCGAGCCTCGACCTGGCGGCGAAGACGGGTCACGGCCCGGTCGATCGCCTCCTGCATCGTCTCGGCGCTGCGATGTGCATGCAGCGGCCGGCCATCGAGGCTCAGCGTGACTTGGACATGGTTCGGACGCTCGCGGGCAGGATCGGCATGATGATCGAGACGGAGCTCGACATCGAGGACCGGACCCGGCGCGTCGGCCGCAACCGCCGCGACCTTCTCCCGCGCAGTACGCGACCATCGCGCCGCTGATATCGCCTCGAACCACGATTCGAGGATCCCGAGGCTGCTCGCCGAACTCATCCCGTCCTGTCCGTGCCATGACGCCTCCAGGTGCTTCCCGCGATCATCCGCTGACAGTTGGCCGGCGTTGTGCCGTCGACGCCGACGGGGGTGTCCGCGAGCAGACGCCGGCGCGAACCGAACGCTGAGCGGCCGAACGCTGAGCGGCCGAACGCTGCGACTGAGCGGCCGAACACTGAGCGGCCGAACACTGAGCGGCCGAGCGCTGAGCGGAACGCGCGCGGTTCACTCGACGCGGAGGAACGGGTAGTCGCTGAGGTCGTCGCGAGTCCACAGCGACATCCCCGCCTCGTTGCCGACCGTCTCGATGTCGATGACCGCATCGGGATCGTCGAAGCCGACTCGGCCGCTGGTGCCGGCCGTCTGGAGCGCAGCCAGGACCACATCGCCGACGAGCGCCGCTTCGTCGGCGACGTCGAGCGCCGTGTCGCCTCCGCGCCGATGCACTCGGACGTGGAACGACTTCCCGGCGAGCTCTTGGGTCCACTCCGACGACTTCGCCGCGACGTTGCGCTCGAATTCGTCGTTGCTGCGAAACGTGAAGGTGTGCTGGAGCGGCACGAAGCGCGAGACCGATGCGCTCACGCGAGGATCAGCTGCGGACGCCGCCAGCAGGTCGTCGAGAATGCCTTCGAGATCGTCTACCCGCATCGTGATGACGTTGGAGAAGTGGCTCGGGATCACTGCGCCGTGGGCCTTCAGCGCGTCAACACCTTCGGCGAAGTGCTCGCCGCGAAGCGTGACGACGACGTTCCAGGTCGGCCCAGCAGCGGCACCGCTCGGTTCCCTGACGCCCCTCGTTGCCGGCTGTCCCGCGACGTCCGGCACCTCCCGAGCGAGGCGAGCGTCGAGCGCTTCACCCTCGCGTTGCTCTCGCGCCGTGAGCCCGAAGTCCTCCGCGGCCATCGGACCGTCGTCGGCGGGACGCGTGCCTTCGGTTGCGGCGCCGTTCACGCGACCGCCGCCTGGGGCGCTGATTTCGGCTTGCGTCGCAACATGACAGCACCTCCCTCGACCTTTCGACAGTGAGCCGCATTCGACCGGCCGGCGCCAGAGTCGAAAGGCCGTAGCGATCCGAGGGAGCGGCCGGGACGTGCCTCCGACCAGTGTGACTTTGGCCCCTGTTCCGACCGTGTCCTCGGCGCGACGGTGGTGTCGGAAGACGGGAGCATGTGATGAGCACGAACGACGAGATTGAACCGCCCGAGCACCACCTTTTCGAGCGGCCGTTGCAGCGCTGCCCCTCGTGCGGATCCACGCATCTCATACCGGTCGTCGACGACGGCGCGGTGCACTTCCTCTGCGACGAGTGTGCGCGGTGCTGGCACTACGAGTTGGGTTCGATCTGGCGGGTGGATCCGAGTTCGTGCGCCCACTGCGAACACTACGGACGGTGCGCCAAGGTGTACGCCGCCGACCACGAGTCGGCCTCAAGCGCTGGGCAATGACTGTGAGGGGCAAGGCTCGAAGCACTGTTGGGGAGGCGTTGCGATGAGTTCGATGGAAGGCAAGGTTGCGCTCGTTACTGGCGCGAGTGCCGGCATCGGCCGCGCGGCGGCGCTCGCGTTCGCGCGTGAGGGTGCGTACGTGTCGATCGGCGATGTCCAGGTCGCTCGCGGCGAGCAGGTCGTCGAAGAGATCGAGGCTGCAGGCGGGAAGTCGCTGTTCGTTGCCACTGACGTCTCCAAGTGGGCTGACGTCAGCCGACTGGTCGACGAGACGATCGCGCGATTCGGCCGCCTGGACTATGCATTCAACAATGCGGGCATCGAGGGTGAGCCGGCCGCGACGGCCGACTGCACGCCCGAGAATTGGGAGCGGACGCTGGCCGTCAACCTGACCGGTGTGTGGCTGTGCATGCGGGCCGAGATCCCGCGCATGCTCGCCGTCGGGGGCGGTGCGATCGTCAACAACTCATCGGTCGCCGGCCTCGTCGGTTTCGCCGGCATCCCGGCTTACGTCGCGTCCAAGCACGGAATCGTCGGCCTCACGAAGACGGCCGCGATCGAGTACGCGCCGCAAGGTCTGCGTGTGAACGCGGTGTGTCCCGGCGTGATCGACACAGAAATGGTGGCTCGGTTCACGCACGGCGATGCGACGGCGCTTGCCGGCCTCACCGGCGAGACGCCGGCCGCCCGTCTCGGGTCGCCCGGCGAGATCGCCGAAGCCGTCGTCTGGCTCTGCTCGGACCGCGCCAGCTTTGTCACCGGACAGGCCTTGGGCGTCGACGGCGGATTCGTCGCGCACTGAGAGTGTCGTTCGCATGCGGCTTCTCGCGCTTCGTATCGGTCGTGTTCGTGGCATCGACGTCCGCGTCGACGCGAGCGCGCTCGCCATCCTTGCGCTGATCGCATGGGTACTGGCGGCCGGCGCGCTTCCCGAGCTCGCGCCGGGGTACTCGACGGCCGAATACTGGATCGCCGGAAGTGTGACCGCGGTCCTGTTCCTGGGGGGTCTGCTTGCGCACGAGTTGAGCCACTCGCTCGTCGCCATTCGCCGCGGCATTCGCGTGCGAGACATCACCCTGTGGTTGCTCGGTGGCATCGCAACGATCGAAGACGAACCCGAGAGTCCGCAGGACGAGCTCGCGATCGCGCTCGCAGGACCGGCCATGAGCATCGCGGTAGGTGTCGGTGCTCTGCTTGTCGCGGCCGTAGCGGACGCGCTCGGTGGTGCTCCGCTCTTCGTTGCAACATTGGCCTGGCTCGGCTCGATCAATCTCGTGCTCGCCGTGTTCAACCTGGCGCCGGCCGCGCCGCTCGATGGTGGCCGCGTCCTGCGTGCGTGGTTGTGGCGACGTCACGGCAACCGCGTACAGGCAGCACGCACGGCCGCGCGAGCCGGTGAGACGTTCGCCCACGTGCTCATCGCCCTCGGCATCCTCGAGCTCTTCCTCGGGGCTGGTGTCAGCGGCGTCTGGGCGATACTCCTCGGTTGGTTCTTGCTGGGTGCGGCACGAGCCGAGAAGGCGCAGCTCGAGATGGAAGCGCGGCTCGCCGGGCTGCGAGTCGAGGACGTGATGACGCCCGATCCGGCGACCGCGCCCGCGTCGATCACGGTCGACGAACTGCTCGACTCCTACGTGTTGCGGTACCGCTGTACCTCCTTCCCGCTCGTTGCCGGCGATGGCAGCATCGTCGGCCTCGCGACGCTCGCACGCTGCCGGGCCGTTGCGCCCCGCCTGCGTGCCGGGATTCCGGTGAGCGAGGTCGCATGGCGATTGGACGAAGTCACGGTCGCGCCGCCCGACGAGCTGCTGATCGAGGTGTTGCGCCGCATGTCAGGTGGCGACGGCAGGATCTTGGTCTTCGACGACGGTGGGCTCGTCGGCATCGTGTCGCCCTCGGACGTCGCACGCGCGGCTCAGGTGGGACGCGGTCAGAAGCCTCACTCGGACCGCGGTCACCCCGTGACGCCCGACGACGGAGCCCACGCCATCGCCCGATGAACAGGCGCTGACCCGGGAGCGATATTCGGGACCTCCGCCCCTGTCATGGGGCGATGGAGGAGTTGATGATCGGTCGAACACCACAACGGGAGGTCGACATGGGACTGCTGACGGCGAAGCGGCGACCCGACATCGAGAACCAGTCGTTGACACAAACCGTCGATGCGACGCTCGCCTTCGTCGATGGCTCTCGGCGGCTGTCGGGTGACTTCGTGCAGGACCTGTTCCTCGCGCTCGGCGTCATCGCCGAATCCGTGGATGCATCAACGGACGTTCGCCGGTCGATCGCAGACGGCATCGCATCCGTGGCCGACCTCGCGGCGGTCTCCGCTCGCGACGTCTTCGACCGGCTGCTCGACATTCGCAACCTCGTCGCGTCAGCATCGGCGCCAGCTGAACACGCTCCCGCCGTGTCGTGAGCACCCTCGACACGGCGACGACGATCCGAAAGGACGCAGCCTCGCTTCGCGTCGTACCCAACCTGCTCGACTACGACGCGGGCTGCGCCGAGTTCGACTGGGACTACGAGCTGCCGGAGCTCGACGGGCTGCCCGGCGGCGGCCTCAACATCGCGTACGAGGCGGTCGACCGGCACGCCGCCGGCTCCCGTGCGGATCGCGTTGCGTTCCGGTACGTCAGCGCAGCCGAAGGCGTTCGCACCGTGACATTCGCCGAACTCGCGGTGGCGACGAACCAATTCGCGAGCGCCTTGGCGGTGCTCGGTGTGGCACGTGGTGACCGGGTGTTCACACTCTTGGGGCGCGTACCGGAGCTGCACGTTGCTGTGCTCGGCGCGTTGAAGCTCGGGGCGGTGGTGAGCCCGCTGTTCTCCGCCTTCGGTCCGGACCCGGTCGCGCAGCGGCTGAGACTTGGCGACGCGCGCGTGCTGGTGACCAGCGCCGCGTTGTATCGACGGAAGGTCGCGCCGATACGGGCCGAGGTGCCGGGCCTCGCGCACGTGTTGGTCGTCGAAGAGGACGACGTGCCTGACGGAACGTCGTCGCTGCCCGCACGGCTGCGCGCCGCCGAGAACCGATTCGAGATCGCGCCGACCGTGCCGAACGACCTCGCGCTCCTGCACTTCACGAGCGGCACGACCGGCACTCCGAAGGGCGCGATGCACGTCCACGGCGCCGTTCTCGCGCATCTCGTCACCGCTCGCTTCGCGCTCGACCTCCACGATGACGACGTGTTCTGGTGCACCGCCGATCCGGGTTGGGTCACCGGGACCTCGTACGGGATCATCGCTCCCCTCGTCGCGGGCGTCACGAGTGTCATCGACCAGGCGGAATTCGACACGCGCCGGTGGTATCGGATCCTCGCGGATCAGCGCGTGAGCGTGTGGTACACCGCGCCGACCGCGATCCGCCGCATGATGCGCGCAGGGACTGAGGCGGCCGAGGGCGGCGATCTCTCGCCGCTGCGGTTCATCGCGAGCGTCGGCGAGGCCTTGAATCCTGAGGCGGTGCGCTGGGGGATCGACGCGTTCGGTCTACCGATCCACGACAACTGGTGGCAGACCGAGACCGGCGGCATCATGATCGCGAACGTGGCCGCCTGCGACATCAAACCCGGCTCGATGGGCCGCCCACTGCCGGGTATCGAAGCGGCGGTGCTCAGCCGCGACGAGCACGGTGAGCCCGTGCTGCGCGCGGACGGGACCGCACTGACGATCGAAGAACCCGGCGTCGAAGGCGAGCTCGCGCTGCGGCCCGGCTGGCCATCGATGTTCCGGGGCTACCTGCATGACGAAGCGCGCTACCGGAAGTGCTTCGTAGGTGGCTGGTACCGCAGCGGCGATCTCGTCTCCCGTGACGCGGATGGCTACTACTGGTTCGTCGGGCGCGCCGACGACGTCATCAAGTCGGCAGGGCATCTCATCGGACCGTTCGAGGTCGAGAGCGCGCTGATGGAACATCCCGCGGTCGCCGAAGCGGGCGTGATCGGGATCCCCGACGCGATCGCCGGCGAGATGGTGAAGGCATTCGTGTCGCTCACGCCCGGATATCAGCCGTCGGAGGAGCTGCGACGGGAGCTCTACGGTTTCGCGCGCAGCCGCCTCGGCCCGGCCGTCGCACCCAAGGAGATCGAGTTTCGCGACGATCTGCCCAAGACGCGCAGCGGCAAGATCATGCGGAGATTGCTGCGCGCACGCGAGCTGGGACTGCCCGAAGGTGACATCTCGACGCTGGAGCAGAGCTCATGAGGACCGAAACGTCGGCGGTCGAAGTCCCTGACCGTGACACCGCGGCCCGGCTGCTGAGCCGAATGCTGCTCGTCCGGAGGTTCGAGGAGCGCTGCGTCGAGCTGTACAGCGCGAGCCGCATTCGCGGGTTCCTGCACCTCTACATCGGCGAGGAAGCGGTCGCCGCGGGTGTCGTCGACGTCCTGGCGAGTGACGAGGCCGTGGTCTCGACCTACCGCGAGCACGGTCACGCCCTCGTGCGCGGGCTCGATCCGAACCGGCTGATGGCCGAGATGTTCGGTCTCCAAGAAGGGGTCAGTCGCGGCCGCGGCGGTTCGATGCACCTCTTCGACACGGCGAAGCGCTTCTACGGAGGCAACGCGATCGTCGGTGGTGGACTGCCGATCGCGGTCGGTCTGGCGCTCGCCGATGCAATGCGTGACATGTCACGGGTCACCGTGTGCTTCTTCGGCGAAGGTGCGGTGGCCGAAGGCGAGTTCCACGAGTGCATGAACCTCGCGGCGCTGTGGCAGTTGCCGGTGCTCTTCTGTTGCGAGAACAACCTCTACGCCATGGGAACCGCGCTGCAACGGTCCGAATCGCAGACCGACGTCGCACTGAAAGCCGCTTCGTACGAGATGGCGGCATGGGCGGTCGACGGCATGGACGTCGCCGCGGTGCACGAGGGCGCGCGGCGGGCGTGTGACTCGATCCGTGCCGGCGGGGGACCACACCTGCTCGAGCTGCGTACCTATCGGTTCCGCGCACACTCGATGTACGACCCCGAGTTGTACCGCGACAAGGCGGAGGTGGAGCTCTGGAAGCTGCGGGACCCGGTGCAGCTGTTCCGCACGCGTTGCATCGAGGAAGGAGTCCTCGACGGGGACGAATGCGACGCGCTCGATGCCGAGGCCATCGCGGCGGTGGACGCGGCCGTCGCGTATGCAGAATCCGGCACGCTGGAACCGGTCGAGGACCTGCTGCGTTTCGTGACGAGCGAGTCGCCGTGAACGGCACCGTGACCACCTACCGGGAGGCGATCCGGGAGGCGATCCGCGAGGCGATGCAGCGCGACGACCGCGTCTTCCTCATGGGCGAGGATGTGGGTCGGTACGGCGGCTGCTTCGGTGTCAGCCACGGCCTCCTCGACGAGTTCGGGCCCGAACGCATCCGCGACACACCGCTGTCGGAGTCGGCCTTCGTCGGCGCCGGGATCGGTGCGGCGATCGGCGGCATGCGGCCGATCGTCGAGATCATGACGGTCAACTTCAGCCTGCTCGCCCTCGACCAGATCGTGAACAACGCGGCGTCGCTGCTCCACATGTCCGGCGGGCAGGTCAATGTCCCGCTGGTCATCCGGATGACCACCGGCGCTGGGCGGCAGCTCGCCGCCCAGCACTCTCACAGCCTCGAAGGCTGGTACGCGCACATCCCCGGCATCCGCGTGCTCGCCCCGGCCACCCTCGACGATGCACGCGGCATGCTCTGGCCCGCGATCGAGGATCCGGACCCGG
Organism: uncultured Actinomycetes bacterium; assembly: GCA_963745645.1. GTDB lineage: Bacteria > Actinomycetota > Acidimicrobiia > IMCC26256 > PALSA-610 > CAVUFH01. Next base: position 328,219 of record CAVUYD010000004.1, read on the forward strand.
TGCTCTGCTTCGAGCACGGCGGGTTGTACAACATGCGGGGCGAACTTGCCGCGGAACCAGGCGCGGTCGACATCACGCACGCCGCGATACGCCGGCCCGGGAGCGACCTCACATTGCTCACATACGGCGGATCCCTCTCGAAAGCGCTCGACGCCGCCGACCAGCTCGCAGCAGAGGGTGTGGCAGTCGAAGTCGTCGACCTTCGCACCTTGCGGCCCCTCGACGACGCCACCATCCTCGGCTCGGTGACGCGCACGCACCGAGCCGTGATCGTCGACGAGGGCTGGCGCAGCGGGAGCATCTCAGCCGAACTGTGCACGCGCATCGTCGAGGGCGCGTTCTACGAACTCGATGCACCGATCGCGCGCGTCTGCACCGCGGAAGTGCCACTGCCATATGCCAAGCACCTCGAGGATGCCGCCCTCCCGCAAGTGCCGGGCATCGTGGAGGCATGCCGGACGGTGATGGCCGGTGGGTGAGTTCCGCATGCCGTCACTCGGCGCGGACATGGAGTACGGCACGGTGATCGAGTGGCTCGTCGCGCCGGGCGACGTGGTCCATCACGGTGACATCGTCGCGGTCGTGCACACGGAGAAGGCCGACATCGAAGTCGAGATCTTCGACGACGGCGTGATCGGCGAACTGCTCGTCCCGCTCGGGCAGGAAGTCGAGGTCGGCACGCCGCTCGCCACGGTGCTCACCGACGGCGCGGCACCCGCGACTACCGCGCCCCCGACCGAATCCGCACCTCCCGAACCCGCGCCCGCACGGACACCGGCGCCCGCTGCCGCGACGGTTGTCGCGCCGGCGGTGTCTCCAACTCCGGCACCGGACCTGGTCGCGCCGCCCCGCGAGGCGCGTGTGAGTCCGCGCGCGCGGCGACTTGCCGCCGAACGCGGACTCGACATCGCCCAGATCCCGACGACGGGTGGGGTTGTGACCGGCGCAGACATCGAGCGTTCGATGCCCCCATCCGGGCCAACGGCCGGGGATCAGCGCGCCGCGATGCGCCACGCGATCGCGGCGGCGATGTCTCGCGCCAACCGCGAGATCCCGCACTACCACCTCTTGCATCACACGCCCCTTTCTCACGCGCTTGCGTGGCTCGAAGCGACGAACGCGCAACGTTCCGTGAAGGATCGACTCCTTCCGGTCGCGTTGTTCTGCCGCGCCGTCGTCGTCGCGGTGGAGCGCATTCCCGGTCTCAACGGCTTCTGGAAGGACGACGCGTTCCAGCCGAGCCCGCACACGCACCTCGGCTTCGCGGTGTCGATGCGTGGTGGTGGTCTGATCGCGCCCGCGGTCGTCGACGCCGACCGCCTGGACCTCGATGCGCTCATGGCTGCCCTGCGCGATCTGACGACACGCGTACGCGCCGGGCGCTTGCGCGGTCGCGAGATGACCGACGCGACCATCACGGTCACGAACCTCGGCGAGCGGGGCGTCGAAGTCGTGCACGGTGTGATCTACCCACCGCAAGTCGCCCTCGTCGGGTTCGGCACGATCGAGGAACGCCCGTGGGTCGAGGATGGCGGATTCGCGGCCCGGCCTGTCGTCGCGATCAGCCTCGCCGGTGACCACCGCGCGAGTGACGGCCACCTCGGTGCCCGGTTTCTTGCCGAGATCGACCACCTAATGCGAAATCCGGAGGAGCTATGAACGCTGACGATGTCGCGACGATCGCCCGCAAGATCCTTGCCACGTTCGCACCCGAAGCCGACATCGGAGCACTGGACCCGGCCGCACAGATCCAAGAGGCGCTCGACCTCGACTCCATGGACTTCCTCAATGCAATGATCGCGATCCACGACGAGACCGGTGTCGACATCCCCGAGGCCGACTACGGCCAGGTTGCGACGCTGGGCGGTCTGGTCGGCTACGTCTCGGCGCGAGTGGCCGCCGGATGAGCGGCCTAGGGGCGGATGAGGAGCGTTCGCTCCTCGGAGAGCGCCACGCGTCGTTCCTCGTCAGAGACTCCCGTCGATACCCGGTTCAGGGCCCATGTCGTCTCCCGGGTCTCGCCTTCGTGTCAGCACGTTTTGACTCGTGTCGCGTCGACCGGGTCGGAAGACCCACGACCTCAGGGCTCCGCTCGATCGGACCGGACGATGACGACGGGGCAGGTGGCGTGCTGTGCGACCTGCTGACTCACGGAGCCGAGGAGGAGTCCGGCGAAGCCGCCACGGCCCCGACTGCCGACGACGAGCAGGTCCGCGCCCTTGGCGGTCTGGATGAGCGCATCCGCCGCCCCATCGCATACAGGGATCTTCTCGATCGGCGCGGCCAGGCCGCGCGCGTCGACGTCCTGGAGTGCGCGGTCCAGTGCGAGTCGCGCGTCGGACTCGAGGGCTTCGGGCCCGGGGACAGGGACGGGCACGAACGGTCCGGTAGGGACGTAGGGGTAGTGCCAGGCGTACACCGCCTCGATGCTCGCCTGCCGGAGCTTGGCTTCTTCGATCGCCCACGCCAGCGCGCGGCGCGATCCTTCCGATCCGTCGACTCCGACCACGATTCGCTGGGTCATCAAGGTCCTTTCGCCATGGTCGTGCGGCTCGAACACGTCGATCGTCCACGCTTGCCCGTGCGCCGAGGAGAGCCGAAGGTCACATCTGCTCGCCGCGTAGCGTGTCGCCACACGGCGTGACCCGAGCGCCGGCCCCCATTGTTCCAAGCGCGCTTCGACTATCCCGCGTCGGCGGAGGGCGATCCGGACGGCCGGATGTAGAGATAGAACACTGTGCAGCCACCGGTCGACGTTGCATCGATGTCGTGGGTGACGCCGCTCGGGATGTGCACATACGAACCGGGCCCGACATCGGTGCCGAGAATGCTCGCGCAACCGTCGAGCACCCACATGTGGTGGTGGTTGCGACGATGTGCGTGCGCGCCGAGGTGACGGCCCGCGGCAACCGTCAACACGCCGGCCATCGACGTGTCGTTGCGCCACAGCACCCTGTGCGTCACCCCTTCGAGTGACCCCAGGGGTTCGCTCGGCAGGTCGCTGATGGCTTCAGCGGTCAGCACGATCGGCTGTGGGGTGATCATCGGTTCCACCGTCTCAACATGCGTCACCCACCAGATCGAGGCCAGGGACCTTCGGCTCTTTCCCGATGAAGGCGATCGCGTAATGCTCGTCACGACGAGGGAGGTTCGTGATGGAGGCGAAAGTCGGAGACGAGATCGTCGTGGATGCTGCGCACACCGGTGAGATGTCGCGCGAAGGAGAGGTTCTCGAGGTCCTCTCAGCTGGCGGTGTCCTGCATTACCGCGTGCGCTGGGACGATGGTCACGAGACGCTCTTCTATCCCGGTTCGACGACACACACAGTCCGGCTCGCCGCTCGCTGACTCGATATCGATCCGTGGGTCGACGGCGTAAGCGGCTCATTTGGGCCGCGTCGAAGGGGAGGGCATTCTCATCGCGGTCATCGAGTTGCAGGGCGTCGCGCGGCGCTACCGCGTCGGCGATACGACGGTCGAGGCGCTGCGTGATGTCGATCTCTCGGTCGCAGAAGGCGAGTTCTGTGTCGTGCTCGGCCCGTCCGGCAGCGGCAAGACGACCCTGCTCAACCTGATCGGCGCGCTGGACACGCCGACGGCGGGCGAGGTCGTGGTCGGGGGCATTCGAACGACGGGCGCGAAGCGTGCGGAGCTGTTCCGCTTCCGACGCGAGACCGTAAGTTTCGTGTTCCAGACCTTCAACCTTTTTCCGGCCTTGACAGCGATCGAGAACGTGCAATTTGCGATCGACGTCACCCGACATGGTCGGTCGGGCCCGGCAGCCGAGACGGTGCTCGAGCGCGTCGGTCTCCGGGATCGACTCGATCACTTCCCACATCAGCTGTCCGGAGGCGAACAACAGCGTGTTGCGATCGCACGCGCGCTCGCCACCGGAAACCCCGTCTTACTTGCGGACGAACCAACTGGCGAGCTCGACTTCCGTACGGGCGTGCAGATTCTGGAGCTGCTCCACGAGCAGTCCCACGCGGGCGTGACGGTCCTGATCGTCACGCACAACCGGGAGATCAGCCGCGTCGCAGACCGGGTCATCGAGCTGTCGAGCGGTGACATCGTCGCCGACGGTGCGCCCGCGGAAGGTCACTCCGACATCGCAAGCCTCCGCTGGTGAATGGTGCGAGGACGTCGGGCGCTTCTCCGGTTGCGATGGTCGTGGCGAGACCTCCGGGCCCGATGGCTGCAAGTGGCGGCGATCGCGCTCATCATCGGCATCGGATCCGGCACGTATTCGGGCCTGACGAGCGTGTCGGCGTGGCGGCGGACGTCGTACGACGCTTCGTACCGCGCGCTCAACATGTACGACCTCCACATCGAACTCGCCAACGGGAGCTACGTCGACGCCGACGCGCTCGCCGCCGCCGTCACGGGCATCGCCCGGGCCGACGATCTCGAGTCGGTCGAGCCCCGGTTGGTGCAGCCGACGCAGGTCGACGCATCGAGCCACGACGAGCTTGTGCTCGTCCCGGGCCGTCTCGTCGGCGTCGATGTCCGCGCCGGCGGACCGAAGGTCAACGGGATCCGGGCGCTCCACGGGCGGACGCTGCGCGGAGCGGACAGTGGCGCAAACGTCGCGGTCCTCGACGAGCATTTCGGCGACAAGCACAACCTGTCACCCGGAACGACGCTTCGCATCGGCGGCGCACAGCCCATGAAGGTCGTGGGCCGCGGTCTGTCGCCCGAGGACTTCATCGTCATCGGCGACCAAGGAAGCCTTTGGGCGGACTTCGCGGTGCTGTACGCGCCGCTCGAGACGGTTCAGCGCTTGACCGGGCGGCCGGCCCAAGCCAACGACCTCGTGCTCACGGTCCGTTCCGGTGCGGATCCCGACGCCGTCGAAGCGGAAGTCCGCGCCGCGCTCGACCGCGCGTTTCCTGACGTCGGTGCGACGTTCACCGCGCGCGACGACGACGAGGTCCGCCGCTTGCTCTACGACGACATCGACGGCGACCAACGCTTCTACAACATCTTTGCGGTGCTGATCCTGTTGGGCGCCGCATTCGCCGCGTTCAACCTCGTCGTGCGGATCGTCGAGTCGCAACGACGTGAGATCGGTATCGGGATGGCCCTCGGTGTTCCGCGACGAGAAATCGCGCTGCGGCCGCTTCTCATAGGTGCTCAAGTGTCGTTGCTGGGCGCGGTGTTCGGCGTTGCCGTCGGATTGCTCATCGACTCGTTCATGGCCGGACTGCTGCGGTCGTTCCAGCCGTTGCCCCACTGGGCGACGGCGTTCCAACCCGGCGTGTTCGCGCGAGGTGCAGCGCTCGGGCTCGTGCTGCCGATGGTCGCGACGATCTTTCCCGTGTGGAGAGCCGTCCGCGTCGCTCCCGTCGACGCGATCAGCACGACGCATCGAGCCACGAGCAGCGGACTCGCACCGTTGCTCCGCCGCGTCCCGATTCCCGGATCGAGCGTCGCCGAGCTCCCGATCCGCAACGTGCTGCGCGAGCCGCGCCGCACGCTGTTGACTGCATTCGGCATCGCCGCGGCGATCACCACACTCGTCGGCGTCGTGGGTGTCATCGATTCCTTCCTTGCGACGATCGACCGGGGCGACAAGGAGATCCTGGGTGCCAGCCCGGACCGTCTCACCGTGTCGCTCGACTTCTTCTATCCCGACGCCGACGAACGCGTGCGGGCCGTTGTCGACGCACCATCGGTGGGTGCCGCGGAGCCCGGCCTCACGGTGGGCGGCACGCTCGCGCCCGGGACGGATCACGAGATCGACGTGCTGCTGTCCGCGGTCGACTTCGAGAGCCACCTCTGGAGGCCGACCGCGATCGCCGGCACGTTGCGCACGGACGAGCCGGGACTGGTGATCGCCGAGAAGGCGGCGCGCGATCTCGGGCTCCATGTCGGCGACACCGTGACCTTGCGCCATCCGAAACGGGAAGGACTGGGTTACTCGTTCGTAGAAACGGACCTGCCCATTCTGGCGATCCATCCGAACCCGTACCGGTTCATCGTGTTCCTCGATCGGCGGTGGACCGGTCTCATGAACCTCGATGGGATCGCGAATGTCGTGCAGGTCGTCCCCGCACGCGGCTCGTCGGTCGAGGACGTCCAGCGCGGTCTGTTCGGCACCGACGGCGTCGCGTCGGTCGAGCCGGTTTCGGCGGCCGCGGATGCAATTCGCGACCGGATCGGAGATGCGCTCGGTATCTTCAACGTGATCGAGGGCGCGGTGCTCGTGTTGGCACTCTTGATCGCGTTCAATTCGACCGCGATCAACATGGACGAACACGCGCGCGAGAACGCGACCATGTTCGCGTTCGGGCTGCGGGTGCGAGCCGTGCTCGGCGTGGCGATCGCCGAGAGCGTGGTGATCGGCGTCATTGGTACTGCGCTCGGCGTACTGTTCGGCCGGCTGCTTCTCGAGTGGCTCGTTCGCGGCCTGATTCCCGAAACCTTTCCCGACGTGGGCATTGATGTGCACCTGGCGGCCAGCACGGTCGCGACCGCGATCGGATTCGGCGTCGTGGCGGTCGCCATCGCGCCCGTCTTCACCTTGCGCCGTCTCCGGAGGATGGACATACCGTCGACACTCCGCGTCGTGGAGTGAGCGCCGCTCAGTGGGCGGCGTCTCGAGGAGACTCGTCGTGTCGTGCACAAGGCCGGTGCGCTGCAATCGCCCCGCCGGTGTTCGCGTCGAACCGCTTGGCGCCCAGGGACCGGCCCGGTTGCTTCGGCATACGTCGAGCTCGGGTCATGGCTCTCGACGTTCCCTCGTGCGCGCTCATTGCACGATGCGGCGACCGGTGACCGCGCCGGGCCGGATGCGCACCCAGCACTCACGGACGCCAGGGTTCCACGGACCGACCTCGAGCCGAGCCATGCGGCGCCCCTCACTGCCTGGATCCACGAGTTCGGCTCGACCGATCATGAGAACGCTCCAGGCCCCCACTTGGTGTCCCTTGGCTTCACCGCTGTCGACTTCGAAGGCGACCGCGTTCCCGATCGCGCCGCGCAGTTTGTTGCCGGGATCCGTTCGGAAGACGACGGCATCACCATCGAGCGTGTAGTTGACAGGAAATATGAGGGGCTGGTTGCTGATGACGACCGCGAGTCGACCGAGATTGTGCTCCGAGAGCAACTGCAAGCACCGGGCCCGGTCGAGTGCCTCGAATCGAGTCGCACGCTCTTCCATCGCGGTCACGACCGACCCGTTCCATCGTTGCGTACGGCGTTGAGGAGCATCCGCCGCTCGGCGGACGCGATCGCCCGTCGGGTCGCATCTACTGCGTCCGGGTTCACCGACACCGACGTGATGCCGAAGCGCACGAGATGCTCGGCGAAAGCCGGGCGATTCGATGGTGCCTGTCCGCACAGCGACGACGTCATGCCGTGGTCGCGCGCCGCAGTGATGATGCGTCCGATCGCGTCGAGCACCGCACTGTCGCTCTCGTCGAAGAGCTCGGCGCAGATCTCGGAGTCGCGGTCGACCCCGAGCATGAGTTGCGTGAGGTCGTTCGAGCCGATCGACACACCGTCGATGCCGAGCTCGGCGTATTCCGGAATCCGGTACACGACCGACGGCACCTCGGCCATGATCCAACGGTGCAAGCCGCGCTGCCGGCCGAGGGGGCTGGCATCCAAGAGCTCGAGGCATGCTTCCAGCTCCCAGCGGGTCCGTACGAACGGGATCATCACGTGCAGGTTCGGCGTCTGCTCACGGACGCGAGCGAGGAGCTCGCACTCGAGTGTGAACAGGTCCGGCTCTCGCACGTAGCGGTAGCAGCCGCGATATCCGATCATCGGGTTGCCCTCCACCGGTTCGAATTCGGCGCCGCCTTCGAGGTTGCGGAACTCGTTGCTGCGGAAGTCGATCGTTCGATACACCACGGGTCGCGGCGCGAACGCCGTCGTGATGCGCAGCAGCGATGAGGCCATCCGATCCAGGAATTCCTCGCGGCCACCGCGGGCGAGCAATGCACGCGGGTGCACGCCGTTCAGCGCGTCGGTCACCATGAATTCGGCGCGCAGGAGCCCGACGCCGTCGACCGGCTGGGCCGCGACCTGCTCGGCATGGTCGGCGATCGCAAGATTGACGTACACGAGGGTTGCGAGCGCCTCGGTACCGGCGGCGGGCGCGAGTCCGGCCGGGGGACGCTCTGGCGGCCGTGATCGCCGGCGCCACATCACCTGCGAGCACGAGGCCCTTCGTGCCGTCGACCGTCACCTGCTCGCCGTCGCGCAGCACCGTCGTCGCCTTGCGCGTGCCGACGACGCACGGAACGCCGAGCTCGCGGCTGACGATCGCGGCGTGACAGGTCATCCCGCCTCCGTCCGTGACGAGCGCGGCGGCCTTGCGCAGCACCGGCACCCAGTCGGGATTCGTCATCGACGCGACGAGGACCTCCCCGGTCACGAACGCGCCCGCGTCCCTGGGCGACTGCAACACTCGTACGGGGCCGCTCGCGGTGTTCGGAGAGGCGCCGAGCCCACGGAGGAGCACTTGTCCTTCGGGCGCGGTCGGCGCGGTTGGCGCGGTCGCATGCGCGTGCAGCGTCGTGATCGGCCGCGACTGGACGAGATAGGTCTTCCTGTCGGCGATGGCCCACTCGATGTCCTGCGGCCGGCCGTAGTGGTCCTCGACGCGCGCGCCGACTCTGGCGAGGGCCAAGACCTCATCGTCCGTCAGCACCCGACGGCCACCCTCGATCGGCGTGAAGTCGACGTGTCGGTCACCATCCGCGGGATCGGTGAAGATCGCGTGGGTCTGTGTCCCGACCCGAACGTCGACGAGGCGCGGGCCCTGCTTGGCGACGACGTAGGTATCCGGTTCGACCTGACCGCCGACGACAACTTCACCGAGCCCGAACGCAGCCTCGATGACGATGCGGCTCTCGTCGTCGGTGGTCGGATCGACGGTGAACATCACACCACTGCGCTCCGACGCAACCATGCTTTGGACGACGACCGCGATCGCCGGCTCGTCGGTGATGCCGCGTGAGCGCCGGTAGGAGACGACGCGCGCGCCGAAGAGCGAGGCCCAGCAGTCGACAACGCGCGTGAGGAGTTGCTCGGCGCCCGTGACGTTCGTGAACGTCTGGTTCATGCCCGCGAACGACGCGGCCGCGGTGTCCTCGCTCGTCGCGGAAGAACGGACGGCGACGCGGCCGCTTCCGAGCTTCTCGTATGCCTCGAGGATGTGCGCGCGCAGCGCCGCCGGAACCCCCGCCTTGTGCACCAGCTCCTGCAAGCGGTCGCTGGTCGCGGCCAGCGCGGTGGCGTCATCCGGCTCGGCCGCGGCAGCTATCGCGACGAGATCCTCGCGCACGCCCGCGTCGTCCATCGCCTGCAGATAGGCCGGGGCGGTCACCACGAACCCCGGTGGTACGGGAAACTCGGCCCGTGTCAGCTCACCGAGGTTGGCGCCCTTCCCGCCGGCGCGCGCGACGTCGGCCGACGAGAGTTCGTTGAACCAGACGATGTCACCCATCGTTGTCACCCATCGTTCGAGAATGCGCGATTTCCGAGGCCGATGTCAGGGGCGAACGGCCTTTCCCGCCGAGACCGCTGGTCGAGCGCAGAGGAACCGGAGGGCCGTCCCGCCCCGGGGCTGCGTCATGACGCGCGTGAGGCGGCGGCACACGAGGGCCGGGTCAACGCGGTGATGACGCCGTCGGTGACCGCCCGGCGGCTGCGCGTCGTGTCGACCATTGTCGCCTCCGGCCAATCGGGGAAACGTTCGCCGAGAACAGTGGCGAGTTCAGGTCCGGCGTCCGATTCATCCGTTCCACGTGCGGCCCGTTCGGCGGCGCGGGCCGTGCGCACGTCGGCCGGTGCATCACAGCGGAAGGCAACGAGGTCGCTCGAGGTCGATCGAGCGAGCACCGCGGCCATCGTGCGGGACTGAGAGTGTGACCACGAGGCATCGACAACGACGCTCTCGCCGAAGCTCACATGCAGGCGCGCCCGGTCAACAAGGGTCGCATACGTTTGCTCGGTCAGTCGGGGCGCGTAGAGACCCTCGTCGAGCGGCGCCGCCGCCCGCGCGCTCGGATCCAATCCTGCGAGCTCCTTGCGCACGACGTCGCTGCGCAAGACCGGCCAACCGAACCGGGCACCGATGGCGGCCGCGAGCGTCGATTTCCCCGAGGCGGGGCGGACCACCGACGAGCACCAACCGCACACGTCCCGCTTCGAGATGGTTGTGAGCGAGATGCAGCAACGACGACGCTTCCTCGGCGGCCCGTTCGTCACCCTGGGCCGAGCGCAGGCACGCAACCTTGGCGCGGACGTGCGCTCGGTACGCGATGTACAGCTCCTCCAGCGACATCGGCCACACGTCTGCAGACGCTTCGCGATACCGATCGAGGAACCGGCGGCTTAAGTCTCTGCGTCCGAGCCGCTCGAGATCCATCGCAAGGAATGCCACGTCGGCGAGGACGTCGCCGTACCGGAGCTGATCGTCGAACTCGAGGCAGTCGATGGCGCGCGGTCCGTCGTCGAGGCAGAAGACGTCTTCGGCCAGGAGGTCGCCGTGACCGTCACGAGCTCGGTGCGCGTCGATGCGCTCGTCGAAGAGGGATTCACGACCACGCAGGTACTCGCGCGAGCGAGCGATGCGACGCAACGCGCGGTTGCTGCGGGAAGGATGCTCCCCTCATACGGACGGGTCTGCGCGATTCCCAGCTCCCACAGTGTCGCGACTGCATCGCGGGTCGCGGCCGCGTCGATCGCATCTCCCGTCGGAGCCGTTGCGTGGAAGCGCGCCATGTCGTGTGCCAACTGCTCGATGCAGGGCCCGACATCGTGATGCGCCACGGCAAGCGCGCTGAGGCGGTGTTCGCTGGGAAGCCGGACCATTTCGACGACGTGGTCGATCACCTCGCCGTCGCGTCCGGTGACGGCGCGTACACCGAGGTACACGTCCGCCGCGAGCCGGCGGTTCAAGGCGACTTCGCGTTCGCAGTCCTCCAGCCGCCGCTCGCGGGTCGACAGGTCGAGAAAGGGGAAGGCGACCGGCTTCTTCAGCTTGTAGACGCGGTCGCGCTGGAACGCGAGAACCGAGATGTGGGTTTCCACCGTTTCGATCGGCTCGTCCGGCCGGCGCTCGCGGAGCCAGTCGAGGAGCGCGGCACGCGACTCGTCCACGTCCACATCATGTCCCCGCTTCCCGCGGGCCAGCGAGAGGAAGAAGATCGCAGCGCGACGGGACCTTCGCCCCTTCTCGGGCTTCGCCCACGCGTCGACTACTCGGCCGTGACGTACCCGCGCGGCCGGCGTGCCCGGCGGGTGGTGGACTCCGGGTTCGGCGTCGGGGTTGTCGACCAGCACTTCGCCCTCGAGGCCGTCCGGGTCGGTGAAGAACACCGAGAGGTGAGGACCGAAATCGGTCACGAACGCGTCGGCTGCGCCACGCGCCATCAGGCGGTCACGGATCGTCTCGAACGCCTGCAGGTCGCTTGCCCGCAGACCGATGTGGTCGATGCGACCGCGCCCGAACATCGGCACCTGGTGGCGCGCTTCTTCGTTGCCGTCGATCTGGAACACGTTGAGCATGGTGCCGTCGCCGATGTCGACGAACGACAGGCGGAAGCCCGGCCCCTCGGGCGCTTCCTTCATGTCGGAAACGACGTCGGCGTCGAAGACCTCGCGGTAGAACGCGTGCAGCCGGTCACTGTCGCTGGTGAGCGTGGCGACGTGATTGATGCCTTTCAGCAGCATCGCACGAGCATAACGACGCACTCGCGGCGCAACGACGGCGACGCGCGCGGCGCGAACGCTTCGGCGAACGGGCGGGCGAGTGGGTCTCCGAACGCCTTGCACCGCCGCCGCTCCGGGTGCATAGTAGATCGATCAATCTAGTCCCGGATCACTCTCGCCCGTCGAGGAGGTCGAGCCGATGTACAAAGCCGCCGTGCGTGCCCGCCTGCGCCGCCAGATCGCCCAGCTGAACGCCGGCAACTACGCGCCGTTGCTGAAGATGGCCGCCCCCGACGCCGAGCTCACGTTCCCGGGCGACAACTCCTGGTCGCGCATGTTCCGCGTGCCGCAGCGGGGGCGGTCGGTGTCGCCGACGCACCGCGGCGTCGCTGAGCTCAAAGCGTTCGCGCAGCGGTTCGTGGCCACCGGCCTCCGCATCGACGTCGATGACATCCTCGTCAACGGACCGCCGTGGCACATGCGGATCTGCGTCCACCGCGACCGACGGGACCGGCGACACGAACGGCGTCGAGGCCTACAACAACCGCGTCGTCGTGTTCGTCGAAGCGCGGTGGGGTCGGATCCACCGCTGGGAGGACTACCTCGATACCGAGCGCGTGAGCGCATGGGACCGCACGGTCGGCGCCGACGCCCGCGCGTCAGCCTGACGTGGTCGCGAACGCGGGATCGCATCGTCGCCGCGAGCTTGGAGCTGATGCGGCGCAACGGCTACGCGGGCACCGGCGTCAAGGCGATCCTCCTCGCGAGCGACGCGCCCTACGGCTCGCTCTACCACCACTTCCCCGGCGGCAAGGAGGAGGTGGGCGCAGCGACCATCCGCGAGGGCGGGCTCGCGTACCTCGCGCTCGTCGAGTCGTTCTTCCCGCCAGGTGTCGACGTGGTCGACGCCACCGGCGACTTCTTCGAGGGCGCCGCCGCGTTCGTCGAGTCGACCGAGTTCGTCGACGCCTGCCCGATCGCGACGATCGCAGGCGAGATCGCGAGCACCAGCGAGTCGATGCGAACGGCAGCGGCAGACGCGTTCGCATCCTGGCTGGCCGTCATCGAGGCGCGCTTCACCGAGGCGGGCATCCGGGCCGGACGCGCGCGTGAGCTCGCGATCGAGTTCTTCTGCGGCATCGAAGGCGCGTTCCTCCTGAGCCGCACGACCCGGAGTGCCGAGCCCGTCCGCGTCGCCGGCCGCGCCGCGGTACGCGCGCTTCGCGCCGAGCGCCGTACGCCCGCGCGGGCTACTCGATCGTGACGATCTCGCCGACGCCCGAGATCTCGAGGATCTGACGCACCCGCCCGATCGCGTGTTCGATCCGGATGCCGACCCCGGCTTCGGACGGCGCGCCGGGCGCCGATGATGATCGAGCGGACCCCGAACGAGTCGCAGTAGCTCAGGCCCGCACAGTCGATGACGATCGGCGTGGGCCCGTTCGGCGGAGGGTCGCTGAACGTCACGTCGAGCGCCTGCTCCAGCTCGGGCGCGCTGGCGATGTCCAACTCGCCGCGCAAGTAGATGCGCGTCTCACCGTCGGACGGCGCGATCGCGATGCTGAAGTTCGGTCGCACGGGGCGAGATGTCAGCGCAGGTGGCTGCGTGTCGCGGCCTCGCGCGCTGCGGTGTCGGGTCCGCGGTTGCGCCGATCGTCAGACATTCTGTATTCCCTCTGGTCGCACGGTCGAGTCTCGCGACTCGTGCCGGAGGTCCTTCCCCAGGCGGCGGCGCGCGACTCGTCCGCGTCCGTAGCATTCGCCGATCACCGGGAAGCGGAGGAGCGACATGACGAGCGCGGTACACGTGTGGGCGGAGTTCTCGGTGAACCCGGGCGCGATCGACGACGTTGAGCGCGTCGCGGACAATGGTCGCGGCCGCCGAGGAAGGTGAACCGGGGCTGGTGAGCTACCGGTGGTTCATCAACGCCGACGGATCGTCCTGCCACGTGGACGAGCGTTTCGCCGACTCCGACGCAGTCGTCGCGCACTCGAGCGGCCGCGCGGTCGGCGAGGGCATTCCCGCGCTGCTGCAGTTCTGCCAGTTCGCTCGGTTCGAGATCCACGGCGACCTGAGCGAGGAGGCGAAGGCGATGTTCGACGCTTGCCCTTCGCGGTCGTCTACGCGCCGTTCGACGGCTTCACGCCGGCACGTAGCGCAGCTCGACGCCACGACGATCGCGATCACTGCCCGCCGACGCCGAGGCGATCGAGCAGCTCGCGCACGCGGTCGCGGATCTCGTCACGGATCGGGCGTACGGCCGCGATGTCGAGTCCGGCCGGATCCGCGAGTTCCCAGTCCTCGTAGCGCGTCCCGGGCACGAACGGGCAGGTGTCGCCGCAGCCCATGGTGACCACGACGTCGGCTGCATCGAGCTGCGCGTCGGTCCAGCGTGCGGGCCGGCCGGCGCTGATGTCGATGCCGACCTCGGCCATCACCGCGACCGCGGCGGGATTGACCGCATCGGCTGGTTCTGAGCCCGCCGAGTACGCGCGCGCCCGGCCGCCGGCGAGCGCATCGAACCATCCGAGCGCCATCTGGCTGCGCCCGGCGTTGTGCACACACAGGAACAGGACCGTGGGCCGATCCGCGCGCCCGGAACCGGTCATGCGGTCCCGGTCATGCGTCCCGTTCACGACGCGGCCTCGTGGGGAACGACGACGGCGTCGCCGCGGAGGTTCGGATACCAGAAGCGCAACAGGCCGACCGCGACAAGGGCGCCCGCGACCTGCATGACGATGAACATCGGCGCGCTGCTCGGTTTGATGCCCGCGAACGTGTTGCGTGAGCGTCCGGCCGATCGTCACGGCCGGGTTGGCGAAGCTCGTGCTCGACGTGAACCAGTACGCCGCCGCGATGTACGCGCCGACCGCGTAGGCGGCCGCGTCACGACGCCCGGAGCGGACGACGCCGAGGATGATCATCAGCAGCCCGAACGTCGCCACGAACTCACTGAACCAGAGCGGGCCCGACGAGCGGGCGTGCGTCGACAGCTCGACGGCAGGGAGGTCGAACATCACGTTCGCGACGATCGCGCCGAGGCACGCGCCGACGACCTGCGCGAGCACGTAGCACGCGGCCGTCGCGTTCGACATGCCGCCCAACAGACGGTCGGCGAGCGTCACGACCGGGTTGAAGTGCGCGCCGGAGATGTTTCCGAGCGCGAGGATCAGCGCGACCAGTCCGGCGCCGGTCGCGACGGAATTCTCGAGCAGTTGCAGCCCGACATCGTCGGGCGAGAGCCGCTGGGCGGCGATCCCCGAACCGACGACGATCGCCACGAGGAACGCGGTGCCGACCGCCTCCGCGCTCGCGCGGCGTGCGAGTTCGCGATCCACCAGCTCAGCAGCAGCGTGACGCGGACTCGGGCGCGGCGTCGCAGCACATCGCGTCTTGATCCGACTGCGGTGCGACCGCTCGCAGGTTGCCCGCGTCCATCTCGACGTCGCGCAGCACGGTGTAGATCTCCCACGGTTCCGCGTCCGGGCCGTCGACCCAGACCTTGTCCTGGACCGCGTAGCAGCACGCGACCTCGTCCTCGGTCGCGGTGGGGAGGCCACTGTCTGCCAGTCGCTCCTGCGCGGCCGCGACTTCGGCTGCCGTCTCGACTTCGACGCCGAGGTGGTTCAGGCTGCCCGGCGCGCCATCGGCCTGGATGAGCACGAGCTTCAGCGGCGGATCCGCGATCGCGAAGTTGGCATAGCCGGGCCGGACCTTCGCGGGCTCGGTCGCGAACAGGCGACCGTAGAAGCCGATGGCCGCGTCCAGGTCGGAGACGTTCAGGGCGAGTTGGATTCGGGACATCTGGCCTCCACGGCACCGGGAACATCGACAGATCTCGATATAGCGTGACGCAGGTATCGAGATCTGTCAATATCCACGTTGGTCGATATTGTCTGCCCACGGAGTCGTGATGGCCCGCCAACGCACGATCGAGGTCACCGAGTGCTGCCCGTCGGTGCTCGCGGCGCCGCTCTCCGACACCGAGGCCGAGGCACTCGCGGGCGGCTTCGCCGCCCTGGCCGATCCGGTCCGGCTGAAACTCCTCAGCATCATCGCCTCCGTTGACGAGATATGTGCGTGCGATCTCGTCGCGCCGGTCGCTCGGTCCCAGCCCACGGTCTCGCATCACCTGCGCCGCGCTGTTCGAAGCGGGCCTGGTGGCGCGGGAACGCCGCGGCACTTGGATCTGGTACCGCGCGGTGCCGGACCGGATCGACGCCATGCGCGACGCGCTCACCGCCGATCGGAAGCCGCAGCACGCGCCCGTAGTGCTCGAGCACGAGGGCGCGTGATGGCGTTCTGCACACGTTGCGGCAGTGGCCTGCTCGCCGACGCGCAGTTCTGCGCCTCGTGCGGCACCGCCGTTGCCGCGGTCGCGGCCGCACCGGCGCCGGTCCCGGCGGCATCCGTTGTCACACCCCCGACCAGTTGGTCACCGGCCGGCGCGCCGCCGCTCGCGCCGCCACCGCTTCGCGGTTCGGTGTCGGGCACGGGTGCGCCGCCGTCGTTCGCGCCACCGACGTGGTACCCGCCGGCGAGCGGGCCGTCGGAGCGACCGATCAGCGGCGCGCTCGCGCTGTGGTTGCAGGTCGTGCTCGGATGCACGGCTGCGCTGTTCGTGATCGCCGCGTTCGCGGTGGTGAGCGTGCCGCGCCGCTGCGAACTCCTTCTACGGGTCGAACGGAGTGACGAACTTCGGTGCGGCGCACACGTGGTCCCAACGCGAAGACACCGCGTCCACGGTGATCGGTTTCGCCGGCTTCCTTTCGATCGCGGTTGCGGTTCTCATGATCATCTGGGCGTACCAGTTCACGCGCGCGGTGAACCGCCACCGGCCGTCCGGCCGGAAGTGGTCCCCGGGCTGGGCCATCGGTGCGTGGTTCATCCCTATCGCGAACTACTTCGTGTGTCCGGCCATCCTCATGGAGAACGAGAAGATCGCGGCGGCCGCGGCTCGGGGCGACACGGACAGCTGGCCGGGCGAACGCCCGCACCCCTTGACCGTCTTCTGGTTCGGCGCGTGGGCGCTCGGCGGCATCTTGTCGTACGTCGGAAACCGCGCCATCCATGCGACCAGCCGGCTCTCCCTGCCCAATGAGCACCAGCTCATGACGGCATACCTCGTGCTCATCGTCGGGTCACTCGTCAGCGCGAGCGCGGCGACGATGGCGGCGATCTCGGTGCGGCGCCTGACGCGACTCGACCACGGCGAGCGCGCATCGGCGAGCCCGCCGGTTCCGGTCCCGCCGGCCGGGCAGGCGTTCAGCACCGGCCCGAACTGGGACCTCTAGCGCCCGACCGCAAGCGCCCGAACATCTAGCGTCGGACGCATGCCCGGACCGCAACGCCGCTTCGACGCGCGCGAGCTCGCCGCGATCGCGTTGACGTTCTCGGCCAACGCGATCGTGCACCGCGTGCTGCCCGACGAGACCCACATACCCGCCAACCTGCTCGCGGCCGGCGGCGCGATGGGGTTCGCGGCGTGGGCGGGCGCCTCCCTCGATGACCTCGGCGTCCGTCCGGCGGACTTCGGCACCGGCGCGCGTGTCGGCCTCGCCGTGTCCGGTGCGATCGTGGCGGGCGTCGGCGTGGCCGCCGCTCTGCCGCGGACGCGTGCGTACTTCGCCGACACGCGCGTGACCGAGGCCGGGCACGGGCGCGCGTTCTACGAGCTCGCGCTGCGCATCCCGGTCGGCACCGCGCTCGCGGAGGAGCTGCTGTTCCGGAGCGGCCTCACCGCGTTGTTCGCGCAGCGGCGGCCGTGGCCCGTCGCGGTCGCAACATCATCCGTGTTGTTCGGGCTGTGGCACGTCCTGCCGACCGTGCAGTCGCTCGACACCAACCTCGCGGTGGGTCATGCCACCGCCGGCCGCGCTCGCACCGCCGGGGCGGTGGCCGGTGTCGTCGCGACCACGGCGGCCGCGGGTGTCGGCTTCAGCCTGCTCGGGCGCCGGGCCCGCAGCGTCCTCGCGCCGGTGCTCGTACACGCCGCGCTCAACGGCGCGACGTACGCCGCGGGCCGCGTCATCGCGCTCACGCGCTGATGGTCACGTCGATGGCGCGCCACCCGACGCCGAGAAGTCCTCGAACGCGACCTCGCGGATGATCCGCTGGACCTCGCTGTCGCCCGGGTCGTCCGCGTGTGCGTCGAGCAACCGCTGCACGACCGTCGCGGCCATGCTCTTCCCCGCGACGCCGTGTTCGTGGATCCAGGTGGTGCGCTGCTTCTCCCGGCCTTCGAGCCACGTGTCGATCGCGAGCGCCTGCTCGTCGGTGACCGGCAGGTCGAGCACGTGCTGCATGAACGCGCGCAGATCGGCTCGGTAGTCGTGACCGGTGCGGGCGAACACACCCGGCACGATGTTCGCCGAGTTCTTCATGTCGACGAGCACCTGGAAGAACGTCATGATCGGCATCCACCGCATCCCGCGCGGCACCCGCTCGGGCCGCGTGTCGCGCGGTCCGAGCCAGCTGGGCGCCTGGTACAGGAGCTCGGGGCCGAACATCGTGACCGCGTCGTTGTCGTGCGTGATCATGCAGTAGCGGATGCGCGAGCGCGTGTCGTCGTCGAGCGCGTCCCATTCGCCGATGTGGTCGAACACGCCCACGACGCTGGGGTCGACCGCGGGGTCGGATCCGTCGGCCTGCAGCACCTGGTTCTTCCACTTCGACATGTGGGGAGTGCCGATCCAGATCGCGTGCCCGACGCCGGCGTCTTCGAGACCCTCGGTGCCGCGGCCCACGAACGGGTCCTGGCTCGTCCACGCGCCGAGGCTCTCGCCGAACAGCACCACCTTCGGTCGGGCCGCGGCATCGATGCCGTCCAGACGGGCGCGCAACGCGGCGATGAGGAGCCGCATCTGGCGGCGCCCGTCGCCGATGCGGTCGAGGGACAGCACCGACGGGCGCGCCGAATACTGCATCGCGAGCGTGGCGCAGTCGCCACGCGTCAGGAGCTCGAAGCCCTCGACCGCCGCGTAGTTCACGTAGCCGGTGCCCGTCGGCGCGACGACCAACAGCCACTCGCGATCGAACGCACCGGTGCGGTCGAGCTCACGGATGGCGAGGTCGACGCGCTCCGACGCAGTCGGCGCGCTCTCGAGCCCGACGTACGCGCGGATGGGCGCTTGCTTCGCCGGTTCGCCGAGCACGCCTTCGATCGCGCCACGCGGCATCACCATCCATGCGTAGCGGCGGCCTTGGCGCGACAGCGTCTCGAACGGCACGAGGCTCTCGGCGCTGCCGCTCACGAGTGGGTTCGGCGGTTGGATGTCGAACGCGGCTTCGACGGACTCCTCCCGGTTCGCGATCCGCGAGTAGGCGCGCTCGACGAGGGTGCGGCTGCCCGCGGTGATCAGTCCCAGCGAGACCAGATGGCCGAGGGGACGCCACATCCCGGGTGTCCCCGGGAGCACGCGCGAAACGGTGGCCGCGATCAGCTCGGCGGTGACGCGTTCGGCGCGCCCGAGGCCGGTTGAGGCAATGGCCACACCGGTGCCGAACACCGCGGCCTTGACGCCGGACGACGGCGCCTCTTCGGGCGGCATCTCGCGGTTCATGCGCGCGAAGCGGCGGCGGCGGTACTCGCCGAGCGCGGCAAGGCCGCCGGCGGTCGCGACCATCGTGCCGTACACGCGCCCGCGCCTGCCGGAGCCGCCGCTGCTGACGGCGTCCACGACGTTCGCGACCGCACCTGCCGTGCCGACCACCGACAACCAGAAGCCGGACGTGCGCACCGCGGCGCGGGTCAAGTGCTCATCAGGGGTCTGCGCGAACGAACGCTGCAGGGCCAGGCCCGCGCCGATCGCGACGAGGTCGGAGGCGGCGGTGGCGAGCCGCATGGTGCGACCGTCGAGCGAACCGCGTGCCAAACGGCTGACGAGCAGGAGCGTCGCGGCCTGGAGGCTGTCCTGCGTCGCGGCGACGAGCGCGTTGGTCGCGGCGGCCGAGAGCCCGGTCACGAGCGCCTGATCCATCGTGCCGCGCGGCATCAACGTCCGCTGGAAGCCGAACGGCGCGTTGGCGGCGACGCACAGGAGGGCGGCTTGTTCGGCGCCCGCACCGAGCCCGGGCGCCTCATGGATTCGCGACATCACTCCACCGATCTCGGAATGCGGCCCGGAACGGCGCGCATCGTAGGACGCGGGCGGGAACGCGCGTCAGAAACCACCGAAACGGGGTTGTCGTCCGTTTGGCGTCATGCGACATTGCGACAGGTTTCGGCCGACACGTGCCGGAGGGCGGCGGGCCTTCCGGCTGGGTGGGCCTTCTACGGCATCCGATCGGAGGCAATGATGCGCAACCTCGCGCGCAAGCTTCGAGTCGCGCCCGTCGTGCTGGTCACGGCGGCGGCAGGACTCATCGCGACCGTCCCGGCGGCGCCGGCCCACGCCGACGTCATCACCTCGGCGCCGATGCCCGTGCGGCTCGGCTTCACGGGCACCTTCAGCCTCGGTGATCCGCCGTCGTTCTCGTCGAGTGGCTTCACGATGAACGTCGGACCGATCACCGCAACGGTCAACGCCGACATCGGCGCGACCGTCTCGTTCAGCTACGACCGCGCCGATGTCAGGCCCGGTCATGACATCCCGATCACCATCACCTACACACCGACCGACGACCCGGGTGCAGATCTCTCCATCGACGCGCGCGCCGACGTCTTCGTCGACTGCTCGGTGTGTCAGTCCGCGACGCTGCACAACTTCGACCTCATCAAGGGGTCGGGGAGCTTCGTCGCGCCGCTCGGTGGCGACGCGCCGGTGAACATCCCGTTGTCCAGCGACGGCATCCTCATCGAAGACCCGATCTTCGGCACCGATCTCGTTTCCGGTTCGCTCAGCGGTTCGCTGTCACTCGCACCGGTCGGACCGGGCCTTCCCGGCCTCGGAGGTGCCTCCGCGGTCGCACGCGTGACGGGCGGCACGCTCACCGATCCGGTGATCGTTCCCGGAGTCGGCGTGCTCGAGTGGGACGCCGCGGGCCAGTCAGTCGTGGCGAAGGTGCAGGCCCCTGCAAACGGCAACGCGGTCACGACCACACTGAGCCCGGTCCTCCACTGGCTCGACCTCAGTGCGAACGTGAACGCGAACATCTCGATCATCGATCCGATCCCGGACCCCGATCCGATCTCGGTGTTCTCGGGCAGCCTCGGCCCGCTCTTCTCGAGCGCGGGAGTCGACACGCTGATCAGCAACGCGGTGTCCGGCGCGATCGGGTTCGACCCCGGCGTCGGTGCCGCGGTCGCGGCCGGCAAGTTGCCGATCCCGTTGCTCGCGCCGGAAGTGCCGGCGGTGCCGCCGCTGCCCGGGCTCGGGAGCCTGGCGTTCACGATCGACCCCGACAGCGACAACGACGGCATTCTCGACGGTGTCGAGCTCACCGGTGCGAACCCGACCAACCCCGACAACCCCGATAGTGACGGCGACGGTTTGAGCGACGGGGCCGAGGACGCGAACAAGAACGGCGCGGTCGATCCGGGCGAGACCAATCCGAACAACGTCGACACCGATGCCGATGCGCTCACGGACGGGTGTGAGGTCAACGGCACCAATCCCACGAACCCGCTCGACGCCGACAGCGACAACGACACCCTGCTCGACGGCCAGGAAGACGTCGACAAGGACTGCTCGCTCGCAGATGTCGGAGTGACCGAGACGGACCCGAACAACGCCGACACCGATGCGGACGGGCTCAACGACGCGCTCGAACCGCAGGTCGGCACCAACCCGCTCGACCCCGACACCGACAACGACGGGATCCCCGACGGCTCCGACACCGAGTTCATCGAGAACGCGATCAACGCGCTCCCGGACTCGGCGTTCAACGCACCGGGCTTCCGGCGGGCACTGCTCGCCCGGTTGCACGCGGCCGAGGTGTGGGTCGCGCTCGGCAAGGTCGACCCCGCGCTGCGCCGGCTCGAGCTCATCCGCGCCGACATGGACGGGTGCGGCGCGACGGCCGACAGCAACGACTGGATCGTCGACTGCACCGCCCAGGTCCAGATCCGCCAGTTCGTCGACCTGTTGGTGGCGAACCTGACGACGTAATCCCGACGAAGTCACGGCTCAGCGAAGCGCAGATCCGCCCGCCTGGCGTTCCCCCCACGTCAGGCGGGCGTTGCGCGCCGAAGCACGGTCGATCACGGTATGACGCGCGCCGACCGGCGTCCGAGTGGACCCGTCGCGTCCACCCGGGCGCCGGTACGGCGTTCACCGTTGTTCGGTGCGACCCGGTCGCCCGGATGAGCCCGTCGCGCAGATCCGGACGCCGGGCCGCACGGCTCGGTGCGGATCGGGCCGGAACGCCCGGGCGCGCCCGTTCGCGCGCGCGCCGAACGCCCCGAACCCGCCCCGCTCACCGCCGCCCGATCAGCGCCTCCTGACCCTGGTCGAGCGACTGGCGGGTCCGGTTGCCGTTCTCGGAACCGGCGGTGGTGGTGGCGCCGTTGTGTTGCGCGACACCACCGCGGTGGTCGGATCCGTGTCCGGCATGCGGGCACCCGCAGCCGTCCTTGCCGCCGCCCCACGAGAAGAACGAGAACGGGACGTTCAGGTTCTTCTGCTCGGTCGTCGCGTCGGTGTCGGAGTGCTGCGTGGTCTCGTTGCCGTTGGTGCCCGTCTGCGCCTGCGTGACGGCGTCACGCGGGTGCCCTTGCGGCGGGCTCGGGTTGTGGTCGCAGCCACACGACTTCGGGTCGTAGGAGCTGTCGCAACCACACGGCGTCGGGTCGTGACCGTCGTGTGGGTCGTGCACGCGTGACGCGGGGAACTCGGCGTCCTGCTGCTGCCCGACGTCCTGGCGGGTCGCGTTGATGGTGCTGGCGTACGCGGCCGTCTTGGCCGAGTTCGCCTGGTCGACGCGGGCCGGGTCGTGCGACTTCGAGCAACCGCAACCCGAATCGGAGCCGTGACCGCCGAAGCCGAGCAGTGCCAACGGGACGTTGACGTTCTGCTGCTCGGTCGTCGACTTCGCGTCCGCCGACTGGTCGGTGCGGTTGTCGTTGGCCGCTGACTGGTCCTGGTCGATCGAACCGGAACCGTGGCCGGTGCCCGCCGCGTTCGCGGCCTGGCGCTGGTCGACGTCCTGGTCGGTGGTGTTGACGTTCTTGGCGAACGCCTTCGTGTCGGCCTGGTTGCCCTGGCTGACGGCGCCGTCGTTCGCGCCCCAGGTCAGCACGCTGATCGGCAGGTTGACGTTCGCCTGTTGCGTCGTCGCGTCTGCGTTCGCGTCCTGACTGGTGCGGTTCTGATTGGTGCCTGATTGCTCCTGCTGGATGAGTGGGAGCGTCGACGCGCTCGCGGCCTTGCTACCGACCGTGAGTGCGAATGCGACACCGCCCACCACGAACAGCAGGAGAAGCAATGCTTTTCGCATCGGTTCTCATCTCCTGATTCGAGCGGTTGTGGATGCCGGCCGGAGCCGGCGTGCACGCGTTCGCCCGGCGTCAGCCGGGCCGCTCGATCAGGACGGTGAGGAACTGCGAAGTGGGAACGTGGTCCAGGAGCGCGATGCGACGGCTCAGCTCGTGGCCGAGCGCGATCGTCGCGAGCAGGACCGCGAAGTTGAAGACGAACGTGGGCGCGCGCGTTCCGCCGGAGTCGGACGACGACGAAGGCGCGGGCGCGGCCGGCGACGCGGGCGCGTCGGCCGGCACCGCGTCATACGGCGCGGCGTCGTGCGGTACCGGCGCCGATGCGCTTCGGACCGCGTGCGCGAGCGGCGCGGGTGTGGGCGGCGGCAGCGCCGACGCGCCACCAGGAATCAGCGGGTACGGCGCATCCGTCGGGGCCTGAAGACGTCGCGCCGCCCCGCCGAGATCGACGGGAGGCAGGTGAAGGGAAGTGGGCGGGACGACCGGCGCCCGCGACGGCGCCGGGATCTCCACCGACGGGAGATCCACGTGATCGCCGGCGATCGCGCCGAGGTCGGCACGGGGGAGCGTGATCTCGGGCAGCACGCCGCCGAGGCCGGCGTCGATCGACCCGAGGTCGACGCTCGGGAGCCTCACGAGCGGCCCGGAGCCCGCGCGGACATCGACGCGGCCGAGATCGATCGTCGGGAGTTGCACCGCGGGCAACGCCGACGGGTGCGCGGCGACCGGCACGACCTGGTTCAGCTCGACCTTCGGCAGCTCGACGGGCGGCAGCTCGACGGGCGGCAGCTCGACGGGCGGCGGCGTGACCGTCGCGGTTCCCGGGGTCTCGGCGTTCCTGTCTGCAGCTTCCGGTAAGGGAATGTTCGGAGCGACCTCGGCGACGGTGCCGACCGGGTCGCGCACGACCCCGGTGACATCGATCTTCGGTACATCGAGCGCGGATGCCGGTCGGCTGTTGGCGACCAGCAGCACGAAGCCGAGCACGAACCCGAACGCGCACGCGCCGAACAGCAACCAGATGGTGCTGATCGTCGGTCGCGGAAGCGATCGGGTCATCGGAGCAAGCTGCCTTCAGGGTTCGTGAATACACGTCAAGCCGAGCCCGGGAACCGCGACGGCGTCCTCGGACGGCGGGGCATGCGACGGAGCACCCCTAGGTAATGCGCCGAGACGATACCGCGTTCACGCGCGGCTGCAAACCAACGGCGCGCAACGTTTCGTTTTCATCGCTTCATCGCGGGCTCTCCCGTGTTGGCGCGTGGCGAGGAGCCCGCGATCAGGAGTCGTGCAGCCAGCGGTGCACGGGGTCTTCGTGCATCGCGAGCTGCCGCTCGGTCGCCGACGAGCGCCCACAGGTAGTAGAGGCGGTAGCCGGGCGCCGCGCACACGGGGTGATAGCCGCGCGGGGATGCCGACGACGCTGCCGTGCTTCAGGAACACGGCTTCGGCCTCACCGTCGGCCTCGTACAGGCCTTGGAAGCCGAAGCCGTCGGGCCGGTCGAAGCGGTAGTAGTACACCTCTTCGAGCGCGGGTTCACCGTCGGCGCCGTCGTGCTTGTGCGGCGGGAACGACGACCACTGGCCGGGCTCGTTGAACGTCTCGCCGACGAGCAGGCGCTCGCGCGGGCACCGCGTCGGCGATCACGTCGTGCACGTCGCGCTGCCAGCCCGGGCTTGCCGCGCGGTCGTGCACGACGACGTCGTCGGGCTGCACGACGGTCGGCACGTCGCCGACGTCGCGTGAGCTCGTAGCCGAGGGTCGCGATGAACGCGATCTCCGCGTCGCGTGCCGTCGTCGGCGACGATCGACGATCGTGCCGGGCGGGAGGTAGACGGCGGACGCGCGGTCTGGTCGAACACCGACGTGCGCGTCGCCGCGCACACCGTCGAACTCGACCGTCGCCCTCGAGCAGCACGACGACGGCTTCCTCGCGCCGGGCGGGCGATTGGACGACGTCGCGTCCGCGGCCAGCGCGTGCAGCGTCCAGGCACGACCTGAGCTGCACGTGCACGCCGCGGTACGCGGGCGATCACGATCATCGACCGCACTCCGATCGCGTGCGGGTTGCCGGGCGGCGGCAGCGGATGGCGGAACAGTGCGGCCGCGTTCTCGTGGCTGATCTTGCGCGATCTCGTCGGCCGGTGAGACCGCCGAACACGTCGGCGAACACCTGCTGCGTGTCGGGCCAGGTGCCGTCGCCGTGCGGGTAGTCGGACTCGAACGTGATGTTCTCGACGCCGATCGTGTCGCGGGTGCTGAGCGTCGACGGGTCGTCGATCGTCGAGAACCAGAAGTTGCGGCGCAGCACCTCGGCCGGCCGGAGGTCGCCGGGGAAGTAGCTGCCGTAGCCCGAGCGGTCGACGATGTTCTCGAGCCGGTCGTGCAGCATCGCGACCCAGCCGATGCCGCCCTCGCTCATGATGATCTTCAGGTCGGGGTACTCGACCGGGTAGCGCGACCACAGCCACTCCGCGCACGCGCTCAGCGAGAGCTGGCCGAAGAGCGTCGCGCCGAGCGGCACCATCGGCGCGCCCGGCGGCATGTCGGCGACGCCGGTCGAGCCGACGTGCAGGCACACCACGGTGTCCGTCTCGGCGCACGCGGCGATGATCGGGTCCCACCACTTCGAGAAGATCGGTTCCATGCCGATGCGGTGCGGCATCTCCGGCAGCGTCACCGCGGTGAAGCCGCGCGCCGCGTTGCGCCGGATCTCCTCGGCGCGCCTGCTCGGCGATCGGCGAGGTACGTGATGCCCATCGGGACGATGCGATCCGGGTACTGCGAGTACCACTCGTCGTGGAACCAGTCGTTCCACGCGCGCGTCACCGCGAGCCCGAGCTCGGGATCAGCTGCAGCGCGAGAACACCGCGCCGCAGAAGCCGGTGATCTGCGACGGGAAGTTG
The DNA here is from genome assembly GCA_963745645.1 of uncultured Actinomycetes bacterium. Classification (GTDB taxonomy): domain Bacteria; phylum Actinomycetota; class Acidimicrobiia; order IMCC26256; family PALSA-610; genus CAVUFH01. The sequence continues at coordinate 354,167 of CAVUYD010000004.1, forward strand.
ACCGACGCCCACACGCCGTTGATGTCCATGTCGCGGATGCGGGCGTCGATGTCGTAGCAACCGGGGCGCATCTCGTCGAAGCGCGTCGGCTCGACCTTCCAGTCCTCGCGCTTGCGGCCGACGACCGCGTTGAGCCCGACCTGGAAGAAGATCTTGCCGTCGAACGTGCCAGACCTCGTGGCCCTCTTCGGTCTCGACGACCTTCGGCGCGAGGTCCTGCAGCTTCGCCGGGCAGCCGGCCGTCGAACATGTCGGGCGGCTCGACGAGGTGGTCGTCGGTGGAGAACAGCGTGTAGCGGATCGGACGCGGTTCGGGATCGGCTTCGAGCCCGTGCGTCTCGCTCTTGCGCCAGTTGAGCTTGATGGCCATGACGGGAGCGTACGCGACCCCCCCGCCCTCCGAACTGGCGTCGATATCGTTCGCTCAGCGAACGGATCTGACGCCGGTTCGGGTGGGGACCCGGTCATTCGGCGCGATCTCGCGCTCGGGGCCGTCCATCGTGACGATTGTGGACAGCGGGCCGACCATCACGCGGACGTCCCCCGGCTCGATCACGAGGCGCATGTCCTCGTCGTAGTACGCGAGCTGGGTCGGGTCGATCTCGAACTCGACGGTCGCAGCCGCGCCCGGGTCGACGTCGACGCGCGTGAAGCCGGCGAGCTGTTTGCGGGGCCGGGCGACGCGGGCGACCTCGTCGCGGAGATAGCACTGCACGACTTCGGTGCCGGCCCGTTTGCCGCCATTCATGACGCGGACCGCGCACCGTGAACGGCGTCGTGGTCGTCGCCGCGCCGACTTCCAGGTCCGTGTACTCCCACGTCGTATACGACAGACCGTGGCCGAACGGGTACAAGGGCGCGGCGGGGGAGTCGACGTAGTCGCCGAGCATCTGGCTCCGGCCGCCGCCGGCGCGATGGTCGTGATGCGACGGGATCTGGCCCACATTGCGCGGGACGGTGATCGGCAGGCGGCCGGTTGCGTCGACGTCGCCGCACAGCACGTCGGCCAGACCCGCGCCGCCCTGCTCGCCCGGGCACCATGCGTACACGAGTGCCGCATGGCTGCCTGCGAGCCACGGCAACGCGTGGACGCGGCCGCTCACCACGACCACGACGACGGGGGTGCCGCGCGCGATCACGGCTTCGACGAGCACGCGCTGTGGGCCCGTGAGATCGAGGCTCGTCGCGTCTCGGAACTCGCCGCTGGTCGACCGTTGCAGCAGGCCGGACTCGCCGCCGACACAGCACACGACCACGTCTGCGTCCCGCACGATCGGGATGATCTGGTCGAGGTGGGGCGGTTCGTGACCGGTGAGCTCGCAGCCCTTCGCGTACGGAGATGTGCGCGAAGCGCCGGCGCAACGCGGCGAGCGGTGTCACGCTCTCGGGGAAGTACGGGCCGGGCGCGAACGCGCCGCCCGCCTGCGGCAGGATCCCCGCGTCGCCCTGATGTGCGTACAGCATCTCGAGGTGTGCGGGGTACGAGTAGTCGCCCTGCAAGAGCCGCACGTCGTCCGCCGCCGGGCCGATGACCGCGACCGCGAGCATCCGGCGCGAGCGGCAGCAATCCACGCGGGTTCTCGAGCAGCACGATCGACTTCTGCGCGGCTTCTCGCGCGAGCGCCATGTGCGCCGCCTGTCCGTACGCGTGCATCGATCGCGGCTTCGTCCGCGTACGGCTGCTCGAACAGGCCGAGCGACTCCTTGAGCGCGAGCACGCGGCGCACCGAGCGGTCGACGAGTGCGATGTCGACCTCGCCCGCTTCGAGAAGGCCTTTCAGCGGCGCGCCGTAGCACTCGAGCGCGGGGAGCTCCATGTCGAGCCCGGCTTCGAGCGCGCGCTTGCCCGCCTCGGCCGCCGTCGCGGCGACGTTGTGGTGGCTGATGAGCAGCCCGGTGGTGAAGTAGTCGGCGACGACGGTGCCGGTGAACCCGAGCTCGCCGCGCAGCAGGTCGTCGAGGATGACCTTCGAACCACCGCACGCCACACCGTCGACCGAGCTGTACGAGTTCATGACCGTGGCGAGGCCGGCTTCGGCGATCGCGGCGCGGAACGGCTCGGCGTACACCTCGCGCAGCTCGCGCGCGCCGAGGTGCACCGGCGCGTGGTTCATGCCGCCTTCGGGCAGCCCGTAGCCGAGGAAGTGCTTGCCGGTCGCCGCGACGCCCGCAGCAAGGTCACCCTGCACGCCGCGCACGTACGCGACGCCCAACCGCGCCGCGAGGTAGGGCGATTCGCCGTACGTCTCCTCCGTGCGCCCCCAACGCGGGTCGCGCGCGATGTCGAGCACGGGCGCGAGGGTGTGCCGCGCGCCGGTGCTCACCATCTGCGCGCGGATCACCGCGCCGATGCGTTCGAGCAGGTCCGGGTCCCACGTGCTCGCGAGGCCGATCGCCTGCGGGAACTGCGTCGCGTCACGCGCGCACAGGCCCGCGGTGCTCTCCTCGTGCACGATCGCGGGGATGCCGAGCCGCGTGTGCTCGACGAGGTAGCGCTGGATCGCGTTGCTGAACGCGGCGCGTTCGTGGGATCGGAGCCCGGTCGACGCGCCGATGCGCGTGATCTCGCCGATGCCGTGGGCGAGCAGCTGCTCGGCGGCCGGCACCGAGAAGGCGTCGTCGGCGACGAGTTGGGTGGACCACACGCACCCGAGCTGCGCGAGCTTCTCGTCGAGCGTCATGCGGGCCAGGAGATCGTCGATCACCGGCCCATTCTGGTGTGAAGCGCAGCGGGCTGCGCCCGCTGCGCCGCTGCGCCCGCTGCGCTTCAACCACTGACTGCTTGCCGAGTTACTGCTTGACGGCTTCGGCGTCGATCGTGAGCGTGATCTTGTCGCCCACGAGCACGCCGCCGGTCTCGAGCGCCATGTTCCACTCGAGGCCCCAGTCCTTGCGGTTCACTACGGTCTCGGCGGTGAAGCCGACGACGGGTGTCGCCCCACGGCGACTGCCTGCGCGCCGAGGTACTCGCCCTTCGAGCGTGACCGACTGGTGATGCCGCGCACGGTGAGGTCGCCGTACGAGCGTGAACTCGCCGTCGCCGTGGTCGTCGACCTTGGTCGAACGGAAGGTGATCGTCGGGAAGTGCTCGGCGTCGAAGAAGTCGGCCGAGCGCAGGTGCTCGTCGCGCTTCGCGTCGCCACTCTCGAGCGACTGGACGTCGATCGTCGCCTCGACCGACGACTGCTTCGGGTCCTCGGCGATCGTCGAGCGTGCCGCCGGTCACCGGGAAGCGGCCGCGCACCTTGCGTGACCATGAGGTGGCGAGCGGTGAACGACACGTGCGGAGTGGCTCGGGATCGAGCACGTAGGTGCCGGTCTCGGGCCGGACGATGCGTACTGGTCTGGGTGCTGGTCATGTCGTTCTCCCCTGAGAGGCTCGACGGTTCGCTGAGTTACTTGCTCGGCCGCAATCGTTTGCGTACCGCAACTATAGCACAGATACTTGCGGACGCAAGAACTTCGCCGGACGGGCGTACAATGCCGGGATGACGAGATCGCGGGGCCGAACGGTCGACACGGTGAACTGGCTGACGGAGACGCGAGATGCACGCCTGGCGGACGCTGCTCGTCAGCCGCCACCGGGCTGCTCGCGATCCTCGACAACGAGCTCCAGGCCGAGCACGGTCTGTCGCTGGCCGACTACGAGGTGCTCGTGCGTCCTGTCCGGGAGGCGCCCGAGGAGGGCCTGCGGATGAGCGACCTCGCGGGCACGCTGCACCTCTCGCCGAGCGGCGATCGACCCGCCGGATCGACGGACTGGTGAGGCGCGGCTCGTCGAGCGCCGACAGTGCCCGACCGACCGGCGGGGTTCCAACGTGGTGCTCACCGACGCTCGGGAGGAAGACGCTCCGCGAACGCTGCGCCCACCCACGTGCGCGGCGTGCGCGAGCACTTCGTCGATCGCCTGCTCGGACCGGCAGCTCGCGAGCGTGCGCCGCGCTGCTCGGCGCGATCGAGATCGACCGGGACGCGGCGCGCGGCGGCTGCGACAGCCGCTGACGCGCGGCTGCTCGTTCAGAGCCCGGCTCGCGTGCGCGCCAGCCACGCGTCGAGCGCGCCGCGCGCGAGGATGCTCGTGGTTGATGGTGCCACTCGGATGTGGACGTCGTCGACGTCGTGCCACGCGACCTCGCTGCACCTCGTGCGGCTGCGGCGTGAAGCGTGCCGCCGTGATCGAGCAGAGGTAGACGAGCGAGATCACGGCCGTGGGGTGCTCGAGCCCGCGTGCGCCGCGCCGGAAGAACACGCCGACGAACCGCTCGACCCGCCCTTCGACGCCGAGCTCTTCCGCGAGCTCGCGCACGACGCGTCTGCTCGGGCGACTCGTTCGGGTCGACCCACCCGGCGACCAGTCCCCACCGGTCGTCGTCGGCGCGGCGCACGAGCAGGACGCGATCGTCGTCGTCGAACACGGCGCCGTCGGCACCGACCTTCGCGGTCGACGTAGCCGATCTCGGCGAGGAACCGCGCGCGCATCGCGTCGGGATCGAGCGCCGTACGATCGCGCCGTAACCGCGTGACGCGAGCTCGACCAGGCGCTCGCGACCGCTCGCGATCGAACGGGTCCTCGCTGTAGTGCAGGCCGGTCTGCGCGATCGCCTGGATCTCGTCGAGCAACGTGATGAGATCGTCGGCGCATCCGGCCACCGGTCAGCCCTGCACGAACAGTCGGCAACGACGCGGGCGAGCTCCTCGCCGCGGTCCTCCTGCAGGAAGTGACCGCCGCCCGTCGATCGTCGTGTGCGGCTTGGCCCGCGCAGCCCGGGACGTCGCGCTGGAACACGCGATCGCCGCCGCGCGTGATCGCGTCCTCGTCCGAGAACGCGGTCAGGAACGGGCGGTCGAACGTCCGCAGCTCGTCCCACGCCGCGCGGTTCGCGGCCGACGCGGGGTCGTCGGGGCTCGTGGGCACCAGCATCGGGAACTGCCGCGCGCCGGCCTTGTAGGTCTCGTCGGGGAACGGCGCGTCGTACGCGGCGACGATGCTCGTCGGCGAGGTCGGTCGTGCAGCCGGTGCTGACGATGAAGCCGACGGGGAAGTCCTCGACCGTCTGCGAGAAGCGCTGCCACGCGAGGAACGCGTCGCCGGGCGGCGTGTCGCCGGTCGGGAGGAACGTGTTGGCGGCGACGACGCGTGCGAAGCGGTCGGGATGCTCGCCGACGAGCCGCAGGCCGATGAGGCCGCCCCAGTCCTGACCGACGAGCGTGACGTCGCGCAGGTCGAGCGTGTCGAAGAGCGCGGCGCGCATCCACTCGACGTGGCGCGCGTACGTGTAGTCGGTCCGCTCGGTCGGCTTGTCGGAGCGACCGAAGCCGATCAGGTCGGGAGCGATGCTGCGCAACCCGGCCGCGGTCAGCACCGGGATCATCTTCCGGTACAGGAAGCACCACGACGGTTCGCCGTGCATCAAGAGCACGACCGGCGCCGTCGCGCGGGCCTTCGTCGAGGTAGTGCACGCGTAGCGTGCCGTCGTCGCCGGACGGGACCTCGACGTAGTTGGGCGCGAAGGCGAAGTCGGGGAGACCGGCGAAACGATCGTCGGGAGTGCGCAGCGCGTCCATCGCGGTCACCGTACGTCAACCGCGCGTGCGGGCCATCACCGAGTCGGCGAAGCGACTCGCGTGGTCGAGGTACTCGCTCCTCGTGCGGGCCGAAGGCACGCTGAGGACGCACCAGGTCACGCCGAGCTGCGCGAGCTGCGCGAGTTCCTCGCACACCGCCTCGGCGTCGTAGTGATCGGTGAGCGAGAACGGGTGGAAGCACACATCGAGGGGTGCGGTCCGCCCGATGCTCTCGGCCTGCGCCCGCATGAAGTCGATCCGACGCGCGAGCTCGTCGATGCTGTCGAGCAGCGGCGTGCGCACCGCACGCGCAGCTGATGCGGGGTTGGGGAACGGCACCCATCCGTCGCCCCGCTCGACCGCGCGCCGGATCGCGCCTGCGGCTGTTCCCACCGATCCAGATCGGTGGGCACGGGCGTGCGGCCGGTCGCGGTCGCATCGTCGTGCCTCGCGAGCGGAAGTGCATCCCGTCGTGCTCGTACGGCTCGGTCGCACTCAAGACACCGCGGATCACATCGATGGCTTCGTCGGTCGAGCGCGTTGCGTTCGTCGAAGTCGACTCCGAGCGCCGCGAACTCGGGCTTGAGATAGCCCGCCGCGACCCCGAGGATCATGCGGCCTCCGGAGAGCCGATCGAGGCTCAGCACCGCCTTGGCGCTCAGCAACGGGTTCCGGTACGCGAGCACCATGATGTGCGTCTGCAACTGGACGCGCGTCGTCGCGGCCGCGGCGAACGCGAGCGCGACGGTCGGTTCGAGCGCGTGGTGCCCGCCCGCGGCGAGCCACTTCGCGTCGGGCGCGGGGTGGTCGGTGACGAAGCACGCATCGAAGCCGAGCCGTTCGACGCCGGCCGCGCACTCCATGACCGCGGGGCCGGTCACGAATTCCTCCGCGAGCTCGACCCGATCCGTCGGGAGACCGATGCTGAAGCGCACGCCGCTACGAGACCTGGAACTCGGCGATCATGCCGCGGGCGGCATGCGTCTGCGCATCGGGATCGATCTGCCCGCTCGCGAAGGCAGCCGGCGTCGAGCCCACCGGGATGTAGCACGCCGCGACATAGCGACCGGGCTTCAGATCGATGGTGTTGACGCCCTGCGCCCCGGGCGCCGCCAGCGTCGACCCGCCGGTTTGCTCGAGCACCGCGGCGCGTTGGTCCTCGGGCAGCGCAACGAGCGCTTGGGCCGAACGCATGTCGTCGTCGGCGACGCGGAAGAACACGATCTCGTGGTACTCGGCGCCGTTGTTCGTCAACCGGATCAGCGTCGTGCCGGCCGGCTGCGCGGGAGGTATACCCGCGAACGCGTCGTCCGTCGCCGCCACTTGCATGCCGCCGAACTTGCAGTTGCCGGCGACCCACGCACCGACCTCGGCGGATGCGGTGAAGAAGTCGGCAGGGGGCAGCGGCGGCCCGCTGTGGTCGTCCTGGTCGGCGCTGCCACCGATCTGATCGCGACCGGTCGCGGTCATGGTCGTCACCGCATCCTTGATCGTCGACGGCGCGGCTTCGTCGGCGGCGTTCAGTGCGGACTTGGCCGCGTCGACGGCTGTCGACGGGTCCGCGCTCTTGTCGTTCTCCACGCCGGCGAGCGCACGATTCACGTCGTCGAACGCGCCGCAGAACGCCGTCGGATGGGCGTCCGCGGGCGAAGTGGTCGCGGTGGCGTCGGCGTTGCCGTCGTCGTCGCCACCGCAGGCGCCGAGCACGATCACGGCGACGACCGCGCCCGTTGCCGCGCGCATGCACCACGTTCCTCGCCATGTCCCACGCAAGGGTCACTCCTCCGGTCCCGACAGAGCTTCGCACGTGGGGCGGGCCGTCCGTGACGGGAGCCGCACGATATGTGGTCGCGGCGAATCGTGCGATCCTTGCGCCATGACGAAGATCTACAACGAAGGCGACGGTGACCTGGCCGCGTTGGCGGACGCGACGATCGCGGTGGTCGGCTACGGGAACCAGGGGCGCTCGTGGGCGTTGAACCTCCGCGACTCGGGTCTGGCCCCGAGCGTGTGCGTGCGCCGCGACGAGACGCGTGAGCAGGCCGTGGCCGATGGCTTCGATGCCGCCGACCTCGAGGCCGCGAACGAGGCGACGATCGTCTGCGTGCTCGTGCCCGACGACATCATCCCGGCGCTGCCACTCACCGGCCGGCCCGACGGGTGCACGATCGTCGCGAGCGGCTACACCCTTGCGTTCGACCGGCTGCAGGTCGCGGGTGACCTGGGAATGGTGGCGCCGCGCATGCTCGGCCCGGAGGTCCGCCGGTGCTACGAGGAAGGCGTCGGTTTCATCACCGCGGTCGGTGTGCACCGCGATGTCACGGGCGAGGCGCAGGCGCGCGTGCTCGCCGTGGCGAAGGGCATCGGCGGGCTCCGGCAGGGCGCGATCGAGATCGACGCGCGCGCCAGGAAGCGATCCTCGACCTCGCCGTCGAACAAGTGCTGTCACCCGCGCTCACGGCCGTCAACAACGCATTCGTCGGCACGATGATCGAAGAGGGGATACCGATCGAAGCGATCATCACCGAGCTCGTGCTCTCCGGCGAGGTCGAGCGCACGTACCGGTTACTCCGCGAGGTGGGCTACGCAGTGCAGTCCGAGTTCCATTCACCGACCAGTCAGTACGGGCAGCTCTCGCGGCGCGGCCGCTACGACCATCTCGACTTCTCATCGGTCATGCGCGAGCTCACCGCCGACATCACCTCGGGTCGCTTCGCCGACGAGTGGGATGCGGAGCGCGACGAGGGATACGCGCATCTCGCGCGCGCTCAAGGAGCAACACGCGGGCGCGGCCGTCCGCGACTTCGAGGCGGAGCTGCGCACGCGCCTCGGACCGAACGCGTCCCGTCCGTAAGGGCGTGTGTGCGAGGCTACGCGCCGTGGCACCCATTCGGATCGGAATCGTCGGCGTCGGCAACATCGCAACCTTGAACGTGCCGGGCTATCTCGCGCACCCCGACTGCGAAGTCGTCGCGCTGTGCGACCCGCGGCGCGACGTGCTGGACCGGCGGGGGAGCGAGTGGTCGGTCGAGCGGCGCTACACGTCGATCGAGAACCTTCTCGCCGACGATGCGGTGGACGCGGTCGAGATCCTCAGCCCGACCCCGATGCACGCAGATCACGTCCTCGCTGCACTCGCGGCCGGCAAGCACGTCTCGTGCCAGAAACCGATCGCGAACAGTGTCGCGGCCGGGCGGCGCATGACGGAAGCCGCACGGGAAGCAGGTCTGGTGTTCCGCGTGACCGAGCAGTGCTGCCACTACCCTCCGCTCGAGAAGGCCCGCGCCCTCATCCGTTCCGGTGCGATCGGGCAACCCACCGTCGTGCGCATCAAGACGGTCGTCGGCCGGACCGACTCGAGCTTCCAGGCCGAGCTCGATCCCGCGGGCTACGTCTGGCGTTTCAACGCCGAGAGCCCGGGCGGCCACCTCTTCGACGACGTGATGCACAAGTATGCAATGGCGTTGTGGCTCGTCGACGAGGACATCCGCAGTGTGCAAGCGGTCGTGCGGCGCGGGCCGCTGTTCTTCGAAGCGCCGACGGTGGCGTTGTGGGAGTACGCGCGCGACGACCTGCTCGGCATGATGGAGGTGTCGTACGCGCCGGATATGTACATCCGGAGCAACGAGTACGGCGCCGACGAATTCTTCGAGATCCAGGGAACGCGCGGCTTCATCTGGGTCACGCGCATGTGCGGCAACCTGCACGACCTCGCACCCGTCGTGCTCTACGAAGAGGACGGCCGGCGCACCACCTTCGCGGACATGGACGCGACCTACGACGGATCGTTCCGCCGGGCCGCCGCGCATTTCGTGGACTCGCTGCGCGACGGCACCGAGCCCGAACTGCACCCCGACACCGCGATCAAGGCGCTGCAACTCGCGTTCGCGGTGTACCAGGCGTCCAACGAGCGGCGTCCCGTGGCGCCCGACACGATCGACGGGGCGGTGTCACCCGTCGGTTGGCCGCCGAATGGCGAGGATCTGCGGCGCGACGTCGAGGAGATGATGGCGCGGGAGCAGGCGCGTGCGGAGCGGCTCGGGTCGTGACACCGGGCGTGATGCCCGAGTGCGGGCACGGAGGTCCCGCCAGTGGTCCGCCGGCTCGGGAGCAGCGGCGGACCACACCGGCGAGGCCGGACGATTCCTCACCTGTCGAGGACGTCCTTGACCTTGTCCCGGACCTTGTCGACGGCATCTTCGACCTTGTCCTTCGCGGAACCGGCCGCGCGGTCGACCTTGCCTTCGCGCTTCAGGTCCTTGTCGTCGGTGAGGTCACCGACGGCTTCCTTCGCGCGACCTTTGATGTCGTCGGTCTTGTCGCTCACTTCGTACCTCCGTCGTGGACCTTCGTGGACAGGAGGTGTGTTCCACCGTTGGTAGGAGCGGAAACACTTCTCTGGCTCCCTCCGCTCTCAGCCGTTAGGCCTGCGGCGGGGCGGGCTTCCGCTCGTCCGCACAGTCAGCCACTCGGTCCGGACGGATGTCACGCGTCGAGCGTTTGCAACCGTTCGCGGAGTTGGACGAGCGTGCGCGCGAGCAACCGCGACACGTGCATCTGACTGATGCCGACCTGTTCGCGCGATCTCGGTCTGCGTCATGTCGTCGAAGAAGCGGAGCCGCACGATCGTGCGCTCGCGCTCGGGCAGCTCTTCGAGGAGCCGCTCGAGCAGGACCCGGTGTTCGGCGAGATCGAAGCCCGGATCGGCCGTGCCCAGGCGGCTCTCGAGCGTCATCGATTCGCCGTTGTCGTTCGGTCGGGCGTCGAGCGATGCCGACCGGTAGGCGCCGCCGACTTCCATCGCCTCGAGCACGTGCTCTTCGCTCACGCCGAGCTCGGCGGCGAGCTCCGGGATCCTCGGCGGCCGCTTCAAGCGCTGCGAGAGGTCGTTGATCACGTTCCCGAGCCGCAGGTGCAGCTCCTGGGGCCGGCGCGGCACCCGGATCGACCAGGTGCGGTCGCGGAAGTGCCGCTTCAGCTCGCCTTCGACGGTTGCCGTCGCGAACGTCGAGAACTCGAGGCCGCGTCCGGGATCGAAGCGCTCGACCGCCTTGAGCATGCCGAGGTACGCCACCTGCAGGAGATCGTCGAAGGGCTCGCCGCGGTTCGCGAACCGGCGCGCCAGGTGCGATGCCAACGAGCGGTGCGCTTCGATCAGCTCGTTGCGCAGCTTGCGGGCATTGGTCCGTTTGTACTCGACGAACTTCTCCCGCAGCGCGGCGCGCTCTTGCGGCGTGAGGCTCATGCCGGCGCGGTCGGCACCCGGCGGACGCAGCTGAATCGCACCGATCCGTCGGTCGTGCTCAGGTCCCACTCGTCGACAACGGCAGCGAGGATCTGCGCGGTGAGGTCGTCGACACGCGCGTTGTCGGCGCGGCCGGCCGCGAGCACCGCCTCGCCCTCGATCCGCAGCGCGTTGTCCTGCACCGCGAATTGCACCGACAGATCGCCGCCGTCGGCGGACTCGACTACCAGGCTCGCGAGCTCGTCGACCGCGACGCGCAGGTCTTCGATCTCCTCCACGTCGAAGCCGAGGCGGCTCGCCACACCCGACGCCGTGAGGCGCACGATCCGGACGTACTCCAATGCGGCCGGGACTGTCAGCCGGATGGTCTCTCCGGTCACCGTGGTTTCCACCTGACCGCCCTTTCGAACGTCGTCCCGCCGGCATCGAGGCACGGCGCATCGGACGATGAACACCGCGACCCGCGACGCTACCCCTTCGCGGGCGCGGAGAAACCGGGTCAAGGCGCCGATCCCGGCGCGTTCCGGGCTCCGGGTTTCCGGTCCGGCCGTTGGGGGTAGCACGGCCCCGCCGGACTGCGCCGCGCCGTCGAACGACGTGGTTCTGGTGCATGTGGCTCTGGTGCATGTGGCGCCGGACCACGACGAACTCCCAGGACGGCACGGTGGTCTTCGAGTCCTTGGCAACCCTGGCGGACGCCGCGCCCGTCCTCCTCGCGTTCATCGACGAGGCGGGACGGTGCGCGTGGTGCAACCGGGCGTGGCGCGAGCTGACCGGCCGCCCGCTCGCCGAGGAGGAAGGCGACGGGTGGCTGACGGCGGTCCATCCGGACGACCGGGGACCGCTCCGCGCGCTGAGCCGCACCGTCGCACCGTTCGAGCTCGAGGTTCGGTTGCGCGCATCCGACGGCCCGTACCGTCACCTGTTCGCGCGTGCGACGCCGCGCGTCGGCGCGGGCGAGTCGTTCGCCGGGCACATCGTCGCGGCAACCGATCTCACCGATCGGTGTGGATTGGCCGAGGCATTGCAACGCAGCCTGCTCCCGGACGCGCTCCCGGACGTCCCCGGCGCGCTCCTTTGCACGCGCTACCGACCGGGCGGCAGGGCCGATCTCGGCGGCGACTGGTACGACGTGATCCCGTTACCGAACCGGCGCCACGGTGTCGCGATCGGCGATGTGGTGGGCCACGGTGTGCGGGCGGCCGCAGTGATGGGCCAGCTCCGGCAGGCATTCCGCGTGTACGCCGGCGAGGGGTATTCGGCGGCGGCGGTCGTCGAGCGGCTCAACCAGTTCGTGTTCGCGCAGGGCCCGATCGAGATGGCGACGCTCTGCTACGGCGTGCTCGACGCCGATGCGGGGACGTTCGACTTCGTCTCGGCCGGGCACCTGCCGCCGTTGCGCATCCCGGCCGCGGCCGCGCCCCGCTACGCGGAGACGCGGCCGTTGCCACCGATCGGCGCGGAGCAGCACACGCGCTACACGTCGACAATGCTGCAGCTCGAGCCGGGTGAGCGGTTGCTCCTGTACACCGACGGGTTGGTGGAGCGGCGCGGCGAGTCGCTCGATGTCGGGTTGGCGCGGTTGGCGCGCCACGCCGCGAAGTCGTCGACCGAGCTCGACGTCTGTTGCGACACGTTGCTCGACGAGCTCCCCGGGCCGGGCCACGCCGATGACGTCGTCGTCCTCGCGGTGCGCATCACGGGTGTGCGCCGCGATCCGATCCGCGTGCGCCGGCCGGCGCGCGCGAGCGAGCTCGGGAGCATGCGGCGCCGGCTCGTCGACTGGTTGCTCGCGTCGGGAGTTCCGAGGGACGAGGCCGCGATTGTCTCGGTGGCGGTGAGCGAAGCCGCGACGAACGCGATCGAGCACGCGTACGGCGCGGAGGACGGCTGGTTCGAGCTCGACGCCGCGATCGAAGCGGGCACGCTCACCGTCATCGTGCGCGACGGCGGCAAGTGGCGGCCGAAGGCGCGCGGTGGCGGCGGGCGCGGGCTGGGTCTGATCGAACGTCTGATGGACGAATCCCAGGTGCGCCCGGGCGAACGCGGCACAGAGGTGTGGATGCGGCACGCCGTCGTCCGGGAGCATCGGTCCTTGTGATCGGTGGGGCGCCATGAGCGGCGCGCCCGGACTCGCAGAGGTGACGGTGCGGGTCGACCGGTCGGTGCCGATCTGCGCGGTGCGGGGCGAGATCGACGCGTCGAACGTCGAGTCGGTGCTCGAACGCCTCGTCGCGAGCGCACCGAACGACAGCCCGGGACTCGTGCTCGATCTCTCCGAGACCGTGTACCTGGACAGCGCGGGTGTGCGCATCCTGTTCGAGCTCGCGCGCCGGATGCGGACCCGGCGTCAAGAGCTCCGGGTCGCGGTGCCGCCTGCGGGGATCGTGCGGCGCGTCCTCGTGCTGACCGCGTTGGCCGACATCGTGCCAATGCACGACGACGCGGACTCGGCAGCCGACGCCCTCCGTCAGCGCATTTGACGTCGTGTCTGCGGGCCGTCCGCGTCGCGGACGCGGCTCAGCCGGCTTCGACGCGGAAGTGGTCGGTGAGACCGGTGATCTCGAGCAGCCGGACGACCGGCTCGCTGGGCGCGCGGAGCAAGAGACCGCCTTCGCTCTCGAGGCGGCGGTGGGCAGTGAGGATGGCGCGGAGTCCGGACGAGTCGAGGAACGCGGTCTCCGAGAGATCGAGCACCACCGTCGTGACCCTCGCGTCGGTCAGCTTCGTGATCTGTTCCTCGACGGCCGGCGCGGTGTAGGCGTCGAGCTCACCCTTGATCGTGATGATGCCGCGCACGCCGTCGCGCTCGGTCTGCAGCACGAGATCCTGACCTACGACTTGCTCGTCCACGCGCGACACCCTCCGCGTCGATGCTGGCTCCGCCGGCGAACCGGTCGGAGCGTCCACGCTACCCCAGGGGGTCGTGCGCAAAACCGGCCGGCTCACGTGTCCGTGGCCAGCGACGCGAGCGCGCCCGCCTCGGACTCGTGGATCGGCACCGCGTCGTCGAGCTTCGTGAGCACGAGGACCCGCCGGACGAGCGCGGCCTCGGTCACGACGAGCACGAGTCGTTGCCGCCGTGACTGCAACCGCTCGGCGAGATCGAAGAGCAGGCGGACGCCGCTGCTGTCCAGGTACGTCGTCTCGGTGAGGTCGAGCACGATCCCCGGCGCGCCGTGCGGAAGCGCGGCGACGACCTCGGCGCGGATCGCCTCCGTGTTCGACAGGTCGATCTCCCCGCGGACGTGCACCACCGGCGCGACATCGCGCTGCACGACCTCCACGTCGGCGAGCTCCATCGCCGTCACGGTAGGCCACTCGGGCATCGCACCCGTGCCCCCGCGTGGGGCTCAGGGCAGCCGGCCCTCGCCCTTTTGATCCGCGCCACGCTCGGCCATCTCCTGGTAGTGCTCGGCGACCTCTTCGTCGACCTCGCCGGCTCGTTCGGCTGCGGCTTCCTCGGCTTCGGTCGGCATGTCGTCCGCCTGCGCCGTCTGGCGCGCGTCTTCCGCTTCGGTGGCGCGGGTGTTCTCGTTGGGCCGGGTGGGTTCCACGGTTGGCTCCTCGAAGGTGGGCGGGAACGGATGAAGTGTCCCCGCTCTACCCCGAAGCGGGCCGGCTCACGCCGCGTCGGCCTGCCGGAGGCGTCTCGCGCGCCGCGGCCGCAAGAGCTGCAGCAGCTTCCGCTCCTCGGGCACGAGCAGACGGCTGCCGCGCGCCGTTGCCGCTTCCCAACGTTCGGCGAGCGTGCCGGCCGCGAACGCGGTGATCACATCGGGGTGGACGTCGCTCGCCCGGCACACGGCGGGCGTGTTCCCGAGATGGGAGGAGACGACGCCGAGGACGTGATTGACGGCCCGCTTCGCCTGCCGCTCCGATGCCGGAACCGGCAGGTCCGCGAGTGCCACAGTCGCCATCAGCGTTCCCATCCACGTGCGGAAGTCCTTGGCCGTGATCGACAGCCCGGTGACGTCGTTCAGGTAGCGGTTGACGTCGGTGGAGGTGATCGGGCACGGGGAACCCGCGTCGTCGACGTACTGGAACAGGACTTGGCCCGGGAGGTCTTGGCATCGCTTCACCACGCGACGCAGCCGCGCGTCCTGGACGTGCACGCTCGCCGCGATCCCGTGCTTGCCCTTGAACACCAGTTTGAGGCCGTCGCTCGTGAACTGTGCATGCCGATCGCGCAGGGTCGTGAGGCCGTAGGACTTGTTGGCCCTGGCGTATTCCTCGTTGCCCACGCGCACCAGCGTCGCTTCGAGCAACCGGATCACGGTCGCGACGACCTTCTCGCGCGGGATGCCCGGCCGCGCGAGGTCGGTCGCGGCCTGACGCCGGGTGTCGGGGAGGACGAGCCCGAACTCGTGGAGGTGCGCGAACTTCTCCTGCTCGCGGTGGGCGCGGAACTGCGCGTGGTACCGGTACTGCTTGCGGCCGCGCGCATCGCGGCCGGTCGCCTGGATGTGGCCGGACTCGTCCAGCGCGATCCACACGTCGGTCCATGCCGGTGGCACCGCGAGCGCCTGGATGCGGGCGCGGGTCTCCGCGCTCACCGGCCGACCCTTCGGGCCGATGTACACGAACCCCCGTCCGCGCGCGCCGCCGGCGGATCCCCGGTGTCGTGTCGTCCGCCCAGGCGAGGTCGGACGGGAGATCGGTCGTGGTCGCGAGCACGATGTCCGCAATGCCCGGCTCTCTCGGATTGCAAACGCTCCGTGAAGTGGGTTTAGAAGTACGTCCAGTCCGGGCGCTTGCGGGCCTGGCGCTCGTCGTAGCGGAACGTGCCGTCGAAGTCGACGATCTTCGGGAGGACGAGGTCGTGTCGCAGCGCGCACCGGCCCTCCTCGTCCGCGACGACGTCTTCGGGGAACTCGCGCAAGACGCTCGACACGACCAGCTGTTCCTCGACCGCCAGGTAGCACCGGTTGCCGTCGGCGACGGTGCGGAGCGCGCCTTCGATGCGCGCCAACTGGCTCGCGTCGCCTTCGGCCTCGATCCGCGCGAGCGCGTCGGTGATCTCGCCCGACTGCAACTTGCACGGCGGGCACTGCCCGCACGACTCGACCGACAGGAACTGCGAGAACAGGCGCCCCACGGCGAGCGCGCACGTGTCGTCGTCGTAGACGATGAACCCGGCCGAACCGAGGCCGCCACCCGCCGCGCGCGAGCGACTCGAAGTCCGCGGGCGTGCCCAGCTTGTCGCCGCGTAGCACCGCGTTCGCGACTCCGGAACACAGGAGCTTCACCGGGCGTCCGCTGGTCGTGCCGCCCGCGTAGCCCTCGATGATCTCGCGCAACGGCGTGCCCAGCGGGAGCTCGAAGACGCCGGGGCTCACGATGTCGCCGCAGACGGTGAACACCATCGTGCCCGGGGAGGTGTCGGTGCCGACGGCGCGGAACTCGTCGGCGCCGTGCGCCATGATCCACGTGGCCTGCGCGAGCGTCTCGACGTTGTTGACGAGCGTCGGGTTGGCCGCGTCGCCGGCGGCCTCACCGGGTTCGGCTTCGGTCGCACTCCATCCGAGCTGCGGCGCAGTCGCGAACAGGCCGTGTTGGAACGGAGGCAGGACGCGTGGCAGCGGCTCGTTGCCTTCGATCACTTCGAGCATCGCCTTCTCTTCACCGAACAGGTACTCGTCGGGGCCGCGTGCGATCGTGACATCGAGGTCTCCGAGCAGGCCGGCCGCCGCGAGCTCGCGAGCCGCGCGCTCGAGCGCCTCGCACTCCCGGACGAACGATGCCTTCACGCCGATGTACACGTCGTGCGCACCGATCGTGAACGCGGCGATCGCGGCGCCGGTCACGACCTGGTACGGATCGCGCCGCATGATCGAGCGGTCCTTGAACGTGCCCGGTTCGCCTTCGGCGCCGTTCGCCACCACGAACTTGCGGCTGCCGCGTGCGTCGCGCACCGTGCGCCACTTGCGGCCGGTCGGGAAGCCGCCGCCGCCGCGGCCGCGTAGCCCGGCGCGGTCGAGCTCGGCGATGGTCGCGTCCGGGCCGAGCTCCCGGGCGTGGTCGAGCGCGCGATCGCCTTCCCGTGCCAGGAAGTCATCGAGCGTGGCGACGGGTGAAGGTGGGAGCACGCGGTACAGGCGCGGGACGCTACCCCGATCATGCCCCCGCCGGTTTCGGCGCCGCGTGGCCGGAGCGCGTTTGCCGATGACGCGATCCGGGCAACGCCCCACCATGGTGCTGCGGATCGGAACCTCGGGATGGCAGTACCGCGACTGGCGCGGTCGCTTCTACCCGCCGGGCGTCCCGTCGACGCGCTGGCTCGAGCACTACGCGGCTCGGTTCGCGACCGTCGAGGTGAACAACACCTTCTACCGCCTGCCCGCGCCGGGAACGTTCGAGCAATGGAGTCGGCGGCGTGCCGGACGACTTCGTCATCGCGGTCAAGGCGAGCCGATACCTCACGCACTTCAAGCGATTGCGTGATCCCGAAGAGCCGGTCGAACGGCTGCTCACACACGCGCGCGTTTGGGGGTGCACCTGGGTCCGGTGCTCTTGCAGCTGCCACCGGACCTCCGAGCCGCGTTCGATGCGCTGGACGCAACGCTGCGTGCGTTCGGTCGCGCGTGTGCGCGTCGCGGTGGAGCCGCGTCACAAGTCGTGGTTCGGCGACGAGCTCCGTGACGTCCTCGCGCGCCACGACGCCGCGTTGTGCCTGGCCGATCGCGACTCGCGTCCGATCACCCCGCTTTGGCGGACGGCATCGTGGTGCTACGTGCGCTTCCACGCAGGCCGCGCGTCGCCCCGACCCTGTTACGGTCCCGGCGCGCTCACGGCGTGGGTGCGACGCATCGACGCGCTCTGGCCCGACGTCGCCGCGCCCGAGGTTGATGGTTACGCGTACTTCAACAACGACACGGGCGGCTGTGCCGTACGCGACGCGATCGTCTTCGCCAAGTCGGCCACGCGGGCAGGGATCGCGGTCACCCGGGTGCCCGAGGTGCGCGAGGCGCCCGTCGGTCAGGCCGGCCGCTCGCGTTCCACCTCGGCTGCGGGCTTGTCGGTGCGGTAGCCGAGGAACACGGGTGCGCGGAGCCCGCCACTGTTCGTCCACTCGGTGAACTGCACGTCGACCACGAGCTGGGGTTCGACGAACCGCACGCCCTTCGGCGGTGTGCCGGTCGCGAACGGGCTCGTCGGACGAGCGAGCTCGGCGAGCGCCCGATCGAGGTACTCGAGATCCCGCGCCGCGCAGGCCGCTGCCGACGCGCGCCGCGTACCGAAGCTCCACCGCGCCGTCTTCGCCTTCGTAGTAGCCGACGAGCAGCGAGCCGATGCGTCCCGCTCCGGCCCCGCTCGCCGGGCAGCCAACCGCCGACGACGAACTCCTGGCGCGTCGTGTACTTGAGCTTGATCCACTGGCGGGATCGACGGCCCGGTTCGTAGATGCTGTCGACGCGCTTCGCGACGACGCCTTCGAGCCCGAAGCGCTCGCTCACTTCGCGCGTCGCCGCGCCGTCGCCGACCTCGTGTGGCGGCGTCTGCCACGATGCCCCGGTGAGGTCGAGCTCGCGCAGACGTGCGCGCCGTTCGCGGTACGGCAGCGTCCATCGTCGAGTGCCCGTCGAGCCACAGCACGTCGAACACCATGTAGGTCGACGGGCACTTCGCCCGCGAGCCGGCGGATGGTCGTCTCGGCTCTCGACGTGCATGCGCCGCTGCAGCAGCTCGAAGCTCGGTCGCCCGTTCTCGTCGAACGCGACGATCTCGCCGTCGAGCACGACGTCGCGCGGACCGAGCGCCTCACCGAGGCCGGCGCAGCTCGGGGTAGCGATGTGTGACGTCGTTGCCGTTGCGCGTGACGAGGCGGATGCGACCACCGTCGACGTAGCCGAGTCGCGCGGATGCCGTCCCACTTGAGCTCCCACGCCCACCCGTCGCCCGTCGGCGGGCGGCGTGCCGAGCGTCGCGATCATCGGCCGCAGCTCCTCGGGCGGCGAGCTCGCGCTCGGGGTCTTCGGGCGGGTCCATGCGGTGGATCATCCAGTGCTTGCCGCGCGTGTGGAACAGCACGTAACGGCCGCGCACCCGATCGCCGTGAAGGTCACCATGCACCTCCTTCGGCTCGAACTTGTGGATCTCGTACGTGCCGGCGTCCCAGACGTCCATCGATGCCGCCGCCGTACTCGCCCGCTCGGGATCTCCCCCGCGAAGGTCAGGTACTCGAGCGGATGGTCCTCGGTGCGGACCGCGAGGTGGTTGCGCTCCGGGTCGGCCGGGATGCCCTTCGGAACCGCCCACGACGCGAGCACGCCGTCGCGCTCCAGGCGCAGGTCCCAGTGCAGCGCCCGGGCCTGGTGCTCCTGCACGACGAATCGAGGTCCCGGCGCGTCGGCGGCGCGGGCGCCCTCGGGGATCCCGGGTACCTCCGGTGCCGGTTCGGCCGGACCGCCGGCCGGTTCGGGGGTGGCGGTGAAGTCGCGCTTGGCCTGGTATTCGGTGAGCGGATCAGCCGTTTGCGCAGGTCGGGGACGGCGGGGCGGCACCCGGTAACGGTATCCACGCGGCGGGGCGGGTCGGCCCGGTCGGTGCGCGGCGACGCGGACGCCGCGTCCGGTGCGATTGGGTGACGAACCGGTCGCGCGCATGGGGCCAGTGGGGCAGGGGTAACCCTCCGGGGGTGATCCTGGGATTTCTTGGCTGCCGCGGTTTGGCTGGCGCCGAATCGCGGGTATTTTGCGGCGCGGGTCCGGGGCGCCGCCCCCCGCACGGCGTGCTCGGACCCCCTGCAGCACCGGTAAGGGAACGCCGGGGATAGCCGCCCGGCCCCGGCGTTCCCACCGGGCTTTTTCGCGAGCGGGGCCCGGCGGACACCTGCGGGTCCCGCCGGTCAGCCGCTTTCGGTCCCGAAGGCACCCGCGTCGCGAGCGCCGCGATCTGGGTCTCGTCCCACCCGAGGACGGTGCGGAGCACCGCGTCGGTGTGCTCTCCGACGGTCGGGGCCTTGGTGGGCACCGGCAGGTCCTCGTCGAGGAACTTGATCGGGATCGGCAACATGTCCGCGCCGACCCACGTCGGCGGGGATCAACGCGAACCGGTCGCGGAACTGCGGGTCGTCGAGCAACGGTCGTGCGGAGTGTTCGACCGGCGCGATCGGTGTGTTGTGCTCGCGCCGAAATCGATCCACTCGGCGGACGTCCGCGTCGCGAAGATGTCGCGTGAGCTCGTCGCTGCAGCTCGCGGTTGCCCCGCGGCGTGGTCGCCGTACTGCGAGCCGGGCCAGCGCTCGAACAGGTCGAGCCGGTCGACGCCCGCGCAGAAGTTCTTCCAGAAGTCGCTGCTCGGACGCCATGAAGAGCACGTAGCCGTCTGTCGACGCGTAGAACTGGTAGCGGACGCCGTCCTCGCATGCCCGCGGTGCCGGCGCGCGCCGCTCGTAGTTGTCGGACTTCGTTGCCGGTGACCTCGGACTCCGGACGTTCGTACGCGCGCCACGTCTCGCTGCGCAACCAGTCGATCGCGGCGGCGGCGTCCGACTGCGCGATCTCGAGCTCGGCAACCCTCTCCGGTCTCGCGCGCACGAACGACCCCCGCGAGGATCCCGAGCGCGCCGAACAGCGGCCCGGCGTGGATGCCGATCGACACGTGTTCGGGCATGTACGGGAAGCCCGTCGTCGTTGACGTCTCGGTTGCACGATGCCCGGCCCACACGTCGTACGCGATCCCGTGGCTCGGCATGTCGCGGTACGGCCCGGTCATCCCGTAGCCCGAGATCGTGACGAACACGATCTGCGGGTTCACCTCGCGGAGCTGCTCGAACGCCGAGGCCGCGCCGGTCGAGTCCGCCCGGGCCGCATGGCCTCGACCACCGCGTCCGCGTCCTCGCACCAGCTCGCGGAAAGCGTCGCAGCCGGCTTCGGTGCGGAGGTCGAGCACGATGCTGCGCTTCCCCCGGCTGATGTGGAGGAAGAGGAGCGAGACGCCCTCGACGATCGGCCAGGTCATCCGGCGCCCGTAGTCGCCCTGCGGCGTCTCGACCTTGATGACGTCGGCGCCGAGGTCGGCGAGGTGCGTCGTGAGTGCGCCCGGACCGAGCATCGAGACCTCGATGATGCGCAGGCCGGCGAGGGGTGCAGTATTGGGAGCCGCAGAGTTGGGAGTCGCAGAATTGGGGGTCATGGGGCCGGAAGGTACCGAAGCCACGAGCACCGGCACCGATCTGGCGCCGCGCGCGCCGGCGAGGCGAACGGCGCACGGGCAACGGGTGAACGGGGCGTGAAGTGGCGCCCGGTGATGCGGCGGTCTCCGAGGCGGTCGGCTCAGCTAGCAGAATGTCGACCGTGACTGCAGCCCCGGTGCCCGAACGCGCCGCCGATCTCGACCGGACCTTCGCCCGCAACGACCTCACGCGCAGCCCGGTGCTCGAGCGGTTCGTCGGCGGGTTGACGCAGTGATGCTCGCGGCCGAGGGCTACATCGGGACCGACGCGTCCGGGTCCGGACACCAACGTCGTGCTCCACGCGGTCGATGCCGACGCGCCCAGTCGTACCGGCGCAAGGCCGCGCCCACGTTCGTCATCGCGATCGCCGAGCTCCCGACACCACCCGACGACCGCAACGAGCTCCTGCGTATCGGCTACCCGTTCCTCGTGCGGTGCGCTCGCCAACCTCATGCGTGCTGGTCAGCGACACCCCCGACGGGCTCGCGGTGCGCTTCGTGACGCTCGAACAGGGCGTGTACGGCGTCGGGCCCGGCCTCGGCGACGACGAGCTGATCGCGCAGCACGTGTTCCGCCGCATCGAACCGCTCGCGTCGTCACGGCTCGTGATCGCGAACGACTTCGTCACCGACCTGCCCGAGCAGCTCTGGGACGGTGACGAACAGACCGCGGCAGATGCTCCGCGCCGGCCGCGCGCTCGACGCGCTCGACCTGCTGCCCGCACCGTTCCCGATCGAGGAGATCCTCGACAACGCGCGATCTGCGCCAGGTGCGAACTGCTGTACGGCATCGGCGGACTGTCCTACGGCAACGTGAGCGCGCGCTACACTCGGCGGCGACCTGCCGGCGTTCCCGACCCCGACGGACCCGTGTACTGGATGAGCGCGAGCGGCGTCGACAAGGCCGACCTGCGCGCTCGTCGGTGAGCACATCCTCCTCGTGCGCGGCTACGACCCGGAGCGCGAGACGTCATGGTGTTGAGCGTGCCGCCGAACGTGAAGCCGCAGCGCGTGTCGGTCGACGCGATCGAGCACTGGATGATCTACCGCGAGCATCCCGAGCGTCGGCGCGATCCTGCACGTGCACGGCTGGATCGACGGCACCGTTTCGACCGACGTCAACTACCCGTGCGGCACGGTGCAGCTCGCGGCGTCGGTGGCCGACCTGGTGCGGGCCGCCCCCGATCCCTCGCGGGCGGTCGTCGGGCTACGCAACCACGGGCTGACGATCACCGGTCACAGCCTCGACGACATCTTCGACCGCGTCGGCGCAGCGATCGTCCCGCGCGTGCCGATGTCGTAAGCCTCACGTCCTGAGGCGCGCCGCGTTCACAGGCGAATCCCAGGTCGTCTCCGTACCGTCGGCCGCATGCGGCAGCGAATCGGCGGGGCGTTCGTGGGCGTGCTGGTGCTCGGCGTGCTGCTGACCGGGTGCGTCACGCCGGTGACGCCGAGCGTCACCTTCACGCACTCGACGTTCGAGGGGTTCCCGGTGATCGCGTACGTGCCCGATCACCCGGTCGCGATGATCTACCTCTTCCACGGCACCAACGGGAGCGCGGACTTCGCCGAGAAGGTGGAGACCACCGCGGCGCTCAACTCGTTCATCGCGCGCGGGTACGGGTTCGTGTCGACGTCGAGCACCGAACGCACCGGTGACCAGCGCTGGGACCAGGGCAACCCGTCGCTCACGACGAACGCCGACCTCGCGCGCCTCGTTCGGCTCCAAGCGCATCTCGTCGCGACCACGCCGCTCGAATCGTCGACGCCCCTCCTCGGCATCGGGATGTCGAACGGTGCCCGCTTCGTCACGCTCTGGGGCCAGACGTGGAAGGACGCCGGCTATCCGGTCGCCGCCATCTGGGCGAGCATGGGGCGGATCGCCGACCCGGTCACCGCGGCGGGTGGGCTCAGCGTGCCCACCGTCTTCACGACTGCGGTCAACGACTTCACGTCGCCGCCCGGTCCGATCCTCGCGAGCTACGCGGCCACGGTCGCCGAGGGGACGCCGGCCGCGCTCTACGCGTCGCAGGAACGCAACCTCGAGCGCGCTCCCGTACCTGCGGATCCCAGGCGTCGACCTGTCCGAGGCCGGCGCGATCGTGCACGCGCTCGTCGCGACCGGGGTGTGGAACGCATCCGGTCAACGCATCGTCGGTGATGCACAGCAAGCCGTCGCGCAGGCCTCGACCGTGACGTTGCCTGCGTCGGTTCGGCCGGTCGCGAACGAGGTCGGGAACGAGACCGCGCTGCAGCTCGCCGTCCATCAGTTCACTGCCGAGTTCGCGCCACAGGTCGGTGCGTTCTTCACCGCGCAACTCACTGCGCACTTCACCGTGTCGGGCTGACCCCCGGTCGACGAGCCACCGCGAAGCCGCGCTTTCCCTGCAGCGTTCCGCGGTTGCCGACCAACACGTTTCCGATCGCGCCACGACCAGCCCTTCCCAGTGGCTGTCGCGAACGTGTTGACTCCGGTCGTGCCCGTCGTAATCGCCTTCGTGGGCAACGGCGACGGCACCTCGCGACCCGGTGGGCATTTGCGAACAACCGTGGTTGAATCTGCGGGCCCGGGGTACATCCTGGCCGGCCGAACCTCCGCACTGCTGCGAGGGGAGCAATTTGGGCGAACGCAGCGTGCAGTTGGCGCGGTCGTTGCTCGTCTGCTCGATCGCGGCCGGAGCGGTCTGGTTCCTGTGCACGACACCGTCAGGTGCAAGCCGCCCGAAGCGCGTCGCGGTCCGAGCCGCGGACCCGCCCGACGTGCAGCACATCTACCTCCGCGACTGCGCGACGTGTCACGGCGCCGACGCGCGCGGCACCGACCTCGGGCCGGACCTGCGCGGCGCGGGCGCCGGTCTCGTCGACTACTACCTGTCGACGGGCCGGATGCCGTTGTCGTCGCCCGACGCCGAAGTGCGCCGCCACGAACCGTTCTACTCGCCGACGGTCAGGCACGCGCTCGTCGACTACGTCGTTGCGCTCGCGGGCGGCGGCGGCCCACCGATTCCCGAGATCGATCCGAACAAGGGGAACATCGCCGAAGGCGGAACCCTGTACCGCTTGCAGTGCGCCGCCTGTCATTCGTGGTCCGGTGACGGCGGTGCGTTGCTGCACCGCGAAGCACCGTCGCTGCATCCCGCGACACCGACACAGATCGCGGAAGCGGTGCGCGGCGGGCCCGGCAACATGCCGCGGTTCGGCAATGCCGCGCTCACTGACGACCAGCTGCAGTCGCTCGTGAAGTACGTCCGCTATCTCCGGGACCCGAACGATCGCGGCGGCAATCCGTTGTGGCATCTCGGACCCCTCGTCGAGGGTGCGGTCGCGGTGTTCATCGGGCTCGGCTCGCTCGTGCTCGCGATTCGCTGGATCGGAACGCGCACGTGAGCCAACCCGAACACCGCCGCACCGGCATGACGGTCGAACGCATCGCGTTCCTGTGCTTCATCGTGAGCACGCTCGCCGCGCTCGGTCTGGCGGGCGTGTACGCAGCCGGTGGGCAACCGCAGGCCGAAGGCATCCTCCTCGGCGCGGCGCTCCTCGGCTTCGGTGCCGGACTCATCCTGTGGGCGCACACGCTCATGCCGAGCGGTCCGTTCGCGGAGGCGCGCCATCCGTTGGGCACGACGGCCGAGGAACGGGAAGCGTTCGAGGACACGCTCGAGCGTGAGGGAACGCTCACGCGGCGCCGGTTGCTGATCGGCGGGATGAGCGGCGCGCTCGTCGCGCTCGGTGTCGCGTTCCTGTTCCCGATCCGTTCGCTCGGACCGAGTCCGGGCAACACGCTCGGGCGTACGCCGTGGCGCAAGGGGTTGCGCGCGATCACCGACGACGGCCGGCCGGTGCGCGCCTCCGAGGTGCCGGTGGACGGCCTCGTCACCATCTTCCCGCAGGGCCACGCGGGTTCGGCCGACGGCCAGGTCGTGCTCATGCGCGTCGACCCCGACGCGTTGGACCTCCCGGCCGGCCGTGAGACGTGGACGCCCGAAGGGCTCATCGGCTACTCGAAGGTCTGCACGCACGCCGGCTGTCCGGTCGGCCTGTACGAGGCGCAACGTCACGAGTTGCTCTGCCCGTGTCACCAGTCCGCGTTCGACGTGCTGACCGGCGCGAACCCGGTGTTCGGTCCCGCAGCGCGGGCGCTGCCGCAACTGCCGCTCGCGCTCGACGACGAGGGGTTCGTCATCGCGCAGTCCGACTTCACCGAGCCCGTCGGCCCCTCGTACTGGAACCGGCCGCGATGAACCGCCGCCGTGCCCGCGCCGTCCTGATCGGTACCGCATTCGCGCTGTTCGCCGCGGCGTGCGGGGGCGACAGCTCGATCGTCGATCCGAAAGGCTCGGAAGCGCACAAGATCGCGAACGTCTGGTGGCTGATGTTCGGATTGGCCGCGGGCGTGTACGTCATCGTCGCCGGGTTCATCCTGTACGCGTCGACACGCGGCCGGCGCCGCGGCCCCGAACCGTCGAAGCTGCACGACAACGCGTTCATCTGGATCGGCGGCGTCTTCGTACCGATCCTGATCCTCGCGGTCCTCGCCGTCGTCACGGTCAGCACAACGAGCGCGCTGCGCAAGCCCGCGCCCGACGAGCTGCGCATCGATGTCACCGGCGAGCTCTGGTGGTGGCGCGTGTCGTACCACGGTGAGGGGATCCGGAGCGCGAACGAGATCTACCTCCCGGCCGGCCAGCCCGTGTCGATCCGCCTCACCTCCGACAACGTGATCCACAGCTTCTGGGTGCCACAGCTCGCGGGCAAGGAGGACGCGATCCCGGGGCAGTTCAACGACCTGCGGTTCACGCCCGACACGGTCGGTACCTACCTCGGCCAGTGCGCGGAGTTCTGCGGCGTGCAGCACACGCACATGTCGATCCACGTGCACGTGCTCACGCCGGGCGATTACGGGCGCTGGCTCGCGCGGCAACAGCGACCCCCCGGTGAACCGGCGTCCGAATCGATCGCGAGCGGACAGGTCGTGTTCCAGCGCGAGGCGTGCGCGGGTTGCCACACGGTGGACGGCACCGACGCGACGGGAACGATCGGCCCGAACCTCAGCGATGTCGGCGCGCGCACGACGCTCGGCGCGGGCGCGATCGAGAACACGACCGAGAACATGGAGAAGTGGATCCGTGACGCGCCGGCCGTGAAGCCGGGCGTGCTCATGCCGTCGTTCCGCGCCCTGTCCGATCGCGAGGTCGCGAACATCGCCGCGTACCTCGAGAACCTCAAGTAGGTCACATGGTGCGGACGCAGCGCAGGCCTTCCCGCCGGAGGCCGATCGGTCCGGAGCGAAGGGAGCCATAGTCATGGCCCTGGTCGAGAAGCCGAAGACCGAGCTCGACGAAGAACTCGAGGAGAAGTGGGAGGACGCGCCCGGACTGCCCGGGTTCTTCAACAGCGTCGACCACAAGCGCATCGGCCTCCGGTACATCTACACCGCGTTCATCTTCTTCTTCATCGCGGGGCTGCTCGCGCTCGTCATGCGCGTGCAGCTCGCGGAGCCCGACGCCAAAGTGCTGAACCCGGATACCTACAACCAGTTCTTCACCATGCACGGCACCACGATGATCTTCTTGTTCAACACGCCGGTGCTCGCCGGGTTCGGCAACTACCTGATCCCGCTCATGCTCGGGAGTCGGGACATGGCGTTCCCGCGATTGAACGCCTTCAGCTACTGGATCTTCGTCCTTGCCGCGATCTTCCTGTTCTCGAGCTTCCTCATCGGCCATCCGCCCGACGGCGGCTGGTTCGCGTACGTGCCGCTCACGTCGAAGCAGTACTCGCCGGGCGTCAACCTCGACTTCTGGGGCCTCGGGGTCGTGTTCGTCGGCATCTCGACGACGGTCGGCGCGGTCAACTTCATCGTCACGATCTTCAAGCTGCCGCGCGCCGGGCATGACGCTCAACCGCATGCCGATCTTCGTGTGGTCGATGCTCGTGTTCTCGTTCATGGTCATCTTCGCGGTGCCCGCGGTGACGGTCGCGGCCGGGTTGCTCGAGCTCGATCGGCTTTTCGGCACGAACTTCTACGTCGTCGGCCACGGCGGCAGCGCGCTGCTCTACCAGCACCTGTTCTGGTTCTGGGGCCATCCCGAGGTGTACATCCTGTTCGTCCCGGCCACCGGCATGATCTCGATGATCATCCCGGTGTTCTCGAAGCAGCGGCTCGCCGGATACATCTGGGTCGCGACGGCGCTCGTGGTCGTGGGGTTCATCAGCTTCGGCGTGTGGGTCCACCACATGTTCGCGACCGGGGTCCCCGCGCTCGCCCTGTCGTTCTTCTCCGCGGCGAGCCTCATCATCACGATCCCGAGTGGGGTGCAGTTCTTCGCGTGGATCGCGACGATGTGGAAAGGCGTCGTCCGCTTCACGACGCCGATGCTCTTCGCGATCGGGTTCCTCCTGATCTTCCTGCTCGGTGGGATCACCGGTGTGATGGTGGCGGTACTGCCGTTCGACTGGCAGGTCACCGACAGCTACTTCGTCGTCGCGCACTTCCACTACGTGCTGAACGGCGCGGTCGTGTTCCCGATCTTCGGCGCGCTGTACTTCTGGCTCCCGAAGATGACCGGCAAGATGCTGAGCGAACGGCTCGGCAAGATCAGCTTCTGGACGATGTTCATCGGGTTCAACGTCACGTTCTTCCCGATGCACATCCTCGGCTTCTTGGGTATGCCGCGGCGGGTGTACACGTACGAGTCCGGACTCGGTTGGGACGGGCTCAACCTCCTCATCAGCATCGCCGCGTTCTTCTTCGTGTTCGGCACGCTGCTGACGCTGTGGAATTTCGTCTGGAGCCAGTTCCGCGGGCAGCTCGCGCCGCCCGATCCGTGGGAGGCGGACTCGCTCGAGTGGACGACGACCTCACCGCCGCCCGAGTACAACTTCGAGCTCACGCCGGTGGTGAGCAGCCGTCATCCGTTGTGGGACGAGCCGCAACCGCTGCCGGTCGCGGCACCGGGCACCGACCGCGCGACACGCGCGCTCGGTGTCGAAGGCGCGCTCGAGAAAGAGATGCCCGTCACCGAAGGGCTCGACGCGCTGCCGCAGGCCACGCTCGAGATACCGGAACCGACGTATCTCCCGTTCGTCGTCGCGGTCGGCGTCGCGATCTTCTTCGTCGGGCTCCTCGTGGAAGCCGCGGTCGTCGGCGTCGTCGGGATCCTCATCGGAGGGGTCGCGATCATGCGGTGGACGTGGCGGACCGAGGAGGACCTCCGATGAGCGCGGCAGTCGTCTCCGTCGACACGGCGCCCGCAACGCGCGGGCTACTCGACCGCGTGGTGGGGCATGGTGGTGCTGATCACGACCGAAGCGATGATCTTCCTCGCATTGATCTCCGCGTACTTCTTCGTCCGCAGCAGCGCTCCGACGTGGCCGCCCCGCGGCATCGACCCGCCCGAACTCCCGCGTGCGATCTTCTTCACCATCATCCTGCTCGGGAGCAGCATCCCGATCTTCTGGATGGAGCACACGCTGGTGCGCGGGCACATGCGCCAGGTCGAGATCGGGCTGCTGATCAGCTTCGTGATGGGCGCCGCGTTCCTCGTCAACACCGCGTACGACTTCCGGCACATGGGGTTCGGCTGGCGGGACAACACGTACGCGTCGCTGTTCTACGTGATCCTGGGCCTGCACGCCCTCCACGTCCTGGCCGGTCTGCTGATGAACGCGACGGTGCAGGCCAAGACCCTCACCGGTCGGGTCACGCCCGAACACCACGTCACCCCCGAGGTGTTCGCGCTCTACTGGCACTTCGTCGACGGGGTGTGGATCCTCGTGTTCGGCTCCCTCTTCGTCGCGGCGCACCTCGTCTGATGGCCAGCCTGCGCCTTCGGGCCTTCCCCGACCGCGGCTTCCTCGTCTGGTTCGCGCTCACCGCGGGCATCGTCGCGTGGATCGTGCACCTCGTTGCCTTCGCCGCGCTGGTCGAGTTCGTGCACGACCACGGCTACTTCTGGCTCTTCTACCTCGGCAACGGCACCGCGCTGGTGGTGACGCTGCTCGCGGTGTGGCTGTCGTGGCAGATGGCGACGTCCACGGACGAGAGCGAGGAGTCCGGCACCCCGGCCGGTCGCATCCGCTTCCTCGGCGAATTCGGCCTGCTGATCAACGCGATCAACCTCCTGCTGATCGCCCTCGAGGGCAGCTACATCTACTTCATCCGGACCGGACGCTGAGCATGGCCGAGCAAGCGTTCCTCCTCGTCGTGATCGGCAGCGCGTTGTTGTACGCGCGCGGACTCACGCGGCTGTGGCGCGTCGCCGGTGCGCGCCGCGTCGTCACACCGTTGCAGGCCCTTGCCTTCGCGGGCGCCTTCGGCGTCATGCTCGTCGCGCTCGAACCGCCGCTCGACTCGGCGGTCACGACGAACCTGCCCGCGCACATGGTGCAGCACGTGCTGCTGCTGGCGGTCGTGCCACCGCTGCTCGCCGCGAGCGCGCCGTTCACGGTCGGGATGTACGCACTTCCCACGCGGTGGCGGTACACGGTGCAGCCGGCGTGGCGGGCGTTGCTGCGTTCGCAGGAGAACCACTACTGGTTGGCGTGGACAGCGTTCGCGTTCGCGCTTGCGAACCTCACGCTCGCGGTGTGGCACCTACCGGCACTGTACGACGCGGCCGTGCGCAACGAAGGCGTGCACGTGGCCGAACACGTGTCGTTCGTCGCGACCGCCACGTTGTTCTGGTGGATGGTGCTCGGCGCGGGCCGGCGGGAGCGGCGTGGGCTCGGCGTCATCGGGGTGTTCATCGCGACGCTCCCCGCCACCGCGCTCGGTCTCCTGATGACGCTCGCGGCAACGTCGTGGTACTCCACGTACGGGCGCGGCACCACCGCCGTGCGCAACCAGCAGATCGCGGGCGCGGTCATGTGGGGCTTCGGAGGTCTCGCGCTCGTGGTCGCCGCCGCGGCGCTGTTCGCGAGCTGGTTGGCCGCGATGGACCGGACCGACGCGCGCGCGCACGCCCGCGCGCGAACGAGCGCCGAGTCGATCGTGGAAGCGTCATGATCAAGCGCATCGGCCGCTGGTTCGACGACCGTCTCGGCGCGTCGAAGTTCGCGCGAACGTCGTTGAACAAGGTCTTCCCGGACCACTGGTCGTTCATGCTCGGCGAGGTCGCGATGTACTGCTTCGTGGTCCTCATCGTCACCGGCGTCTACCTCACGTTCTTCTTCGTTCCGAGCGACAAGACCGTCATCTACCACGGCAGCTACGGACCGCTGCGCGGCGTCGCGATGTCGCAGGCCTACGAATCGACGGTGCGGCTCAGCTTCGACGTGCGCGCCGGGCTCGTGATGCGCCAGATCCACCACTGGGCCGCGCTGGTGTTCATCGCCACGATCGTGGCGCATCTGTGTCGCATCTTCTTCACCGGCGCGTTCCGCCGGCCGCGTGAGTTGAACTGGATCCTCGGCGTCACGCTGCTCGTCCTCGCGATCTTCAACGGCTTCGCGGGCTATTCGCTCCCTGATGACCTGCTCTCGGGCACGGGGTTACGCATCGCGTACTCGATCGCGCTCGCCATCCCGATCGTCGGCACATGGTTGGCGTTCCTGTTGTTCGGCGGCGAGTTCCCCGCGAGCGACATCCTCACGCGCCTGTTCGTCATCCACATCCTGATCATTCCGGTCGCGATCGCCACGTTGCTCGGCGCGCACCTCGCGGTGCTGTGGCGGCAGAAGCACACGCAGTTCCGCGGCCGGGGCCGGCGTGAGGACAACGTGGTCGGTTCGCGCCTGTGGCCGACGTACACGGCGAAGAGCATCGGCTTGTTCGCGCTGATCGCCGGCGTGCTCGCGCTGCTCGGCGGTCTCGCGCAGATCAACCCGATCTGGCTCTACGGTCCGTTCGACCCGTCCGCAGTGAGCACCGCCGCGCAGCCGGACTGGTACATGGGCTGGATCGAGGGCGCGCTGCGGCTCGCGCCGCCCGTGTACCTCCACATCGGTCCGTACAATGTCTCCGAACTGTTCTGGCCCACGATCGCGCTGCCCGGCATCACGTTCACCCTGCTGTACCTGTGGCCGTTCCTCGAACGCCGGTTCACGCACGATCACGCCGAGCACAACCTGCTGGACCGCCCGAGCGACCGGCCGATGCACACCGCGCTCGGGGTCGGGGTGCTCACCTTCTACGCGGTGCTACTGCTCGCGGGGGCGCAGGACATCTGGGCGCAGAAGCTGGACGTCAGCCTCACCGCGGTGCTGTGGACGTTCCGCATCCTGCTGTTCACGCTGCCGGTGCTCCTCGGCGCGCTCACATGGAAGGTGTGCCGGGATCTGCAAGCGGGCCACCACTCCGAGCGGCGCGAGGAGCTCGCCGAGCTGCCGGTGGCGTCGAACGACGACGACGGCAGCTCCCTCGCCCCGAGCCCCGAACCGGTCGGCGCGCAGTCGGAGATGCGTCAGCCGCCGCTCTGAGCGCGGTACGTGAGCGCGCGCAGGCGGTCTCCGAGCAAGAGGGCCGCACGCTGCTCGCACTCGAGCAGCCCGTCGACAGCTTTGTCGAGCAGCGCACGGTCGTCGTCCGACCAGTCGTCCTCGTTCGGCCACGAACCCGACGCGATCGCCTGCCCGGCCGCGAGCACCTCGCCGAGCGCATCGCGCGTCGACTCGCCGCTGACTCGTGTCGTCAACATCTCGAGCTGCGCGCTCGCCCGCCACGCGGTGCCCACGATCTTGCTGTAGCTGCGGTCACTCTGGCCGCGCAGCGCGAACGCGAAGTCCTGCATCTCGCCTGCGTACTGGTACAGCGCGGCCTGCGTTTCGAGCAGCACGGTGCGCTCGAAGTTCTGCATCGCCGAACCACGCGCCCGGCGTTCCTCGTTCCGGTCCCGGAACCGTTCGGTGACGAACGTGCCGGCGTACCCGATCGCCAGCGTCAACACCGGAAGGATGTCCTGGAAGTGATTCCAACGCACTTGCGAACCTCACTCGCTCTACCCCGTGACGGTACCGAGCGGG
Organism: uncultured Actinomycetes bacterium; assembly: GCA_963745645.1. GTDB lineage: Bacteria > Actinomycetota > Acidimicrobiia > IMCC26256 > PALSA-610 > CAVUFH01. The sequence goes on from CAVUYD010000004.1 coordinate 386,118, forward strand.
TGTGACACCAACGTCGCTCGCCCGGGGCGGTTCACTCCGGCGGGTTCGTGAGGGCGGCGATCTCGCGTTCGTACAGCGCGCGGTCGAAGTGGAACGCGTCGAGCCCGCGGATGCGCCACGTCACCGTGTCCGCGCCGAACTCGATGTCGGCGCCCGGCCCGCAGCACTCCCACACACCGCAACCGGCGTCGAGCACCGCGACCCCTTCGGTGCCCGAGTAGCCGGACGCCGGGTGACCGGTCCAGTGCTCCGACGGTGGCGCGACGACGTCGTACGGCATCCCCGTCGCCCAGCTCTTGTCGTCGGCCTCCAGCTCCGCCGATTCCGACAAGATGTCGACCAGGTCGCGCCCGTCGACGAACACCCTCACGATGTCGGTCACGAGGAAGCGCTCGTCCACGTAGACAGGACGGCTGCGCACCAGCTTGAACTCGTTGTACGCGTCCCGCCCGTTGCCTGCCATTGCCAGATGATGCCAAACGATGGCGCCGGACCGCGCCAATCCCGCGGTGATTCGGGCTCGCGCGATGGGGCCGGGGTGCTGCGTCAGAGCTGCGCGAAGGCGGCGTCGACGGTCTGGTCGAGCAGGACGGCGATGGTCATCGGGCCGACGCCGCCGGGCACGGGTGTGATGAGCGACGCGACCTCGACGGCTTCGGCGAACGCGACGTCGCCGACGTTGCCCTCGTTGTAGCCCGCGTCGACGACGACCGCGCCGGGCGCGATCCAGTCGCCGCGGACGAACTCGGGCTTACCGACCGCAGCGACGACGATGTCGGCACTGCGCACCATCGCGGGCAGGTCCTGCGTGCGTGAGTGGCAATACGTGACCGTCGCGTGGCGCGCGAGCAGCAGCATGCCGACCGGCTTGCCGAGGATCGGGCTGCGCCCGATGACGACGGCGTGCTTGCCACGCGGATCGACGTCGTACGCGTCGAGCAGACGCATGATGCCGCCGGGCGTGCACGATGCGAAGCCTTCGTGTGCGAATGCCATCGCCGCGAAGGAGTGCATCGTCACGCCGTCGACGTCCTTGCCCGGCACGATCGCTTCGAACGCGGCGCGTTCGTCGATGTGGTCGGGCACCGGGTGCTGCAGGAGGATGCCGTGCACAGTCGGGTCCTGCGACAGGTTCGCGATGACCACGACGAGCTCCTCCGTGGTGGTCGTCGTCGGCAGCGAGACCAGTCGTGACTCGATCCCCGCCTTCTCGCTGCGGTTGCGCTTCATGCGCACGTAGGTGACGGACGCGGGATCGTCGCCGACGATCACCGCCGCGAGGCACGGGCGCGCACCAGTGTTCTCGGCGAACTCCGCGGCGCGTTTGGCCGCACCGTCGACGATGTCGCGGGCGAGTTGCGTGCCTTCCATCAAGCGAGCCGTCACGGCCTTCCCCTCGATCGAGCGATGCTCATCGTGCCACCGCGGTCCGGTTAGCGCCCGGCTAACGCCCGGGCCGGACGCTGTGGCCGCGAGCAATCCGCCGTCCGAATGGGGTTCACCATGCACCGCGCCACCCGCCTCCTGCCTGCGCTCCGGTCGCCCTCCCCGCGTTCACCCGCGGTGCCGGCCACCCGATCATCTCGCTGGGTTCCGAACAACCTCCGGCCGCGGCTCCGGTTGCAGGTCGACACCGTGGTCGGCCGGGCGGGATCGCGGGATGCGCTCGCCGACGCCCGGGCTCGGGTGGGTGTCGAGGGCTGCGAGCTCCTCCCGGTCGGGTCGGTGATCCCGGCGGACATCGAGATCGTCGAGGGTGCGGGTCCACGGCCGCCGACCGGCGCCGCGAGTCGCATGTACGCGGCCTATGCCGCGCTCGTCGCCGACCGGCCCGGCGCCACCGCGTGGGTCGGCGTCGGCTGGGTGCGCGAGCCGCACAATGGCTGGGGCGTGTTCGTCACGGAGCGCGGGACGAGCGAGCACTTCGTTCGCGCCGCGCTGGAGCGCCGGCTGCGGGAGCAGCGCACGGTGTTCGGATTGCCGGACGCGGCGCCGCGCATCCGGATCTGCGGCGGCACCGCCCGCGACGAGCCGATCTGCGCGCTCGCGCTCTGCGCGTTCGTGCCGGTTTCCCGGCCATGAGCGGCGGCGGTTCCGGACCGCGTCGAGGAAGCCGGACCGCTTCGCGAGGTAGGTTCCACGCGTGGTCCCCCCGGCGACGAGAGGCGTCGCGGTGCTCGCCCGACCACGTCTCCTCGAGCTCATGCGGGGCCGGTTCGAGGTCGGTGTGGTCGCGCTGGTGGCCGGCGCAGGTTTCGGCAAGACGACGCTGCTGCGGCAAGCGATGGCGGACAACGTCGCCAGTCCGCGCGGCATCGACGTCTCGCTGACTTGTGGCCCGGCCGACGCGCGCGCGACGCACCTCGGCGCGCCGGCTCTGCGACGCAGTGGACCTCGATTTCGGTCTCGCCGATTCCGAACCGGCACTCGGTGCGCTGTGCGGCGCGCTGGCGGAGAACGCGGCGATCCCGACCTGCATCGTGCTCGACGACGTGCACCACGTGCCGTCCGATTCGCCGGGTGGGCGGCTGCTGCGAGACCTGCTCACGCTCGCCCCGGAGAACGCGCACTTCGTGGTCGCGTCGCGTGGCCGGTGCCCGGGCTCGCGCGCGCGGCGTGTGCACCGGCAGGTGGTCGAGATCGCGGAGCACGATCTGCGGTTCACGGGCGACGAGCTCGCGAGCATCGTGGGTGTCAACGCGGGCGGCTCTGCGCCGGCCGATCTCGGTGGCTGGCCCGCCCTCGTCAGCCTGGCGATGACGTTCGGACCGAGCGCGGCGCGGGAGTTCGCGCGCGAAGAGGTGCTGGACGCGCTCGATCCGGTGCAGCGCCGCGGTCTCGCGGCGCTGGCCGCGATCTCGGGCGGCGATCGAGCGCTGTGCGCGGACGTGCTGGCGTCGGTCGTCGGCGACGACATCGGGTTGGACGACCTGATCGCGGGCCTGCCGCTGGTGCTGGCCGACGAGACCAGTGTGCTGCCGCACGCGCTGTGGTCGAACCTGCTCGCCGGCGTGCTCACCGATGCGGAACGGCACGCGGTCAACGCACGCGCCGCGGCGTACTGCCGCGCGGCAGGCGACAACGCGCGCGGGTTCGACCTGTCGGTCGCGGTCGATGACCTCGACGGCGTCCGCGCGGTGATTCGAGAGTCGTGCAGCCGGGGCTACGCGGCGGTACCACGCGACGTGCTCGCCGATTGGCAGGCGCGGCTGCCCGACGCGCTCCGAGACGAGCCCGAGGGCCTCCTGCTCGCCGGGATCGCGGGACGGGCGCGCGACCCGTTCGGTGCGGACGCGCGCGACCTCCTCGACCGGGCGCGGCTCGGCTTCCAGGCGCGCGGCGATGTCGCGGCCGAGATCGCGACGAGCTCCGAGTACGTGTTCGTGTTGCGCGCGGGGCGAGCTCGACCGGGTCGGGCCAGTGGTCGAACGCGCCTTCGCGCTCGAAGCCGCCGGCCACGAGGTCGCGCGCGGGACGACCCAGCTCGCGCGCGGTCTGATCGCGGAGGCGCTGGGCGACGATGCCGGCGCGCTCGCCGAGCTCGGCCGGATCGACGCCGGTGCGATCTCGCCCGAGTGGCAGGTCGCGGCCGACTTCATGACGATGGTGACGGCGTACAGCGCAGGACTGGAGCCGGAGACGCTCGCGGCCGCGCACCGGTGCGTCGCGGGTGTCGGTGCCGGTTACCCGGGTCACGACCTGATCCGGCCCGGTGCGGCGTGGCTCGTCGGCCGGCCGAACGACGTTCCGTCCGTGTTGCCCGCGCTGCCGGACGCGGGCCGGGCGACCCCCATCGACCTGCTCTGGGCCGGGTCGATCGTCGCCGCACATCGCGGCCGCACGCGGCGAGGTCGAGCACGCGCGTCACGCACACGCCATCGCCGCATCTGCAGTCGGTGCCGACGCGCTCCCGTTCCTGCGTGCCGTCGTCGTCGGCGCGGGCGCGACCGTCGACGTCGTCGCGGGCGACGAAGCCGCCGCGGTTGCGCGCCTCGAGGAGTTCCTCGGCAGCGTCGGCGTCGTCGGATCCGGGCGCCGACCGCGGGCTCCGGACCGCGTTCGTCGTCGCGTACGTCCTCGCGCCGGCGTGTCGGGAGTGGTGGGACGCCGCAGCTCTCGGGCCGGTGTTGCAGCGCAAGCGCGCGATCGCGCGCATGGTCGTCGCGCGGCGAGAAGGTCGTGTGCTCCCCGAACGCGAGTCCGCCGGCGACGAGCTCGCTCTCGTCAGCGCGACGCCGCCGCGTTGGGCGGCCGAGGTCGCGGCCGCGCTCGTCGCGAGCGATCGCGACGACGAGGGTCGCGAACTCGCGACCGCACTCGGCGCCGTATGTGGCGACCGCGCGCTGGACGCGCTCCGCGGTATCGAACGGAGCGACGATTTGGACGTCGCGCGCGGCGCGCACCGGTTGCGAGCGCGGCTCGCGATCGCGGTGGGTCCGCCGGTCACCGTCGAGCTGCTCGGACCGACACGGCTGTCACTCGCGGGCCGGGCGGTCGACCACGAGCACCTGCGCCGCCGGCGGGTGCGCGAGCTGCTCGCCTTCGTCGCCCACCACGACACGACGACACGAGACAAGGTGCTGGGCGCGCTGTGGCCCGAGCTTCCCGATGCCGCGGCCCGCCGCAACCTGCGGGTCACGTTGACCTACTTGCAGAGCGTGCTCGAGCCCGATCGGCTGCGCGACGAGCCGCCCTTCTACCTCTCGGTGGACCAGGAGCGGATCCGGTTGGCCGGCGCGCCGCATGTGCTCCTCGACATCCGGCAGTTCGAGACCGTGCTGGCGGGGGCCGAGGCCGCGACCGCCACCGGCGACCTCGACGCCGCGACGGACGAGTACGAGCGTGCGCTCCGGTTGTGGCGCGGCGACTACCTCGAGGAGTTCCGCGACTCCGAGTGGGCGGGCGTCGCGAGCGATCACGCGCGGGCGATTGCGGTCGCCGCGTTCGTGCGGCGGGCAACGTCGCGCTCGCCGCCGGGCGCTCCGATGCGGCAGTCTCGGCCGCGCAACGGACCCTCGCGGTCGAACCGTGGTCCGAGGACGCGTACCGCGTGCTGATCGCCGCGCTGCTCGCCACAGGCGACCGCGCCGGCGCGGCACGCGCGCTCGAGCAATGCGACGCGATGCTCGCGGACCTCGGTGTGGAGCCCGCGCCCGCCACCGACATCCTGCGGCGTTCGTTCAGCGGCGCACTGCGGTGACGAACAGGTTGGCCGAGTGGAAACGGGCGTCACGACGCTGCCACGCGTCGAACAGCGGGCGCAGCGCCGTGGGTGCGAGCCGGGCCGCCGGCGCCAGCTGACGGCCGAGCAGGTTCGCGCCGTCCCGCCCGACCGGTTCGAAGCCGGCGCGTTCCAGACGGGCGAGCAGCGTCGGCGCGTCGTAGTTCGTGTGGCACGTGCGTTCGACGTCGAGATCGCCGCGCATGCCGTCCGCGACCTCGACGAACCGCCGCTGGTAGGTCGCGGTTCCGTAGCGCGCAGGAGTAGACGTACCTGTGCACGCGCGGCCACCGGAACTTCGCGTCGTCGGGATCGAGGAACGACAGCCCGTGCCGGTGGGGGACCGTGCACACGAGCAGACCGCCCGGTGCGAGCAGACGGTGGATCTCGGCGAGCGTGTGGTCCTCGTCGGCGACGTGCTCGAGCACGTCGAGCAGCGTGATCGTCGTGAACGCGCCGGAACGGAACGGCAACGGATCCTTGCGTCCGACGCGCACGATCGGCAGCGGGGACGACCGCGGAACGCGGCGAGGTAGCCGGCGCTGTAGTCGGCGCCGGCGACGAACCGGTCGAGACGCTCGGCGGCCGGGATCAGGAACTCGCCTTCTCCGCACCCGAGATCCAGCAAGCGGCCGGCGCGGCCCCGGACCTGGTCGAAGGCGAACGAGTAGCGCTGCGTCGGGTTCCCCGCGAACGGGCCGCCCCATCCGGGCGGCAGCGCGAGGCCCCCACCAGTCGGGCGGGCGCTGCGCGGGTAGCCGCGCGAGCACCTCGGGTCGGGATCCGACGACGAAGGTCGCCAGGCGGGCACAGACACGATCCGCGCGACCGCGCGCGGCGGGCGGTGCATCCGTGTCGACCCAGACGGCCGGGATCCGGAGCAGACGCGCCGCCACGAAGAAGGGGACCGCGATCGTGGTGCCCGCGGAAACGACCACACGAGGGCGCGATCCGCGCAGTGCCGTGTAGGCGTCGCGGACGGCCGCGACGACGCGCGCCAACGGTCGCGGCCGGAGCGGTTCGCACCACTGCACGTCCCGGCCCACGAGCCGCGCCTCCGCATCGGTCGTGCGCACCGATACCCATGTCCGGTCGTAGCGCGCCAGCGCCGGCTCGAGCGCGAGCAACGTTCGGAGATCCCGCCGGCCCCCGCTCACGAGCAGCAAGCGACTGCGGGCAGGAGCCATGCGGGCGGACGGTACCACCGGCACACGCGTGGTCCGGGTGGCGTCCACGCGTGCCGGCCCACCGCGTGCGCGTGACGCGTTGCTAATGTCCCGGCCCGGATGGCCCACAACCCGACGCCCGACAACCCGATCCTGAAGACGATCGAGAGGATGCGGGCCGGGCTCACGGACTTCTTCTGGGACGCGTTCATCGCGTTGCAGGCGAACGGGATCTCGGGTGACTACGTCGAGTTCGGTTCGTGGGGCGGCAACACCATCCACCGTGCGTACCAGACCGTGCACGAGATGGGTCTGAAGCGGCACCTCTGGGCCTTCGACTCGTTCGAAGGCTTCCCCGAGATCACCGACCCGCGGACGAACGGTGGTCACACGGTCAGGGTCACCCGAACGGGATCGAGGAATTCCACGAGACGTGCGCGACCAACGGGATCCCGCGGGATGCGTACACCGCGATCGCCGGTTACTTCGAGGACACGTTGCCCCCGCTCGGAACCGACGGTGCTCCGGCCGACATCGCGCTCGCGTACGTCGACTGCAACATGTACGCGAGCACGGTGACCGTCTTCGATTTCCTCGCGCCGCGGCTCAAGCACGGCATGATCGTCGGCTTCGACGACTACTACTGCTATTCGCCGAATCGCGTGTCGGGTGAGCGAGCCGCACTGCACGAGTTCCTGGCCGCGAATCCGCAGTGGAACTTCTGTCGCTTCAAGGACATCCACTGGTGCGGGCTCGCGTTCGTCGTCGAGGACGCGAACGAGCTCCCGTTCGCGCGAGGGCGGTCGCGTCGCGATCTGAGGCACCTCCTTCGTCGGGTGACCGGATCGACCGCCGTTACAACGCGTCGGCGCCCGACTCGCCGGTGCGGATGCGGAACACGGATCGACCGGAACGACCCAGACCTTGCCGTCGCCGATCTTGCCGGTGCGGGCGGTCGTCGATGAGCGCCTGGCGCGACGCGTTCGACGTCGTCGTCGTCGACGATGATCTCGACCTGCACCTTCGGCACGAAGTCGACCGTGTACTCGGCGCCGCGGTACACCTCGGTGTGCCCGCGTTGGCGTCCGAATCCCTGCACCTCGGACACGGTGAGGCCCTGGACGCCCGAGCTCGCGTCAACGGCGTCCTTCACGTCGTCGACCTTGAACGGCTTGATGATTGCAACGATCAGCTTCACTGGTCGACTCCTCTTCAGACCCGCTCGAGGGCGTAGCCGGTCTCGGAGTGCTGCGTGAGGTCGAGGCCCGTCGTCCTCGTCTTCCTCGGTGACGCGGATCCCTTCGGCAACGCGACCTTGGAGCACGAGCCCGATGATGCAGCGACACGACGAACGAGAACACGAGCACGACGGCGACCGCGAGCACCTGCTCGCCGAACAGGCCCCAGCCGCCGCCGAAGAACACGCCGTCCTTGCCCGCCGGGTTCACCGCCGCGTCGGCGAAGAGCCCGAGCAGGATCGACCCGATGAGCCCGCCGACGAGGTGCACGGCGATGACGTCGAGCGAGTCGTCGTAGCCGAACCTGAACTTCAGGCTGATCGCGAGGTAGCAGACCGACGCCGGCGATCGACGCCGATGACGATCGGCGACATCGCCGCCGACGAACCCCGCGCACGGCGTGATCGCGACGAGGCCGGCGACGGCACCGGACGCGGCACCCAGGGTCGTCGCGTGGCCGGTCTTGATCCGCTCGACGATCGAGCCAGCCGATCATCGCCGCGGCCGCGGCGACGAACGTGTTCATGAACGCCTGCGCGGCGACGAGGTTCGCGCCGAGCGCCGAGCCGGCGTTGAAGCCGAACCAGCCGAACCACAGGATCCCGGTGCCGAGCAGCGTGAGCGGCAGCGAGTGCGGCGGCATCGGGTGCTGCGGCCACCCGCGCCGCTTGCCGAGCACGATCACCAGGGCGAGCGCGCCGGCACCCGCGTTCACGTGCACGACCGCTCCGCCCGGCGAAGTCGAGCGCGCCGCGGTTCGGCGAGCCAGCCGCCGCGCGAACACCCAGTGCGCGACCGGCAGGTACACGAGGATCGACCACAGGCCGATGAACCCGACCCACGCGGCCCAGCGCATGCGGTCCGCGATCGCGCCGGTGATCAGCGCCGGCGTGATGATCGCGAACGTGAGCTGGAACGCGACGAACGCGAGCGTCGGGGACGCGGTCGCGAAGTTACCGAGTCGCGTTCGTCATGCCCTTCAGCCCGACGAAGTCGAAGTTGCCGATGCAAGCCGCCGTTCCCCGAAGTCGCCGAACGCGAGCGAGTAGCCGAACACCACCCAGATCATGGTGACGATGCCCATCGCGAAGAAGTTCTGCATGAGCATCGCGAGGACGTTCTTCGCGCGGACCATGCCGCCGTAGAAGAGCGCGAGGCCCGGTGTCATGAACAGCACGAGTGCGGCCGCCACCAGGACCCACGCGGTATCGCCAGTGTTCAAATCCATGCTGCACCTTCCGTTGAGCCGTCCGACACGCGCGCCGGACCGCGGTTGATCGGGACGCGCGTCAGCGCGAGCAATGCGACAAGCGATGGCGAGCGCGCGAGCGACGGCTCGGCGGAAGTATCTCGAGTGGTGCTGCTGCGCCCATGCGGCCGCCGTTGACCGCGGCGGAAGGGCCGTCTCGATCGGTCCACGCTGCTTCCCCCTCCAGAGAACGACTCGAAGCAAGTCGCCGGGCAAGGCGAACGTATCGCGACCCGTGGTCAGCTCGCGTCGCAAGCGCCGCGCCGTTGCGCCGGCGTGAGCTCGCCGAATCGGTCAGTCGCCGGTGCGACCGTCGATCTGCTCGCGCATCAGGTCGAGGTGGCCGGCGTGCCGCGCGGTTTCCTCGATCATGTGCACGAAGATCCACCGCAGCGACACGTTGCCCCAATGTTCGTGGGCGACGACGCTCAACTGGTCGAGAGCCGGTGCCGCGCCGGCGATCGCTCGCGATCGCGCACAGACCTCCCGGTACTCGGCGACGACCGAGTCGACGGAGTCGGTGGCGCGGAGCCGGAACGACCCGTGGTCCTCCCAGGCCGGGTCGACGGGCTCACCTGCGAACGTCTCGGCGAACCAACCCACCTCGGCCGATGCCAAGTGCGCGACGACACCGAGCGGCGAGAGGCCCGACGGCGTCATCACTCGCGCTGCGTCCTGCGGCCGCCAGTCCCTGCACCTTGCGCTCGACGACCGCGTGGTTCCAGTCCAAGAAGCCCGAGAGGAGCGCCGGCTCCTCGGCGCGTCCTCCGAGGTGATCGGACGCGGCCATCTCGTCTCCCGTCTGATGCGCGTCAGGCCGAGCGGCGGTAGCGGTGCACCGCGAGTGGCGCGAACACGACGATGATCCCGACGCACCACACGAGCGCCTTCACGACATAGGTGCTGGTCGGCCCACCGAGGAAGAGCGCCCGCACCGCGTTGATCGCAGCCGTGACCGGCTGATGCTCGGCAAAGGCTTGGAGCCAGCCCGGCATGGTGTCGAGCGGGACGAACGCCGACGACGCGAACACGAAGATCGCCAGGAAGGGGAACGACGCCGCTTGCGCCGCCTCGGGGTTCGCGGTCACGAGCCCGAAGAACGCGAACACCCACGAGAGCGCGAACGCGAACAGCAAGATGATGCCGACCGCCGCGAGCGACGGCGAGCGCGTTCGTCTGCACGCGGAAGCCCACGGCCGTCCCGACCACCCCCATCAGGATGACGACCCAGACGCTGCGCACGAGATCGGCGATCGTGCGCCCCGCGAGGACCGCGGAACGGGCCATCGGCAATGAACGGAAGCGGTCGATGACGCCACCTTGCAGGTCGGTGGCCATCCCGATCGCAGTGGTCACGGAGCCGAACGCGACGGTCTGGATGAAGATGCCCGGCATCAGGAAGTTCACGTACGACTGACCGGGCACGGTGATCGCGCCGCCGAACACGAAGCGGAACATCAGGACGAAGATGACCGGCTGGATGCTGCTGAACACGAGGACCTCGGGCGTGCGCAGCATCGACATGAGGTTGCGCCACGCGACGACGACACCGTCGGTGACGGCCACGGCGGGCGACACGCGATGTGCCGAGCTGGGCGGTATCTCGGTGACGCGCGGTGGATGCGGTGAGAGCGGTCATGCCGCGCCCCGTTCGTCGCGTGGCCGTGAGCTCTCGTCCGTTGCAGTTTCTTCGGCGCGGTGACCGGTGAGGGAGAGGAACACGTCGTCGAGGCTCGGCTCGCGAACTGTGAGCCGTTCCGGGATCAGTGACTCCCGGTCGAGCGTCCGCACCACGTCGAGGGTGCCGCGCCCCGCATCGGCGATGGTCACGCCGAGCGTCGTGGCGTCGAGGCGTTCCGTCGTGCCGTGCGCGGCGAGCAGTGACTGCGCCCGCACCACGTCGTCCGGCTTCAGCGTGATCTCGACAACCGTCGCGCCGTAGTGCTCCTTGAGCTCTGCCGGCGTGCCTTCTGCGATCGTTCGGCCGCAGTCGATCACCATGATCCGGCTCGCGAGGCGATCGGCTTCCTCGAGGTACTGCGTGGTGAGCAGCACGGTCGTGCCGCCGGCGACGAGCTCTTCGATCACACCCCAGAGGTCGGTGCGGCTCGCGGGATCGAGGCCGGTCGTCGGTTCGTCGAGGAAGAGGACCGGCGGCCGGTGGACGAGCGAGGCCGCGAGGTCGAGTCGCCGTCGCATGCCGCCGGAGTAGGTCTTGGCCGTACGGTTCGCCGCGTCGCTCAGCCCGAACTGCTCGAGCAGCTCGTCGGCGCGCGCGCCGACGTTCCGGCGCGGCTGGTGGGTGAGGTAGCCGACGAGTCGGAGGTTCTCGCGTCCGGTGAGATTGTCGTCGACCGCGGCGGACTGGCCCGCGAGTCCGATGCGCTCCCGCACGGCCTGCGGGTTCGCGACGACGTCGAAGCCCAACACCGTCGCCCGCCCGGCGTCGGGCCGCAGGTTGGTGGTGAGGATCCGCACCGCGGTCGTCTTGCCCGCGCCGTTCGGGCCGAGGAGACCGAGCACGGTTCCGCGCGGCACCTCGAGGCTGACGCCGGCGAGAGCCACCACCTTTCCGTAGTGCTTCGCGATGTTCTCGGCGGCGATGGCGATATCTGTCATCGTGCGCTGGCTCCCGCGCGGTCTGTGGAACGGGCTGCGGTCGTGGAGCGGGGGACGAGGATCGAATGTCCCATAGCCGGCCGAAGGGCCGGGCGCTCCGGAAACGGACACTAACTCGTGCAGTGACCGGCACCGGTCACTCGCACTGGTGTTCCCCGTTCGGCGCCCGGAGGAACGCTTCCCGGACGGTCTCGGGATGTTTCGCTAGCGTCGCGAGGAGTGGACATCGCGCGGCTGCTGGACGGAACGTCTCTCGGCGCTCTCTTCTCCCGATACACCGCCAGCTCGCTTGTGGCCCTCGCCACCAGCGAGGTTGCGCTGATCCTGTTGTTCGGCACCGGGCTCGTTGCCGCCGGGCCGGCGGCAGTCATCGCTTTCTTCTGTGGCGCGATTCCGAACTACGTGTTGAACCGTTCGTGGGTATGGCAACGACGCGGAGGCCGGCGTGTCGGCCGCGAGTTCGTGCCGTACGTGCTCGTCTCGCTGGCGACACTGTTGCTTGCGGCGCTGGCCACCACCATCGCGGCACGCGTCGCGCCCGGCGGCGAGACCGCGCAGACGGTCTTCGTCGCGATCGTGTACCTCGTCGCGAACGGCGTGCTGTTCGTGGCGAAGTTCGGGATCTATCACGTGTTCTTGTTCGGAGACGGTGCTCCGGAGCGGGTCAGCCAGATCCCCGCGGTGCGGACCATGATGCGGTCCCGTGATCTGCGTGAAACTGAGGCGAGGTGAGGGTGACGGTGCAACCGCGCCGCTCGGTGTGCGAAGACGGCCACGTGGCCGCATCGCCGCCGCTTCGAACGAACTCTGAGGAGGACTCGTAGTGCGCATCTTGGTGCTCGGCGGCGACGGCTACTTGGGCTGGCCCACCTCGCTTCATTTCTCGGCGCGGGGCCATGAGGTCGCGACGGTCGACAACTTGGTTCGGCGTCGCTACGACACCGAGCTCGGGACGTCCAGCCTGGTGCCGATCAGCGACTTCGATCGGCGGGCGGCGACGTGGGAGAAGTTGAGCGGACGCACGATCGCGACCTACGTCGGCGATCTCACCGAGTACGCATTCGTCGAGGAGGTGATGAAGAGCTTCCGGCCGGACGCCATCGTGCACTTCGGCGAACAACGTTCCGCGCCCTACTCGATGATCGACCGCTCGCATGCCGTGTACACACAGGTCAACAACGTCGTCGGGAACCTCAACCTGCTCTTCGCGATCGGCCAGCTCGACCCCTCGGTGCACCTGGTGAAGCTGGGCACGATGGGCGAGTACGGAACGCCCAACATCGACATCGAAGAGGGCTTCATCGACATCACGCACAACGGCCGCACCGACACGCTGCCGTTCCCCAAGCAGCCCGGCTCCTTCTACCACCTGTCGAAGGTGCACGACTCGCACAACATCGCGTTCGCGTGCCGAACCTGGGGGCTGCGAGCAACCGACTTGAACCAAGGCATCGTCTACGGACAGGTCACCGACGAGACTTCGCAGCATCCGGATCTCGCGACCCGCTTCGACTACGACGCGGTCTTCGGCACCGTCCTCAACCGGTTCATCGTGCAGGCTGTCGCCGGCCATCCGCTCACCGTCTACGGCAAGGGCAACCAGACGCGCGGCATGCTGAACATCAAGGACACGCTGGCCTGCGTCGAGCTGGCGGTGCTGCACCCGGCGAAGGTCGGGGAGTACCGCGTGTTCAACCAGTTCACCGAGTCGTTCTCCATCAACGTGATGGCCGACCGGGTCGTCGCCGCACTCGACGGCGAGCACAAGATCCAGCGGCTCAGCGACCCGCGCGTCGAGATGGAAGACCACTACTACAACGCCGCGCACACCAAGCTGGTCGACCTCGGCCTCAGACCGCATCTGCTCGACGACGACACGATCCGGAACCTGGCGGCGATCGTCGAGCAGCATCGCGATCGCATCGACATCTCGGTGATGGTGCCGACGATCGATTGGCGCGCGACCGAGTCGCTCCAGGATCGCGCCGAAGCACCCCAGGTCACGGTCGAGAGCGTCGCCGGCTTCTAGCCGCGTCCATGGCGGTCGCTCTCGTCACCGGCGCGTCCGGCTTCATCGGTTCGGCGCTCGTCGCCGCGCTGCGCGCCGAGGGAGCCGAGGTCTTCGTCGCCGACCTGCGGCCGTTCCCGGACCCGACCGTTCCGGGCGTGGTCGGAGACCTGCGCGATCCCACCGTGCTCGACGCGGCACTCGCTTCGCATCCGGACACGATCTTCCATCTCGCGGCGCGGACGTCCGTCCTGCAGTCGATGAAGGATCCGCAGGGTGTGTACGACGCGAACGTCGCCGTCACGCAACGGCTCCTCGAGGGCGCACGTCACGTCGGCGCGCGGTCGTTCGTGTTCGCATCCACGAACGCCGTCGCCGGCGAGACGGACGGTGCATGCATCGACGAGACGACGCCGATGCGCCCGCTCACGCCGTACGGCGCGACCAAGGCCGCCGCCGAGATGCTGTGCTCCGCCTACGCGTCCTCGTACGACCTCGCCGCGTGCGCGATCCGGTTCACCAACGTCTACGGACGGGGCATGGGCGGCAAGGACACGTTCGTCGTGCGCCTGATGCGCGCGGCGGCAGCCGAGCGTCCGATCGGCGTGTACGGCGACGGGTTGCAGGAGCGCGACTACCTGTACGTCGACGACGCAGTCGCGGCGATGCTGCGGGCGCGTGCTCGTGAACTGCGCGGGCCCCTGACCGTGGGCACCGGTGTGTCGACGTCGGTGCTGGACGTGTGCCGGCTCGCATCGGACGCGATCGGGATGCCGATCGCGATCACGCACACCGCCCCGCAACCGGGCGAGATGCGCGCGGTGCGCGTCGACATCGCCCGGGCTCGTGCGCTCGGGTACGAACCGAGCGTCAGCCTCGAGCAAGGGTTGAAGCGCACGTGGCAATCGCTGCAGGGAGAACTCGAATTCGCCCGCTCCCGCGCGCCGCGATGAGCGTGAAGCGGAGCGTCCGGGGCACCGACGACCCGGTCGACATCTCGGCTCGCCGGGAGTTCGCGAGCAACTACGGCGGGCCCGACCTCGGCCCGGTGTGCATCGTGATCGCCGCGTACCGAGAGGCCGCGAGCCTCGGCGCGGTCCTCGACTCGCTCCCGGCCGAGACGAAGGGACTGCGAGTATCGGTGCTCGTCGTCGACGACGGGAGCGACGACGGCACCGCCGGCGTTGCCCGCACCCACGGCGCCTACGTCTGCGCGGTTCCCGTCAACCGCGGCCAAGGTGCATCCCTGCGGCTCGGCTACCGCGTCGCGGCCGAGGCCGGCGCGTCGTACATCGTGACGACCGATGCCGACGGTCAGTACGACCCCGCCGACATCCCGGCGTTGCTCGCGCCGATCATCGAAGATCGGGCCGACTTCGTGTCCGGCTCACGACGGCTCGGCCGCACCTACCGGGGTGACGGCTTCCGGCAGCTCGGCGTCGTCTTCTATGCCGCGGTCATACGCGTCCTGACCCGGCAACACGTCACCGACCCGTCGTTCGGGCTGCGGGCGATGCGCGTCGAGGTGCCCGCGGCCGTGCCGCTCCACCAGCCGCAGTTCCAGGCGTCCGAGCTCTTGATCGGTGCCGCACTCCGCGGTTTCCGCATCGCCGAGGTCCCGGCCGTGATGCGCGCGCGTGCGGCGGGCACCAGTCGCAAGGGGCCGGACCTCGTGTACGGAGCCCGGTTCGGTTGGGTCGTGGTCTCGACCTGGTGGCGCGAGCGAGGCAACCACGCGCGATGACCGACGCGTCGCTGATCGACCACGAGCAGCAACCGGACGCGCCGCGGTCGCAACCAGAACCCACGACGCGCTGGATCCGCGCACGCGCGATCGCGACCCGGCATTGGCTGTTCCTCGTCGTGTTCGGTATCGGGTTCGCGCTGCGCGTCACCACCCAGATCGCGTACCGGCCGGCACTCCTCTTCATCGACTCGTACCGCTACCTCGACCTGCTGGACACGCTGGATCCCACCAAGAGTCAGACCATCGGTTACGACTTCCTCGTCCTCGGGCCGGTGCTGAAGGTCGGCAACCTGTTCGTGGTCGCGCTGGTGCAACACGCCCTCGGGCTGGCGATGGGCGTCGGGATCTACGTCCTCTGCGTGCGGTACGGCGTGTCCCGGTGGCTCGCGGCCGCCGCGGCTGCACCGCTCCTGCTCGACGCCTACCAGCTCCAGATCGAGCAGAACATCATGTCGGAGACGATCTTCGAGGCGTTGCTGGTCGGCGCGATGCTGGCCCTGCTCTGGCATCGTCGCCCGACCAGTCGCGCGCTGGTGATCGGTGGTGTGCTCCTCGGTCTCGCGGTGCCGGTGCGGATCGTCGCGCTGCCGCTGGTGGTGCCCGCGATGATCTTCGCGTTCGTGTCGGGTCCGGGCGGTGCGCGCCGCCTGGGTCGCACCGCGATCGTCGCCGTCGCGTTCCTCGTGCCCCTCGCCGGCTACATGACGTACTACCGATCGCAAACCGGAGCGTTCGGACTGACGACCACGGATGCGCATGCGACGTTCGGCCGCGCCGCCCAGATCGCTGATTGCGACACGTTGTCGCTCACGCCGGTCGAGCGACGGCTGTGTCCGCGCGAACCGCTCGGGCACCGGCGCGGCGTGAACTACTACGCCCACCACTATCCGGTGCGCCGCCTTTCCGGCGTCTCCGACGAGCCGCGCCTGAACGAGGTGCTGCGCGATTTCGCCCGACACGTCTTCCGCCAGCAACCCCTCGATCTGGCCCACGCCGTCGCGACCGACTTCGTCAAGGGCTTCCGGTGGCGACACACCAACGCGCACAACGACGTGCCCGTAGAACGCTGGCAGTTCCAAACGCACTGGGTCTTCAACGAGTACGGCCCCCTCGCGGCGACGCGTGAGTTCGGTGGTGGCCCACCCACGATCGTGAAGCCGCTCGCGTCGTTCCTTCGCAGCTATCAGCTCACCGTGGGCTACACGCCCGGACCCGTGCTGGCCGTCGCGTTCATCGGCGGGATCCTCGGTGGTTGTGGTCTCCACTGTGCCCGCCGGTCACGCCTGCGCGCGGTCTGCTGGTTGCCGACGCTCTGCGGTATCGGCGTCGTGCTCACCGCAGACCTGTTCGAGTTCTCCTGGCGCTACCAGCTGCCCATGCTCGTGTTCGCGCCCATCGCGGGCGCGCTCGGCTTCACCGCGATCTTCCGCGATCCCGACGCGACGTTCCCGGCGGCCTCGCGCGATCCCGAGCCGGCAGCCTCGCCTCCCGTAGGACCTCGCCTCCCCTAGGAGATGTCATGGCCGAGTTCTTCGGTTACGCGGTGGACAAGCGGCTGGCGCCGTTCTGGCTCCCGTTCGGTCTCCGTCCGAGCAAGGACGGCATCGTCATCACCGACGACGGGATGTTCCGCGCGACGTTCGGGTTCGTGCGGCTCGAGACGCCGCTCACCAACATCGACGAGGCCCACGTCACGCGCAACTACCGGTGGTGGACGGCGGCCGGCGTGAGGGGATCGATGGTCGATGACGGGCTCACGCTCGGGACCAATCGGCGCGCGGGCGTGTGCGTGCACTTCCGCGAGCCGGTTCCCTCCCCGCTCCGGCGCAAGGGACATTCGGCGATCACGGTCACCGTCGCCGATCTCGACGGCCTCGTCCGCCGGCTCGAGCGTTGAGAGAGTGCGCGGTCAGACGCCGGATGCACTGGCGGCGAGGAGGCAGGTGATCACGAGGATCAGCCCGCCGCCCGCGTTGTGCAGCTCGTCGACAACGCGTCGGTCGGATCCGCGAACGGGGGCAGGTGCGGGAACATCCGGCCGAAACTCGTCGAATGGCCGTGGAGAACCTCCGGGAGCTCGGGCCGAGTTGCCAGCGCACCGGCCGCGCGACCGGACACCAAGGTCACGCTCGATGCCGCCGCACCGACGCCGAGCGTTTGCAGGAACCGACGGCGATTCATCGGGCAACCGCCCGACTCGTGCTGATTCATGACGGCTCCTCGACACGGATGCGCGACGCGCAATCTCCGCGTCAAGAACCTCACATCAGGCTGCGATGGTCAAGATCGAACGTCGACTTTCGAAGCTACGGAGCACCGCGCGGTGGGCCGCTGCGTGTGCGACCGGCCGCGCTTGTTCTTTCCACGCCACAGCCGGTAGAGATGCGGCCATGAACCGTGCCGTGGGAGGACCGCGTGCCCCGGCCGGGCCGCGCCTCGCGTTCGTCTTGGTCATGGTGCTCGCACTCGCGACCGCGGGGTGCGTCCCGCGGTGGCCGCACGAGCACCCCGGGTCGGGTCATACGTCGTGGTACCAGACATTCGTCGACACCACGCGGCCGACAGTGCCGATCGTGGGGCCGGCGCTGCCGTCGCGCACGCTCGTCACCGCGATCTATCGACCGAACCGTCACGGGCAGTTCCCGTTGATCGTGTTCGCGCACGGCGCCGTGGGTCATCCGGACAAGTTCACGAAGCTCTTCTCGGCGTGGGCGGACGCCGGGTACGTCGTCGTCGCGCCGACCTTCCCGTTGACGAATGACCACGCCGCGAGCATCAATCTCGGCGACTTCGCACAGCAGCCCGCTGACATGTCGTTCGTGCTCGACCAGGTGCTGGCCATGGACCGGCAGCGCGGCAACCTGCTCTCCCATTCGATCGACGAGCGCCGGATCGGCGCGGGCGGTCTCTCGCTCGGCGGTATCACGACGTACCTCTTGGTCTACGGGGACTGTTGCCGCGACGACCGCATCAAGGCCGCCGAGATCCTCGACGGCGCGCAGCCGAGCGTGACGGTCGACGGGCACGTGCCGCTGTACATCGGCCACTCGGACTCGGACCCGACCCTTCCGTACGCGGGCGCGCGTTCCAGCTACGACCGCGCCCAGCCGCCGGTGTGGTTCGTGACGCTCCACGGCGCCTCCCACGCGTCGCAATGGGAGGACACCGTGACGCCCTACGACCAGATCGCGGAACGGACAACGACCGACTTCTGGGACGCCACGTTGCGGCACCGTCGCGCACGCGTTCGCGAGCTTGGAGCAGGACGCGACGGTTCCCGGACTTTCGTCGATCGAGCACAAGTCGGCGCGCGTCGCGCAACGTGCTTCTGCGCTACGGCAGCAGGTGGGCCTGCGACTCGATGTCGGTTGCTGACATCCGCCGCAGGCGTTCGCCGCGGGCCGGGCGCCACCAGGTGTCCGGCGCCCGCCAGGCCTCGCGGCGCAGGCTCGTCTTGTCCAGCTTCATGCTGGCGAGCTTCGGGAAGCTCGGCAGAGACGCGCACGAAGCTGGGCAGCCACTTCGTCCCGAGATCGGGCTGCAATTGCAGGAACTCGTCGAGCTCCTCGATCTCGAAGCCCTCGTTGTCGTCGACTTCGACCGCGACCATGACGCGATCGCCGACCGGTTCGTCGGGTACCGCGTACACCGCGACGGAGCGGACGCGCGGGTGTCGGGCGACGATCCGTTCCACCGGCGCCGCGGCGAAGTTCTCGCTGTCGACGCGGAGCCACTCGTTCGATCGGCCGGCGAAGTAGAACCAACCTTCATCGTCGCGATACGCGAGGTCGCCCGACCAGTAGATGCCCCCGCGCACCTTCGACGCGCGCGCGTCCTCGTTGTTGTAGTAGCCCTCGAACGAGGCGCGCCGATCCGTGTTGACGATCTCGCCGACGGCTTCGGCGGCGTTCAGGAGACGGCCGTCTGTGTCGAACCTCGCTCGGGCGCATTCTTCGCCGGTCTCCGCGTCGTAGACCGCGACGTTGTCGTCGGCGGTGCCCAGCGCGCCGTCGGGCATCGACGAGTCGCGGCGGATGATGATGATTCCCTCGGTCGAGCCGTAGCTGTCGCGCACGGTGCAGTTGAACCGCTCGGCAAACGCGCGGATGTCGGCCTCGGACGCCTCGTTGCCGAGCGCGAGCTCGAGCGGCGAGCTGGCGTCGTCCGGTGATGGCGGCGACGCGAGGATGTAGTTGAGGATCTTGCCGGTGTACGCCAGCATCGTTGCCTCCATCCGACGGATGTCGGCCATCGCACTCGACGCGGAGAACTTGCTGCGCGTTCCGAACGGCACCGACGCGTTGAGCGCACAGGAGAGCCCGGTGAACAGCGCGCTGCTGTGGAACATGGGCAGCGGCGCGTACACGGCCTTCCCCGGACCGAGGCCCGCAACCTTCGCGCCCCCTCGGCCGGTCGCGGTGTACCGGCCCTGGGTGCAGCGCACCGCTTTGGGGAACCCGGTCGAGCCCGACGTGAAGATCAGCAAGAAGACGTCATCGGAGTCGGCCGGTTCCCACGTGCGCGCGACGTCCGCCGCGCCGAGCAGTCCGGCGTACTGGTCGGTGTGCGTCGCGAACATGCGGTCGGCCGTCACGCCGCTCGGCGCGCCGGCCAGCACGTCGGTGTAGGTGTCCGAGGTCACGAGCACCTGACAGTCACAGTGGTCGATCAAACGCGCGAGTTCGGCGCCGCGGTACGTGGCATTGATACCGACGATGGCCGACCGGCTGATCGCCGCCGCGCCGAGCCAGAACAGGTACTCGGGCGTGTTGTCGAGCAACACGCCGATGTGCGGCGGCTTCGTGCGGTCCCGATAGCCATCCCACAACGCGGCGCGGCGGAGCGACTCCGTCGCGAGCTCGCGGTAGGTGAACGAGCGATCCTCGAAGTGCGCGGCAACGTCGTCGCCGTCTGCGTTCCGGAGGAAGAGCTCCGCCGCGGTCGTCGGCTTGGTCATGGTGAACCGACTCCTCGCACCGCGACCTCGAGACATTTACTGTCTAGCTCACGCGGCCGGGGCGCGATCTGCGAGGATCCCGCCGTGACCGACGACTCCTGGGCGACCGCGACCGACCTTGCCGCGGTCCTCAGTCTCGAGCGGCTCGACCGCGACCTGTTCCGGGCGGTGAACGCGCGGCAGTCGCGCGGGCATCCGGTCCTGTACGGCGGGCAGGTCGCGGCGCAGGCGCTGCTCGCCGCGGGTCTGACCGTGCCCGACGACCGGTTCCCGCACTCGCTGCACGGCTACTTCCTGCGGCGAGGCCGGCCTGACCGGCCGGTGCTGCTGCACGTGCGGCGCGATCGCGACGGCGGGTCGTTCTCGGCGCGAGATGTGTCCGCGGTGCAGGAGGGTGAGGTCATCTTCTCGATGGTCGCGTCGTTCCACTGCGACGAACCCGGCGAGACCTTCGGTGACGACCCGCCCGACGACATGGTGCCGCCCGACCACCTGCCGACGCGGCCGTGGCCCGCGCTCGTCGAGGTACGGGAGATCACCACCGGCGACCTCGAAGGAGATCCACCCACTTTCTCGGACCGCATGTGGGTGCGCTCGGCGAGCCCGTTGCCGGATGACCGGCTCGTGCACGCGTGCGCGCTCACCTACGTCTCCGATCTCGGCTCGGGCTTCGGACAGGTCATGCGGCCCACCCTCGGCCTCGGCGGGCCGAGCATCGACCATTCGGTCTGGTTCCACCGCCCCGTGCGCGTCGACGACTGGATCGAGCTGCACCTGCGGCCGTTGAAGGCGGGCGGCAAACGAGGTCTGTACTCGGGCACGATGCGGGACCGCGCCGGCAACCTCGCGGCGATGCTGACCCAGGAGATGCTGCTGCGGCGGCCGCGGGGCTGATCGCGCCAACCGCGCTCCCATCGGGCTGCGCATCGTCGGGCCCGTCGGGGTCGGTACCGCGCCTCAGCGCACAACGATGGTGTTGCGCATCGTCGGGTGGTCGCTGCAGTAGAAGTCGTAGATCCCGGCCTCGTTGAACGTGTGTGTCGCGGTGCCTCCATTGGCCGAGAGGGTCTCGTCGAACGACCCGTCGTTCGCGGTCCAGGTGTGGTTGATGCCGTCGTTGTTGACGACCTTGACGGTCGTGCCCACCGGCACGATGTAGGGCCGAGCGACGCCGAACTCGTAGTTGCTCACCGGGATGGTCACGACCCCGTCGGTGCCGCGGTCGGTGTAGGCGACGGTGCGGCACAGGTTGTTGCGGATGCCGCGCAGCGCAGCGACAACGGCGTCTGCGTCGCCGGTGTCGAGGCCGTCGAGCAGCGCGCGGCGCTGCTGTTCGCAAGCGTCCCGGACGCCGCGGGTGCCCTCGACGTCGAAGCCCGACGCCCACGCCTCGGATGCTTCCCACGTGCGGATGTAGGCCTCGGCCCCGTGCCAGAGCGGGTCCAGGTCTTCCTTCGACAGCCCGAGGACCATGAGCTCCTCGATGAAGTCCGGAAGCATCCCGACGTGGGGGACGCCGTCGTAGTTGATGTCGTACTCCGCGCTGTCCCAGGGCACCTTGGACTTCGGAAACGACACGCCCGGCGGCGCCAGGCGGGAGTTCGTCAGCGGATAGTTCACCTTGGTGTGTGTGCCGTCGCTTTCGTCGTAGCACGCGCCGCCGACCTTTGGGCCGAGGAACATGCGTACGAGCGCGTCGGGATAGTCGGGGAGTGGGACAGGCGTCGCGGTGATGATGCGGTGGCCCGGCGGCAGCTTGAACCGTGGCGCCGTGAAGGTCGGGATCGGCGGCCCCATGTCCGTGCCGATCCCGACCCCGACGAACGGCGCCTTGCCGTTGATCAGCTTGCCGTTGCGGAGCCGGTCGACGTAGTACCGGTACACCTGGACCCACGACTCGGATGTTCCACCGCACTCGAACGGCGCGACGGTCGAGCCTGCAGGAAACGTGTCCTCTTCCGACACGTCGCCCACGGCGGGCAGGCGCGGAGCCAAGGCCCCGCCGGAGCTGACGATTTCGGCGATGTCCTGGTCGAAGAGGTTCCCTTCGTTGCGCCCACCGCCGTGGAACAAGTCGATCGCACCGGCGTGGCTCGACACGGTCGGGTACGCCCCGCCGAGAACCCCGTCCTTGGCGAGCAGTTCGCGCCGCGTTCGCTGCGAGGTGTGATCGACATCGAGCACGGCGCCGTGACCCGCAGCCAGCTTCGCCAGTTGCACGCCGGTGTCGCTGAGCCCCTTGGCGTTGCACTTGCCGCCGTCGAAGCCGTATTCGTGCTTCGCCGGATCCGGCTCGGCATCATTGCGCACCCGGTCTTGCAGAAGGCTGCGGCAGTCGGTCCGGTACACGAACGGGCGCACGGCCCCGATGACCCGGTCGACGTCGGGGTAGTCGTCGCCGACGAGGCTCTCGCCGTGGAGGAGCTGGTCGAACAGGGAGTAGCCGCCGGCGATGCCGCGAAAGTTGTGGACCAGGTAGAAGTGCCGCACGCCGAGGTCCCAGTAGTGGTCGAACAGGGCCAGTGCCCGTTGCTCGAGCTGGCTCGGCACGGACTCGGCGGGAGCGTTGGCATCGATGCGGCTGAGGATCCCGGTCTCGCCGATCAGTCCACCGTCGCAGCGGTACTCGAAGGTCGTCTCCTGGGTGGGGGTGGTCAGGCCGATCGGGTCCTCAAGGCCCGTCACGGTGCCGTCGGCCCGGATCTCACAGCCGAACGCGCTGGCGGCTTCGATGCCGAGGACGACGGCGAGCTTGCCGTCCCGGATCACGGCGCGTGCCTCTTCCGGACTGGTGACGATCCGATACCAGCCTTGGCCCGGGCCACCCTCCTCGTTGTCGATGCGGTCCTGGAGCGCCTTGGCGGCGGCGATCTGCGCATCGATCGATTCGCGATCTGACACGCACGCGCCGAGGCCTCCGACCTTGCACTGGAACTCCGAGTTCACGGCCATCATGACCATGAGGCGCTGCCCGTACTGCCAGGAGCGCTTGAGGTTCGTGACGTCGACGCGCTGACTGGCGATGTTGTACACGGACGGATAACAGCGACCGGCGGCGGCCTGATCGTTGGCGACGCTGAAGAGAATCACCCTGACCAACCGGGCCACGGAGAATTGTGCGCCGCCGGACGGCTGCGCAATGCAGCCGTCCTCCGGGAAGATCGAGTGGCTGATCGCGCTGCCCCCGAAGCCGAGGTAGGCGAACTGGTGGTTGTGGAAGTCGGCGTACCCCTCGAGGACCTCGGCGTTCTGCTCCGGTTTCGGATCGCCGCTGCAGGCGCTCGCCCCGGCGGCGAGAACGACGGCAAGGACAGCCGCAACAGCGGTCCGTGGGAGTCGACCGAAGATCGATGGCTGAGATGTCCGAGCTCGCACCACGGCTGCTTCCTCCTCGAATGCCGCGCACACCCAGATGCGGAACCGTCGTCGGCGCGCCTCCTTGGCCCGGCGCGAGTTACTCCGTCGACCGCACGATGAGGGAGCTGTGAGCCATTGTCGTGAGTAGTCGAATACTCACAATGCTGTGTGGCTGAGCACGCGGGGCAAGCCGAAGCTCTTCCCGACCATCGCGCCCGCGACGCGCGAGACAAGAACGACTCAGCCGCGGTCGTTGTCGTACCGGATCGTTCGCCTGCCCGTCGAGGACGAGTTCCGCGTGCTGTCGCGGTGCTCGCTCCGGATCGCGACGCTGACCAACCTTTGACCCAACACCTTGGACTGCCGACGCGCCGCTCACGCAATCAGGATGTTGTGCACGCGTCGCGACGGTTCGATGCCGAGCTCGTCACGCAGCAGCAGGACGAGCCGCTCATACTGCCGCACGGCTTCGCAGCGGTTGCCTTCCGCCATATGAGCGTAGATGACGATCTCGTGGGCAGTCTCCGCGCAACGGTTCAATAGCGACTGCTTGCAGCCCCGCGTTGATCGCGGCGTCGAACCGTCCCTGTGCGCAGAGTCGGCGCGCCGCCCCTTCGAGCGCATGCAGTCGCACTTGACGCAAGCGCTCGCGCTCAACGAGTACCCACTCGTCGTACCAGTCGGGCAGGAGGTCGCCGCGCATCATTGACGGATCGTGATGTACGACCTCCTCGGGTCCCGATCGCCGGAGCTGATCGACACCATCGCGCGCGTCGACCCAGACGCCCGGGTGCAACCGAACTCGGGCGGCGTTTGTGACCACGAGGGGCGCGGGCTGGCGACGGATACGCCAGAGTGCGGAGCGCAGGTTTGCCACTGCCCGCTCGTCGGTCTGGTCGGGCCAGAGCTGATAGGCCGCGGCGCCTCGCTCGACGTCACGGCCAGCGAGCGCGAGGAACGCGAGGATCCGCTGCGAGCCTTTGGTGAGAATGAGCGGCTCACCGCGATGACGGAGCTCGAAGCCGTCGAGCAACTGCAGGCTGACCTCGCGCCCATCGAGCAGTGTCATGCCATTTCCTCATTCGGCGGGAGCACGGAGCATCGCGCCTGCCGCGTCGAACGCGCGTCATTCGCGCGTCGCGGTGGCGTCGCGGCCGGCCGGCGCGATCGGTCGGCGGGCGCGATCGGTCGGCGGCGATCAGTCTGGTCGTGATCGGTCCGGGTGATCGACCGCGGCCGAGCGATGCTCCGCTGCGAGTCCATCCTCGAGCCGTTGCAGCAGCGCGCAGACGACATCACAGAGCGCGGGCACTCCCCGCATGCCGGAAGGATCGACCGGCTGCGGTGCCGAGCACGCGCCCGCGCAAGGTCGAATCGTCCGGTTCCATCCATACGTGGACGACGAGTGCGGCATCGCGGGTCTGGGGCGCCTCCGGCACACCTGCACGCTCGCGCCCGGATGTCACCGTCGCGTCACCGTTCAGCCTGACAACACCTCGGCCGCGATCGCTTGCAATGCGCGCCCAGGTTCGACGCCGAACTCGTCGTCGAGTTGCTTCGTGAACCGCCGGTACTGCTCGATGGCCGCCGCCCGATTGCCTTCGCCGAGATACCCCGTGATCAGCAGGTACTGCGCCGACTCTCGCAAGGGTTCCGCGTCGACCAGCCGCGCAGCGCGTACTCCACGGCCCGATCGGGGCGGTCCTGCTCGAGTGCCTGCGTCGCCAGGCGTTCGAGCGCGTGCAGGCGCACCTGCCGAAAGCACTCCCGTTCACCGTGCAACCACCATTCGTCCCAGTCGGGGAGGAGGTCGGCGCAGTACAGGTCGGTGAGCGGCCAGCGCGTACACGGCGGGTCGCCGGCATCGATGCGCCGGGCGGTTTCGGTCGCGATGCGGACGTCGATGTCCCAACCGTCGAGCTCGAGTGTGTCGGGGCGGACCCGAAGGTGCGCGCGGATCTGCTCGTCGAGCCGGAGGACGACGCCACGCAGGTTCGCCTTCGGATCGCGCTTCGTGTCCGGCCACAATCGGTCGGCGACAACGGATCGCGTGTGGTCGCCGTCGCGCAGCCCGAGCAACGCGAGGAGGCGTTGTTCGGAACGACGGAGATTGATCTCGACGTCGTCGATTGACACGCGGAAACCACCGATGAGTCGCAACGTCGGTGCGGGCGTGGAAGCATCTCGCGTGGTCACCCCGCGTGTCCTCCCCGGCAGCACGCGAACACCGCGCGAACGCGGCGGCCTCGTGGCGCCTGCACGCTCCACGTCACCCATCCATGTGCCAAAAGGCCGATGAGCTCGGGAGCTCTCCACACTCGAACGGCGCCAGCTTCCGCTCGCGACCTGCGAAGACGGTAAGTCTGATTGCAACGCGGGTCAACCCTCCTCCGGTGTGATTCCACGCACGATGAGCGTGTCGCGACGCTCCGGTGACGTCGTGAACACGCGCATCATCGAGTGTCGTCGCGTGATGACACATCCGGTGTCGAGCGCATGCGAACGCGAATGTTCGGTGTGGCGCCGATGGTGATGACCGACGACCTCACGCACAGTGCTGATCTCGTGGCCGCGCTGACGCGTCTCGATGCCCTCCTCGCGAGCAGTGGTCGCGGCCGAAGCCGCGTACGGTCCGGAGGCCGGCACCGATCCGTACCGCGGCCTCGTGATCGGCGCCGACGAGGTAACGCGCCTGCTCGATCGCGCCCCGGGCGAACCGGTGCTCGCGAGTCCTACACATGGCGACGCGATCAACGACCTCGGGCGCGAGCTGGCGTGGTTGGGCCACGCGTTCGAGCTCAACCCGTTCGACATCGACGTGTTGCTGGTGGCGATCGCGCCGGAGCTCGACCTCCGCTACGAGCGGCTGTACGGCTATCTGCAAGACGATGTCACTCGACGCCGGCCGTCCGTCGATCTGGTGTGCAACCTGCTCTGCCACTCGGCGCGCGATCGGCTCGAGGCGCGAGCGCGCTTCGCGCCCGACGCGCCGCTTGTCGCCTCGGGCCTCGTCGAGCTCCTCGATGACCCGAACCAGCGGCACGCGCCGTTGCTCGCACGCGCACTGAAGCCCGACGATCAAGTCGTCCGGCTGCTGATCGGCGAGGCGACGCTCGATCGGCGACTGGCGCCCTCCGCGCGGATCGAGCGCGCGTTCTTCGAGCTTTCCGACCTGCCCCTCGAGCCGGAGACGCGTCGCGCCTTGCCCGTCGTGACGACGACCGCCGATGCGCTGCGCCTGCGCCTGGCTTTCCACGGCCCGCGCGACGCCGGACAGCACGCCACCGCAATCGCGCTCGCCGCGGAGGCGGGCATGCGGTTGCTCGCCGTCGATCTCGAGCGCGCGCTCGACGCCGGTTCACCGGTCGACGAGGTAGTGGCCGTAGCGTTTCGTGAGGCGCGGTTCCACGGCGAACGCGATTCTCGTGACGGGTGTCGAACGCGGCTGCGGTGAATCGGGTTCGGTTGCCGCCGCGCGGCTCGTGCGGGAGGTCGCCGAGAGCTGCGTGCCGACGTTCATCGATACGCGCGACGTCTGGACCCCCGTGTCAGGCCCGCTCGACCGCACGCCGGGTGTGGTCCCAGTCGAGTTCCCTGCGCCGAGCGCGGCGACGCGCCGTGCTTGGTGGGAGCAATCGCTCGTCACCGTCGGTGTCTCGGTCGACCCGTCGGTCGCGGACGCGCTCGCCGATCACTTCCGGCTCGACGCGTCGCAGATCGCCGAAGCCGTGCTCAGCGCGCGGAACCGGGCCGAGTGGACGGGCACTGCCGTCGATGCCGCCGACCTGTTCGCGACCGCGCGGAGTCACTCGGGCGCACGCTCGCGGCGCTCGCCCGCAAGGTGCGGCCGACGTATCAGTGGGACGACCTGATCCTCCCGGCCGATGCACTCGAACAGCTCCGTGACATCCGCGATCGCGTCGCGCAGCGCCGGCAGGTGCTCGGCGAGTGGGGCTTCGAGCGGATGCTCGCCCTCGGCAAGGGCGTGTGCGCGCTGTTCGCCGGTGGCTCGGGCACCGGCAAGACGATGGCCGCCGAGGTCATCGCCGGCGAGCTCGGCCTCGACCTCTACAAGATCGACCTGCGCGACAGTCGTCAGCAAGTACATCGGCGAGACCGAGAAGAACCTCGAGCGCATCTTCGCCGCGGCCGAGACCGCGAACGCGATGCTGTTCTTCGACGAGGCCGACGCGCTGTTCGGCAAGCGCTCCGAAGTTCGAAGGACGCGCACGACCGCTACGCCAACATCGAGATCGCCTACCTGCTGCAGAGGATGGAGCAGTAC
The DNA here is from genome assembly GCA_963745645.1 of uncultured Actinomycetes bacterium. Classification (GTDB taxonomy): domain Bacteria; phylum Actinomycetota; class Acidimicrobiia; order IMCC26256; family PALSA-610; genus CAVUFH01. Next base: position 413,965 of record CAVUYD010000004.1, read on the forward strand.
GACGGCGTCGCGATCCTCGCGACCAACCTGCGGCAGAACCTCGACGACGCGTTCCTCGCGCCGGCTGCACTTCATCGTCGAGTTCCCGTTGCCGGACGAAGCGCACCGCGCCCGCATCTGGCGCGCCTTCCTCCCACCCGAGGCGCCGGTCGGCGACATCGACTTCGACTTCCTCGCGCGCGAACTCCCGCTGTCCGGCGGCAACATCCGCAACATCGTGGTGTCGGCCGCGTATCTCGCGGCCGCGAACGGCGGCCGCATCGGTATGCCGCACCTCATGCGCGCCACGTGGCGCGAGCACCAGAAGATCGGGCACGTGTTCGCGCCCGCCGACAACGGCGGGTACGCCGCGGCGCTCCCGGAGCGGGAATAGCGGCCGTGTTCCAGGACCTCGACCGCACGCTCCAGCAGCTCTTGACCGACAACGCGGTGCCGCCGTCACTCGCCGGGGTCGACGTCACGTTCGTCGCGCCGGATCAGAACTTCAATCCCGCGCAACTCACGCTCAGTCTGTTCCTGCACGGCGTGCACGAGAACCGGGTGCTCCGCGATCCGGTTCCGATCACGGAACTCGTCGGCGGTGCATTCGTGCGGCGCACGCCACCTCTGCGCGTCGACTGCGACTACCTGGTGACCGCGTGGTCGAACCAGCCCGCCGCGGCGGGTGTCGTCGAGGCCCACCGGACGCTCGCCCGCGCGCTCACGAAGCTCAGTCGTTTCCCGCTCATCCCGAGCGCGTACTTGCAGGGCGCGATGGTGAACCAGCCGTTCCCGGTTGCCCTCTGGGTCGCGCAACCGGACGACACGAAGAGCCTCGCCGAGTTCTGGAGCGCACTCGGGATGCCGCCGCGCGCGTCGTTCCACCTCATGGTCACGATCGCGCTCGACCTCGAGGTCGATGTACCCGAGGGCCCACCGGTCGTGACCAAGGAGATCGACCTCCACGCCGGCATGGAGCAGAACGCACCGGTCGACACGGTGTTCGGCATCGGTGGCGTCGTGCGCGACGCCAACACCGCCGCCGCGATCGCCGCCGCGCAGATCACGCTCGACGACATCCAGATCGTGTCGACCGACACGGACGGCCGATTCCGTCTGTCGAACATCGCTGCGGGCAACCACACCCTGAAGGCCACCGCGGCCGGCTTCTCCGACAAGACCCAAGCCATCACGGTTCCCGCCGCGGCGATCAACGCCTACGACGTCGACCTGTCGCCCTAGCAGCCTCCGAGACGCGAAACGCACACGAACGAGCTCTGTCGAGAGGAGTCGAAATGCCCACATACGAGGCGCCCGGCGTCTACGTCGAAGAGGTACCGCTGACCCCCACGATCCGCGGCACCGGGACCAGCACGGCGGGATTCATCGGAGTGTCCACGGGTGGCGACATGCCCACCAAGCCCGACGGCACTCCGTACGTCTTGGCGGCGGTCAACGAGCCGCAGCTCGTCACGAACTTCGATCAGTTCACGCGCTTGTTCGGCAAGGTCGATGCGGGCAACAAGGTGCTCGCTCTGTCGCTCTACTACTTCTTCAAGAACGGCGGCAGCGTCTGCTACGTCGCGCACGTCAACGACATCGACGTCGTGAATGACGTCCAGGCCGCGCTCGACCAGTTCGCGAAGATCGACGAGATCGCGATCGTCGCGGCACCCGGCGCCCGCACTGCAGGCGTCCAGACGGCGGTCGTCATGCACTGCGCCGACCCCAACCTGCAGGATCGGTTCGCGATCCTCGACGGCCAGGTGACGCAGACGATCACGCCCGCCGCCATCAAGGGCGCAATCGACGGAACGGCAGCAGGGTCATCGGATTACGCGGCGATCTACTTTCCGCAGATCCTCGTCTCCGACCCAGATCCGGCCGCGACCGCGCCCTACCCGCTTCCGCCGAGCGGGTTCATGGCGGGCATCTACGCCCGGGTCGACGACAAGGTCGGCGTGCACAAGGCGCCGGCAAACGCGAGGTGCTCGGTGCGCTCGGGCTCGAGTATCAGATGACAAAGGCCGAGCAGGGCGTGGCTCAACCCGACGGCGTGAACTCGATCCGGCAACTGAACGGTTCGATCCGAGTATGGGGTGCGCGCACGCTCGGAAGCGGCGACTCGAGCAAGATCGAGTACGTCAACGTTCGTCGCTTGATGTCTGTTCTTGCGCGAGTCGATCGACGAAGGAACGCAGTTCGCCGTCTTCGAGCCGAACAGCACGCCCTCTGGCAGAAGATCATCCGGAGCGTGACCGCGTTCCTCACACTCGTCTGGCGCGACGGCGCGCTCTTCGGAGACGACCCCCGAGAAGGCGTTCTACGTCAAGTGCGACGAGTCGACGAACCCTCCCGAGGTGCGGAACATCGGGCAGGTGGTCACCGAGATCGGCGTGGCTCCGGTCGAAGCCCGCCGAGTTCGTCATCTTCCGGATCGCACAGTTCGCGGAGATCCCGAGTTAGCCCTCGGTTCGCGAGGCAGGTTCACGAAACAAGGAGCGCGCAATGGCAACGGGTGCACGGGTCGATCCGTATCGCAACTTCAACTTCCTCGTCGAGATCGACGGCATCACGCAGGCCGGCTTCTCCGACTGCTCGGGATTCGGTGCGAACACCGATCCCATCGAGTACCGCGAAGGCGGTGAGAACACGACGAACCGCAAGCTGCCCGGACAGACGAAGTATCCCAACATCACGCTCAAGTGGGGTCTCACGGACTCCCGCGAGCTGTACGACTGGTACCGCGACGTGACCAAGGGGAAGATCGAGCGCCGCAGCGGCAGCATCATCCTCAACGATCTCGCCGGCAAAGAAGTGATGCGCTGGAACTTCTTCGAGGCGTGGCCGACGAAGTGGGACGGCCCCGACTTCTCGGCGAAGGGCACCGACGTCGCGATCGAAACGCTCGAGCTCGCGCACGAGCGCGTCGAGAGGGCGTAGCGATGTTCCAGACCGAGTTCGAGTTCACGCTGCCGCTCGGGTACGTCGACGACGAAGGCACGCTGCACCGCGACGGGACGATGCGGCTCGCGACCGCGGCGGACGAGATCCACCCGTTGCGGGATCCGCGCGTGCAGCAGAACGAGGCGTACCTCATCGTCATCCTGCTGTCGCGCGTCGTGACCTCGATCGGCTCGTTGTCACAGGTGAACCCGAAAGTGATCGAAGGGCTGTACGCGGCCGACCTCGCGTACCTGCAGGAGCTCTACAACCGCATCAACCGAGAAGGCAGCGCGGCAGTCCCCGCCGAGTTCCCGCGTTCCGAGGACAGCTTCGCCGTAGGTGTCAACGGCTCGGGGGGGTCGTAGGCCACCCCCTCGCCCTGCTGTACGAGGAGGTGGCCTTCGTCGCGTACCACTTCCACTGGCCACTGGATGTCGTGATGAACCTCGAACACGCCGACCGCCGCCGCTGGGTGGCGGAGATCTCGGCGATCAACCAACGGATCAACGAAGGAGCACCGGCGTGAGCGACGGTCCGGGCGCGAACCGCTGCCGCGTGGGCGTGCAGCATCGCCGGGCGCCATCGACGCGCCGGGACGCAGCCGCGGCGCGCGGCCATGGCGCTCGTTCGCGCGCCGGCGCCGTCGTTCCATACCACGAGTCGCCACGAGCACCGAACGACGTTGGTCACGCACATCCACCCCAGACACCGCACGGTGCTCGAGCGGCACGTCGCCGGCGTGCGCGACCAGCGCGCTCGGCCCGCCGCCGCTCGCATCGCGCCCAGCGCAACCACTACGACCATCGTGACGCGCAGCCGGCGCGGACGACACCGATCCCGCAACGACCGTGGCCGCGATTCGGTCGGCGCGTGTACCGGCGCGGCGCGCACGCGCCGTGCGTACGGGCCGTCCCGCCGGGGCAATCGCCGGCGCAATCGCCCGCCACGATCGGGCGCCGAGGGCACCTCGCAGCAACCGTCGCCCACATTGTGCGCCGCTACGAACGTACCGAGGAAGCGACGCGCACGACGCGGGTCGACTGCGCGCGCGTCAACGTGGCGGCCGAGGTCGCGCGCGTGTCGACGCCTCCTGCGTCGTTCCCGGACAGCGACCGCCCACACCATGCCGATGTGAGTTCGCCCGCCGCACCCGGCCGCGCGAGCGCCGCACTCCCACCGATCGACCTCGACGGACTTACCGAGCAGATCGTCACCCGACTCGACGACCGCCTGATCGCGCACCGCGAGCGCCTCGGGCGCGCGTACTGATCCCAAGACCAGACCGAGAAGACCATGGCCCTCGCCAAGCTGCACATCACCGTCGAACACACAGGCGAGACGTTCGCGGTGCAGTTCAACCCCGAGGAGTACACCCTCAACCAGGACAACGCGTTCGCGTCGCAAGCTATCCCGGGTCTGTCGGGTCCGATCCTGCAGTTCGTCAACGGGAACATGCAGACGCTCGAGATGGAGCTCTTGTTCGACACCTGGGACACCGACGCCGTCGCCAAGCAGGACGTGCGCGATCTCACCGGCCGGGTCGTCAAGCTGCTCGACATCGACCCCGATCTCCACGCGCCGCCCGTGCTGCGCGTGCAGTGGGGGAGCCTCGACTTCCGTTGTGTGCTGGCGCGCGCGAATCAGAAGTTCCAGATGTTCGCCGACAACGGCCGGCCGGTTCGCGCACGGGTCGGCGTTACGTTCAACCGGTACATCGACGCCGAGCACGAGGCAAAGGAAGTCAACCGCCAGACCGCCGACTTCTCGAAGTACCACGTCGTCACGGCAGGGGAGACGCTGAGCGGGATCGCGGACCAGCACTACGACGATCCGACGGCGTGGCGGCCGATCGCGCTCGCCAACGATCTCGACGACCCGCGGGCGATCGCGATCGGTCAGTTCCTGCGCGTGCCGTCGCTGCCGTTCAACGATCCTGCGACCGGCGAGCTGGTGCACTGACATGGCCCGCTACGCGACGTACGCGCCCGAGTTCGCGATCGAGATCGACGGCGCGCCGATCCCCGCCGCGCTCCGCGGTTCGCTGAGCCGCATCAGCTACACCGACGGCATCCACGGCGCCGACCGTGTCGAGGTCACGATCGCCAACGAAGGCCTGCGGTGGCTCGATCATCCGCTGCTGCAAGTCGACAACGGCTTCACGTTGGCGCTCGGCTACGCGCCCGATCCGCTCGAGCGCGTGTTCGTCGGCGAGATCACCGGGGTCAACGCCGCGTTTCCGGGCGGTGGGATCCCGACATTGACGATCGTCGCGCACGACTTCCTCCAGCGACTGACGACCGGCACCAAAGACCGCTCGTTCATGCTCGACATCCCGACGATCGGCCAGTTCCCGCTGCCGGACCCGCTCGTCACGTCGCTCGTGGCCGCGACGAACCTGCTGATCCCGATGCCCGATCCGGTCGGCGCCGCGCTGTCCTTCTTCATGTTGCTCGTCGGCGTACGCGATCAGCCCGCTCGATGCGAAGCGCGGTGTGCGCGTCCAGGAAGCCGAAAGCGACTTCGACTTCCTGTCGCGCATCGCCAAGGACAACGGCTGGGAGATGTACATCGACCACACGCTCGAGCCGCAGGGCTACGTGCTCCGGTTCCAGTTCCTCGTGCAGGACTACGCGCCGAGCGTCACCTTGCAATGGGGAGAGTCGCTCGCCGACTTCACGCCACGGCTCACCACCGTCGGTCAAGTGCTCGGCGTGCAGACGCGCATCTGGGTTCCGAGCATCAAGATGGAGTTCATCGTGGTGCTCGGCTGGGACTACGACCGCGCCGCGTTCGACCTCCAGATCTATCCCGGCCTCGACAAGCTCGAGGACGTTGTCGGCGCGTCGAAGTCGCGCGACTTGGTGAAGGTCGGCGCGGTCGGACCCGCGACGATGCCGAAGAAGTTGTTGAGCGAGCTCCTGCCGCGGCTCAACAACCGGCTGACCGGGAGCGGCAGCGCGGTCGGCAACCTGGACATCAAGGCCGGCCGCGTCATCGACCTGCACGGGCTCGGCGACCAGTTCAGCGGCCTGTACCGGATCACATCCGCGACGCACACGATCGACGGCGGCGGGTTCAAGACGTCGTTCGACGCCCGCAAAGAGGTCTGGTTCGGCTCGATCCCGACGCCAAAGGGCATCGGCGGGCTGGCGCGGGTCAACGGGCAGCGCATCGGCTGAGCGAGGGAACGAGGGACATCGATGCCGACACTCTTCGACCGGGACACCGACAGCGAGACAGAGGATCGCCGCGCGCGCGTCGACGTCGCGGTCGGCATCGTGACCGAGAACTTCGACCTCGTGATGGAAGGCAAGGTCAAGGTGCGCATCCCTGCGATCGACGAAGAGGTCTGGGCGCGCCTCGCCGGGCCGGGTGGTGGCTCGGGTGCGGGCTTCTTCTACGTGCCACGCGTCGATGACGAAGTGCTCATCGTGTTCGCGAACGGCGATCCAATGGATCCGTTCGTGATCGGCGGCCTGTGGAACGACCGCGACAGCATCCCCGTGAGCGATCCGGTGAACGCGCAGTCGACGCGCATCCTGCGCACGGGCCTGTCGCAGGGCAGCGGGCATGAGATCGAGATGGACGATCTCCTGCAATCGGTGACGATCAAGACGTCGACCGACCAGAAGATCACGATGGACCCCACGATGATCGAGCTCACCAACCTGGCGGGCACGACGACGATCACGCTCGACAACACGACGCAGTCGATCTCGATCAAGGCCGCCGCGAGCCTCACGCTCGAAGCGCCGCAGATCTCCATCAAGGGCGCCACGGTCGAGATCAACGGCACCGGCACCGCCACGCTCAAGTCGTCGGGAATCTGCAACGTCACCGGTTCCCTCGTGAAGATCAACTGAGGAAGGAGCAACGTCGTGCCTCCCGCCGCGCGTGTGCTCGATCCCACCGGTCACCCCGGCATGATCACCGGGCCTGGCGTGTCGACCGTCCTGATCGGTGGCATGCCGGCCGCAGTGCAAGGTGACATGCACAGCTGCACGATGCCGCCCACGGCCGGACCGCATCCGCCGAGCCCGATCGTGAAGGCAAGCACCACCGTGCTCATCAGCGGACGCGGCGCGGCGCGCATGGGCGACACCGTCGGCTGCGGCGCGCCGATCGTCGTCGGATCGTTCACCGTGATGATCGGAGGCTGACGGTGACGATGCGCACGACCCCGACTGATGCCCGGGCGTTCCTCGGCGAGGGCTGGTCGTTCCCGACCGCGATCACGGCCGGGCGGCCCGCGATGCAGCGCGTACGACGACGACGTGCACCAGGCGATCACGATCATCATCGGGACGAGCCCAGGCGAACGCGTGATGCGCCCCGACTTCGGTGCCGGCCTCTCCGACTTCGTGTTCGAACCGGTGAACCCGACGACGATGACGCGGGTCCAGACGCGCGTTCACGACGCGCTCGTCGACTGGGAGCCGCGGATCGACGTCCTCGACGTGATGGTCGACACGAACGACGAACGCAACCGCCTCGACATCAGAGTCGACTACCGGGTGCGCGCGCGACGAACTCGCTGCACAATCTCGTCTATCCCTTCTACCTCGAAGAAGGCGCGCCGCAATGACGACGTCGGCGCGACCGGTGATCGACGCGCGCGACAGCGACGCGTTCGTCGACGCGCTGCTCGCGCGGCGGGCCGGCTTCGTCGGTGAATGGCAGCCGGGCGATTCGGGCGCCGACATCGCACTCGCGCAAGTGCTCGGCCGCTATCTCGGCGCCATCGTCATGCGACTCGACCAGGCGCCGGACAAGCACCAGTTGGCGATGCTCGACCAACTGGGCGTCGATCTCATCCCCGCGCAGGCATCACGCGCGCCGGTCGTGTTCGCGCTCGCCGACAACGCCGCCGACGCGCGCGTCCCCGCGGGACGCGCCTCGCGGCGAAGCCACCCGACCCGCCGCCGGTGAGTGCGAGCGTCGCGAGCACCACGACCGGTGGAACCCCGACCCCGCCCGGGCCCGTCCTCTTCGAGACCGAGCGGGCGACGGGGCTCGCGTCGGCGAAGCTCGTCGAACTGCGCAGCGTGTGGCCCGGTCGCGACCAGTCGATCGACCACATGCCGGCGCGTGAGAGTGGCCAGCCGTTCCAGCCGTGGCTGCTCGCCGACCTCGAGGACATGCCGCATCACATCTACATCGCGCACTCGCGCTTGCTGGCGCTCGCCGGGAGCGTGCACGTCGCGGTCGACTTCGAGCTCACACAAGGTGCGTCTGAACCGCTCGACTCCGTATGGGAGTACTGGGACGGCAAGGTGTGGCGCCCGTTCCAGAACACGATCGCCGCGTGCGACCATGCGGCCGCCGCGCAGGAGGACAGCACCGCGCGGTTCCGCCAGACGGGCACCGTGCACCTGCGCACCGATTGCGCGGAGACGAAGGTCACGACGGTCGACGGCATCGAAGGTTTCTGGGTGCGGGGACGGCTGACCGAACCGTTGCTCCCGGACCCGTCGCAGTTGTTGCCGGAGGTCGAACAGGTCAAGGTGTCGACGGTCGTGACGCGTCTGGTCGCAGTGGCGGGCACGGATGCCGACCCGGTGGTGAACGGTGGCTTCCTGCCCGACCAGGCGATCGTCGACGGCGCGCCCGCCGACCTCAGCAAGCCGTTCTATCCGTTCGGCATGCAACCGCAACCGGGATCGGTCTTCTACTTCTCGGCCGCCGACGCGTTCTCGAAGCCGAACGCGAATCTCACGGTCGCGTTCCTGCGCACGCGCACGCCGCAAGACGACCTGGCGGTCAACGGCGCGGACGACCTCGACCACGTCGTCGCGTGGGAGTACTGGAACGGCCGGGACTGGGTCGTCGTGCCCGGTACCGGCTCGACGGACGAGTACGCGGCTCGATCTGGAGCTCGCCGGCAGCGCGACGACGGCGGGCACGGGTGTCGTCGTCACGGTGCCGGCCGACATGGAACCGACGACGGTCGCCAACGTCGAAGCCCGGTGGATGCGCGTGCGCTTGGTGAGCGGCGGCTTCGGCTTCCGCCAGCAAGTGACGTGGCACGACGAGAAGGCGAACCAGAACAATACGCTGACGTATGTCGTCAGCCGTCCGCCGGCGCTCTCGGTGTTCAAGCTCGGGTACTCGTGGACGTTCGGACCGTTCGCCCCCGAACACGTCCTCACCTACAACGACTTCCAGTACCAGGACCGGACCGACGCCGCGGTCTGGCCGGGGCAAGTGTTCCGGCCGTTCACACCGCCGGCCGATATCACGCCCGCGCTGTATCTGGGTTTCGACAAGTCCTTGCCCGTCGACGAGCTCGGGATCTTCTTCGACATCGTCGAGGACCGCACCGACACGCTCGGACCCGCGCTCGTGTGGGAGTACTGGGACGGCGGCGCATGGCGCGGCCTCCGCGTCGACGACGAGACGCGTCGCCTGCGCATGCCGGGCCTCGTCGGTTTGATCGGCCCCGAAGACAGCGAAGCGCTCGCGCGCTTCGGCACGAGCCGGTGGTGGTTGCGCGTCCGGTTGCAGGAGGACGGGCCGCCGGGCGCGCCGACCGTGCGCGGCGTGTTCCCGAACGCGACCTGGGCCGTGCAGCACCAGACCGTCGTCGACGATCCGATCGGCGCGAGCACTGGGTTGCCCGACCAAGCGATGGCGTTCCGGCAGGCGCCGGTGCTCGCCGGGGAGCAGATCGACGTGCGCGAACTGGCGGGTCCGCGCGCCAACGTCGAATGGCGGATCGTCGCGCGTGAGCTCTATGCCGCGCTCCACGACGCGATCAGCGAGATCGAGGCGCGCCTCGGCCGAGAGGGCGCCGACCCCAAGGTCGAGTACGGGCGCTTGCGACTCCAACGCGACCGCAACAAACAGGTCACCGAAGTATGGGTGCGCTGGGAGCTGCGCGACACGCTCGCCCGCTCCCGACCGAACGACCGTCACTACCTCCTCGAGCGCACGCGCGGCGGGTTGCGCTTCGGCGACGGGACCGAGGGCAAAGTCCCGCCCGCGGGCGCGGCGATCGTCGCGCGGCGCTACCAAACCGGCGGCGGCAGCGTCGGCAACGTCCCCGCGGGCGCGATCGCGCAGCTACAAGGAGCGGTCGCCGGTGTGCAGAGTGTGCAGAACCCGGTGGCCGCCGAAGGTGGCGCCGACGCGGAGACGCTCGACGCGTTGCGTGTCCGGGTCCGTTCACGTTGCGGCATCGCGGTCGCGCGATCTCGGGAGTCGATCTTGCGACGATCGCGCGCGAGGCGTCGCCGGCCGTCGCGGTGTCGACGGCGCTCCCGGCGCGCACCGCCGACGGGCACCACCGTCCCGGCGCCGCGACCATCGTCATCATCCCCGCGACGGCCGACCCGCGTCCCTGGCCGTCGTTCGGGTTGCGCGAGCAGGTGCGCGCGTGTACGTAGAAGCGCGCGCGTGTGCCGGCCTCGCAGCGCTGGAGAGCATCGACGTCACCGGGCCGAGCTACCTCGCTGTCGACGTCGACGCCACGATCGTCCCGCGCGACGCGAACGACGCGGGTGCGGTGCAGACGAGTGCACGTGACGCGCTTGCGCGCCTTCTGCATCCGCTGTACGGCGGTCCCGACGGCAACGGCTGGCCCCCGGGCCGCGACGTGTACCTGTCCGACGTCGCCTCGGTGCTCGAGCACGTCGACGGCGTCGACTACGTCAGCGCGCTCGCGATCTCGGTCGACGGTCGCATCGCCGGTGAAACGGTCGCGGTCGCGCCCGACCGCACTGTGGTCGCCGGCGCGCTCCGACTGAAGTTGGTGTCGCCGTGACGAGGAGGATCACGTCCCCATGACGATCGCGCTCCGCTCCCGAACCTCGACGACCGCCGCTGGGCCGATTTCGTCGACGAGGGCCGCGCGCTCATCCCGTTCTACGCGCCCGAATGGACCGATCACAACGCGAGCGATCCCGGCATCTCGCTGATCGAGTTGTTCGCGTGGCTCGCGGAAATGGACGTGTTCGCGGTCAATCGCGTCACCGATGCCATCCGTCGCAAGCTGCTGGCGCTCGCGGGTACCGCGCCCGCGCCGCTGCGTGCCGCGACGGCAATCTTGCAGCTCGTGCTCGCGGCGAACACGCCCGCCCAGCCGGTACCCGCGGGCCTCGAATTCGCGGGCGCCGATCCGTTCGGCGCGACCGTGCGGTTCCGCAGTACGCACGACGTGACTGCGTTGCCCGGCCGAATCGCCGCGCTGGTGAGCGTCTGCGGGACGACACGTACCGACGTGACTCGCCCGTGGCAGGCAGGCACCGCGATCCTCCCGTTCGGGAGCAATCCCACGCCCGGTTGCTCGTTCCTCATCGGCCTCGATCTCCCCGCACCCGGCGTATCCGCCGCGAGCGAGCTCGCGCTCGGTTTCGTCGTCAGCGATCCGGTCCGCGAGTCGAGCGGGGACGAACGGTCGCGGCTCGCGATCGAGGCGGCGCGTGCGAGCGACGCGTGCGAGCCGCCGTGGACCGCCACCCCGTGCGCGTGTCCGTGCGATGCCGGCAGCGCGCCGCCCCCACCGGCGGCTGCGCCGGCGCGGGGTGCAGACGCGACCGCCGTCATACTGACGCATCACGACGTGCGCTTGGTGTGGGAGCTCGCGACGGGCCCGAGCACCTGGGCCGGGCTCGAGCCCGGTTTGCGTGTCCTCGACGGGACGCGCTCGCTGACACTCGATGGTCGCGTCATCCTTTCCCTCGACGGCGCGACACCTGTGGCGGTCGACGGCGACGAGCGCGCGCTCGTCTGGCTGCGTGCGCGGATCGCGCGCGGTGCGTACGACGCCGCGCCCACGGTTCGCGGGCTCGCGTTCAACGCAACGGAGGTGGTGCAGTCGGTGCCGTCGGTGTCGAGCGTGCGCTTGGCCAGCGGCGCCGAGATCGACGGTCCACCGCCCACACCCGGGAGCCCGGCGGCCTTCGCCATCGCGCTCGACGGCGCGGGCGACATCGCCCGGCTGACCTACGACGCCGAAGCCGGCCGGCCTGATATCGGCTGGCTCGGACTCGATGATGGTGGCCGCGCGGTCGCGCTCGATGCCGGCGCGGTGGTCGTGGGCACCGGCGCACCCGCACAGACGATCACGATCGAGGACGCGCCCCTCGACGCCGCAACCGTGCGGGTGCAGTCGTGCGAGGACGGACGCTGGCGGACGTGGACGGAGCGGCCCGACTTCGACGCGTCGGGTCGCCCCGATGCGCACTACACCGTCGACCCCACGACCGGAACCATCCGCTTCGGCGACGGCGAGCACGGCCGGGCTCTGCCCGCCGCTGTGTCGCTCGTCGTTGCCGCCGACCTCACCACCGCCGCGCGCGGCAACCTCGGGGCAGGTGCCATCGACGCGATCGCCGATTCGCGGCACAACCGCGCGATCGTCGACGTCACCGCGTTCGCCTCGGGTTTCGCCGCGATCGCGAACGTCACCGCCGCGGTTGGTGGCGCGGCCGCGGAACCACTCGACGCCACGATCGCGCGGGCACGCGACGACCGCGAGCGCGCGGCACGCGCCGTCACACTCGACGACTTCGTAGCGCTCGCGATGGCGACGCCCGGCGTCCGCATCGCGCGGGCCGAGGCGCGCGAACTTCCACCCCGGCTTTCCGTGCGTGACCGCGCCCGGCGTGGTCACCGTGTTCGTGCTGCCGTTCCTCCCGGCCGAGCGGCCGGTGCCGAGCCCGGGCCTGCGCCACGCGGTGGCGGCGTACCTGGAGCGTCGCCGCATCATCGGCACGCGGATCGAGGTCGCCGGACCCGAGTACGTCGCGGTCACCGTGCGCGCAACCGTCGAAGCAGTCGCCGGCGCGCGACCCTCGGAGGTCAGCGCCGCGATCACCGAGGCGCTCGGCGAGTTCTTCCACCCGCTCCGCGGCGGGCCCGATCGGTCCGGCTGGCCGTTCGGCCGCGACGTCTACCGCTCCGAGGTGTTGCAAGTGATCGACGACACGCCCGGCGTCGCGCACGTGCTCACGCTCGAGCTCGCCGAGAACGACGGCGCACCGACCTGCGGCAACCTGTGCATCGGCCCGATGGGCCTCGTCGACGCCGCTGCCTTCGAGATCGACGTGCGATGAAACCGACCACGACGCCTCCGCCGCCCGTGCCGCCCGAGCGATTGCGTCATGCGCAACATGAGGCGCTGCTCCGACGCGACTTCGACACGCAGGGCGCACTCGACGATCAGGTTCGGTGGTGGCACAACCGGGCGGTCCACAACACCTACGGCATCGTCGCCGGCCTCGAAGTCGCACTCGACGGCGAGGGAATCGTCGTGCAACCCGGTCTGGCCTACGACGCCTTCGGTCGCGAGGTCCTCCTCGTCGCGCCGTGGCGCGGTCCGTTACCGGACGCGCAAGATCCGCAGGTCCTCGTTCTCACGCGCACCGACGACGCCTCGACGACGTGCACACCGCCTCCCGCGGGTTGGTGTCGTGTTCCCGGTTCTCCCGGTGCGGCGGTGACCGTGCGGTGGTACCCGCTCGCCGGCTTCACCGTGCACAACGGCGTCGTGCTCACAACGTGGTCGGCGAAGGCGGGCAGCGACACCGCCGGCCGCATCTACACCCGCGCGGTCGCACGCCCGCGGCTCGGCCACGGCGCCACCGTCCCCGGCGCCACCGCTTGGACGCCGTGGTTCGAACGCATCGACGACACGATCTGGTTCCTCGGACTGCAGGTGCACATCGACACCGAGCGCGGCCGGCTTCACCGACGCCCCGTGTTACTTCGCCCAGCTCAACGGTGCGATGTGGAACGAGAACCTGCCCGGGCAACTCCTGTTGCCCTTCCAGCACATCGCCACCTCGGGCAAGGACGCGTTCACGTACCGGCTGCTCGCGCCGTGGCTCTATCGCACGCGTGAAGATCGGGCGAACGCAGTGCGGCGCGCGACGGCGCTGTACAGCTCGGGGCGCCGCTTCGCCGCCGCGTTCCGCGGCTTCGCGAACATCACCACCCTTGCCGTCAGCTGGATCGGCATCCAACAGCAACCCACCGCGCCCGGCGCGTTCGCCGGGAGAGTGATCGGAGGACGCGGTGCAGTTCATTGACGCGACTCGCTCGGTCGAACGGCAGCGTTTCTTCGACGGTCAACGCCTCTTCGCCGACGACATGCAGGCGATCGAGGCGTTCAACCGCGAGATGCGCTGGCTGCACAACCAGAGCCTGCACCAGCCCGGCGTCGGCAACGGCTTCGCGGTGCAGGGCAAGAAGGGCGACCGCGAGGTCGCAGTGGGCGCCGGGTACGCGATCGACGACCTCGGACGCGAGATCGTGCTGACGAGTAGCCGCACGATCCCGGTGCCGCCCGTCGCCGACGACGGCTTCGGCAACCCGCAGCACTACCTCCTGACTGTGCAGTACCCGGACGACGCAGACCTGGAAGAGGTTGAGCGGCGGCAAGGCATTTGCGACACCGACGGCGCAGTCCGGCTGCGCGAGGAACCGATCTTCTGTTGGGTCAAGCTGAACGCGAACGGGACGCCCAGCGAAGACCAGGACCGCATCGTGAGCGGCCGCCAGCTGGTGCTCGCCGAGATTGCGGTCCGCGACTGCAAGCTCGTCGACGACATCAGCATCGTGCAACGCCGGAATGCGAGGCCGCCACAGCAGCCGTACATCGCGTGCGGTGTCGCGGATCCGACGGAGTGGGTCGCGTGGGACAAGTGGCCCGACTTGCTCGACTCGAGTGCAGGCCAACGCTTCGCGGCCGCGACGTCCGACAACTTCGGGATCGTCGGCGGCGTGCAGGCCGCGATCGACACGACCAGCGCCGGCTTTCACAGTCCGCCCGAGTACTTCGCGCGGATCGACGGCCCACGGCTGGTCACCGTCACGTCCGACGGCAGCGACGAGCAGTTCGTGATCGACGGACTCTTGTCCGTCGAGGCCGCAACTGCGGCGGGCTTCATCGCGCAAGTGGTGATCGTCGCGTTCGACGCCGAGACATTCGAGATCGGCGAAGGGTCCAACGGGCCCGCGGCCGCCGACGACACGACGGTCGCCGAGGTCTTGCGCGACTGGACCGTCGGCTGGATGGGCGTCGAGGGATGAGGAGCCAGCGCGTGACCGCCCGCCCCGCCGCCGACCTGGCCCAGCCGCAGCCCGGCTACACGTACCTCAACCGTGACGGCGCGTGGCTCGACTTCGAGGTCCACGACCTCGACCTCGACGTCCACGACGGCACGCTGACGCTCGCGGGGCTGCCCGCGCTCGACGCGCCGCTCGCACCTGACGCGGCTGCGTCGCTCCCGAGCACGGCGAACACGGAGGCAGGCATCGCGGTCGCGCCTGACGGCTCGGTCTTCTTCACCACCGTGTCCGACTCGACGACCGCGATCGCGCGCGTCGACGGATGCGACGGCAGCGTCGAGCCGGTCCCGTGCATCGGCGGTGCCGGGTCGGTCGCGCCGCAGTTGTCCGACCCCCGGGGCCTCGCGGTGCATCGCCGACGCGGCGCGTTGCTCGTCGTCGACACCGGCAATCACCGCGTGCAGGTGTTCGACCTCGAGACGTTCCAACTGCTCGACGTATGGGGTGCGGGCGCGTATGGCGCACAGCCCGCGCCGAGCACGGCCGCGGGTCGCTTCGACACGCCGGTCGCGATCGCGGTCGACGATGCGGGAAGCGTCTACGTCGCCGACCGCGGGCGCGTGCAGCAGTTCACGTCCGGCGGGCAGGTCGTCGCCACGTTCTGGCGCAACCTCGTGGACGAAGTGTCGCTCGAAGATCCGGTTGCGATCGCGACCACCCGTCACGCGAGCGAAGCGCGGGTCTACGTGCTCGACCGCGCCGCCAAGGTCGTGTACGCGGTCGATCCGGATGGCCACCTGCCGCGCCACGTCGACGCTCGATCTGCCCGGGGACCCGATGGGCCTGGCCGCGTCGAACGGCGCCTTGTACGTGGGGAGCAGCACGCCCACGCGTGACCGCGTGTTCCGCGTGCGGCTCGACGGCACGACCGTTGGCGCCGCGCCCGACTATGCGGGTGGGGTTGCGGCGCTTGCGCTCGACCGCCACGGTGGGCTGCTCGTGCATCCCGGGGTCGCGGCGTCGCCGATCCGACTCGTACTCGACCGCGGCATGCGTGAAGCACGCCTTCGCGGTCGGTGGCCCGTTCGGCGGGTTCGTCGCGCCCAAGAAGCAGTGGCACGAATTGCGGGCGACGATGCCAACGCTGCCGGCGGACGCGCACGTGCAGTTCTTCGTCGCCACGGGAAACGACGCCGGCACCCGGCCGCCCGTCGACACCGGCACCGGCACCGAGCAACCCTTCGCCGATCCGGCGTGGAAACCGGGGCCGCCCGATCTCGACGATCACCTCGTCGACGCCGACGACGCTGTCTACGCGTGGGTCGGCTTTGTGTGCTCGAGCGAAGGCGCGACCACACCTGCGATCCAACAGATCCGCCTCGACTTCGATCACGCCACCTACGTCGAGCACTTGCCCGCGATCTACCGCGAGGACGGTGATCGTGATGCGTTCCTGCCGCGCTTCCTCGCGCTCGTCGAGAGCCTCTTCACCGATGTCGAAGAGGAGATCGCCGGTCTCCCGCGGTTGCTCGATCCGGCGGCGGCACCGTGGGAGTTCGTGACGCAACTCGCACGCTGGCTCGCACTCGACGTTTCCCCGTCCTGGGACGGCGCCGAACTGCCGCGACGCAGTCGCCGAGGCCTACGTCGAGGCGGCGAGCGCGCGGGACGGTTGCGGGTCTCCGCGTCGCGCTACGGCGGTCGGCCGGCGTCGACGCTTGGATCGAAGAGCCCTTGCGGCAGTCGGAGTGGTGGGCGCTCGCAGGCCGACGACTCGAGTCCCGACGCGGAACGCGCCACGTCGGTGCTCGGCGTGACGACGATGCTCGCCGCCGCCGAACCGCAGGGAGCGGTGTTGGGGTCGACGCGCGACCGTGAACCGCTCACACCTCATCGGCAACGACGAATACGGCATGCCGCTGTTCGACGGCGTCGCGCATCGGTTCGTCGTCCGCGTGTACGAAGGCGCGGCGCTGAGCGACGAGCGTCTGCGTGCGCTCACCACTGTGCTCGAACGCGAACGACCCGCACACACCGACTACGTCGTGTGCCGCGTCGCGCCGCAGTTCGAGATCGGCGTGCAGGCGCGGGTCGGTATCGACGCGATCGTCGGCGGCGCGCCGCTCCCGGCCGCCGCTACGGCGACGTCGCGTGCATCGGCGAAGACCTCGTGCTCGGCGGCGAACCGCCCGGGCGCATCGGAGAACGCAGCGAGATCGGCGTGACGACCGTGCTCGGACGCGCCGCGGTCGGGAACTAGCGCAACGCGCGTGACAGGAGGAGCCATGTACGGCACGCAGCAGACATCGAGCCGGACGGACTGGCAGGGCGGGTTGACGACACCGCGTCGCAATCGGCTACTTCCACGGCAAGATGATGGATGTCCACCACTTCGAGATGGAGACCGGATACGGCATCGCGATGCGGCGCATGCTCAACCGGCTCGTGTCGGGCTATGGCGTCTTGTGCGGGCTCGACGTCGTGTCCCGGCGACGATCCCTGTTCGGTGCGCATCTCGCCTGGCGCGGCGATCGACGGGTGGGGGCGCGAGATCATCGTGCCGACCACGACGCAGTCGCTGCCGATTCCCGCCGCGCTCGTCGACCGCGTGTGCGGTCGGGAGGAGCCGTGCGACGACGACGAGTCGCAGAAGCACGACGGTGGATCGGCGGGAAGCGATCGCCCCGCAAGCCGCGTCGGCGAACGCCGACGAACGCGACGACGAAGGCCGCCACGAGCACGAAGGACATGGTCACGACGATGATGACGAGGCGTGCGTCACCGTGCTGCTCTGCTACCACGAGTGCGAGAGTGATCCCGTCGCGGTGCTCGCGGGCGACTGCTCCACGTCGACGCCATGCGCGCCGAGCTCGATCCGTGAGCAGTACCGCATCGACTTCGAAGCCGGCTGCACCGATCCGGTCGAGATCAGCTGCCGCTTCCCCGACGTCTTGCGCCGCGGCGAGATCGACTACGGCGCGCTCGCGCGCTGGGTCACCCAGGAGTGCCTGCGCCACCGATGAACCCCTGCATCCCACTCGCGAACCTTCGGCTCGACTGTCGCGACGATGGCTGCGCGATCCACAACATCGACATCGAGATCCGGCCGGTCGTGTACGGCAACGACATCATCCTCGACATCCTCAGCCGGATCATCGAGGAGAGTCGCCCGGCCGGCGGCGCAAAGCGGACGCCGACGCTGACGGCGACGAAGACGGCACCGACAGCGAGACGAAAGAGGAGCCATGGCAAACGATGACAACTGCGCCGACCGCCAAGCACGGCGACGCGACGTCGACGCCCTGTTGCACAGACGGTCACTCGTGCTTCCCGTTCGGCATCCAAGAGCGTCCGCGCTACTACCCGCGCCAGCTGATGACGCCCGACGAGCTCACGCTCGAAGCGGAGTACTTCCGTGATCGCATGCGCCGGCACAACGTGTACCTGCACGGGTGGGGTGTCGTGTGCGGCGCGCTCGTCTGCACGGTACCGGCGAAGTCGACGGCCGCGACCAACACGCCGACGCGGATCTCCGCGTCCGACGCGACGTATCGGCAGCAGCGTGGTGACAGCGGCGCGACACCTACGGACGTGCCGGCGACCGAGCCGTGGATCGTGCGCGTCGAACCCGGCTACATCCTCGGTCCGTACGGCGACGAGATCATCATCGACTGCACGCGCGAGGTGCCGCTCCGGGGAACCGGAGTGAGCAGCTGCGGTGACGTCACCGACGCACTCGATCCTTGGTGCAGCGAGGTGTACGTCAAGCAGAAGGAAGGCCCGCGGTACATCGCGGTGCGGTACAAGGAGTGCCAGGTCCGGCCAGTTCGCGCGCAGCCCGCGGCATGCGGTTGCGACGAGCAACCGTGCGAGTACTCGCGGCTGCGCGACGGCTACGAGATCGGCATCCTCGACTGCTGTCCCGACTCGCACACGGGTCCGCTCCATCGGATGGACGATCGCCACAACCCGACGTGTCCGTGCTGTCCCGACAGCCCCTGGGTCGTGCTCGCAAAGGTCGAGGTCGACCGCGAAGGCATCGTGCAGGTGATCGACAACTGCGAGTGTCGCCGCATCGTGCACTCCGACCGTGAGATCTGGACGCATTGCACCGGTAGCGACTGCGACGAAGGTGTCGACCAGGTGCGTCCCTACGACGAGGTGCCGGCGTATCGCGAGACCACGGGGATCTATACCGGTCCCGAGGCCGCGCGCTCGGCCGAGGAAGCCGAGCTGCGACCCGCGCCCGCGAAGCGTGTCGCGAAACGTGCCCGTCGCAGCGAGACGCCTACACCGGAGCCCGCGAAGCGAGTCCAGAAGCGCGCCCGCAAGGCGACGAAACGCACCCCACGCAAGCGTAGCGGCGGCAACGGCTGACGCGGCTGTGCCATGAGAGCGCGCAAGGGGAACGTTGGCGGACGCGGTCGCGCGCAAGGGTTCGTGCACGGCGACGTGTCACGAGATCGCGCGCAGGAGCCGTCTGCGCGCCGGCGGACACGTGGCAAGCAGAACCGCCAACCGGGCGTCGAAGCTGCGCCCGTCGAGCGTACGCTCCGATCGTCGGGAGTGCCGCTGAGCGCCGAGCTCCGAGTCGATCTCGAGCGCCGGATGGGTGGCGACCTGTCGGGTGTCCGGGTCCACACCGACGACGAGGCGCGCGAAGCGGCGGCCGCGATGCACGCTCGCGCGTTCACCGTCGGACGCGACATCGTCTTCAACGCAGGGGAATTCCGGCCCGAATCGCCGGCCGGTCGCAAGCTCCTTGCGCACGAGCTCGCGCACACGATGCAGCCGAGCGATCCCGCATCCAGCGTCAGCCGCCCCAACGACGGCGCCGAGCGGGAGGCCGATCACATCGCCAGGGCCGTGGCCCGCGGCGATGCCGTCGCTCCCGCGCGTGTTTCGGCGCGCGGATCAAGCGTGAACCGCTGCCCGACTTCAGCAAGACGAGCGCGAGCGACACGCTCGTCGAGAACGCATCACCGCTCCTCGCGAGCGCGATCGGTTCGGCGACGCTCGACGACTTCGAAACGGGCAAGAGCGAGCTGAAGCCTCAACACCTGAAGCAGGTCGCCGAAGTCGCGCACAACGTGCAGCTGCTGTTGCGCAAGTACAACCTCTCGACGCTGACCGTGACCGGTCACGCCGACACCGTCGGGGCCGAAGCGAACAACCAGCGCCTCGGACAGGACCGTGCCGACGCGGCCACCGCGGCGCTCGTGAAGCTTGGTGTACCGGAAGCGATGATCACCAGCGCGAGCAAAGGTGAAGGCGCGCCCCAAGCAGTGAAGACGCGCGACGAGGTGGCGAGCGCGCGGAACCGTCGCGTCGAGATCCACTTCTCGCCCCGAGCGAGCCACGTCACTCTGTTGCCGGGTGAACTGAAGCCGCCGGATCCGAAGCCGACCTTCGACCCGATGCCGAAGCCGCCGTTCGATCCCTTCAAGAAAGTGCCGCCGAAGTACGAAGAGCCCGACCCGACGAAGTTGCCACCGGACATCTTCAAGCCGATTCCACCCGCGAGGGTGAAGCCCAAGTCGGCACTCGACACGATCGCGGAGAAGGTGCTCGATCCTGTCATCGACGCGGTCGCCGGCGGGTTGTCGAAATCCATACGCGACAAGATCAAAGAAGGTGCGCGCGACGCGGTGAAGTCGGGTGTCGCGAAGGGCGCGCGCGCCGCGGCCGAAGCCGCCGGCCTGAAGGATCCGCAGGGTCTCGAGGCAATCGAGAAGGCTGCCGAGGCCGCCATCCAAGAGAAGGGCCGGACCGAGCAATGACCGCTCATCGGCACTCGTCCGGCGAAGCCACACTCCGACAGAGGAGCGCACCATGCAACGACTCGCGCTGAGTTCCGCACCCGAGAGCGCGCGCCCGGTGCGCACCAACAACCCTCGGCCGATCGCAGGCTTCTCGCGCAACCGCGATGAACTCTTGCCCGAAATCGGCAATCGCGCCTCCGCCGCGCTCTTCTCGGGCGAACGCAATGCGCGCAGCCGCAAACAGCCAGTGCCGTCGAGCCTGGCTGAGGCGGGTCGCCGGCCTGGACGTTCGCACCGATCCGCCGAGATGCAGTTGGTTCGCAGCGCGGACGATGGGCGCGGCGTCGACGCAGATTCGGAGCGTGGCGCGGATGACCGAACGACCGGAGCGGTGGTCGGCGGTGTGATCGGCGCGGTCCTCGGCGGCATCGGTGGTTTCTTGCTCGGGGGACCGGCCGGCGCGGTCATCGGCGGCCTTGGTGGAGCCGCACTCGGTGCAGGGATCGGAGCGCTCGCAGGCGGCAGCGGCACCTCGGGTTCCGGGTGCGCCGTTCCGATCGCCGTCCGCAACGGTCCGGCGCATTCTCCGATCGACACGCCGACGACAGCGGGTATGGCGATCGCGATCACGCTTACCTCGTCGACCGGCGTCGATGCTGACATGGCAAGCGTGCAAGACAGCGAGCAGGTCAGCTCGTCGCTGCGGCACACGGGCTCGTACACCGCGGTCCCGGCTGGAGCGAGCAACAACAGCGGGTATATGCCCGGCCATCCGGTACCCGACGATCAGCACGCTGAACCGAAGGCTCGCATCCTCGACTGCGCTGACAATCACGGCGGTGATGGCAGTATGGAAGCGCGAACAACTCGACACGTTCACCGCGGCTGCGTGCGGTGTCACGGCGCCAACCGCGATTCCCAACTCCGGCTACCTCATCAAGCGATCAATCAAGGTCACCGGAACGCAGGTCAAGTTCCGTCTCGAGAAGAGTCCGAAGCGAGTGACAGTCAAAGGGTTCACGTCGGACGCCGGGCCTTCTCCGACGCAATTCGAAGACGTGATCGTCCGGCCATGAGGTCCGGTCGGCCGCTCAGCGAGGTGCACGGCGATGACAGACGAGAACGCCGAACTCGACTCGGATCACCTCGACCAATCAACCGCGCCGGCCTTCTACGAGCAATGGGACGACAAGGGCCCAGTCGTATCCGGATACCGCATCACGATTCTCAGCACGAAGACGACCTATTCAGTTGGTGAAGTGGTGCGTGTAGCGCACGTTTGTGAGTCCGTCGAACGTGACGCGCAGTTGTTCGTCATGGGACCGAAGCCGGTGTTGGGCGAGTATGTCGACGGACGGCTCGCCACCGATGCGCCGGCCGCGGATGAGGATCCGCTGCATCCGTCGTCATACGACGGGCGGGTCCTCGCCGGACCCGGTATCGACACCAACTACGAGATAGCTCATTACCGCTTCGAAGTTCCTGGACACCACACGATCCAGTGGCGCGCGTCTCCATACGTGTCGAACACGCTGGATCTCGACGTGCGTGAGTCGCTTCCCGGTGCATGAAGTGCGAGGCGACGCGCACAGCCGACCTTTCGACGCGCCGCACAGGTCGACCGGGATCCAGACGTTCGTCACCGGTAGGAACCCGACGGGGAGCGTGAACGGATTGGCACGCTAGATCGCACGCGCTCGGAGTTCTGGGTCGTGTCGAACGCGTCCACGACAGCGTCCGTCGACGCGTTGAAGAACAACGCGACCGCGAGCGAGGGCTGATCTACGACGACGCGGAGCGCCCGTTTCGGGTATAGGTGAAAACCTGGGCTGACGTCATAGACGAGTGCCACGCTCGGCTCGAGTTCGTGAAAAGCAAGGGCTCGAGGGCTACGGGGCTGGGCCCGAGGAGGGATTGCGCTACCTGACCACTATCAGATCTGCCCTCTGACCTGCGGAAACGACCAATTCGGTGGAGCGGGTGACGAGGATCGAACTCGCATAGCCAGCTTGGAAGGCTACGTGTCGCAACGCTGTGACAAGCACGAACGCTTCGATTCCGCCGGCTCAGGCCGCGAACAGGCCCGCGTACGAAGTCCCTCGACGATCTAAGGGATCGGCGACGAGCAGCGTCGGAAGTCGCCTCGGCAGACGTCGACGACAACTGGCGTATACGCAGACGGCCAGGCCTCGCTGAGGACTTGCCCGCGCTGTTGCACGAAGTGTTTACCCAGCGCGCTCAGCTGGACGACGAACGAGTCCCCGAGCCGTTGCTCAGGTCGTGAGCGATGCTTCGAAGGTGATCACGGGCACGCTCGCGAGCGCTCGACTCACCGGGCAGCCGTTCTTGGCTGCGTTGGCGTGCTCGATGAACGCAGCCTCGCCGATGCCGGGTACTCGCGCGATGGTGACCAGGGCGATCTTGGTGATCGTCGGTGTGCCGTCTACTGGTCGCAGCGTGACCGTGGCCTCGGTGCGCACCGAGTCAGGCGGGGTGCCGGCCTTCGCGAGCATGTTCGAGAGCGCCATCGACAAGCAGGCTGCGTGAGCGGCGGCGATCAGCTGCTCCGGGTTCGAGCCCGGTCCGTCCTCAAAGCGGGACTTTTGCGTGTATCCCCCGCTGATGGTGTCGCCCGCAGTGAACGTTCCTGCTCCCGTCGGCAGGTCACCCTTCCATTCCGCGCTTCCCGTTGCTGGCATCACGAGCTCCTCGTCGTCGTGCCCTCTGGTCTACCGCAAACCGAGACCCGCAAGGCCGTCGGCGTCATCGCGCGGTGGCGCCTGGTCGTTGTAAGGTCCCCGCGCGGTCGTGCACCAACGCGCGACGTGCAACGAGCAGCGAAGCGGGGTCGCGGTGAGAATGCTCGGATCGACACGTGTGGTCGCGGCGTGCGCAATGCTCGCGCTCGGTGCCAGCGGCTGCATCTTCACGGCACGCGTCGATGTCAACTCGGCTGGCGTGCAGGGCGACAACGACGTCATCGCTGTCGCGCCCGCCATCTCGAAGGACGGTCGCTTCATCGCGTTCCAGTCGAGGGCGGCAAACCTCGGAATGGTGGCGCCGCTGTCCGGGGGGAACGTGTTCAAGCGGGACATGCAGACGAACACGACGACACCGGTCAGCGTCCCGACGAACGGGCCTGGATTCGCACCCAACGGTGCGACCATCGGTGAGCCGGCGATCTCGGATGACGGTCGGTACGTGGCGTTCGCCTCTGGTGCGAGCAACCTCGTCCTCGGCGACACGAACAACGTGATCGACGTCTTCCGGCGCGATACCACCAACGGCACCACGGTGCGTGTTGACCTCGACGTCGACGGCAACCAGATCACCTCCGGTGCGACGGGCGGGACGAGGCCGTCGATGTCGGGTAACGGCCGGTACGTGACGTTCGTGACACAAGCGCAGGTGACCACCGACGACGTCCCGGGAAACATGTCGGTGTATCGGAAGGACATGAACTCAGGCGCGGTGGTCCTCGTGAGCAAGGGCAACGGATTCACGGATGGCACGAACCCATCGATGTCGCCGCGACGGCAATGTCATCGCGTTCGAGTCCGGGAGCGCATTGGTGGCCGGCGACGTCGGCTTGACCGACGTCTACGTACGCAACATCGAGCGCGGCAACCGTTCAGCGCGCGAGCCTTTCGTCCGCAGGTGTCCAACCGAACGATCATGCGAGCGACCCCGCGATCTCGGGCGACGGCACGCGAGTCGTCTTCTTCTCCGCGGCCACGAACATCGTCGGCAGTGACCCCAACGGATTTCGGGACGCATTCGAACGCGTGCTCGGCTCCAAGGAGACGGTCCGGGTGACGCTCACCAGCTCCGGTGCATTGCTCAACGGACAGCTATCGGTGACGTCGGCGGCGACGCGTTGTCCGGCGGGCATCTCCGATGATGGGCGCTACGTAGCGTTCATGACGACGGCCACAAATCTCCTCGCGAATGATGCGAATGGAAGTTTGGAGACCGTGTTCGTACGAGACACGCAGAAGAACACCACGACGCTCGTCGACACCGACCAGAACGGCACCCAACACGCTTCCGGGAACTCGGTGTGCCCGCAAGTCTCCGGCGACGGCCGCTACATCGCCTTCGCCTCCAACGTCCAGCAACTGGTCACGCCCGACACCGAGAACTACGACACGTATGTGCGCGCAAACCCGATTCCGACGGTCGCGAACGCGTCGCCCACTACCGCGGGCCGGGGCACCAGCGTGACGATCACGGTCAACGGTACGTACTTCCTCCCCGGCGTCGCCGGGCACTTCATCGGTGACGGCATCACCGTCACGAACACGAGCCGAGTGAGCGAGACGCAAGTCAAGTTCACGATCTCCGTCGCGGCGAACGCGACCGTCGGCGAACGCACCGTCATCGTCTACAACTTGGGTACCGGCGCCGGCACCCTGTCAGGCGCGACGACGCAGTTCTCTCTGAACGTGACTTGATCTGCCGCGCGTCAGGCCGTCGTGATCGGCACACCGGACCGTGGCTCGCCGGGTGTAGTTGATGGGGTGGTCGACATCGCTGACGCACAAGTGGCGAACTCCCTTCCGACCCGATGGAACCACTTGGCTGTTGGTCGGATCGCGCCGATCCGCGCGA
Source organism: uncultured Actinomycetes bacterium (assembly GCA_963745645.1). Classification (GTDB taxonomy): domain Bacteria; phylum Actinomycetota; class Acidimicrobiia; order IMCC26256; family PALSA-610; genus CAVUFH01. Next base: position 439,275 of record CAVUYD010000004.1, read on the forward strand.
GCCGTTGTCGACGGACCCTGCGCCGAGCGGAAACGACCTGAATTGGGTGGAGCGGGTGACGAGGATCGAACTCGCATAGCCAGCTTGGAAGGCTCGGTATCACAGCCGTATGACCTGGCCAAACTCTCGGCTTTCGACGTCTCAGGCCGTGAAGAGGCCGCGGGTCAACGCGCTGCATTCCTCGCGCCCGGCGTAACCATCGGCCTCATCGTCGAGCGTGCAGCAGGCAGTCACTGACGATGTGTGAGCGCGGGACGGGTCAGGACGACGGCGCTGGCGTGGCCCACGCCTGCGAATCGAGGGTGCCGTCTATCGCGGCTTGGGCGACGTCCGTCAGGTGGAGGGTTATGTATCCGGGCGTAGTTCCGCAGGCGGGAGAACGCCTCGGACATTTCGACGTCGGCACGTTCAGCCTCTGGGTACAACCGAGTTTCCGGGGTCGCGGCCTGGCAACTCGGCTCATCGCCGCCGCCGAAGCGGAGGCGATAGCACGCGAACTGCTCGCAGACGGTCCACTTCACCTACGACTTTCAGGCGCGCGCGCTCTATGAGCGCAACGGCTACGAACTCGTGGGTCGCGTCGAGAACTTCCCATCGGGGACCGACGTCCTCTGGTACCGCAAACGCCTGAAGGAACGCGCAGAGACGCCGGCAACATCACGAGATGCAACGAGCATCGTGAACGGGCCCAGATCGGCACGCTGACCTGCGAAAACGGCCTGAATTCGGTGGAGCGGGTGACGAGGATCGAACTCGCATAGCCAGCTTGGAAGGCTGGAGCTCTGCCATTGAGCTACACCCGCGGTGCAGCCCCCGAAGTTACCGGTTCGCCGGCGCGATCATCGGGAAGACCTGTGGTCTGGGTGCGCAACGAGGAGGGTCTCGATGAAGCCAGCCGATCTGTTGGATCAAGTACGAGACACGCTCACGGTGAAGCGGGTGTTCGGCGATCCGTACGAGCACGATGGCGTCACGATCGTCCCGGTCGCGACCGTCGCAGGTGGGGGTGGCGGTGGCTCCGGTGACGAAGGGGAGGATCGCCGCGGCGAAGGCGCCGGGTACGGGCTGGTCGCCAAGCCCGCAGGCGTCTACGTGATCAAGGGCGATGACGTGCGCTGGCAGCCGGCGGTCGACGTCAATCGCATCGTCATGGGCGGTCAGATCGTCGGGATCGTCTTCCTGCTCGTAGTCGGAGCATCTTCAGGTCGCGTCGTTGAGCGCGGCCTCGAAGCCGTCGAGGAGGCGGGTAAGCCCGCGTTCGAAGCGGTGTGGATCGCGGAAGTGGCGGTCGAGCTGCGCCCACGTTTCTTTGACGCCGTATTCGTCGGTCAGCGCGGCCAGTTGCGGATAGTCGCCGGTCGCGATGAGTTCGGTCGTGTAGCCGATCATGTTGTTGTCGAACGGGTGGCCCTCGTTCTGCAGCGTGTTGCGTTCGTGCAGGCAGAAGCCGAACACGAAGGCATCGACCGAGCCCACGATGTCGAGCTTCTCGTCGAGTGTGATCGGCAATGAAGCAACCGCCTCGAGCGATTGGTCGAAGTGACGCACGCTGTTCGGACCCACGGGCGGGTCGTCGGTGATGTCGAGGATCCATGGGTGGCGCAACAGCGCGGCGCGGCTGCGCTCGGCGATGGTCTGCATCGCGGCGCGCCAATCCGTCGCGAAACCTTCGGTGTCGGTGACCACGATCTCACCCATCACCGCGTCGACGACGAGCGAGAGCAGCTCATCCTTCGTGCGCACGTAGTGATAGAGGGTCATCGTCCCCGACTCGAGCTCGGTCGCGATGCGTCGCATCGAAACCGCGCCGAACCCTTCCGCGTCCGCGATCCGGATCGCGGCATCGGCGATCTCTTCGCGTGAAGCGGGGTTGGCGCGTCGCCGGTGCTTTGCGCATCCACACGTCGAGCGCGGCGAGCTGTTCCGAGGTTCGTTCGAACACTTCCGCTTTCTGGGCCAGCTTGGCCGCGGCCTGCTGGTGCCGTTCGGCGACGCGCTCGAGCTTGGCCGCCTTCTTCGTGATGCGCTCGGAGATCGCCGCGACCCGGTCGAGGGGGTCGTTCGCGTCCTGGCCCCGCTTGCCGCCGCCCCCGCGGTGACGACTGTCACTTGCCATCCGTACAGTGTACCGCTAGTTTGCTCGTACTATGTACTACGACAACGTACGCCATACGAAGAATACGGCGATCCCGCCGCGGGCGGTCACGGACGGGGCCGACGGGCCCCGGGGTGCCGGCGTCACCGCGGCCGGGCTCGGCAAGCAGTTCGGCGACCTGTGGGCGCTGCGGGACCTCACGCTCGACGTCGCTCCGGGCACCGTACTGGGCCTCCTCGGCCACAACGGCGCGGGCAAGACCACCGCGATCCGCATCCTCACCACGCTCTCGGCGCCAAGCGAAGGCTCCGCGCGTGTCGCCGGCTACGACGTCGTCGAAGGCGCGGAGGCGGTCCGGCAACGCATCGGCGTCGCCGAGCAACAGGCGAGCGTCGACGGGCTGCTCAGCGCGCGGAAGAACCTCGTCATGGTGGGACGGCTCCAGCATTTGTCGAAGAAAGACGCGGAGCGTCGCGCCGACGAGTTGCTCGAACGCTTCGAGCTCACCGACGCGGGTTCGCGCTTGGTGAAGGCGTTCTCCGGCGGCATGCGGCGCCGGCTCGACCTCGCCGCGAGCCTCGTGGCTGCCCCCCGCGTGCTCTTCCTCGACGAACCGACCACCGGGCTCGACCCGCGCAGTCGCGGTGACCTGTGGGAGATGTTGCGTGGACTCGTCCGCAACGGCACCACGGTCGTGCTCACGACGCAATACCTCGAAGAAGCCGACCAACTCGCCGACGAGATCATCGTCCTCGATCACGGGCGCACCGTCGCGCACGGCAGCCCCGACGAGCTGAAGTCGAGCATCGGCACGGATCGCATCGACGTGTCGGTCCGGTCACTGGCCGACATGCACGCGGTCGGCGACGCGACCCGTCAGTTCGCGTCGAACGCGACGTCCTTCGACGATGACCGCCTCATCGCCACGATCTCTGTGGTGGAGGGCACCCGGTTGATGGAAGTGATGCGCGCGCTCGACGCCGCCGGCATCGACGCCATCGACCTCAACACGCGTCGAGCGACGCTCGACGACGTCTTCCTCACTCTCACCGGCGCGAAGCGCGTGATCGAAGAGGTACCCGCATGACGACGACATCCACCGCGCCGACCATCGCCGCGGCCGCGGTGCCGGCCGAGATCACACGGGTGGAGCGGAGCCAGGTCGCGACGTTCTGGAGCGACGCGTTCGTGTTCGCCCGCCGCAACCTGGAACACATCCGGCAGATCCCCGAGAAGCTGCTGGACGTCACGCTGCAGCCGCTCATGTTCGTGTTGCTGTTCGCGTACGTGTTCGGTGGCGCGATCGCCGTGCAGGGCGGGAACTACCGCGAATACATCATCGGCGGGATCCTCGTGCAGTCGCTGGCGTTCGGCCTCACCGGGCCCGCGACCGCGATCACGACCGATCTCAGCGAAGGGGTCATCGACCGGTTCCGCTCGCTCCCGGCGACGCGGATGGCGTATCTCGTCGGCCACTACCTCGCCGAGCTGGCGGGCATGGTGCTGTCGATCGTCATCTTGCTCACCGCGGGTGCGATCGTCGGCTGGCGTGTGCACAGCGACTTCGTCCACGTGGCGACCGCACTCGTCCTGCTGCTCACGTTCGCCTCCGCGATGATCTGGATCGGAACGTACATCGGGTTGCGGGTGCGTTCGGCCGACGCGGTCATGGGCATCGGCTTCACGCTCGTGTTCCCCCTGACGTTCATCAGCAACGCGTTCGTCCCGATCAACACGCTGCCCACGGTGCTGCAGTGGTTCGCGACCTGGAACCCCGTGAGCGCCATGGTCGCGGCGACGCGGGAGCTGTTCGGCAATCCGACGACGCCGGTCACCAAGCACGGCTGGCCGATCGACCATCCGGTGGCGGCCGCGTTCTTGTACTGCGGCCTGATCCTGCTCGTTGCGGTGCGCGCCTCCGTGCGCAGGTACCGCGCCCGCACCAGCGACTGACGGGCGCATTCAGATCGTCGGCTGCGGCGTTCAGATCGTCAGGACGATCTTCCCGAACACGTCGCCGTGCTCGAGCTGCTCGAGCGCGGCGCGTGCGTCGGTCAGCGGATAGGTCGCATCGATCACCGGCCGGACACGCGTGGTCTCGCACAACTGCGCAAGCCGGACGAGCTCGTCGCGCGTGCCCATCGTCGAACCGATGACGCGCAGCTGCAGGAAGAAGATGCGGCGCAGGTCCTCGGTCGGTTCCGCGCCCGCGGTCGCGCCCGCGACGACGAGGACGCCGCCCGGGCGCAACGCCTTCAGCGAGTGGTTCCACGTCGGCGCGCCGACCGTCTCCATGACCGCGTCGACGCGCTCGGGAAGGCGCGCGCCGGTCTCGAACGCGGCGTCGGCGCCGAGCTCCACCGCGCGCTCCCGCTTGTCTTCGCGGCGGCTCGTGACCCACACGCGGTAGCCGGCCGCGGCGCCCAGCGCGATGAGCGCGGTCGCGACGCCACCACCCGCACCCTGTACGAGCACCGTGCTCCCCGGCGCCGCACCCGAGTTGGTGAACAGCATCCGGTAGGCCGTGAGCCACGCGGTGGGCAGGCATGCGGCCGCTTCGAACGAGAGCGACGCGGGCTTCGGGACGAGGTTGCGCCGCGGCACGACGACGTACTCGGCGCAGGTCCCGTCATGGATCTCCGAGAGCAGCGACCGTTTCGGGTCGAGCGTCTCGTCGCCGCGCCAGTCATCGCTCGACAACACCGCGTGGACGATCACCTCGTTGCCGTCGGGATCGACGCCGGCCGCGTCGCAACCGAGCACCATCGGCAGCTGCTCTTCCTTGATCCCGACACCGCGCAGCGTCCAGATGTCGTGCTGGTTCAACGCCGCCGCGCGCGACCGCAATCCGGACCCACCCGTCCGGTGGCGCCGGGTCCGGGTGCTCACCGACGACGAGGCCGTGCAGCGGGTGGTCGGCATCGAACTTCGCGGCCATGGCGGCGAGCATGCGTCGCGTCTCCTAGTGGTGTTCGTCGGTTCCGAATCGGCCCGCGATCATCGCCGCGACCTCGTCGGGTGACGGCATCGCGGCGATGTCGGCCGCGACGCGTCGCGCACTCTCGACATAGGTGGAGTCGCGCAGCAACGCCTCGATCGCAGCCGTGACCCGATCCGGATCGGCGTCCTGCGGCGCCAGCTCGATCGCCGCGCCCGACGTCGCGCCCGCGGTCGCGTTGTTGAACTGGTCGGCGGCCTGGGGCAGGCAGAGCTGGGGGATCCCGCGCCCGAGCGTGGCGAGGAACGTCCCCGATCCGCCGTGGGAGACGACCACATCGGCGTGCGCGAGCGTCACGTGCTGAGGCACGTACTTCGCGACGGCGATCCGTTCCGGCAGCGCGCCGAACGCGCCGATGTCGCCACCCGGACCGACCGTGATCAGCGCGCGGACGTCGAGTGCGCGCAACGCTTCGACCGCGGCACCGAACGCGCCTTCGGTGACGTTGAACACCGTGCCGAACGTCAGGTACACGAGCGGACGACCATCGTCCCGCGCCAGCCACTCTGACAGCTCGTCGCCTCCCGACTCGTCGATCGTGACCGGGCGCAGCGGCTGGCACGCGTCGATCTCGGAGGAGAAGCCGGGGTCGAGTGACGGGGGATAGATGTCGAGGTAGAGGTGGTCATAGCTCCCGCACTGGGGGCGCGGTTCCAACCCACACTCGCGCCAGTACGGCCCGACGACGGCGTCGATGGCCGTCAGTCGCTCCGCGCGGAGCCGGGCGCCGAATCCTTGCGTCACGTGCGGCACGCCGACGGCGCTCGCCATGATCGGCGCCGCGAACTCGCCGACTTCGTGGACGAGCAGATCGGGCGACCACGCGCGCGCGATCGGCAGCACTGCCTCGAGCGTGGCCGGCAGGCTGATCTCGCCGAACAGACGAGGGAACATGTGTGCCGGCAGTTCCTGTGGTTGCAGATCAGCCCACTCGGGATAGCGGGTGCGGTAGGCCGTGTGCCGCTCCACGCCCGTCAGGCCGGCGGCGGTGAACGGCACACCCGCCGCTTCGATCGTCGGCCCCGCGTCGGCGCCGGTCGCCCAGCGCACCTCGTGCCCTTGCCGCGCGAATGCCTGTGCGAGTGGCACGAGCGGGATGACGTGCCCGAGCCCCGGTGTGCTCGTGACGAGGATCTTCACGCCGCGCTCAGAGGTCGTGCTCGAAGTCGTGCACCCGTTCGAGGAAGCGGTGCGGTTCGACGAGGTGAGGGAAGTGCCCGTCGCCGTCCCAGAGCTCGAACGTCGACGTCGGGATCGTCTTCGCGAGCCACTCGCGGTACTCGGCGCCGGGATCCGACCCGTGCAGCGCGAGGTACGGCACCGTGATGCCGAGCGCGGTGTTGTCGACGAGCTCGTCGAGCGCGGCGATGTCGTTCTCGAGGATCACGTCCCACACCCCGAGCACGACTTCCTGCTCGGGTGACGCGAACTCCGCGATGCGCGACCGCTCCTCGTTCGAAAGCGGACCGTACAGACCCTCGAACATGCCGTCGACCACCGCGTGGAAGCTCGTGTCGTCGCCACGCAGCATCGGTTCGAACTCGGTGAGCACGGCCTTGAACCCGGTGAGGCTCAGCGCCTGATCGATGTTGATCACGCCGCGCGGTCCGTACGCGCTCGCGTAGATGCTGACCACGGCGCCGCCGAGCGAGTGCCCGATCATGAGCGGCGACGGCGCGCCGACAGCCTCGACCACCGCCTGGAGGTCGGCTGCCATCGTCAACGCGTCGTACGGCGCGCTGGCGCTCGGATGCACCGTGGCCACGCAGATCCACGGCGACGACCCGGAAGTCGAGCGCGAGCTCGCTGATGAGCGGATCCCACGTGTGGTGCGACTCGGTGATGCCGTGCACCAGCACGACGACCGGACCCGCGCCCGTGGCCTCGTACGAAATCGTCGCACCGTCGGGCGCAGTGACGCTCGGCACGGCCGCACGCTACCGCTCGGTCGACGGCGAGTCGCCCGCGCCGGCCCGCAACGATCCGAGTCGGGGAGGGGGGATTTGAACCCCCGACCGCCAGCTCCCAAAGCTGGTGCGCTACCACTGCGCCACTCCCCGGATGTGCGGCTCCAGCGTACGCGAGGGGATGGCGAGCCGGTCGGGCGTCGGGGCTGACTCGGCGACTCGGGCACTGTCGTGACCAAGGGTCGAACGGCTCTACCGATCGAACCGGTTGCGGCGAAGGGTGAGACCAAGGCCACGGCCGTCGTGGGTTGGGCGAGGTTTGTGTGAGCGTGTTCGGGTCTGCCACGCGGGTCGTCACAGTGCTGGTGTTCGTGGCCGCACCTGTGTTGCTCGCGCCGCGCCCCGCGTCGGCTCACGTTCCACACGACGTCATCACGCAGGTCATTGCCTCGCCCGATTACAAGTCCGACGGGACGCTGTTCGCGATCTCGAGAAACCGCGTGTTGCGGTCGACGAACGGGGGCGCGGTCTGGTCCGAGATCGTCAACGGGGTCGATCGTCACACGCCGGTGTGGCTCGCCGCGGCACCCTCGGACAAGCGCATCATGTACATGTCGAATCTCGGCGGCGGCGTCTACCGCTCGGCCGACCAAGGCGTGTCGTGGTCGCCGACGGCGACGCCGGCCGCGATGAAGGACATCGCGCAGGTCGCCGTCTCACCCACCGCGCCGGATGTCGTCTTCGCCGCGGGTGTCTCCGCCGGGTTGTTTCGCACGGCCAACGCGGGGCAGACGTGGTCCGCAGTGGGCTCGTTCGGGAGGGTGAGGGCGCTGGTGTTCCCCGACTCGAGCGGTCGGATCGTCGTCGGCGACGACAGTGGTGAGATCTTCGTGTCCGACAACGACGGCAGCACCTGGGTCCGGTCCGGCGGCACGACAAGTGGCGACCCGATCACCGCGCTCGCCGCGACGCGTTTTCCGACCTCCGGCGCCACCGTGTGGGCAGGCACCACGAGCGGCCGACTCCTGCGATCCACCAATCGCGGGACGTCGTTCGCGGCGGTCGGAAGTGGTCTGCCGGCCGAACCGCTCACCGCGATCGGGGTCTCCGTCGGCTATCCGACCGACACGACGGTGTGGGTATCCACCTGGGAGCAGGGCGTGTACTGGTCGGGCAATGGTGGCACGACGTTCACCAAGCGGAGTGCGGGGCTGACGACCGATTCGCAGGCGACGACGGAGAACGCGCCGCAATTCGGCAGCATCGCCGTCGCGGCCGCTGCGAACGGCCAGGAAGCTGTGTATCTCGGCGGCTTCGATGGGTTGTTCCGATCCGACGACAAGGGCACCCACTGGCGCGAGCTCCAGACGCTGACCGACTACATCGTCGGGCTCGCCGTCTCACCGAACTACGCCGAGGACGCCACGGTGATCGCGACGACGTATGTCAAAGGCGCATACATCTCGAGCGACCGTGGAGTGTCATGGACGGCACGTGACGTCGGCTTGGGAACGGGAGGTACCAAGTTCGCACCGATCGAACGTCTGCATGATGTGCAGTTCTCGCCGAACTTCGCGAACGACGGAACGATCTTCTCGGCGACCTGGTACAGCGTGCTGAAGTCGGTTGACCGCGGCGCGTCGTGGACCACGATTCCGGTGGGATCGGCTGCACCCGGAACGTTGCGACAGTTCGTCATCGCGGTGTCGCCGGCGTATGCGACGGACCGGACGGTCTACGTCGGCACCCGGGCCGGCGAGGTGTACCGATCGAAATCTGCAGGCGACGCCAACACATGGTCGCTTGTCGCGCACCTCGGTGGACGCATCCGTACCCTCGCCCTCGACCCGGCGTTCGCCGCCAACCCGGTTCTCTATGCCGGCGCGACGAACGGCGTGTTCAAGAGCGTTGACGGTGGTGCGAACTGGCAGGCAACGGGTCCGAGGAGCATCGCGCTCCTTGCGATCTCGCCGAACTACGAGAACGACGGCACCGTGTTCGCCGGGACCGAGGGCGGTCTCTTCGTGACGCGCGACGGAGGCCAGGTTTGGACGAAGCTCGCGGCGTCGCCGTTGTCCTCCTCGACCCACGTCGAAGCCCTCGGGGTGTCGCCGGAGTACGCGACCGACCGCACGTTGCTCGTGAGCGTGCTCGGGAAGGGGTTGTTCCGATCGACCGATGGCGGCACCACCTTCGTGGAAACCGGCGCGTCGCTCATCGACAACAACCTGCTGATCGCCGACTTCGACAATCCTTCGTCGGAGCCCATCCAGTTCTCGCCGTCGTACGCGCTCGACCACACGATCTTCGGATTCGCGCAAACGCACGTCGTCAGGTCCACCGACACCGGTAGCACGTGGCAAGTGCTCGCGCTACCGCCGGCCGCGGCGATCCTCCGGCCGCCATCGGTCGCGGTCACGCCGACGACTCCGACAGTGGTCGAAGGCGCAGCGGGCACGCAGCGGGTCATGCATGTCTCGGTCGACCTCTCGCATCCGTATGCCTCCGAGGTCACCGTGCACTGGCGGACGTCCGACGTTCCCGGGAACCCGGCGTTTGCCTCGGCGGCAGCGGGTGATTACGTGCCGGCGTCGGGCACACTCGTCTTCCCAAAGGGAGCGACGCGTGAGTTCGCTGACGTCGTCGTCAAGGGTGACGCGCTCGACGAATCCGACGAAGCGGTGTTGTTCGGGCTTTCGAACCCGACCAACGCAACGATCGGCGGCTTCTGGGGTCTCGGCTTCGGCATCATCCAGGACGACGATTCGACACCCACGGTCGTGCCGGGATCGGCGAGCATCATCGAAGGGGACGAAGGGTCGTCAGTCCTTGCGATTCCCGTGTCGCTCTCGGCCGCGTCGGGCCGAACGGTCACGGTCGACTGGGCGACCGTTGACAGCGAGTCGATCGGTGGGCAGGACTTCGCGCCGGGTTCGGGCACCCTCACGTTCCTGCCCGGTGAGACCACCAAGTCGATTCCCGTCACGGTGTTCGGCGACGAAGCCGTCGAACCCGACGAGCTGCTCGTCGTCGTGACCTCGAACCACGTCAACGCGCGGCCGGGTGGGTTCTACGGCCTGGGCATCGGGCACATCCTGAACGACGACGGCTGAACGACGACGGCTGAACGACGACGGCTGAACGACGACGGCTGAACGACGACGGCTGAACGACGACGGCTGAACGACGACGGCTGAACGACGACGGCTGAACGACGACGGGCCGGACTGAGTCGCGACGAGCGCCGCTGCGCCCGACGAAGGCGCTGACGCCCACGGAAGTGAAGAAGAATGGCGCGATGGAGATCAGCCGCGTCGGCAACTTCACGTTGGGGTGGGGCGAGAGCCTCGTGTGGGACGAGCAACGACGACGGTTGTACTTCGTCGACTGCGCCGCGCAGACGTTGCACTGGCTCGATGACGAGGACGACGAGCTCCACACGCTCCGCCCGCCGTCGATGCCGGCCGGGATCGTGCCGACCGATGACGGCCTGCTCGTCGGCGTCCTGCACGACGGGTTGCACGTCATTGATCCCGATCGCGGCACGACGCGGCTGCTCGCCGAATATCCCGAGGTGATCGGCGGCCGGTGCAACGATGCGTGCGCGGATCTCGGCGGCAACCTCATCACCGGAAAGCTGAACATGGGGCCGGAGGAGGGATCCGCTTGGTGGTACTCGAGCGTCGACGGGTGGCGCGTCATCGACGAGGACATCAGCAACACGAACGGCCCCGCGGTCGGTGTGCTCGACGACGTGATGACGCTCGTCATCGGTGACACCGCCGCGGACTACTACTCGTACCCGTACGAGCCCGACACCGGTGCGGTCGGACCGCGGTCGACGTTCGGGGACACCGAGCGCGCTGGACGGACTTCCCGACGGTTCGACGCTCGACGCCGACGGCGGCCTCTGGTGCGCGCTCGTCGGGGGCGGGCAGCTTGCGCGCTTCACGACGCGCGGGCTCGATCGCACCGTGTCCGTGCCGGTGACCAACCCGACGGATGTGACGTTCGGTGGCGATCGCCTCGATCGGCTGTTCGTCGTGAGCATCGCCGCCGGACCCGGTGACAGCGAGGACAGTCTCGACGGCGCGCTGCTCGTCATCGACGGCCTCGACGCGCGGGGTCGGGTCGAGCCCCGATTCTCCCTGCGCGCGTGAGCGCGCTGTGAGCAGCACGTGAGCAACGTCGCGCGCCGCCTATGGATCGTGTCGGAACCGCTGCACACGCTGACGTACTTCGCGCCGGAGAGTCACCACACGTTCGAGGCGGTCGGGCTGCGGGGGTTCTGGCGCGGCTACTTCGCGGGCCGCGCCGCGCCGCTCGGCCCGGTCGGGCCCAATGTGGTGACCGCGACCTTCTTCGGGTTCCATCCGGCGTTCGTCAGTCGTGCGATTCCTTCGGTGTGGTCGATCGTGAGCCCGCAGGATGCGCTCACCGCGCGCGGCGCGGGGATCGATGCCGCCCTACGCCGGATCGTCGGCTCGGATCTGCCGGCATCGAGTGTCGACGCGATCGCGCAACTGCGTGAGGCAATCGCGCACACTCCCGTGGCCGGTCGCCCGCTCTATGCGGCGAACGTCGCAATCGACTGGCCCGAAGACCGACACCTCGCGCTCTGGCACGCCGCGACGCTCGTGCGCGAACACCGAGGCGACGGGCATGTCCACACGCTCACGGTCGCGGGGTTGGACGCGTGCGAGGCGCACGTGCTGCGCATCGCCGACGAAACGTTGCCGATCGAGTCGATCCAGCCCTACCGCGGCTGGTCCGAGACGGACTGGGAGGAGGCGACGCGCCGGCTCGAAGCGCGTGGGCTGCTCGCGGATGGGCACACGACGCCCGCGGGTCACGACCTGCGCCGCGACCGTCGAGGCCGACACGGATCGGCTCGGCGCGGTGCTCGTCGGTCGAATCTCCGAGCCCGACGTCGTGGTGGACACCTTCGCCGCGCTCCGCGGGCGATCGCGGCTTCGGGAGACGTCCCCTACCCGAACCCGATCGGAGTCCCGGACCCGTTCGCAGCCGACGGGTGAGAGGGGCGCGCCGTCGCAATGCGACGCGCCCCTCCGGTCGTGCGTCGGCCGGCTCAGCTGTTGCCGACGAGCTTGAACACCGCGCCGGTCGGGTCCGCGGCGGTCGCCAAGCGCCCGTACGGCGTGTCCTCGGCGGGCACGATGATCGTCGCGCCCAGATCGACCGCTTGCTTCAACGCGGCGTCGGTGGCGTCGACGCGGAAGTACACCGACCAATGCGCCGGAACACCCTCCGGAAGGAAGCCACTGGCGTCCATCACGCCCGCCAGTTGCTCGTCGCCCTCGTTGAGCGTCGTGTAGCGGAACTCGGGTGTGTCGCTCACCGCGCGCGCGTCCCAGTCGAAGACGTCCTTGTAGAACTGCACGGCGGCGTCGTAGTCGCGCGTGTGCAGCTCGAACCACCCCGGCGTGTTCGGCTCGTCCACGACGCCGAAGCCCTTGTGCAGGCCGGGCTGCCATAGGCCGATCGCGGCGCCGCCCGCGTCGATCACGACTGCCATCGTGCCCAGCTCACCGACTGCCATCGGTGACACCATGATCTGGCCGCCGTGCTTCACGGCGGCGTCAGCGGTCGCCTCCGCGTCTTCGGTCGCGAGATAGATCGACCAGAGGTCGGGCGTTCCGTTGGCGCCGTCGTTCTGCATCGCGCCGGCGACCGGGACGCCGTCTTTGGTGAAGTTGATGTAGCCGCCGTACTCGGGTCCGGCCGACTCGGATTCCCAGCCGAAGAGCTCGCCGTAGAACGCGCGGCTCCTGTCGGGGTCGGTCGTGAACAGGTCGATCCAGCACGGGGCGCCGATGGGGGCGGAATCACGCTGAGGCACGGGGGACTCCTTTGTTGGTTCGTTCGCAGTCAGTCCTTCGACTCCCGACCCGAGAAGAAATCATCGGTGGTTTCGCCGGGAACCGGAGGGGCGGGACGGGGGAGACTGTGCGGGTGAGCGAGACGTACGAATCGGTGCTCGCGCGGTTGCAGCGAGCGTACGACGCGAAGGTCGACGTGCGCGAGCGGCATCCCGTCGAGACGTGGAAGCACGAAGAACGGCTCGCGTTCCTCGCCCGGCTCGAGGCGGCCGGCGCGACCCGGCTGCTCGAGATCGGCGCGGGCACAGGTCATCACGGCAAGTTCTTCGCGGATGCCGGCCTCGATGTGGTTTGTACCGACGCGTCACCGGCCATGGTCGAGGCCTGCCGCGCCAAGGGCCTCGTATCGGAGCCGGCCGACTTCCTCTCCGTCGACCGCGGGTGGTCGTTCGACGCCGTCTTCGCGATGAACTGTCTGCTGCACGTGCCGCGTACAGATCTGTCCGCCGCGCTGCGATCAGTGGCGGCGACGCTCGAACCCGGCGGCTGGTTCTTCTGGGGTCAGTACGGCGGCATCGACCGGGAGTCCACGTTCGCCGACGACACGTACGAGCCGAAGCGCTTCTTCTCGTACGTCTCCGACGACTCGATGCTCGCGATCGCGTCCGAGCGCTTCGATGTCGTCGACTTCCACGCGGTCGAGGTCGGTGGTGAGCCGGGCACGCACTTCCAGGCCTTGACGCTGCAGCGCGCCGCGGATCGCTAAAGTCGACGTTCGTGGCCGGCATCTGAACTTCCGTCTGAGGTCGTCGCTCGACACTTCCGGAGGTTCTGCATGTCCATCTCAGCTCTCGACGGTCTCCATGGCCGCGTTGCGTTGGTCACCGGTGCGAATCACGGCATCGGCGCCGCGACCGCGCGCGTGCTCGCGGCGCGCGGTGCGCGTGTCTGTGTGAGCTACCTGCGCGTCGAGGATGCGCGAGACGTCGGGACCCCGGAGGCCTATCGAGCGGCGCGTCGCCAGGATGCGAGCGCGCTGGTGGACGAGATCGCGGGCGCGGGTGGGGTCGTCGTCGCGCTCGAAGCCGATCTCGCCGAGGCCGAGCGGATACCGGACCTCTTCGACGGCGCTGAGACTGCGCTCGGACCCGTCGACATCCTCGTCAACAACGCGACGGGTTGGATTGCGGACTCGTTCCGCCCGAAGCCGGTGGATCGCCTCGGGCGCGCGAGCCGGCGAGTCGCGCCCGAGGCGATCGACCAGCAGTTCGCGGTCGACGCGCGCGGCGGGGCGCTGCTCATCGCCGAGTTCGCGCGCCGGCACATCGCACGCGGCGCGAGTTGGGGCCGGATCGTCAGCCTCACGTCGGGCGGCCCGCTCGGGTTCCCCGAGGAAGCGTCCTACGGCGCGGCCAAGGCCGCGCTGGTCAGCTACACGATGACCGCCGCGCTCGAGCTCGCGGAGCTCGGCGTCACCGCGAACGCCGTGCACCCGCCCGTCACCGACACGGGGTGGATCACGCCCGCGGTGCACGAGTTCGTCGCCGAGAGTCCGGAGCACTTCCACGTCGCGGATCCGGGCGAGGTTGCAGACGTCATCGCGTGGCTGGTGTCCGATCAGGCCCGGTTGGTCACGGCGAACGTCGTCCGGTTGCGCTGAGCGCCTGAGTGCCGCGTTCGGTCAGGGGGTAGCGAGGCGAACGGCGACCGCGCGTGCGATCTCGTTCATGCGTGACTCGGGGACGCACAGCTCCTCCGCGACACCGAGCTGGCTGAAGATCCGCGGTCCCTTCCATTCGGCCGGCTGATCGGCGCGACGGGGGATGACGTGGAAGTGCACGTGCGGATGCCGCGGATCCTCGGCGAACTGGGCGACGTACGTCTTGGTGCAGCCGAGCTCCTCCTGCAGCGCGCGGGAAACGCGTTGCACGAGCGGGCCGAGCTCGCCGGCTTCCGTGCCGTCCATGTCGGCGACGGCGGTGATGTGCCGGCGCGTCGCGAGCACCAGCCAGCCTTCGAGTGCGGTGCCGTACGCGTGCACGACGTCCCACGCGCTCGTGCGCAGGATCGCGTCCCACGGCGGTGCGCCGCCCGCGTCGCGGCGCGCGACGAGCTCACACGTTCGACAGCCGTCCACGCGGGAAGTCTGGCTGGTCGATCCAGCGGCGGAGAAATGGCTTCTGAGTCCGGAACATCTGGGCAAGCGCGGGGAAATCGACTTTGATGGCAAATCCTCGCGGCCGAGACGCTCGCGGTCGGTGAGGTGTGGCCACCGAAGTCGGGGCCGTTCCGTGCGATGCTGCGGCCGTGAGTACTCCCGAAGAGAAGGTTGCGGCGCTGCGGGTGCGGCGCGAACCGCCGCACTTCCGGCGCGTCGAAGTGCAGCGCGTGGTGCCGGTGACGCCGCGCCTGCTGCGCGTCACGCTCGGCGGACCCGAGCTCGAGGGTTTCGCGGTCGAGCTCCCGGCCGCGAGCGTGCGCCTGCTGCTGCCGGCCCCGGACTCCGATGAACTGGTGATCCCGGCGTGGAACGGCAACGAGTTCCTGCTCCCCGACGGAGAGCGGCCCGTGATCCGGACGCTGACGCCGCGCCGGATCGACGCCGACGCGTTCGAGCTCGACGTCGAGGTCGTCGTCCATCCCGGTGGGATCGCGTCGGCCTGGGCGGCGCGGGCGGCGGCGGGGACCCGCGCCGCGATCTCCGGCCCCGGCCGCGGGTACACCATCGCCGCCGATGCGCCCGCGTTCCTGCTCGGGGGCGACGAGACCGCGCTTCCGGCGATCTGCCAGTTGCTCGAAACCCTGCCCGAACCCGCTGGGTTGCAGGTGCACATCGAGATGGCGAGTCCCGATGCACGTTTCGCGTTGCCCGCGCACCCGCACGCAACCGTTGCGTGGTGGGAACTGCCGTCCGGCGCTCCGCACGGCGACGCGCTGGTCACCGCCGTGCGCGAGGCGGAGCTGGTTGCGGGCACACGCGTGTGGGTCGCGGGCGAAGCTGCGTCGATGCAACGCATCCGCGGCCATCTCTTCGAGGAGCGGGCGCTGCCGCGCGGCCGGGCGACGGTGCGTGGTTACTGGAAGCACGGCCGCGCCGGCGACGCCGCCGATTCGGACTGATCGATCGGGGCGTAGCGTGCGCGCATGATCGAGACGCTGCGCTCGGTGCTGCGCTTCGGCCCGGTGGAGCGCGATCCGGTGGCCCGCCGGCTCGCGCGTGGCGTGAACGTGGCCGACCTGCGCCGCATCGCCCGCCGCCGCTTGCCGCGCGGCGTCTTCGACTACATCGACGGCGGTGCCGAGGACGAACGCACGCTGGCGGCGAACTCGGCGGCCTATGCCCGGATCGGCTTCCGGCCGCGTGTCCTGCGCGACGTGAGTGCGGTCGATCCGTCGACGACGTTGCTCGGCCGCCGGCTCCCGATCCCGCTCGTGCTCGCGCCCACCGGCTTCACCCGCATCGCCGACCCGCAGGGCGAGCTGGCGGTCGCGCGCGCAGCCGCGCGTGCCGGCATCCCGTACACGCTCTCGACGCTGAGCACGCGTTCGATCGAGGAGGTCGCCGCGGTCAGCGCCGGGTCGAAGTGGTTCCAGGTCTACGTGTGGCGGGACCGGGGGGTCGTGAAGGAGATGGTCGACCGGGCGGCCGGCGCCGGTTACGAGGCGTTGATGCTCACCGTCGACACCGCGGTCTTCGGCAAGCGCGAGCGTGACGTGCGACGCGGGTTCACGCTGCCGCCCAAGATCGGGCTGCGCACCCTTCTCGACGGTGCGGTGCACACCGGATGGACGTGGCAGTTCGTCCGCGCGGAGCCGATCAAGTTCGCGAACGTGACCGGGCTGGAAGTCGGCGACGGCTCCGACGCCGTCACGCTCGCCGACTACATCAACTCGCAGTTCGACCCGAGTCTGTCGTGGACGGACGTGGAGTGGCTGCGATCGATCTGGAGCGGGCCGATCGTCGTGAAAGGTGTGCAGACCGTCGAGGACGCGGCCATCGCATCGCAACTCGGGATCGACGCGATCGCACTCTCGAACCACGGCGGCCGCCAACTCGATGGCGCGCCCGCGACGATCGACCTCGTGGCACCGGTGCGCGATGCCGTCGGCAACGCGCTGCAGGTCATCTGTGACGGTGGCGTCCGGCGCGGGAGCGACATCGTGAAGGCGGTTGCGCTCGGTGCGAACGCGTGCATGGCCGGCCGCGCGTACCTGTACGGGCTCGGCGCGGCGGGGGAGCGGGGCGTCGACCACGTGCTCGACCTGCTCGCGGCCGACGTTCGGCGCACGATGGCGCTCGTTGGTGCCCGGTCGATCACCGATCTCACGCCCGAGCTCGTCGCGACGTGAACGCGCGATTCGGCCCGTTCGGCGAGTAGCGCTCGATCGCAGATGAAACGTTTGCCCGCGAAGGCACGTCAGAACGCAGATGCGGGCGAACATCGCGCCGGCGGGCGGCCGGGCGGCCGATCTCGCACAGGCGACACCTGACGCACGGGACCGGTACGTCGACTTCCTGCGGATCGCGTCGATCCTCGTCGTGGTCCTCGGCCACTGGCTGATGGCCGTGGTCGTGTGGGGCGGCCACGGCATCCACGTGGGCAATGTGTTGGGGATGGTGCCGCGGTTGTGGCTGGCCACCTGGGTCCTCCAAGTGATGCCCGTGTTCTTCTTCGTCGGCGGGTTCGCGAACCTGGTGACCCTCGACAGTCTGCGCCGGCGCGGGCGCGGCACCAGCGAGTACCTGGCCGGCCGCGCGCAACGGCTCGTACGTCCGGTCGCGGTGTTGCTCGCGGTGTGGGTGCCAGTGTCGTTGCTCGCGAGCGCCCTCGGCGCCGACCCCAAGGTGCTCGGCGACGCCACCAAGGTCGTGTGCCAACCGCTCTGGTTCATCGGCGTGTACTTGATGGTGTCCGCGCTCGCGCCACCGATGCGCGACCTGCACGCGCGGCATCGCGCCCGTGCCCTGGTTGTATTGGCCGCGCTGGCGATCATCGTCGACATCGCGCGGTTCGCCGGCGGCATCGACGTGCTCGCGTGGGCGAACATGCTGTTCGTCTGGCTGTTCGCGCAGCAGCTCGGCTTCTTCTACGCGGACGGCACCCTGGCGAAGTGGACGCGTCCGGCACTGTGGGCGGTCGCCGGTGCCGCCCTCACTGCGTTGATCGTGCTCACGACGTTCGGGCCGTACCCGCACAGCATGGTCGGCCTACCGGGTGAGCGTGTCTCGAACATGGCGCCGCCGACGGTGTGCCTGCTCGTGCTCACGGTGTTGCAGGTCGCGGCTGGTGATGCTCGCGCGCGGTGCCGTGTCCAGGTGGTTGCAGCGCGCACGCGTCTGGACTGCTGTTGTTGCAGGCAACGGCGTCATCATGACGATCTTCCTCTGGCACTTGAGCGCGTTGCTCGTCACCGTGCTCGTGCTCTTTCCCATCGGGTTCCCGCAGCCGGCGGGCGGGAGTGCGCTGTGGTGGGTGACCCGACCGCTGTGGATCGCGTGCGCCGCGATACCGCTCGCGGGATTCGTCGGGCTGCTCGGTCGCTTCGAACGACCGCGCCCGGTCGCGTTCATGGCAACCTCGGCGCACGCGACCTGGCGAGCCGGCATCGGTACCGCGCTGCTCGGGCTCGGGATCTGCGGCATCGCGAGCGGCACACTGCGCGACATCGTGCACGGAAGCGCTCGACTCGTGCTCGTCGACCTGTCACCGTTGCAGGCGATGGCCGTCGCAGGCGCGGGTTGGTTGCTGCTCCGAGGATCGGTGCACGACGAGACGCGCCGCGTCCGTGAGCGTGGCGCGAGTCAGTCGACGATCGCCGGGTACACCAGCGTCTTGAGCTGACCGCGGAAGTTGAACGTGCCGGACGGCATGAGCTGCGTCATGAACACGACGACCAGCTCCTCGGTCGGATCCACCCAGAAGATGGTCGACGCCGCGCCGCCCCACATGTACTCGCCCGCAGTGCCGATCGTCTGGTTGGCGACGGGCCCGAGGCTGACCGCCATCGTGAGCCCGAAACCGGCGCCGTCGAACCCGACTTCGCCGTAGCCACCCGGGAGCGCGAACTGGCGCAGCTCCCCGCCGCCGGGCAGGTGGTTCTGCGTCATGAGCTCGACCGTCTTCCGGCCGAGGATCCGCACGCCGTCGAGCTCGCCGCCGTTGCACAGCATCTGCGCGAAGCGGAGGTAGTCGGCGGTCGTCGAGACGAGGCCGCCGCCGCCCGACAGGAACGTGCGCGGCGTGCGGTAGCCGCTCTGCATCGGATCCTCGACGAGCCGCAGCGACTTGTCGCGCGCGCGTCCGTAGTTCGCGGCGAAGCGGTCGATCTTGTCGTCGGGGACGACGAAGCCGGTGTCCTCGAGGCCGAGCGGCGAGAAGATCGTCTCCTCGAGGTACTCGTCGAAGCGACGGCCCGAGATGATCTCGACGAGCCGGGCGCAGACGTCGGTCGACAGGGAGTAGAACCAGTGCTCGCCGGGGTGGAACCGCAGGGGTCGTTCGGCCAGGCGATCGACGAGCCCGGCCAGCGTCCAATCGGCGTCGAGCGGATTCGCGACGCCGGCCGCCCACCGCGACTCCCCGGTGGCGTCGGTCGCTTCGGTCGCGACACCGAACGGTGCCGCGCGCCCGCCCCACCCGAGGCCCGTCATGTGCATCATCGCGTCGCGTACCGTCATCGGCCGGTGCGGCTCGACGAGCGTCGCGGTGCCGTCGTCTGACTTCTCGCGGACCTTCAGGTCCTTCCACGCCGGGATGTAGCGCGCGATGGGATCGCCGAGCTGGAAGCGCCCCTGTTCGTAGAGGGACATCAACGCCACGCCGGTGATCGGTTTCGTCATCGAGAAGATGCGCCAGATCGTGTCGTCCTGCACCGGCTGTTCGCGCTCGCGGTCCATCACGCCGAACGATCGGAAGTAGCCGACGCTCCCGTGGCGCGCGACCGCGACCTGACAACCCGCGATGCGCCCGCGTGCTCGATGTACTCCTCCGACAAGTGCCGCGTGATGTGTTCCAGCCGGGACGGGTCCAGGCCGGCTGCGTCCGCGTCGACCTTGTGCAGCTCGAGGGACCCGCTCACCGCGCACCCGCCGGACGCCGGCGGCGCCAGGCCTGACCGAGCGCGGGGTGGGCCCAACCCGCTTCGCCCCGATTGACGTTGGTGCCCGGCGGAACGAGCGCGTCGATGCGGTCGAGGGTCTCGTCGTCGAGGGCGACGTCTGATTCGAGCAACCCCTCGAGCTGCTCCATCGTGCGCGGGCCGATGATCGCGGCGCTGACCGCCGGATGCGCGAGCGTGAACCCGATCGCGAGGCGCGCGAGCGGCATGCCCGCATCCGCCGCGACCTTCTCCAGCTCGGGGACCAGCGCGAGCTTGCGCTGCACGGCCGGGCGTTCGGGGTCGAACCGCTCCGGGGTGCGTGCGGCGCGCCCGGAGGTGGGCGCGGCCTCGCCCGGCCGGTAGCGACCGGTGAGGAAGCCGCCGTTCAGCGGGCTCCAGGGAATCACGCCCATTCCGTACTGCTCGCACATCGGCAGCACTGACTCCTCGATGCCCCGCACGAAGATCGAGTACGGCGGTTGCTCCACCCGGAAGCGTTCGTGGCCACGTCGTTCCGCGGTCCACTGCGCTTCGACGATGGCTTCCGCCGGGAACGTCGACGACCCGAGGTAGTTCACCTTCCCTTGGTGCACGAGGTCCGAGAGCGCCGAGAGCGTGTCGTCGATGTCGGTGCCGGGTTCGGGCCGGTGCACTTGGTAGAGGTCGATGTAGTCGGTGTCGAGCCGCCGCAGGCTGTTCTCGACCTCGCGGACGATCCAGCGGCGGGAGTTCCCCTTCTCGTTCGGGTCGGAGCTCATCGGCGTGTGCAACTTGGTCGCGAGCACGATGCCGTCGCGCCGGCCTTTCAGCGCCTGGCCGACGATCTGCTCCGACTCGCCCGCCGAGTAGACGTCCGCGGTGTCGACGAAGTTGATGCCCGCGTCGAGCGCGCGGTGGATGATCCGGATGCAGTCGTCGTGGTCCGGATTCCCCATCGCGCCGAACATCATGGCGCCGAGGCACAGCGGGCTGACCTTGACCCCGGTGGTTCCGAGCGAGCGGTAGCGCATGGGTCTTGCTCCTGGTCGCGGTGTCGCGGAACCGTTCCCTGCCTGCCGGGCCCCGGTCAAGTCTGCCGTGACCCGGCGGTCAAGTCGGTGCCCGCGGCGCCCGGCGATTCTCAGGGACCTCTCGGCTGGCGCGGAGTGCGCTCACATGCACCATCGCGAAGCTGACGACCATGCAGCCCGCGCCCGACCGATCAGCACCACGGGAGGCGGTCGACCTCCCGCCGGCCGCGCCGATCGTGGACATCGTCGTGCCGGTCCACAACGAGATCGGCGCGCTCGAGGAGAGCATCCGCCGGCTGCACGCGTACCTCGGAGCCGGGTTTCCGTTCGCGTGGCGGATCACGATCGTCGACAACGGGTCGACGGACGGCACCGCTGTCGCGGCCGCGAACCTCGCACTCGAGCTCGACCGCGTCCGCGCACTCCGCCTCGACCGCAAGGGTCGCGGGTTCGCGCTGCGCTCGGCCTGGAGCGCGAGCGACGCGGCGGTCTTCGCGTACATGGACGTCGATCTGTCCACGGATCTCGACGCGCTCCTCCCGCTCGTCGCGCCACTCGTGTCCGGGCACTCCGACATCGCGATCGGTTCCCGACTCGCGCCCGGTGCATCCGTCGCGCGGTACCCGAAGCGGGAGTTCATCTCGCGCGCGTACAACGCGCTGTTGCGCACGGTGTTCGCCACGCCGGTGCGCGACGCGGAGTGTGGCTTCAAAGCGGTGCGCGGTGACGTTGCGAAGCGACTGCTTCCCGCGATCGAGGACAACGCGTGGTTCTTCGACACGGAGCTCCTGCTCCTCGCGCGAGCACAACGGCTTGCGGGTGCACGAGGTGCCCGTCGACTGGGTCGACGACGCCGACAGCCGGGTCGACCTGCGCCGGACCGCGCTCGACGACCTCGCGGGTGTCGTGCGCATGGCACGGACGTTCTGGACGGGCGGCGGCCGGATCGAGCTCGGTGATTCGACTCGCCCGCAGCTCGAAGACGACTTCGGCCGCCGGCTCGTCCTCTTTGGTCTGATCGGCGCGGCGAGCACCTGCGTCTCGCTCGTCTTGTTCCTGCTGCTGCGCGCGCCCGTCGGTGCCGTTGTCGCCGAACGCGATCGCAGTGACGGCGACGTTCGCCGCGAACACGTGGGCGAACGCGCGTTTCACCGCGCACCGGGCCGAGCCCAACTGGCTCGGTGCGCTCGGTGTGTATGCCGGCGCGCTCGTGCTCACGTCGGTTGCGCTCCTCCTCGTCGGCGCGGCGGGCGGTGGCCTCGGCGTGGAGCTCGTAGTACTGCTCTCGACGTGGACCCTCGCCGCGATCGTGCGGCTCGCGCTCGTTTCGTCGTGGTCGTGGCGATGATCGGATTGCTGCGCCGGAACCCGATGTGCGGACGCGTCGTGCGCTGCTTCGGTGTGTCGATCGGCTCGACCGTGCTGACGGCGTTCGTCATCATCGTGCTCGCGCTCGGCTTCGGCGTACCGGGCGGCTACGCGAACGTCGCCGCGGTGCTGATCAGCACCGGACCGTCGTACTTCGCGAACCGGCGCTGGGTGTGGGGCGTGCGCGAGCGCAGCAACTACGCTGCGCCAGGTTGCACCGTTCTGGGCGCTGTCGATCTCCGGGTTGATCCTCTCGACGATTGCGGTCGGGTGGATGGACCGGCTCTCGACGGGGTGGCCGCCCGCCTTCCGGGCCTTCGCGCTGCCCTTCGCCAACCTCGCGGTCTACGGGGCGTTGTGGATCGTGCAGTTCGCGCTGCTGGAGCGCGTCATCTTCCGGGACCGAGTGACCGGCGATCCTCCCCCCGCCGGCGCTCGATCCCGGACGACACCCGACCGCGTGGCCGCCTGAGGCGAACGCCGCACCCCATCCCCTCACCGGAGCAGCGATGACTGCAATCCTCGATCCGCCCCCGACTCCCGAGCGGCCGCCGCTCGACCGGGGCACGGCAACCACTCCACCGACGCCGAACCGGTTCCACCGGGTGTGGCGCGGCCGCGACGACGATCCCTTGTGGGCGCGGCCGGCCCTGCTCGCGCTCCTCCTCGGCACCGCGGCCCTCTACCTCTGGGGGCTCGGCGCGTCCGGTTGGGCGAACTCGTACTACTCCGCCGCGGTGCAGGCCGGCACCAAGAGCTGGCGCGCGTTCTTCTTCGGTTCGTTCGACAGCTCGAACTTCATCTCGGTGGACAAGTCACCGGCCGTCGCTCTGGGTCATGGGTATCTCGGCGCGGCTGTTCGGCGTCAATGCCTGGAGCATCCTCGTGCCGCAGGCGCTCGAAGGCGTCGCCGCCGTCGGCGTGCTGTACGCGACCGTGCGCCGCTGGTTCTCGCCCGCCGCGGCGTTGGCCGCGGGCGCGGTACTCGCGACCAGTCCGGTCGCGGCGCTCATGTTCCGGTTCAACAACCCCGACGCGTTGCTCGTACTGCTGCTCGTCGGTGGCGCGTACGCGATGACACGCGCGCTCGAGTCCGGCCGCACGACGTGGCTGCTCCTCGCGTTCTCGTTCGTCGGCTTCGGCTTCTTGGCGAAGATGCTGCAGGCGCTGCTCGTCGTGCCCGCGTTCGGACTCGTCTACCTTTTCGCCGGGCCGCCGCAGCTCGGCCGCCGCATCGGCCAGCTCGCACTCGGCGCGGTCGCGCTGCTCGTGTCCGCGGGGTGGTGGATCGCGGCGGTGCAGCTGACACCTGCCTCCGCGCGGCCGTACGTCGGTGGCTCGCAGGACAACAGCCTCTGGAACCTGATCTTCGGGTACAACGGCTTCGGCCGCCTCACCGGCAACGAGACCGGGAGTGTCGGCGGCGGTCCGCCGGGCGGCGGTCCGCAGGGCGGCGGACAGTGGGGCCCCACGGGGATCCTGCGGATGTTCAACACGGAGTTCGGTGGACAGATCTCGTGGCTGCTGCCCGCTGCGTTGCTCCTCCTCGCCGGGGGACTGCTCTTCACGGTGCGGGCGCCGCGGACCGACCGCAGCCGGGCGGCCTTGCTGCTGTGGGGTGGCTGGCTGCTCGTGACCGGTGTCGCGTTCAGCCTCGGCCAAGGCATCATCCACCCGTACTACTCCGTGGCGCTCGCACCCGCGATCGGTGCGCTCATCGGGATCGGTGCCTACGTGTTGTGGCAGCACCGCGTCAACATCGCGGCCCGCCTCTTTCTCGCGGCCGCGGTGTTCGCGACCTCGTGGTGGTCCGTGCAGCTGCTCCAGCGTTCCGGAGACTGGCAATCGTGGTTGCGGCCGGTCGTGCTGGTCGGCGGCATCACCATTGCGGTCGCGTTGGTCGTGTGGCAGGCCGAGTGGCACCGCGCCGTCGCGGCCCTCGCCGCCGGCGCGGCCGTCGTGGGGCTCGCCGGACCCGCCGCGTACGCGATCGACACTGCGGCGACGGCCCACGTGGGCGCCATCCCGTCGGCCGGGCCCGCCACCCTCGGCGGTACCGGGGCGTTCGGCCCGCGCGTGCCTCTCGGCAACGGTGTCCCCACGGGCCTGCCCACCGGGGACTTCGGTGCGCCGCCGGGTGGTTTCAACGGAACCCAACCCGGGTTCGCCGGACGGGGATTCGGTGGTGGCCCGACGGGTGGCGCGCGCGGCGGACTGTTGGACGCGAGTGCGCCGAGCTCGGAATTGACTGCGTTGCTCGACGCGGACGCGAGCCAGTACCGCTGGGTCGCCGCGACGATCGGCGCGAACACCGCCTCCGGCTACCAACTGGCGACGAACGACGCGGTGATGGCGATCGGCGGTTTCAACGGCACCGACCCGACACCGACGCTCGCACAGTTCCAGCAGTACGTCGCCGACGGCGACATCCACTACTTCATCGGCGGTGGGTTGGGTGGCGGCTTCGGCGGTCCGTTCGGCGCATCGAGCGCGAGCACGTCGAGCGAGATCTCGGCGTGGGTGCAGGCGAACTTCTCCTCGACGACCGTCGGAGAACGTCACCCTCTACGACCTCACCGCGTCGCGGTCGAGGAGCCCTGTACATTCCACGCCGTGAGCGCCGAACCCGCGGGAAGCGTTCGCGTCGAGGTCACTGATCACATCGCGACGGTCATGCTCGACCGCCCGCCCGTGAACGCGATCGACAACGCGACGTACGCCGAGATCGCCGGAATCTTCACGTCGTTTCGCGACGACCGGGACGTGCGCGTCGCGATCTTCACCGCCGCGGGCGACCGGGCCTTCATCGCCGGCATCGACCTGAAGACGTACGGCCAAACCGACGGGCGACCCGCCGGCCGGCCTCGTGATCGATCCCGCGCGGCCATCGCGTGACGCGATGTGGGCGATCACCGATTGTGCGGTGCCGGTGATCGGCGCGATCAACGGACCTGCGCTCGGCGCCGGGCTCGCCCTCGCCGCGTGTTGCGACATCCTCGTGGCGTCCGAGAACGCGACGTTCGGCACGACGGAGATCAACGTCGGGCTGCTGGGTGCGAGCGCCCACCTCTCGCTGCTCGTCGGCCGGCACAAGGCGCGTGAGATGTTCTTCACCGGAGAACAGGTGCCGGCGGCGGAGCTCTACCGCATCGGCGCGGTGCGCGCGGTCGTGCCGCGCGCCGAGTTGCTGCCCGCCGGCTCGCGACGTTGGCGGCGACGCTCGCGGCGAAGAGCCCGATCGCGTTGCGGCTCGCGAAGGAGTCGATGAACCGCGTCGAGTTCATGCCACTTAAGGACGCGTATCGCACCGAGCAGGACTACACCGCGAAGCTGTTGCGGTACGAGGACGCGAGCGAAGCGCGCCAGGCTTTTCTCGACGAGCGCGACCCCGAATGGAAGTGGAAGTAGGCGCGGTCGTTCAACGCCCAGGACTCATTTGGCGTCGTCGACCGTGAGCCCGACCTCTTGGCCGAACGAGATCTCGAGGTTGTGACCGTCGGGATCGACGATGTACGCCCAGTAGCCGACGGGCGGCCCGAGTCGATCGGGACCGAACACGGAGCGTCCTTCGCTGCGCGCGAGTTCGCACAGGTCGTCGACGTCCTCGCGGCTCGCGACGCCGAGGCCGACGTGGCGATACGTCCCGCCGAGGCGCTGCTCCGGGTCCGGCGCGAGTGCCGGAACCTCGATCAGCACCAGGACGAACGGCCTGGTCAGGTCGCTGATCCAGGCCACCGACGTACCGGAGTCGGGGTCGGTGCGCCGGTGCACGACCTGCATGCGCGGCGAAGCGCGCGTAGAAATCGAGGCTCGTCGTCGAGGTCGCGACACGGGCAGAGCGACGTGCGTCACACCATGATCGACCCGTCACGGGCGATCAGCCGCCACCGGATGAGGCGCGTACGCGACGCGTCTGCGCTTGCGCGTGCTGCGCCGGTACACTCCTTCCTCCTTATGCAGAGCACCGTCGAGCCCGTCGAGACGCGTCGCGAGGAACACGACGCCACCGGACGACAGATCCCGGCGAGGCGTCGACGGCAACAAGGTCAAGCTGCACGTCGTCGTGCCTCGCCGGCCGAGTTCGAGCGGGCGATCGACGCCGCGTTCAAGAAGCTGGCGCGCGACGTGCGGATCCCCGGGTTCCGTCCCGGCAAGGCGCCGCGGCGATTGCTCGAGGCGCGCCTCGGCAGCGACATCGCGCGCGAGCAGGCGCTGCAGGACGCGTTGCCGGAGTACTACGTCGACGCGGTCGAACGAGCACGACGTCGACGTCATCGCGCCGCCCGAGATCGAGATCACGCCGGCCAGGACGACGGCGACGTCGAGTTCGACGCCGTCGTCGAGGTCCGTCCGCAGGTGAAGCTCGTCGGCTACGACGAGCTGCGCGTCGAGCTCCCGTTCAACCCGGTCTCCGACGACGACGTCGACAAGCAGGTCGACGCGCTGCGCGAGCGCTTCGCCGACCTCGCCGACTCCGAGTTCCCGCTCGTCGACGACGCGTACGCCACGATCGACATCGCCGGCACCGATCGACGGCGAAGCGGTCGACGGCCTGACCGCCACCGACTTCTTGTACCGCGTCGGCTCCGGCATGGTCGTCGACGAGCTCGACGATCAACTCCGCGGCACGAAGCCCGGCGCGATCCTCGAGTTCACCGCACGCTGCCCGAGCGTTTCGGTGAGCTCGCCGGCAACGACGCGAAGTTCCGCGTCATCGTCAAAGAGGCCAAGCAGAAGGTGCTGCCCGAGCTCACCGACGAGTGGGTCGACGAAGCGAGCGAGTTCGAGACCGTCGACGAGCTGCGCGCCGACATCCGCACGCGGGTCGAGACGATGCAGATGCTGCAGGCGCAGATGGCCGTCCGCGACAAGGTGCTCGAAGCCGCGGCCGATCTCGTGCCGATCGAGGCGCCCGAGACGCTCGTCGAGAGCGAGACCCGCCGTCGGGTCGAGGATCTCGCGCACCGCCTCTCGCATCAGGGTGCGCGCTCGAGCAGTACCTCGAGATGACCGGGCAAGAAGCCGCAGGCGTTCATCGACGAGATCCGCGTCGGCGCGGCCCGGGCGTGCTCGCCGACCTCGCGCTGCGCGCGGTCGTCGCCCAAGAAGGCGTCACTGCGAGCGACGAAGTCGACGCCGAGGTCGTGCAACTCGCCGAGCGCATCGAGCAGAAGCCCGGAAGGTGCGCCGCGAGCTCGAACGGAGTGGTGCGCTGGAGGCGGTACGCTCTGATGTTGCCCGAGGAAAGGCACTCGAGTTCCTCGTCGATCACGCGACCGTGGTCGACGAGAAGGCAACGAGATCGATCTCACGTTGCCCGACGCCGATGAAGTAACCAACGGCGATGACGTGAACGACGACGACCGAAGATCACGAGCTCACGAGAACGACGACGAAAGGTCAAAGGCGTGATCGAGCCGATCCGCAACGAATACGTCCCGGTCCCGCGATTCATCCAGGACACCCCGCGTGGCCGGATGGAGTGGGATCCGTCTACTCGCGTCTCGCGAACGACCGCATCATCTTCTTGGGCACGCCGGTCGACGACAGCGTCGCGAACCTGATTGATCGCGCAGCTGCTCATCCTCGAGTCCGAGGACCCGGAAAAAGACATCATCATGTACATCAACTCGCCCGGCGGCGAGATCACGGGTCTGTTCGCGATCTACGACACGATGCAGTACATCAAGCCCGACGTGCAGACATGCTGCATCGGCCAGGCCGCGTCGGCCGCGGCGGTGCTGCTCGCATCCGGCACCGGGCAAGCGGTTCATCCTCCCGCACGCCCGCGTGCTGATCCACCAGCCGCACGGTGGTGCGTCCGGCCAGGCGGTCGACATCGAGATCCAGGCCAAGGAGATCGTGCGCATGCGCGAGCTCCTCGACGAGATCCTCGCGTTCCACACCGGCCAGGCCCTCGACCGGGTGTCGAAGGACACCGACCGCGACTTCATCATGAGCGGTCAGGAGGCCAAGGAGTACGGCATCGTCGACGAGATCCTCACCAATCGTGAGCTCGCCGCGGTACCGTCGGCCGAAGGCACGAGCTAGGTCGTCGGGATCGGGGGAGAAGGGGGCCTTTCGTGGCAAAGTTCGGTGACGGTGGCGACCTGCTGAAGTGCTCGTTCTGCGGGAAGAGTCAGAAGCAGGTCAAGAAGCTGATCGCGGGTCCAGGCGTCTACATCTGCGACGAGTGCATCGATCTCTGCAACGAGATCATCGAGGAAGAGCTCTCGCAGAACACCGAGGTCCGCTTCGACGATCTCCCGAAGCCGCGCGAGATCTACGACTACCTGAACGACTACATCATCGGTCAGGAGCAGGCGAAGAAGATCCTCTCCGTCGCCGTCTACAACCACTACAAGCGCGTGCAGGCCGGCGCGTACGGCGACCCCGACGTCGAGCTGCAGAAGTCGAACATCATGCTGCTCGGTCCGACCGGCTGCGGCAAGACGCTGCTCGCGCAGACGCTGGCGCGCATGTTGAAGGTGCCGTTCGCGATCGCCGACGCCACTGCGCTCACCGAAGCGGGCTACGTCGGCGAGGACGTCGAGAACATCCTGCTGAAGCTGATCCAGGCCGCCGACTACGACGTCAAGAAGGCCGAGACCGGCATCATCTACATCGACGAGATCGACAAGATCGCGCGCAAGGCGGAGAACCCGTCGATCACTCGCGACGTGTCGGGCGAAGGTGTGCAGCAGGCGCTGCTGAAGATCCTCGAAGGCACCACCGCCTCGGTGCCGCCGCAGGGCGGGCGCAAGCACCCGCACCAGGAGTTCATCCAGATCGACACGACGAACATCCTGTTCATCTGCGGCGGTGCGTTCGCCGGGATCGACAAGATCATCGAGGGCCGGGTCGGCAACCGCGGCATCGGCTTCGGCGCCGACGTGCGCCGCGCCGACGAGAAGGACCTCGGCACGCTGCTCTCCGGTGTCCTCCCCGAGGACCTGTTGAAGTTCGGGCTGATCCCCGAGTTCGTCGGCCGCCTGCCCGTCACCGGCGTGGTGCACCACCTCGATCAGGAAGCGCTGATGGAGATCCTGATCCAGCCGAAGAACGCGCTGGTGAAGCAGTACCAGAAGTTCTTCCACTTCGACGACGTCGAGCTCGTGTTCGAGCCCGACGCGTTGGAATCGATCGCCGAGGAAGCGCTCAAGCGCGGCACCGGCGCTCGCGGCCTGCGCGCGATCCTCGAAGAGGTGCTGCTCGAAGTCATGTACGAGCTGCCCTCCCGTGCCGACGTGACGAAGTGCGTGGTCGACCGCGACGTCGTGCTGCACAAGGTCGCCCCGACGCTCGTCAGCGAAGACGAAGGCCGCCGCACCGCTTAGTCCCAACGGGGGAGTTTCTCGGCGGACTCGGGCCACCGCGACGCGAGCGCGTCGTGCAGCGGGAGGAAGCCGGGTTCGTACGTTCCACCGCGCCGGAGCGCGGTGAGCAGTGACGCGCGCGCGGGCCAGCCCGGCGCGAACTCGCGATCGGCGTCCAGCAGCTCGACCTGGTTCATGCCGACGACCTGCACGGTGCGCCACACGATCAAGGCGTCGAGGCCTTCGATCTCGCGCTCGTAGCCCTCGTGGAACGCGTCGAGCAGCGTGGGTTCGAGCGGGCACAGCACGTACCACGCGGCGACGTCGTACCCGCGGTGCCGGCCGTCCGCGTACTCGAAGTCGACGAGCACGATCGTCCCGTCGAGACGGACCAGTGCGTTGGAAGGCGCGGGGTCGCCGTGGGAGAACGCGAGCATCGCGCCGGGGTCGTCGAACGCGGCGTAGGCCCAGCTGAGGTCGGGTTCGGGCACGCCGATTGCCGCGCACCAGCGTGTGAGCACGCCGGGGTCGCACGGGGCCGGCGTGCCGCGCACCGGCGGCGGGATGTCGTGCAACGCCGCGTACGCGCGGCCCAGCTCCCGAGCAGCCGGGATGCCGGTGCCGGTCTGCAGCGCGCGCTCGAAGTCGCCCACCGGTTCGATGTCCTCGAGCTCGATCGCGTCCGCGGTCGCGGACAGCAGCCGCGGTACCGGTGCGTCCGGAAACGATCGCAGGTGCTCGTACGCGGCCCGTTCGATCTCATTGCGCGGGTCCGGGCGGCGGTAGCGCTTGACGATGACGCCGTCGCGGCGGGTGACGACACTGCGACCGCGCTCGGCCACGAGCTCGTCGGACTGGTTGGGCGCTTCGGGCTCGTTCACGCGAGGCGTGCCGCGTAGCGGCCGTCGCGCGCGTCGACGCGGAGCCGGAGGCCGAACGCGTCGCTCAGCACGTCGGTGGTGATCGTCTCTGCGAGCGGGCCGGAGGCGAGCACGGACGCGTCCTTCATCACCAGCGTGTGCGTGAATCCGGGCGGTATCTCCTCGAGGTGGTGCGTGACGAGCGCCAGTGGTGGCCGGGTCGCGTCGCCCGCCCACGCCGCGAGGTCCGCGACGAGCTCCTCGCGCCCGCCGACATCCAGGCCCGCGTTCGGTTCGTCGAGCAGGACGATGCCGGGTTCGTTCATCAACGTGCGCGCGAGGAGCACCCGCTGACGTTCGCCCGCCGAGAGGGTCGGGAAGCGATGGTCCGCGAGCTTCTCGCTGTGGAAATGGGCGAGGAGTGCGGACGCGCGATCGCGGTCCGCGTCGGTGTAGGTGTGCCACCACGGCGCGAGCGCGGCGTACTTCGCGGTCATCACGACCTCCGAGGCCGTCATGCGCGGCTCGAGCGCGGCCGCGAGTGCGGGCGAGGAGAACGCGATGCGCTCGCGCAGCGTGCGCACGTCGCAGCGGCCGAGGCGCTGCCCGAGCACGTCGACCGTGCCGCGTGACGGGTGCTGGTAGAGCGCGGCCACGCGGAACAGCGTCGTCTTGCCCGCGCCGTTCGGGCCGAGCACGACCCATCGTTCGCCCGCGTCGACGGTCCAGTGCACGTGCGACAACACGGTCGTGTCGTCGAGCTCCAAGGAGACGTCGGTGAGCTGCAGGGCCGGGGTCACGGGAGCCGCAGCGTACCGACCATCCGTAGACCCATACATCCTTAGACTCGCCGCCGATGGACGCGCGCGAGTGGCTCGACCGCCACGTCAACCTCGAAACCGGAGTCGGCGTTCCTGCGTCGGCCACGCGTGCCACCGCGCCGAGCCGCGAGCGCATCGAGGCGCTGTTGCGGTACCTCGGCTCCCCGGAGCTCGAGTTCCCCGCGGTGCACATCACCGGCACGAACGGCAAGACGAGCACCGCGCGCATGATCACGCAACTGCTCGGCAGCGTCGGCCTCTCGGTGGGTTCGTACACGAGCCCCCACCTCGAACGTGTCAACGAACGCATCGCCTATCAGGGCGAGCCGATCTCCGACGCAGATCTCGACGAGCTGCTGCGCACGGTGGCGATCGTCGAAGGTGAGCTCGACATCCGCCCGTCGTTCTTCGACGTGCTCACCGCGGCCGCGTACCGCTGGTTCGCTGATCTCGCCGTGGACGCGGCGGTCGTCGAAGTCGGCCTCGGCGGCACGTGGGACGCGACGAACAGCCTCGACACGCGCGTCGCCGTCATCACGAACGTCGCGCTGGATCACGTGGAGTACCTCGGGCCGACGCGCGCGCAGGTCGCGGCCGAGAAGGCCGGAATCGTCCGCCCCGGGTCGACGCTGGTGCTCGGCGAGACCGACCCGGAGCTCGAGCACTTCTTCACCGACCGCGGCGCGGCGGAGGTGCTGCGGCGCGACGTCGACTTCGGCATCCGCGACAACGTCCTCGCCGTCGGCGGGCGGCTCGTGGAGCTGTTCACGCCGATGGCTTCCTACGCCGATGTGCTGGTGCCCTTGCACGGCGCGCACCAAGCCGACAACGCGGCGATCGCGTTGACCGCGGCGGAGGCGTTCCTCGGCGCGCCGCTCGACCCGGAGGTGGTGGCCGGCGTGTTCGCCCTCGTACGGTCTCCGGGCCGGCTCGAGCTGGTGCGCCGGCACCCGCTCGTGATCCTCGACGGCGCGGACAACGTCGCCGGCGCCGAGGCGCTCCGCGCCGCGCTCGTGGAAGAGTTCGCGAGCGGGCCCCGTACGTTGCTCGTCGGGATCATGCGCGAGAAGGAGCCGCACGAGATGCTCACCGCGCTCGGCATCGACGAGGCCGCCCGGCTCGTATGCTGCCCGCCGCCCAGCGGGCGCGCGCTCGACCCGAGCATCCTTGCCGACGCGGCGATCGAGCTGGGGTTTCCGGAGGATCAGGTCGAGATCGCGGAGTCGGTGAGCGAAGCCGTGACCCTGGCGCTGCTGTCGACGCCCGAGGAAGGCCAGGTCGTGATCACCGGCTCGCTCTACGTCGTCGGTGCGGCCCGGTCGATCCTCGTGAAGCACTGACGCGCGGCCGGACGCGAGAATGCGCCCGTGACCGACAACCTCCGCATCGGCGTCATCGGCGTGAACGGCATCGGCAACTGGCACTTCTACGCGTTGCGCCAATCGGAGCGGTCGTCCGCGACCGCGGTGTGCGACATCGACCCGGCGCGGGCCGAGAAAGCCGGACCGCAGCAGCAGCTCCCCGCGTTCACCGATCCGACCGCGATGTACGCCAGCGGCGAGGTCGACGCCGTCGTCATCGCCACGCCGGCGGGCACGCACGGACAACTCGCACGCGACGCGCTCGACGCCGGTATGCATGTGTACTGCGAGAAGCCGATCGCGCCGACCGCCGACGAGGGCTACGCGCTCGCCCGCCACGCGCGCGAGGCGCAGCGCACGTTGCAGGTCGGCTTCCAGTTCCGCTTCCACACCGGGTACGCCGCGCGCGGGAAGCCGTTGCGGACCTCGGCGAGCTCGCGCGTGTCAACCTCACCGCCACGAACTGGTTCCGCGCCCAGGCGTACTTCGACAAGAGCCCGTGGCGCGCCGACCTGGGCGATGGCCGGTGGCGGTGTGCTCATGAACCAGGCCGTCCACCAGGTCGACGCGATGATCGCGACTGCGGGCATGCCGTCACGGGTGCAGGCGCGCGTCCGGTCGCGCGGCACCGCGCCGAGATCGAAGACGACGCGATCGCGTTGCTCGAGTGGCCATCGGGCGCGAACGGTGTGCTCGTCGCGTCGCTCGGTGATCCGGCCGGCTACGAGCGCATGGAGTTCTTCGGCGCGTCCGGCGCGCTGGTGCTGCAAGACGGCTACCGCGTGCGCGTCACCGAGCACGAGGACGCGCAGAAGCTGTCGGACGAGTGCGCGGACGAGTACCCCGAGCTGACAAACGAGTGGAAGCCGGTCGAGGTCGCGCGCGCGGCGTCGGAGTGGATCGACTGTCTCACCGCATCGCACCGCGACTTCGCGGGTGCGGTGCTCGACAGTCGTGCGCCGTTGGTCGACGGCGAGGCGGGCACGCGCAGCGTCGAGCTCGCCAACGCGATCTACCTGTCGTCGATCGAAGACCGCGCGGTGACGCTGCCGCTCGAACGCGGTGCGTACACGCCGGTGTTCGACGACCTCGTCACCGGCGGCCTCAGCATTTGAGGGCGCAAGCAGCGGGATCACTGCGATCCGAGCCCGGATTTTCGTTCCGGTAGCCTGGTGCCTTCATGCCTGCAACCAACGAACGCACCCTCGTCCTGTGCAAGCCCGACGCCGTGGAGCGCCGGCTCGTCGGTGAGATCATCGGCCGCCTCGAGCGCAAGGGCCTGCGGATCGTGGCGCTCGAGCTGCGTCAGCTCGATCCCACGACGGCGAAGCAGCACTACGCCGAGCACGACGGCAAGCCGTTCTTCGACGACCTCGTCGCGTTCATCACGCGGTCACCGCTCGTCGCGATGGTCGTCGAAGGTCCGGAAGCGTGGAAGGTCGTGCGCACGCTGATGGGCGCGACGAACCCCCGTGAGGCCGCGCCGGGCACGCTGCGCGGCGATCTCGCGATCGAGCTCACGGAGAACCTCGTCCACGGCAGCGACGGTCCGGAGTCCGCGGCGCGCGAGATCGCGCTCTTCTTCCCGACGATCGCCTGATCGGTCACGCTGAGCGTTGGGTTCTTCGATGCGAGCTTCGGGGTGGCGCAACGGCGTCGAGACTCGTAGGGTTGCGCAACCGCGCCAGCCTCGCAGGGGGCATTCGGTGAGCGAACCCTGGTATTCGGGTGTCGTCGGCCGCGACATCGCGGTGGACTTAGGGACTGCCAACACGCTCGTCTACGTGCGCGGGCGCGGTGTGGTGCTCGATGAGCCGTCGGTCGTCGCGGTGAACGCGCGCGACGGTCGCCCGCTCGCGGTCGGCATCGAGGCGAAGCGCATGATCGGGCGTACGCCGGTCACATCCAGGCGATCCGTCCCCTGAAGGACGGCGTCATCGCCGACTTCGACATCTGCGAGAAGATGCTCCGTTACTTCATCCAGCGCGTGCACCCGCGGCGCTGGTCGCGACCGCGCATGGTGATCTGCGTGCCGTCCGGCATCACCGGTGTCGAACAGCGGGCCGTGCAAGAAGCGGCCGAGTCCGCCGGCGCGCGCAAAGCCCGCGCACATCATCGAGGAACCGATGGCCGCCGCGATCGGCGCGGGGCTGCCGGTGCACGAACCGGCCGGCAACATGATCGTCGACATCGGCGGCGGCACCACCGAAGTCGCGGTCATCTCGCTCGGTGGCATCGTCGCGAGTGAATCGATTCGCATCGCGGGCGACGAGCTCGACGAGTCGATCGTCAACTACGTCAAGAAGGAGTACTCACTCGCGTTGGGTGAGCGCACTGCCGAAGAGATCAAGATCGCACTCGGCAGCGTGTGCCCACTGCAGGAAGAGTTGTACGCGGAAGTGCGCGGCCGCGATCTCGTCACCGGCCTGCCGAAGACCATCGTCGTTTCGACGCGCGAGATCCGCGAGGCGATCGAGGAACCGGTCACCGCGATCGTGGACGCGGTCAAGGTGACGCTCGACAAGACGCCTCCGGAATTGGCAGCCGACATCATGACCAAAGGCATCGTCATCACCGGCGGTGGCGCGCTTCTGCTCGGTCTGCGCGAGCGCCTCAGCGGCGAAACCGGGATGCCGATCATCATTGCGGACAACCCGCTCTACTCGGTGGTCACCGGTTCGGGCATGTACCTCGAGAACTTCAAGGTCCTCAAGGGCATGGGCGCCACGCAGGAGCTGTGATCCGCGGCGGTAGCCCCTGATGATCGGTTATCGACGCGCGAACCGGCGCTACATCCTTCTCGTGCTCGTGCTGACCGCGATCACGTTGATCACCCTCGACAGCCGCCGGGACGACGCCGGCGCGTTGGGCACGGTCGGTCGCGCCGCGCACACGCTGGTGTCGCCCATCGACCGCGCGGTCAACGCGGTCGTCAGTCCGGTGAGCGACTGGTTCAGTGGCGTCACCGACGGCAGGTCGCTGAAGTCCCAGAACCGCGAGTTGCGCGCGCGCGTGGGCGAGCTGGAGAACCAGGAGCGCACGGCCAAGGCCGCGCTCGCGCAGAACGATCAGTTCCGTCGCCTGCTCGGGCTGCCGATCCTCTCGGACATCCCAGCGCGTCACGGCGCGGATCGTCAACCGCTCGACCGGCAACTTCGAGTCGACGGTCATCATCGACCGCGGCGAAGAGTCCGGCATCTCGAAGGACATGGTCGTGCTCGGTCCCGACGGTCTCGTCGGTCGGGTGCTGGAGTCCTATCGCGGTGGGGCGAAGGTGCTCCTCCTCGTCGACCCGCACTCCGGCGTCGGCGTGCGCGCGCTGCCCGGGCTCGTGAGCGGTGTCGCGCAAGGCGTCGCCGGTTCCGACGAGCTGCGCGTCGACCTCGAGCTGAACGATCCGCCGATCAAGGTCGGCGATGTCGTCGTCACCTCGGGCGAAGAGCAGAGCGACTTCCCCGAAGGCCTCATGGTCGGCACGATCACCAAGATCGAACCCGAGCAGGCCGGTCTCGGCACGATCGTGCGCGTGAAGCCGTTCACCAACTTCAACGCGCTCGAGTACGTGACGGTGCTCAAGTGGATCCCGGGCCAGGGTCCGGTGACCAGCACCACGACCACGACGACAACGACGGTTGCGCCCACGACCGCACCGTCGTCGACGCCGACCACTGCGGGCTCGGGGAACGGGCCCTGATGCGGTCCTGGCGCCTCGCGCTCGTCGTCGTGCTCGTCGTCATCGTGCAGGTGACGGTGATGCCCCACCTGCGCATCCTCGGCGTGGTGCCGGATCTCGGCCTCGTGCTCGCGGTCGCGGTCGCGTATCGCGACGGCGCCGAAGCCGGCGCGATCACCGGGTTCGCCGCCGGGCTCGGCTACGACCTGTTCCTCGCGACACCGCTCGGCCTGCTCCGCGCTCGTGTACGCGCTCACCGCGTACGCGGTCGGCGTCGTGCAGACCGGGATGTTGCGATCACCGCGCTGGATCCCGCCGCTGCTCGGCGGCCTGGCCGGGCTGGCCGGCGGCCTCGCGTTCATCGGCATCGGCGGCCTCGCGGGCGTTCCCGGCATGTGGACCACGCACGCGCTGACCGTCGTCGGCCTCGCCGCCATCTATGACGCGGCCGTGGCCCCGCTCGTGTTCCTGCTGGTCAACGCCGTCTCGCGTCGCGATCGGGACTCGGCCGGCGCCTGGTCCGTCCGCGGCCCGAACTAGCGCCTGAGGGAGCGTTCAGGCTGACCCGGGGTGGTGGCGAACCGCCCGCTACCGTGGTTCCAGGCGTTTCCGCCACCTCTTTGTCTTCCTTCTTCACCCTATGAGCGACAACAGCCGCGTCAGGGTCGCCATCGTCGGCGTCATCGTCATTGCCCTGTTCGGGGCACTCGTCGCGCGCCTGTGGTTCATGCAGATGGGCGGCGAGGAGCAGCTGAAGTTCCAGGCCGTGGCGCGCGGCACGCGCACCGTGCAGACGGAATCGCCGCGCGGTCGCATCCTCGACCGCAACGGGACGGTGCTCGTCGAGAACGTGGCGGAGTGGGCCGTCACCGTGGACCGGCAGCTCCCCAAGTCGACCCGCACCCGCGTCCTCGGTCAGCTCGCCGAGGTGCTCGCGCCGCAGTACACAGCCGAGCAGCTCGAGAGCAACTTCAACGACCTGCGCCAGACGCCGTTGAAGCCGGCGATCGTCGCGGTGGGCGTCCCCGAACCGGCCCGCATCGCGATCCTCGAGCACATCGAGGACTATCCCGGTACGCATGTCGAGAAGTTGACCGTACGGCACTACCCGCACGGCGAGCTCGCGGCGCACATCCTCGGCTACACCGGTGAGATCTCCGAAGCGCAGCTCGCGTCTCGGCGCGACGCGGGTACCAAGAGGGCGACGCGATCGGCAAAGACGGCGCGGAGCGTGCGTTCGAGAAGGAGCTGCGCGGGCAGCCCCGCCGCGAGAAGGTCGAGGTCGACCCCACCGGTGCACCGGTCGGCAACCCGCTCGACGTGCAACCGGGCACCATCGGCGACGATGTCGCGCTCGACGATCGACGCGAACTGGCAGTACGCGGCCGAGACCGCGCTCGCCCAGGGGATCGCTTCGGCACGCGAGCAACAGAACGCGAACATCAAGAGCAAACGCTTCGAGAAGCTGAAGGCGCCGGGCGGCGCGGTGCTCGCGATGGATGTCACCGACGGCTCGATCGTGGCGATGGCGTCCTTCCCGAACTACGACGTCAGCTCGTTCGTCGACGGCATCAGCCAGAGCGAGTGGAAGTCGTTGAACGACAATCCCGATCACCCGCTCGTCAACCGCGCGACCCAGGGCGTGTACGCGCCGGGCTCCACCTTCAAGCTGGTCAGCTCGATCGCGATGACGCAGTACGGGATCCGGGGCCCGAATGACACCGTCCTCGACAAGGGCACGGTCACGCTCGGAAAGGACAAGCGGGTCTTCCACAACTCGGGCAATGCCGCGTTGGGCCGGGTCGCGCTGCAGAGCGCGATCACCCGCTCGAGCGACGTCTACTTCTACACGGCCGGTGACGCGTTCTGGCAGGCCTGGAACAACGGTGACAAGGAGCGCGGCCTCGGCCTGCAGACGACCGCGCACGAGTTCGGTTTCGGCGCGCCGACCGGCGTCGAGCTGGACGAAGCGTCGGGGACCGTGCCGGATCCCGAGTGGAAGCAGGCACTCGCCGACAAGATCTGGCCGACCGCCGCGGAGAAGAAGGAGAACGGCGCGTGGTACCCCGCCGACGACATCTTCACCGCCGTCGGTCAGGGCGGTATGGCCGTCACGCCGTTGCAGCTCGCGAATGCCTACGCCGCGTTCGCGAACGGTGGCACCCTGTGGAAGCCGCACGTCGAGCTCGACGTGACGGACACGGACGGCAACGTTGTGCAGACCTACGCGCCGCAGGCGATCCGCCAGATCCCGATGGACGCGAACGTGCGCGCCAAGATGCTCGCCGGGTTCGCCGGTGTCACCGCGGATCCGAAGGGCACCGCGTACGCGGCGTGGCAGGGCTTCGACCTCAGCGCGATCCCCGTGTCCGGCAAGACCGGCACCGCGCAGGTCGGCGCGAAGGAAGAGGGCAAGGGTGACACGTCGGTGTTCGCCGGCTTCTTCCCTGCGAACGCGCCCCGCTACGTGGTCGTGGCGGTCGTGGAACAGGGCGGGATGGGTGCACAGACCGCGGCACCCATCGTGCGGCGCGTCATCGAGTCGATGAACGGCATCGCGAACCCGGACCCCGTGCACGCGCTCGCAACGGGCCGGGACTGATGGCCGCGCTCTCCGCCGGTCCGCTCACCGTCTCCCGCCGCCGCAGCGCGGGGAGGTCAGCGCGCTCCGCCACCTCGATCTGGTGCTGCTCGCGTTGCCGTTCGTCATCAGCGGCTTGGGTCTCCTCGATGATCTACTCGTCGACGCGTTCCCGGCTCGAGCGCCAGGGCCTCGACCCGACGTACTTCGTGCAGCGGCAGGCGCTCGCGATCGGCCTCGGCGTCATCGCGATGGTGTTGATGATCGTCATCGACTACCGCCGTCTCCGCGACTTGTGGCTGCTCTGCTACCTCGCGGTGCTGCCGCTCCTCGTCGGCGTGCTGGTCGTCGGCGCGTCGCGCAAGGGCGCACAGGCGTGGTTCAACGTCGGGCCCCTGCAGTTCCAACCGAGCGAGGTCGCGAAGATCGCGGTGATCATCGCGGTCGCCGGTTACTGCCACCAGCACCGCGGTGACCTCGACGCGTGGCGGCTCGCGGTCGCGGTGCTGATCGCGGCGCTCCCCATCGGTCTCGTCCTCATGCAGAACGACCTCGGTTCGGCCGCGGTGATCGGCGTGTGCGCGGGTGCGATCCTGCTCGTCGCCGGCATCCGGGTCCGCCACGCGGTGGTGTTGTTGCTGCTCGCGGTCACCGCGGTCGGCGCGGTCGTGTACTCGGGCACGCTCGACACCTACAAGATCGACCGCATCTCGAGCTTCCTCGACCAGTCGACCGACACGCCCGCCTCCGAGCAGACGCAGGCGCAGTACAACCTCGAGCAGGCGAAATCAGCGATCGTGACCGGCGGGTTCCGAGGCTCCGGGCTGTTCAACGGCACGCTGACGAAGAACGCCTACGTCCCCGAGCAACACACCGACTTCATCTTCACGGTGGTGGGGGAGGAGCTCGGCTTCGTCGGCGGCGCGCTGGTGATCGCGCTCTACGGGTTACTGATCTGGCGCCTCTGGCGGATCGCGCTGCTGTCCTCCGACTTCTTCGGGACACTCGTGACCGTCGGCGTGCTCGCGATGTTCGCGTTCCAGGTGTTCGAGAACATCGGGATGACGCTCGGCATCATGCCGATCACCGGCCTCCCGCTGCCGTTCATGTCCTACGGCGGGTCTGCCGCGATCGCGAGCTTTGCCGCGATCGGGCTCGCGCTGAACGTGCACATGCGCCGTTTCAGCTAGCACGCGCGGTCAGAACGCGCGCCCGGTCACCGCGCCTCGGGGCGCCGATGCTGTAGAACTCTTCGCCATGCGGCTCCGGAACCCCGCGCTCGACGGGCTGCGCGGTGTCGCCGTGCTCGCCGTCGTCGTGTTCCACGCGGGCGGCACCTGGCTCCCCGGCGGCTGGCTGGGCGTGGACGTGTTCTTCGTCCTCTCCGGGTTCCTGATCACGAGCCTCGTCATCAACGAGTGGGCGCGCGATCGCCACTGCGACCTGCGCCGCTTCTGGAGCCGCCGGGCCCGGCGCTTGTTGCCGGCCACCGTGGTGCTGCTCGCCGCGCTCGCGGTGTTCACCGCGGTCGATGACCGGGCACTGAAGTACCGCACCCTGCGCGCCGACACGTTCGCGTCGCTCGCGTCGGTCGTGAACTGGCGGTTCGCGCACGAAGGCGAGGCCTACTTCGATCGCTTCGCCGCGCCGTCGCTGCTCCGCCACCTGTGGAGCCTGTCGGTCGAGGCGCAGTTCTACGTGTTGTGGCCGTTGCTGCTCGTCGTGCTCCTGCTCCTGCCGGGTCGCTGGACCGCCCTCGTCGCGACCAGCGCGCTCGCGCTGATGTCGGCACTCGCCATGGCCCTGCTCGCCTCGGACACCGCGCGCGCGTACTTCGGCACCGACACGCACGCGCACGGGCTGTTGCTCGGCGCCGCGGCCGCGCTGCTCTGCGCGCGCGTCGAGGTGCGCGGGCGCGCGGTCGCGGCCGGCGGGTGCCTCGGCGCCGCCGCGGTCGTCGTGGGCTTGTGCGCCTTGCAGGGCAACGACCGGCTCGCGTTCCGCGGCGGCATCTTCGCGGTCGGCGTCGCGACCGTGCTCGTCGTGCTCGCGGTGAGCGCGGCCGACGCGCGCGGGCCGCTCGTCCACGCGTTGTCGAGCCCACCACTGCGCGTGCTCGGCCTGCTGTCGTTCGGCATCTATCTGTGGCACTGGCCGTTGCTGCACATCT
Organism: uncultured Actinomycetes bacterium; assembly: GCA_963745645.1. GTDB lineage: Bacteria > Actinomycetota > Acidimicrobiia > IMCC26256 > PALSA-610 > CAVUFH01. The sequence goes on from CAVUYD010000004.1 coordinate 480,376, forward strand.
TCGACACCGAGCCCCTCGTCGTGCCGCTCGGCCTGACACTGCTCCTCGCAACCGCGTCGTACCTGGCGGTCGAGCGCCCGGTGCTGTCGGGATGGCCGCGTCCGCAGCCGGCGGCGTGGCTCGGAGTCGGCGCCGTGGGGCTCACGGTCGCACTGGTCGCGGTGCTCGCGGTTCCGGTCGCGCCGCCGCAAGCACATGCCGAAACGGTGTCGGCCGCGCATTCGGCCGAGACCGCGGCACCGGCGCGGGCCGGGTCATCAGTGCGGCGCGTGGTGGTCGTCGGCGACTCGGTGGCGCTCACCGCGCTACCTGGTCTCGTCGCGCGCCAGCGCAGCGCCGGGCTCGAGTTCCTCAGCGCCGCGCATCAAGGCTGTCCGCTCGACTACGCGGCGACCGAGCTCGACGGCGGCGGCGATGTGGGCCCGCTCGAGCTCCCGCCCGAATGTGACTGGCAGGCGAACTGGCCCGGCGTCATCGCGCGGACGCGTCCCGACGCGGTGTTCGCGCTCTGGGGACTCTGGGACGCGCTCGACCGGAAGGTCGACGGACACTGGCTGCGCACGGGCACCGCGGAGTGGGCGGCGGCGACCGATCAACTGCTCGAACGCGCGGTGCAGCTCCTGACGGCTGACGGCGCGCGCGTGGTCCTCGGGAGCATGCCGTACATCTGGTTCGTCGACACCTGGCGCACGGACGCGTTCAACGCCGTCGCCCGCGCCGTCGCGACGCGCCATCCCGGGGTCGTGAGCATCCTGCCGATGGAGCCGGAGGTCCACCGGCCCGGGGTCGTCCGGTGGGACGGCGTGCACTTCACCGCGGCCGGCGCCGATGCGCTCGCGGTCGGCTTGGTGCCCGAGCTGGCGGCACGGATCCCGCCGAAGGTCGCGGTGCGGCCGAGCTGAGCGCTCGGGCCCGCTCGCCGGCCGAGCACCGTGAACACGGGAACGCGGGGCACGCGAGGCGGGACGATAGACTGCCGTCCAGATGTCAAGCCTGTGGCCGCGGATCGAACCGCTCCTGGCCCGGGTTGAGAAGCCCGCTCGCTACATCGGTATGGAGCGGGGCGCCGTCCGGCCCACGTGGGAGCCGGGGCAGGTCGCCTTCCTCCTGATCTATCCCGATACCTACGAAATCGGGCTCCCCAACCAGGGGTTGCAGATCCTCTACGAGATCCTGAACGAACGCTCCGACGCGCTGGCCGAACGCGCCTACGCGCCGTGGACCGACATGGACGCGACGCTGCGCCGCACCGGGCTGCCGCTGTTCAGCGTCGACACCCACCGTGCCGCCTCCGAGTTCGACGTGCTCGCGTTCAACCTCTCGGCCGAGCTCGTCTACACGAACCTGCTCAACTGCGTGGATCTCGCCGGCGTGCCCGTCCGCAACGAGGACCGCACACCCGAGCATCCGCTCGTGATCGCCGGTGGCCACTGCGCGTACAACCCCGAACCGCTTGCCGAGTACGTCGATGCCTTCGTGATGGGCGACGGCGAAGAGGTCATCAGCGAGGTCGCCGAGGTCGATCGGCGCGTGGAAGCGCGGCGGCCGGGCGTCACGCGCGATGCCGTGCTGCGCGAGCTCGCGACGATCGAGGGCGTGTACGTGCCCGCGATGTACGACGTCACCTACGACGGCCAGTCCATCCGTGCGGTGACGCCGCGCTACGACGATGTCCCCGCGCGCGTCGACAAGCGGACCGTCGCCGACCTCGGTGACTGGCCGTATCCGAAGCAGCAGCTCGTGCCGCTCGTCGAAGTCGTGCACGACCGGCTGAACGTCGAGATCTTCCGCGGGTGCACGCGCGGCTGTCGCTTCTGCCAGGCCGGGATGATCACGCCGCCCGGTGCGCGAGCGCCCGGAGGAGCAGGTGCGCACGATGGTGCGCGAAGGCCTGCGCCGCACCGGCTACGACGAAGTCGCGCTCACCTCGCTGTCGAGCGCCGACTTCTCGGGGATCGACGGCGTGGTCGCCGACCTCGTCGGCGACCAGGAGGGCACCGGCGGTGTCAGCGTGTCGCTGCCGAGCCTGCGCGTCGACGCGTTCAGCGTCGGCGATCGCGAGCGAGATCCAGAAGGTGCGGCGCACCGGCCTGACGTTTGCGCCCGAGGCCGGGTCGTGGCGACTGCGGCAGGTGATCAACAAGCTCGTCGTCGAAGATGACCTCTACTCCGCGGTCGACGCGGCGTACTCGCAGGGTTGGCGGCGGGTGAAGCTCTACTTCCTCACCGGGCTGCCCACCGAGATGGACGAAGACACGCTGGGCATCGCGACGCTCGCCAAGAACGTGATCGACATCGGCCGCAAGTACACCAAGCAGGCGAGTTGCACGGTGTCGCTCGGGGGCTTCGTGCCGAAGCCGCACACGCCGTTCCAGTGGTTCGGTCAGAACGGTGTCGACGAGCTGCGGCGCAAGATCACGCTGCTGCGCGACGCGACAAAGGGCACCCGCGCCCAGGTGAAGTGGCACGACCCGGCGGCGACGTTCGCCGAAGGGATCGCGAGCCGCGGCGACCGGCGCATCGGTCGCGTCATCGAGCGCGTGTGGCGCGCGGGCGGCACCTTCCAGGAGTGGAGCGAGCACTTCGCGCTCGACCGCTGGCTCGACGCGATGCACGCCGAGGGCCTCGACCCCGACTGGTACGTCACGCGGCACCGCACGTTCGACGAGGTGCTCCCGTGGGACCACATCACCGCCGGCCTCCACAAGGACTTCTTGTGGCAGGACTGGCAAGCGGCGCTGGCCGAGCACGGGCTCCCCGATTGCCGGTGGACGCCGTGCTACGACTGCGGGGTGTGCACCGACTACGCGCTCGAGCACGTCGTGGCCTCTCCGGTGCCGCCCGCGGGTGGCAGCCAGGGCACCGGCCAGGACCTCGTCGCGGCGAGCGCGGGTGCCGGCGACGCGCCCGTTCGTTTCCTGGGTACCCGTCCGAACGGAGCGCACTAGCGGTGCGCGGCGACACCGGGTTCCCGGTCCGGCTCAGGTACACGAAGCGGGGGAAGATCCGTTGGATCTCGCATCGCGACGTGGCCCGGGCGATGGAACGGGCGTTTCGCGTCACGCAACTCCCGCTCGCGTTCACGGAGGGCTTCTCGCCCCGGCCCAAGGTCAGCTTCGGGCTGGCGCTCTCGACCGGTCACGAAAGTGACGCCGAATATCTCGACCTCGAGTTCCTCCACGAGGTCGACTGCGACGACCTGCCCCCGGTGTTGAGCGCCGCGCTCCCCGACGGCATGGCGGTCGTCGCCGCGGCCCCGCTCGTCGAGCGGGCGCCCGCGTTGCAAGAAGCGGTGACCGCCGTGGTTTGGCAGGTCGAGGTGGTCCGCGGCGACGGGACGCCGGCCACCCCCGCTGTGCTCGACGCGTACGTCGAGGCGGCACTCGCCGCCCCCGAGCTCCCGACCGAACGGCACAAGAAAGGCCGAGAGGTCGTCGAGGACGTCCGCCCCGTCATCCGCCGCATCGATGTCGAACCACTCGCAACCGAAGTGGGCGACACCGGCGCGGCACTCGTAATGGAGTTGTCCACGCAGCCGCGGAGTGCGAAGCCGGGGGAGATCCTCACGGCGATCGCGCAAGTGAACGGCGTCGCCGACGAACTCGTCGAGACGCGCGCGCTGCGTACGCATCAGTGGATCGAGCGCGACGGCACGCGGTGGGAACCGCAGGATGCCGACACGCGCCCGCGCCCGCCGAAAGCGCGCGCGTCATGAGGGAAGGCAGCAATGGCCGAGTTCGCACGCCCCGACGAGTCGGGCACGACGACCGAGACATCATCATCCGCATCATCCGCGCCGAGTCCGGGAACGGAGACCGCGTCTGAGCCGAACGTCCCCGTGGCGCCCAGTGCGCCGGACTCGCGCGCGCCCGGGTCGGGTTCACCCGACGAACCGGGGACCGGCACCGAACCGGCCGGCGCGGCCGAGTCGAACGGCACGGGCGATCCGGCGGCGCCGAAGAAGCGCCGGCGCCGGGGCTCGCGCGGGGGCCGCGGCCGGAAGAAGCCGGCGGGCGCGTCCGGAACCGACGCCGAGGGCGACGGCGACGACATGGATGAGGCGATCGCGGGTGGCGAGGACTGGACCGACGAGGCGGCCGATCGCGGCCTGACAAGTGAAGACCTCGGCGACGATGCCCGCGAGGAAGCCGGCCTGCCGGTCCGCGACGGCGCGCCCAAGGTGGGCGACAGCCGTCCCGCAGCCCTCTCGCCGGGCGCGCCGAAGCCGCGGATCGGCGACAGCCGGCCCGCGCCCGCGGCCACCGGGGCCCCGAGCGGTTCGGGCGAGACGGCCGAGGATGCCGGCGGCGACGGCAGCCCGAAGAAGCGGCGCCGGCGCCGGGGTGGGCGGGGCCGGAGCAAGACCGGCAGCGGCGCCGAGTCCGGCAACGGGAACGGCCGCGGGGGCGGCAATGCGGAGCCCCGCGCGGCGGCCGGGCCAAGGGGCCGGCGCCCACGTACGTGGACGCGGGTGTCGCCGTCAGCAACATCGACGTCGACGGCACCGCGATCCTCGAGTCGCTCGACGAGGAGACGCTCGAGCGCCGGCGGGGCACGCGCCGCAAGGGTCGGCCCGCGGGCCGCTACCTCATGGTCGTGCACGAGCGCGACGACGGGATGGCGCACATCGGTGTGCTCGAGGGTCGCACGCTCGTCGAGCACTACGTCGCGCTGCCCACCGACGACACGTCCTCGATCGACGGCAACATCTATCTGGGCCGCGTCCAGAACGTGCTGCCCGGGATGGAAGCCGCGTTCATCGACATCGGGACGCCCAAGAACGGCGTGCTGTACCGCGGCGACGTCGTTCTCGCCGACGGCGAGACCGACAGCAAGGAACCGATCCGCATCGAGCGGGTGCTCCGCAACGGCCAGTCGATCATCGTGCAGGTCACGAAGAACCCGATCGGTCACAAGGGTGCGCGACTCACGCAGGAGGTGAGCCTCGCGGGCCGGTTCGTGGTCATGGTGCCCAACCAGCCCCAGACGTACGGCATCTCGAAGCGCCTCCCCGACGACGAGCGCAAGCGCCTGCGCCGGATCCTCGACAAGCTGCGCCCCGACGACGCCGGTCTCATCGTGCGCACCGCGGCCGAGGGCGCCACCGACGACGAGCTCGAGCGCGACATGCGCAGCCTGAACGCGCAGTGGAAGCAGATCTCCGAGATCGCCAAGCGGGGCAAGCCCGGCAGCCTCCTCTACAAGGAACCGCCGCTCGCGATCCGGTTGATCCGCGAGGAGTTCACCAAGGAGTACCGCGGCGTCGTCATCGACTCGCCGACGTTGTACGAGGAAGTCGAGCGCGTACGTCGACGCGATCGCGCCGGAGCTCGCCGACCGTATCGAGTACTACGACCCGGTCGCCGAGAACCTGCCGCTGTTCGAGAAGTTCCACGTGCACGAGCAGCTGCACAAGGCGCTCGACCGCAAGGTGTGGCTGCCGTCGGGTGGGTCGCTCGTCATCGAACGCACCGAAGCGTTGACGGTCATCGACGTCAACACCGGCAAGAACGTCGGAACCTCGAACCTCGAAGAGACGGTGTACCGCAACAACCTCGAGGCGGCGGAAGCCGTCGCGCGGGAGCTGCGGCTGCGCGACATCGGCGGGATCATCGTGATCGACTTCATCGACATGGAGATCAAGTCGAACCGCGAAGCGGTGGAGGAGCAGTTCCGCCAGGCGCTCGCGCGCGACAAGACGCGGACACAGGTGTTCGCGATCTCCGAGCTCGGTCTGCTCGAGATGACGCGCAAGCGCGTGTCCGAAGGTCTCGTGGAGGCGTTCTCCTCGACGTGCCCGCACTGCAACGGGCGCGGCTTCGTCGTCGACGAGTCGATGCTCGAGTAGCTCAGCGGCCGGTGCGGCCGTCGAGCAGCTCGCGCGTGATGTCCATGTGGCCGGCGTGGCGCGCGATCTCTTCGATGAGGTGGGTCACGACCCAGCGCAGCGTCGTGGGCCGCACTGTCGACGCGCCCGCGAGGTCGAACGACGACAGCGCGGTCGAGCACCGCGTCGGCCGCCGCGCTCTCGGCGCGCGCGAACGCGACCACATCGTCGACGGTCCACCCGTCGGGCACGACGAACATGTTCGACCGCCACGTCATGTCCATCTCCTCGCCGGCGAAGAAGACGCGGAGCCACAGCCGCTCCGCGTGACCGACGTGCACGGCGATCGCGCCGAGCGAGTTCGCACCCGCGATCGGCGTCCACCGCAGCTGCTCGGGATCGAGGCCGTCGAGCTTGTAGATCACGCTCTCGCGCAGATGGTGCAGCCACGCCCGCGCCATCGTCATCTCGTCGGCGGGCGTGGCTTCGTCCGGCCGGGGAACGTGCAGCTGCGGCGGTGCTTCGGCCATCGCCCGACGCTGCCGCGCGCGAGACGAACGTGCAAGCCGGCGTCATCGTCGTCAGCCGTGGATCGCTGTCGGCACGATTGACACGATTGATTCGTGTGGGCGAATTCGTGATGATGACGGCATGCATCGTTGGTGCCTCGACGCGGACAGCAGTGCCGCGCCGTGGCGCGATCACGACCCGCCGGGTTCGCTGCTCACCGACAAACAGCTCGCGAGGTTCGACGCCGATGGCTACTGCATCGTCGAGCAGGCGCTCGCGCCGGAAGTGCTGCATTCGTTGGAACACGAGATCGACCGGCTCGAAGCGGCACGCAACCGGTGGCTGCGTCGGCAGCCGGTGCGACGGTCATGGATCTCGCGAGCCGACGTCGTCGACTTCGCGCCGAGGCTCGTCACGAAGAGCGCACGGTTGCGGCAGTTCTCCCACGACCGTCTGTTGACGGACATCTGCCGCGACTTGATCGGCCCCGCGGTTCGTCTCTCCTTCGATCAAGCCGTCTACAAGCGGCCGAGTACGGCGGACGCCGTACTCCCGCTGCACCAGGACAACGGTTACAACTTCAAACGGCCCGAGGCGTACATCACGATCTGGATTCCGTTGCACGAGGTCGGCCCCGAGAACGGCTGTTTGCGGGTCGTTCCCGGCATCCACCGTCTCGGCACCGTCGAACACCGCGTCACCGACGATGGGTTCATTGCGTGCGATGTGGATCCTGAGGACGCTGTGGCACTCCCCGTGTGTGCCGGTGACGTCGTCGTGCTCTCGTCGCTCACGCCGCACTCGACCGCCGGCAACGCTTCGTCGAAGATGCGCAAGGCGTACCTGCTGTCATACGTCGCCGACGGGACGACCCTTCGGGACGGCACGCTCTGCAACGCAGACGACGCGCAGTACTCGGTTCTCCGCAACGGGCAACGGCTCGAGGCGTAACGGCACGCGGCGCGTGGATCGCTCTACGATCTCACGCCATGCCCGCCACATACACCGAGGCCGACGAGCGCAAACTGCTCGGCGGCTTCCTCGACTGGTACCGGGGCATCGCCGAGCACAAGCTCGCCGGCCTGACCCGGACGGACGCCACACGGGTGTCGACCCCCACCGGCGTCACGCTGCTCGGCACGATCAAGCATCTCGCGTGGTGCGAGCAGTGTTGGTTCCCGTACCACTTGCTCGGTGCGGTGCCCGAGCCGGTTGACATCGACGTGTCGTTCTCGATCGGACCGGACGACAGCATCGAGTCCGTGATCGCCGGTTACAACGAGGAGTGTGTGCGCGCTCGGGCGATCACCGACGAGCAACCGCTGGACACGCTGACCGCGATCGGCCACGACGTCTTCGGCGTTGTCAGCCTGCGGTGGATCCTCGTGCACATGATCGAGGAAACCGCGCGGCACTGCGGCCACCTCGACATCCTGCGCGAGCTCACCGACGGTCGCACCGGGAACTGAACCGCATGACCATCGATGACCCGGGCTTCACGCTGCCGACCGGCAACGAGCGCGAGTTGCTGCTCAGCTACCTGCGGGCGCAACGCGGTGACGTCGTCCGAACCGCCGACGGCTTGACCGAGGCGCAGCTCCGGTGGACGCCCGACGGCCGCCTCCTGCCGATCATCGGTGTCATCAACCACCTGACGCACGTCGAGTGGCGGTGGATCAACGGCCGCTATCTCGGCGAGCCGTTCCCGCCGCGCGACGAGGAGTTCGTGCTCGGCCCGGAGGTCACCGGTGCCGAGATCGTCGCCGCCTACGCCGATCGCGCGGGCCACACCGAAGCGATGGTCCGCGCCCGCGGAGAACCTCGAAGTGTCGTGCCTCGGCTGCGAAGGCGACGGTCCGCCCGCGCACGAGTTGCTCGGGCTGCCGCAGCCGATCGATCTGCGCTGGACGGTGCTGCACCTGATCGAGGAGACGGCGCACCACGCCGGTCACGCCGACGCCACGCGCGAGATGCTGGACGGCACCCGCGCCGACGAGCTCCTCCGCCGCGTCCGCCGCCGCACCCGGACCTGACGCTCGGCTCGTCTGTCGCGTTTGGAGATTCCGCGTCGCTATAGCGACCCTCCCGCTCCAAACGCGCATGCGCCGGCTCAGGCGAGGGAAGGGTGGGGCGGCAGGTGAGTGTTTTCAGCGGGAGGGTGTGCGGGGGACCGGGAGGTGGGCTGAGGTTGTCATGATGGCGGGGTGTGGTGTCCGGCGTGCGGCTTCGAGTACCGAACCGGCTTCTCGTGGTGCCCGGACTGCGAGGTCGTGCTGGTCGACAAGCGCCCGGCGCGGATCCCGCCGCCGATGGCGGATCACGACCAGCTCGAGTACGACCTGTCGGACTTCACCGCGGAGCGGCGGGAAGCCGTCACGTTCTGGTTGGTGACATCGGAGATCCCGTTCGAATGGGAACCCGGACGGTCTGCTCGTCGTCCCGAGCAAGTGGCAGCTCGAGGTCGACGCGATCATCGAATCGATGGAGCAGCCCGACGCCGGTCGCGCGGGCGAGGTGGGGGCGTATCCCGCCGAGATGATCGACGCGGGCCCGCCCGAGCTGGCGAGTCCGGCGCGCCGGCTCGCCGGGTTCCTGATCGACTACGTGGTCATCACCGCCGCGGCCGTGATCGCCATCGCGATCTTCGGCATCCGGAGCGCGGGCGTCACCGTGTCGGTCGTGCTCGTCAACACCGTGTACGAGGTGGGCGGCACGGCCATTTGGGGGCGCACGCTCGGGAAGCTGGTGCTGCACACGGAAGTGGTGCGGCGCGACGGCATCGCGCCGCCCGGCTTCCGTGTCGCGGTGATCCGCTATCTCGTCGTCGCGCTCGCGCTGCCGCTGCGCTACTTCGGCGGGTTCGGTGGCTGGCTCGGCGTGTGCTGGACCATTGCCGTGTACGCGCCCATCCTGGGGCGCGAGCGACGCGGACTGCACGACCGCGCCGCCGGCACCGACGTCATCCGGAGCCGGTGACGCGCGGCGCGCGTGTCACAGGTCGATCGTCATGCCCTCGTGCGCGGCGTCGACGCCGGCCGCGGCCGCGATGCGGTCCACCTCGTCGTCGGTGCGCAGCGGGCCGTGGTGGGTGAGGACGAGCCGGCGGACATGGGCCCGGCCTGCGATCTCGACCGCGTGCTCGACGGTGCCGTGGCCGAACAGCGTTCGGCCCGTTCGGCTTCGGCCGCAACGAACGGCGCGCCGCGCACGAACAGGTCGACGTCGCGCGCGAGCTCGATGATCGCGTCGTCGTTGTCGTCGAGCGCGTCCGGGACGTACGCGACCGACGCGCCGTCGCCGGTCGACGCGGTAGCCGAACGTGCGCCCACCCTTGTGGCGCACGTCGCGCGCGACCACTCGGAACTCGCTCGAACTCGTGCGTGCCGGGCTCGAGCCCTCGATGAACTTCCAGCGCCGCGCAAGCCGTCGGGCCGATCGGGAAGTGCGGCGGCGACATCGCCGCGGGCGAGCGTCGCGACCGGATCGCCCTGCGCGGGCTGCACGAGCGACGACCTCGCGCGTCGTCGCGATCGGCGGGCGGGAAGAACGGCAGCCCCTGCACGTGGTCCCAGTGCAGGTGCGTGAGCAGGATCGTCGCCGTGGAACGGCGCGTCGCCGAACTCGCGCGTCGAGGCGTCTGGAGCCCGGTACCCGCGTCGAGCACGAGCGCCGGCAGCTCGTCGCCCGCGCGAGATCGCGACGCACGACGTGTGGCCGCCGACACGCGCGAACTCGGGCCCGGCAACGGGTGTCGACCCGCGCACGCCGCAGAACGTCACCCTCATCGATGTCGGCTCGGCCTCACGGGTTCTCTTCGCGCCGGTGCCCCTCGCTCAGCTCGCGCGAGGTGCGTCCGTGTCGATCTGGTCGGCACGCGCGACCGCGACGCGCACCTTGGCGTGACGGCGCGCAGCGTCGCCGTGCGCCGGCCGCCCTCGAGGATCGCGCGTTCGCCGAGGATCGCGCCCGGCCCGAGCTCGCCGAGCGGCTCGCCGTCGACCTCGACCGCGAGCACGCCGTCGAGCAACAGGTACAGCTCGTCGCCGAGCTGGCCCTGCTCGACGAGCACGTGGCCTTCCTTCAGCTTGCGGATCGTCGGCTTCTCGCCGCCGCGCATGATCGTGCGTCGGCGAGCTCGCGCTCGAGCGCGGTCTCGACCGCGGTGACGAGCGCGGGCGAGTCCTCGTCGCCCCACGGCGTGTGCTTGCCGAACGACGTTGCGCCACCAGTCCTTGAAGTCGGCGAGCCCGGCCTTCGCCGTGAGCTTGCCCTCGTCGTCGTAGATCCAGTGGCGCGGGAACGGGCTCGCGCCGACCAGCTCCGCACTCGCTGCGCCCGTCGGCGTGCAGCGTGACCGCGAGCGTCGTCCACACGAGTCGGCGCCTCGAACTGCACGAACGGCGGATGGTTGACGCGGCGCGGCGCCGGGAGCGCGGTGCGGCCGCCGACCGTCTGCACGAAGCGCGCCGACGTGCCGCTCGATCTCCGGGCTCGCGCTGGAGCTCGGGGAAGCGCCGGCGCGGCGAAGCGTGCAGCTTCCTTCGTCGCCGAGCCGCACCGTCGTCGCGCCCATCAGCCCGCCGCTGCCGTCGACGTAACCCGCGTCGACGATCCGGCCGTCTTCGACCTCGATCCACGCGTGCAGCCGGTTCGCGAACCGGAAGCGGTCGGTCGCGCCGCAGCTCGTCGAGGTCGTCGATCACGTCGGGCGGCGGCGTCGTCGTAGTGCGCGACACCCGCTCTCGAAGATCGCCTTGTTCAGGCCGGTGACGGCCTCCGACGGGATCCACGACAACGTGGTGACGGTCGTGTTCGATGCGCATGATCGACCTCCTGCGCTCCCCGTGCGTCGATCTCGGCACGGCGACACCTACGTACGCCGAGACCTGCGGATTCTGCCCGACGACGGGGTGCGCCCGTGTCTCGTGAGGGGTGCCAGCACCACCCGGTCGCGGGGGAGCCCTCCCTTGTGGGTCGCACGAATTCAGGGTCGCAATCGCGCCGTGACCGACGCGCCTCGGATCACCGTGTTCCTCGCCGACGACTCGCTGCTCGTGCGCGAAGGGCGTGCGGGCGCTGCTCGCCGCTGCAGCCCGACCTCGAGGTCGTCGGGCGTCGCCGAGGACTTCGACGGCCTGGTCGACGGGCGCCGACGAGACCGCGCCCGCAGGTCGTCGTCACCGACATCCGCATGCCGCCGAACTTCCAGAACGAGGGCATCGAGGCGGCCAAGCTCGTGCGCAAGCGCAACCCCGGCACCGGCGTCGTCGTCCTCTCGCAGTACGACGAGCCCGAGTACGCGATCTCGCTGCTCGTCCGAGGGCGCGGCCGGCTACGCGTACCTGCTGAAGGACCGCGTCGGCGACGGCGACCAGCTCGTGCCGCGCGGTGCGCGAGGTCGCGACCGGCGGCAGCATGCTCGACCCCGCGATCGTCGACGCGCTCGTCGCGCCGGCGCGCGCCGACGGCGAGCTCGACGAGCGACGAGGACCAGCTGCTGCAGTGGATCGCCGAGGGCCGGCCGGTGAAGGCGATCGCGGCCGCGTGGAACACCACGCCCGAGGCGGCGAACGACGCGATCGAAGACGCTGTTCCTGAAGCTCGCCAAGGAAGCGAGCGCGGGACGCGAGGGCGCGCTGCGCCGGCTGCGCCTGCTGCAGAAGGCGATCGTCGACCGCGAGGAGCAGGGCGAGACGCTGCAGCCGGCTGCTGCCGGGCGGGCTCGCCGAGAAGCTGCGCCGCGACGGCCGCGACGATCGGCGAGACCGAACGGCTCGACGTCACCGTGCTGATGTCGGACGTGCGCGGCTACTCCGGCATCGCCGAGCGCGTCGACCCGACCGTGCTCGCGGGCATGCTCAACACGCACCGCGCCGAGATGAACGCCGCGATCCTCGCCGAGCGGCGGCACGGTGATGCAGTACGTCGGCGACGCGGTGATGGCGGTGTTCGGCGCACCGTTCCCGCAGGCCGACCACGCCGACCGCGCGCTCGCGGCCGCGGTCGCGATGCACGAACGCCAGGACGCGGTCAACGACAAGTGGCAGGCCGACGGGCTCGCCCGAGTTCGGGCTCGGCATCGGTCTGTCGACCGGCGAGGTCGCGGCCGCGCTGCTCGGCTCCGACGAGCGGCTCGAGTACACGCTCGTCGGCGACACGGTGAACCTCGCGCAGCGGCTGCAGGATCTGGCCCGCCCGGCCGGCACGACGGTGCTGAGCGGGCGCGACGGTCGAGGCGCTGCCGGACGCGCCCGGCGCTCGAGCCGCTGGAGCGAGCAGTTCGTGAAGGGACGGGAGACGCCGGTGGTCGCGTACCGGCTGACGAGTCGAGCGACCGACTGACGGGAAGGGCAACGATCAGATGGGATGAACGTGTGCACGGTGCGGGGCGTCCGCAAGACGTTCGAGGCCGAGCTCGCGCCGGTGCGCGCGCTGCGCGGCGTCGACCTCGACGTCGCGGCGGGCGAGTTCGTCGCGATCATGGGGCCGTCGGGCTGCGGCAAGTCGACGCTGCTGAACCTCGTCGCGGGACTCGACATCGCCGACGAGGGCGAGATCACGATCGCCGGCGAGGCGATCACCGGCCGCAACGAGGACGAGCTCGCGCGCATGCGGCGCCAGCCACATCGGCATCGTGTTCCAGTTCTTCAACCTGCTCGAGGGCATGACGGTGCTCGAGAACGTCGTGCTGCCGGCGGTGATCGCGGGCACGAAGCGCAAGCCGGCCGAGACGCGCGCCCGCGACATGCTCGACCTGCTCGGCCTCGGCGACAAGGCGCAGCGAGCTGCCCGGCGTGCTCTCCGGCGGCCAGCGCCAGCGGCTCGCGATCGCCCGCGCGCTCGCGAACGAGCCGACGTTGCTGCTCGCCGACGAACCGACCGGCGCGCTCGACAGCGAGGGCGGCCACGAGGTGCTCGAGCTGTTCAAGCGGCTGCACGCCGACGGCCAGACGATCCTCATGGTGACGCACAACGACGAGGTCGCGCGACGCGGCCGACCGCATCGTGCGCATGCGCGACGGCCGCGTCGAGGGCGACGGTCGCGCCGCCGCATCGCCGGCGGCCGCGGCGCAAGTCACGAGCTGAGTCACGACGCGTGGACGGTGTCCGGATCCTCGCGCAGCGACGCGGTCGGAGCGAACACGAGATGAGCACTACCGGCATTGCGATCGATCGCGCCGCGAGCCGCGCGCTCGGCACCGCGTTCGCCGGCGCCCTGGTCGGCGCGGTGGTCGTGATCGGCCTCGCGATCGCCGGCGCCGCCGGCAGCTCCGACGAAGCGTTGGTGCTCGCCGCGCGTCGCCGGCGCGTTGGCCGTGGCCGCGGTCGTTCGTCGCGATGCAGCCGTCCGAGCCTGAACTGCCTCGTGGGCGTGGACGCTCGCAGTCGGGCTGCGCCGGCGCGATCGCGCTCCTCGCGCCGGTCGGCGCGTCGCGCACTCGTGCCGTTCGTCGCGTTCGCACTCGCGGTCGCGCTCCCCGACGGCCGGCGTGCCAGCGCGAGCTGCGGCGTGCTCGCCGTCGTCGGCGCGACTCGTCGCGATCGGTGCCGCCGTTGTCGCCGCGAACGCCGACGACGCGCACGGCGCGGTGATCGTCGAGTCGATCGTGCTCGGGCTCGGTCGCGGTCGTTCGCCTACGTCGCCCGCGTGCCGACGCGCCGGCGCGGTCGAACCGCAGCCCGGCTGCAGTGGGTCGGGTTGGGGCGTCGTCGTCGCCGCCGGCGCTCGCGCTGGTCATCGGGCTCCTGCACGCGCTCGCTGGACTGGCCGAGCATCGCGGCGGCCGCTCGCGATCGGCGCCACGCTGTTCGTCCCGTCTCGGTCGCGCTGTCGTCGGTGGAGACGCTCGCGGTGCGCATCGACCGGCTGCTCGTGCACACGATCGAGGTCGGCGGCCTCGTCGTGCATCGTCGGCGTCGGTGTACCTCGTCGTCGTGCTCGGCTTCGGCGACGCGCCCGACCGAGTCCGAGCGACGCGTGCTCGGGCTCTCGATGGTCGCCGCGGCGATCGCCGCGCTGCTGCTTCGTGCCCGCGCGAAGAGCCGGCTCGAGAAGCTCGCGAACCGCCGCGTCTACGGCGAGCGCCAAGCGCCCGACGAGCCGCTGCAGACGTTCGGCGCGCGCATGTCGCGTGCGATCCCGCTCGACGAGCTGCTGCTGCAGCTCGCGGAGTCGCTGAAGAAGAGCATGCAGCTCACCGCGGCCGAGGTGTGGACCGGCACCGACGGCGTGCTCGAGCGCGCGGCCTCCGTGCCGTACCGCGAGCCGCCGCGCGATCCGGCTCGACGACGACGAGGTCACGGTCGTCGCGCGCGCACGCGTCTCGGGCAACGCGTGGCTCCAGGTGTGGCTGCCGACCTTGCTCGCCGCGCACCGAAGGCCGCACGCTGCGGGTCGCGCCGCTCGTGCACTCCGGCGAGCTGCTCGGCCTCATCGTCTGCGCGCGCCGCGCCGGCGACGCAGCCGTTCACCGACGAGGAGGAGCGGGTGCTCACCGAGCTCGCCCGCCAGGTCGCGCTCGCGCTGCACAACTCCGCGGCTCGACACCGCGCTGCAGGCCTCGCTCGACGACCTGCGCGTCGCCAACGACGAGCTGCGCGTGTCGCGCGCCCGCATCGTCGCCGCGGCCGACCAGTCCCGCCGCCAGATCGAGCGCAACCTGCACGACGGCGCGCAGCAGCACCTCGTCGCGCTCGCGGTGAAGCTCGGTCTCGCCCGCCAGCTGCTCGACGCCGACCCGGCGACCGTCGGACCGATGCTCGAGGAGCTGCGCGGCGACGCGCAGGACGACGCTCACGCGAGCTGCGCGAGCTCGCGCACGGCATCTACCCGCCGCTGCTGATGGACCGCGGGCTCGCGCGAGGCGCTGCGGGCCGCCGCGAACCGCGCGGTGCTCGCCGACCGACGTGAACGCGGACGTCGGCCGCTATCCGCCCGACGTCGAGGCCGCGGTCTACTTCTGCTGCCTCGAGGCGCTGCAGAACGCGGGCAAGCACGCGGGCGAGGGCGCGCGCATCACGATCACGGTCGAGGAGCCGACGGGCGAACTGTGCTTCGACGGTCGCCGACAACGGCGCCGGCTTCGACGCGACGAGCGGCGCGGTGCGCGGCCACGGCTTCGTCAACATGGCCGACCGGCTCGGTGCGATCGGCGGCACGCTCACGGTCGAGAGCGCGCCCGGGCTCGGGCACGCAGATCACGGGGCCGGCTCCCGCTCGAACCGGTCGCGGCGGACGCCGAAGCGGACTGAGCCTCGGGGCAGTCAGCCGCGCGAGCTGTCCCACAGCTCGCGCACGAGCGCGGGACCGAAGTCCTCTTTGTGCACGTACGCGATCGCGCCGCAGTCGCGCGCGTCGGCGGGGAGGTCGGCCTCGGAGTACGTCGACAACAGGATCACCTGCGTGTCGGGATGCGCGGCGCGGATGCGGCGCGTCGCCTCGATGCCGTTGATGCCCGGGAGGTTGATGTCCATCAGCACGAGGTCGGGTGGCTGCTCGTCGACCTGGTGCACGGCGTCCTCGCCGGACTCGGCCTCGCCCGCGACCGCGAAGCCCGCCGGTGAGCCCGATCACGGTGCGCGCGACCGCGCGGAACGGCAGCTGGTCGTCGACGATCAGTACCGAGATCGTCCTCGTCGAGCCGTCGGTGGCACCCATCTCGCCATTCATGCTCGCACGGCCTCCGGCTCGGACCCAGGGTGGAGTCCCGCAGTTCGCTGTGGTGCTAGCCCCCCTGCTCCGACAGGAACAGCAGCACGGCTTTCACCCGACGGTGGACGTCGGGCTCCTCGCTGAGGCCGAGCTTCGAGAACAGCGAATTGATGTGCTTTTCGACCGCCCGTTCCGACAGGTGCAGCGCCTGTGCGATCCCGGCGTTGTTGCGCCCTTGTGCCATCTGCTCGAGGACCTCACGCTCGCGGGGAGTCAGGCGGTCGACCGGCGACGCGGGCCGGGCGGCCCGCGCCCGCACGAGCGACTTCGACGACGACGGGGTCGATCACGCTGCCGCCGTGCGCCACCTCCCGGATCGCGTGCACGATCTGGTTCGGGTCGGAGACCCGCTCCTTCAGGAGGTAGGCCCGGCCCTCGCAGCCCGCGCTCGAGCAGCGCGAGGGCGTAGGCCGGATCGGACGTACTGGCTGAGCACGACCACGCCCATGGCCGGGCTGCGCTCCCGCAGCTCGAGGGCGGCGCGGACGCCCTTCGTCGGTCCCCGTCGGCGGCATCCGGATGTCGGTGACGCACGACGTCCGGGGCGTCGCGCTCGGCTGCGGCCATGAGCTCGTCGTAGCTCCCGCAGGTGGCGCACGACCTCGACGCCCGCTTCGTGGTCGAGCAGCTTCACCACGCCCTCGCGGACCAGCAGATTGTCCTCCGCGATCACCACGCGCAGCGCCATCGGTTCGAGACGCTAGCCAGAATCGGCCCTCCTGAGCCGTTTCTCGGCCGCTTCCAGTAGTATCTCGGGGTTCCGAGAAGCCTGTTCAGGAGTTGTGCGCGCCCATGTATGCCGTGATTGCGACCGGTGGCAAGCAGTACCGGGTCGAAGAAGGTGATCACGTCGAGGTCGAGCGCCTCGACGCCGACGAGGTGACGCTGCAGCCCGTGCTCCTGGTCGACGGCGATGTCGTGCTCGCGACCGCGTCGCAGCTGGAAGGCGCGTCCGTGTCGGCCCGCGTCGTCGGCGACGCCAAGGGTCCGAAGATCAACGGCTTCACCTACAAGAACAAGAGCAACCAGCGGAAGCGGTGGGGTCACCGGCAGAAGTACTCCACCATCGAGATCACCGGGATCACGAGAGGCTAGGGACCAGGGTCATGTCGAAGAAGAAGGGCGCGGCCTCCTCGCGCAACGGTCGGGATTCGAACGCCCAGCGCCTCGGCGTGAAGCGATTCAGCGGCGAGACGGTGACCGCCGGCACGATCATCATCCGCCAGCGCGGCACCAAGTGGCACCCCGGCTTCAACGTCGGCAAAGGCAGCGACGACACGCTCTTCGCGCGCAGCACCGGTGTCGTGAAGTTCGGCACGCGTCGCGGCCGCAAGCTCGTCGACATCGTCCCCGGCGCGCCCACCGAGTCCTGACCCCGGGCTCGCCCGCTCCACTACCGTCGACGGTATGG
Source organism: uncultured Actinomycetes bacterium (assembly GCA_963745645.1). Lineage (GTDB taxonomy): Bacteria > Actinomycetota > Acidimicrobiia > IMCC26256 > PALSA-610 > CAVUFH01. The sequence goes on from CAVUYD010000004.1 coordinate 497,836, forward strand.
AGCAGCGCGTCAGTCTGATCACCCTCGGTGTCGACGACCTGCAACGGTCGCGCGCCTTCTACGAGCAACTCGGCTGGCGCGGCCAAGAGGTGGAGGAGACGGTCTTCTTCCAGGCCGGCGGGCAAGCCGTCGTGCTGTGGGGCCGCGCCAAGGTCGTGGCCGACGCCGGCCTCGACGACGACGGCACGAGCCGGTTCGCCGGCATCGTCCTCGCGCACAACGTCGCGTCCCGCGACGAAGTCGATCGCATCGTCGACGCGGCCGCGAGCGCAGGCGCCGAAGTGACCAAGGCGCCCGCGGAGACGTTCTACGGCGGCTTCGCCGGTTTCTTCCGCGATCCCGACGGTCACGTGTGGGAGGTCGCCCACAATCCCGGGTTCACGCTCGCCGCCGACGGCGCCCTCACCCTCCCGGATTTCGGTGGCCCGGATTTCGGTGGCCCGGATTTCGGTGGCAACGAGTAGCGAGGGGCGTCTGTGATTCGCAACCCCGATCACGTCACCATCGCAGTCGCCGACGCCGGGAGCGCGATCGCGTTCTTCGAGTTGCTCGGCTTCCGCAAGGAACACGTCGCGACGATCGATGGCGGTGAACCGGCGCGGTACATGGGCATGCCCGACATGAAGGCGCAGCACATCACGCTCGCACTCGCGGGATCCGACCCTCGCTTCGAGATCCAGCTGCTCGAGTTCGATCCGACATCCGCGGATGATCCGGGTGAGCACCCGACGAATCGACGCCGCCGGGGCTACAACCACCTCGCGTTCCGCGTCGACGACATCGAGGCGGTGACCGCCCACCTTTCGGCCAACGGCGTGAAGATGCTCAGCGACGAGATGGATTACATCAGCCGGCGCCTGCGCTTCTTCGAAGGTCCCGAGGGCATCACGCTGGAACTCGTGCAATGGGGCGACGCGAATCGAGACGACGGCTGAGGTGCCCGAGCGAGCCGCAGACTGCGGACACCTCTACGCGGTCAAGCGTCGGGACCTGGTCGCGCTGATTGGTGCGCTGAGCCCGAACGATCTCTCCACGACGGTTCCGGCAACTCCGGCATGGACCGTGCACGACGTGCTCAGTCACCTCGTCGGGATCGCTGCGGACCTGAACGCGGGAAACTTCGGCGCCGGCGACCCCGACGAATGGACGGACTCGCAGGTTCGGTCGCGACGCGACCACAGCGTCGCTCGACTTGCCGCGGAGTGGGAACGTGAAGCACCGAGGTTCGAGGAAGGGCTGCGCATCCTTGGCTACGAGATCGGCAGCCACTACGTCGCCGATCTTCTGCAACATGCGGCCGATGTCCGTCACGCACTGCACCTCGCGCCGCTGACCGATGACGACGCGCTGGCCGTCGCGTTCGACTTCTACCTGATCTGGTTCGACGAGACACTGCGACGAGCGAAGATCGGCGCCGTCGTCGTCAGCGTCGGCGACGAACGTTGGACGATCGGAGACGGCGAACCGATCGCGAGCGTCACGGGCGAGCGCTTCGAACTGTTCCGAATGCTCGGTGGCCGGCGCAATGCCGCGCAGATCCGCGCGCTGCCCTGGGAGGGTGACCTCACCGCCGTCTTCCCTTTTCTCAGCGCATATCCGCTGCCGACGGAACCGATCGTCGAGACGACCTGACCCGTTCCGCGCGGCGACGCCGGCTCAGGATCCTCGTGCGGCGATCGCGTCCAGGTCGCGCACCGCGTAGCGGTGGTGGTGCCACTCCTCGTTCATGATGATCCACAAGCACAGACTGACCGGGAACGGTGCGCGGCCGGTGAAGACCGAGCTCTCCCGTTGCTCGCCGAGCGTTTCGTCGGAAGCGGTCGCGAGGAACTCGCGGACCAGGCCGACCCGTTCCACGCGCACCTGTAGCACCTCCTCGTACGCGGGCGTGGCGTCCACGTCGATACCGACATCGGCCACGCGTTCACGCCATCCGGAGAACGGCACTCCGATCGGATGGAACGCGTCGGGTCGGCCCAGGATCGACGCGCCCATCCACACGTCGGTGGCGAACACCAGATGCCGCAGCGTCTGCGCGAAGGACCACTCGCCGTCGACCGAGACATCCACCGTTCCGGGCGACAACGCCGCGACGCGCGCCAAGGTCGGCGCCCACATGGCCTCGAGTCCGGCCCAGCCCGAACGCATCGACCCGGCGTCCCGGGCCCGGAGTGCGGCGCGCTCCGGATAGCGGCGGTCGAGCTCGCCCTCGACGAGCGGGGCGATCTCGATCCCGTTGACTCGCACGCCGTCGATGTCGCCGTCGATGTCGGCCCCGGTGAGATCGGCGCCGCGGATCCGGACACCGCGCAGGTTGCTGTTCCGGAACCACGAATCGTGCAGGTCGACGCCGACGAACTCGGCGCCGCTGAGCTCGTCGCTCGAGGTGAAGGTCGCCATGGACAGACCGTAGAGCGCGCCGCCGGCCGCTACGGTGGCGAGCATGGTGAGCGTCGACGAGGCCGCTCGGATGGCCATGGAACTGCCGGAAGTCACCGTCGGCGAGCGCTTCGGGAACCGGACGTGGTTCGTCGGCGGCAAGGGTTTCGCATGGGAGCGTCCGTTCAGCAAGGCTGACATCAAGCGCTTCGGCGACGAGTTCCCTCCCGCAGGACCGATCTTCGCAGTGCGCGTCGACGACCTGGCGGAGAAGGAAGCGGTGCTCGCCGCGCAGTCCAAAGGGTTCTTCACGATCCCGCACTTCGACGGGTACGCGGCGGTGCTCATCCAGCTGAAGGTCGTCGGCAAGCGCGCGCTGCGGGAAGCGATCCTCGACGGATGGCTGGCGTGCGCGCCGCCGAAGCTCGCGGAGGACTACATGCAGCGCAAGCGCGTCAGGCGTTGACGCGTTCGGGGGCGAGGCCTTCCGGCAGCGACCCCGAGTGCACGATCACGAGCGACTTGGTCGTGCGGGTGATCGTCACGTAGAGCAGGCGCAGGCCGGCCGCGTCCGAAGTGACGAGGCGGCTCGGTTCGACGACCACGACGTGGTCGAACTCGAGCCCCTTGGCTTCGGTTGCGTCGAGGATCGCGACGTTCGCGTCGAGCGCGTCCGCGGCATTCGCCACCGCGCCGATGTCGCCGAGTTCCGCGGCGAGCGTGGCGTGCAGTTCCGTGGGCGCGATCACCGCGAGCGTGCCGGAGCGCGCTCGCACCGCGCGCACGGTCTCGGCGGTACGCGCGAGGAGGCTGTCGGGTGTCGTCGCGATGAACCGTGGCTGTTCGCCGGTGCTCCGCACCGACCGCGACGGCTCGACGGTGGGCGCGGCAACGGCCAGCAGCCGGGCCGCGACATCCATGACCTCGGCCGGCGTGCGGTAGTTCACCGACAGCGTGACGAACTGCGGCGGGATGTGGGTCGGCAGATGCCCGAGCACGCCGTCCCAGGACGCGATCGCACCGGGGCGGCTCGCTTGGCCAGGGTCGCCGACCAGCGTCATCGATCCCGACGGGCAGCGGCGCGCGAGCATCCGCCACTGCATCGCGGTGAGGTCCTGCGCTTCGTCGACGAGGATGTGGCCGTAGGTGCGGGGTTCGCCGATCGACTCGCCCACGTCGTTGCTGCCGTCGCCGTAGCGGTTCGCGAGCGAGGCAGCATCGGTGAAGCCGTGCAGGCCGAGGTCCTCGATCACGCGGTTCGCCGTATCGAGCGCGTCCTCCGACGAGCGGCGGCGCCGGCGGCGGGGTCGGGCCGCTTCGACCGGACCGAGCAGCGCGTCGGCTTCGTCGATCAGCGCGATGTCGGCCTCGCTCCACGCGACTTGTTGCACGTCCGGGTCGCGGCGGCGATGGAGGCGCGCGATATCGGCCTCGGAGAGGATGTCGCGCGCGGCGGATCGGGTCAGCGCGGTGAAGCCGAAGAGGTCGTTCACGAGCTCGGCGCCGGAGATGACCGGCCAGCAGCGCTCGAGTGCTTCGCGCACCTCGGGACGGTTGCGGATACGGGCCCGGAGCTCGGACTCCCACCCTTCGGGCGGTGCCTCGCCGCGTGCGAGGGCGCCCGCGACGGTGGGGTCGGCCGCGGAGTCCCGATTGAAGATGCTGGTGACGTTGTCGACTTCTGGGCCGACGGCTTCTGGGCCGACGGATTCCGCGCCGGCGCCGTCGGTGAGGCGAGGCGCGTCGAGCTGGCGGGACCGGAAGTTGCGGACGATTCCTTCCTTGTAGCGCGCCACGAGCATGTCGACGAGGCGGCGCACGACGAGCTGCCGTTTTTCGTTGTGCGTGCCCCGGCGGCGGCGCGTCCCTTCGACGACGCGGGTGGTGTCGCCGCGCGTGATGCGCAGACGCAACCCGTCCATGACGAGGACGAGCTCGCGCGCGAGCGGACGCTCGCGATCGGAGACGGCGCGCTCGATGACGCGCGCCATGCGGCCATCGCCCTTGAGTGCCGCAACGTCGCGCGGCTCGAGCGAAGCGGCGCGCATGCGGGGCTTGAGGCCGGTGAGGGTGGACAGCTGCACGTCCTGTTCGCCGAGCGACGGCAGGACCTGCTCGATGTACCGCAGGAACACCGGGCTCGGCCCGACGAGCAGCACGCCCGACGACGCCAGCCGGCGCCGGTGCGTGTAGAGGAGGTACGCGGCGCGGTGGAGCGCGACCGCGGTCTTGCCCGTGCCCGGACCACCCGCGACGACGAGGATGCCCGCGATCTCGGCCCGGATGGCCTGGTCCTGCTCGGCCTGGATCGTCGCGACGATGTCGCCCATGCGGCCGGTGCGATCGCGTTCCAGCGCGGCGAGCAGCGCGCCTTCGCCCGCGACCTCGAGGCCGGCGTCGGCGATCGCACGATGGTCGAACACTTCGTCGTCGAGGCCGGTGACTTCGCGGCCCTTCTTGGTGATGAGGTGGCGGCGACGCACAACGGTCATCGGCGCGACCGCGGTGGCGCGGTAGAAGGGCTCGGCCACCGGCGCGCGCCAGTCGATCACGAGCGGCGTGTGCGTCTCGTCCTCGACCGCGAGGCGGCCGATGTACCAGCGCGCCGTGTCTTCCATGTCGAGGCGGCCGAACACCAGAGGAGAGTCGCCGATGTCGAGGTCGGCCAGGCGGCGTTGGGTCACGTCCCAGGCGATGTCCCGCTCGAGCCGGGCCTGGTGGGTGCCGCCCGCGCGGACGTCCGAGTAGGCGGCACGGACCCGTTCGGCCGCCGCCCGCATGGACTCCAGCCGGGCGTACGCGGCGTCCACGTAGCGCTGTTCGGCAGCGAGTTCGGGATCCTCTCGGCGTTGCTCGGGCAACCCTCTCCCTTGCTCGTCGGGATCCGTTTGGGGGACTCGTCCGGACGGCCACGATCGGTCCGCGGGGACGGGCCAGCTTAGTCGCCGCCCACTAGCTTCCCGGCCGTGACCTCTTCGCTGCCGTTCACGCCCGACGCAGCAGCCAACCGACTGCTCGCGACCGATCCGCTCGCCCTGCTGCTCGGGATGCTCCTCGACCAGCAGGTGCCGATGGAATGGGCGTTCCAGGCGCCGAACCTGTTGCGGGAGCGTCTGGGCGGCACGCTCGATGCCGGCGCGATCGCGGCGATGCCGGTCGAGGACCTGGAGGCGATCTTCCGGGACAAGCCCGCGCTGCACCGGTACCCGGGATCGATGGCGAAGCGCACGCACACGGCTGCCCGGTTCTTGGTCGACCACTACGACGGCGCGGCGGCCGGGCTGTGGGCCGACGCCGAGAGCGGGGCCGAACTGCTGGCGCGGGTCCGGGCGCTCCCCGGGTTCGGCGAGGCGAAGGCGCGGATCTTCGTCGGCCTGCTCGGCAAGCGCCTCGGGGTGCAGCCGCCCGGATGGGAGACCGCGGCGGCCGACTGGCCCTCGATCGCAGACGTCGACCGCTACGAGCGCGTCCTCGAGATCCGCCAGCAGAAGCGCGTCATGAAGGCGGCCAAGAAGGCCGCCGCCCGGAACGCGGGCTAGGGCGAGACTGCGACCGTCTTCGTCTGGGTGACGGTGCGGTTGTTGGCCCCGAACGCGGTGAGCAGGTAGGAGTTCGAGCTCCCCGAGCACGGGAAGGGCAGGTCCTGCGTCGCGCTCGGTCCGAAGCTGCCGGGTTGCGCGGCCCCGTTGATCGAGATCGTCGTGCGCGTCGCGTTCTCGGTGCTCCAACTCAGCTGCACTGTCGTGTCGGAACTGCAGCTGACGCTGTCGGGGCCGGTGAACGACGCGATTGCCGGCGCCGGCGGTGTGGTGGGCGCCGTCGTTGTCGCGCGTTCGGTCGTGGTCGTGCTCGCCTCGGTCGTGGTGGTCGTCGACTCGACGGTCGTGCTCGACGAGCTGGTCGTGGTGGCGCTGTTGTCGTCGTCACCGCCGCCGTTGACGAGGACGAGCACGAGGATGACGATCGCGATCACCACCACCGCACCGACCGCGAGCCACCACCACTTCGCGTTCGACTCGCCGCCGTTGCCGCCGTTGCCGCCGTCGCCGCCGGAGCCGGGCGGCGGGGGCGTCCCCGGCGGCGGCTGCCCGACCGATGGCATCCGCTGGGTCGGATCGACCGGCGCGACGCCGGGCGGGCTCGTGCCGGGAGCGCCCGGGTCGGTCGGCGGCGCACCCGGATCAGCCGGCGGTGTCCCTCCGGGGGAGGAAGGCGGGGTCCCTCCGGGAGGGGAAGGCGGGGTCCCACCGGGAGGGGAAGGAGGCGTCGAGCTGGGGTCAATCGGCTGATTCACGCAGAGGATCGTACGGCTGCACCCGTACTCTTTCGGTGGATGTCCGAGTTCGTCGACGTGGCGCAGTTGAACGTGCAGGCCGGCAACGGCGGCGCGGGCGTCGTCGCGTTCCGGCGCGAGTCGCACGTGCCGAAGGGCGGCCCCGACGGCGGCGACGGCGGCAACGGCGGCGACATCTGGCTGCACGCGACCCGCAACGTTCCGTCGCTGCTCGCCTTCCGGGATCATCCGCACCGCAAGGCGAAGTCGGGCACGCACGGGTCGGGGAAGAAGAAGCACGGCTCCGCCGGTGCCGATCTCGTCATCGACGTGCCGGTGGGCACGGTCGTGCGCGCCCAGGACGGCGAGCTGCTCGCCGATCTCGTGAGCGACGGCGACCGTTGGCTGGCCGCGAAGGGTGGTGTCGGCGGACGCGGCAACGCCCGCTTCCTCTCCAACGCCCGGCGCGCGCCGTCGTTCGCCGAGCAGGGGGAGTACGGCGAAGAGCGCTGGTTGCAGCTCGAGCTCAAGCTGCTCGCCGACGCCGCGCTCGTCGGCTTCCCGAACGCGGGGAAGTCGACGTTGATCTCGGTGGTGAGCGCGGCCAAGCCCAAGATTGCCGACTACCCGTTCACGACGCTCGTGCCGAACCTCGGCGTGGTGCGCTTCCACGAGCACGAGTTCGTGCTCGCCGACATCCCGGGCCTCATCGAAGGCGCGGCCGAAGGCAAGGGCCTCGGCCACCAGTTCCTGCGCCACGTCGAGCGCGCACGTGTCCTCGTCATCCTCCTCGACCTCGCGCCCGTCGACGGCCGATCCCCCGACGAACAGGAGTCGGTGCTGCTCGACGAGCTCCGCCGGTACCAGCCGCAGCTGCTCGACCGGCCCCGCGTCGTCGTCGGTACCAAGGCCGATGTCGCGACCGAGTCGTTCGCCGGGCTCACGATCTCCGCGGTGACCCGCGCCGGCATCGACGAGCTCCTCGGCGAGATCGCGAAGCTCGTCGAAGAGGCGCGCGCGAGTGAGGGCGAGTCCGAGGCCTACGTCGTGCTGCGCCCCGAAGAGCAGGGTTTCAACGTCGTGCGCGAGGGCGAGCACGCGTGGCGGGTCACCGGCCGCCCGGCGGAACGCGCCGTCGCGCTGGCGGACCTCACGAACCACGAAGCGATGGCGTACGTACAACAGCGGCTACGGCGCATGGGCGTCGAGCGGGCGCTGGCACGCGCGGGCGTGAACGACGGTGACCTCGTCCGCATCGGCGCGCTCGAGCTCACCTATGAGGAAGGAATGTGAGCGGGCCCATGCTGGCGGTGGTGAAGGTCGGCACATCGTCGATCACCGACGAGCGAGGCGACCTCGACGATGCCGCGATCCTGAAGCTGTGTGGCGACCTCGCGGCCGCGCACGCCGCCGGCCATCGCGTCGTGCTGGTGCTCTCGGGTGCGATCGCGGCGGGCATGCCCACGCTGGGGCTCACCACGCGTCCCGCCGACATCGGCACGCTGCAGGCCCTTGCCGCGGTCGGGCAGCCGCGCCTCATCGAGCGGCTGAACGCGATCTTCTCCGCGTACGACATCGTGGGTGGCCAGGTGCTGCTCACGCCATACGACTTCGTGCACCGCAGTCAATATCTCCACGCGCGCGAGACGCTGCAGCGGTTGCTCGACCTCGGCGTGTTGCCGATCGTGAACGAGAACGACACGATCGCCGACGACGAGATCCGCTACGGCGACAACGACCTCCTCGCCGCGCTCGTGTCCCACCTGCTCCACGCGGACGCGCTCGTGATGCTCACCGACACGGCCGGGCTCTTCACGGCCGACCCGAAGCAGGACGAAGACGCATCGTTGATCGAGGAGATCGTCGAGGTCGACGCCGCGCTCGAACGCCTCGCCGGTGGCGCGGGTACCGCGCGCGGCAGCGGCGGCATGGCGAGCAAGCTCGCGGCCGCGAAGATCGCGGCGTGGTCGGGGGTGCGGGTCGTGATCGCGGCCGCGGCAGCCGACCGGGTCGTGGTCGACGCGCTCGACGGCAAGCCCGTCGGCACCGCGTTCCCCCCGCGCTCGCAGCGCCTCCCCAGCCGCAAGCTCTGGATCGCGTTCGCGCAAGGCGCGAAGGGTCGCATCGTCGTCGACGCCGGCGCCCGCAACGCGCTCGTCAGCAACGGGAAGTCGCTGCTCGCGGCGGGCGTGCGCGAAACCGTCGGCAGCTTCGATGCCGACGCCGCGGTCGAGATCGTCGACGACCACGGCACCGTGTTCGCCAAGGGCATCACCCGCTACTCGTCCTCACAACTCCGCACGGCCGCCGGCCACCGCACCGCGGATCTTCCCGAGGGCCTGCCCCACGAAGTCGTCCATCGCGACGACCTCGTCGTGCTCCCGTAGCGTCACCCGCATGGCGGTCCGCGACAGCCGAGTCGTGGTGACCGGTGCGAACGGGCGCGTCGGCTTCCCGATCGCGCGCGCGCTCGCGGCGGCCGGGACCGGCAACACCGTGTACGGCGTGGCCCGACTCTCCGCGCCGGGCGACGCGGACCGGCTGCGGGCCGCGGGCGTCGAGCCGATCGCGCGCGACTTCGGTGACGGTTCCGATTTCCGCGATCTGCCCGACGCCGACTACGTGTTCCACGCGTCGGCTGCACTCGCGCGTGCCGCGATCAAAGACTGGCACTACGCGTTCGAGGTCAACGCGCAAGCGTCGGGTCGGCTCGTCGAGCGCTACGCCGCCTGTCGCGGCTTCGTGTACTGCTCGACGGGCTCCGCGTACCAGTACCAGGGGCAACGGCCACTGCGCGAGGACGATCCGCCGGGCACGCACCTCGGCAACTACAGCTTCTCGAAGATCGCGGGTGAGGCGGTGGTGACGTTCGCGTCGCGGCGGTTCGGCACTCCGGTCACGATCATCCGCATCTTCTCGACGTACGGACCGGAAGGCGGCGCGCCGGCCGATCGCTTCGAGTTGATCCTGCGCGGCGAGCCAGTAACGCTGCATCCCGACCGACCGAATCGCTACAACCCTATTTACGAAGACGACTACGTGGACCTCGGCGGGCGCGCGTTGGAAGTCGCCGCGTGCCCACCGGTCGTCGTCAACTGGGCCGGCTCCGAGACGGTGAGCCTCGAGGAGTACTGCACCTATCTCGGCGAGCTCGTCGGTGTGAAGCCGAAGCTCGTGGTCGACGAACGCAGTCGCTGGCCGCTGTGGCCCGACACGACCTACATGCACGAGCTCCTCGGCCGCACGCGCGTGCCCTGGCGCGACGGCTTCCGCCGCATGGTCGTGGCGCGCCACCCGAGCTGGGGCTCGCACCGATCGGCGGCTGAGCCCGAGCCGATATCCCAATACTTGACCGAGCGGTCAAGGGGTACGATCGCGGGATGACGAGCGTCGAGGAGCTGGGTCAGCGGGCCCGCGCGGCGAGCCGGATCCTCGCCACCGCGCCGACCGACGCCAAGAACGCGGCGCTACACACTGCGGCTGACCTGCTGCTCGAGCGCGCGGGCGAGATCCAGGCCGCCAACGCCGAAGATCTCGCGGCCGCGGCAGCGGTCGGCATGGCGCAGGGACCGCTCGACCGCTTGCGGCTCACCAACGCGCGACTCGAAGGGATGGCGGGCGGGTTGCGCACGGTCGCCGGTCTCGTCGATCCGATCGGCGACATCCTCGACGGCTGGACCCCGCCCAACGGGTTGCAGATCACGCGCGTGCGCGTGCCGCTCGGCGTCGTGGCGATCATCTACGAGAACCGGCCGAACGTGACGAGCGACGCGGCCGGGCTGTGCCTGAAGTCGGGGAACGCGGCGCTGCTGCGCGGTTCGTCGAGCGCGCTCCGTTCGAACGTTGCGATCGTGGCCGTGCTGCGCGAGGCGCTCGCGAAGCACGCGCTGCCGGAAGACGCGGTGCTGCTCGTCGAGGACACCGCGCACGAGACGGCGACGCAGGTGATGCGCCTCACCGAGTACGTCGACTGCCTGATCCCACGCGGCGGGCACTCGTTGATCCAGAGCATCCGCGAGAACGCGACCGTGCCGGTGATCATCGACGGTGACGGCAACTGTCACGTCTACGTCGACGCCGCCGCCGATATCGATGAAGCGCTGACGATCGTGGTCAACGCGAAGACGCAACGCACGAGCGTGTGCAATTCGGCCGAGTCGCTCGTCGTGCACGAGGCCGTCGCGGCCGACTTCGTGCCGCTCGCCGCCGCCGCACTCGACGCGCACGCGGTGGTGCTCGTGGGCGACACGAATTCGCAGGCGTTGAGCGCGCACATCGCGCCCGCCACCGAGGCCGACTACGCGACCGAGTTCCTCGACCTGAAGATGAGCGTCGCCGTCGTCCCGGACCTGACCGCCGCGATCGATCACGTCAACCGCTACGGCACCGGCCACACCGAAGCGATCCTCACGCGTGACCTGCACGCGGCGCGCCGGTTCACGACCGAAGTCGACGCCGCGGCGGTGATCGTCAACGCGTCGACCCGCTTCACCGACGGCGAGGAGTTCGGCTTCGGCGCCGAGATCGGCATCTCCACCCAGAAGCTGCACGCGCGCGGTCCGATGGGCCTGCGGGAGCTCACCACCTACAAGTACGTCATCTGGGGCAACGGCCAGAGCCGGGCCTAGCTCATCCGTCCGTTCCCCATCCCTCACACAGGAGCACTTCCCACCTCATGGCCGAGCGCTTTGCCTCCGTCGAAGACGTCACCGATCGCTTGCGGGACGTCGCGTACCTCTCGGACACCGGTATCGCCGGCGTCGTGTTCCTCGCCGACCGGCTCGAGAAGCCGGTGCTCGTCGAGGGCCCGGCCGGTGTCGGCAAGACCGAGCTCGCGAAGGCCGTGGCGGCCATCACCGGCAGCCGCCTCATCCGGTTGCAGTGCTACGAGGGGCTCGACGAGGCGAAGGCCATCTACGAGTGGAACTACAAGAAGCAGCTGCTGCGCATCCAGGCCGACCGCGAGCACGAGCGTGACTGGGAGACGGTCGAGTCCGACATCTTCTCCGAGCCGTTCCTCCTGACCCGCCCGCTGCTCGAAGCGATCCGCGCCGAGGAGCCGATCGTGCTGCTCATCGACGAGGTCGACCGCGTCGAGATCGAGACCGAAGCCCTGTTGCTCGAAGTGCTCTCGGACTTCCAGATCTCCATCCCCGAGCTCGGCACCATCGAGGGCAAGCAGCGGCCGATGGTGTTCCTCACTTCGAACAACACGCGCGAGCTGTCGGAAGCGCTGAAGCGCCGTTGCCTCTACCTCCACATCGACTATCCCGAGCTCGACCGCGAGAAGGACATCGTGCGGGTGCGCGTGCCCGAGATCGACGAAGCACTCGCGGAGCAGATCGCCAAGGTCGTCGGCTCGATCCGCAACCTCGACCTGAAGAAGGCGCCGTCGATCTCCGAGACGATCGACTGGGCCCGCACCTTGCTCTTCCTCGGCCGCAACGAGATCACGCCGGAGGTGCTCGGCGAGTCGCTGCACGTGCTGTTGAAGTACCAGTCGGACATCACCAAGGCGCGCAAGGAACTCGGCGTCGACGCCCCGGCATCCACCCGCAAGTGACCCACACTTCTGGCAACGTGCGGACGAGCGGAGTCCCGCTCGCGGCGAAGCCGCTGCACGGCGCGCAGCGAGGGAGCGATAGTTACGGTGGACGAGAAGCTGCGCCATCGTTTCGAAGCGTTGGTCGATTTCGCGCTCGAGCGGGGGAGCGGACGGGGTGGTGACGTGACCGCGGTTGCGGCCCGAGCTGACGATGCTCGACGTGTTGCAGGGCTTCGTGCACGAGCTGCGCGTCGCGGGCCTGCCCGTGTCGATGACCGAGAACCTCGACGCGATGCGCGCGGTCGAGCACGTGCCGCTCGAGAACCGTGACACGTTCAAGGCTGCGCTCGGCGCGACGCTCGTGAAGCACCACGGGCACGCCAAGGTGTTCGACACGGTGTTCGAGGTGTACTTCTCGATGTTCAGCCCGGGCATCGAGGGCGCGGAGTCCGGGGCCGAAGGCGAAGGCTCCGAAGCCGACTTCGAGCAGCTGCGCCAGGCGATGGAAGCCGCCGGCGCGATGGGTCAGGTGTCGAACGAAGAGCTCGCGCAGATGCTCCTCGATGCGCTGATGAACATGGACCGCGAGCAGCTGCGACTGCTCGCGGGTGCGGCAGTCGCGCGGTACGCGGGCATGGAACCCGGCCGCCCGGTGGGTGGTGCGTACTACCTCTACCGGACGTTGCGGCAGCTCGACGCCGAGGGCCTCGTCTCGAAGATGATGGAACAGGCGCAGCAGAACGCGGAGATCGGCGACGGCGCGTTCGACGAGCGCCTCGCCCGCGAGGACTTCGACGGCCGGCTCAAGGTGCTCAAGGAACTGATCGAAGCCGAGATCCGCCGCCGGCTCGTCGCCGACCGCGGTGTCGAGGCGATGGCGCGCACCCTGCGCAAGCCGTTGCCGGAAGACGTCGACTTCATGCACGCGTCGCGCGAGGAGATGCAGCAGCTCCAGCGCGCGATCTACCCGCTCGACGCGCGCGCTGGCCGCACGCCTCGCGCAGCGGCGCAAGAACCGCCATCGTGGCACCCTCGACTTCCGCCAGACGATCCGCCACTCGCTGTCGTTCGGCGGTATCCCGATCGAGCCCAAGTTCAAACGGCCGCGCCCGTCGAAGCCCGAGATCATGGTCGTCGCCGACATCAGCGGCTCGGTCGCGTCGTTCGCCCGTTTCACGTTGCAGTTCGTCTACGCGATGCAGAGCGAGTTCTCGAAGGTGCGGTCGTGGGTGTTCATCGACGGCGTCGACGAGGTCACCCGCTTCTTCGACGAAGCCGACGACATCGGCGAGGCGATCCACCGTGTCAACACGGAAGCCGACGTGGTGTGGGTCGACGGTCACTCCGACTACGGCCACGCGTTCGAGACGTGGCACGAGCGCCACATTCGCGAGGTCACGAAGAAGAGCTCGGTGATCCTGCTCGGCGATGCGCGCAACAACTACCACGCGTCTCAAGCGTGGACGCTCGCCGAGATCCGCAAGCGCTCGCGCCGCCTCTTCTGGCTCGACCCCGAGCCGCGCGGCTACTGGGACACCGGCGACTCGATCGTCTCCGACTACGCGCCCTATTGCGACGGTGTCTACGAGTGTCGCAACCTGCGCCAGCTCCAGAAGTTCGTCGCCGACGTCGTCGAAGCCTGAACGAAGAGCGACTGGGCCCGACGCGCGATGGGGGTTCGCGTGCGTCGGGACCCAGCCGCGCGAGGTCACGCTCCGCTTGCGGAAGGCATCCTTGACCTCGCCATCTGATCGATCGACTATGCGGCGCTGACGCCGTTGCCGGGTCGAAGCGATCGGTGCGCAGCGCGTTCGAGTTGGGTGAGGCCGCCCCAGATGCCTCTCGCGTTGGGGGTTGCGAGGGCGAGCGCGAGGCAATCGAGTCGGACCGGGCACCGCGCGCAGACGTTGCGGGCGGCTTCGATTCCGCGGAGATCGTCGGGGGCGGGATGGAAGAACTCGGGGAGCGAGTCGTGGCAGGCGCCGGTGTCGAGTCGGATCACTTGGCGACCTCCTCGATGGCGGACAGGTACTGGGCGGATCGAGAGTTCGCAGTCTCGGGTGCTGCATCGCGGTCGCGGATGTCGCGCGTGAACGCCACGCTTCGAAGCTCGGTCACGACGGAGTCGGAACGTCGGCGGGTCGAGTCACGATCGTTTCCCTGTGCGAGAGAACCTTGCGGCACGACGCCGCCGGAATCGTCTCGGTCGCCAGGGTCTGGGACGCCGATTGGCTGTCAGTGAACTCGGAAGACGGCTCGACTGTAAGGCGTCCCGCGCCGCAGGTCAACGGAGGCGCAGATGATGGCTACTTCCTCCGCTCGGTTCGGGCTCCCGAACCGCCCGTCGGGTTCGACCCGGCCTGCAACGCCTCGGCGGTGAGGCGCTGATGCGTGACGTCGTCGGCGACATCGGCGAGGCGACGGCTCTCGCGACGTGCGTAGCCGCGCAATTGCGCGAACGCTTCCTCCAACGTGACGCCGAGACGTTCGGAAACGAGACCTTTCGCCTGTTCGATCGCAACCCGACTGCTCAGTGCGTGTTGCAGGTGCTGCGCGAGATCGGTCGCCCGCGCACGGCGCGTTGTTGGAGAATGCCGATCGTCGCGAACGTCGGCGAATGCTTGCGCAAGCGCAACATCGTCCGGGCTGAGCGTACGCACGCAGTTGTCGAAGATGTTCATCGCGCCGATCCGTTGATCACGCAGCCGCATCGGCAATGCGTGAACCATGCGATAGCCGGCCGACCGGGCGCGCGGACCAAAGTGTGGCCAGCGAACATCCGCCTCACGAAGGTCGACGTTCAAGATCTGTTCGCCGGTTTGCAGCGAGTCGTGACACGGTCCCTCGTCGGATTGAAGCTCGTACAG
This sequence comes from uncultured Actinomycetes bacterium, assembly GCA_963745645.1. GTDB lineage: Bacteria > Actinomycetota > Acidimicrobiia > IMCC26256 > PALSA-610 > CAVUFH01. The sequence continues at coordinate 512,900 of CAVUYD010000004.1, forward strand.
TTCGATGGCGTGTATCCGTTCGGTAGAACTTGCCATCGCCCGCAACGCACCGTGACTGTCCGCCAAGAGCAAACCGACATCCGCGGCATTGAGCAGCTCCATTGTGCGTTCCGCAAGGACAGACAAGAATTCGACGACATCGAAATCGTCGATGAGGGTGTCCGCGAGCTCGGTGAATACGAGCGCGAGCCAGTCGTAACGATCATCCATCTCGCCAACCTTCCGCCGGCATCCCTTGCAACGCCAACCGTCACTCAACCGTTCGCCGACGTCGCGCGTCCGTAGTCGAGACGGCTGAAACGCCGACGAGTTGCTGCGCCGAACGACACACCTCGGGCAATGCTCAGTGCACGAACAGTCCCCACCGTCAAACGTGTTCACGAGGGCCGACCGAGCGGTCCCGCACCGCATCGTCGTCGACCCCTCGAGCCCGCACCGTAACCGCGACGATCGGCACGGTGTGTCCGGCATTGCGCAGCGGCGCGGCGACGTCGTCCCACGATGCACCCTCGAGCCAGAAGCCGGGGATCAGAACGAGGTCCATCGTTCGACCCTACCCACGCGCTCCTCGAACTTGCGTGAGTTCGCCCCCGTTCCGGGGGCAGAACTCACGCAGGATGTGGACGACGGTCTCGATCGCGAGCGCGACACGCGGGCCGAGAACGGTCTTCGTCACCGGACGCGCGATGCGCGCCAGTGTTCGATCGCTTCTTTGTGGTCGACGAGCGGTGGGGGATAGCCGGCGCGCTCACGTTCCTCCGGCGGCGGGTCGTGGATGTCGCCTTCGATGTGCGCGAGCTCGTCGACGTAGCGGCGGATGTAGATGCCGTCGGGATCGAACTTCCGGCTCTGCACGGTCGGGTTGTACACCCGGTGCGGGTTCGTGTCGGTGCCCGTCCCGGCGACCCACTGCCAGTTGAGCTGGTTCTCCGCGACGTCGCCGTCGACGAGGTGGTGCCATGAAGTGCGTCGGCGCCCGTCCGCCAGTCGATCATCAGGTCCTTGGTCAGGAACGACGCGACGACCATGCGGGCACGGTTGTGCATCCAGCCTTCGCGCACGCAGTTGGCGCATCCCCGCGTCGACGAGCGGGAAGCCGGTGCGCCCCGCCTTCCACGCGTCGACCGCATCGGGATCGTCGGCCCACTTCGGATCGGCGGCACGCACGTCGATGTGCGCGGCGTCCGGGCGCGCGGCGAGGAGCTGCGCGTAGAAGTCGCGCCAGCACAGCTGCCGGACGAAGGCGTCGCCACCCGGCCGGTCGCGGAGCCGCGTCGCGACTTCGAGCGCGGAGAGGCAGCCGAAGTGCAGATACGGCGAGATGCGAGACGTGCGGTCGCCGGGGACGATCGTCGTGCCCGTCTGCGTAGTCCGCGAGATCGTGCGCTGACCACGCGCGCAGGCGCGTGATCCCTTCCGACTCGCCGCCCGGTGCCACGTCGGGCGCGCGGTCGCCGTCGGTCACGTCCGCGAGGCCGGGAATCGTGCCGGGATCGAAGTCCGTTCGGAACGTTGACGCGGCGCGGCATCGTGCGCATCGGCCGCCACGGATGCTGCCGCCACTTCTTGTAGTACGGCGTGAACACGAGGAACGGCCCGCCACTCGACGGCGTGAGCGCGCTCGGGCGGAACGACGGTGATGGCGTCGTGCGACTCGATCCGCACGCCCGCGGTCCTCGCCGCCCGCTCGAGGTCCCGCAGCCGTCGCTGTGCGTACGCGCTCACGTCGCGCGCGACGTGCACGGTGTCGGCGCGGGCTTCCCGTGCGACCTGCAGCACCACGTCGACCCAGGCACCGCGGCGGACCACGAGGGCGCCGCCGCGAGTCCGGAGCGAGGCATCCAGGTCGGTCAGCGACTCGAGGAGGAACCCGAGCCGGTTCGGTGTCCCGTACGGTGCCGCGACGATGGCGTCGTCGAGCACGAACAGCGGCACCACCGCGTCGGCCTCGTGCACCGCGTCCGCGAGCACTGGGTTGTCCCGCAGGCGGAGATCCCGCGTGAACACCGAGACGGCGACGGACATCGTGGCAGGCTAGGAGCCGGATGAACGGGCAAACCTCGACATTGGAGGCGTTGGGCTGGACCGAGCGTCTCGCCGCGCTCGCCGCGGATGCGGGGCAGGCGGGCGCACGTCCGGGTCGCGTGACTCGCGTCGATCGCGGCCTGGTGACGGTGGTCACCGAGGCCGGCGTGGTCCGCGCGGTGCCGGCCACCGGTCCGGTTGCCACCGGCGACTGGGTGTTGATCGTCGAGGACGCCGAGCAGGAACGCGACGGCTACGCGGTCAGCGCGATCCTGCCCCGGTCGTCGGAGTTCGTGCGCGGCGATCCGATGGATGGTTCGGCACGCGGCGCGCAGGTCATCGCCGCGAACATCGACACGGTGTTCGTCGTGCAGTCGCTCACCAACGGTCCGAACCTCCGCCGGCTCGAACGCGAACTGGTGCTCGTGTACGACAGCGGTGCCACGCCGGTGGTGGTGCTGACGAAGCGCGACCTGGCACCGGAGAGCGCGGACGCCGAGGCCGCGGTGCACGGCGTCGCGCCGGGCGCCGATGTCGTCGTCACCAGCGCGATCGACAATGACGGGATCGTCGCCCTGCACCGGTACACCGGGGCCGGCCGCACGGTCGCGCTCATCGGCGCGTCGGGGGTGGGGAAGTCGACATTGGTCAACCGGCTGGTCGGCACCGACGTGCAGGACATCGGCGACGTCCGCGCCGGGGATCAGCGGGGTCGGCACACGACGACCGCCCGTGAGCTCATCGTGTTGCCGAGCGGCGGCGTACTCATCGACACGCCAGGGTTGCGCGCGGTGTCACTCTGGGATTCGGACGAGGGCTTCAGCAAGGCGTTCGCCGACATCGAGGCGCTGGCGCAGCAGTGCCGCTTCCGAGACTGCGCGCACGGGCGCGAACCCGGCTGCGCGGTGCGCGCCGCCGTCGCCAGCGGCGATCTCGACGAGGAACGGCTCGAGCACTACCTCCGGCTCGACCAGGAGCTCGACGCGACCGCGCGCCGCCGCGAGGGCCGCATCGCGAGCCGCGCGCAGAAGCAGTTCTACAAGGACCGCTGAGCCGCGCGCGCGGCGGCTAACCGATCAGCGCGGCCAGACGATCGGCGATGCGCGCGAGCGCGAGCAGCTGCTGCCGTTCGCGCCGGCGGAAGGGATGGCCTTCGCGACCGACGAGCAGCATCGCGTGCAGCTTGTCGAGCGGCGCGATGGCGAGGTCGTCGGGGCCCGATTCGCCTGCGGCGACTTGCGGCGACGCGGTGGTGCCCGTCGCCAGCGCGTCGAGCACGCTCGGGGCGGGGATGCCTTCACCGATCGCGCCGAGCACGTCGGCGCCGCGAATGACGGCGCTCCAGTCCGCGCCGAACTCGTTGCGGACGCCGTTCGCCAACCGGATGGCGAGGTCGCTCGCCTCCGCGGCTTGCGCGATCTGCTCGACCGTCTCGAGCGCGTCGAGTCGCGGGTCGGGGAAGCGCGACACGAGCTGCCACTCCTCGACCGACGCGCCGTCGACCTCGCCGATCTCGCGCACGAGCAACGGCACGAGGTCCTCGGCCGGGAGCACGACTGCGAACTCGTCGACCGCGACGTGCTCACTGCGCTCGAGCACGTCGACGCCGACGATGTCGGCACCGAGGCCACCGATGCGCGACGCGACGCTCCCCAACGCGCCCGGACGGTCGGGAAGCCAGATCCGAACGACCAAGCGGGCACCGTCACCGACGACGGGATCCTCCGGGTGGCGCATGCCCGGAAGCGTACGACGACTTTCGGGCGCGTCACGCGCCGTTCACAGAACCGTCAAAGAGAGAAGGACTTCCATGGCTCCCTCGCTCCGCGCCGTCGTGGCGGCTGCGCCGCGAGCGGGGCTGCGCTGCGTCCGCACTTCCTACACTTGCCGGGTGGATGCGGCTGCGGAGCGCCTCGGGATCTTCGGGGGCACGTTCGATCCGGTGCACGTCGGCCATCTCGTGGCCGCGCTCGAAGCGCGTGAGCAACTCGCGCTCGATCGTACGATCTTGTCGGTCGCGGGTGATCCGTGGCAGAAGCACGGCATGGTCGTCGCGCCGGCCGTCGCGCGGCTCGAGATGGTGCGTGCCGCCGTCGAAGGCGTGAAGGGGCTGGAGGTGAGCGCGATCGAAGTCGAGCGCGAGGGCCCGACGTATGCGGTCGACACGGTCGAGGAGCTCACCGCGCCCGGCCGCGAGCTGTTCCTGATCATCGGCGCCGACGCGGCCGCGCGCCTCGACACCTGGCACCGCGTGGAGGATCTCCGCGCCCTGTGCACGGTCGCGGTGGTGACGCGAGCGGGTGATGGTGCCGAGTTGCCGGATTCGGTCCGGGATTGGCGGTGTGTCGAAGTCTCGATGCCACGCCTCGACATCTCGTCCACCGTGCTGCGCGAACGCGTGGCCCGGGGCGCCCCCGTCGACTTCTTCGTGCCGCCGGGAGCGGTCCGCGTGATACGCGATCGGCATCTCTACACTCCCGCCTAGCATTACCGGACGAGAAGGAACCCATTCACGCAGACAGACATTCACGCAGACAAAAGGAGCGACCACGGACGCAACCACGAGAGCACGCATCGCCGCCAACGCGGCCCACGACAAGAAGGCCGAGGACATTCTCATCCTCGAGGTCGGTTCCATCATGGGGATCGTCGAGCACTTCGTCGTGACGAGCGCATCGAACACCCGTCAGGTGAAGACGATCGTCGACGAAGTCGAGAAGCAGATGCGTGAGCGGGCGGATGCGAAACCGCGCGCCGTCGAGGGGCTCACCGACGCGTCGTGGGTGCTCGTCGATTACGGCGACATCGTGGTGCACGTGTTCCTGACCGAGACGCGCGAGTTCTACGGCCTCGAACGGCTGTGGGCCGATGTGCCGCGCGTCGCCTGGGAAGGTGTCGGCGCGGCCTGAGCCGTCGCGGTCACTTCTCGACGCGTGGCGGACGCGTCATCGTCCACAACGGTGGACAGCCGCGCACATCGAGCTCCTGCACGAGCTCGAACCCGAACGTGCGGTAGTAGGGCACGTTCTCCGGCTTCTGCGTTTCGAGGTAGGCGGGCAGCCCTTCGGTGTCGCAGCGCGCGAGCACCGGTTGGAGCAACGCACCGCCCGCGCCTGTGCGCTGGAAACGCGGGTCGACTCCGAGCACCGCGAGGTACCACTGCCGCTCGTGCGGGTGCACCGCGTCGATGCGGCGCAGCAAGCGCAGCACTGCGGGCAGGCGCGCGCCGATCCCGGTGGCCGAACCCGGGGTGATGCGCGCCAGCTGCGCGAGGTCACGGCGCGTCCCGCGTGGGTAGGCGTCCGGTGGGAGCCACACGGCCGCGCCCGCGACTGCGTCGCTGCCTTCGCGGCGCGCCACCCAGACCTCGCCGAACGGTTGCGCGTCGGCGATGTTCGCCTGCATGAACCGGAGCAGCCAGCGCGCCTGCTTCACGTGATCCGGCAACGCGAAGTTGAGCAACGGATCGTCGTGGAAGGCGCGAGCGAGCGCAGCGATCACCGCGTGCTCCTCGGCGGGTGCGCAATTGGTGATGTCGTACTGGAAGCGGGCCATCGCCGAAGATCCTGGCACGCGGGCTCGAGGCGCTCACCTACCACCCGGTTACCCCGTAGCCTTCGCGCGATCAGACCGTCGACGCAGACCGAACCTCGCGAACCGCCGGCCGAGCCGGAACCGGCACCTGTCGACGCCGTCGAGGTCTTCGACGGTGTCGAGGTTCGCGTCGAACGTCCGCGCCGGGTGCGCTCGCCGAGTGACCTGTTGCGGCTCCTCATCGGCGGCGCGCTCGTTGCCCTCGGACTCGTGCTGGCCACGGTCGCGGATCGCACGGTCGGTGGCGCCCAGGCCGACTTGGTCGACGCGGTGTCGCGGCTGCCGAGCAGCCTCGAGCAGGCAGTCGTCGGAGTCGCACAGGTCATCGCGGTCAGCGTGATCTTCGTCATATCCGTGGTGCTGATGATCCAGCGGCGCTGGCGCCGCCTCGGGGTGCTCGTCCTCGGCGCGATCGTCGCTGCGGGTGCGATGAAGCTCGCCGACCGAGTCCTCGACCTGCCGGAGACCACACGCGCCATCGCGTTGCACGGTGTGCGCGTCGGTTGGCTCGACGATCCCGGGTTCCCGAGCTCGGCGTACCTCGCGGCGAGCGCGGCGGTCGTGACGCTCGCGAGCGTCTGGATGAGCCGGCAGTGGAAGCGCGCGCTCTGGGGTGCGGTCGTGGTGCTCGGGTTGCTGCGTGCGCTCTCGTCCGCGACCGGCGCCCTCGACGTGGTGCTCGCGATCGCAGTCGGCGTCGTCGTCGCATCGCTCGCGCTCGTCGTGTTCGGTGCGCCGAACCGGGCGCCCGATTCGGAAGCGCTCGCCGGCGCGCTCCGATCGATCATCCCCGGTCTGCGCGTCATCTGCCAGACGGGCGGGCACGCGGAATCGCTGACGTATCGCGCCGAGGCGACGGGCGACCGGTCGCTGTTCGTGAAGCTCCGCACGCCGGACGACCGCAGCGCCGACTATCTCGCGCGGCTCTACCGGTCGGTGCGATTGCGCGGGTACGAGGTGGAACCCGGGTACGCGACCGTCCAACGCCGCATCGAGCACGAAGCGTTCGCGCTCCGTCGCGCGGCTGACGGCGGGGCCAAGACGCCGCAGCTCGTCGGGATCGTCACGACACCGGACGGCTCGGCGATGGTCGTCACCGACCTCGTCGTCGGCGACCGCATGACCGAAGTCGATCCGGCGCGCGTCGATCGGGCGCTCCTCGATCGCCTGTGGGCCGAGGTCGGCATGCTCGACCACGCGCGGATCGCGCACCGCAACCTCGCGCTCGAGAACGTGATCGTCGACACCCGCGGCCAACCCCACCTCGTCGACTTCGACGATGCCGAGCTCGCCGCGACACCTCGCGAGCGAGCGCGCGACGTTGCCCAGCTCCTCGTGGAGACGTCGTTGCTCGTCGGCATCGACGCAGCCGTCGAGGCCGCGGTGGACGGCCTCGGTGTCGCTCGTGTCGCCGCGGCGTTGCCGTTGCTGCAGCCGCTCGCCCTGCCCCGCCCGGTGCGGCGGCGGCTGCGTGCGGGCGAGATCTCGCTCGAGGATCTGCGAGAGCACGTGCAAGCCCGAACCGGCGCGACCGCGGTGCCGCTCGAGCGGTTGGAGCGTGTCCGGCCCCGCACGCTCCTCTCCGTCGTTGCGTTGACGGCCGCGTTCTACTTCTTGCTGCCGCAGCTCGCGAACATCGGCGACACCTGGAACGCGTTCCAAGATGCCGACTGGAAATGGATCCCGCTCATCCTCCTCGGGTCCGCGCTGACGTACGTGTTCGCGGCGGTGTCCTTCGTCGGTTCGGTGGCCGAGCCGGTGCCGTTCGCGCCCGCGCTGCGATCGCGCGTCGCGTCGTCGTTCGCGTCGAGCATCACGCCGGCCGGGACGGGTGGCATGGCCTTGGGCGTGCGATTGCTGCAACGGGTCGGTATCGATCCCGCTGCCGCGACCGCGTCGATCGGTGTCAACACCATTGCCGGTGCCGTCGTCCACGTGACGCTGCTGTTCGCGTTCGTGTCATGGACGGGCAAGAGCGGCGTGAACGGGTTCTCGCTCCCGGACAGCACCGTGCTGCTGCTGGGCCTCGCGGTGGTGCTCGGAGTGACCGGCATCGCGTTGCTGTTCCGCAAGGTGCGCAACCTCGTACTCGAGCCCGTGGTTCGCGGCGCGCGGGCCGCAGGTTCGGAGATCGCGGGGGTGTTCCGCAGCCCGTTGCGCGTCGCCGAACTGATCGGCGGCTCCGCGGGCACCACGCTCTCGTACGTCCTCGCCCTGGTCGCTTCTGTGCAGGCGATGGGTGGCGGCCTGTCGGTCGCGCAGATCGGCGCCGCGTTCCTCGCGGCGTCGTTGGTCGGGAACGCGGCGCCCACACCGGGCGGTCTCGGCGCGGTCGAAGCCACGCTCGTCGCCGCGCTCACCGGCTTCGGCATGGCGAGCGGCCCCGCGGTGTCGGCCGTGCTGACGTACCGGCTCGCCACCTATTGGCTCCCGACCCTTCCCGGTTGGTTCACATTCCGGTGGATGCAAGCGCGTGAAGAGATCTGACGGACGCGTCGTCGCTTGCGCGATCGCGGTGATGCTCACCTTCAGTGCGTGCGCGGCGGCCAAGGAGACGGCCGCGGGCGACTTCGAACCGGCGTCGCCCGGACACCTCACTGTGGCAACCGACCTGCCCGCTCCGGCGTTCTGGACGGGCGACGACCCCAAGCGCGTCGACGGTGGATTCGAGTGGGGGATCGCGCACGACCTCGCGGATCAGTTCGACGTCGATCTCACGGTCGTCGACGTGCCGTTCCGCGACATCGTCGCGGGCAAGCTGCGCGGTGCCGATCTCGCGCTCGCGCAGGTGAGCATCACGAAGGAGCGCAAGAAGGCGGTGGACTTCACGACGCCGTATTTCACGTCGCAACCCACCGTCGTCGCCCGCGAGGGCAAGGACCTCACCGATCTCGCGACGGCACGCGAGTGGACGTGGTCGGCACGCGAGTCGACGACGGAGGCCGACTTCATCGACGACGTCATCCGGCCGGACGACGCACCTCGCATCACCCATACCGAGCAGGAGAGCCTCGACGACGTGCGTTCGGGTCGGGTCGATGCCGCGCTCCTCGACCTGCCGACCGCGCTCATCCTGACCAAGAACCGCAACGATCTGGAAGCGATCTCACGCTTCGACCAGACCGAGGACTATGGCATCGTCCTGCCCAATGACTCGGACAACGTCGAGGCCGTGAACAAGCAGCTCGCGTCGATGCGGTCGGACGGCACCATCCAAGATCTCGACGACAGATGGCTCGAGCCGGCGTTCGCCAAGGACCCCGGTGACCTGCCGGTGATCCAGACTCCATAGGCAAGGGGGACCCGGTGGACCTGCTGCACCTGACGGCGCCCAAAGGCACGGCGTGGGAACTGCTCGTCGCGGTCGTCGTGATCATCGTCGCACCGTGGCTCGCCGAGCGCGTGCACGTACCGGGGCTGATCGGGCTGCTCGTCGGCGGCATGATCATCGGCCCGAATGTGCTCGACGTCGTCCAGAGCAGCACCGGCATCGTCAAGGAGCTCGGCGATGTCGGCCTGCTGTACCTCATGTTCATGGCCGGGCTCGATCTCGACCTGGCCGTGTTCGCCCGCTATCGCAACCATGCGATCGCGTTCGCGCTGATCACCTTCGCGATCCCGATGACGTTCGGACTCATCAGCGGCTCGGCGCTCGGATACCAACTCAGCGCTTCGATCCTGCTCGGCTCGCTCTTCGCGTCCCACACGCTGGTGTCGTACGCGGCGATCCGGAGCATGGGCCTCGCGACGAACCGGGCGGTCGCCACCGCGGTCGGCGCCACCGTCATCACCGACACGATGGCGCTCATCGTGCTCGCCGTGGTCTCCGGCACCACGACCGGGCAGGCGAGCGGCTTCGAGCTCGTCATCCAGGTGGCGCTCGGTCTGTTGATCCTGCTCGCGTTCTGCTTCGGCATGCTGCCGGTCCTGTCGCGGTGGTTCTTCCGTACGATCGGGCACGAGCGCACGCTGCGCTACGTGTACGTCCTCGCGTCGCTGCTTGCGGCGGCGACGGTGGCCGAGATCGTCGGGATCGAACCGATCGTCGGCGCGTTCTTCGCGGGGCTCGCGCTCAACCGGCTCGTGCCGAACGAGGGCGAGTTCATGGAGAAGATCGAGTTCTACGGTTCGTCGCTGCTCATCCCGATGTTCCTCGTGTCGGTCGGCACCGTCATCGATCCGAGCGTGTTGCTCAACTGGGGCACGATCGGCGTCGCGGCCGTGTTCTCGGTCGCATGCATCGGCGGCAAGCTCTGCGCGTCGCTCACGACGAAGCCGCTGTTCCACTACTCCTGGGACGAAGTCGGCATCACGTTCTCGTTGTCGGTCGCGCAAGCTGCCGCGACGCTCGCGGCCACGTTCATCGGGTTGCAGATCGGTTTGCTCGACACCAGCGCAGTCAACGCGATCATGCTCGTGATCATCCTCAGCCTCCTTGCCTCGTCGATCACCGCGCGCCGGTACGGCTTGCGCATACCGCCACCACCCACGGACGCGCGCCGCCTGGGCCGTTCCGTGCTCGTGCACATCGACGAGCCCGGCGAGGTACGGGCGACCATTCAGGTCGCGAGCCGCTTGGTCCAGGCCGACGGCGGCCTGCTGCGACCGGTCGTGATCGCATGCGACGGTGAGACGCCGCCGCAAGCGGAAGCGATCGACGTCGCGGGCGCGCGATCGGCCGCCTCGGTCTCGACGCGGAGGTCGAGACCCGGTTCGATCGTTCCGTGCGAGACGGGTTGTTGCACGGAGTCGCGTCGCACAACAGTTCCTTCGTCGTGGTGCCCGCGGCGACCGAGTCGTGGCTGCCCACCTTGCTCGGCGCGTCACAACACGCGTTGGTGGCAGAGAGCCCGGTTCCCGTTGCGCTCGTGCGCGGCGGCACGGAGTCGGTGCGGCGCGCCGTGCTCGTCCTGTCGTCGTCGCAAGCGCGCCGGCCGAGATCCGCGGCCCGGCTCGCGGTGGATGTCGCGGCACGCATGCACAAGGCCGGGCTCGACCTCGTCATCGTCGCCGACGGGGAACCGGTGGACGGGCTGCTGAAAGGGGTAGGGTCGGCTCGAGTCGTCGATTCGGTCGGCGCGGCGTGGGTCGAGGCCGAGGGGCGCGGCACCGACCTCGTGATCGTGCCTGGTGGCCGCAACGGCGCCCTCGCCACCGCGCGCGTCACCAAGCAGGCGACGTTGCGGGGTGCGACGATTGCCGTGGTCGCGGACTCGAGTGCTGTCTCCGCGCTGGATGCGGCCGGGCAGGGGTTGGGACTGGTCGCGGGACGCGCGGCCCAGCAGTACGAGGTGACTGCGTGAGCGACAAGAAGAAGCACGCCAAGCACGAGAAGCACGACGAGCACGACGCACGAGCACGAGACGAGCAGGTCGGGTCCCGTGCTGCCGACGGGCTCGAGCTCGGCTCGCTGCTGAGCGAGGTTCCGCGCGACAAGTGGGGGCACCCGATCCTGCCCGTGCCCGAGAACATGTCCCGGAAGGAATACGAGCGGGAACTGCTCGCGCTGCAGATCGAGCTCGTGAAGATGCAGACGTGGGCGCGTGAGGAGAACCAGCGCGTGCTCGTCGTGTTCGAGGGCCGCGACAGCGCGGGCAAGGGCGGCACGATCCAACGCATGCGCGAGCACCTCAACCCGCGGTTCGCCCGGCACGTCGCGTTGCAGACGCCGACGGATGTCGAGCGCGGGCAGTGGTACTTCCAGCGTTACGTCGAGCAGCTGCCGACGCACGGCGAGATCGCGTTCTTCGACCGGTCCTGGTACAACCGGGCCGGGGTCGAGCGGGTGATGGGCTTCGCGACCGACGAGCAGATCGACCGGTTCTTCGAGCAGGTCGTGCCCTTCGAGCAGTTCCTCGTGAGCGACGGCATCTACTTCGTCAAGATCTGGCTGTCGATCGCGCAGGAAGAGCAGGTGAAGCGGCTCGAAGCCCGCCGCACCGATCCGTTGAAGCAGTGGAAATTGAGCCCGCTGGACGAGAAGGCGCCCGCGCACTGGGAGGACTACACGGTCTCGACGATCGACACCTTCCGCCGCACCGACAGCGATCACGCGCCCTGGTGGTTCGTGAACAACAACGCGAAGCGAGTGGGCCGGATCAACGTGATCCGCCATGTACTCTCGTTGCTCCCGTACGACGAGAAAGACACCGATGTCGTGCAGCCGCCGCGGCCCGACATCGTCGCTCCCGCGCGGCTCGTCGTGACCGAGATGGAAGCCAGGAAGTGAACCCGTTGTGACTCGTCGAGGTGCCGCGCTCGTCGTCGTCGCCGTGGTGCTCGCCCTGGTACTGATGGCATGCCGCGACGATTCGAACGATGTCGCGAGCGCCGCGAAGCGCCCGGCCACCGCGAAGGGTCCTGCGACCAGCACGACGACCGTGGCGCCGACGACCACCACGACGATCGCGCCCGCGCCGGCGGCCGACACCACGAAGCTCACCCGCGTGAACCGCATCACCGGTGACATCAGCCCGAAGTCGGTCGTCGCGTCCGGCCACGGGATCGTGTTCGCCGAGAACATGATGTACACGCATACCGTCACCGCCTACAACGCCGACGGGACGCTGGCTGCGACGATCCCCGATTCGGTCGACCTGTCGGCGTTCGGCGTCACCGGCCACCCGGGGATCTCGAAGGGCGCGCCGGTCGAGACCGCGTTCACACGCGACGGTCGCTACGCGTACACGTCCAACTACTCCATGTACGGCAGCGGGTTCGGCCCGGAGGGCGCCGACGCTTGTTCGCGCCCCGGCCAGTACGACGACAGCTTCGTGTACCGGATCGACACCAAGACGTTCAAGATCGATCAGGTGATCGCGGTCGGTTCGGTGCCGAAGTACGTCGCGATCACGCCGGACGACTCCGAGGTACTCGTCACCAACTGGTGCACCTTCGACCTCTCGATCATCGACACGAAGTCGGGGAAGGAATTCGCACGGCTCCCGATCGGCCGGCACCCGCGCGGCATCGCGGTCACGCCGGACGGCGCGACCGTGTACGTCGCGGTCATGGGCGGGAACGTGATCCTGAAGGTCGATCTCAAGACGCTCGCGGTCACCCGACTGGGCTCAACGGGCAACGCGCCGCGCCACCTCGTGATCTCACCCGACGGCACGACGCTGTACGTCACCAACAACGGTTCGGGCACCGTGGCACGCGTCGATCTCGCGACCGGCCGGGTGACGAACACCGTCTCGACCGGCACCGAACCGCGCAGCATGGCGATCTCCGCCGACGGCACGGCGCTCTACGTCGTCAACTACGACTCGTCGACGATCGTGAAGCTGCGGGCCGCCGATCTCGCCAAGCTCGACACGCAGCCGACCGACCAACATCCGGTCGGCGTCACCTACGAACCGACCACGCACTCGGTCTGGGTCGCGTGCTACGGCGGCGCCATCATCGTCTACGACGACAAGGCGCCCGCCGGCGTAAGACCACGCGCCGGGGCCGAAGAACCGCCGTGAGGGGCGACCACTCGACTGGTGGCGTTGGTGACGCGCCGCATCTGTTCTTCTTTCTCGCCTACCGCATTGTGTGGCAGCATCCGCGGTGCTCGCTGGCGAGGGGGAGTGCGCATGGGCCAGCGTCGAGGGGTCTTGTGCTTGTTCGTCGCGTTGGTTGCGATGGGCGCGTGCCACGGAGCAACGACCGACGACGGATCGTCCGTACTGCAGGACAACGCGATCACGGTCGGTTCGTTCGACTTCGCGGAAAGCAAGGTCTTGGCGGAGATCTACAGCCAGGCAATGGAGGCCAAGGGCTTCCACGTGAAGCGGGCGTTCGACCTCGGTGCGCGCGAGTTCGTCGCCCCGGCGCTGGATGCCGGGCTCGTCGAGTTCGTTCCGGAGTACGCCGGTACCGCGCTTCAATTCAACACGCTCGGGAGTCGCAAGTCCGATGCGCAGATACACACGACCCACGACGCGTTGGCGCACGCGCTGTCGAGCAAGGACATCACCGTGCTCGACTCCGCACCGGCGCAGGACGCGAACGCGTTCGTCGTCAGTCGCGCGCTCGCGCAGCGGTACGACCTTCACCGCCTCAGCGACCTCTCGGCCGTTGCATCCCATCTCACGATCGGTGGGCCACCTGAGTGCGAACGTCGAGCACTGTGCCTCGCCGGCCTGGAACACATTTATGGCTTGAAGTTCAAGGAGTTCGTCCCGCTCGACGCCGCGGGTCCCCTGACCCACTCGGCGCTCGCCGACGGAGTGGTCGACGTGGCATTGCTCTTCACCACTGACCCGGCGCTCTCGAGCTCCGAGCTCGTCGTACTCGCCGACGACCGCGCGCTGCAGCCGGCCGAGAACGTGACGCCGCTCGTGCGCACCAGCGTGATCGAGCAGGAGGGCCCCGGCCTCGCGCGAGTGATCAATGCGGTCTCGCAACGTCTCACGACCGACGCGCTGCAAGCGTTGAACGCGCAAGTGGCGGATCACGAAGGCGCCGGGCGGACCGTCGCGGCGCACTGGTTGAAGGCAGAGGGTCTGACATGACCACTGATGCGGGACCGGCTCCCACCATCCATCGCGCCCGTCGTCAGCGCCGGCCGTCCGGCGCGCCGCCGCCGCTGCCGCGCAGCATCGGCACGAGTGGGAAGGGATGGATCGTCGCGTCCGTCGCGCTGCTCGTTTGGGTCGTGTTGGTCACGCAGACACACTGGGCGCAACGGATCACGGAGCGTGCCGACGCCGCGTTCCTCCGGCGGGTCGCGCACGTGCGCGCCGATTGGCTGACGGATCTGCTCGAGCCCGTCAACCGACTCGCGTCGGGCTGGGCCGTGACGATCGTCAGCGTCGGATTGCTCATCGCCCTGATGGTCTTCCGAAGGTGGCGCCATCTCTTCACGTTCGTCGGCAGCGTGCTGGTTGTGGAATTGATCGGGGTGTTCTTCTACAGCCAGTACCAGCGGCCGCGTCCGTTCGACGTCACGATCATCGGTCGCTGGCGCGGATGGGCCTTTCCTTCGGCGCCCGTGGCGGTCGTGACGATCATCGCGGTCGGGATCATCTACTCGATGGTCGTGCCTGGTCGCGCCCGCACGATCGCGAAGGGCGTCGCGTTCGTGGCCATCGGGTTGGTCGCAGTCGCCCGGCTGTACCTCGGCGTGGACCATCCGTTCGACGTCTTGGTGAGCATCGCGATCGCGGTGGCACTGCCGCTCACCGCATTCCGTTTCTTCACGCCCAATGAGGTCTTCCCGGTTGCGTACCGGCAGGGGAAGACCGCGCACCTCGATGTCGGTGGTCGCAGGGGCGAGGCGATCCGTGAGGCCGTGGAGCACCAGCTCGGCATCACCGTGCTGGATATGAAGCCAGTCGGCCTCGCCGGATCCGGTGGCTCCACACCGCTGCGACTGCACGTCGCGACCGATCCCGACGCGTTCCTCTTCGGGAAGCTCTACGCGATGAATCACGTGCGCGCCGACCGCTGGTACAAGCTCGGCCGGACGCTCCTCTACGGACGGCTCGAAGACGAAGCGCCGTTCCAATCGGTGCGGCGGCTGGTCCAGTACGAGGATTACACGTTGCGGTTGATGCGGGACTGCGGAGTCCCGACCGCGAACCCGGCGGGCATCGTCGAGCTCACGCCGGAGCGCGAATACCTGCTCGTCACGGAGTTCCTCGACGGCGCACAGGAGATCAGCGAAGTCGAGGTCGACGACGTGATCATCGACGAGGGTCTCGCGCTCATCCGCAAGCTCTGGGACAACGGACTCGCGCACCGCGACATCAAACCCGCGAACCTGATGGTGCGCGACGGTCACCTCTTCCTCATCGACGTCGCGTTCGCGCAGGTACGGCCGTCGCCGTGGCGGGAAGCCGTAGACCTCGCGAACATGATGCTCGTCCTCGCGGTGCAGACCGATCCCGATCGCGTCTACGAGCACGCGCTGCAGTACTTCACGCCGGACGAGATCGCAGAGGCATTCGCGGCAACGCGCGGTGTCGCGAGCCCGACGCAATTGCGTTCGGTCATGAAGCAAGACGGCCGCGACCTCGTTGCGCAGTTCCGCGCGCTCGCGCCCGCGCGCCGGCCGATCTCGTTGCAACGCTGGGGATTCCGCCGCGTCGCGCTCGCGATCGTGGTCGTCCTCGGCTTGATCGTCGGGAGCCAGGCCGTCTTCGGCTTGTTCACCCCCGCCGAACCGAACCTCGTCAGGGCGAAGCCCGATTGCGGCACCAGCAACCTGATGGTGCTCATGGCGCAATCCGTCCCGTCGGCGACATCGGTGCCGTGCGTCGCCGCGCTTCCCGCCGGGTGGAAGGTCGGCTCGGTGAGCGTGCGCCAGGACCGGGCGCGCTTCTGGTTGAACTCCGATCGAGGCGGCGAGCACGCCGTCGAGGTTCGATTGGTCCCGCCCGGCGCTTGCCGCACCACCGGTGCAACCGAGGTACCGAGTGACCAAGTCGGGATGCATCGGCTCGAGCGCCCCGAAGCACTCCCACCAAACCTCCGGAGCACGCGCTTCTACGTGTTCGACGGCGGGTGCATCACGTATCGCTTCGCGTTCGACGGCACCGCCAGCGCGTCACTGATGTTCGACGCGGAGACAGCGCTCTCGTTCCAGCCGCGTGACGAACTCGTGCAAGAGGTCGAGCACGACTTCGGGCTCACACTCTGCGGCGCCGATGCACCGCGCTGCCCCGGAGGTTCCTGACGTGGACGCGCTGCTCATCCTGCTGCGCGTGGTGCTCGGCATCGCCATCGCCGCGTTCGTGACGGTGGTCTCGCTCCGGCTGCTCGGTATGCGCCGGGGCTGGTTGCGGGCGTTGATCTCCGGCGTCATCGGCTGGGGGGTCGCGGGACTCATCGCGCTCGACCTCGTGCAGTGGCACTGGGGGGCGCAAGGCCTCTTCCTGCACACGCTCGTGATCGGCATCCCGACGACGATGGCGGTCGCGGTCATCCTCGACCTCCTCGCGCGGCCCGGTTCGCTGGCGATCGGTGAGCACGCAGGTCTCGTCACCGCACCGCGCCCGGTGCGGGCACTGCGGCGACGGGTCGACGTGCTGCGGCGCTATCGCGAGCTGTTGCGCCTGGCCCGGCGCGAAGGCTTCGGGCCGCTGCTGTCGAGCTCGGACCGCGCCGGACGATCGCTCGAAGACACCGGTGTGCGCGTCCGGCGCGTGCTCGAGGACGCGGGCGGCGTGTACATCAAGCTCGGTCAGATCGCCGCGACCCGCGTCGATTTCGTTCCGCCCGAAATCGCGCGTGAGCTCAGCTCGCTGCAGAACCGGGTTGCGCCGGTGCCGAAGGAGCAACTCCAGGCCGTGCTCGAAGCCGAGCTCGGTACCGAAGTCGAGAAGGTCTTCGCCGAATTCGACTGGGAACCGCTCGCCTCGGCTTCGATCGGTCAGACGTACCGAGCACGGCTGTACACGGGCGAGCCTGTCGTCGTGAAGGTGCAGCGCCCGAACATCCGAGAAGAGATGGAGCGCGATCTCGCCACGCTCGCCCTTGTCGCGAACGTCGCGCAGCGGCGCACCGTGTTCGGAGCCGGTCTGCGGTCGGGGGAGGTGCTCGACCAGTTCGCAGGCAGCCTCCGCCAGGAGCTCGACTTCCGGCACGAAGCCGACGCGATGGAAGAGATGGCACTGCTGCTCGGCCCACGCTCGAGCGTTCGGGTGCCGAGCGTGTACCGCGAGTTCTGCACGCGCCGCGTGCTCGTCCAGGAGCGCTTCGACGGCTGGACCCTGGCGGATATCGACCAGCTGGACGCGGCCGGACTCGACCGCGACGCGCTGGCGGAGCAGCTGCTGCGGACCACGATCGACCAGGTGCTGGGCGTCGGGTTCTTCCACGCCGATCCGCACCCGGGCAACATCTTTGCGTTCCCGGACGGCACGCTCGGGCTGATCGACTTCGGCGCGGTCGGCCGGCTCGATCCGATCCAGCAGGCGGCGGTCGTCGACATCCTCGCCGCGCTCGTGCGGCGCGACGTCAGCCTCCTGCGCGACGGCATCGAACGCGTCGCCGACCTCACTGAGACGGTTTCACCCGACCGGTTCGAACGCGCGCTCGCGCGGCTCATGGCGGATCACCTGAAGCCGAGCGGCGCGGTGGACCCGGCCGTGCTGCAGGACCTGATCGCGCTGCTCACGCAGTTCGGCGTGCGCCTTCCGGGAGAGCTCGTCATCCTTTCCCGCGCGCTCGTGACCCTCGACGGCACCTTGCGTGTGCTCGCGCCCGGGTTGTCGCTCGTCACCGCCACCAGCGAGATCATGCTGGCGCAGAACGGGCCACGAGCCGTCGCGCCCGAGACCATGCTCCGCGACGAGCTGCTCTCCGCGCTGCCGCAGTTGCGCCGCTTGCCGGATCGCATCGACCGGATCCTCACGCTGACCGGGCGCGGCGATCTGCGCATTCGCCACCTCATGGACGAGGACGGCAAGCGCACGGTTCGCACCCTCGTGAACCGGGCGTTGCTCGCCGCCGTCGGCGCCGCGTTCCTCGTGGCCGCGACGCTGCTGCTCGTCGCGCCGGAGGACGGTCCGCAGGTCGCGAGCGGCACCGGTCTCTACGAGGTGTTCGGCTACGGCGGGCTGCTCCTCGGCACGGTTCTGATGTTGCGCGTCGCCGCCGGCGTCGCTCGAGATGGGACGACATGACCATGATCTCCTCTTCCGAACTGCAACTCGGCGTCCCGGCGGGTGCCTTCGACGCCGACGTGCGCCCGCCCGGCGAGCGCTACTTCCGCCACCCCGGTGACCTGCTGCGGTTGTTGCTGTGGGCGCGGTCACCGCCGTGCTCGCGATCTTCATCTCCGTGACGACGTCGTCGAGCAAAGGCCTTACCGCCGACCTCGGCCGCGCGGCCGGGCGTGTGCCCGACTCGCTGCGCGAGCTGGTGCTCGCCGTCACGCAGGTCGGGACGATCGCGGTTCCGGCGCTCGTGGTGATCGTGCTCGCGGCGCAGCAGCGCTGGCGGCGGCTCGGCATGTTCGTCCTCGCCGGCGTCGCGGGCGCGGGCGCGTTCGCGTTGCTCGACCTCGTGCTCGATCTCCATCCAGCGCGTCGCGGGCGCGGTGACGAGCGGCACATGGGTCGCGTCGACGCAGTTTCCCTCGCTCGCGTACGTGGCGGGCGCCGCCGCGGCGACGACGGGCTGCAAGCCGTGGCTGCCGCGCGCCTGGCGGCGGGCCGCGGACATCGGGTTGCTGGTCCTCGTGCTGGCGATGGCGTTCGCCGGGAGTGCCGGCGTACCCGAGCTCGTCCTCGCGCTCGCCGCGGGCGCCACGGTGGGTGCCGGCCTGCTCGTCGGATTCGGATCACCGAACCGCCGCCCCGCACCGTCCGCCGTCGCGCTCGCGCTCGGCGAGGCCGGTCTCGACCTCCGGGCCCTCTCGCTCGCCCGCGCCGAGGGCGGCCGTGCCCAGCTCTACCGCGCCGACACCGGCGACGGCGGCAGCTTCGTGAAGGTGTACGCGCAGGACAGTCGCGACGCCGACCTCTTGTACCGCGGGTACCGCGCGTTGCTGCTCCGCGGCCCGAACGACGATTACCCGTCGTTGTCGCTCGAGCACGACGTCGAGCACGAGGCGTTGATGCTGCTCATGGCCGGCCAAGCCGGCGTCTCGACGCCTGCGGTCCAGCGCGGTGACGGAGCTCGAGGACGGCTCGATGGTGCTCGCGATGGAGCGCGTCGACGGACGCCTGCTCGACGAGCTCGATCGCGAGCGAGATCGATGCCGCGCTGCTCGATGCGATATGGGAGGAGGTGGCGCTCCTGCACCGGGCCCGGTTCGCGCATCGCGTCCTGCGCGCCGGCAACATCATGGTCGCCGATCGGCGCCCGCGCCTGATCGACATGGATTTCGCGAAGGAGGCCGCGTCGCCGCGGCTCCAGGCGATCGATCGGGCCGAACTTCTGGTGTCCCTGGCCGCGATCGTCGGGACCGAGCCTGCCGTCGCGTCGGCCGCACGCGTGCTCGCGCCCGCGGACCTCGCCGCGGCCTCGCCCTTCCTGCAGCCTCTCGCGCTCTCGGCTGCGACGCGCAAGCAGGCATCGAAGGCGATGCTCGGCGAATTGCGCGCACTGATCGCCGCGTTCACGGGCGAAGAACCGCCGCCCTTGGAGCGCCTGATCCGAGTTCGGCCGCGCACGCTGATGATGATCACGGTCGGTGTCGGCGCGTTCTACTTGCTGCTTCCGCAACTCGCCGACGTCGGTGACAGCTTCACCGCGCTGCGGCACGCCAACTTCGCCTGGATCGCGGTGTGCGTCGTCATGTCGTTGGCCACGTACTTGGCGTCCGCGATCGGGCAGGCGGGCGGCGTACCCGGGCACCTTCCGTTCGTACCGAACGTCGAGGCCCAGGCCGCGTCGTCGTTCGTGAACCGGGTGACGCCCGCGAACGTCGGTGGCATGGCGCTCAACGTCCGCTTCATGCAGAAGGTCGGTATCGATCCGCCGGTCGCGGTCACCGGCATGGGGCTGAACGTGCTCGCGGGCGGGATCGTGCACGCGGTGCTGTTGGTCCTGTTCTTCGCATGGGCGGGCCAGTCCAACTCCGGCTTCAAGATTCCCGCGAGCAGCAAGCTGCTCGTCATCATCGCGGTCGTCCTCGCGCTCGCCGGCGTCGTGATGGCAACCCGATGGGGGAGACGCCTCGTGCGGGTCCACGTCGTCCGCTTCATCACGCAGTCATGGTCGAGCATCAAGGTGCTGGCGCGCTCGCCCGGGAAGCTCGTCATGCTGTTCGGCGGTTCCGCGGGTGTGACGCTTGCCTACATCGCGGCGTTCGCAGCCGCGGTCGCCGCGTTCAACGGCGACGTGTCGTTCGCGCAGGTCGGCGCGGTCTACCTCGGCGCGTCGCTCGTGGCCGCGGCCGCGCCCACGCCGGGTGGCCTCGGGGCGATCGAGGCCGCACTCGTCGCCGGCCTCACGGGTATCGGCATGGAGCCCGGCCCCGCGGTCGCCGCGGTACTGAGCTACCGGCTCGCGACCTACTGGCTGCCGATCCTGCCCGGCTGGATCAGCTTCCAGCTCCTGGAGCGCCGCAACTTCATCTGACGCACCGAACTCGTTCGAGAGGGCCGATCCATGAGCGACAACACGAAAGAAACACGGCAAACTCTGGCAATGACGAACGATCTGGCGCGCCGATCGACACGTCGCGCGGTCGTGATCACGCTTCGCGGTGGCGCTGGTCGTGCTCGTCGTGACAACGCTGATCGTCCGGTCGGGCAAGGTGTCGCAACTCGAGAAGGACGTGTTCCACGTCATCAACGGGCTACCGGACTTCCTGCGCCCGATCATGTACGTGTTCCAACTCGCCGGGCTGCTGTTCGTCCCGCTCCTCGTCGCGGTCGGTGCCGCCATCTACCGCAAGTGGTGGCTGGCGCTCTGCCTCGTGCTCGCAGTGCCCGTGAAGCTCTTCTTCGAGCACGAGGTCATCAAGAAGCTCGTCGATCGTCAGCGTCCGGGTACGAGCATCTGCCACGGCGATCCCACCTGCGGGCACTTCCGGAGCGTGCCGCTCCACGGCGAATCGTTCGTGTCCGGCCACGCCATCATCACCGGCCTCGTCGCCACGTTGCTGTTCGGATACCTCAACCGGACCGGCCGCATCGTCGTGGTGGCCATTGCCCTCCTGAACGGCGTGGCGCGGCGTCTACCTCGGGGCGCACAACCCGCTCGACATCGTCGGCGGTCTGGCGCTCGGTGTTTGCATCGGTTGCCTGTTGTTGTTCATCATCGAACCGTTGTGGCGCGACGGACGTCGCGCCCGTCGCAACGAGGCCCTGTCGCCTGCGCCGGAGAGTGTGTGACCGTAACGACGACGCCGCCGGAGTCCGAAGAGTCTCCCGACACCACGATCGACATCACCGAGATCAGCGGCCCGACCACCGAGCGGTCGCCCGTCTACGTGCTGTCGCTCGTGGTCGCGGTGTTCGTCTTCCTCCTCGGCCTGTTCCTCGCGCTGGTCGACAAGAGCGCGCTCGTCGGGTTCGAGACCGACGTCGTGGAGTTCTTCCACAAGCTCCCCGACCCCTTCGAGCGTTTCCTCATCGGACTCTCGCAGTTCGTGGCCGTGCTGTACCCGATCGTCCTCGTTGCTGCGTTCCTCGTGTTGCGGCGCCCGATCGGCCTGCTCGTCGCGGCCGTGGCGGGGACCGGCGCCGGGTTCGCGGTCTGGGGTCTCGAGCAGGTGCTCGAGACCAACCATCCGGCCGCGCTCGCCGCCGCGCAGAAAGCGCACACCTGGATCGTCGGTTCCGCATTTCCCGACTACGTCTATGTCGGCGTCGCGTCCGCGCTCGCGGTCGTCGTCGGCGCGTTCGTCGGTCGGCGATGGCGGCACGTCGCCTGGGTGTTCGTCGGCTCGGTGGTCGTGTTCCGCATCGTGGCGGGCGCCAACGTCCCGGTCGACCTGCTGATCGCAATCGCGATCGGCTGGGCGTGCGGCGACATCGCGCTGCTGGCGTTCGGCTCGCCGATCCACCGCTCGACCGGGCAGGACATCGCGGTCGCGATGGCACGCAGCGGATACCCCCTCAGCCGGCTCGCGCCCGCGTCGGTCGACGCGCGCGGGTCCACACCGTGGTTCGGCACGACGAAGGCACCGGCGACGAATTCCGATGGCAAGGTCTTCGTCAAGGTGCTCGGCCGGGACGAGCGCGATGCGGATCTCGTCTTCCGCCTGTACCGCTACCTGCGGTTGAAGAACGTCGGCGACCAGCGTCCGTTCTCGGACCTGCGGCGCACGGTCGAGCACGAGGCGCTCCTCGCGCTCGAAAGCGCGTGACAGCGGGGTGCGCACGCCACACTTGCTGACGGTCGCGACCGTCGACCCCGACGGGCTCCTCCTCGCGTACGAGATGATCGAAGGCAAGTCCCTCGACGGCATCGCCGCGCCGTGGAGCGACGAGCTCCTGCACGGCATCTGGCAGCAGGTGGCGATCCTGCGGCGCGAGCGCATCGCGCACCGCGACCTTCGGCGCGCCAACATCTTCGTCGACCCGGACGGTACGCCCTGGATCATCGACTTCGGCTTCAGCGAGCTGGCCGCCAGCGACGACATGCTGAACCAGGACGCCGCACAACTGCTCGCGGCGACTTCGATCATCGTCGGGCCCGAGCGCGCGGTCGCGGCCGCGGTCGACGTGCTCGGCAACGAAGCGGTCGGGGCGTCGCTCGCGTACCTGCAGATGCCCGCGTTCGCAGGCGCGACACGGGAAGTGCTGAAACAGCAGAAGGGGTTGCTCGACTCCCTGCGCCAGACCGTCATCGACATGACGGGTACCGCGGAGATCAAGTACGAGCCGCTGAACCGCATCTCGCTGCGTACCGTCCTGATGCTCGGGGCCAGCCTGATCGCGATCTACGTGCTCATCCCGCAGCTCAGCGACGTCGAGGGGATGGTCCGGCAGCTGAAGGACGCGAATTGGGTCCTCGTCTTCGCGACCCTCGTCTTCTCGTTCATCACGTACCTCGGCGCGGGCCTCAGCCTCGTGGCCGCGTGCCCGGTGCCGGTGCGGTACGGGAACGCGCTCGAAGTCAGCCTGGCCGGATCGTTCGTGAACCGCATCACGCCCGCCGGCGTCGGTGGCATCGGCTTGAACCTGCGGTTCATGCAGAAGGCGGGCGCCAACACCACCGAAGCCGCGTCGCGCTGGGGTGTGAACGCGCTCGTGGGTGGTGTCGTGCACGCCACACTCACCGCAATGTTCTTGCTGTGGGCCGGGAAGAGCAATGCGTTCGACTTCCGCCTACCGAAGATGCCGCTGCTCGTCGCGCTCGGTGTGATCTTGGTCGTCGCGGGGGTCGTGTTCCTCCTGCCGTACGGCCGCCGCAAGCTCCTCGGGCCGGTCAAGAGCGTCGTCAAGCACGCGTGGGAAGGTGTCGTCGGTATCGCGCACGAACCGACGCGGCTCGCGTTGATGTTCCTCGGCGGCTCGATGGTGACACTCGGCTACCTGTTCGGGTTCTACGCCGCGGTGCGCGCGTTCGGCGGCACGACGTCGCTCGCGGCAGTCGGCGCTGTGTACCTCGCGGGCTCCGCGGTCGGGCAAGCCGCGCCGACGCCCGGCGGGCTCGGCGCGGTCGAAGCCGTGCTCATCGCCGGGCTCGTGAGCGTCGGACTCGACAAAGAGATCGCGGTGCCGGCGGTGCTCCTGTTCCGGCTGGCGACGTTCTGGATCCCGATCCTCCCCGGTTGGCTGTCGTTCACCGCGTTGTCGCACGGCGAAGAGATCTGAGCCGCCGGGTGGCACGACCGCACGTCGCCGTCCACTTCCGACGCCACCTCATCGTGCTCGCGGGAGCGGCGGCCGCGTTCTTCGTCGCGTTCTTGATCGTCGACAACAACACGGTGTCGATCTCGGATTGGGAAACCGATCTCACCAAGTGGATCAACGGCGCCCCGGCATGGCTCGCACATGTGTTGTGGCCGATCATGCAACTCGGCACCGTGTGGGGACCGATGGTGATCGGGATCGTCGTGATCTACGTGTACGGATGGCGTCGGGGCGTCGCGGTCATCGTCAGCGGCGTCGTGGCGTGGTTCCTTGCCAAGTACGTCAAGGACATCGTGTCGCGCGGTCGGCCGTTGCACTTCATCCCCACGATCGACGTGCGTGAAGGGAAAGGCACCGGACTCGGCTTCGTATCCGGCCACACTGCGGTCGCCTTCGCGATCGCGACGGCGTTGCTCCCGGTGCTCTCGTTGCGCGGCCGGGTCATCGCCTACTCGCTCGCGTCGATCGTGGGGATCGCGCGGCATCGTGTACGGCGTGCACTTCCCCCTCGACGTGGTCGGTGGCGCGGCGCTCGGCATCGTGTGCGGCTGCGTGGTCGACCTGGTGATGCTCGCGATCCCGGCACCGAAAGCCGCGCCCGTGTCATGACGGCGGATGTCGTCGTGACGATCACCGACACCTACACGGCTGCGCCCGAACCACCGACCACCACCACGACCGCGCCCGACGTCTCGGGTGGCGGCCAGGGCAACGGCGGCGGCGGCTCGGGCGACGGCTCGCTCCCGTTCACCGGATCGACCCCCGAGCTGCTGCTTTGGGGCCTCGGAACGGTCGTGCTGGGCAGTGCGGTGACCCTCGGGGTCCGCCGCCGGCGGGCGGCCGCCCGCCCCAGCTGACTCAGCTTTCCCCGGAAACACCCGATATTGGTGTCGTGGCGGCAGCCCACGAGATCTCGAATCGGCACTTCGCCGGCGTGACGACGCACTACCTGCTCGCGTTCCTCCAGACGCGGCTGAGCGCCGGCGCGCTCGCGTCGATCTTCGTCCGCGCGGGCGAGACGCGCCCGGTCGACGAGCTGATGGACGACACGTCGTGGAGCTCGTACCCGCAGATGCGCCGGCTCCTCGAAGCCTCGGCCGAGGCACTCGGCGGTTCGGCCGAACTGCGCCGCGTCGCGGGTTCGCTGACGGTCGCGATGCCCGACTTCGCCGACATGCTCACCTCGCTCGGATCGCCGAGCGTGCTCTTCGAAGGGCTCACGTCACTGTCGGCGCACTTCTCGCCGATCCTGCAGATGGCCGCGCTCGAAGTCGGCCCCGGCCACTGGGTCTGCACGCAGCGACTGGAAGATGGCTTCGAACCGTTCCGCGAGTATTGCGACTTCACGCGCGGGTTGCTCGGCGTCGTGCCCAACATCTTCGGTCACGGGACGGGCGACGTCGTCGAGGACGCGTGTGCGTGTGACGGCGCGCCCGAATGTCGGTTCCGCGTCCGTTGGAACATCGAGCACGACCAGACGCGCCTCGCCGAGCACTACCAGTTGCGCACCGAGCTGCTCGAGGCGCGCCTCGAAGCGTTGCACCGCGTCGTGGGCGACCTCGTGAGCGGTGACGATCTCGAAGCGGTGCTCGGTCGCATCGTCGCATCTGCGGCGAAGGCCGTCAGCGCGCCCGCGTACATCCTCGCGCTCGAAGCGCTGCCCTCCGCCGAGGAACGGGTGTACGCCAAGGGCATCTCGGACGACGAAGCCGCGGTCATCGCCGACGAAGTGCGCCACGCCGACCGTGACGCGGAGATCACGCGGCTCGTCGTAGACGTCCGTTCGCCGCAGCGGAACTACGGACGCCTGGTCGCGATCCACCGGCAGGGCGGCCGCTTCTTCCCTCAGGAGCGTGGGATCCTCGAGGCGTACGCGCGCCTCGCCGCGGCCGCGCTCGACTCGGCTACCGCGCTGGCCGAGAGCCGGCGGCAGGCGACGACCGCGAGCACGCTCCTCGCGCTCTCGACGTCACTCGCGGAGATCATGTCGGTCGACGAAGTCGCGGCGAAGCTCGTGCGCGCTGTGCCCGACGTCATCGACTGCGATCGGTCCGCGGTGTTCCTCGTGGACCCCGAAACGAACGTCGCGCACGTGGCTGCGCATCTCGGCTACCCGCCGGAGTTCGACGCCGAGCTGCGGTCGATCCAAGTTCCGGTCCGCACGCAGGCGGACGCCGACTCGTCGGCTTCGCTCGCGTTGCGGACCGCATCGGCGACGATGCGCGACCTCGCGACCTCGGTCGGATCCGCCGGCGCGACGGCGGTGCCGATCATCGGCAACGGCGAGCTCATCGGCTGGCTGTCGGCCTCGGTCACGCACACGCCGGAACGGCTCGAGCAGGACGTCGACGTCGCGCCCCGCCTGCGCGGTCTCGCCGCGCTCGCGGCCACCGCGGTGGGCAACGCCCGGCTGATCGACCAGATCCGCCACCAGGCGTTGCACGACGCGCTCACCGGGCTGCCGAACCGCACGCTGGTGCTCGATCGCGTCGAACAGATGGTCTCGCGCGCGCGCCGGCACTTCAACGCGCCGAGCGTGCTGTTCATCGACCTCGACGGGTTCAAGGAGATCAACGACACCCTTGGCCACTCCGCCGGCGATCATCTGCTGCGTGCGGTCGCGGCTCGCCTCGAAGCCGTGCTCCGTCGCAGCGAGACCATCGGCCGCCTCGGTGGCGACGAGTTCGTCGTCCTCACCGAAGGCGACAGCAACGGCCCCGCGCCCGAGCTCGTCGCCGAACGCCTGCTCGATGTGCTGCGCGAACCGTTCGAGCTGGCCGACACCGCGGTCGCGGTGACCGCCAGCATCGGCATCGCGGTCGGTGATCGCAGCTCGCCCGGCGAACTGCTGCGGGACGCCGACATCGCGCTCTACCAGGCGAAGGCGTCGGGGAAGAACCGCTACGTCGTGTTCGCGCCCGAGATGCACGCGGCCGTGCTCGACCATCGGCAGCTCGAGCTCGACCTGCGCGCCGCGCTCGATCTCGACGAGTTCTTCCTCGTGTACCAACCGATCTGCTCGCTGGAGACGCGCGCGGTGACCGGGGTCGAAGCGCTGCTGCGCTGGCGTCATCCGATTCGGGGCGTCGTGTACCCGGACTTCTTCATCCCGCTCCTGGAGGAGACCGGGATGATCGTGGACGTGGGTCGATGGGTGCTGCGCACGGCGTGCGCACAGGCCGCGATCTGGCGCGACCACGGCTACGAGCTGGACCTCTCGGTGAACGTGTCCGCCAAGCAACTCGACCACGACTCGTTCGTCGGTGACGTGCGCGACGCGCTGCAGGACAGCGGCATCGGTGCGCGTTCGCTGATCCTCGAGATCACCGAGAGCGTCGCGATGCGCAACGCCGAGGACACCGCGGCCCGCCTCGCCGAGTTCAAGGCATTGGGCGTGCGGGTCGCGATCGACGACTTCGGCACCGGGTACTCGTCGCTCGCGCACTTGCGCCGGTTCCCGGTCGACGCGCTGAAGATCGACCGTTCGTTCATCGCCGGCATCAACGAGTCACCCGAGACCGAGGCGCTCGTGCACATGCTCGTGCAGTTGGGCAAGACCCTCGCCATCGAGACGATCGCCGAGGGCATCGAGGAGTACGAACAGTTCTCGCACCTCCGGCGCGAGCACTGCGACAGCGGCCAAGGCTTCCTCATCGCGCGCCCGCTCGACGTGGCCGCGGTCGAGCCGTTCCTCGCCGCGCCCGACTCGTGGGCCGGGGAAGTCGCGAGCTGAGCCCGACTTAACCCGCCGCTAACCCCGGGGGCCGTACCGTCGCCGCGTGCAGCCCGCGGCCGCACGCACGTCGTCGGAGCCGGGGACGGGTCCCCACCCACCTCTCCCCAACGGCCCTCGGCCGGGACCGCTGCTCACGGCCGCGAGCTGCACCACCGCGCGTCCGCCGCGCCCGGATGCCGCGTTGCCTTCGCCGGGCTACCCAGGTTAGGCTGCCCTAACGTCACGCCCAACGGACGCCCGAGGAGCTCGGATTCATGCGGTTGCGCGCAGTCGTCGCGGGAATGGTCATCCTGCTGGTCGGATCGTTCGTCCTGGCCGCATGCGGGGGTGACGACGACGACTCGAGCAGCTCGGGGTCGGGTTCGGGCTCGGGGACCGAGGTCGCACCCGAGGAACTCCGCGCGACCGACGCCGAGGTCGCGGCAGGGCTCGCGACGCTGAAGACCACCGTGACGCAGACCGCAGCCGCGGTCGAAGCGGGTTCGAAGAACACCGCGGAGACGCTCGAGGCCAAGGTCGAGCCGACCTGGCAGCCGATCGAAGGCACCATCAAGGCCAACGATCCCGACTCGTACATCACGATCGAAGACAACTTCGCGGTGATGAGCAACGCGGTCAAGGACATGGACGCCGACAAGGCGAAGCAGGCCGCCGACACGATCAGCACCACCGCCGACGCGTACCTCGAGAAGCACCCCGGGTGACGGCCTACGCGCGCCGGGCGCGCTCCTGCTGCTGGGCGCGCTGCTCGTCTTCGGCTTGTGGAGCACGAGCGCGGCAGGCCGCGCGACGCGCCCCGCGCAGAACGGCTCGGTGTCGAAGGACGAAGCGATCCGCCAGCTCGACGTCGTCCGGGAGTCGATCGACCGCACGCTCGCGCTGAGCAAGGCCGGCCAGTCGGAGAAGGCGTTCGCGGAAGCGAAGGCCGGCTACCTCAGTCACTTCGAGTACGTCGAGATCCCGTTGCGCGTCGTCGCACCGCAGCTCACCTCCGATGCAGAGACGAAGTTCGCAGAGATCCGCGGACTGATCAGCACCGGCGCGTCCGAAGGCGAGATCCGGTCGAACATCGTCGACCTGCGCGGCCTCATCGACGACGCCGAACGCCATCTCACCGATACGGGTATCGGCGCGCCCGCGGTCGTGTTCGGCCAGTCGTTCCTGATCATCTTCCGCGAAGGTCTCGAAGCCGTCCTGCTCGTGTCGGTGTTGCTCGGCTACCTCGAAGCCGCCAAGGCGACGCAGTACCGGCGGCCGATCGTGTGGGGCATGGGCGTCGCCGCGCTCGCAACGATCCTCACGTTCTTCCTCCTGCGCACTGTCCTCGACGCGCTCCCGGTCGGTCGGGAGGTGCTCGAGGCGGTCACCGCGCTGCTCGCGGTCGCGGTCCTTTTCTACGTGTCCTTCTGGCTGATCGCGCGGCTGGAGCAGAAGCGCTGGCTCGAGTTCCTCCGCGCCCGGGTCTGGGCCGCGGTCTCGGTCGGCTCGACCGCGGCGCTGATGCTCGTCGGCTTCACCGCGGTCTACCGCGAAGGGTTCGAGACCGCGCTGTTCTACCAAGCGCTGCTGTCGTTCGGACCGGGCCTCGGCATCTGGGTGGCGGCCGGCCTCGCGACGGGCATCGTCGCGCTCGCGATCGTGGCGTGGGCCATCTTCCGGCTCGGCCGGCGGGTACCGCTCAAGGCGTTCCTGTCGACGGCGGTGATCCTCCTGATGGCCACGTCGGTCGCGTTCTTGGGCAACGCGATCCGTTCGCTGCAAGAAGCCGACGTGATCGCCCTGCACCGCTGGCCCGACTGGCCGCGTGCGCCGATCTTCCTGTCGCAGTCGCTCGGCTACTGGCCGAGCCGCGAGACGATCAGCCGCGCAGCTCGCGCTCATCACCGTCTACGTCCTCGGCGCGTTGTACGTCTTCGTGATCCGACCGCGGATGCGTCCGGCCGCACCGTCACCGGCGCCGGCCTCGACGCCCGCGGTCGACGCCGAGCCGCCGCTCGTCGACGCGCACCGCTGAGCCGTGTCGGTTCGGGTCGGTGTCGACGTCGGCGGGACGTTCACGAAAGCCATCGCGTTCGACACTGACGTGGGCGCGGTCGTCGCGACCGCGATCGTGCCCACCACGCACGAACACGCCGACGGTGTCGCGGCCGGCGTCGTCGACGTCGTCAACCAGCTCGCGCGGGAGGTCGGTCCCGACCGCATCGAGCTCGTCACCCACTCGACGACCCAAGCCGTGAACGCGCTGCTCGAGGGCGACGGCGCCAAGGTCGGCATGATCGGCATGGGTCGCGCCCCCGACCTGCGCAAGGCCCGCAAGCGCACGATCGGCCCGCGCATCGAGCTGAGCGAGGGCCGCATGCTCGCGATGGTGCCCGAGTTCCTCGACGTCACGAACGGTCTGTCGCCCGAGGTCGCCCGGGCGACGATCGATCGGGTGCGTGCCGGCGGCGCCGAGGCCATCGCGGTCGCGGAAGCGTTCGCGCCCGGACGACGTCACCAACGAAGCGACGATCGAGCGCGGCCGCCACCGAGGCGGGGCTGCCGGTGACGACGTCGGCCGAGCTCACCGGGCTCTACGGCCTCGAGCTGCGGTCGGTCACCGCCGCGCTCGAACGCGTCGATCCTCCCGATCGCGCTGCGCACCGCCGAAGTGGTGGGAGCCGGGGTCGCGGCGGCGGGCATCAGCAGCCCGGTGATGGTCATGCGCGGCGACGGTGGTGCAACCGACCTCTCCGGCTTCCGGCGCGCACCGGCGCGGACGCTCTACTCGGGGCCCGCGGCGTCGGTGGCCGGCGCGCTGCGGTCGAGCCGCATCGAGGACGCGGTCATCGTCGAGGTCGGCGGCACGTCGACGAACGTCGCGGCGATCCGCCGCGGGCGGCCCGCCCTTTCCTATGTGCAGATCGCCAGCCACGCGACTGCGATCCGTGCGCTCGACGTACGCGTGCTCGGTGTCGCGGGCGGCTCGATGCTGCGCGTGCGCCGCGACCGGGTCTACGGCGTCGGCCCGCGCAGCGCGCACATCGCGGGGCTGCCGTACGCATGCTTCCTGTCCGCCGCGGATTTCGACGGGCGCGACCACCGAGTTGCGCGCACCGCGCGCCGGTGACCCGGCCGACTACCTGGTCGTACGCCTGGCCGACTGCCGCGCGGTCGCGCTCACGAACACCTGCGCGGCGAACGCACTGGGACTCGTCGAGCCGGGCGACTATGCGCGCGGCGATCAGGACGCCGCGCTCGCCGCGTTCGCGGCCGCCGGCGTGACCTTGCGGCTGTCGGCCGAAGAGGTCGCGCGGCGCATGCTCGCCGCGTCCACGCAGGCGATCGGTGACCTCGTGGCGAGCGTCATCCACGACCATCACCTCGAGCGCCCGGTGATCGTCGCGGTCGGCGGGGGCGCGGGCGGCCTCGGCCGCGCGGTGGCCGGGGCGATGAAGCTCGACATCGTCGTCCCCGAGCGCGCCGAGGTCATCAGCGCCATCGGCGATGCGCTCTCACTCGTGCGCGCCGAACGCGAGCGCACGTTCAACCAGCCGACGCCGGCCGAGTTGCAAGCGCTCGTCGCCGAGGTCGAAGCCGAGGCGATCCTGGCCGGCGCCGAGCGCGTCGACGCTCGACGTGCGCGTCGAGCAGGTCGTCGAGCGCGGGCGCAGTACGCGTCACGGTCACCGGCGCGGTCGGCCTCAACTCGGGCGCGGTGCCGGGCCGGCAGCCCGCGACCCGCGCCGAGGTCGCCGCGCTTGCCGCGGCGCGTCACTACGGCGACATCGCGCCGCTCGGCCAGTACTGGTTCGCGACCCGCCCGGACCACGGCGGCAACGTCGCGGTGTTCGACCTCTACGGCGACCTCGTGATCGACGTGGCCGGCGAGACCGTCGACGCGAGCGGCGCGACCACGGAGCAGATCGATGCCGCCATCGCGCGGCGGACGAAGCGGGTCGGGCCGGTCTCGATCGCTCCTGACGTGTGGGTCATCGGGGGTGCCCGCTTCCTGCAGGTTGCCGACACCGGTCCGCGCGCGGTGCTGGATACCGCGGCGACGCTCACCGACGGCGGCTCCGACGCAACGATCATCATCGGGAGAACCTGAAGCATGGCCCTCTACGTCCCCGCCGCCCGCCGGCGCCGCCGCATCGTCGTCTTCACGGTCGTCGCGCTCGTCCTCGGTCTTGCTCTCGGCGCGCTGCTCGGCCGCGTCACCGCCCCGACCGTCGACGACCGGCTCGCGTCCGTCCGCAAGAACGCGCAACAGACGGCCGCGGGTCTGCGGGTCATCGCCATCCACGACGAGAGCAACGCGGTCTCCAACCAGACCGCGAACGCCGGTGCAAACCTCGTGCTCGAGCAGACGCGTTCCGATCTCCACAACGAGTTCAACGACGCGCCGTGGATCACGCTCGCGCAACGCGAAGCGTTGCTGAAGTCGCTCGACGAGCTCGAGGCGCAGCCGGACCGCACCACGGACGCGTTCGGCAACGCGGCCGACACGCTCGCGACTCAGATCGAGAAGACGTTCGGCGCCGCGCAGGAGTAGCGGGCTACGGGTTCTTGCGGCACCGGCTCGCCGGCAGTCCCGGGCCCGCGGGTGCGAGCGGCAACAGCACGAAGCCGTACTTCGTGATGGTGGCGTTCTTCGCCGGGTCGTCGGTGCAGAGGAAGCCGTTGCCGTTGTTGACGTCAACACCGATGAAGCGCAGGGCAGAAGGCGTCGACTTCCCGGTCGTCTTCACCGCGTTCGAGACGTAGCGCACGGCCGGGAACGTGTTGTTCGCGATCGTCGTCGGCGTCGGCGCGATGCCGTTGACCGATCCGCGCTCGGCGCCGCCCCGCCGGTCCGTGACGGTGCCGGCCTGCTGCGCGGCCCAGGCCGAGACGGAATAGGCGAAGATCGCGCGCTCGTCCGTGGCGACCTTGGTGCCGTCGTCGGCGGTGACGAGCTTGGGCGGCGTGGCGCACGAGGCGCTGTCGAGCCCGAGCGTCTGGTCGGCGGGGATCCCGAGCAGCTGGATCTCGAACCACGTGAGCGTCGGTGACCCGACCGCCGGGAGATAGCGCACGATCGCGCCGTTGTCGCCACCGACCTGGTTCCAGTTCGTGATCGCGGGCACACCACCCGGTTCGGTGCACAGGTAGATGCCGCGCAACTGCGCGATCGTCAGGTTCTCCGGCGCGCAGCCCGGAGGCCCGACGTCACCACCCGGGCAGGCGGTACCGGTGAAGCGAGTCCACGTCACCGCTTCGCACGCGAACGCGTAGACGTCCACACCTGCGGCACCGGCACCCCGGCCCGAGCACGCGATGTCGACGCAACCGGAATTGTCGGCGAGGATCGCGGCGAAGGCTTGGTCCGAGTCCGGCGGCGGGGGATGGGTGGCGTCGTAGGTGACCGCGCCGCACACCGGGTCGGCAGGGACCGTGACCGTCTGGTTCGGCGCGAGCACCGAAGGCACGTTCACCGCAGTGCTCGCGCTCGGTGACGCGTTGAACTGATCGGTGAGCTCCGCCATCACGTTCTGCGTCGTCGAGGTACCGACGACCGCGAGCATCCGCCCGGGCGGTTCGCACACGCTCAGGCCCAACGTCGACGCGCCGACCAACGCCCCGATTGCTGCAACGCGCTTGCCTCGTGCCGCCATTGGCCCGCTCCCTCGCCCTGTGTTGGCAGGATCTAGTGTCCGGAGCGTCGCGATGCAACGGCGCGGGCCGGTTTTCCGGGCGAACCGCGAAGAGTTCACGCAGATGATCACGCGCGGCGCGTGCGGGACGTCTGAGGATCACGGACGGCGCGCGCCGCCGTCGTGCGGTGTCAGCTGTCGGATGCGGCCCGGCCGCGCCGGCGCGGGCGGGTGAGCACGATGCCGGTGCCGCTCATCGCGAGCACGACACCGATCCACACCAACGCGGGTGTGCTCGATCCGGTGTTGGGCAGCTGGCCCGCGCCGGTCCCGGTGCTCGGCGTCGACACCGTCGAGGCCGCGACCGACACGGTGGTGGTCGGCTCGGTGGTCGGCGGCGTGGTCGGTGGCGGCGGGGTGATGTCGAACAGACGCGTGATGTTGACGGCTGGAGTGCTGAACTGCGTGTACGTCGCGGTGATCGTCACCGTCGACGGTGTTGCCGACGCGCCGACCGCGAGGTTCACGACGAGGTTCTGCACGCCGTCGGACACGAGCAGTCCGGGCGGAGTGCACGTGACGACGTTGGACGCGACGGAACACGGGCCGAGCGCGGCCGAGTTGGACGTGACCGACAGCGTGACGTCGGCAGACGACGACGACACCGTGAGCGTCGGGTCGAACGAGACGTTGGTGTCGGTGGTCGGCGTGAGCGCGATGGCGATCGACGTGGAGCTGCCCGGCGCGGTCGGTTGCGGATCCGTGGTGACGGCGAGCGTCGCGTCGGCCGCGGCCGGCCCGGCCATCAGGGCGATCGCAGCGGCGACGATCGCGGCGGTCGAGAACAGTTTCGCTGCAGGCACGATCCAGAACGGTAGACCAATGCACCCCGTCGCGGGTGGGAATCTTGGACCGTCAGTCGCCCGATGCGTCGCCCGTGCTAATCGAACGTCACGAGCTGCCGGGCGACCTCGCCGGCCTTCAGCGCGGCGAAGCCCTCGTTGATCTGCTCGAGCGGCATGACCCCGCTGACCAGCTCGTCGAGCTTCAGCTTCCCGGCGAGGTACCACTCGATGTACTGCGGCATGTCGATGCGGAACCGGTTGGAACCCATGTTGCAGCCCTGGAGCCGTTTCTCCATGAGCAGCTGGAACCCGTCGATCTCCACGCGCTCGCCGAGCGGGATCATGCCGATCACCGTTGCGGTGCCACCTTTGCGCAGCATGTTGAATGCCTGCTGCGCGGTCGCGACCAGCCCGATCGCTTCGAACGCGTGGTCGACGCCGCCACCGGTGAGCTCGAGCACGGCACCGACGGCATCACCTACCGAGGCGTCGACAACATCGGTCGCGCCGAACGTGAGTGCGAGGTCGCGCTTCGCGGCGATGCGGTCCACCGCGATGACGCGACCCGCGCCGACGATCGCCGCGGCCTGGATCGCGTTGAGCCCGATGCCACCGCAGCCGATCACCGCGACGACGTCACCCGCGCGCACCTGCGCGGTGTTGATGACCGCTCCGACGCCGGTGGTGACGCCGCAGCCGATGAGCGCCGCCTTGTCGAGCGGCATGTCGGGCCGGATCTTCACGAGCAGGTTCTCGTGCACCAGCAGTTGCTCGGCGAAGCTCGACAAGTCCGCGAACTGGAACACGGGTTGGTCGCCGCGCCGCAACCGCGGCGGCCCGTCGGGGTCCGCGGCCAGCCCCACCTTGTCGCACAGGTTCGGCCGCCCGGTGAGGCAGTAGCGGCACGCGCCGCAGAAGCCGCTGATGCACGAGATCACGTGATCGCCCGGCTGCACGTACGACACCTGCGAACCCACCGCTTCGACGACGCCCGCGGACTCGTGCCCGAGCACTGCCGGCACCGGATGCGGATACGTGCCCTCCATGAAGTGCAGATCGGAGTGGCACAGGCCGGCGGCCGCGGTGCGCACCAGCACTTCGTGCGGGCCGACACGGCCGATCTGCACGTCGTCGATGACCAACGCACCGGGGACGTGCTCGAGCACCGCCGCCTTCACCGCCGCGACACTAACGACTCACTCACGACCGCTCCACCCGCGCGCGTCAGCGCGACACGCGCGGCGAGCGGCGGTCGCGATAGAGATCGCGGAGCAGCCCGACTTCGGCGCCGTGGTGAACCTGCTCGTCGATGAGAACTGCGAACACCCGCCGAGCCCGCCAGTCGACCCCGAAGTGTGTCGGTCGCATCTCGTCCAGCGCGACGTCATCGAACTGTTGCAGCGTCTCGGTGACCGGCTGCTGGCTCGAGACGAGGTAGTCGATCGCGCCGCGTGCATCGCCGTGCGGCGCGAGGTCCCAGAAGTTGCGGACCTGCGGTCCGAAGGAGTGCTCCCAGTAGATCGAGTTCCCGTCCGCGACGTGGAGGAGGCGCCACGCGATGGTCGTGACAGGGGGCGGCTCGGGATGAACGTCGGGGTAGTCGACCGTCCAGCCACTCGGAGCGCTCGGATCGGGCCGCACGTTCCAGCAACCCGCGACGGGCTCCCACAGATACTCGTCGTCGGCGAGCCCATCGAGGCGTCGCAGCAGCCGTTCGCAAGAACGTTCCCACTGCTGGCGCAGGAGCCGGACAGCCGAGGCCACGTCGTCATTCTCGTCGAACACCCGTGAACTGTCCCGCGCGTTGCGCTCATTGCCTCGTCGGTGCGACGAGTGATGGAGGTGTTCGGGCCACCGGAGTGGAGGCGATGGGAATCGAACCCACTACCTCTTGCATGCCATGCAAGCGCTCTACCAACTGAGCTACGCCCCCGTGGGAGCAGCGATGGTACCAGGGCATTTCCCAAATCCTCGGAGCAGCTCATTCGTAGACTTGTGTCCGATGGACACGAGCGACGAAAGGCCGAAGTTCCGGTACACCGCGGAGCTGGCGAACGAGATCGAGCACCGCTGGCAGGACCGCTGGGAGTCCGAGCGCGTCTTCTGGGCACCGAACCAGACCGGCCTGCTCGCCGAAGATCCGCGCGGTCTGGCCGATCGGCCGGCGCTGTTCGTCCTCGACATGTTCCCGTACCCGAGCGGCAAGGGGCTGCACGTCGGCCATCCGCTCGGCTACATCGGCACCGACGTCTACGCGCGCTTCCAGCGCATGAACGGGCTGAACGTGTTGCACGCGATGGGCTACGACGCGTTCGGGCTTCCGGCCGAGCAGTACGCGGTGCAGACGGGTCAGCACCCGCGCGTCACGACGGAGCAGAACATCGCGACGATGAAGCGGCAGTTGCGCGCGCTGGGGCTGGCGCACGACCCACGCCGTGGCCCGGCCACGACGGATGCGTCGTACTACCGCTGGACGCAGTGGATCTTCCTGCAGATCTACAACTCCTGGTACGACGAGGACGCCGACCGGGCGCGTCCGATCCGCGAACTGGTCGACGAATTCCGGAGCGGCGCGCGCGAGATCCCCGACGAAGGTACGTTCGACGAGCTGAGCGCGAGCGAACAGCGCGAGCTCGTCGATTCCTACCGGCTCGCGTACGTTGACGAAGCGCCGGTCAACTGGTGCCCGGGCCTGGGCACGGTGCTCGCCAACGAAGAGGTGACCGTCGACGGCCGGAGCGAACGCGGCAACTTCCCGGTGTACCGGCGGCCGCTGAAGCAGTGGATGCTGCAGATCACCGCGTACGCCGACCGGTTGCTGGCGGATCTCGACCAGCTCGACTGGCCGGATTCCGTGAAGTTGATGCAGCGCAACTGGATCGGGCGCAGCACCGGGGCGAACGTGCGCTTCCCCGTCGAGAACCGCGAAGACGTGGAGGTCGAGGTGTTCACGACGCGCCCCGACACGATCTTCGGCGCGACGTTCATGGTGCTCGCGCCCGAGCACCCGCTCGTGGACGAGATCACCGCGAACGAGTGGCCCGGCGACAACCTGTTCATCGACTGGGAGAGCAACCCGATCGACGACTGGAAGGGCGTGTTCGGCATGACCGGCACGCCCGCTGACGCAGTCGCGCAGTACCGCGACTTCGCGCGCTCGAAGAGCGACCTCGAGCGCCAGGCCGACACGAAGGACAAGACCGGTGTGTTCATCGGCGGCTTCGTCATCAACCCGGTCACCGAGCAGCACATCCCGGTGTTCATCGCCGACTACGTGATGATGGGCTACGGCACCGGTGCCGTCATGGGCGTGCCCGGTCAGGACGAACGCGACTGGGAGTTCGCGGAGACGTACAACCTGCCGATCGTCCGCACCGTGCAACCGCCCGATGACTTCGAGGGCAAGGCGTTCCTCGGTGACGGGCCCGCGATCAACAGCGGCTTCCTCGACGGCATGGAGGTCGACGCGGCCAAGGACGCGATCATCGCGTGGCTGGAGGAGGGCGACCTCGGCGAGCGCACCGTCACGTACAAGCTGCCGCGACTGGCTGTTCAGCCGGCAGCGGTACTGGGGTGAGCCGTTCCCGATCGTCTACGACGAGCACGGCCCCGTCGCGCTCCCGGACGACGAGCTGCCGGTCGAGCTCCCCGAGATCTCCGACTTCGAGCCCGCGACCTCCGACAACCCCGACGCGCTCCCCGAACCGCCGCTCGCGCGCGCGACGAACTGGGTCGAAGTCGAGCTCGACCTCCGCGGTCCCGAGTGGGCCGGCTACGGCCGAGGTCGCCAGGTCTACCTGCGCGAGACCAACACGATGCCGCAGTGGGCCGGATCGTGCTGGTACTACCTGCGCTACCTCGACCCCACCAACGAGGACGCAATGGTCGACCCCGCGGTCGAGCGCGCGTGGGCCCGTGGGACGCGCGCCGACGGCTCGGCGAAGACCGGGCTCGTCGACGTCTACGTCGGCGGTGTCGAGCACGCGGTGCTGCACCTGTTGTACGCGCGGTTCTGGCACAAGGTCTTGTTCGACCTCGGTCACGTGTCGACGCGGGAGCCGTTCCAGCGCCTGGTCAACCAGGGCTACATCCTGGCGCCCGCGTTCCAGGACGAGCGCGGCTCGTATGTCGAAGCTGCCGAGGTCGAGGAGCGCGACGGGCGGTACTTCGCGGGCGACACGCCGGTGCAGCGCGAGTTCGGGAAGATGGGCAAGAGCCTGAAGAACGCGGTCGCGCCGGACGACATCTATCGCGACTACGGCGCCGACACGTTGCGGCTCTACGAGATGTTCATGGGTCCGCTTTACGCGTCGCGCCCGTGGAACACGGCCGACATCATCGGCGTGCACCGTTTCTTGCAGCGGCTGTGGCGCAACGTCATCGACGAGGAGACCGGCGAGGCGCGGGTCGACGACGATCCGATCGACGACGAGACGAACCGCCTGCTGCACCGCACGATCGACGCGGTGCGCACCGACATGGGCGAGATGGGCTTCAACACCGCGATCGCTCGGCTGTTCGAACTGAACAACCATCTCACCCAGGTCGTGCAACAGCGGGGGAGTGCGCCGCGCGCGGTCGTGACGCCGATGGTCCTGATGGTGGCGCCGCTCGCGCCGCACATCGCGGAAGAGCTGTGGGCACGACTCGGCCACGCGGACACACTGGCGTACGAATCGTTCCCGACCGCTGACCCCGCGCTGCTCGTCGACGATGCGGTCGAGGTCCCGGTGCAGATCGGCGGGAAGGTGCGCAGCCGCGTGACCGTTCCCGTCGGTGCCGACGACGAGACGCACGAAGGGCTCGCGCGCTCGGATGCCCGCATCGCCGAACTGCTCGACGGGGTCACGGTGCGCAAGGTCATCGTGGTACCCGGGCGGCTCGTCAACTTCGTCGTCTAGATCGATCCGACGAGCGCCCACCGGACGTCGAGGCCGATTTCTCGGCACGTTCCCGGCCGACGATGTCGAGAATTCGGAGACTGCTCCGTCCCAGGGTGCACACCGGCCACGCACCAAAGGAGAACACCATGGCCAAGTACCTGTTGCTCAAGCACTACCGAGGCGCGCCGGCGCCCGTCAACAACGTTCCGATGGACCAGTGGAAGCCCGACGAGGTCGAGGCGCACATCCGGTTCATGAACGACTTCGCAGCTCGGCTCGAGAGCAGCGGCGAGTTCATCGACGGACAGGCGCTGTCGCCCGACGGCGTATGGGTCCGCTCCGACGGTGAGGGGCGGCCACCGGTGACCGACGGTCCCTTCGCCGAGACGAAGGACTTGATCGCGGGATGGATGGTGATCGACGTCGACAGCTACGAGCGGGCAATCGAGCTCGCCGGTGAGTTGTCGGCCGCACCCGGGGCCGGCGGCGAGCCGATCCACGAATGGCTGGAAGTCCGGCCCTTCATGGCCGCGCCGCCCACCGTCACCCAGTGACCACGGACGACATCGAGCTACGCGCGCTCGTCCCACGGGTCTTGAGCGTCCTCGTCTGTCGCGGAGCGGACTTCGCGACAGCCGAGGACGCCGTACAGGAGGCGCTCATCCGCGCGCTCTCCGTGTGGGAGAGCGAGTTGCCCGCCGACCCCACGGGATGGCTCGTCACGGTTGCGTGGAGAGTCTTCCTCGACATGACGCGGTCCGAGGCCGCGTGGCGCGACCGAGAGGTCCGATTCGACACCGAACCGCCGGCCGGCGCGATCCCGAGCGCCGACGACACGCTGCGTCTCTACTTCCTGTGCGCACACCCCGACCTGACGTCGTCGTCGGCGGTCGCGTTGACCCTCCGGGCCGTGGGTGGCCTCACCACACGGCAGATCGCGGCAGGCCTACCTCGTGCCCGAGCGCACCATGGCGCAGCGCATCAGCCGGGCCAAGCGCACGGTCAGCCGGGCCGGTGTCGATCGTCCCGGCGACGTGCGCACGGTGATGCGGGTGCTGTACCTCGTCTTCAACGAGGGCTACTCCGGCGACGTCGATCTCGCCGCCGAGGCGATCCGGCTGACCCGGCAGCTCGCGGCCTTGGTGGACGAACCCGAGGTCCAGGGGTTGCTCGCCCTCATGCTGCTCCACCACGCCCGCCACCGCAGCCGCACCGGACCGGACGGAAGCATCGTGCCGCTCGCCGATCAGGACCGCAGCGAGTGGGACACCGGGCTCATCGCCGAGGGAATCGGCATCGCCCAAGCTGCGCTCGGGCGCGATCAGCTCGGCGAATACCAGGCGCAAGCGGCGATTGCCGCGCTCCATGCCGACGCGACGCGTGTCGAAGAGACCGACTGGGTCCAGATCGTGGAGTGGTATGACGAGCTGCTCCGGTTCGCCGACACGCCGATCGTCCGGCTCAACCGTGCGGTCGCTGTCGGCGAGGCCGACGGCGCGCCTGCCGGGCTGGCGGCGCTGGCCGAGGTCGACGAACTCGTCCCGCGCCGCGAAGCGGTCGCCGCGTACCTCCACGAGAAGAACGGCGATCTCGAACTCGCGGCCGCCCTCTACGCCGACGCAGCTCGCAACGCCCCCAACCTCGCCGAACGCGAGCATCAGACGCGCCAGGCCGCGCGACTCAACCAGCACTTGCAACACCACGGATGACCTCGGCGCGGACGTGAAGCCGACCGCCGATTCCGCCTCGTTCCGGGCACGCCTAGTATCCGTGCCTGAAGGCGATGGGGCTCGCCGACAACCGCCGCCGTGGCTGACAGTCCCTACTGAACCAGTAGGACCCATGTTCAGATCTCGCGGCGCGCCGACTCGACCACTATCGCTGCCGGCGGATGCGCGTCGATCCGCGACCGCCCGGCGCGGCGTCCTGCTCGCGATCGCGCTCGGGGGTGCGCTCGGCGCACCCGCGCGCTACGAGTTGACGCAGCGCATCGGCGCCAACGCCGGTGGGTTTCCGTGGGCGACCTTCTCGATCAACCTCTCGGGCGCCTTCGTTCTCGGCGTGTTCCTCACGGTCATGGTCGAGCGATTTCCGCCGTCCCGCTACGCCCGGCCCTTCTTCGGTATCGGGTTCCTCGGGGCGTTCACGACCTATTCGACGATGGCCGTGGAGGCGGTGACGCTCATGAAGGACGGGCGTCTCGCGCTGGGGATCGGCTACCTCGTCGGGAGCGTCTTCGCCGGACTGTGCGTGACCTACGCCGGCATCATTTGCGGCCGTCTGCTTCCCGTCCGGGGCGCGGCGAGGCGCTGAGAGGAGTGCTCATGAGACTCGAAGGTCCGGCTCGGAGGCTCACGATCTTCATCGGGGAGTCCGATTCCTACGACCATCACTCGTTGGCGACCGAGGTCGTGCAGCGCGCCCACGCCACCGGCCTCGCCGGCGCAACGGTGTTGCGCGGCATCGAGGGTTTCGGTGCGTCGAACCACGTCCACACGACGCGCATCCTCAGTCTCTCGAACGACCTCCCGCTGGTCGTCGTCATCGTCGACGCGCGCGAGGCCATCGACGCGTTCCTGCCGGAGCTCGACGCGCTCATCACCGAAGGGCTCGTCGTCGTCGAGGATGTCGAGGTCATCAAGTACGTGGGTCGACGGAGTGCGGACTGATGCTCGTTCTCGCCGTCGCGCTCGCCGGGGCAATCGGCGCGCCGGCTCGCTACCTCGTCGATGGCTTCGTCCAAGCCCGGAGTTCGGGCGAACGGCCATTCGGGACGTTTGTCGTCAACGCGACGGGATCCTTCGTCCTCGGTTTCCTGAGCGGCCTCGCGCTGTACCACGCGTTTCCGTCGACGCCCCGAGTGATTCTCGGGACCGGGTTCTGCGGTGCGTACACGACGTTCTCGTCCTTCACGTACGAGACCGTGCAACTGGTCGAGGAGGGCGAGCTCCGGGGCGCGGCGGGCAATGTGGTCGCGAGCCTCGTGATCCCCACCGCCGCCGCGGCCCTCGGCTTGGCCCTCGCCACGCTCTGAGTCGACGGTCCCTCCGCTAGCCTGCAGCGACTTCCCGGCACTTCCTCCGGCGCTTCCCCCTCCGATTCCACCGCTCTTCTCGGTTGCCGGAGGTTGCCATGCCGGATCCCGCTCCGGATCCCGATGCGCTCGCGCGCCCGCCTGCGCCCGCGGCGCGCGTGCCGTTGTCCGAACGGGTGCAGCTGTGGCGCTCGGACCCACGCGTCGCCGCGGCGGTCGTCGCGGTCGTGCTGCTCGCCGCCCTCGCGGTGTGGATACGCTCGACGGCCGCGGGGTCTGCACCGCCCGCGCCGAGCAGCATCACCGCGGCAACGGGCGCGCCGTCGGCGCCGACGACCGCGAAGGCCGGACCGATGGTGCACGTCGTGGGCGCGGTGCGCGCATCGGGCGTCGTGGAACTGTCTCCGGGCGCGCGCGTCCGCGACGCGGTCGCGGCCGCCGGTGGCGCCGCCGATGACGCCGACCTCGAACGGCTCAACCTCGCGGCGCCGGTCACCGATGGGCAGCGCATCGCGGTGCCGCGCGTCGGTGACCCCGCGCCGGCCGCGGCTGCGGGCGACCCATCTGCGGCGGGGAGCGGCAGCAACGGTGCACCCGCAGGACCCCTCGACCTCAACGCCGCGTCCGCGACCGATCTCGAGACGCTGCCCGGCATCGGGCCGACGCTCGCCGACGCGATCGTCCGCGAGCGGGAGAAGCTCGGCGGCTTCAAGTCCGTGGAGGACCTCAAACAGGTGCGCGGCATCGGCGAGGCGCGCTTCGCCGACATCCGCGACCTCGTCACGGTGTGACGCCGCGTGCCGGCGTTCGGCCCGCTGCTGGGGCTCGGCGCGACGGTTGCCGGCATCCTCCTCGGTGAACGGCTCGGTGCGGCGCCGGCCGGGCTCGCGCTCGGCGCGGGTGTGGCCGCGGCCGCGAGCACGTGGCTGCTCGGCGGTCGGGCTCGCCGCGCCGTCGCCGCGGTCGCGCTCTTGCTGCTCGGCGCCGCCGTCATGCAGCGCGCGCTCGACGGGTTGCAGTCGGGCGCCGTTGCCGCGGCCATCGCGAGCCACGAGCAGGTGCAGCTGCGGGGCGCGCTCGTTTCCGACCCCGACGGTCAACGCTTCGGTGCGAGTGCGTATGTGCGGGTCGGCGGCGTCGATCGCATCGTCCTCGCCAAGGCATCGGGCGACGACGCCGGTCGGTTGCGCGTCCTCGAGGCGGGCGACCGGGTCGAGCTCGCAGGCCGGCTCGTCGCGGTACCGGTCGCCGGCTTCGACGCGCGCGCTCGCTGGAGCCACGCGAGCGCGGTGCTGGTCGAGACGCGCGTCGTCGCGTTCGCGCCGGCGGATGGCCCGCTGGCCCGCATCGCCAACGGCACGCGCGGCGCGATCCTCCGGGGCACGAGGCCGTTGACACCGACTTCGCGGGCGCTGCTCGCCGGTTTCCTCCTCGGCGACACCCGCGCGGTCCCGCAAGGCGTGGCCGACGACTACCGCGCGTCCGGACTCTCGCATCTCCTCGCGGTCTCGGGCGCAAACGTCGCGTTCGTGCTCGTCGTGTTCGCGCCGTTGCTCGGACGGCTCCCGTTGGTGCCGCGCACCGCAACCGCGA
Source organism: uncultured Actinomycetes bacterium (assembly GCA_963745645.1). GTDB lineage: Bacteria > Actinomycetota > Acidimicrobiia > IMCC26256 > PALSA-610 > CAVUFH01. Next base: position 556,473 of record CAVUYD010000004.1, read on the forward strand.
TCGCGATCGTGGGCTGCTTCGCGGCCGCAACCCGCTTCGAGCCTTCGGTGCTGCCGCGCGTCCGCGCTGACGACCATCACGATCCTCGCCACGTTCGTCGGCCGCCCGGTCGCGCCGTTGCGGGCGCTGGCCCTGGCGATCGTCGCGTTGCTGCTGATCGACCCGTTCCTGTTGCACTCGCTCGGGTTCCACCTCTCGTGCGCGGCCAGCGCGGGCATCGCGGTGCTGGCCCGGCCGCTGGCGGCGCGGCTGCGCGGCCCCACGCTCGTTCGGGAGCCGCTGGCCGTGTCGATCGCCGCGCAGGTCGGCGTCACGCCCGTGCTGCTCGCCGCGTTCGGGTCCGTGCAGGTGATCACGCCGGTCGCGAACCTGCTCGCGTATCCCGCGGCCGAGGCGCTCGGTGTGTTCGGCCTCGCGGCGAGCGTCGCCGGCGGCGTCGTGCCGCCGGTCGGAACCGTGCTCGCCCCGATCACCGAAGCGTTGCTCGCGTGGGTCACCGATGTCGCGCACGCCACCGCCGGTGTCGGCGGCGAGATCGACGTGCGCGGCGCGGTCGCGATCGTCGCCCTCATTGCATGCATCGCTGCCATCTACGCCGTGCGACGGATACGTGACGGCACTGAGATGCTTCGTTAGATTCATCGTCCGATGCTCATCTGACGCGGGGGTTCACGATGGGTCCAGCAGGCAAGCTCGCTCGAGTCGCGCTCATCGTCGCCACGTTGGCGATGCTCATGAGCGGATGTCGCTACTTCTCCTGGGGTTCGAACAGCCACGGGCAACTCGGTGACGGAACGACGACCGGTCGGGCGACGCCGTCGAACGTGCAGCCGTCGGACCCATGGACCTCGATCGAGGGTGGAGACAACTTCGGTTGCGGCATCCGCAACGGCGCCGAGGCTTGGTGTTGGGGCGCCAACGACAAAGGTCAGGTCGGCATCGGGACCACGACGGACAGTTGGATGCCGGTTCCCATCACCGCGGGGTTCGCGTTGAGCTGGTCGTCGGTGAGCGCCGGCGTCGATCACGCGTGTGGGATCGCCGAGACCGAGGGCTACCTGTTTTGTTGGGGAGACAACGCGCGAGGTCAGCTCGGGACCGGGAACACCAACCCGCTGTCCAGCCCCTTGCTCGTCAGCTTCACGCTGACCGGATGGACCGCGGTGAGCGGCGGCGGCGACGACACTTGCGGGCTTCGGTCGGGCGAGTTGTGGTGTTGGGGCGACAACAACGGCGGCAAGGTCGGCGACGGCACGACCACCAACCGGCTGGTGCCGACGCGCATCGGGACGGACACCGACTGGCTCGCCGTGTCGGTTGGCACTAACCACACGTGCGGGATCCGAGCCGGCGGCCAGCTCTGGTGTTGGGGTCAGAACACGTCCGGACCGGTCGGCGACGGCACGACCACGGGCCGGATGGTCCCGACGCGCATCGGGACCGGCACCGACTGGCTCGCCGCCTCGGCCGGAGCTGCCCACACCTGCGGGATCCGGGCCGGCGGTCAGCTCTGGTGTTGGGGTTTCAACGCGACCGGGCAACTCGGCGACGGCACGACCACCACCCGGCTGGCGCCGACGCGCATCGGGACGGGCACCGACTGGTCGTCGATCTCGGCGGGCGGTGAACACACCTGCGGGAGTCGCGCCGGCCAGCTCTGGTGCTGGGGCCGCAACAACTTCGGGCAGCTCGGCGACGGCACGACCACCAACCGGCTCGTACCGACGCGCATCGGCACCGGGACCGACTGGGTCGTCGGCGCGCTCTACGACGGGACCTGCGGCATCCGCACGCACGGCGACCTCTTCTGCTGGGGATACGACACGCCCGACGGCACCGGTGCGACGCGGACGGCGCCCGTTCCGGCCGGGATCCCGAACGACTGGAAGGTGATCTCGGCGGGTGGAGATCACACGTGCGGCATCGGTGTGGATCAGTCGCTGTGGTGTTGGGGCAACAACACCTACGGCCAGGTCGGCGACGGCACGACGACCGACCGCCCGCAACCGGTACGCATCTCCTCGTCGGATGACTGGACCGATGTGAGCGCGGGATCGTTCCACACGTGCGCGATCAGGGCGCAGGGCTCGCAGCAGCCACTGCTGCTGTGCTGGGGGTGGAATTTCAGCGGACAGCTCGGCGACGGCACGACCACCGACCGCCACTTCCCGGAGAACATCACCCAGGGCGTCATCGCGGTGTCCGTGGTCGGAACAACACGTGCACGATCTTCAAGAGTTCTGCCAACGCGGGGCCGCTCTACTGCTGGGGGTACAACGACTCCGGCCAACTCGGCACCGGCACGACCGCGGGCCGCACGATCCCGACGCAGGTCGGCACCGCGTCCGATTGGAACAGTGTGTCCGTCGGCGCGTTCCACACGTGCGGGATCCGGGCCGGCGCGCAGTTGTGGTGTTGGGGTTACAACTTCGACGGCGAGGTCGGGAAGGGCACGAGCGGCAGCGGGACGAACCAGCTCGCCCCGATACAGATCGGCGCGAGCACGGGCTGGACCGGCGTCGTCGCGGGCGCCAACCACACGTGCGGCTTGCACTCCATGCAGCTGTGGTGTTGGGGATCGAACGTGTTCGGTCAGCTCGGTGACGGCACCAATACCGACGCGAACGCGCCGCGGCAGGTCGGGAGCGCGAGCGATTGGGGCGCGGTCGGCGTTGGCGACTTCCACACCTGCGCGATCCGAGTGAGCCAGCTGTACTGCTTCGGTTACAACAACGCGGGGCAGCTCGGAGACGGCGGCACCACCAACCAGAATGCGCCCGAGCAGATCGGCATCAAGACGGATTGGGTCTCGGTCGACGGCGGCGCGACTCACACCGTCGGGTCGCGCAACGTCCCGGCGAACGAATAGCGCGAGTTAGCTCGAAGCCAGGGCTGTCATGCTCGCTCTCTTCGCATGAAGTCGTGCGGGAGGGGCAGCAGGGGGACGCGATGCAGTGGCGGTCGGGGTCCCCGCGCGCCTTCGAGCCGCCAGATCTGGTCGGTCAGCGCTTGGAGCAAGCGGTATGCGACGAACCAGAGTGCGAACGCGAACGGGATCTCGACGAACGCCGCGGCGAGGATGCTCGACAGTTGCTCGTTGCTGCCCCACGACAACGTGACGTCGAACCAGGCGTCACACAGCAGCAACGTCCCGGTGACGATGAGCGCGGCGAGGACGAGCTGCCGCATGCGCCATCCGGTCCACGCGGTGGCGGCGAACCCGACGGCGAGGGCGACGTCGAAGCCGATCCACGCGACGCGCCACTCGTGGGCCGCGTAGCGGTCGGGCAGCGTCACCGACAGCACACCGATCCAGGCCGCGAGCACCAGCGCCGCGCCGGCCGACGCGATGAGCGTGACCTGCCGGCGCCGATGGAGCGCACGCGACACCGAGGGCGGCACGGAGCACTCCGCGAGCCAGCCCGCGAGCAGCCGTCGCTCTTCCTCGTCCAGGCCGGCGACTTCGGCGCGTGTCGCGACGGGTGTCGTGAGCCGCGCGGCTCGCTCCATGTTGCGCACACGCACCTCCACTGACGGCCGCGCCTGCGTGCCGCGGCGCGGACCACGCGCTACCCCTGTCGAGCCTCAACCCGTGCTCGGTCGTGCAGGATTCCGCATATCGTGCGCGGGTGCCACGCGCGACCGGAGGCGGTGACCCATGATGACCGGCTTCGTCCTCGATCTCGCCGCGGCCGTCATCGTCGGCACGCTGCTGTTCTTCGTGTTCCGGAACGGCAGAAGATCGCGCGATTCGCGACGCAACGAGTGACGCTGCTCCAGTCCTTCTGGGTAGACGAGGTCCGTACCGGACGAGGAGGTGTTCATGGCGTTGGCAACGCGCACGCTGGGTGACCGGCTCTCGGTCGGAGCCATCGGTCTCGGATGCATGAGCTTCAGCCCGACGTACGGCGGCTTCGACGGCGTCGATCCGACCGACGTCATCCGCCACGCGATCGACCTCGGCGTGACGATGCTCGACACCGCGGACGTCTACGGACCGCACACGAGCGAGGAGGCGGTCGGCCAGGCGATCGCCGGGCGTCGCGACGAGGTCGCGATCGCGACGAAGTTCGGCATCATCTCGGTGCCGCAGCCCGGCCGGCCCGCGGTCACCAACGGCACGCCGGGCTACGTGCGGTCGTCGATCGAGGGATCGCTGCAACGGCTCGGCACCGACTACGTCGACCTCTACTACCAGCACCGGGCCGACCCGGACGTCCCGATCGAGGAGACGGTCGGCGCGATGGCCGAGCTCGTCGCCGAAGGCAAGGTCCGACACCTCGGGCTGTCGGAGGCATCGGTCGACACGATCCGGCGGGCCGCGGCCGTGCACCCGATCGCGGCGCTGCAGAGCGAGTGGTCGTTGTGGAGTCGCGACATCGAGGACGAGATCGTGCCCACGTGTCGCGAGCTCGGTATCGGTGTGGTCGCGTTCAGTCCGCTCGGGCGCGGCTTCCTCACCGGTCGCATCACGTCGGTCGACGATCTCGCCGAGCGCGACATCCGCCGCGGCCAGCCGCGATTCAGCGACGACGCATTCGACACGAACCTCGCGGCGGTCGACGTCGTGCGTGACATCGCAGACGCGCACGGGGTGATGCCCGGGCAGGTCGCGCTCGCGTGGGTGATGGCGAAGGGCCCTGACGTCGTCCCGATCCCAGGCACCAAGCGCATCACCTACCTCGAGGAGAACGTCAGCGCCGCGGCACTGACGCTCTCCAATGACGACATCGCACGCCTCGACGCGTTGCCGGTGGTGGGGGAGCGGTCGGCGGACCAGACCTGGATCAATCGGAGCACGCGGCCGCGGGCCGGTTGATCGCATCCGGGTCGCTACTGTCGCCCCGCGTGACCGTCCTTCCCTTCCCGACGCTGCGACTCGGCGGCGCGTCGATCGACGTGCGGACGCGCCCGTTGGTGATGGGGATCTTGAACCGCACACCGGACTCGTTCTACGACCGCGGTACCACGTGGGCGTTCGACGCGTTCCTGCGACGCGCGGAGGTGCTGGTCGGCGACGGTGCCGACCTGCTGGATGTCGGGGGCGTGAAGGCAGGTCCGGGGCCCGAGGTCGGGGAGGCCGAGGAGCTCGACCGCGTGATCCCTGCGATCGAGGCCTTGGCCGGGCGGTTCGACACGCCGGTGTCGGTCGACACCTGGCGCGCGTCGGTGCTCGATGCCGCGTGCCGCGCCGGCGCGGTCGTCGGCAACGACATCTCCGGGTTCGGCGATCCCGACTACCTGCCGGTGGCCGCGCAGCACGGCGCGACAGTTGTCGCCACTCACATCCGCCTGCGGCCGCGCGTCGCGGACCCGGAACCCCACTACGACGATCTGGTCGGCGCGGTCACCGCGTTCCTGCTCGAACGGGCCCGGCGCGCGGAAGCGGCCGGGCTCGTCGCGGAGCAGATCGTCCTCGACGCGGGGCTCGACCTCGGCAAGTCGCCGGCACAGAGCGCGGTGCTGCTGCGCGAGAGCGCGGTCCACGCCGGCCTCGGCTACCCGCTCTTGCTGTCGGCGTCGAACAAACGCTTCGTCGGTGAGCTCCTCGACCGCCCGATCGACGACCGCCACGCGGAGTCGCTCGCGGCCGTCGCGTACGGCGTCATGCACGGCTGCCGCGTCGTACGTGTGCACGACGTGCGTGGATCCGCGAGGGTGTGCCGCATGCTCGAAGCCATGATGGACGATCACGTGGTGACGCCGGCGTGACGACCCACTTCGTCCAAGGTGCCGATCCCGGCCTGCGCGATCGCGAGGTGCAGCGGCTCGTCGACGAGCTGCTCGGCACCGAGGATCGGACGCTGGCGCTCGAGGACCACGCGATCCCGTCGCGGCGGCGAAGCGCGAGCGACGAGGACGCGGCGCCCGAACCCGAAGGCGACGGCACATCGATCGACTTGCCGGCATTCACGGCGGTCACCAACGCGCTGCAGAGCCCACCGTTCATGACCGCCTATCGCGTGGTGGTGGTGCGCGACATCGGGAACCTGACGGCGGATCAGGCGAAGTGGTTGGCCGGGTGGATCGCAGCCGGTTCGGAGGAGACGCGCCTGGTACTCGTGGCGGGTGGCGGCCGGACGCCGCCGTCGATCGACAAGGCGGCCAAGGCACACGCGACGGTCGTCGCGCCGGCGACCGAGCAGACCGCGGGCGTGCTCGCCGCGCAACTCAAGAACGCGGGGGTGCGGCTCGCGCCGGACGCGTCCGCGCGGCTCGTCGAGCACCTGGGTGAGGACGCGGGGCGAGTCCCCGAGCTGGTGGAGGTGTTGCAGTCCACGTACGGCAGCGGCGTCACGCTCGGCGTCGACGATGTCGAGGTGTACCTCGGCGACGTCGGCACGGCCGGTCGCTTCGATCTCGCGAACGCGATCGACCGCGGCGATGTCGCCACCGCGCTCGACGTGCTCAACCGTCTGCTCACCGCGACGAGCACGCGGCGAGCCGAAGCCGCTGCATCCGCTCCAGGTCATGGCCACGCTCGTGTACCACTACCAACGGCTGCTGCGGCTCGACGACCCGTCGATCACGACGAAGGAGCAGGCGGCCGAGGCGCTCGGCATGCGCAGCGCGGGCGGGGCGCGGTTCCCGCTCGAGGCGTCGAAGCGGCTGGGCTCCGCCGGCCTGCGGGAAGCACTGCAGCTGCTGGCGCGAGCCGAGCTCGACCTGCGCGGCTACGGCGGCCTCGACGAGCGGACGGTGATCGACGTCCTGGTCGCGCGCCTGGCCGCGCTCAGCCGCCGGCACTCACCGGCGACGCGGGGTCGTGCGGCTCGACGTTGAGGACGCGGGGCTAGGAGGCGTCGGCGGCGCGGCGGCGCATCAGCCGCGACTGACGCCGGGCCGCGGCGTTCTTGTGGATCACGCCCTTGGACGCAGCCTTGCCGAGCCGCTTCTGGGCGATGCGCAGCCGTTCGTCGGCATCTTCGGCGCCCTGGGTGAGGGCGTCCTGGGCGGCCTTGACGCGGGTCTTCAGCTCGGACCGCACGCCCTTGTTGCGCATCCGGCGGGTCTCGTTCTGCAGGTTGCGCTTCTTCTGACTCTTGATGTTCGCCATGAGATGTTCGCCAACAATCCAGCCTCTAGGGAGCCGTGAAAGGCTAGCAGGGGAGCGGCGTTCGGCAGAATGGTCCCCTTGACCGCTCAGCTCGACCGCATTCGGAACCTTTCCATCATCGCCCACATCGACCACGGCAAGTCGACCCTCGCCGATCGACTGCTCGAGCTGACGGGCGCCGTGGACCCGCGGGACATGCGCGCGCAGTTCCTCGACTCGATGGACATCGAGCGCGAGCGGGGCATCACGATCAAGGCGCAGAACGTCCGCCTCGAGTGGAACGGGTACGTCGTGAACCTGATCGACACGCCCGGCCACGTCGACTTCGGCTACGAAGTGAGCCGCAGCCTCGCCGCGTGCGAGGGCGTCATCCTCCTCGTCGACGCGTCGCAGGGGATCGAGGCGCAGACGCTCGCGAACTGCTACCAAGCGATGGAGCACGACCTCACGATCGTCGCCGCGCTCAACAAGATCGACCTGCCCGCGGCCGAACCCGACAAGCGCGCCGAGGAGATCGAGCACGTGCTCGGCATCCCGGGGAGCGAGGTGCTGCGGATCTCCGCCAAGACGGGTGTGGGCGTCACCGAGTTGCTCGACGCGGCCATCGAACGCATCCCGGCGCCGAAGGGCGACCCGGATGCCGCGTTGCAGGCGCTGATCTTCGACTCGTACTACGACGCGTACCGCGGCGTCATCTCCTCGGTGCGCGTCTTCAACGGCAAGCTGCACAGCGGCGCGCGCTTGCGTTACGTGAACGCGCAGGGCGACCACGAAGCCGAAGAGGTCGGCGTGCGGTTACCGGTTCCGACCCCGGTCGCGACACTCGGGCCGGGCGAGGTCGGGTACGTCATCGCGGGCATCAAGGACGTCGGCGAAGCGAAGGTCGGCGAGACCATCACCGACCGCGCTCGGCGCGCCGAGCCGCTCGAGGGGTACCGCGAGCCGAAGCCGATGGTGTTCTGCGGGCTGTATCCCGTCGACGGCGACGAGTACGCGGATCTGCGCGAGGCGTTGCAACGACTGCGGCTCAACGACTCGTCGTTCACCTACGAACCCGAGACCTCAGGTGCGCTCGGATTCGGGTTCCGGTGCGGGTTCCTCGGTCTGCTGCACATGGAGATCATCCGCGAGCGGCTGGAGCGTGAGTACAACCTCGCGCTCGTCGCCACTGCGCCGAACGTCGAGTACGTCGCGCACCGCATCGACGGGCAACGCGAAGTCGTCGACAACCCTTCGGTGATGCCGCTGCCGAACGAGATCGAGAGCATCGAAGAACCGTTCGTGCGCGTCACGATCCTCACACCGACCGAGTACGTCGGCACGCTGATGGAGCTCTCGCAGCAACGGCGCGGCGAGATGGAGAAGATGGAGTACCTCTCGACGGATCGCGTCGAGCTGATCTACATGCTGCCGCTCGCCGAGATCGTGCTCGACTTCTTCGACCAGATGAAGTCGCGCACGCGCGGCTACGCGAGCCTCGACTACGAGCCGGCGGGATACCGCGCGTCCAACCTGGCCAAGGTCGACGTGCTGCTGAACTCGGTACCCGTCGACGCGTTCTCCGCGATCATCCACCGCGACAAGGCGTACGACTACGGCCGCAAGATGACCACGAAGCTGCGGGAGCTGATCCCGCGCCAGCTGTTCGACGTCCCCATCCAGGCGTCGGTGTCGGGCCGCATCATCGCCCGCGAGACGGTGAAGGCGAAGCGCAAGGACGTGCTCGCCAAGTGCTACGGCGGAGACATCTCCCGCAAGCGCAAGCTGCTCGAGCGGCAGAAGGAAGGCAAGAAGAAGATGAAGCAGATCGGCCGGGTCGAGGTGCCCCAGGAGGCCTTCGTCGCCGCCCTCCGGCTCGACGAGTAAAAAGCCGCAGCGCGCCGGAGGCGCGAGAGCGAGAATGGCCGGCGTGACCACGTTCCTCTTCGTGCGACACGGCATGACCACCGGTGGCGGCGGCGACCCCGGGCTCACACCCGAGGGCCGGCAGCTCGCCGCGCAGGTTGCGGAGGAATTCCGCGGCCGGCACGCCACGTACGTGTTCTCGAGTCCGCTCCGCCACGCGTACGAGACGGCACGGGAGATCGCGCTCGTGCTCGGCCTCGAGACGCTGATCGACGAACGGTTGCGCGAACGCACCAACTGGGGCGACGTTCCCGGCGAGACGTTCGACGAGTTCCTCGCGCGCTGGGACACGATCGACACGCAGGCATCACGCGCGCGGATGGCCGCCTTCGTGCACGACATCGGCGGCCGCTACCCGCGCGCGACGGTGATCGTCGTCGCCCACGGTGGGATCGTCGGTGATTACCTCGGCGACCACGAGCACTGGCCCCACTGCGGCGTCACCGAATTCGCCGCGTAGCACCTGCCGTTCACGCGGGCATCGTCGCGACGATGAAGACGCGGCGGAACGGGAAGACGGTGCCGTGGCGGCCGGGTGGGTACGCGGCGCGCAGCCGCGCCGCGAGCTCGGCGAGGAATTCGGCGCGCAGCTCGGCGTCGTCCAGTACGTCGAGGATCGGGCGGAGCGCGGTGCCCTGGATCCACTCGAGCACCGGATCCTCGCCCTCGAGCACGTGGAGGTACGTCGTCTCCCACACGTTCGTCGTCGCGCCCGCGTCGGTGAGCACCTCGAGGTAGTGCTCCGGCGCGAAGGCGCCCGCGTGGATCGCGGTGCCCGGCGGGAGCGCGTTGCGCCAGCGCGGCTCCGCGAGCTGCTCGATGATGGAGCGATGGCTCGGACTGTCGAAATTGCCGGGGACTTGGAACGCGAGCGTGCCGCCGGGCGAGAGGAACCCGAGCCAGCGCGCCGCGAGCGCGTCGTGGCCGTCGATCCAGTGCAGCAGCGCGTTGCTCACGAGCACGTCCACCGGCTCGATCGATGTCCACGTCGCCGCGTCGGCGAGCGCGAACTCGAGCTTCGGTCCGGACTGCTCGCGCGCGTTCGATCATCGCCGGTGACGAGTCGAAGCCGAACACGTCGGCCTGCGGCCAGCGCTGCGACAGCACCACGGTGAGGTTGCCCGGTCCGCACCCGGCGTCGACGACGACGCGCGGTGTGCCGGCCCGCACCTGCGCGATCAGGTCGAAGAACGGCCGGGCCCGCGCGTCCGCGTAGCGCAGGTATTGGCCCGGGTCCCAGGTCGCGGCGGTCATCCGCCGCATTCTGGCCCGAGCCGCGGGTTCGCGCCCCGCCCGCACGGGTAACGCGCACGGTCATGCGTCGTCTTGCAGTGGTTCTATCCGCCCTCGTGCTGTTCGCCGCGGTCGCGGCCGCGTGCACACCTCCGAAGACCACGGTCACGGCGGTCGTCTCCGGTCTCGACCACCCGTGGGACATCGGGTTCCTGCCGAACGGCACCATGCTCGTCACCGAACGCGCGGGACGGCTCGATCGCATCGTGAGCGGCCAAGCACAAGTCATCACTGCGCCGGCCGACGTGGTCGCGGCCAGCGAGGCCGGCATGCTCGGCTTGGCCGTCGACCCGCAATTCGCGACGAACGGCTTCGTCTTCGTGTGCATGGCGTCGTCGGCCGGACCCGCGACCGATGTGCGCGTCGTGCGCTTCACGCTCTCGGCGAACGGTGCAACCGTGCTCGCCCGCCAGGACGTGTTGACGGGGCTGCCGTTCTCCTCGGGTCGCCACTCGGGTTGTCGCCCGCGCTTCGGCCCGGACGGCGCGCTGTGGGTCGGGACGGGCGACTCCGCGACCGGCACCGTGCCGCAGGACCCGAACTCGCTCGGCGGCAAGGTGTTGCGGATCAACCGTGACGGCACGCCCGCGTCCGGCAATCCATCCGGGCGAGCCTGGTACACGCGCGGGCACCGCAACGTGCAGGGCCTCGCGTTCCGTCCTTCCGACGGGATGCCGTTCGAGATCGAGCACGGGACCAATCGCGACGACGAGATCAACGTGTTGCAGGCCGGTGGCAACTACGGCTGGGATCCCGTGCCCGGCTACGACGAATCGCAGCCGATGACCGACCTCGTGAAGTTCCCGCAGGCGGTCGTCGCGCAGTGGTCGTCCGGCGCGCCGACGATCGCACCGTCGGGTGCGACGTTCGTGTCCGGATCCAAATGGGGCATCTGGAACGGTGCGCTCGCGGTCGCGGTGCTCAAGGCGCAGCAGCTACGCGTGTTCTTCACGCTTCCGAGCGGCAAGATCACCGGTTCGCAAACCGCGCTCACGACCTATGGGCGCCTGCGCTCAGTCGTCCAGGGACCCGACGGCAACCTCTACGTGAGCACCGACAACGGCAACAATGCCGACGTGGTGCTGCGCGTCACGCCGGCCCCGTGAGCCGCGCCGGCGCGTGACCGGTGTTGCAGTCGGTCACCTGACCGTTCGCGCGCGCGTGGAGAGCGCAGCGTCCGACGAGCGCGGTCTGGTGCACGTCGAGCTCGAAGTCGTGCCGGTCTCGTAGCCGATCGACGATCTCGTCGAACTCCGAGGACGGCACGTCCTCGATGCGCCCGCACACGTCGCACACCACGTGTTGGTGCGTCGGAAGCAGGTGGAAGAACGCCGCGCCGTGCGGTCGTCTCACTTGAGTGATGATGCCCCACTCTCCCAGCGACTCGAGCGTGCGGTACACGGTGGAGAGATGGATCTCCGGGTGCGCGTGCTGGATCCAACCGGCAAGGAGCTCGGCGGTGACGTGCTCCTGCGTCTGCGCGAGCCCTTCGATCACCATGCGCCGCGCCGTCGTGAGTCGGTGACCCTGCTCGCGCAACACCGCGATCGTGTACCGCACGCTAGGCCTGCTCGAGGCGATCGGTGTGGTCGAGCACGTGCACGTCGAGCACGGCGCCGTCGTGTTCCACCTTGCCGACGAGCGGCACCAGCACCTCGTGTGCGAGTCGTGCGGGCTCGTGCTCGAAGCCCCGATCGACATCGTCGACGATCTCGCCAACGAGCCCGAGCGCTCGTATCGCTTCCGCCTCCACGCCGGGCACTCGCCGCTCACCGGGCGGTGCCGCGATTGCGAACGGAAGCACACCCATGTTCACTGAGGAGGTGTCCACCGCCGACGGGTCGATGGGTGATGATCGGCTCGGGACAGCCTCGCCCGACGTTCAGCCGACCCGCTACGGCCTCGCGGCAGTCGTGTACGCCGAACGCGACGGCCACATCCTGCTGCTGAAGCGCGCCGGTGGCGCGCTTTCCGGTCAGTGGTTCCTCCCGGGTGGCGCGGTCGAGCCCGGCGAGCTGCCCGAGGATGCGGCCCGGCGCGAGCTCGTGGAGGAGTCGGGTCTCGACATCGACGGCGACCTCGAGCTCGTCGGCGCTTACCCGATCTGGGTGTACGGCGGTGACTGCTTGCAGCTCTCCTACCGCGGCCAGCTCGCCGACGGTGACGTCGTGGTGAGCGACGAACACGACGGCGCCCGCTGGGTGGACCCCGTCGACATGCGGTCGCTGCTGACCGACGAAGTGATCGAGGCGATGGCGGCCGGCAACGCGCGCGTGGCTGCACTGGTCCACGGCGTACGCACCGATCTCGACCGCTACATCGCGCGTATCGGACGCGGCGCGAACGAATGACCTGGCTCAGCGCGCCGCGTCGGCGAACGCGCGCATGAGGAGGTCGCGCAACACGTTCGTGCCGCGCTCGAACGCGACGTCTCCCGGGTACGGATCGACCGCGACCCACCCCGGGAGATCTTCGATCGGTTCCGCAGCGAGGGTTGCGCGTGCGATCGATGTGCGTACGAGGATGTGACCGTCGTACGCCGCCGCGAACGCACGACCCGCAGGGTGGTGCATCACGATCGTGCCGTCGACCGCGACGCGCCGCGGTCGCAACGGGCGGGTCAGCGTTGCGAGTCGTTCCGCGGTCGGATCCGCTTCGCGCGCGGACGCGTCCTGATCCGGGGCGTCCGCGTGCGCAGCCGCGAGCCATTCTTGCAACGCGGGCGGGAGCGTCACGCAGGATCGCGAGGCAGGCCGAGCACCTTCTCCCCGAGGATGTTGCGCTGCACCTCGCTGGTACCGCCACCGATCGTGAGCGCGCGGGCGTAGAGGTAGCCGTAGTGCCAGCCCTGCGTGTCGGGTTCGCCGAACGGCCCGGTGTCGGTGAGCAGGCCGTAGGTTCCGGCGAGCTCCTTGGCTGCTTCCATCACGTGCTGACCGTGCTCGTCCGAGAGCGCCTTGCGCACCGATGCCTCCGGACCGGGTTCGAGCCCGCGCACGCGCGCCGACACGGTGCGCAGGCGGATCAGGCGCAGTACCTCGGCTTCGCAGTACAGCGCGGCGAGGCGCTGCCGCAGGACGGGATCGCGCGTCCCGCCGTGCGCGCGCACGAGCTCGATGACGTCCTGCGCCGTCGGGCCTCGACCCCAGAGCGCGCCTTCGCCCGAGAGCGACACGCGCTCGTTGCCGAGCGTGACCTTGGCCAGTCGCCAACCGTCGTCGACGGTACCGACGACGTTCGCGGCCGGGACACGCACGTCGGTGAAGAACACCTCGTTGAACTCGTGCGTGCCTGTCATCTGCACGAGCGGCCGCACCTCGACGCCGGGCGACCGCATGTCGACGACGAAGTACGTGATTCCGTGATGGTCCTCGGCGTCGGGATTCGTCGCGCGAGCAGGATGCCGTAGCGGGCCACGTGCGCGAGCGTGGTCCACACCTTCTGCCCGTTCACGACGTACTCGTCTCCGTCGCGGACCGCGCGCGTCTGCAGCGACGCGAGATCGCTGCCTGCGCCCGGCTCGCTGAACAGCTGGCACCAGAGGTCCGAACCGTCGAGGATGCCCGGCAACCACCGCTGCTGTTGCGCGTCGGTGCCCGCGACCAACAGCGTCGGTCCCGCCCAGCCGATGCCGATCGGGTTCATCGGACGCGGTGACCGCAGCTCGCGCAGCACCTCGTCGATCGCGAGCTGCTCGGCCGGAGTCGCGTCCAGGCCCCATGGACGCGGCCAATGGGGCACGACGTAGCCCGCCGCGGCCAGGCGCCGGTTCCAGTCCGCGGGATAACGCCCGTCCGGTGCGTGCTCGTCGACGAACGCGCGAACCGCGGTTTCGGTGTCCATGCGCGCGAAGGTAGGCGGGTGGCGGACGGTCCCGCAGGCGGGGAGGAAGCGGGGAAACCGGCGGCTCCCGGCATCCGTCCACCATCGCGGCGCCGAACTAGGCGCGTGACCAGCGGCGCGCGCCTCTCCGAGCGGGCACTGAAGGATGCGGACGACGCAGCCCTCGGTGCGGCGATCGTCGGCCGCGACCAACGCGCGCTCGGCGAGCTCTACCAGCGGCACGGCGCCACGAGCCTTGCCCTGGCTCGGCGGGTGCTGGGTGACCGAGTGCTCGCGGAAGAGGTCGTGCAAGAGGTGTTCGTGCGCACCTGGAACGCACCCGAGCGTTACGATGCCGAGCGCGGATCGATGCGCGCGTTCCTGCTCGCGCAGGTGCACGGGCGTGCCGTCGACCTCCTCCGCGCCGAGAACGCGCGGCGCGCGCGTGAACAACGGGACGCGCTGCGGTCGCCTCGCGTCGACGACGATCTCGAACGCGAGGTGCTCGACCTCGCGGAAGCCGAAACCGTGCGGCAAGCGCTCGCCACCCTGTCGGAGGGCGAACGCGCCGCCATCGAGCTCGCGTACTTCGGGGGCAAGACCTACAAAGAGGTCGCGGTGCTGCTGGAGCAACCCGAAGGCACCGTGAAGAGCCGGATCCGGTCCGGCCTGCTGCGCTTGCGCGCCGCTCTCATCGACGCGGGAGTGCACCAATGACGACGATCGAACCCCGCGACATGGACTCCCTGCTCGGCGCATACGTCCTCGACGCGCTCGAGGCGGACGAACGGGCCCAGGTCGAACAGCACCTCGAACAAGACGCCCGAGCCCGCCGGGAGGTCGACGAGCTGCTCGAGACGGTGGCTGCGCTCGCAACCGCGCCCGGCGTCGACGAACCCGCGCCGCAGGAGCTCTGGGACCGCATCGCGGCGCAGATCGAAGACGAGACGCCCACCGACGAGCTCGCCGAGCGGCGCACCCGCAAGCGGACGCGACCGGCGGTGTGGATCACTTCCGCCGTCGCCGCGGTGGCCGCGGTCGCGGTGATCGTGCTCGCGCTGCAGGTCGTGTCGTTGAACGACGACCTCGACAAGGCGAAGCAGCCCACGGCCGCGAACATCGAGCGCGGCGTACGACCGCGCCGCACAGACCGAAGGTGCGCGCACCGCGACGCTCACCTCGGACCGCGGCAGCGCGCGCGTCGTGCTGCTGCCCGACGGCACCGGCTTCATCGTCAACGACGGCCTGCCCCCGGTCGGTGCCGCCGAGACGTACCAGCTGTGGGCGTTCACCGGGAACGGCGCGGAGCCGACGATCGTGTCCGCGGCAGTGCTCGGACCCGACGCGGACTCCGCCAGCTTCAAGCTCGCGGGTCCGGTCCAGTCGTTCGCGATGACGGTCGAGGGTGCCGGCGGCGCCGCGCAACCCACGCAGGCACCGTTCACCACTGGCAACCTGTCCTGAGTCGCGCCGCCGTACCCTGGCGGCGTGTCCTTCGGTGTTCCTGCCCCGAGCTTCGGTGTTCCTGCCCCGAGCTTCGGTGTTCCTGCCCCGAGCTTCGGTGTTCCTGCCCCGAGCTTCGGTGTTTACGTCCACATCCCGTTCTGCGCGAGTCGGTGCGACTACTGCGACTTCGCGACGTGGACCGACCGCGAGCATCTGATCGACGAGTACGTCGACGCGCTCGTCACCGATCTCGAACGCCGGCGCGGCGAACGCCGGCCGCCCGCGACGAGCGTCTTCTTCGGCGGTGGCACGCCCTCGCTGCTGCCCGCGTCCGCGCTCGCGCGCGTGCTCAGCGCGATCGACCGGACCGCCGACGCGGAGGTCTCGGTCGAGTGCAACCCCGACAGTGTCGACGCCGAGAAGCTGCACACGTACCGCGCGGCCGGCGTCAACCGGTTGTCGTTCGGTGTGCAGTCGCTCGCGCGCCACGTCCTGCGCGCCCTCGGCCGCACGCACGACCCTGCGAACGTCGAGCGCGCGATCTCGCTGGCGCGGACGGCAGGCTTCGACAACGTGAACGTCGACCTCATCTACGGCACGCCCGGTGAGAGCGTCGATGATTGGCGGCGGACGCTCACCGGCGCGCTGGAGCTCGAGGTCGAACACGTCAGTGCGTACGCGCTGACCGTCGAGCCGGGCACCCCGCTCGGCCGGCACGTCGCCGCGGGCACCAGCCCGGCCCCCGACGACGACGACCAAGCGGAGAAGTACGTGCTTGCCGACACCGTCCTCGGCGCCGCCGGCCTCGAGTGGTACGAGATCTCGAACTGGGCCCGCCCGGGGCGCGCCTGCCGTCACAACGAGTGCTACTGGGCGCAGGGCGAGTATCTCGCGATCGGTTGCGCGGCGCACGGGCACACCGATGGTCGCCGGTGGTGGAACGTGCGCGCGCCGGAGCGCTACATCGACCGGATCGCGCGCGGCGAGTCGCCGGAGGCGGACTCCGAGGTGCTCGACGCGTCTCCGCGGCGCGACGAGGGATTCGCGCTCGCGCTCAGGACCCGCTGCGGTGCCGTCGCCCCGCCCGGCACCGAGGCCGAGGTCGCGGCGCTGGCGGGGGCGGGCCTGCTCGACCGCGACGGCGCCCGTGTCATGCTGACGCGCGCCGGGCGGCTGCTCGCCAACGACCTCACCGCGCGGTTGCTCGCGGCGGCGCTCCCGGTGGTTGGCACTCGATAGCATTGAGTGCCAACTCGAGTTCGGAGGGACCCCTCCAGGGTCGGAGCAGCATGAGCGCCAAGTACGGCAAGGACGCGTACGCGAAGGACGCGAGCGCCGCGAGGGACGCGGTGGAAGACGCCGCGCCGGTGGCGGTGGAGGCCAACCTCGACGATCGCAAGGCGGCGGTGCTGCGGGCGATCATCGAGCAGTACGTCGCGAGCGCCCAGCCCGTCGGATCCGCGACCGTCACCCGCAGCGCCGATCTCGGCGTCTCCGCAGCCACCGTGCGCAACGAGATGTCGATGCTGGAGCGCGAGGGCTACATCACGCAGCCGCACACGTCCGCGGGTCGGGTGCCGACCGATCGCGGCTACCGCTACTACGTCGACCACCTCGCCGGTGTCACGACGCTCGCCCCCGCCGAGCGGCGCCGAGTCGCGGAGTTCTTCACCTCCGCCACGATGGCGATGGACGACCTGCTGCACCAGACGAGCCAACTCCTGACGCGCGTCACCGCGCACGCCGCCGTTGTCGTCGGGCCCCAGGCGGAAGCGGTCGTGATCCGCGGTGCCCACCTCGCGCTGCTGCAACCGCGTGTCGTGCTCGCCGTCGTCATCATGTCGAATGGCGCGGTCGAGAAGCAGGTGGTGTTCCTCGACGAAGACGCCTCCGATGCGGAGGTCGCGATCGCGAGCGCCCGGCTCGGGCAATTGCTCGACGGTCACCGCCTCGGCGATCTCCCGGCGTGGGGCGACGACGCCCTCCCGGACGACACGGTCGCGGAGCGGCTGGCGCGCGCCGCGTGCGACGCGCTCGGCACCCACCTCGGCATGCATCACGCCGAGCCGCTCTACGTCGGCGGCGCGAGCCGGCTGGCGGCGGAACCCGACGCCTTCACCGGTACCACGGTGGCGCGGCTCATCGAGCTGCTCGAGCACCACGTCGTGCTCGCGTCCCTCATGCGCGAGATGCTCGGCCCGGGTCTCACGGTCCGTATCGGCTCGGAGAACGCCAACGCGGACCTGCAGGAGGTGTCCGTCGTGCTCGCGCCGTATCTCGTCGACGGCGAGCTCGTGGGTACGGTCGGCGTCCTGGGGCCGACCCGCATGGACTACCGCAAGGCGCAGGCCGCAGTGGCCACCGTCTCCCAGCGTCTCGGCCGGCAACTCTCCCCCTGAACCTTCGGAACCTGAACTCGTATGGCTGACCGCGACTACTACGAAGTGCTCGGCTGCACCCGCCAGAGCACCGACGAAGAGCTGAAGAAGGCGTACCGCGCGCTGGCGCGCCAGTACCACCCCGACGCAAACCCGGATGATCCCACGGCGGCGGAGCGCTTCAAGGAGGTGCAGCGCGCGTACGAGACGCTGCGTGACCCCGAACGGCGCCGTCGCTACGACGTGTTCGGCGACGACGGCAACCGCGGTGCGGGCGCCGGTACGGGCGCCGCGGGCGACTTCGGGCTCAACGACCTGTTCGACGCGTTCTTCGGCGGCGATGCGTTCGGTCGCTTCGGGGGCGGCGGCGACGCGGGCCCGCGGCGCGGCGCGGACGCCGAGCTCACGATCGAGCTGACGCTGCACGAGGTCGTGTTCGGCGCGCGCAAGACGGTCGAACCGCGCATGCCGATCGAGTGCGAGGTGTGCGGCGGCAGTGGCGCCGCACCCGGCACGCACACCGAGCAGTGCCCCACGTGCGAAGGGCGGGGCGAGGTGCGCCAGGTGCGCCGCAGCCTGCTCGGCCAGCTGGTGACCGCGGCGCCGTGTCAGGCCTGCGCCGGCACCGGCGAGCTCATCCCGTCGCCGTGCGAGACGTGCCGGGGCGACGGGCGCGTGCACGGCACGCGGTCACTCGAGGTCGACGTGCCGGCCGGCATCGACGAGGGCCAGCGCCTGCGACTCGCGCAACGAGGACCGGCGGCGCCGCGTGGCGGCGTCCCCGGCGATCTGTACGTGAACTTGCGCGTCCCGCGCGATCCGAACTTCGTGCGGCAAGGGGACGACCTCGTCCACCGCACGCCGATCTCCATCGTGCAGGCTTCGCTCGGCACCGTGCTCACGCTCGAGACGCTCGACGGCGACCAGGAGCTCGAGATCCACCCCGGCACCCAGCACGGCGCGCAGCTGCGGCTGCGCGGGCTCGGCGTCCCGTCTTTGCGCAACGGCCGCCGCGGCGACCTCGTGTGCGAGATCGCGGTCGAGGTCCCGCGCAACCTCACCACCGAAGAAGCGGAGCTCCTCGCCCAGTTCGCCGCGTTGCGCGGCGAAGACGTGCAGTCCGGGCGCGAGGGGCTGTTCTCGCGCATTCGCTCCGCGTTCCAGTAGGCGGTCGGTTGGAAGCGCAGTGGTGCGCGGCCGAGGATGCCGTCGCCCACGTATTCGTGGACGCCCTCGCCGACTCGTGCACAATCGGCGGGCGCGAAGGCCATCACCTCCAGCGAGTGCGCCGCCTGCGCGCGGGCGAGGTCGTGACGGCGGCCGACGGCCGCGGCCGGTGGCGCCGCTACGAGGTGCGGGCGGCGGGCGCGGGCGAACTGCAGCTCGCCGCGGCCGGCCCGGTGCGGGTCGAACCCGAGCACGCGCCGGTCGTCGGCCTCGCGCTCGCGCTCACGAAAGGCGGCCTCGACCACGTCGCCGCCCGCTGCACCGAACTCGGCGTGGACCGCATCGAACCGGTGCGCACCGAACGCAGCGTGGTGCGCTGGGACGACGCCCGCGCCGAGACCGCGGTGGCGCGGCTGCGCACGGTCGTCCGCGAGGCCGCGGCGCAGTGTCGGCGCGCGCGTCTGCCGGAAGTGCGCCCGGTGACCTCGGTCGCGTCGCTCGCCGGCCGCCCCGGTCTCGTCCTGGCCGCGCGCGCCGGGATCCCGGCCGGGTCCTTCCCTCCGTCCGGCCCCGACGGCTGGACCGTCGTCGTCGGCCCCGAAGGCGGGCTGGCCCCCGCCGAGATCGCCGCCCTCGGCCCGGCGGTGCCGCGCCTCGCACTCGCGCCCCACGTGCTCCGTGCGGAGACCGCCCCAATAGCCGTGGTTGCGGCGTTCCGGGCATGTTGACCATCATGGTGGCCGCCGGACGTGTGTGAGGAGGGGCGCGCGTCACTGGTTGTGTCGGTCGTGCACCGGTGTTTGATTCGTGGAGGAGCATGACTTTCACGGAGCGCGGCTGTTACGGTGCTCACTGAGGCGCGATGCTCGCTGGGTCACGGGTCGCACCTCACGGGTCGGGTCTCAGGATGCCCGGAGCCCGCACACAGCATCGACGGGTCAGCAGTCATCGGGTCAGTGTCATCGGGTCATCGGGTCATAGGGGCTGAGGAGCAAGGGTGGGAACGACCGGAGCAAGGGTCGGTGAACGCTTACGAGCGATCCGCCGGCAGAAGGGCTTGTCGCTGCACGACGTCGAAGCTCGCTCGAACCTCGAGTTCAAGGCTTCGGTGCTCGGCGCGTACGAGCGGGGTGAGCGGGCGATCTCGGTGCCGCGCTTGCTGCGCCTGGCCGAGATCTACGAAGTCCCGTCGGACCAGCTGCTGCCGCGGGAGCTCGAGGGCGAGATCAGCCTCGTCGATCCGGGTGGCACCGCCGGGATGGAAGCGGGCTTCACGATCGACCTCGTGCGCTTGCACGACCTCGACGATCCCGACGCGCAGATCCTGTCCCGCTTCGCGACCAGCATCCAGCTCGAGCGCCAGGACTTCAACGGCCGCATGCTGACGATCCGTCGCTCGGACCTGCGCGTGCTCGCGTCGGTGATGGGACGGCGGATCGACGAGCTCGGCGCCCGCCTCGAACAACTGGGCCTGCGAGCCGGCGCGGTCTGAGCCGCCGGTGCGGCGGCGCGCCCCGCGTCGGCCTGAACCGCTCGGCCTGAACGGCTGGATCGACGCGCTACCCTGAACCCGCCTTGGCAACGTCGAACACCAGTACGTCGCTCAAGATCCTTGTTCCGGGAAACCACCTGATGGTGGGGTTGCTCGGCCAGCGTGACGAGCTTTTGCGCCTCGTCGAAGCGGCGTTCCCGGTGAAGATCCTCGTGCGCGGCAACGAGATCACGATCACCGGCGACAACGCCGACACCGAACGCGTCGGTCGACTGTTCGAGGAGATGGTCGTGCTGCTCGAGCAGGGCCACGAGCTCGACCGCGAAGGCCTCGGCCGTTCCATCGCGATGCTGAAAGCGGACCAGCGCCCGAGTGAGGTCCTGACCACCGAGGTGGTGCGCGGGCGCAAGACCGTCCGTCCGAAGACGGCGGGGCAGAAGCGCTACGTCGACGCGGTCCGGGACAACACGATCACGTTCGTCGTCGGCCCGGCCGGCACCGGCAAGAGCTACCTCGCGGTGGCGCTCGCGGTGCAGGCGCTGCAGGCCAAGGAAGTGAACCGCATCATCCTCACCCGGCCCGCGGTCGAGGCGGGGGAGCGGCTCGGCTTCCTGCCCGGCGACATGATGGCCAAGGTCGACCCGTACCTACGCCCGCTCTACGACGCGCTCTACGACATGCTCGAGCCCGAGAGCGTGGCGCGCTTGATGGACCGCGGCACCATCGAGGTCGCACCCCTTGCGTACATGCGGGGCCGCACGCTCAACGACTCGTTCATCATCTTGGACGAGGCGCAGAACACCACGCCCGAGCAGATGAAGATGTTCCTCACCCGGCTCGGGTTCGGGTCCAAGGCGGTCGTCACCGGCGACGTGACGCAGATCGACCTCCCCGAAGGGCGCGGTCGGTCGGGACTGCTGCAGGTGCAGGACGTGCTCGACGGCGTCGAAGGGTTGCAGTTCGTGCTGCTCGGATCCCCCGACGTCGTGCGCCACCGGATCGTCCAGGACATCGTCGACGCCTACGAGCGCCACGAGCACTAGACGCGCAGGTGCACATGGCCAGAACCACGCTGTCGGTCTTCGGGGCAGACGAGCAGCACGATGTCGTCGTCGACGTCGCGCGCTGGGTCCGGCTCGCGCAGCTCGTGCTCGAACACGAGCGCGTCGAGGCGCGCTTCGGTGCCGCGGCCGAGATGTCGCTGCTCTTCGTCGACGAACCGACGATCGCGGACCTGAACGAGCGCTTCCTCGACGCGCACGGCCCCACCGACGTGCTCGCGTTCCCGATGGACGACGAAGTGCCGCCGGGCGGCCGCCAACCCGACCAGGGTGGGCGCGGACCGGGCGCGCCGACGGATCCCGGCGATCCACCCGCGCTCCTCGGTGACGTCGTCGTGTGCCCGGTCATCGCGCAACGCCAGGCGCGCGAGCGCAGCATCGCGTTCGACGACGAGCTCGCCCTGCTGGTGGTTCACGGTGTGTTGCACCTGCTCGACTACGACCACGCCGAAGCCGAAGAGGCGACAGTGATGCGCCGGCGCGAGCAGGAGCTGCTGGAACGGTTCCGCGAGCTCGAGGAAAAGGGGTGAGAGGTCCGGTGTCCGCACCCCCAGATACCGGTACCCTGCCCGCGATGAGTCAGGCGACTTGGTCGTGAGCTCCGACCTCATCGCCGTTGCCGCGATCGTCTTGCTGTTCTTCTTCTCGATCGTGCTCGCCGCCGCGGAGACCGCGTTCCTGCGCATGAGCCGCGTGAAGGCACTCGCGCTCGAGGAGCAGGGTGAGAAGCGCGCGTCCCGGCTCGTGCGCATGCTCGAGCGGCCGGAGCGAACCGTGAACGCAGTGACGCTGCTCGCGCTCGCGGCGCAGCTGATCACGTCGTACCTCCTCGGCATCCTGTTCGGCGGCTCCGGGCTCTGGATCGTCGCGCTCACGTTGGTGCTGAACGTCATCGTCTTCTTCGTGTTCGCGGAAGCCGCGCCGAAGACGTGGGCGGTCGAACACACGGAACAGGCCGCGCTGCGCACCTCTGGCTTCTTGCGCTTCGTCACCGACTTCCCGCCGATCAGGGTCATCGTGCGCGGCCTGCTCGGCTTCGTGAACACGATCCTGCCCGGCAAGGGCCTGAAGAAGGGTCCGTTCGTCACCGAGGAGGAGATCCGCCAGATGGCGGACGTCGCCGCCGAGGAAGCCGCGATCGAGACGAGCGAGCGCGAGCTGATCCACTCGATCTTCGAGTTCGGCGACACCGTCGTGCGCGAGGTCATGCTCCCGCGCCCGGACATGATCGCGGTCGAGGCCGACGCGACGGTCGACGAAGGCATCGCGCTCGCGATCAGCGCGGGGAAGTCGCGCCTTCCCGCGTTCGACGACAGCACCGACAACATCGTCGGGCTCGTGTTCCTCAAGGACCTCGTCGCTCGCAGCACGTCGGGTGAAGGCAGCGAACCGGTGCGCGGCAGCCTGCGCCAGCCGCACTACGTGCCCGAGTCGAAGCGCGTGGCGGAGCTGCTGCGCGAGATGCAGACCGAGAAGTTCCACATGGCGATCGTGCTCGACGAGTACGGCGGCACCGCCGGCCTCATCACGATGGAGGACCTGCTCGAGGAGATCGTCGGCGAGATCACCGACGAGTACGACGTGGAGGAGCCCCAGATCGAACGGCTTCCCGACGGCCGCCTGCGCGTGCCCGGGCGCACCCCGATCGACGAGGTGAACGAGCTGCTCGACGTCGACCTGCCGTCGGAGGAGTGGGACACGGTCGGCGGGCTGGTGTTCAACGCGCTCGGCCACGTGCCCGTCGAGGGGGAGTGCTGCCGCTCGACCGGCGCCGAGTTCTGCGCGGAGCGGGTCCAGGGCCGCCGCATCGTCTCGGTCCTGATCCGGCTGCTCGAACCGCACGAGATCCCCGCCGACGACGAAAAAGCCGCAGCGGAGTGACCGCCGGCGACGACGGCCGCTTCCGGTCGGGGTTCGTGTCGGTGGTCGGCCGCCCGAACGTCGGGAAGTCGACGCTCGTGAACCAGCTCGTCGGGCGCAAGGTGTCGATCGTGTCGGCCCGCCCGCAGACCACGCGCACGCAGATCCGCGGTGTCCGTACCACCGCCACCGAACAGATCGTGTTCCTCGACACGCCGGGGGTGCACAAGCCGCGCACGCTCCTCGGCGAGCGTGCCAACGACCGCGCCATCTCGACGTTGTCCGAGGTGGACGTCATCTGCTTCCTCGTGGACGCGACGGCTGCCATCGGTCCCGGTGACCGGTTCGTCGCCGACCTCGTGACCCGCGTCGCGACGCCCACCGTGCTCGTGGTCAACAAGGTCGACCGGGCCGAGCCCGACGAGATCGGCGAGCGGCTGGCGACGGCGTCGGACCTGGCGGACTTCGACGCGTTCGTCCCGCTGTCGGCCCGCACGGGCGACGGCACGGAAGCGCTCGTCGGCGAGCTCGTCGCCCGGCTCCCCGAGGGTCCGCACTACTACCCGGACGGTGTCGTCTCCGATCAACCCGAGTCGTTCCTCGTGGCCGAGCTGGTGCGCGAGCAGCTGCTCGCAGTCATGGGTGACGAGCTGCCGCACTCGATCGCGGTGACCACCGACGAGGTCGAGGAACGCACGACCAAGGACGGGCCGCTGCTCGCGCTGCGCGTGATCGTGCGCGTCGAGCGCGAGTCGCAGAAGGGCATCGTGATCGGGAAGGGCGGCGCGGTCCTGAAGCGCGCCGGCACCGAGGCGCGGCGCGAGATCGAAGCGCTGCTCGGCGTCCGGGTCCATCTCGAGACCCATGTGCGGGTCGAGCCGGACTGGCAGCGGCGGGCCCACGCGCTCGACCGCTTGGGCCTCTAGAACCACCTGACGGGTGGCCGCCGACCGGCCGAATTACGGTCGCGTGCGGGCGCGAAATCACAGAGTTGCGATGCGCGGAAGCGACCAATGTAGAGTCCCAGCGCGAGGTCCCCCAGAAGCGATCTTCCGCAGCGTTTGGCAACACGTTTCCGCAGTACGCGAACCAAATCTCGAACCAAAATCGCAACCAGAACCGCGAACCACGATTCGGCTGCCCTGGGCCGCCCCGGGGTCGAGGAAGGCAGATGTTCGACCGCACTCATCGGCTCTCCCGCGGAGCCGTCGGCGCCGTTTCGGTGCTGGTCGCAGCGGCCGCGTTCGCCGGCTGCGGCGGTGGCAATGACAACGGGCAGAATTTGCTCGATCCCGGCGGAC
Source organism: uncultured Actinomycetes bacterium (assembly GCA_963745645.1). Classification (GTDB taxonomy): domain Bacteria; phylum Actinomycetota; class Acidimicrobiia; order IMCC26256; family PALSA-610; genus CAVUFH01. Next base: position 581,255 of record CAVUYD010000004.1, read on the forward strand.
CGCAGTCCCGGCAGATCCTGGACCTGTTCACCCCGTTCTTCTGGATCGCCGTTGTCGTGGGTGTCGGCGTCACCGCCGGCACCATCTACGCGGCATTGCGGTTCCGGGAGAAGCCCGGCGAGGAGCGCAATCCGAAGCAGGTGCACGGCAACTCCGTCCTCGAGATCTCGTGGACGGTCGTGCCTGCGCTCATCTTGGCCGTCATGGCCGTCTTCACGATCCCGGTCATCTTCGATCTGAGCCAGAAGCCGACGGGCAAGGACGTCGTCCACATCAACGTCACCGGCCGGCAGTGGTACTGGGAGTACGAGTACGCCGGCGACAAGTTCTTCACCGCCACCGAGATGCACATCCCCGTCGGCCGCGAGATCAGCATGAACGTCACGGCCCCACGCGACGGTGTCATCCACTCGTTCTGGATCCCGGAGCTCAACGGCAAGAAGGACGCCGTGCCGGGCCAGAACGACTTCCTCAAGTTCGAGGCCGACAAGCCCGGCACGTACCTCGGGCAGTGCGCCGAGTACTGCGGCCTGTCGCACGCCGACATGCGGATGCGGGTGATCGCGCAGACCGAGGACGACTACGATGCTTGGGTCAAGTCGCAGCAGCAGCCGCTGGACACCACGCAGCAGGCGTTCGTCGAGTCGACCTTGAACACCAAGTGGGGCTGTGTCGCGTGCCACTCGCTCGAGCCGGTCTCCAAGATCGAGACCGGCCCGAACCTCACCCACGTGGGCGACCGCAGCACGTTCGCGGGCGGCATCTACGAGACGACCGTCGACAACCTCACCAAGTGGGTGCACAACGCGCCGAGTCGCAAGCCCATGGGCGACCTCGAGGCGTCTCGGAAGATGCCGAACTTCTCGGCGCAGGGCATGACGGACGCCGAGGCCCGCGAGATCGCAGAATTCCTCTGCAACACCGCGACCGATCCGGCCAACGCCAAGGCGTGCCTCTCGAACACGCCGAGGGCGGATCACCTATGACCTGGGGCGCGGGCCGCGCCATCTCACGCGGGTGGAGATGCTGAACTCGATGCGAGGCGATACCGCATGACGACGACGCAACTGCCGATCCCCGCTCCGACCCAGGGAGCCGCCCGCTTCCTGGCGCGGCCGCGTGCGACGACCGGTGCGTGGAGCTGGTTCACGACGCCGGACCACAAGAAGATCGCCATCATGTACGGCACGACGGCCATCTTGTTCTTCCTGGCCGGTGGCATCGAAGCGCTCCTCATCCGCGTCCAGCTCGCGCGCCCGGACGGCACGTTCCTGTCGGCCGGCGCGTACAACCAGCTGTTCACGATGCACGGCACGACGATGGTGTTCCTCCTCGGGATGCCCATCGCCGCCGTGTTCGGCAACTACCTCATCCCGCTGATGATCGGCGCGCGCGACGTCGCGTTCCCGCGGCTCAACATCTTCGGGTACTGGGTGTTCCTCTTCGGAGGACTGTTCCTCTACTCCTCGTTCATCCCGGGGATGGGTGGCGCGCCGAACGGCGGTTGGGTCAACTACGCGCCGCTGAACAGCACCCCGATGTCGCTCGGCTTCCTGCCCGGCCGCGGCCCCGACTACTGGGCCGTCGGGATCATCATGCTGGGCATCGGTTCGGTCGCAACCGCGATCAACTTCATCGTCACGACGCTCAACATGCGCGCACCGGGCATGACGCTCATGCGCATGCCGGTGTTCGTGTGGATGATGCTGGTCGTCGCGTTCCTCACGCTGTTCGCGATGCCGCCGGTCACCGCCGCGCTGATCCAGGTGTACATCGACCGCAACTTCATGGGGAACTTCTTCAACGCCGCGGCGGGCGGTGACCCCATCCTCTACCAGCACCTGTTCTGGATCTTCGGCCACCCCGAGGTGTACATCCTCGTCCTCCCCGGCATGGGCATCGTCTCGGAGATCCTCCCGACGTTCGCGCGCAAGCCGCTCTTCGGATACGCGATCGTCGTGTTCTCCGGCATCGCGATCGGGTTCCTGGGCTGGGGCGTGTGGGCGCACCACATGTTCGTTTCCGGCATCGGGCCGGTCGCGACCTCGGCCTTCGGTCTCGCGACGATGCTCATCGCCATCCCGACGGGCGTGAAGATCTTCAACTGGCTCGGAACGGTGTGGGGCGGATCGGTTCGGCTGCGAAGTCCGATGCTCTTCGCGCTCGGCTTCATCGCGGAGTTCACGCTCGGCGGCCTCTCCGGTGTGATGCACGCGATCGTGCCCGCCGACACACAGCAGCACGACACGTACTTCGTCGTCGCCCACTTCCACTACGTCCTGTTCGGTGGCCTGGTGTTCGCGGTGTTCGGCGGCCTTCACTACTGGTTCCCGAAGTTCTTCGGCCGCCTGTTGCACGAGGGGCTCGCCAAGACGATGTTCTGGCTGCTGCTCATCGGGTTCAACCTGACCTTCTTCCCGATGCACTTCCTCGGTCTCGAAGGTCAGCCCCGCCGCACGTACACATACGCGAGTGGTCTCGGATGGGACACCCTCAACCTGATGTCGACCATCGGCGCGTTCATCATCGCGTTCGCGGTGCTCGTGTTCCTCGTCAACGTCGTCTACTCGTTGCGCCGCGCCGCACCGTGCGGCCCCGACCCCTGGGACGCGCGCACGCTCGAGTGGTCGACGCCGTCGCCTCCGCCCGAGTACAACTTCGCCGAGATCCCGATCGTCACGCACCGGGACGAGTTCTGGCACCGGAAGTACACCGAGGACGACGAAGGCCGCCTGCTGCGGCTGCCGGCCGGCGCCGCGGTGGACACCGAGGACGCGTTGGCCCCGTCGGAACCGCACCACATCCACATGCCGTCGCCGTCGTACTGGCCGCTCGTCACCGCGCTGGGCCTGCCGATCCTGGGCTACGGGTTCGTGTTCAAGTTCTGGTGGCTCGCCGGGCTCGGCGCCGCGTTCCTGCTGTTTGGGCTGAGTGCCTGGGCGATCGAACCCGCGACCGAAGAGGACGTCGAAGTGCACGATCTCGACGTGTCCCCCGAAGGAGCGCACTGATGACGCAGACCATCGCGCGCCCGGATGGTGGTTCCGGCGACGTCGTCCCGCACCCGCCCACCGGTGGGTCCGGGCACCCGCCGACCAACACCGGCGTCAGCAACCCGAAGCTCGCGATCTGGTTGTTCCTGTCGTCGGAGGCGCTCTTCTTCGGGGCGTTCATCGCGACGTATTTCCTTTACCGGGGCCGGGACACGCAGTACCTCGGCGGCCCGACGCCGCACGACCTGCTGAACATCCCGTTCACGTCGGTTACGTCGTTCGTGCTGCTGATGAGCTCGTTGACGATGGTGCTCGCGCTCGCGGCCATCCAGCGCGGCGACCAGCGCCGGCTGCGCATCTGGTTGCTCGCGACCGCGTTCTTCGGGCTCTTGTTCGTCGGCGGTCAGGTGTTCGAGTTCACGGAGTTCTACCGGGAGGGCCTGTCCCTGTCGTCGAACCTGTTCGGCACGACGTTCTTCACCCTCACCGGTCTGCACGGCGCGCACGTCACGGTCGGCATCATCTGGTTGCTGACGCTTTGGGGCCGTTCGGTGCAGGGCAAGCTCGAGCCCGGCAAGCACGAGGCGATCGAGATCGCCGGGCTGTACTGGCACTTCGTCGACGTGGTGTGGATCATCATCTTCACCGCCGTCTACCTCATCCCGGCCCACCGTTGAGTCTTCGAGGATCATCGCGGCATGACTGACCAGGGCACTGACATCGCCGAATCGCCCGGGAGCGAGCTCGTCCCGTCCGATGGTGGTGGCACCGTCGCGACCACCGACGCGGAGATGGTGCCGGCGGTCTTCGCCGACCACGAACACCCCGGTCCGCGCACCTACGTGCTCATCGCGGTCGTGCTTTGCGTCCTCACCGCGATCGAAGTCGGGCTCTACTACCTCGAGGGCGATGTCAACAGCAACCTGCTCATCGCGATGCTGTGGGTCCTCGCGTTCGTGAAGTTCTTCCTCGTGTGCTCCTGGTACATGCACATGCGGATGGACGCCCCCTTCTTCCGCCGCACGTTCGTCACCGGCATCTGCCTGGCCGCCGCCGTCTACGGCGTCGTCTTGGCGACGTTCGCCAGCACCGTGCTCAAGTCCTGAGCTCGCCGTGGCGGCCGTCGTCCCCTTCCCCGCGTTCGAACCCCACCCCGAGGTGTGGTTGGGGATCGGTCTGCTCGCGGCCGGCTACGCGATCGCGGTCGTGCGCGTCGGGCCGCTCGTCGTGCCGCCTCGCACCCCAGTGGTCACGCGCCTGCAGGTCGTGTGCTTCTCCGCAGGTCTGCTCGCGCTGCTTGTCGCCTCGGGATGGCCGATCCACGACCTCGGCGAGAAGTACCTGTTCTCGGTGCACATGGTGCAGCACCTCACGTACTCGATCATCGCCGCGCCGCTGCTGCTGCTCGGCACGCCCACCTGGATGGCGCGCAAGCTCCTCTCGCCGCCGTGGTTGCTCAAGTCGGTGCGGTACATGTCGCGCTTCTTCCCGGCGTTGTTGCTGTTCAACTTCGTCGTCGTCCTCGTCCACATCCCGTTGGTCGTCGACGCCGCGCTGCACAACGGCCTCATCCACTTCGGGATCCATGCGTTGATCCTCGTTTCCGCCTTGATCGTGTGGATGCCGCTCGCGAGCCCGCTGCCCGAGGTGCCGCGGCTCCAGCCGCTGCTGCGCATGCTGTTCCTGTTCCTGCAGGCGGTGGTGCCGACGATCCCGGCGTCGTTCCTGACGTTCGGCGAGCACCCGCTGTACAAGTTCTACGAGCACGTCCCGCGCCTGTACGGCGGTATGTCCGCGCTCGACGACATGCGCATCGCCGGGCTCATCATGAAGATCGGTGCCGGCGTGGCGCTGTGGGTCGTGATCGCTATCGTGTTCTTCCGCTGGTACAGCGTGGAGGAGGAAGGAACGTCGTCGCACCGCATTCCGCGCGACCTCGACCGTGAGCTCATGGAGCTGCAACAACAATGACGACGGAAACGCCGGACCTCGAAGAGCAAGCCGCCGCCACCGAACCGGAGGGCGACGCCACGGCCGACACGCCGCCGGCGCCCGCGGAGGCCGCCAAGCCACCGTTCTGGGATCGCCCCGTGGTCGAGCGCTACCTCGTGCCGTTCGTCCTGCCGCTGCTGGTCGTCACCGGCGTGGTGATGTTCATCCTGAACATCTCGCGCATCTTCTTGTCGCTGCACGGCAACGTCGACGTCCTCGTCGGCACCGCCATCCTGCTGACGATCCTCATTGGTGCGTCGATCCTGTCGGCGTCGCCGAAGATGCGGTCGTCGTCGCTCGCGCTGGTCGCCGGCGGCTTCGTCGTCGTCATCATGTTGGGTGGCTGGCTGCTCATCGGCAACGCCGAGGAGAAGGGTGGGGCGGACGCGACGTTGCCCGCCGAGGGACCCGCGTCGGAGGCACTCGCGTTCTCGTCGAGCAACGCGCTGAAGTTCGATCCCTCGAAAGCCGACGCGCAGACGGGCATCGCCAAGATCACGCTCAACGACGAGAGCGGCGAGCACACCCTGCACTTCGAGGACGGCAAGACGCTCTTCGCGACGCTGCACGTCACCAACGCCGGTGACTCCGTATCGGGCCGCGCGTTCTTCGGTCAGGCGGGCGACTACGTCTTCTATTGCACCATTCCGGGTCACCGCGAGGCCGGGATGGAAGGCGTCGTCACGGTGACCGGCGACACGACCACGGTCGACGCGGCCGAAGCCGCGGCCACCGCGAACCCGGCGGATGGCGGCGGTGCGGGCGCGGGTACCGGCGGAGCCGGCGCGACGACGACCTCAGCCCCGTAACGGGCGCGGCACGCGCACGACGAGCGCATTCTTCACCGCGTCCATCGTCGCCGGCAGCGGACCGACGCGTTCGCCGTCGGCGTACACGTCCATGGGCTCGCCGGTAGCGGGCGACAGCGACATCAGTTCGACGTGTTCACCACGGAACGTCGTCGCCGCGGGATGGGTCACGTGCGTCCCCTTGAACACGCGAGGGAACGCCCAGAGCAGCGCGGGCTTCGAGAGATCACCGATGACGGTGACGTCGAGCAGGCCGTCGTGCATCGACGCGTTCGGCGTGATGTGCATCCCACCCGCGTAGGCGGGTCCGTTGCCGACCGCGACCAACCACGCCTTGAACTCGTGGGCGTCGCCGTCGACCGTCAGGCGGTACGGGCGCGGGTTGTAGACCGCGAGCGTGCGGACCGTCGCCGCGACGTACAGCGCGGTGCCGGAGATCCGCTGCACGGTGTTCGCCCAGCGGTTCGCTTCCGCGTCGAAGCCGGAAGCGGTCACGCACGTGTACCAGCGGCCGTTCACCCGGCCGAGATCGACCACTTCGTCGACGCCGTTCGCCAGCGCGTCGAACGCCACGAGCGGGTGCTTCTTGGTGTCGTAGCCGAGCTCCCGGGCGAAGTCGTTGCCCGCGCCCGTCGGCACGATCGCCAGTCGCACGCCGGTGTCGGCCGCGACGGCTGCCACTTCGGAGACGACGCCGTCGCCGCCGCAGGCCACCAGATCGTGTCCGGAAGCGGCGGCTTCCTTCGCCAGCCGGGCCGGCGCGTCGGGATCGGGCGAGACCTCGACCGCGACGTCGGCGGCCTGCGCCGCGCGCGTCAGCTCGTCGAGCAGCTTCCGGGTCCGCCCGCGCCCCGCGGCCGGATTGACGATCGCGGTCCACGGCACGGCGCAGGAGCGTACCCCCGCCCCATCGCTTCCAACTGCTGGAAGCGTGACGCGCCCGAAACGGTGCACAACTCCGCCAACTGTTGGAAGGGTTGTGCACCGCCGGGGTCCATAGGACACCAATCTGATGGTGGAGTTGTGTACCGCGGGGGTCCATAGGACACCAATCTGATGGCGGCGTTGTGTACCGCCGGGGTCCATAGGACACCAATCTGATGGCGGCGTTCGGGTCCTTCACCCGGGGTCCGCGTCGACCGATGAGTGGACGTGGACGCGCGTGGGCTCTCGATCCTCCCGACTCCGGAGCGGCATCGCTCCGTGCACCTCGATCGGCTCGAGGCGGTGCGCCTGACGCTCGCGTCGGCCCTCACCCTCGTGCTCGCGATCCTCGAACTCGGCGGTCACGCCGGACACGTCCCGCGCGTGTTCGTCGGCGGCACGGTCGCGCTCGCGTGGGCAGTCATCGCTCGGACCCGTCCGACCACGCGCCGATCGTCTCCTACCTGGGTCTGATGACCTGACGCGGTGACGCCGGTACGTTCTGAAGGGTGCCGGGAACGGAATCGCTGATCGAGCGGTGGCGGCGGGTGCCGCCGTGGGCCGTGGACGCGATGATCGCGTCTGTCGTCGCGATCGTCACAGTCATCTCGGTTGTCGTGGACGATCGCCAGGACTCCGGTGTGTCGATGAAGCCATGGGCCTGGCTGCTCCTCGCGGCGGAGCTCGTGCCGCTCGTGTGGCGGCGACGGTGGCCGGTCGCGGTGATGGTCACCTCTTTCGGGGCCGCGATGATGTACGGCGGCGCCCACCTGCCCGATCCGCCCATCATGTTCGGTCCGCTGCTCGCCACGTACAGCGCGGCGGCCTACGGTCCTCGACGGTTACAACTGCCAATCATCGTGGTGCTCACGGTCGGCGGCCTCGCGGCCATCACGTTCGGCGACCAGTCCGATGTCGCCGATGTCGCAGTCGGGTTCTTCACGGGCATCTCGGCATGGATCATCGGGCTCACGATGCGCAGTCAACGTGAGCACGCGGCGTGGATGGAAGCGCGTCGCGACGACGACACCCGGCAAGCCGCAACCCAGGAACGGATTGCGATCGCGCGCGATCTGCACGACATCGTGGCGCATCACGTGAGCGTCATCGCGGTACAGGCCGAAGGCGCGCAGTCGGTGCTCGAGAGTCGGCCGGAGCGCGCTGGCGAGGCGATGGCCGACGTCGCCGAGACCGCGCGCACCGCACTGGCGGAGCTCCGGCGACTGCTGGGTGTGTTGCGCTCCGAAGGGGGTGTTGCCCCGCAACCGGGGCTCGCCGCGATCGACGACCTGGTCGACTCGGTGCGCCACGCGGGCATGGACGTGCGGTTCACGCGCTTGGCCGACTCCGATGTCGACGCCGTGGCCGGCTTGACCGCGTACCGCGTCGTGCAAGAGGCGTTGACCAACGTCCTGAAGCACGCGGGCCCGTGCGCGACCGATGTCTCGGTTGCCGTGCGCGACGACGCGTTGGTGGTGTCCGTGGTCGACGACGGGCGGGGGCCCGGTGTCGTGAACGGCGGCCATGGGCTGATCGGAATGCGGGAACGCGTCGCGGTGCTGGGGGGAACGCTCGACGCGGGCGAGGGAGACCACGGCGGCTTCGCGGTGCGCGCGTGGCTGCCGCTCACGCCCGCATGACGATCCGTGTCGTCGTCGTCGACGACCAGGAGCTGGTGCGCAGCGGCTTCAGCATGATGCTCGACGCGCAACCCGACATCGAGGTTGTCGGCGAGGCCGAAGACGGTGAAGAAGCCGTCGCCGTCGCACGTCGCTTCGATCCGGACGTGGTGCTCATGGACGTGCGCATGCCGCGGATGGACGGCATCGAAGCCACGCGCCGTCTGGCCGGCCCCGATGTTGCAACACCGGTAAAGGTCGTCATCCTCACCACGTTCGATCTTGACGAGTACGTGTTCGACGCGCTGCGCGCCGGCGCGAGCGGGTTCCTCCTCAAGGACGTGCGCCGCGAGGACCTCGTCCACGCCGTCCGCGTCGTCGCCGCGGGCGAAGCGTTGCTCGCGCCGTCGATCACACGGCGGCTGATCGAGGACTACGCGTCGCGACCCGTCAGCCTGCCGGCCGCCGACATCTCCGTCCTCACACCGAGAGAACGCGAAGTGCTCGAGCTGATCGGGCAGGGCGCCAACAACGCCGAGATCGGTTCGAGCCTGGTCGTGTCCGAAGCCACCGTGAAGACGCACGTGGGCCGAGTGCTGATGAAGCTGGGGCTCCGTGACCGGATCCACGCGGTGATCTACGCGTACGAGGCCGGTATCGTGGGTCCGACCACGGGTGGACGCGGCTGATCGCACCGCCGCCCGACGACTTCTCTGCGGGATCGGCGCACTCTCGTCGCATGCTTCGACGTCTGACTTCCATCGCCTTGCGCCGGCCGCGCCTCGTCGTGCTCACTTGGGTCGTCATCGCGGCCCTCGGCATCGTCGCGACCGGCGCGCTGTTCTCGTCGCTCGACACGAACCTCGACAGCCCGTCGTCGTTCGAGTCGGAACAGGTCGGCCACCGGCTCGACCAGCTCGATCCGCACGGCGGTTCGGTCGTCGCGATCGTCGAGGGCGCGCCCGTGCCCGACGCCACGATCAGGAAGTTGCAAGCCACACCGGGCGTCGCCTCGGTACAGCACGGCCCGAGCTCGGACGGCGCCGCGATCGGGGTCGGCGTCGAGCTGAAGCCGAACCTGAGCGACGGTGCCGAGGACGAGGCGGTGTCGGCGGTTGCGACGACGTTGCGCGGCATCGACGCACCCAAGGTGCTCGTCGGCGGAGAGCTGCTCATCGACCGTGAGTTCTCCGACCGCGCCGAGAAGGACGCGCAGCGCGCCGAGCTGATCTCCTTGCCGATCGCGATCATCGTCATGGCGATCGTCTTCGGCGGCATCGTCGCCGCGAGCCTGCCACTCGCGCTCGCGTTCGGCGGCGTCTTCGCGACGATGATCGCCTTGGGTGCGGTCGCGTCGGTCACCGACGTGTCGCTCTACGCGCTGAACGTCGTGATGATGCTCGGCATCGGGCTCGGCATCGACTACGGACTGCTGATGGTCAGCCGCTTCCGCGAGGAACGCGGTGCCGGCTTCGACATCCCGGTTGCCGTGCAGCGCACCATGGCGAGCAGCGGCCGCACGGTCGTGTTCTCCGCCTGCACCGTCGCGGCTGCGCTGTCGAGCCTGCTCGTGTTCCAGGACGCGACGATGCGGTCGCTCGGGATCGCGGGCATCACGGTCGTGCTCGCGTGCATGGTCGCCGCGCTCACGCTCCTTCCCGCGCTGCTGGGCCGGTTCGGTCACCGCCTCGGTGCGGCCACCAAGCCGGCGGACGAGGGCTTCTTCGCCCGTCTGGCCCGGCTCATCAGCCGCCGTGCGGGCTTCGTGGTCGTGCTCGTGTCGCTCGTGCTGCTCCTGCTCGCGGCGCCGTTCCTCAACGCTCGCTTCGACAACCTCGACGTGCGCGCGCTGCCGAAGTCCTCGGAGACGCGCCAGGTCGCCGAAGCGGTGGATCAACGGTTCCCCGGCGTCACCCAGGAACCGGTGTGGGCGATCGCGTCCGTCGATCGCAACGACGCCGCGGTGACCAACTTCCTCCGCGCCATCCGCGCGCTCGACGGGGTCCGCACGGCCGAGATCAGCGACATCTCACGGGCCGGTCTGACCGCGATCCGAGTGTCCGCCGACGGTGAGACGAACGGGCCGATCTCCGAGCGTGTCGTCAGCGAGGTGCGCGGCGTCGACGCGCCGTTCCGGTTCCAGGTCGGCGGCGACCCCGCCGAGACCGTCGACTACCGGCACGGTCTCGAATCACGGCTGCCGTTCGCCATCGCGATCGTCGTCATCGCGACGTTCGTCCTGCTGTTCCTCATGACCGGCTCGGTCGTGCTGCCGCTCAAGGCGATCATCATGAACGTGCTGTCGCTCGGCGCGACGTTCGGTGCGCTCGTGTGGATCTTCCAGGACGGCCACTTGGCGAGCCTGCTCGGCTTCGATCCGCCCGGCGCGCTCGATCTCATCATGCCGGTGGTCGTGTTCGTCTTCGCGTTCGGGCTGTCGATGGACTACGAGGTCTTCATGCTGGCCCGCATCAAGGAGGCGTACGCCGAGACCGGCGACAACGACGCCGCGGTCGCGATCGGTCTCCAGCGCTCGGGCAAGATCATCACGTCCGCCGCGCTGCTCATCGTCATCGTGTTCGCCGGCTTCACCGCGGGTGAGATCGTCGCGATGAAGCAACTCGGCCTCGGCCTTGCGCTCGCGGTGGTCATCGACGCGACCATCGTCCGCTGCCTGCTCGTGCCGGCCACGATGAAGCTCATGGGGAACTGGAACTGGTGGGCCCCGAAACCGCTCGCGCGCCTGCACGCCCGCTTCGGCCTGCGCGAGAGCCTCCCGCCGGCCGCGCCGGATGAAGGTTCCGTGGAGATCGACCGGGATGCCGTCAGCGTCTGAGCCCGGTTGGTACGTTCGCCCGCGTGGTCCACCTCGACCCGGATCGGATACCGGCTCACGTCGCGCTCGTCATGGACGGCAACGGGCGTTGGGCGCAGCAGCGCGGCCTGAAGCGCACCGACGGGCACGCGGCGGGGGAGGAAGCGCTCTTCGACACGGTCGAGGGTGGTCTCGAGATCGGCCTGTCGTGGATGACGGTGTTCGCGTTCTCGACCGAGAACTGGCGGCGGCCGCTCGACGAGGTGCGGTTCCTCATGAACTTCAACGAGCGCCTGCTGGTGTCCCGACGCGAGGAGCTGCACGAGAAGGGCGTGCGGGTCCGGTTCATCGGGCGGCGCGGCGGCCGGGTGCCGGCCCGGGTGCGGCGGCGCATCGAGGAGACCGAGGAGCTGACGCGCCACAACAAGACGATGACGCTCGCGTTCGCGTTCAACTACGGGTCGCGCGCCGAGCTCGTCGACGCCGCGCAGGCGATCGGCCGCGAGGTGAAAGCGGGGCGGCTCAACCCCGAGAAGATCGACGAGCGCACGCTGATCCGCCACCTGTACGCGCCCGACATGCCGGACCCGGACCTGCTCGTGCGTACCTCCGGCGAGTTCCGGATCTCGAACTACCTCTTGTGGCAGCTCGCCTACGCCGAGCTCTGCTTCACCGACGTGCTCTGGCCCGACTTCCGGCGGGAGCACCTGTTCGACGCGATCGCCGAGTACCAGAAGCGCGAACGCCGCTTCGGCTCGGTCTGACCTGCGGTCACGTTACGGGAGGACGTACTCCCACCCCTCTTGCCAGGCGAAGTCCGCGTCGACGAGGTCTTCGAGCGGCGTGCCGTTGCAGAAGTGCTCGAGTCCCCAACGGGTCGCAACATGGCCGATCACGAGGACGCGCCGGCCTTCCCATCGCGTCGGCAGGTCGGCGAGGAAACTCCCGACACGCGCGAACGGCCTGCCGCCAGCTCTCGCCGTCGGGATACGGCTCGTCGAGGTAACGGGCGCGGTCGACGTGCAACTCGCTCGCGGGGATGCGCGTGAGGTCGCCGTAGTCGCACTCGCGCAGCCGCCAGTCGAGCAGGATCGGGAACGGGAGCCCTTCGAACGCGAGCACCGCGGTCTCGAGCGCGCGGTGGAGGTCCGAGCTGAAGACGGTGTGGATGCCGTTGTCCCGGCGTCGCGTCCCCGAATTCGTGCGCGAGCTCCCGACCCGGTGCCGACAAGGGCCCGTGCGTCCACCCGCTCGCGAGCCCGGCCTCGTTGTCCTCGCTGAGCGAGTGCGTCTCGAACACGATCTCGACCGTCATCGCACCTCGAAAAGTGTCATCAGCGTCGAATTTCCCGCGCTAGGCGCGGGGAAGTGCAATCAAAGGCGATTTCGACGACGAGCATGCACCGGCCCGCAGCGAATTACACTGGCGTAACTATGTCGGGTCTGTACCGAGGTGAAGGGGTCGTGCTGCGCACGATCAAGCTCGGGGAGGCCGACCGCATCGTCACTTTCATGACGCTCGGCCACGGCAAGGTGCGCGCGGTGGCGAAGGGGATCCGCAAGACCACTTCCAAGTTCGGCGCCCGCCTCGAGCCCACGAGCCGGGTCGCGTTCCAGTGCTACCGCGGCCGCGAGCTGGATGTGGTCACCCAGGTCGAGACGATGGAGGCGAACCGGCACCTGCGGGAGGAGTACGCGCTGCTCACGCACGCGATCCCGATGCTCGAAGCCGTCGATCAGGTCGCCCAGGAGCGCGAGCCCAACCCCGCGCTCTACCGCATGCTGACGGGCGCGCTGCGCACACTGGGGGAGCGGCACAACCCGGTCGTCACGCCCGCGTTCTTCTGGAAGCTGCTCTCGCTCGAGGGTGTGCACCCGATGCTCGACGGCTGCGCGCGGTGCGGCCTCGGCGACGACGACACCGAGCTGACGGCGTTCGATCTCGACGAGGGTGGCGCGCTGTGCCGGCCGTGTGCCCGCGGCGCGGGCCGGGCGCTCAGCCCCGAGGCGCTCGTGCTGTTGCGGCGCATGCTCGGCGGCGACCTGTTCGGCGTGCTCGCCGAAGCGACGACGCACGCGTCGCACGAGGTCGAGCACCTCGGCATCCGGGCGCTCGAGCATCACGTCGAGCGGCGGCTGCGCTCCACGGCGCTCCTCTAAGGCGTCCATCAAGCCGAAAACGGGCGGACCGGACCGGTAGCCTGGGGACTTCCATGGCCGCCCCGGATTCCACGCCCGAACCCCCTCGATCCCAAGTTGATGGCCGATCCCAAGTTGATGGCCGATCCCAAGCTGATGGATCGCGTCGTCAACCTGGCCAAGCGGCGCGGGCTCGTGTTCCCGTCCTCGGAGATCTACGGCGGGTTCCGGTCCACCTGGGACTACGGGCCGCTCGGCGTGTTGCTCAAGCGCAACGTCAAGGACGCGTGGTGGCGTTCGATGGTGCAGCTCCGGGGCGACATCGTCGGGCTCGACGCCGCGATCTTCATGGCGCCCCAGGTGTGGGAGGCCAGCGGCCACGTCGCGACCTTCACCGACCCGCTCGTCGACTGCAAGAACTGCAACGAGCGCTTCCGCGCCGACCACCTGCCCGAGTCGGGCGCGTGCCCGAACTGCGGCGCCAAGGGCAGCTTCACCGAGGCCCGCCAGTTCAACCTGATGTTCTCGACCCATGTCGGCCCCGTCGAGGACTCCTCGTCGATCGCGTACCTCCGGCCCGAAACGGCGCAGGGCATCTTCGTCAACTACAAGAACGTGCAGACGACGGCGCGCAAGAAGCCGCCGTTCGGCATCGCGCAGATCGGCAAGTCGTTTCGCAACGAGATCACGCCCGGCAACTTCATCTACCGCACGCGCGAGTTCGAACAGATGGAGATGGAGTACTTCGTGCCCCCCGATGAGGGCGAAAAGTGGTTCGAGTACTGGGTGCAGCAGCGGTATCAGTGGTACATCGAGCACGGCATCCCCGAGCGCGCGCTGCGCATCCGACCGCACGACGCCGAAGAGCTGTCGCACTACTCCGCGGGAACTTCGGACGTCGAGTTCATGTACCCGTGGGGTTGGGGCGAGCTGGAAGGCATCGCGAACCGCACCGACTACGACCTCACCCAGCACGCCAAGTTCTCGGGCGAGGACCTCACCTACTACGACCAGGAGCGCGAGCTCCACTACGTCCCCCACGTCGTCGAGCCGGCCGCGGGTGCCGATCGCGCCACGCTCGCGTTCCTCCTCGCCGCCTATGACGAGGAGGAGGTGCGCGGCGAGAAGCGCACGGTGCTGCACCTCCACAACCGCCTCGCGCCGATCAAGGTCGCGGTGCTCCCGCTCTCCCGCAACGAGAAGCTGACGCCCACGGCTCGGGCGCTCGCCGAAACGCTGCGCCCGCACTTCCAGGTCGACTTCGACGACGCCGGCGCCATCGGTCGCCGGTATCGCCGCCAGGACGAAGTCGGCACGCCGCTGTGCGTCACCGTCGACTTCGACACGCTCGACGACGACGCGGTGACCGTGCGCGACCGCGACACGATGGAACAAGCGCGCCTGCCGATCGCCGGCCTGCTCGAAGAGCTGCGCCGCCGCCTCACCCTCGACTGAACTCCGAAAGATGACCTCACGACGATGAGTAACGACGACGACTTCTACGCCCTGCTCGGCGTCGACAGCGACGCGCCGACCGGCGACATCCGCAGCGCGTACCGCGACAAGAAGGCCGCACTCGGCGAGAAGGGCGACAAGACCGAGACCGCACGGCTGAACAAGGCATGGAACGTCCTGTCCGACCCGTACCAGCGCGGCCGCTACGACGAACAGCGCGTACGGGACCAGCGTGGCGACGGCGACGCGGTCGAGGTCAGCACCAACGGTTCGGGTGGTGGCGCCCGCGAGAGCACAAGCGTCGACGCCCAAGCCGACGCACCGGTGCGCCGGCGGCTGTTCGAGCCGCGGCCGCGGCGCGCGGGCAAGGAGATGCCGCCGCCGACGATCGAACTGCCCGCAGGCACCTCGTTCGCGCCCCAGCGCTCGCGCATCATCGCGATGGTCATCGACGTCTTCGTCATGATCGTGCTGCTGTTCGGCGTGCAAGCAGTCGTCGGCGACCGCCTCGTCGCCCGCTGGTACCCGCAGGAGCACGCGCAGCTGACCGCGATCACCGAGGACCCGCCGGGCGACGCCAAGAGCCAGATCGACACGCTCAAGGACAAGGCCGACGCGTCGGACGAGAAGGCGGATGCGGCCGAGAAGGACAAGGCCGACAACGCCGCGTCCCTGCGCAAGACGGCCGACGCCGACAAGAAGGAATACGACGACACGAACGACGAGATCGCGCGCCTCTCGAAGAAGGTCGCGCCGGCCGGCATCGTGGTGCTCGAAGGCATCATGCTCGCCTGCCTGGTGTACCTCGTCGTGCCGAGCGCGCTCATCGGCCAGACGCTGGGCAAGCGCATCCAGAAGTTGCGCGTCATCCACGTCGACGGATCGCGGCTCGGCTGGGGCGGCTCGCTCATCCGCTACGGCCTGATCATCCTCGCGACCAATGCCATGCTGCTGTTCCCGGTCCTCGGGGTCATCGGCATCGCGATCGTCTTCTTCTTCGTGCTGGGCTGGATGCGCAACCCGAACCACCAGGGTCTCCAGGACCGCGTGGCGAAGACCGTCGTCGTCGAGGCCTAGAAGCTCTCAAGCATCCGCGCCGCGTCCCGGAGGACCTGTGATGGCCGACAAGTTTGTGTATGCGTTCGAGGAAGGATCGCGGGACCAGAAGTACCTGCTCGGGGGCAAGGGCGCCAACCTCGCCGAGATGACGAACATGGGCCTGCCCGTCCCGCCCGGCTTCACGATCTCCACCGACGCGTGCAAGGCCTACATGGCGTCGAGCGATCAGCTGCCGGCCGGGCTCATGGCCGAAGTCGCGGTCGCGCGCGAGATGCTCGAGCAGAAGATGGACAAGCGACTCGGCGACGCGGTGGACCCGTTGCTCGTGTCGGTGCGTTCGGGCGCTCCGTTCTCGATGCCCGGGATGATGGACACCGTCCTCAACCTCGGGCTCAACGACGACTCCGTGAAGGGGCTCGCGAAGCAGACGAACAACGAGCGCTTCGCGTACGACTCCTATCGCCGGTTCGTGCAGATGTTCGGCAAGATCGTTCTCGACGTGCCCGGCGACCTGTTCGAAGAGGCGCTGCACGACCTCGTCGAGGAGAAGGGTCTCTCGGTCGAGACCGAGCTGAGCGCGGCGGACCTCGCCGGGCTGGTCGAGACGTTCAAGGGGATCGTGCGTAAGGAAGCGGGCGTCGACTTCCCGACCGAGCCGCAGGAGCAGCTCGGCTACGCGATCGAAGCGGTGTTCAAGTCCTGGAACGGCCGCCGCGCGCGTGACTACCGCCGCATGGAGAAGATCCCGGACGACCTCGGCACCGCCGTGAACGTCCAGACGATGGTGTTCGGCAACAAGGGTGACGACTCCGGCACCGGTGTGGCGTTCACCCGCAACCCGTCGTCCGGGGAGAACACGCCCTACGGCGACTTCCTCACCAACGCGCAGGGCGAAGACGTCGTCGCCGGCATCCGCATCACCGAGCCGCTGGCCGCGATGGGCAACCACTTCCCCGAGTGCCACGAGCAACTGATCAACGTGATGCACCTGCTCGAGAACCACTACCGCGACATGTGTGACATCGAGTTCACGATCGAGCAGGGTCGTCTCTTCATCCTGCAGACGCGCGTCGGCAAGCGCACCGCCGCGGCCGCGCTCCGCATGGCCGTGGAGATGGAGACCGAGGGTCTCATCGACCGCGCCGAAGCGGTGAAGCGCGTGCAGCCCGCGCAGCTCGACCAGCTGCTGCACCCGCAGTTCGACCCGAAGGCCAGCTTCACCGTCCTCGCCAAGGGCTTGAACGCGTCGCCGGGCGCGGCCGTCGGCAAGGTGTACTTCACCGCCGACGCCGCCGAAGCGCACGCGGCCGCGGGGGAGAAGGTCATCCTCGTGCGGCCGGAGACCTCGCCCGACGATCTGCACGGGATGATCGCGGCCGAAGGCATCCTGACGTCGCGCGGTGGCCTCGTCAGTCACGCCGCGGTCGTCGCGCGCGGCATGGGCAAGCCCGCGATCTGCGGCGCCGACGCGCTGAAGATCGACTTGCGGGCGAAGGAATTCGCCGTCGCCGGCATCGTCGTGCACGAAGGCGACGTGATCTCGATGTCGGGGTCGTCGGGTGAGATCGTGTGCGGTGAGGTTGCCGTCGTCACGCCCGAACCGACCGGCCACTTCGGCACGATCCTGGGCTGGGCCGACGAGCTGCGCACGTTGAAGGTCCGCACCAACGCGGATCTTCCGGAGGACGCGGCCAAGGCGCGCGAGTTCGGCGCCGAAGGCATCGGCCTGTGCCGCACCGAGCACATGTTCCTCGGTGACCGGCTGCCGATCGTGCAGCGCATGATCCTCGCGGAGACCGAAGCGGACGAGACGGCCGCGCTCGAGGAGCTGCGCGCGCAGCAGGAGTCCGACTTCGTCGGCATCCTCGAAGCGATGGACGGCCTCCCGGTGACGGTCCGGCTGCTCGACCCGCCGCTGCACGAGTTCCTCCCCGATCACGAAGAGCTGATCGTGAAGGAAGCGCGAGGCTTGCTCACCGAGCAGGAGCGCAAGCTGCTCGCGGCGTCGTCGCTGTGGCGGGAATCGAACCCGATGCTCGGCACGCGCGGCTGCCGGCTCGGCATCATCAAGCCCGGCCTCTACCGGATGCAGGCCAAGGCGTTGATGCAGGCTGCAGTCGCTCGCAAGCAGGCCGGCGGCAACCCGATCGTCGAGATCATGATCCCGCTCATCGTCACCGAGCCCGAGCTCGCGCTCATCGAGGGCTGGGTGCGCGAGGAAGCGGACGCGATCGTGCGCGACGCGGGTGTCGACGTCGACTATCTCGTCGGCACGATGATCGAGACGCCGCGCGCCGCGCTCCTCGCCGACCAGATCGCGGAGGTCGCCGAGTTCTTCTCGTTCGGCACCAACGACCTGACGCAGATGACGTTCGGCTTCAGCCGCGACGATGTCGAGGGCCGCTTCATGTCGCAGTACCTCGAGCACAAGCTGCTCACCGCCAACCCGTTCGAGACGCTCGATGTGGAAGGTGTCGGTCAGCTCGTGCGCTTGGGCGTCGAGCGCGGCCGCGCGACGCGCGAGACGTTGAAGCTCGGGATCTGCGGTGAGCACGGTGGCGATCCCGCGTCCGTCGCGTTCTGCCACGAGGTCGGCCTCGACTACGTGTCGTGCTCGCCGTACCGCGTGCCGATCGCCCGCCTCGCGGCCGCGCACGCGGCGCTGGGACTCCTCGGCCCCGGCTCCAACGCTTGAAGCAGCGACTCACCGCCGCCGCCATCACCGAGTTCCTGAACGAGGTGTTCCCGGGCGCGATGGAAGCGTTCGCGATCGAAGCCGTGCAGCCGATGAGCGTGCGTGTCCGGATGTACTACCGGGACTACCGGCTGCGGCCGGGCGGCACGATCAGCGGTCCCTCGCTGATGACGCTCGCCGATACCGGCGTGTGGGTCGCGTTGCTCGCGATGATCGGTCGGGAGCCGCTGTCCGTCACGTCGCACCTCGACATCGACTTCTTGCGCAAGCCCGCGGCCGCCGACGTGATCGGGCACGTCACGTTGCACAAGGTCGGGAAGCGGCTCGCGGTGGGCGACGTGATCATGTATTCCGACGGCGAGGGCCAGCCGTGCCGCGAGCATCGGTGACCTATGCGATTCCTGCGCACCGACTCGATCCACCGGTGGACTGAGGGCGAGTACACGGTCACGACCGATCCCGCCGTGGTCGACACCGACATGATCTACGCGTTCCTCGTGGAGGAGGCGTACTGGTGGCACGGCCGGCCGCGTGAAGTCGTCGAGCACGCGATCGTGTCGTCGCGTCCGTACTCGATGTTCCACGATCCGACCGCGACGCAGGTCGGCTTCGCGCGTGTCGTCACCGACGGGTGCTGGTTCGGCTGGATCGGTGACGTGATGATGGTGCCCGCGCACCGCGGCGGGCAGGGCAAGTTCCTCATGCGCTGCGTGATGGACGATCTCGAGCCGGTGCGGCGGGTGACGCTCGGGACCCGCGACGCGTACGGCCTCTACGCGCAGTTCGGCTTCACGCCCGTGCAGCATCCGGAGTCGTGGATGGAGCGCGCGCATCCGGAGCCGGCGGCGTAGGCGCGACCGGGCCGGCTGCGGCCGGTCTTCGGCGGCGGCGCGCGAAGGCGGGGGTGGGGATGCCGCACACCCGCTCTTCCCACCGGCGCGCGCGCGATCTCAGCGACGGAGAACTGGTACATCTGCGCTTCCTCCGAGGACGGAAACTCGGGGCGTCAGTGTCACAACGGTACGACTGCACAGGAGGCAGTGCCTCCGATTTACGCGAACTGTGCCCAGGTTCACAACGGCACCTCACTGTCGCACCCGGCCGTTACCCTCGTCGTGTGAGTGAAACCCGCGAAGAGGTGCCTGACGAGGAAGTGGCTGACGAGGAAGTGGCTGACGAGCTCGTCGTTCGGCACGCGCACACCGGCGCATACGTCGGGACGCACCTGCAGCGGCGCGAATGGCGCGAGGCCGAACTGGACGTGTTGCTCGCACCGGGCGCGACCCGGCCGGTCGGCGCGGGCGAACCGGCGCGATCCCGAGGAGCCCGATCCGTTCCGGCTGTGCTTCGAGCGGGACCTCGATCGGGTGAAGCACTCGCGGCCGTGGCGGCGTCTCGCGGGCAAGTGCCAGGTGTTCATCGCGCCCGAGGACGATCACCTCCGCACCCGCCTCACGCACGCGGTCGAGGTTGCGCAGGTGGCCACCGGCATCGCGCGCGCGACCGGGCTCTGTCTGCCGCTCACCGAGGCGATCGCGCTCGCGCACGACTGCGGCCACGGGCCCGCGGGCCACGCGTCCGAGGAGGCACTGTCGCCGTACCTGCCCGGTGGCTACGACCACGCGGTCTACGGCGCCGACGTGACGCTCTCCGAGCTGAACCTCTGCGCGGAGACGCTGGACGGGATCCGCAACCACTCCTGGCGCCGGCCCGCGCCGGCGACGCCCGAGGGCGAAGTGGTCGCCTGGGCGGACCGCATCGCGTACGTCTGTCACGACTTCGAAGACGCGGTGCGGGCCGGGCTGCTCACCCCGGACGAGCTGCCCGAGGAGATCGCCGCGGTCGTCGGGCGGCACCGCTCGGCGCAGGTCGGCACGTTCATGGGCGCGGTGCTCGACGCAGTCGAGGCGACCGGCCAGGTCGGCATGCGGGAGCCGATGGCCGGCGCGCTCGCGCAGTTCCGCTCGTTCAACTTCGACCGCATCTACCTCCGCCCCGCGGCGCGGCGGCAGGCCGAGAAGGTCATCGGGTTGTTGCGGGGCTTGGTCGACTTCTTCGTCGACGCGCCGGCTCGGGCCACCGGCGGCGCCGGGGTCGAGCCCGGGAGCGCCGAAGCCGCGGCTCGGGCCGTCCGCTACGTCAGCGGCATGACCGATCGCTACGCGCTCGCGCTCGGCGTCGAGCTGCTCGGCTGGCGTCCCGAGGACCTCCCCCGCGGGGTCTAGACCGCCTGCCGTACTCTGCACCGATGGGCATCCTCGACGAGGACGTGGCTCGGGTCCGCGAAGTCACCGACCTCGTCGCGCTCGCGAGCGAGCACATCGGACTGAAAAGGGTCGGTCGGCGCTTCATGGGCCTGTGCCCGTTCCACACCGAGAAGTCGCCCTCGTTCTCGATAAATCCCGAGATGGGCGTGTGGTACTGCTTCGGCTGCCAGAAGAGCGGCGACGCGATCACGTTCGTGCGCGAGGTCGAGCACCTCGACTTTCCCGAAGCTGTCGAACGGCTCGCCGCGCGCGCCGGGATCACACTGCGCTACGACGACGCCTCGTTCTCGGTGGAGCGCAAGCGCAAGCAGCGGCTGCACGACGCCATCGGCGAATCGATCGCGTTCTACGGCGACTTGCTGCTCAGCGCGCCCGAGGCCGGCAACGCGCGTGGTTACCTCCGCAGCCGCGGCTACGACGGCGATGTGGTGCGCCGGTTCTCGCTCGGCTACGCGCCCGACGGTTACGACGCGCTGAGCAAGCACCTGCAGAACAAGAAGTTCGCGCGCCAGGACATCGTCGACGCCGGGCTCGCGTTCGTGAATCGCACGCAGAAGCTGCAGGACCAATTCCGCGGCCGGTTGATGTTCCCGATCTGGGATGCGCGCGGCGAGCCGGTCGGCTTCGGCGGTCGCACACTCGACGGCAACGGACCGAAGTACAAGAACTCGCCGGAAACACCGATCTACCAGAAGTCGCGACTCTTGTACGGGCTGCACTGGGCCAAAGGTGAGATCGTCGCCCGCGGCGAGGTGGTGATCTGTGAGGGCTACACCGACGTGATGGCCTTCGCGCTCGCCGGTGTCCCGATCGCGGTCGCAACGTGCGGCACCGCGCTCGCCGACGAGCACTTCCTCACGCTCAAGAACCTCGCCGCGCAAGGTCACCCTCGCCTATGACGCCGACGCCGCGGGCCAGGCTGCGGCCGAACGCTGCTACCAGTGGGAGCAGCGCTTCGAGGTGCAGTTCCAGGTAGCGGATCTGCCGCCGGGGCGCGACCCCGCCGACGTCGGCCGCGACGATCCCGAAGCGCTCGCGGCCGCAATCACGCGCGACGCCGTTCCTCGAGTTCCGCATCGACCGGTTGCTCGCGGCGTCCGACATCTCGTCACTCGAAGGACGCGCGCACGCGGCGGAACGCGCCGCCGTGCTCGTCGCCGAGCACCCCAATGACCTCGTGCGCGACCAGTACGTCATGAAGCTCGCCGGCGAGCTCGACATCGATCCCGATCGGCTGCGTGAGACGGTGTCGCGCGCGTGTTCGCGACCGCACGTCGAATCGACGCGGGCCGCGGCGACACCGCCTCCAGTCGTGGCGCGGAACGTCGATCGCCGCGAGCTCGACGCGTTGCGCTGGGCGGTGCTCGCCCCCGAGTTGATGAGCGGACGGCTCGATGTCGAGCTGTTCGCCGATCCGGTCGCGCGCAGCGCGTTCGACGCCTTGACGTGCTTGCCGTGGCACGAGTGTCTGGAGCAGGCGCCACCGGAGGCGAGCGAGCTCCTGCAGCGGCTCGCGGTGGAGGATCCGGGCGACATCGCGGCCGCATCCGACACTGTGACCCGCGTCGTCGTCAACGTCGTCGAGGCTGCCGCGGAACGCCTGCTCGCGGCGATGGTGCGCAATGGTGACGAACGATCGTCCGAGCTGAAGGCACTCCTCGACGCGCTGGTGCGCGAGCGTTCCGACGAGCAATGGCAATCGGCCGAAACGGTCGCCGAGCAGTTGGTAGGGTGGATCACCGATGGCGGAGATGATCGAGCCTGATGCACGCGACGCGGATCCGCCGGTGGATGCCGCGCCCGTTGCGGCCGACCCCGTAGCTGCAGCAGCTGCAACCGGGCCCGGTCCGAGCGCGGGAATGATCGGTGTGCTCGAGGACGTGCGCGAGCGCGGCTTCATCACGACGGGCGAGATCTTCGCGGCGTTCCCCGATCTCGAGCCCGACACCGACGAGCTGCGTGACCTCTACGACATGTTCGAGACGCGCGGCATCAAGGTGCTCGACGAGATCGCGGAAGAGCTCGAACGCGAGGATCAACGCCGCGCGGGCAGCGTGCCCGCGGCACCCGAGCCGGCACCCCGACGCGATGCGCGCGAGCACCGGCCGGCCACGACGGGCCGGCCCGGTGCGGCATCCGCGGCCCGCATCGAGACCGAAGCCGCCGACGACGAGAACACGATGCCGGCCGGGCGTGCGCCACGTGTGACGCACACCGAGGGCGGCAGCTTCGATCCCGTGCGGATGTACCTGAAGGAGATCGGCAAGGTCCCGCTCCTCACCGCCGCACAGGAAGTGACGCTGGCGAAGCGCATCGAGGCCGGCCTGCTCGCGACCTGGAAGCTCGAAGTCGACGCCGACACGATCGCCGACAACCAGCGCGCGAGCCTGCAAGCGGTGCAGCGCGACGGTGAACTCGCCCGCCGCCAGCTCACCGAAGCGAACCTGCGGCTCGTCGTGTCGATCGCGAAGCGCTACGTCGGCCGGGGGATGGCGTTGCTCGACCTGATCCAGGAAGGCAACCTCGGCCTCATCCGCGCGGTCGAGAAGTTCGACTACACCAAGGGCTTCAAGTTCTCGACGTACGCGACCTGGTGGATTCGCCAGGCGATCACCCGCGCGATCGCCGATCAGGCGCGCACCATCCGCATCCCGGTGCACATGGTCGAGACCATGAACAAGGTGTTGCGGATCCAGCGGCAGATGCTGCAGGAGCTCGGCCGTGAACCGACGGTCGAGGAGATCGCGATCAAGGTCGACCTCACACCGGACAAGGTGCGAGAGATCCAGCGCATCGCGCAGGAACCGGTGTCACTCGAGACGCCGGTCGGCGAAGAGGACGACAGCCTGCTCGGCGACTTCGTCGAGGACCCGAACGTGATCGCGCCCGCGACGGCCGCGGCACGGGCGCTGCTCACCGAAGCGATCGAAGAAGCGCTGCAGGAGTTGAACGACCGCGAACGGGCAGTGGTGCGTCTGCGCTTCGGCCTCGACGACGGTCAGATCCGCACGCTCGAGGAAGTCGGCAAGGAGTTCGGCGTCACGCGCGAGCGGATCCGGCAGATCGAGTCGAAGACGCTGGCGAAGCTGCGGCATCCAACCCGTTCGCAGCGGCTCCGCGACTACCTCGAAGAGAGCTGACCCGCTCCACGCTCAGCTCGAGGAGGGCTTGGGTCTTGTCGACCGCCCGGCCGAACGGCACCGCGTCGAGGCCCCGCCGCAGCTGCACGTAGCGCTCGCGTCCCGCCTTCGCCCCGAAGTAGTAGCCGGCGGCGAACGCGACGCCGAGTGCGAGCTTGGTTCGTATGCGCATGGCCCAGTGTTACCGGATACGTCCGCCGGTATGCGAAGAGGCGACTGATATCCTCGCTCGCTGCGCCCGGCCCGAACGCCGCCGAGGCGCACCTTCCGGGGTAGCTCAATCGGCAGAGCAAGCGGCTGTTAACCGCTAGGTTGAGAGTTCGAGCCTCTCCCCCGGAGCTCCTGAGCCGCGATCGTGTGACCGCACCGCGATCGGCGGACTCGGCGTCGGCGCCGCTTGTCCCCGGCCCCGTGCCCGGGGGATCCTTGCCCTCCAACACGCGCCGCACCAGGCCTGACGGACCGGGCGCCTGTCGCGGAAACGTCGGGAACTGTCGCGGTTTTGTCGCATCCGCGCCGGTGGCCGATGCCGAATGCTGGGTAACGGACGGCGCACGGTCTGGGAGGAATCGGTGCAAGTCCTGTTCGTCTTATTCGGGTTTGCCATCGTCGCGGGGATCGGGGCGCTGCTGCTGCGCAGCTTCATGCTCACGGTCGCCTTCGCGGTCGCGCTCGCATTGATGACGCTGCAGTGGTCCTCCGCGCGCGAACACGCGCAGGCCACCGTCGCGGTGGGCATCCACGCGCAGGACGCGAAGACGACGAAGCTCAACGCGGGCGAGGTCGACGCGACGTTCCTGTCGCAGCTCGCGGATGAGACGCTGCGCGGCAGCTCCCAGCGCTTCGACATCGCCGCGAACGGGTCCGACGTCGCCGAAGCGACGTCCTCGGTGAGCGCCGCCACGCGCCGCATCGACTCGTACGTGAACGCGCGTGTCCCTTCGAGTGGCGCGGCCGACAACCAGGTGACCGCGGCGCAAGCGGCGCTCACCACGGCCACCGCGCAGCGGGACGCCGCCGAAGTCGCGCTGGCCGAGTGGCGCGCCGCGAAGGGGAACGGCAACCCGACCGCGTTGCGCAAGCAGGCCGAGTCCGAGCTCGAGCAGCTCGAGCGGCAGCAGGAGTCGTCGGATCCCGCGACCGCGCAAGCTGCCGCGGCAGGCGATCCCGAAGGTGCAGCAGCGCGTCTTCGACTACACCTCGGCGGAGACGCGCCTCGGTGAGCTCACGACCGCACGCGACACCGCCGGCCGCGCGGTCGACGACGCGACGAAAGCGTTGAAGGACGCCAAGGAGACCGTCAAGGTCGCGGACGCGAGCGATGAGCTGGTGCAGGTCGGGCAGGTGCGCGCGCGGTCGGTCGACAACAGTGGGGAGCTGCGCGCCGCGTTCGTGTTCGCGCTGATCGTCTGCGGCCTCGCGTTCGGGCTCGTGTTGTTCCTGCGCCGGCGCTCGGCGCGCGCGGAGCTGCAATTCGCGAGCGCCGGCGCCCCGGTGCCTGCGCTCGCCCCCGTACGGCACGCCGCGCCGGCACCGGAACCCCAGCCACTGCCGGAACCCGAGCCCGAGCCGGAACGGTTCGTGGCACTCGAACCCGAACCTGAGCCGTACGTGGTACTCGAGCCCGAACCCGAGCCCGAGCCCGAGCCGGAGCCCGAACCCGAGCCGGAACCGATCGTCGTCGAAGCGCCGCGGCCACCGCTCGTGCTCCGCTCCGAGCCGGTCGGCGATCTGGAACCGATGGTGTTCACCCCCGAACCGCGCATCCAGCCGCGGCCCTTCACACGGCCGCCCGAACCGCAATCCCAGCCGGCACCGGCACCGGAACCCGTCGCAACGCCCGCGCCGGCCCAACCCACCGAACCCGAGCCCGAGCCGTTCACCGTCCTCGTGTACCGCGCGCCGGGCGCCAAAGCCGGCAAAGCACCTGCGCCGACGTTCGAAGTGCGCGAGCTCGCGGCCGCCCCGTCCGGGCCCGGTGTCGACCTCGCAGGAGCCGAGCGCGCCGAAGGCGGCGCGCCGGCCGAAACGATCGACCTCACCGACGCCGATGGCGCCGAGGAGGACGAAACCACCCGTCGTCCGGAGCAATAGGGGGACGGTCCGGCAATGACGTCGAAAGGATTCGTATGAAGCGCTGGTTGATCGGAGCCGCGATCGTGTTGGGCGCGGTCGCGCCCTTCGCGACACCGCGTCGGCGCAGGAAGCGCCCGCGCACATTCGCGTTGCCCATTTCTCGCCCGACACGCCGGGCGTGGACGTGTACGTCGACGGCGCGCAGGCCGTCGGCAACATGGGGTTCGAGACCGTGACCGACTACCTGTCGGTGCCGGCGGGGGAGCACCTGCTCGAGCTGCGACCGAGCGGCGCGGCACCGACCTCGGCACCGGTGTGGTCGGGCAAGGCCACGCTCGAGAGCGGGAAGTTCTACACCGCGGCCGGGCTCGGGCCGAAAGCGCAGCTCACCGCCGAGCTGTTCACCGATGACATCACCATGCCCGCCGCCGGGACCGCGAACGTGCGGTTCATCCACGCCGCGGTCGGAACACCCTCGGTCACCGTCGCCTTCGGCGGCAGCCCGCTCGCGTTCTCGGACGCGGAGTTCGCGAAGCCGACCTCGTACGAATCGGTCGCGCCGGGGAAGTACGACGTCTCGGTGAAGGACGGATCCGGCGTTGCGCTCGTCGGTTCCCAGTTCATCGAGTTCAGCCCGGGCGTCAGCTACACCGTCGTCTCCATTGGCGGTGAAGGCACTCCGTTGCGACTCCTCCCCGTCGTCGACGCGCGCGCAGCGCCGCCGCACCATCGGGTGCACTCGCCACCGGCGCCGGTGGCACTGCACCACGGCCTCACTCGGGCACGACCTCCTCCCAGTCATCCTGGTCGTTCTCCTCGTGGGGGCAATCGTCGCGAGCGTCGCGGTGAGTCGTCGCCCGCGCGTGTCGACATGACGTGAGACTCGTCCGTCTCCTCACGGCGATTGCCGCTCTGCTCCTCGTCGCAGTTTTTCTCTCCGGCTGCGGCGAGGAGCAAGCACGCGCGGACACACCGCCCGCGCAACCACGACGAGGTCGACATCGCCGGCGCCGGTGGACCCGTGGAACGTCACGCCGACCCAACCCGTGTACCACCCGACCCCGGTCACACTGCAAGCACCCGAGCCCGCGCGCATCGACATCCCTGCAGTCGGCATCGCGAGCGATCTGGTACCGCTCGGCTTCAACGCGGACGGTTCGATGCAGGTGCCGAAGCACTTCGCGCAAGCAGGTTGGTTCGCAGACGGTCCGAAACCGGGCGAGACCGGCCCCGCGGTGATCGCCGGTCATGTCGACAGCACCCGCGGACCGGCCGTGTTCTACCGGCTGAAGGATCTCCAGGCCGGCAACGATGTCGTCGTCACTCGCGTCGACGGGACGACCGCGACGTTCCGCGTCACGCGCGTCGAGACGTACGAGAAGCAGGCGTTCCCGACCGCGGCGGTGTTCGGCCCCACACCCGCCGCCGAGCTCCGCCTCGTCACCTGCGGCGGCGACTTCGACTGGTCGAAGCACAGCTACAAGTCGAACGTCGTCGTCTACGCGACGTTGACCGGCACGTAAGCCGGTCAAACGGCGCGGGCTCGGGACCTAAGCCTCTGTGCCGCCGGGTGTCCAGGTTGTACCGTCCCACGAACGCAACAAAGCATCACCCGTGCGGCGGGCCGCCGCGCCGTTGCCTCGTTGTCAGGGAGGGAACATGTGGCGCCCAGCCTCAGTTGTCGGAACAGTCGTGGTCGCGTTGCTCGATCAGCGTCGGGACCGCGGCACCGGTCGCGGCGGCCGAACCGGTCGATCTCCAAGGCACAGCTGTCGGCATCGCCCAATCGATCCCGATCGCTTCGCCGGCATGCAGCACCGCGGCGTTGAGTGCTCCGGACGGTCGTGATTGCATCTTGTTCGTCGCCGGTGTGTTTGATGCGACGAGCGCGCAGTACGGCGCGGTGCGGATCGTCTACACCAGTCTCCTGCGCGTGAGCGATGGAATGCATCAGCCCGGGTGCTGGGAGACGTTTGGCTCCGTGCACAACGTGATCAGGGGCGCCACCGGCGCACGCCTCGGCACGATCGACGTCCTGCTCGATCCGAGCGACAGCCGTGTCTGCAAGCAGGGATCTCCCGTCCCTACGTACTTCCTGCGCGGAGACATCAACCATGGAACCGGTGCGTTCGCGGCCACAACCGGCGGGAACTGGTTGATCACGGGGTCCAGCACGCCCTTGTTCCCGCGCCTCGGCACGTACAAGGATTCGTTGGAGCTTCTGGCCGAGATCAGGTACTGAGCGCACCCTGCTCGGCCTCCCGGACCACGGGTCAATGTGACGCGTCACCACTATTGTCGCCGACTCGTGGCGGACATCGGCGGAGACGCCGGCAAACCCGCGGGCCCGTAGCTCAGTGGTCAGAGCAGGGGACTCATAATCCCTCGGTCGATGGTTCGATCCCATCCGGGCCCACGAAGGAAGTGTGTTGCTCCGGCGATGCTTGACCGTCGCCGTTTGGTCTTCTCGGCTCGTCTTGGTTGGCGTGGGAGGTGGACCAGGTCGCGGCAACGATGATCCGATACCCCTGGACGTGCGGTTCAGCCGGCGATCGCCGCGTAGTCGAGATTCGCGCCCCGCACCGGCGTGACGGCAGAGCGAACCGGTTGGGATTCCTCCTTCGTATTCGTCGTCATGACTCATGCGCGACTTCCCCTGACGGCGCGATCCGTTACCGCGCGCGCTCCGATGCGGGTGCTCTTCTGCGTGCTGCCCGCGTACGGACACGTGTATCCATTGCTCCCACTCGCGCTCGCATTTCGTGACGCCGGTCACGAGGTCGAGTTCGCGACGGGTGACGAGTTCGTCCCGCGACTACGGCAGCTCGGTTTCACCGCGCACGCCGTCGGCATGTCGCTCGAGCGCGGCCAGGAGCTGACCCTGCAGGCCGATCCGGCACTGGCCGATGTCTCGCCGGATGAGAAGTGGCGATTCGGCGCGGCGTTCTTCGGTTCCGTCCTGGCGCGCGACAAGTCCCTCGGCGTGATGTCCCTGATCGAGCGAACGGCGCCCGATCTCGTCGTTTACGAGGAGTACGACCTGGGGTCCGCGATCGCGGCGTCCCTCCGCGGTGTGCCAGCGGTCGGCCATGGCCTCGGCTATCAACTGCCCGACCGTTTTCGTCGCCCGTTCGTCGAGCAGCTCCACGCCGTCTTCCGTGACGAGTGGCCAGACGATTCGTGGGTCGATCCGTTCTCCGACAACCCGTTTGTCGACATCTCGCCGCCGAGTCTGCGCGACCCCGCGCTTGCGGATCCGGCGCAACGGATCACGCAACGCCCGGTGGCGTGGGCCGAACCCGCCAGGGGAGTTCCCGATTGGGTCACGCGTCCACGCGTGCGGCCGCTCGTGTACGTGACGCTGGGCACGGTCGTCTACGGCGCCGTCGAGTCGCTGCCGCGCGGCTGTGACGGGACTCGCTGAAATTCGACGTCGACGTGTTGGTGACAGTCGGTCCCAAGGGCGACCCGGCCACGCTCGGGCACGTGCCGGACCACGTGCGCGTGGAACGGTTCGTTCCCCAAGATGCGCTGCTCCGGTACGTCGACATGCTGGTGCACCACTGTGGGAGCGGCACCATGCTCGGCGGGATGGCTCGCGGTATCCCGCAGCTCGCGCTCCCGCACGGCGCCGACCAGTTCAACAACGCTGAGGTGTTGCTCCGGAGCGGCGCCGGACTGCGCTTGCTCCCGGCCGAGCTGACGGCTGACGCGATTGCCGAGCGCAGTCGCGCGTTGCTCGTCGACCCGCGGTTCGGCAGTGCGGCACGTGGCCTTGCCGCCGAGATCCGAGCGATGCCGGCACCGGCCGATGTCGTGGCGACCCTGCAAGGCATGGTGCGAGCCTTCGCAGTCGAACGACCCGAACTCCGGAACGCGCGCGCACAGCGCATGATCGTCCCGGTCGGCCGGGCGTGAACCCAATACGCGCGCGATGAGCGTGTCCGCTACACGTCGTCCGTGATGGCGGCAACGTCCGCAACGTTGGTGATGTCGAGCACGCGGCGGACGATGCCGCGCGGGTTCGCGAGGGTCAGCGTCCCGCCGTTGAGGTGGGCGCGTCTCGCCAGCCGGAAGAGCATGCCGACGCCTTGGGAGTCCAAGTACGACAACCCGACCATGTCGAGGGTGAGCGGGATGCCGCGACTCGCCAGCTCGGACAGGATGGATTCGGCGTCCGCAACGTTGCTCAAGTCGATCTCGCCGATGAGGGCGACCCGGCCGGCGCCGTTCCAGTGAACGGTTTCGATCCGCACTTCCGCGGGGGGAGTCGGCACCCCCAGGCCCTCGGACGGTTTCGTCATCACAACCCCCCACATCTCTCAGTTGTTCTCGCTCCTTCTCCATTTGCCTGCGAGGTCCAGGAAGGCGAAAAAAGACGACGAACTAGCCGCCACGATCAAGGGTCACCCGGTGCTCGGGCGTCGTCGCCGGACCACGCACGAGCTCGTCAGTCCCAAGGTTGACGGGTTCACCGCGAGCGACGGGAAGCACGCGCGCACGAGGGGACCTTCGGCCCTACGGATGCCGTGCCGGGACGGCGGACGATGTGTACATGACGACCGACACTTCCGACGCTTCACCGGCTGAGACGCAACCGCGGCGACGCCCATGGCTGCCGTGGGTGATCGCGGCGATCGTGGTGGTCCTGATCGGCGGCGTGACGGCGGGCGTCGTGGCCACGCACGGCGACGATTCGTCGAAGCCGGCGGCGAGCTCCGGGTCACAGCAACTCGCCTCGATCCGAAGACGCGTGCACCGCATGGCATGACGGCTACAACGCGACGACGGCACCGCCCGCGGACTGGTGCGACGACATGGTCGGGTGGATGTCGAACCGCGTGGGCAGCGGGCAGATGATGGGTTCCATGATGTGGAGCAACCCGCAGCAAATGCGAGAGACGTGCGAGCAATGGATGTCGGCGAACGCGTCCAGCGCGTCGAACGCGTCCGCGTGGTGCGGCGACATGGTCGCATGGATGACGCAGAACCGTGGTGACTGGTCGCAGTGGGACCGCGGCTGGATGATGGGAGGCTGATGCCCCCAGTCCTCGGTTCGGCCGGCGAGATGGAGTCAGACGTCGCCGACGACGTGCGAGCTGTTGACGGCGACCTTGGTGCCGTCGGGATCGCGAAGGACGAAGGACGAATGGATCCGCCCGCGTTCGATCGGCGAGACGTCGAGACCGAGGCGGTCCCACTCTTCATGCGTCGCGTCGAGATCATCGACCATGAGATCGAAGGGCGCGTCGGCGTCACCTGACAGTGTGCCGGGGAGGAGCACCAGGTGAGTGCCGCCGCGCAGCTCCAGGACGACGATCTGGTCGTTGCGCTCGACCTCGCGCATGCCGACGGTGCACCAGAAGTCCGCGGATCGTGCGAGGTCACTCGCGATCAGGCGGGCGTGGCCGATCCAGACGGGCGGACGTGTACCCATCGCTGAAGTCTCGCGCGCTTCCGACGACGACAACAGGGAGCGCCGGCGGACCGGAGGACCGTCGACCGCTCCGTAGCTCCTCGACGAGGCACGTCGCGTGGGGCACGCTGTGGACACCGAGTGAGATTCTTCGGAGGTGCGTCATGTACGCAGTCATCGGACGGGTGAAGATCAAGCCGGGCCATGAAGACGAAACGCGAGCGATGATCGCCGACCAAGGCGTCGCGATGCTGCAAGGCATGAGTGGAACATCCGGCGGCTACTGGTCGCGAAGCATCGACGGCGAGGACCTCGTTCAGCACTCGTTCTGGCTGTTCGATACCGAAGAGAACGCGGAGAAGCGCGGAGGCGACCTTCAACACCCTGCCGCGACATGTCGGAGGCGCCCGCGACCTACATCAGCGTGGATGTGTGCGAGGTCATCGGACAGGCGTAGTGCTCGGTGATCCGACATTTGCTCACGAAGTGAGCTCGATGTGAGCGAGGACTTCGCACGCAGGCAACCGCGGTCACGCGACTCGGAGTGTCGACGCGAAGAGGGGCGGCCCCGTTCGAGGCCGCCCTCTCCGCATGAATGGACTTCGTTCAAGGATGCGCTTGCAAGCAAGCAATTCCTTATCGACGTCGCGATGAATACCTGAAGCGACGCCGCACGCGGTCAGACACGGGGTTCGATCGATTCGTCGGCGTCGGGCGCAGCTCCGCGGACTCGGGCGGGCACGAAGGTGACGAACAGCGCCGCGCCGGCGAGCACGAGCAGGCCGACCCGGAGGTCGAACAGGCCTGAGAGGGCGCCGACGATCGCGGGGCCGGCGACCATGCCGAGATAGCCGGCAGCAGTGATGCCCCCGATCGCCACGCTGGCGTGACGGGCGCCGACGCTGACCTCGGCGAGGAGCAACGGCCACACGACCGTGATCCCGACGCTCGCCAGTGCGAGGCCGGTGGCGGCGACCGCTGCGTTTCCGGAGAGGGCTTCGAGCCCGATGCCGGCGGTCGCGACCGCGCCGCCGAGCGCGACGCCAGCGCGCCGCACCCAGACCGCCGATCGCGGGGCCACCGGCCATACGGGTCACCGTCGAGAGCGTCTGACCGATCACGTAGGCGCCGACGCCGGCCAGCACGCCGACGCCGAGATCGGCGCGCAGATAGAGGACACCCCACGTCGCGATGCCACCCTCGACCATCGCGGCCGCCGCGAACACCGCCGCGAAGACGACCAGGCCTTCGTGACGGAGCGCGAGCAGTGACCGCAACATCGAAACGTGCTCGCTCGCGGGTGCCCTGTCCTTGCGGAAGCGGAAGCTGGCCAGGCCGAGGAGCACCGCGACCACGGCGATCACGGTCCATGTCACCCGCCAGGACGCGCCCGCGTGCAACGAGAGGCCGGTCATCGCCGCGCCGAGGACCGCGCCCGCGTTGAAGAGCCCGTGGAAGCGCACGAGGTGACCCGGGCGCGCTCCGAGTCTCGCGGCCGCAAGGATGTTGATGACGACATCGACGAGTCCGCCTCCGGCGGTCGCGAGCACGAACGCGATCGCGAACAGTGCGTAGCGGGGAGAGGCGGCTTCGGCACCGAGCAGCACCCCCCAGAGGATCAACGCGCGCGCGAGCGCGACTCCTGCGCCCCAGCGATCCGTCAGTACACCGCCGACCGCGTTGACGGCTGCCGCCGCGATGACACCTACCGCGATCAGCGCGCCGAGCTCGGCATCGGAGAGGTGGAACGTGCGCTCGACGTCGACGGCCGCGACCACCCACACGCCCGCGAACGCGCCGAACCACACGAACGACGCCGCGGTCGGCAGGAGTGAACCGGCCGGCGCGGCTCGACGCCCGACACTGCGCACCTCCTTCGGCATCACCCCGATCTATCGGATCCCGAGAGTCATGAGCGACCCCGGGTCGTGAGCCGGGCCGATTCGGGGTAGGACGAGTTCCGATGCCTGTGAACGAGCCGCACGACGCTGCCATCGACATCGAACGCCGCCGCCAGTGGGTCGACGACCGCCACGACGCCGAGAAGCGGGCGGTCGACCCGCACTGGTACCGAGGTCTCTTCCGCGGCCCGGGGACGGTTTCGGCGAAGGCGCACTCGTCGACCGACGACTGGGAGGCCCGCCCGCGGGCGAGCCGTGCGCTGCATCGGGGCCGCGCGGCCACCACGCACGCAGGCGCGGGGGCCATCGCCGCGGTCTGGCTCGCCGTGTGGCTGGTGCTCGGTGTCGGGTACGGCTTCCCGCACTGGTGGGAACTCGTCCTGTATTCGGTGACGTCGTCGATCACGTTGCTGTTGGTGTTCGCCTTGCAGCACACGCAGGCGCGCCAGGAGTCGGCGACGCAACGCAAGCTCGACGAGATCCTGCGCTCGTTGCCGCAAGCGGACAACCGTCTGATCGCGGTCGAGGACGCAGCCGATGCCGAGCTCGCAGCGCTCAGTGAGCTGAACCGGGGCGACCGCGCGCACGCCCAAGGCGACGCGGACGATCGCACCTAACGCGCGGATCGTGTCGCGGCGGAAGTCTTACGCGGCGCGCGCTTCCGCAGCGTCGGCCGCCGCGACGAGGTGCGCAACGACATCGGGATAGATCGAGCGGAGCTTGTGCCGGACGATGCGCCCGAGCAGCGTGCGCTTCCACGTTGCGGCCCAGCGGATGTGTGTCCCGGCGGCAGTGGGCGTGAGGATCACCTCGGCGCGGTAGTCGTGCACCGGGATCCCACGTTCGATCGTGTACACCAGCCGCCGGCCGGGCTCGACCTCGAGCACACGTTCGACCGTCGTGGTCCGGCCGTAGCGGAAGAAGCGGATCGCCCCGACGCCGTGCGGTGACGTGTCACCGGGCTTTTCGTAGCCGCTCGCGTCCCACGGGCCCCACTCCGCGTACGTGCTCGCGTCCTCGAGGAGGTGCCAGACCCGTTCGATGCCGGCGCGGGTCACGCCTTCCGCTTCCACCTGCAAGTGCGCCATGGTCGTCTCCTCTCGCCGTCATCGCGGTCTTCGGCGTTGATGTACCACATGGTACATGTACCACTTGGTACGGTACGGAATCCATGGCCGAGTTGCAAGCCCGAGATCGCCTGCTGGCCGCCGCGGTGGACCATGCGCTCGACGCCGGCATCGCCGATCTGAGCCTCCGTGAGCTCGCGGCCGCGATCGGCACCAGCCACCGCATGCTCCTGTACCACTTCGGATCGAGGGAAGGCCTGCTCGTGGCCGTCGCCGACGCGGTGGAAGACCGCGAGCTCGCGTCGGCACTGGACGCCGGCACATCCGAGGCCGACGTGCGCCGGTTCTTCCGGCGCGTCACCGATCCGAAGCTCTGGCCCCAGGAACGGCTGTTCTTCGAGCTCTACACGCACGCGCTGCTGGGCCGCCCCGGCACGGAGGAGTTCCTCGGTCGCGTCGTCGAGTCCTGGGTCGCGCCGATCGCCGCGCGTCTGGTGGACGAGGGGACCGATCCGCGGCGGGCGCGGGCGGAGGCCCGGCTCCACGTCGCGGTCGTGCGCGGGCTGATCCTCGACCTCCTCGCCACCGGTGACCGAAGGGGTGTGACCGCCGCGTTCGACCGATACCTCGAACTGATGGCGAGCGCCGATGGACCGGTGGCGAAGGCGTGAACGCAATCGTTACGCTGCCGCGCCTTTCCCGGGGGAGGAATTGATGTGCCGGCGGCTCGCGTTCGTGTTGCTCGTAGCAGTGATCGCGACGAGTTGCCGGACCTTGGTCGTCCCGGACCCGCCCGGTCCGCGCAGCACCGACGGCTTCGTGCCGGCGTCGTGGTAGCGCACCGGCAGCGACTCCTACCTCGACTACGCGTCCACGCAGTTCTCGCCGGGGTCGTTCACGAACCTCATCACGAACGCGGAGCACGCCCGGCGCACGCACACGCCGTTCGACACCGCCGGCATCACGATGGCCGACTTCGCGAACTCGTTCCAGCGCTTCGACAACTACGTCGACACCGTCGGACTTCGACCTCACGTACCTCATGAACCTCTGGTACGGCTACCGCGACCTGCTGCCCGCCGACGTGCGCGCCGCGATCGAGGCGCACTTCAAGAGCTTCAAGTACTGGTACACCGACCCGCAGCCCGCCGGGCGCGATCGACCAGCGGTACTACTGGTCCGAGAACCACCGGCTGCTGTACCACGCCGACGAGTACCTGGCCGGCCAGGCGTTCCCGAACGACGTGTTTCGTCCGACGGCAACACCGGCGCCTGGCACCGCGACCGCGCCAACGGCTTCATCGACAAGTGGCTCACCGAGAAGGCGCAGCTACGGCTTCACCGAGTGGCACTCGGACGTCTACTACCAGAAGACGTTCGACGCGCTGCTCACGATCGTCGAGTGGGTCGAACGACCCGGTGCTGGCGCGCCGGGCGTCGATGGTGCTCGACCTGCTCCTCTTCGACATCGCGCTGCACATCCAGAAGGGCAACGACGGCGCGACGCACGGCCGCTCGTACATGAAGGACAAGAGCGTCGCCACCGACCAGGACATCTTCAACCTCTCGAAGCTGCTCTTCGACGACACCGCGCTGCGGCTACACGTCGACCGGCGACCCGGGCGCGACGCTCCTGGCGCGGGCGCCAGCGCTACCGGCTGCCGGCGGTGATCCTGCGGGTCGCGCAGTCGAAGCACACGACCGTCGACCAGGAGCACATGGGGGTCGCCGCTCGACGCCGTCGCTCCCGGTGGACCCGACCGCAGACCGGCATCGACGGCCACTCGTTCACCGACCCGGCCGAGCGTCGCGTTCTGGTGGGAGAAGGGCGCGCAGACGGCGTGGCAGACGGTGCCGCTGACGCTCGACACCCTCGACCAGTACGGCCTGTGGGAGTCGGACTTCTTCAAGCCGTTCAAGCCGATCGCCGACCTCACCGGCGGCGAACCGCGCCGTGGCGCAGAACCTCGCGCAGTCGACTCGCAGGCGATGCTCGGGCTTCGCGCTGCTGACCGCGGTCGACACGTACACGTACCGGAGCGACTCGGTGATGCTGTCGACCGCGCAGTCGTACCGACCGGGAACGGCGAGCGAGCAGCACCACATCTCGCCAGGCCACGCTCGACGAGCAGGCGATCGTGTTCACGACGCACCCGAAGAACGAACCGCAGTCGGGCACGCAGTGGCCCGACGACGACGGCTACTGGACCGGCAACGGCAGCCTGCCGCGCGCCGCGCAGCACGGCGCCCTCTCGATCAGCCTGTACGCGCCCGACGTTCGCCAACCCGGGCCGCCGCTCGACTCCGTTCGGCTACCTTGACGTACACGCACGCGTACTTCCCGCAGGAGAAGTTCGACGAGGTGGTGCAGGCAGGACGGCTGGACGTTCGGGCGCAAGGGCAACGGCTACGTCGCGCTGTGGTCGTGGCGACCCGATGCACTGGCGCACCTACACCGACCCGGGCATCTTCACGCACGGCCTCACGCGAGCCGTTCGATCTCGTTGCCGACGGCGGTGCCGACAACGTCTGGTTCACGCAGGTCGGCGACGCGACGCAGTTCGGCGACTTCGCCCGCGTTCCGCGCCGCGGTGCTCGCGGCACGATCCCGCAGGTCACGCCGCGGCCCGCGAACGGCCCTCGCCGGCGGCTTCGACGTGAGCGTACGAGTCGCCGACCGAGGGCGCACGTCACGTTCGGGACGACCGGCCCGCTCACGGTCAAGGGCGCCGGCGTCCCACTCGATCACGGCAAGCGCTACGACAACCCGTGGGCGCTCGCGAACTTCGGTGCGCCGTCGATCACGATCGCTGACGCAGACGGCTCGCTGACGCTCGACTTCGTACGTGGGACACGCGTCGCGACAGTCACCGACCACCGACCCGGACACCACCGGCACCCCTGACGCCTCCGAAGAACTCGGGCCGTGAATTCCGGGGCGACCCGTGTGCCGGGTCCGTAGCCTGCTCGACTCGTGGGACTCATTGAGGTCAGCGACCTCGAGTACACGCCGGCGGGCGGCGGCCTGCTCTTCGACGGCGTGTCGTTCCGCGTCGGCAACGGTGAGCACGTCGCGCTGATCGGTGCCAACGGCAGCGGGAAGAGCACGCTCTTGCGCATCCTCGCGGGCGACGAGCGCGCCAAGGGCGGTGCCGTGCACATCGACGGCGAGCTGCGGTTCATGCGCCAGCTCATGGGATCGACCTCCGATGACGGCACGGTGCGGGAGCTGCTGCTGTCGCTGTCACCACCGGCGGTGCGGCGCGCCGCCGTCGAGCTCGACGCGGCGGCGCGTGCTGCCCAGGCGGAGCCGGGGGACCGCGCCGGCATGCGGCTCGCACGCGCGCACGCGGCGTGGGGCGAAGCCGGCGGCTACGACGAGGAGGTCCTCTGGGACGTCTGCACGACCGCCGCGCTCGGCCGTTCGTTCGACGCGGTCGGCGACCGGTTGTGCTCGACGCTCTCCGGCGGCGAACAGAAGCGGCTCGCGCTCGAAGTGCTGTTCCGCGGTGATGCCGGCGTGCTCCTCCTCGACGAGCCCGACAACTTCCTCGACGTCCCGACGAAGGAATGGCTCGAACGTGAGCTCGACCAGTGCCCCAAGACCGTGCTGTTCGTGAGCCACGACCGCGAGCTGCTCGCTCGGGCCGCGAGCAAGATCGTCACGCTCGAAGCGCGGGGCGCGTGGACGCATCCGGACTCCTTCCCGACCTACCACGCGGCTCGCGACGCTCGGCTCGCGCGCCTCGACGAGGACCGCCGGCGCTACAACGAGGAACGGTTGCGGCTCGAGGAATCGCTCCGCGAGTTCCGCCGGCGCGCGCAGATGGGCTCGGACAAGTTCGCGTCGCGCGTGCGGGCGACGAAGAGCAAGATCGAGCGGTTCGAACGCGAGGCCCCACCAGCGGCGGCGCGTGCACAGCAGATCTCGATGCGGCTCACGGGCGATCGCACCGGCAAGCGTGCGGTCGTGGTCGAGCGCCTCGAGCTCGCAGGGCTCACGGATCCGTTCGACACCGAGGTCCGGTACGGCGAGCGCATCGGCGTGATCGGGCCGAACGGCACCGGCAAGAGCCACTTCCTGCAGCTGCTCGCCGGGCTCGCCGATCGAACACGTTGGTGACGTCCGCCTCGGCGCGCGAGTCGTGCCGGGCTACTTCTCGCAGGTCCACGAGGACCGCGAAGCCAACGCGAGCACGCTGCTCGAACGGCTGCAGGACAACGGCCGCGCCGCGCGGCGAGGCGATGGCCGCGCTCCGGCGCTACGAGCTGCACGAGGCGTGGAACCGTCCGTTCAGCACACTCTCCGGCGGCCAGCAGGCGCGCTTCCAGATCCTGATGCTCGAGCTCTCCGGTGCGACGATGCTCCTGCTCGACGAACCGACCGACAACCTCGACCTCGCGTCGGCCGAGGCGTTGGAAGCCGCGCTCGCGCAGTACTCGGGCACGGTGCTCGTCGTCACCCACGACCGCTGGCTCATGCGCAGCTGCGACCGCTTCCTGCTCTTCGGTCGCGACTGCTCCGTGCGTGAGTCGAACGAGGCTCGCGTACGCCTGATCAGGCCGGCACCGATCGGCGGGCCACGCGCGGGTCCGTACACTCCTCCGTCTTGGCCCGCACCCACCTCGTCGTCTCGCCGGTCACCGGTTCGGTGATCAGCGGCCCGCAGCGACCCACGACCTCGACGCCGGCACGGCTGCCGCGATCGGCGCGCCGTACCAGCACGATCGACACGACGCGCCCGGACGGTGTTCTCGGCCGCACCGTGCACGAGGGGATCGCTCGTGACCTGGTCACCTCGGATACCGGCGAAGCACGCGTCGCGGCCGCGGCCCGCATGCGTCTCGTCGCCGACGGCACCGACCGGTCGTTGCTGGAGTTCGAGTGCGATCCACACGTGGACAGCGTTCTCGCAGTTGCGCGGCGCACTCGTCGGACCTGGGTTCCGCGCCAAGCTCGACGCGCTCATCCCGTACTCCGAGCACGGTGCTGCGCCGTTGCTCATGCTGCTCGACGACGTGCCCGGCGCCACGCTCGTGTCGGGGTACGCGCAGCTGCACCAGGGCGCGTTCCCGACCCGGCCGATGCCCGATGGGTTCCTCGACGCCCAGGTCGATCTCTGCGCGGGTTGGGCCGGCGATGCATCGATGATGCAGATCGTCCGGGCGACCGGGCAGAACCCCACGCCGCTCGGACCCGTCGCACCCGAACTGCTCGACCCCGCCGATCCGGAAGGCTGGCACCTGCGACCGCGTTTGGCGCCGCACTCGATGCGCCGGGCGCGGCGCCTCGACGTGATCGCGCCCGATCAGGCCGGCGCGCCGTATCGCATCGACGCGCACTTCCGCGATTCGCACGTCGACGGTGCGGGCGAGGAGACCGTCGTGCACGAGTACGGCGTCATCGCGAGCGTGGACACTGAGGCCCGCACCTTGCTCACGGTCGACGCGAGCGCGCATGTCCTGCCGTGGCAGGAGTGCCCACAGGCGCTCGCGAGTGCGAGTCGCCTCGCGGGTCAGCCCATCGCCGATCTCCGGCGCGTCGTGCGCCGCGAGTTCACGGGTACCTCGACGTGCACGCATCTCAACGACGTGCTGCGGCTCCTCGCAGATGTCGAGTTCCTCGCAGCCGAGCTCGAATGAGCGCGCGTCAGTACCAGCGCCGACCCCGATGGGTTCCTGTACCGCACCACTCGGCTCACGAAACGCTTGACTGGCGCAAGGCCCACGGGCGTTTGGGCGCCGCGCCGCCGCGTCCGATTGAATCACTCCACTTGAACCAGGTCGGACCGATCCGCGGGTGCGGGAGGATGCAATGACGAACGAATTCGGTGGGACGATCGGCGAGACGTACGCGGACTCGCAGGCGTGGTGGCCGCCGCTCCCGCAGGCACCGGAGGGTGCACCGAACGTCGTGATCGTGCTCCTCGACGACGTTGGGTACGCGCAGTTCGGTTGCTATGGCTCCGACATCGCCACGCCGTGCTTCGACGAGTTGGCGCAGCCGCGGCCGCCGGTACGCGAACTTCCACACCACCGCGTTGTGCTCGCCGACACGTGCGTGCCTGCTCACGGGACGCAACCACCACTCGAACGGCATGGCACGCGTCGCCGAGCTCGCCGCCGGCTTCCCCGGCTACAACGCGACGATTCCGAAAGAGAACGGGTTCCTCTCCGAGATCCTCGTGCGCAACGGCTACGCCACGTACGCGGTGGGGAAGTGGCACCTCACACCCGGCGACGCGAGACGACGATGGGCGAGCCCGCGCGACCGCTGGCCGCTCGGCCGCGGCTTCGAGCGCTACTACGGCTTCATGGGCGGGGAGACCGACCAGTACCACCCCGACCTCGTCTACGACAACCACCCGGTCGCGCCGCCGCGCACCCCGGAGGAGGGCTACCACCTCACCGAGGACCTCGCCGACAAGGCGATCCTGTTCCTGAAGGACCTGCGTGCGACCGCGCCCGAGAAGCCGTTCTTCTTGTGGTTCACGCCCGGCGCGTGCCACGCGCCGCATCAGGCGCCGCGGGAGTACATCGACCGTTACCGGGGGCAGTTCGACGCCGGGTGGGACCGCTGGCGCGACGCGGTGTTCGCGCGGCAGCTCGAGTCGGGTCTGCTGCCGCCGGATACGCGAGCTCTCGGAGCGGCCGTCCTGGGTGCCGGCCTGGGACTCGCTGACGGTCGACGAGCAGCGACTCTGCCGCGCGCATGATGGAGGTGTACGCCGGCTTCCTCACGCACACCGACGCGGAGGTCGCCCGACTGCTCGACTTCATCGCCGAGCTCGGTGAGCTCGACGACACGATCGTGCTCGTGATGAGCGACAACGGCGCGTCGGCCGAAGGCGGCGCGAAGGGCTCGTTCAACGAGCAGTACTTCTTCAACTTCGTGCCCGAGAGCCTCGAGGAGAACCTGCGCCGCATCGACGATCTCGGCGGTCCGCTGGCGAACAACCACTACCCGTGGGGTTGGGCGTGGGCGGGGAACACGCCGCTCAAGCGGTTCAAGCGCGACACGCACGAAGGTGGTGTCGCGGATCCGCTGATCGTGCACTGGCCGAACGGCATCGGCACCGACGGTGACACACGCGCACCAGTACGTGCACGCGATCGACGTGATGCCGACACTGCTCGACCTCATCGGCATCGACCCACCCGATGTCATCGCCGGCGTTCCGCAGTGCCCGATCGAAGGTGTGAGCTTCGCGCCCACGCTCGCGCACACCGTCGGCACCGAGCGCGCACGTCACGCAGTACTACGAGATGCTCGGATCACGCGCGCTGTACCACGACGGTTGGAAGGCCGTCGCGTTCCACACCCCGCCGTTCATCAACTACGACGGCACCGACATGCGCCGGCCGTTCGCCGAGGACAAGTGGGAGCTGTACCACGTCGCGGAGGACTTCGCCGAGGTCCACGACCTCGCGGCCGAGCAGCCGGAGAAGCTCGCCGAGTTGCAGGAGCTCTGGTGGCACGAAGCGGCGAAGTACCAAGTCCTGCCGCTCAACAACGAGCCCGGTCGCTTCGGCGACACGCGCTACCGCCGGGATCACTACGAGCTGTACGGCGGGATCGGCCCGCTCCCGGAAGCGATCGCGCCGAACTTCCGCAACCGCTCCTTCGCGATCGCGGCCGCGCTCGACATCCCGCCGACGGGCGAGACGGATGGCGTCATCGTCGCGCACGGCTCCCACGCGGGCGGCTACGTGGCGTACCTCCGCGACCGGCGGCTCCACTACACGTACAACTTCGTCGGCACGGAGATCACGACGATCTCGGCCACCGCCGAGCTGCCGGTGGGTCCCGTCGAGGCGCGCATCGTGTTCACCCGTGCCGAAGGTGATCGCGGTGGCCGTGTCGAACTGTTCTACGACGATGCCGCGGTCGGCAGTGGACGCGTCGAGCGCACGACGTTGCTCACCTACGGCACGCCCGGCTTCGCGGTGGGGTACCAGCCCGTGAGCCCCATCCTTTCGGACCTGTCGGGGCGGGCGGAGATGCCACCGGGCATCCTGGGGCGCGTCGTCATCGACACGCGCGGTCGCGACCCGATCCGGGATCCCGAAGCGCGCGCCGACCTCGCGACGCAGTAGTCGCGCCGTCCCCATACGGAGGGTTGAGGGGTCGCGCTCTGGGCACAATGTCGAGATGGCGTCGTATTCGCTGAACCAGCGCGCGGTGAGCCACGCGAAGGCGCTCATCGACGCGCACCAGTACGTGCTCGAGAGCGCCTGGGCCGACGTGCAGCCCAAGGCCGACGACGAGAACGCGTACCTCGACTCCCACTCCTGGGAGCAGTACGCCGAGTGGCACCTCGGGCTCACCGATGGTGCCAAGGACGAGACCAAGGCCAGATACGCGTTCGTCTACGGAGACCTGCGCCGGGTCCACCGCATGGGCCTGATCGCGTGTCAGTACCGCGCCGCCGAGTGGCGGCACAAGGACATCGAGCTGGCCGCGCACGACTTGCTGCAGCACCTCGACAACACGCGCGCCTGACCGCGCGCGCGAGGTGCATTCGATCAGGGGCCCCGGAGCGGGGCGGTCGTCACCCGATCGCGTCGAGCGCTCTCACCGCTTCGTCGTCGAGGACGAGGTCACCGGCCGCCAGGTTCTCCTCGAGGTGCCCGATCGACGACGTGCCCGGGATCAGCAGGATGCTCGCCGAGCACGCGAGCAGCCACGCGAGGGCGACCTGCGCGGGCGTGGCACCGAGCCGGCCGCGGTCTCGGTCACGGTCGGCGCTTCGAGCACGCGGTTGACGCCACCGAAGGCGGAACCCATCGGGAAGAACGGCACGAACGCGATGGCGTCGGCTTCGCAGCGCGCGAGCACGTCGGCCGCACGTGCGGTCGACGACGTTGAACGGGTTCTGGACGCACGCGATCTCGGTGAGCTCGGTCGCCCGTTGCAACTGCGCGAGCGACACGTTGCTGACACCGATACCGCCGATGAGCCCTTCGGTGCGGAGCTCGACCATCGCGCCGACCTGGTCGTCGAACTCCAGGTCGGGTGCGGCCGGCGCGTGCACCCGCAGGTTGACCACGTCCACCTGGTCGACTTCGAGTGATCGCAGGTTGTCCTCGACTCCGGCGCGCAGCTCCGCCGGTGTGCCGGCCGGGTGCCAACCACCCTGCTCGTCCCGGCCGGCACCGACCTTGCTCACGATGACGAGGCCCTCGGGGTACGGGTGCAGCGCAGCGTGGATGAGCTCGTTGGAGACGCCCGGGCCGTAGTACTGCGCGGTGTCGATGTGGTCGACGCCGAGCTCGACCGCGCGCCGGAGCACCGCGATCGCGCCGTCGCGGTCCCGGGGCGGGCCGAAGACGCCCGGCCCGGGAAGCTGCATCGCGCCGAAGCCGATGCGGGCCACGGCCCGGTGGGCGAGGCGGACAGGCTCGGGATCGACCATGGGTCGACCGTATCCGTTCCAAACGGAACGGCCGCTCCGATTACACTGAGACAACCGGAATGCTCCTTCCACTTATCTGACCACCTCACGGCCCGGCGGCCGACCCTGCGAACCCCGTACGCCGCCCCGCGAACCCAGGAACCGCGATGTCCGCGACTGATGCCGCCGTGCCCACGCCGGCCGAACCTGCGTTGTACGACCGGCGCTGGTGGGCGCTCGCGGTGCTGTGCCTCAGCCTGCTCATCGTGTTCGTCGGGAACTCGAGCCTCAACGTCGCGATCCCGACGCTGTCGCGCGACCTGCACGCCACCGAGTCGCAGCTGCAGTGGGTCGTCGCGATCTATTCACTCGTGTTCGCGGGGCTGCTCTTCACCACCGGCGCGCTCGGCGACCGGTTCGGTCGCAAGGGTGCGCTCCAGGCCGGCCTGTTCCTGTTCCTCTTCGGGGCGATCCTCGCGACGGTGTCCACGGAGATGTGGCAGCTGATCGGCAGCCGCGCGGTGATGGGTGCGGCGGGTGCGCTGATCATGCCGTCGACGTTGTCGATCATCATCAACATCTTCCCGGTGCACGAGCGACCGAAGGCGATCGCGATCTGGGCGAGCATCACCGGCGCCGCGGGCGCGCTCGGTCCGGTCGCGAGCGGCTATCTGCTCGGCCACTTCTGGTACGGGTCGGTGTTCCTGATCAACGTGCCGATCATCGTCGTCGCGCTCGTCGCCGGGAAATTCCTCGTGCCGAAGTCGCGCGACCCCGAGGAGGCGAGCCTCGACCCGATCGGCGCGTTCCTGTCGATCGTCGGCATCGTGGCCCTCGTGTACGGCCTGATCGAAGCGCCCGACAAGGGCTGGGGCGAGCGCGGCCACGCTGACCGCGCTCGCGATCGCGGTGGTCGTCCTGGCGTTGTTCGTGGCGTGGGAACTGCACACCGACGAGCCCATGCTCGACATGCACTTCTTCCGCAACCCGGCGTTCAGCACGGGGACGGGTGGCATGATCCTCGTGTTCGTGTCCATG
Source organism: uncultured Actinomycetes bacterium (assembly GCA_963745645.1). Classification (GTDB taxonomy): domain Bacteria; phylum Actinomycetota; class Acidimicrobiia; order IMCC26256; family PALSA-610; genus CAVUFH01. Next base: position 626,055 of record CAVUYD010000004.1, read on the forward strand.
TACGGCGTGATGTTCCTCATCTCGCAGTACTTCCAGCTCGTGTTCGGCTACACGGCGCTGACGGCCGCGCTGCGCCTGTTGCCGATCGCGCTCATCATGCTGGTGGTCGCGCCGTTCACGCCGCGGCTCAGCGCCCGATTCGGCGCGCACCGCACCGTGTCCTTCGGGATGCTGAGCATCGCCGACCGGCCTCGCGCTGTTCACGCTGCTCACGCCGCACACGTCGTATGCCTACGTCGTGGTGCTGCGTCGTGCCGCTCACCGCCGGCATCGCCCTGTCGATGTCGCCGATGACGGCGTCGATCATGATGGCCGTGCCCGCCCGCCGCGCCGGTGCGGGCTCGGCGATGAACGACGCGACACCGCGAGCTCGGCGCGGCACTCGGGATCGCGGTGTTGGGCAGCATCGCCGCGTCCAAGTACGCGAGCAAGATCGCGCCGTTCCTCCGCGGGCTGCAGCCCGGCCGACAAGTCCACCGCCAGCACGTCGATCGCGGGCGCGCACCGCGTTGCCGACGACGCTGCCGCGGCCCGCGCAGAACGTCTTGACCGCGGCAGCCGACCACGCGTTCGTCGGCGGCATCCATCTCGCGGTCACGGTCGGTTCGATCCTCGCGACTCATCAGCGCGGGCATCGTCTACCGGTACCTGCCGCACTCGATGGTCGCCGGAAGGTGCGATGCGCGGCCCGGTCGAGTCGGTCGAGGACGCGGCTGAGCTCGGGATCGCCGGGGTGCCACCACTCTTTGCCGACGACCGCGATGACGCCGAACGTTCGGCGTGAGCCCGCAGGAGGGACCATGACCGGAGATCTCGCAGCATTGCGGGGATCCGACTGCGGCTAGAACTGCAGCATGGGTGGGAGAGACAGCGAGGTCGCACCCGAGGATCTCGACGACGAGCGCGACCGCGCCGAACTCCGCGATCGCTACTACGGACTGCTGCAGGAGTTGCGCGTCGTCCTGCCGGGTGTGCAGGTGCTCGTCGCGTTCCTGCTCACCGTGCCGTTCGCCCAAGGCTTCGGCGCGCTCGACAACCTCGGCCGGGGCCTGTACGGCGCGGCGTTGCTGTTCACGATCCTCTCTGCCATCGCCTTCATCTCGCCCACTGCGATGCACCGCTTCGGTGACCGGACGGCACGCGGTCAGCGCCTGCGCGTCAGCATCGTCATGACTCGGGTCGGACTGCTGTGCCTCGGCATCGGGATCGCGCTCGCACTGCTCGTCGTCTCCCGTTACCTCTTCGCGACGGCCGTGACGGTATTGCTCGTCGGCGTCACCGTGGCCGCGATGGCGACCTTCTGGATCATCGTGCCCCGCCTGCTCCGCGGCGACGACGACGAGGACTGATCGCACCGATCGTGGGGCATCAACAGGGGAGTCCGCGGCCGAGGAGGTTCCTGTGAATGACGACACTGAGCTGGTTCACGTCGAGCTGATCGCCGAGCGGCCGCGCCGGCATCGCGGGCGGCGCGGCGTGGTTGTGCTGCTGCTCGTGGTCGTCGCTCGCCGCGGTCGTGACCGTGCTCCAGCGACGCGCGGCCGCCTGAGCGAATTCTGCGCGCGCCGCTCGGTCAGTCCGGCACCGCGATGTCGGCCCAGAAGTACTTGCCGGCGGCGGTTGGGGTCATGCCCCAGTCTGCTGACAGCGTGTCGACGATTCGCAGTCCGCGTGACGCGGGCGTGGGGCGGCCGACATCCGGCCGGCTGTCGTGCACGGCCACGCGTAGAACCGATCTCGTCGTGCGCACCTCCAGCCGCACCGGTGGCTCGCCGTGGAGGATCGCGTTGGTGACGAGCTCCGACGCGATCACCTGGGCCGCGAAGAGCGCGTCGCCGAGATCCGCGAACTCGATTCCGAGCACCGCGCGAACTCGTTGGGGCGCATTCACGTCCGGAGGCAGCTCGATGTCGACTTCGCGGCGCGGACGCCACACCGAACTGTTCCGCCCAGGTCGCCCCGGCGAAACGGATGGTGTTTCTCTCGTCTAGGTCCGGCTGCGACGCGGCGGGTCCGGATCCGCCGGCGGGATCTGCAGTCCGGATTCGACGACGGCCGTCGCAACGTCGCGCAGGGGCAGGCGCTCCCTCCGGGCGTGCCGGCGCAGGCGCCCGAACGCGTCGTCGACCGTGATGCCGTTCGCGTTCGCGAGCGCTCCTTTCGCCTGCTCGATCACGATCCGGCTCTCGAGCGCCTCCTGCAGCTGTTCCCGGGTGCGTTCCGCCTGTTCGAGCTGCGAGGCGTTGATGACGTACCCGACCGCCATGTCGGCGAGGACACGTGCGACCCGCACGTCGGCGTCGGGCCAAATGCGGGCCCGTTCGTCATAGATGTTGAGGCTCCCCAGGCTGCGGTCTTCGGACATCAGCGGTATCGCGAGCACCGAGCGGAACGGCACGGACAGCAGGATCGGACGCAGGCCGGGCCAGCGGGTCTCTTGGACGAGGTCGGCGGAGACGATGACGTCGCCGAGCTGCGACGCGTCGATGCAGGGGCCTTGTTGCAGGTGTTCCTGCTGCTCCTCGGCGGCGTTGAGCGAGTCGGACGAAGCGGTGACGAAACGGAGCTGGTTCTGCTCGTCGAGGATCGAGACGCCGGCGCCGGAGATGTCGAGCACCGCGGCGACGTTTTCGGTGAGCTGGGCGAGGACGTCTGCGATCGAGTACCTGCCGGACAGCGTGCGCGCGAAATCCGACAGCACTTGCAACAGCAATTCAGGGTTGGCCACGGGTCGCTTGCCGATCGGTCCGAGAAGGAGCCGTAGGCCTCATGGAGCAGTCGGACGCTCACTTCGCCACTGCTCACGCGACCCTCGGTTGGGAGTCCGGCGGGTATGCCGATCCCCACGTAAACGCGAGGTTCTGGGCGTTCGCGGCCATGGTATCGGTCCGGGCGCGACCGGTATGTTGGTCAGGACTTCCCAGACCCTGAAGGCGCGCCCGGAAGCCGCGCACGCGGAAGACATCAGTGAGGCTCGCGATGGTGAGTTCGTACGAGCAGACCAGTGACGCCGGTGGACGTTCGGATGGCCGCCGAGTGCGAATCGCGCCGGTGCACTGGGACGGCCCGGGTCGGGTGGCGCTCGTCGGTGAGATCGACATCGCCAACGTCGCCGACGTGGAAGCCGCACTGCTGCCCATGACCGAGTCCGGCGCGCCACTCGTCGTCGATCTCGTCGGGCTGACCTACTGCGATTCGCAGGGCATTGCGATGTTGTTCCGGCTCGCCCGGCTCGCACGCGACAGGGGCGGGTCGCTCACCGTCGCCAATCCGCAGGGCATCGTGTCTCGCGTCTTCGAGATCACGCGCCTCGACGAGGTGGTCGACGTCGTCATCGACCTCTGAGGTTCGTCGACACCTGTCTCGCGACACCGGGAGGCCGATGTTCGCGCCCCGTCCAGCCTCGGAGCGGTGCCGGGCTGCGAGCGGGGGTCGAGCTCGGCGGTGCCGTCGTTCAGCTGGCGAGCCGTTGACGCGCGGCCCGCTCGACGAAGATCGGAACGAACGTCTGGATGCGCGAGTCGGCGCGACGTCGTTCGAGCTCGTCGCGCACGGCCGCCTCGACCGCGTCGCGCGGCTGATGGAGCGAGGCGATCAAGCGATCTGTGGTCATGCGCACGATCGAGTCGTCGTCGCTCGCGGTGACCGGTTGCCCTTCGGACATTGCTGCGCCTCGTCCGTTCCTGCCGAGCCGCCCACCCATCGGTCGGCTGCGAGGTCATCGTTGTAGGCGCGCCGGGGTGTCGTGGACAAGCCCGGGACCCGGATCGGTGATTTCTTAACCGGCCGGAAACGTGTGGCCCGGCGCGGGCGCTCAGCCGGCTTGCTCGGTGATCGCCGCGACCTCGGCGGGCGAGAGGGCGAGGGCTGCGGCGTCGAGGTTGGCGTCCAGGTGCTCGGGCGAGCCCGTGCCCGGGATCGGGAGGATCGCGGCGGAGCGGGCCATCAACCAGGCGAGCACGACCTGGCGGGGTGTGGCGTCGTGCGCCGCCGCGATCTGTTGCACCGCCGGGTTGCCGTCGAGGTCGAGGATCGGCGCCCAGGGCAGGAACGTGATCTGGTCCTGTTCGCACAGGTCGATCATCGACTCCGAGCTCCGGTCGCTCGCGTTGTAGCGGTTCTGCACCGAGACGATCGCGGTGACCGCCTGCGCGGCGCGCAGCTGGGATTCGTCGACGTTGCAGATCCCGATGTGGCGGATCTTCCCCTGGGCCTTCAGTTCGACGAGCGTGCCGAGCGAGTCCTCGAGGGGCACGTTCGGGTCGGGGCGGTGGAACTGGTAGAGCGGGATCTGCTCGAGGCCGAGGCGCTGCAGGCTGCCGTCGCACGCGTCGCGCAGGTGCTCGGGGCGCCCGTTCGGCGTCCACCGGCTCGGGCCCGGACGCTCCAGCCCGCCCTTCGTCGCGATCACCAGATCTTCCGGGTACGGCGCGAGCGACTCCGCGATCAGTGTCTCGCTGACATCGGGACCGTACGAGTCCGCGGTGTCGATGAAGTTCACGCCCCGCTCGACGGCGCGGCGGAGCACGGCCTTGGCCGTGTCCCGGTCGGGTGGGTCGCCCCAGATGCCCTTCCCGGTGATGCGCATCGCGCCGTAGCCGAGCCGGTTGACGGTGAGGTCACCACCGACATCGATCGTGCCGGCCGCGCCGGCAGTGGTGTCAGCCATTCGAATCCTCTCTCGCGCAAAGCGCGGCGGTGAGGCTCGCGGTCGAAACCGCCGGGTCGGGAACGACGGATTCGGTGTTCCCACCGGCGCGGATCGGGACACCTCCGGTGTGCGCGCGAGCTCACATGTCGATGCCGACCCAACCGACCGCGTCATTGATGCGGGCCCGCAGGTCGCGGTCGGCGAGGTGCGGCAGCACGTCGAGGGCGCCGAGATTGTCCTGCACCTGTTCGACCCGGCTCGCGCCGGTGATCACGGTCGACACGTGTGGGTTCCGCGCGCACCACGCGATCGCGAGCTGGGCGGTGGTGCAACCGAGCTCGTCGGCGATGCCGGCGAGGGCTTTCACCTTCTGGTTCCGTGCTTCGTCGGTGAGCGTGTCGCGCAGCCACTCGTAGCCGGGCAGCGTGGCGCGGCTGTCGTCGGGCGCACCGTCGACGTACTTGCCCGACCACAGACCGGACGCGAGCGGGCTCCAGGTCGTGAGCCCGATGCCCCAGTCGTCGTAGAGCCGGCGGTACTCCTGCTCGACGCGGTTGCGGTGCGTCAGGTGGTATTGCGGCTGCTCGACGATGGGCCGGCGGAGGTGGTGTCGCTCCGCGATCTCGCACGCGGCGCGGATCTCGTCGGCGGACCACTCGGACGTGCCCCAGTAGAGCGCCTTGCCGGCCGCGATGATGTCGCTCATCGCCCACACCGTCTCCTCGATCGGTGTCTTCGGATCCGATCGGTGGCAGAACAACACGTCGACGAAGTCGTGTTGCAGTCGTTCGAGCGATCCGTCGATGGCCTGCAGCAGGTACTTGCGGTTCAGCGTGTTCGTCATGTTCACGCCGCCGTGGAGACCCCAGAAGACCTTCGTCGAGATCGCGTAGGAGTGCCGGGGCCAACCGAGCTCCGCGATCGAGCGGCCCATGATCGTCTCGGACTGGCCGCCTGCGTACGACTCGGCGTTGTCGAAGAAGTTCACGCCACCGTCGTACGCGGCTTGCAAGCAGTCCTGCGCCTTGCCGCCGTCGAGCTGCGGACCGAAGCTCACCCACGACCCGAACGACAACACGCTCACTTGCAGGCCGGTACGACCCAAACGGCGGTATTCCATGGCGCCGATCCTATGAGCGCCGGTGCGCGGTGCGGTCGCCGCGCCGATTCAGGCGAACTGCTTCGTGTAGTCGACGGTCATCCATCGGGTCGGGCGCAGCACGTAGACCGCGGACCCGCCGGGTTCTTCGCGCGTCGCTTCGAGATACATGTCGCCGATCTCGGGGCCGAGGTAGCGGTGGGCGAGCGCGCGCCGGTCGGCGTCGGTGACGGGCCGGGTCTCGACCACGTCACCGGTCACGGTCACGTAGAGGTACGGCGCCGTCTCGGTCTGCGCGCACAGGCTGAACCGTGACGTCGCGGCGAGGGCGCGGCCCTTGCGCGAATCCGGAGCGGTGACGACCCACGCGTCGCCACCGGGTTCGTACCCGTACCAGATCGGCACCGCGAGCGGCGTGCCGTCGGCTTCGGTGACGCCGAGCACACCGATGTGTACGCCGGCCAAGAACTCCTCGCGCTGCCGCGCGTGTCATCGCCAAGGTCATGGCGACAGTCTGGCGCACTCCTTGCCTGCGGCTACCGCGCCGGCGCGCCCGCACCTGCGAGCTGGTGGAGCAGAGCGAGCCGTTGGTCGTCGGGATCGGCCTTCTCGGGGTTCGTCCCGAACGTCGCGTGGGTCGCGCTCGCGGTTCCGAGGCCGGCGATCGGCGCGGCGGCGACCGCCGACACGGCCGCGGGTTGTGTCGGCGGCGGGGGGATCTCGGGCGTGCACGTGCTGCCCGTCGCGGGAAGACCCGGCGCGGCCAGCACGGGCGGTTCGAGGAACGCGGGCGCGCGCCGGAAGTCGAAGCAGTCGAGGAGGTTCGACGCGTTCGCATCGCGACGCGTCGAGCGCGCCGAGGTTGAACTTCGTCTCGATGAAGCGCAGCACGGACGTGTGGTCGTGCACGACGTGCGACACGTAGTTGCGCTTCGCGAACGGCGAGATGACGAACGCGGGGACGCGCAGACCGTAGATGTTCCACGCGGCCGGGGCGCCGGGAGCCGGGTCGACACCCGGCGCGATGTCGTCGGGTGGCACCGCGGCCGGCGGCCGTACGTGGTCGTAGTAGCCACCGTGCTCGTCGTACATGAAGAGCAGCGCGGTCTTCGGCCAGGCCGGGCTCGCCATCACCGCGTTGATGATCGACGAGCTGTACGCCTCACCGAGTTGCACGTCGCTCGGGTTCTCCTCGGTGTAGACCGCCACCCCCGGGCTCACGATCGAGACGGACGGGAGCGCGCCGGTGCGACAGTCGCCGAGGAACTGGTCGAACGTGCGCACCTTGTCCTTGTTGGCGTTCCACACCTTGGGGAACAGCAGGATGTCGGGGAGGTCCCACGCGTAGTCGAGCCACGAGATGCCGTGCGCACTGAGCTTTTCCCAGATCGTCCCGCCCGCGGGGTGCGGCATCGCGAACGCTTTGGCGACGTCGGTCGACACGAGGTCCTGCGAGGTCCCCGCCTGCAGGTACATGCGGTTCGGATACGTCTGCGCGGGTGCCGATGCGAACCACCGGTCGCAGATCGGGAACGTGCTCGCGAGCGACCAGTAGAACGGCAGATCCGATCCGTCCCAGTACTTCATGGCGTTGGTGTTGTCGTCGAACAGGAAGCCGTCCATGCGGCCGCCGTCGATCTGCCGGTGCGTCGCCGTCCACGACTGCGACACTCCTCGACCGGGTTGGCACTCCTCCGGCGCGTGGAAGACGCGCACGTCGTTGCCGGCTGTGTCGGGATTGCTGTTCAACGGCACGCCCGCGTGCACGTGGTAGCCGTCGCCGCGTGGATGCATGCCGAAGTACGAGTCGTAGGAGTGGTTCTCCTGCATGTAGATGACGATGTGCTCGATCTGCGGGAGCAGGTCGACGCCTTCCGGACGGCGGGGGTCGGGCCGGTCGCCCGGCTGACCACCGTGACGCGGGAGGAAGCCGGGCAGCATGCCGGGCAGTCGTGCGCATCCCGCGAGCACCAGGCCGGAGCTCGCCGCGAGGCCGAGCAGGAACTTCCGCCGAGTCACCTCATCCATGCCCCCGCACGCTACGCGCGCGTGCGCGCCGCGCGCAGGGCGCGCCGGAGGTCAGGAAAGAGCGTTCACGAATTGTTCGCGCTGCTCGTTGAACCATTCCCGGCGGCGATCGAAGCGCGTCGCGCCACCCATCTCGTCCCACATTCGGATGAAGTTCGGGTCCCCGGCCTCGACTCGGCGTCGCACGAACTCGCCGCCGCGGCGCGATGGTCGCCGCGAGGATCTCGAGCAGTTCCTCGCGTCCGCGCCCGTCGAGTCCGTACTCGTCGGCGACGAGCCGCAGCCGTCCCGGCCGGTCGCCAGGATCCCAGCCGAGGCGGGCGGCGTTCGCGTCGTCATCGATCGGGATGCACATCCGTGCCATCTGGGCGAGGTCGTAGATCGGGCGGCCGGGAGCGACGAAGTCGAAGTCGAGCAGTGCGACCGCGCTGCCGGCGCGGAAGACGACGTTCTCGAGGCACACGTCGTTGTGGCACATCACCGCGCCGGTCGCGGTCGCGCCGGCCGGATCCTGCATCTCCGTGCTCCACATCGACGTGGACGCGTCGAAGTGGCGCGACGCGCCGTGGAAGCGTTGCAGCAACCGTGCGATCGACGCGAGTGCGGTGTCGCGTTGCGCCCACGGCGGATAGGGAGGGATCGGTACGTCGCCCGCGACGAATGTGAGCCGTTCGCGGCCGGCTTCGATGCCCAAGGGCACCGATGCGCCGTCGAATCCCGCGGCCGCCAGCGACGACAGGAAGCGGTGGATCGCCGGCGAGTGCGCGTTCGCGGGCCGGAGCACCTCGTCGCCCGTGCGCACGACGCGGCCCGCGTTCGCCACTCCGCCGGCCAGCACCTCCTGGTCATCCACGTCCACGTCTCCTCTCAGTGCGCGGCGGGCGCAGGGTACGGTTTGCCCCATGACAGTCGCTGAAGCCGGTACCGCGACCGCGAGGCCCGCAGCGACGATCGGTGATGTCAATGACATGACGCGCGCGGAGCTGGTCGACGCGGGTCGCGAGCTGCGCCGGACCGTGCCGCGATCGAGTCACGCGACGCTCGACCTGCCGCCCGACCGGCCGGATCCGATCGACCTGCTCGAACAGTCGAACCGCGGGCGCCTCCATGATCTCGTGCCGGTGCGCTACGCGCGGATGCTCGAGTCCGACTTCGCGTTCTTGCGGGGCTCGCCGGTCGTGATGACGTGGGATCTCGCCCGAACGCCGCGCACCGGCGCGAACGTCCAAGCGTGCGGTGACGCGCACCTCCTGAACTTCGGCGCGTACGCGACCCCGGACCGCCGCCTCACGTTCGACGTCAACGACTTCGACGAAACCCTGCCCGCCCCGTGGGAGTGGGACGTGAAGCGGTTGGCCGCGAGCTGTGCCGTCGCGGCCCGGGTCGTCGGACACGGCAACGTCGATGCCACCTCCGCCCGCGCCGCGGCGTTGGGATACGCGGCCGAGATGGCCCGGCTCGTCCCGCTCTCGACGCTCGACGTCCACTACGCGCACACGGATGTGGATCTGGCGGCCCTCGAGACGACGGATCCGGTGAACGCGAACGAGCTTCGCGCGCTCGCGGAGAGCAGCCGCTCGCACACGACGGAGCAGGCGTTCACGAAGCTCACTCGCGACGTCGACGGCCGTCGCCGCATCGTCGAGCGACCCCCGCTCATCGTCCGGTTCGACCGGGACTCCCGTTTCGAGGAGCAGATCGGCGAGTTCTACGAGCGCTACCGCGCGTCGTTGTCCGACGAGCACCGCCGCCTCGTCGAGCAGTACCACTTCCGCGACGTCGCGCAGAAGGTCGTCGGTGTCGGCAGTGTCGGCACGCGTTGCGCAGTCATCTTGTTCGAAGGACGGGCCGCGCTCGACCCGCTCTTCCTGCAGATGAAGGAAGCGGGAGTGTCGGTGCTCGAGCCGTACGTCGGTCGCAGTGAGTACGCACAAAGTGGGCAACGCGTCGTCGTCGGTCAACGCACCATGCAGGCGATGAGCGACATCTTCCTCGGCTGGTCGCACTCGGACGGCTCCGATTACTACGTGCGGCAGTTGCGGGACATGAAGGGGAGCGTCGACCTGCTCCGGATGCGTTCCGCCAGCCTCGTCGGCTACGCCGCGCTGTGCGGACGCACCCTCGCGCGTGCGCACGCGCGCTCGCTCGGGCCCGGATTCATCTCCGGCTACCTCGGCCGGGGCCGAACGTTCGCGGACGCGATCGGACAGTTCGCAGTCGCGTACGCAGATCGCACCGCCGTCGACGCGCAACGCCTGCGCGATGCGGTTGCGAGCGGACAGGTGACGGCCGCGCGGCCGAACGTCGCGCGCTGACCCGACGCGATCGAGCCGGTCAGCCGGTCGTGACGTTGGTGACCTTGCCGTCGACGACGGTGAAGTTGAGGCGCTGATCGTTGAAGTCCATCGTCACCGGCTTCGCCACGCCGTCCTCCATGACGACCCGCCACGGGCGGCCGGCGGCGTCTGCCTTCGCGCCCGCGGCCTCGACGGTGAGCCCGATGTACGCCTCGAACTCGGCCGCAGTCGTCGAGTCGGTGGTCGCCGCTGGTCGTCGTGGCCTTGGCGGCGCTCGCGCCGTCATCGTCGTCGTCGCCACCGCACGCGCCGGCAAGCAGGAGCAGGCCGGCGAGGAGCGAGACGGCGAACAACGAGGCGTATCGGCGGAGGCGGGATGTCGTCGCGCTGTGATCTTTGCCGATCACGTGGCGCGAGCCGCGGACCGACTCCGGTCGCGCCGGCCGGCCCGGGCTGTCATCGGACGATGATCCAAGCCAGGACGAACGCGACCGCGTTGGTCGCCAAGTGGGCGAGCACCGGTGCGAGCAGGCTGCGGGATCGCAAGCGCAGCCAGCAGAAGATGACGCCGGCGACGAAGGTGGTGAGCACCGCGCCGAGCACGACGAACGTCTCGCCGAGCGCGTTGCTCGTCGTGTCGCCCAGCTGGCTGTTGTGCGACATCGTCCCGAGGGTCGGGGAGATGTGCCAGAGCCCGAACAACACCGACGTCGCGAGCACGGCGCGCCGGTCGTCCCACAAGCCGCGCGCGGAGGCGAGCAGAAGCCCGCGGAACGCGAGCTCCTCGGGGATCACGGTTGCGACCAGGATCGCGACGACAACCTCGTACGCCGCGCTGGGACCCGAAACGTCACCGCGCGAGTCGTCGAGGTAGCCACACGTCGCGGGGATGATCACCACGAGTACGAGGGCGAGCGTCACAGCACCGAACGCAGCCGCCCCGAACCGTGCGCCGCGGCGCATGTCGGCGCGGGCCAGTCCGAGATCGGCGAACGTGAACGGTGAGCGCCACGCGAGCAGCGCGATGACGATCGTCAGGCCCAGTGCCGCGAACACCGGGTGCGGGCCGAACGTGCCGAGCCCACGCGCCACGTTGAAGACGGCGAGCACACCGGCGGTCAACAAGAACCAGTTGCGGGCGACCGCCCGGTCGGCCGTCACTCGTTGCCGCGACGCGGTTCAGCGGTCCTGCTGGAGCTCGATCGTGTTGCCCACGGGGTCCGCGAACCAGATCTGCACGACCTCCCCTTGGGCACCGCGCCGGTACTCGATGCCGCGCGCTTCGAGCTCGGCGATCGCGCCGTCGAGGTCGTCGACCGCCACGCAGTAGTGGTTGCCGGCGGGGCGGATGCCGGCCGGGCCGGGCGGAGCGTCGACGAGATGGAGCTGCGCGCCCGCCAGGCCGAACCAGTGTCCGTCGATGCCCGGGATCTCGGGTCGCGACTCCGAGGCGAGGCCGAGCACGTCCGCGTAGAACGCTCGGGTGGGTCCGAGTGCACCTTCGACGTTGACGCTGACGTGCAGCACCCTGGTCACGTTCACGCGGGTTCCTCCAGCTGTTCCATGAATTCGAGGCGCATGGCACCGGGCGCATCGACGAACACGATCCGGCGGGTCCCGAAGGTGGGACCGCGCACGATGTCGGGTCCCCACACCACGGTGTGCCCGGCTATCTCTCGGTCGACATCGTCGCTGAACAACGCAACGTGCAGGAAGCCTTCTTCGGGGAGCGCGACTTCGTCCTCGTAGAGGGCGCGGGTGAACAGCGTGATCTGCAGCGGGCCGAGGTGCACGTCCGCGCGGCGCCCGTCGCGCCACTGTTCCGGGTCGGTCACCTCGGCGCCGGCGTTGCGGTAGAACGCGACCGCCGCGTCGATGTCACGCACCTTGACCGCGAGGTTCGCCACGCCGGTGATCGTCATGGAGGCGGATCGTATTGCCCGACCGGCGCCTTCGTGCTCCTCGACGGCGGCCGCATGCCGACGACTGAGCGGCCGGCGTCGACGCCACCAGCGCGGCATCGATGCTCGCGAAGAGCATGCCGGGTGCGAGGCCGCAGCGCAGCAGGATGACGCGCGCGGTGTCGCGCTCTCGGGCGATGCGGACTACTTCCTACGGTCCACTGCCCGCTGAAGCTGCGCTTTGTTCATGCGCGAGCGCCCGGGCACGTTCATGCGCCGCGCTTCTTCGTAGAGCTGCTCGCGCGTGCGGCCCTTCGGCCGGTTCGTGCCGGACCGTTGCCCGCCGCGCACCGAAGGCGACTTGCCGCGCAACGACGCCTTCGAGCGCGTGCGCGATTCGCCGGCCCGGGCGCGGTCCTTGTTGACCGTCCGTGCCGCGATCTCTTCGGCGCGCTTCGTCGACGCGCCCCGCTGCTTCGCACCGGCCTTGATGTGCTCGTACTCCCGGGCCCGCTTCGTGCCCTTCTCGACCCCACGCGGCGGCATGGCTCGCTCCTTCCGACGTCGGTGTTCGCTCACCGACGGTGCCGCACTACCCGGAGTGACGATCCGGCGAAACTCGCACGTCCGGGGAGGTGGCCGAGATGCTTGCCGGCATGGTGTGATACCGCGGATGACGCTCGACGAAGTCATGGATCTCGCCCGCCGGGAGCGCTGTCTCGCGGTCATTGCGACGGTGCGCGCGGACGCGACGGTGCAGGCGTCGGTGGTCAACGCGGGTGTGTTGGCGCACCCGTTCAGCGGTCAACCGGTGGTCGCGTACGTCACCTACGGTCCGACCAAGTTGCGCAACCTGCGGGCGCGTCCGCATACCTCGGTCACCTTCCGCTCGGGCTGGGAGTGGGCGACTGTCGAAGGCGATGCCGAGTTGATCGGGCCGGACGACCAGCACCGCGACGTCGATGACGAACGATTGCGACTGTTGCTGCGCGAGGTGTTCCAGGCCGCGGGCGGCACGCACGACGACTGGTCGGAGTACGACCGCACGATGCGCGAGCAGCGTCGCACCGCCGTGCTCGTCACACCGACGCGCATCTATTCGAACTGACGGATGTTCGACTGAACGACCGCGGCCGCGACTCCGCGCGCATTTCGCGTATGCACCGGAGCGATTTCGGGCTCAGACCGCGCTCGAACCTGTCGATATCGGTGCTGGATGGGTGACGCAGAAGGTACGGACGGCGAGGCCTCCGAGTGGATGTCGTTCTCGGCGTTGCTCGACCCGGGCGACCCCGGCCCGCCGGCGTCCGCACCACCCGTGCCTCCGGCCCTGGTTCCGGTCGCACCGGCGCCGGTTCCGGTCGCACCGGCGCCGGCCCCGGTGCTGCCCGGGCCGAAACCGTCGGGGAACCCGTTCCCGACACGCGCCGCGCGCCGGCCCGGGGCTCCGGCCGATGGCTCGGCACCGGCGACCTCACCCGCGGCGCCTCCGCCGCTCACGCCGGTGCGCATCGGCGCGCCCTCCGCCGCCGGCGCGCCGTCCTCGGACCTCTCGGGGCGCTCGGCGTGGGCACCGGCGCCCGCATCCGCCGCATCACGAACGCCTCGCGCCTCGTTGCGACAACTCGTTGCGGCTGTCGTCGTGGTCGTGCTCGTGCTCGGGATCGGGAGCGCGGTGCTGGTCACGCGCGGCGGCCGCGAGTATCCGTCCAAGTGGGACACGCGCATCGCACCGATCGCGACCGAGGTCGCGGCACTGCGCGGGCTGACCTTCGAACATCCGGTCGCGGTGCACTTCCTCGCGCCCGCCGACTTCGAGAAGACGTTGGCGATCGATCAGAGCGCGCTCGACGACGACGCGCGGCAGCAGGTCGACCAAGCCGCGGCGGAGATGCGCGCGGTGGGCTTGATCGGCGGCGACGTCGACGTGCTCGACGCGTACGACCAGACGCAGACTTCCGGCACGCTCGCGTACTACGACCCGACGAAGAAGGAGATCTACGTTCGGGGCGAGACGCTCGATGTCGCGCACCGCGTCACGCTGGCGCATGAGCTCACGCACGTGTTGCAGGACCAGCACTTCGACTTGCAGCATTTGAGGAAACAGGCTGCGGCAACGCCGAACGCCGATCCGGACGCGCTCGACGCGATCGTCGAAGGTGACGCGGTACGCATCCAGGACGGCTACCTCGCGCAGCTGAGCGACGCCGAGAAGCAGCAGTACGACCAGCAGAACGGCGCCGAGCTCGATCGCTATGACCAGGAGCGCGGCTCGCTCCCCGAGATCTTCAACCTGCAGATTGGCGCGCCGTACCTCTACGGCCCCTACACGATCAGGGTGCGCCTCGCCGACGACGGCAACGCCGCGATCGACCGGGCATTGAACGGCCGCCCGCTCTCGACCCGCATGTACGTCGAGCCGGGCAACATCGACGCACCGGCGGTGACCGATGACCCCCAGATCCCGGCCGGCGCCGAGGCACTCGGTGATGCGTCGAACTTCAGTGCATTCGACGCGTTCGTGATGCTCGGTGCGCGGGTGGACGCCTATGTCGCACTGCGCGCCGCGGACGCCGTCGCCGGCGGTCGCGCGCAGACGTACAAGCGCGCGGACGGCCAGGTGTGCGTGCAGGCGACGCTCGCAACGCCGGGAGGGCTCGGCCACGGCGCACTGCTGAGCGGCCTGAACTCGTGGGCGACGGGGATGCCGGGTTCCATCGTCTCGGACGGCGACGGTTTTGTCGCGTTCTCGTCCTGCGACCCCGGTAACGCCGCGGCCACGCCCGCGCCCGAGACCATCACCACCGCCGAGCAGCTGCTGGCCCTGCGCGGCGAGTTGACCGCCGAGATCGCCGAACAGGGCGCGCACGAGGATGCTGCTCGTTGCTCGGCGCGGTTGCTCGCACGTGATCCTTCATTGGTGCACGCGCTGCTCGCCGCGGGCGACACGCTCACACCTGAGCTGCAGCAGCAACTCGCGGGCACGTTCGCGGCGAGCGAGAGCGCGTGCGCCGCCAATCCGAACACCGGCTTGGACGCCTGAGCGTCCGCGGCGCCGCGCCGCGCGGGTATCGATCGACGCGACGCGTTGTTTCGTGAGATGACGCTTCGGGGAACAGCCAAGAGCCGAGCGACACCGCTCGCGACGCCACGGGTGGGCTGTCAGCCTGTCGGTGGGTGTTCACAGGCTACGGAGGCGCTGCCACATGTACATCGGTCTCGGGACGCTCGTCGTCATCCTGATCATTGTGTTGATCATCTACTTCGTGCGGCGCGCCTAACCGCCGCTGCGAGTGACTGCACTCCACGCGAGCGCGGCTTCCCGGAAGCGGGGGAGCCGCGCTCTGCGCGAGACTCGCGCCCGCCACGAACGACCGCGGGGCGAGCACGAAGGAGCTGCCGTGTCCGAAGGGTCAATGATCGCCGCGGTGCAGCAGGCGCTGAAGGACCGAGGGATCGACGACGAGCTCGTCGCGGTTGGTCAGTTCTATCCGCGTGGCCATACCGGCGGCGCGTTCGCCGGTGGCCTCATCGGCAGTGAAGTCGGCGGTGAGCTCGGTGGCCTCGGCGACGCGATCGGAACGGTCGGCGGCTACGCCGCGGGTTCGCGCGCGGCCGATGCCGGGTCCGGACTGCCGTCCGAGATGCTCGTCGGCGTGTCCGCCACGAACGTCTACGGCTTCGCCGGCCGGTCGCGACGAGCCGAACCCTCTGAGCTCGTCTTCCAACTCCCGCGAGCCGGCCTGACCGTGAAGGTGCACCAGCGTGTGAACGTCCGCGTACTCGAGCTCATCGACACCTCGAGTGGTTCACGCATCGAGCTCGAAGGCAATCGGTTGCCGATCACGCACTCGAAGGACGTCATCCAGCACCTCGAGTGACGCGGCCGCGTCTGACGCGCGGCGACTACGCCGCAAAGACCTCGACGAGATGCTTGGTGAACGCCGGCAGATCGTCGGGCTTGCGCCTGCTGACGAGGACGCTCAGCCCGTTCCTGCAACCGTCTGAACACCGATGGGTCGAGGTTTGCGACAATGCCCGGATGAGCGACGCCTCCGAGTTCGATCCGTTTCGCGGTGGCGGCCGCGACGACTTCCCGCTGCTGCGCAAACTGCGCGCGGAGGGGCCGGTCGCGACGGTCGCCGGCGGGATGACGTACGTGACGCGACACGATGCCTGCCGCGCGGTGCTGCGTGACACGGACGCGTTCTCGAACGCGTCGGGGATGAAGGCGCCCGGCGTCGTGATCCCGTTCGAGGACCGCATCCTCGGCGAGCTCGACCCGCCCGAGCACAGCCGCGTGCGGCGCGTCATGGTGACGGCGTTGACGCCGAAGGTCGTGCACGACGCCGAACCGTTCATGCGCACGACCGCGGACGCGTTGCTCGACGCGCTCACGGAGCCGGCCGCGGGCGCGCCGGTCGACCTCGTCGCGCGCTACTCCGTGCCGTTGCCGAACCGCATCACCGTGTATCTGCTCGGGTTCCCGCCCGAGGACGCCGACGACCTCGCGCGCATGGCGAAGGAGCTGATGGAGAGCGAGTTCCCGTTGCGGAACCGCACCGACCGCGGCGAGGGCTTCGCGAACGCGTTCCCCGAATTCGCGGGCTACATCGACGCGCAGATCGACGCCCGTGAGGCCGCACTGCAAGCAGGCGAGGAGCGCACGGATGTCGTGTCACGCCTGGTGCAGCTCGAGATCGACGGTGTCCGCCTCTCTCGCACGCAAGCGCGTGCCCTCACGCGGAACCTCATCACCGGCGGCCTGACGACGACCAGCCAATTGCTCGGGAACCTCCTGCACGCGCTGCTCACGATCGAAGGGCTCGACGCCGCGGTCCGAGCCGACGCGACCCTGCTCGATCACGCCATCGAGGAGAGCCTGCGGGTCAGCCCGCCGATCCTGTTCGTCGCGCGCGGTTGTGTGCACGAGACCGCGGTCGCGGGCGCGCCCGTCGGTGTCGGCGAACGCGTCATCGTCGGGATGGGCAGCGCGAACCGCGACGAGCAGATCTTCACCGACGCAGAGCACTTCCACGCCGACCGTCCCAACGCGGACCAGCACCTCAGTTTCGGTTACGGACCGCACGTGTGCCCGGGTGCCACGCTCGCCGCGCGGTTGCGCGCATCGGCGTGGCCGCGTACCTCGATCGGTTCGGACCCGGCGCGCTCGCGCTCGAGCCCGGCTTCGAGTTCGAGAACGTCTCCACGTTCTTCGAAGTCGGGCCCAAACGGCTTCCCGTCGTGCCCGGCTGAGGTGCCGCCCGCGTTCGCTGCGGCTTCAGCGCGGGTTCAGAATCCCCGCGTATCGTTCGACCCGAGGAGGCGCCATGCGTGTGCTCGTCGTCGAGGACGAGAAGCGGCTCGCGGCTGCGCTGCGCAACGGCCTCGAAGCCGAGGGATTCGCGGTGGACGTGTCGCTGGACGGCTCCGACGGGCTCTGGATGGCGCGCGAGCACGCGTACGACGCGATCGTGCTCGACATCCTCCTCCCCGGCATCAACGGCTACCGACTGTGCGAGACGTTGCGCGAAGAACGCAACTGGACCCCGATCCTCATGCTCACCGCGAAGGACGGTGAGTGGGACGAGGTCGAGGCGCTCGACACCGGCGCAGACGACTTCTTGACGAAGCCGTTCTCGCACGCCGTGCTCGTGGCGCGCCTGCGGGCCTTGTTCCGTCGCGGCGCCCGTGAACGGCCGGCCGTGCTCGACGCCGGAGATCTGCGGCTGGATCCCGCCTCGAAGCGCGGCGTGGCGGGGTGACGTCGAGCTCGAGCTCACCGCGCGCGAGTGCGCGCTGCTGGAATTCCTGCTCCGGCACAAGGGCGACGTCGTTTCCAAGCGTGAGATCCTCGCCCATGTCTGGGACTACGACTTCGAGGGCGACCAGAACATCGTCGAGGTGTACGTACGGCACCTGCGCAACAAGCTCGACCGGCCCTTCGGTCGCACTGCGATCGAGACGCTTCGGGGGTCGGGGTACCGGTTGGCCGCCGACGGTGGCTGACAGCTCCCACTCTCGGTGGGCGCGGCTGCGCGCCGGTACCGGAACCGTCCGGTTCCGCGCGACCGCCGCCGCGGTCGTGATCGTCGGGCTCGCACTCGTCGTCGGTGCGATCGGTGTCCTCGCGGTCCTGCGCGCCACGCTCACGGACGAGGTGCGCGACGCGACGTTCCTGCGCGCCGACGACGTCCTCTCGGCGTTGCTGGCGGGCACGGCACCCGATCGACTCGTCACCGGAGTGGACGACGACTTCCAGATCCAGGTGCTCGACGCGCGCGGCACGCTGGTGGCCGCGACGCCGGAGCTCCGGGGAAAGGACGTCGTCGGACGCCTCCGCCCGGGGCATTCCACGGTGATCCGGTTGGGCCGCGACAACGAGCGATTCCTCGCCGTGACGAAGCGCGCCGCGACGCCGGTCGGACGCCGCACGGTCGTCACCGCGCGCACGCTCGAGCCGGTCGGTGAGACGACCCGCGTCGTCGGAGGGCTGCTGCTCGCCGGCCTGCCCGTCCTGATCGTGCTCGTTGGGCTGACCACGTGGAAGCTCGTGGGCCGCGCGCTCGCACCGGTCGACGCGATCCGCGCCGAGGTGGACGAGATCTCGGCGAGCGAGATGCACCGTCGTGTCCCGGCGCCCGGCGGCACCGACGAGGTCGCCCGGCTCGCGTCGACGATGAACCGCATGCTCGACCGGTTGGAGCTCGCGCAACGGCGCCAGCAGCAGTTCGTCTCCGACGCGTCACACGAGCTGCGCTCGCCGGTCGCGTCCATCCGCGAGCAGGCCGAGGTCGCGCTCGCGCACCCGGAACGCGTCACGACGGCCGACCTCGCGGAGCACGTGCTCGCCGAAGACCTCCGTGTGCAACGCCTCGTCGAGGACCTGCTCCTGCTCGCCCGCGCCGACGAGCAGACCCTCCGCCTCAAGCGTCGCCCGGTCGATCTGGACGACCTCGTCTTCGAGGTCGCGCAGCGCTTGCGCGCGAGCTCGCCGTTGCGCATCGACACGACCGGCGTGTCCGCCGCCCGTGTGCTCGGCGACGCAACGGGTCTCCGCCGGGTGGTGGCCAATCTCGCGGAGAACGCACAGCGCCACGCGCGCACGTGTGTCGCGTTCTCGCTCGCGGCGGCCGATCACACGGTGATGCTCGCGGTCGAAGACGACGGGGCCGGGATCCTGCCCGAAGACCGCACGCGCGTCTTCGAGCGCTTCGTGCGCCTCGACGATGCGCGGGCGCGTCGACGTGGGCGGGAGTGGGCTCGGTCTCGCGATCGTCGCGCAGCTCGTCGCCGCCCACGGCGGCACCGTCGCGATCCTCGACGGCGCACGCCGGGGCACGCGCGTCGAGGTCCGCCTCGCCGCCGTCCCTCCGCCGCACTGACGCAGCCGCGGCCGTCCCGACGGGTTCACCGGCCGACGTCAGGCGGGAGATTCAGGTGCGCATCAGCGGACACGTGCCACGCTGCCGCGCGAACGAACATCCACGGGAGGAGCGACGAGTGAGGACCAGAACGAAGTGGATCGCAGGCGGGATCGCAACGATCGCGTCTGCTGGGCGCGGGCACGGGTGTCGCCGTCGCGAGTGGTGTCGGCGACAACGGCGGCGATCATCCGATCTCCGGCGCGGCACTCGACCAGGCGAGTGCGGCTGCACTCGCGTACACCCACGAGGGCCGGGTGACGGGTACGGAGAACGGCGACGAAGAGAGCCAGTACGAGGTCGAGGTGACGCTCGACAACGGGAAGCAGGTCGACGTCCAGCTCGACGCGCAGTTCCACGTCGTGTCGTCGAAAACCGACGAGGAGAACGCGAAGGACGACACCGGCGGCCAGAACGACTGAACCCTGAGCCCCTGACTGGCGTCAACGCGCGACACGGCGGCACGCCCTTCGCGCTGATCCGCGGCGCGTGCCCGAGCGCACGCTGCGGTTGCGGTCGGAGGGGCGCCGGTCGCGACGCGCTCGCCGCCACGCGGCGATTGCCGCCACCGCGCGCCCGGCCCGCCTCGACCGGCACAGGGAGCCCTCCCGGTCGAAGGGTTTGGGCCGGCCGAGGGGTCGGGGCGGGGAGCGACGGGGCCGCGACAACCGGGCGGAAGACGCGCGCGAGCAGTGCCACGAACCGGCGCGTGACCGGCACGCGCGCGGCGCGGGCGAGCCGCGCGCCTTCGGTCGCCCCGATGAAGCGCTCCGTACGGTCCCGGGCGAGTGCGTCGAGCATGAACGGGTGCATGGCGGATCCCCTCGGCAGCGCGGTGTTCGAGGTGTGCACACGTGGGGCGGGCCGGGCCGAGCGCTCGGCGGCAATTCCACAGCTGTGCTTACAGGCTTGTACTTCGAGAAGCTACGCCGGTTCCCTGACAGCTCCTGTCAGGGAAACCGGATATCTTGCGGCCATGCGCGCAAGCCGGCTCGTGGCCCTGCTCTTGCTCCTGCAACACCGCGGTCGGGTCACCGCGGGCGAGCTCGCCGAGGCGCTGGAGGTCTCGGTGCGCACCATCTATCGCGACCTCGAAGCGCTGAGCGCGGCCGGCGTTCCCGTGTACGCGGAGCCCGGGCGCAACGGTGGGTGCCAGCTGATCGACGGGTACCGCACCCGCCTCACCGGGCTCACCGCCAAGGAGGCCGAAGCCCTGTTCATGTCCGGGGTCCCGGGCCCGGTCGGTGAGCTCGGCCTCGGAACTGTGCTCGGCGCGGCCCAGCTCAAGCTCCTCGCCGCGCTCCCGAAGGAGCTGGCCGATCGGGCGACCGTCACCCGCCAGCGGTTCCATCTGGACGCGCCGACGTGGTTCAAGTCCGGCCGCAACGAACCGCAACTGGCCGCGATCGCGGCCGCGGTGTGGGAGGACCAGCGCATCGAGATCCGTTACCGCCGCTCCGGCGCCGACGAGCCGGACACGCGCCGGCTCGACCCCTACGGCCTCGTCCTGAAGGCGGGCACGTGGTACCTCGTCGCCCGCCGCGACGGCGAGATGCGCACGTACCGCGTCTCACGTGTCACCGAGGTGGTCGGCCTCGACGAGCACTTCGAGCGACCTCCGGCGTTCGACCTCGCGGACTTCTGGAGCGAGAGCGTGGCCGAGTTCGAGTCGACCGCGCCCGCGGTCGAGGTCACGGTGCTCGCGTCCGAGGCCGGCTTCGAATCGCTGCAACGGATGTCGCGCTACGCGGGCCGCGCCATGCGTGATCACGCTCCCCTCGCCGACGGTCGCACCCGCTGCGTGTTCGCGTTCGAGAGCTTCGACGACGCCTACCTGGACGTGCTGTCACTGGGTGCCGACATCGAGGTGCTCGAGCCCGACGGGTTGCGCACGCGCATCGTCGAGATGGCCGGCGCGCTGCAGTCGCTCTACAACTGACTCCCGCTGGCGAAGTGCGCGACGACGTTCGCGACGCTCGTCTCGATGTTCGCGCGGTGCCGTTCGGGGTAGCCGACGAGTCGGAGACCGGGCGGGAACTTCGCCGTCGTCTGGTCGTAGGTGAGCGTGACGCGCGCGTGATCGCCGGCCGGCGCGACCTCCCAACGCCAGCGGTGACCGCCGAGATGGCACCAGGCGATCTTCGCGTCCGGTTCGAACTCCACCACCTTGGACGTGACGCGGTAGGGGACGACCAGCTTCATGTTCATCCCGAACCGGTCACCCAGCTCGAGCGCTTCCGGACCTCGCACGGTGCCCTTCACCGTGCCGTCGCCGTTGATCTCGGCGTGATTGGCGGGGCGGCGCACGTACTCGAAGACGTCATGCGGTGTCGCGGCGACGTCGGCGGAGACGGAAAGGGTGTCGGCCATCTCCTCGTTCTAGTTGCTCTAGCGTCGCGACGCGTCCGCTGCGCGCGTTGGGGGAGTCAGGGCGTTGGGGGAGTCATGGTGAAAGCACTCGTGCACCCGGACTGGGTCCGGCGCCTGAACCTGTTCGGCGACGTCGTCGGCGACCCGCGGCTCATCGTCGGCCTCGACCCCGACGAGCTGCTCGCCGGCGCGCGCGTCGGCACCGGGCTCGACGACCTCGGCGAGGACGAGTGGCCGGGCTGGGACGGACACCTACCGGCGGCTGCTGACCGCGATCGACACCGAGGCGGAGCTCCACCTGCTCGGCCGGGTGCTCACGCGCGCCGAGGTGCTGAAGGTCCTGCAGACCTGGCTGCGGCTGCAGGAGCACTGGGCGGCGCACGCCCGCGATCCGCGCGAGCCGATCGACGCGCCGCTGTTCGTCGTCGGGCCGCCCCGCACGGGCACGACGATCCTGCTCGAGCTCCTCGCGCTCGACCCGCAGTCTGCGCACGCCGTTCGCGTGGGAGGCGCTGCATCCGCTGCCGGTCGCCGACGGGCGACGCCGCGACCGACGCGCCGGCGGCTCGAGCTCGCGGAGTGCGAGCAGGAGTTCTGGGCCGACATCCATCCCGAGTTCATGACGATGCACGAGCTCGCGAGCGACCTGCCGTGCGAGTGCGTGCACTTCCTCTGCTGTACGACTTCGCCGGGCCGTACTGGTCGATGCTCTACGACACGCCGAGCTTCACCGGCTGGCAGCTCGAGCACCTCGAGACGCTCGGGCGCGTGTACCGCCTGCACCGCCGGATGCTGCAGACGTTCCAGATCGCACGGATCGCGGACGAGGCGCACCGCGCCGCGTGGCTGCTGAAGTCGCCCGGGCACCTGTCGACGCTCGCCGCAGCTGTTCGCGGAGTATCCGGACGCGCGCGTCATCCACACGCACCGCGACCCGCGCCGGTTCATCGCGTCGCTCGTGAGCCTGCTCGCGGTGCTGCGCTTCATGCGCAGCGACGCACGTCGACGTCGCCGCGCTCGGCCCGATGATGGAGATGACGTACCAGCTGTTCCTCGAGCAGGTGATCGCGCAGCGCGACCGACGGCACCGTTCCCGACGACCAGATCGTCGACACGCACTTCCTCGACCTCATGGCCGACCCGGTCGGCGACGTTGCACCGCGTCTACGACCAGCTCGGCTACGACTGGCCCGGCCGGCCACGACCGGGCGATCACCGACTACCTCGCCGCCAAGCCGAAGGGCAAGCACGGCGCGCACACGTACTCGTTCGCCGATCGTCGGTCTCGACGAGGACCACGTGCGCGCCACGTTCGCCGCCGTACGTCGCGCACTACGGCATCACCGAGGAGTGAGCAAAATCGGCGCGGCTACGCCGGCGCACTTCTACGCTCGTGGGATGGAGCGGCAAATCCCGGCGCCGCGCGAAGACGAGTTGCGCGAGGTCCTCGCGTCGGCATTCGCCGGTCGACTCGTCGTCTTGGCGGGCGGGCCGGTTGCGGGCGCAACCGGTCGCGTTCGCGAGCCTCCGCGCGACTCGGCGCGCGGCGTTGTCTGGTGCTCGGCGCCGGGACGCGGGACGGGCGCGCTGCCATCACCTGCCGACGCGGACGTCGTGCAATGGGCTCTGCCCCCGGCAGCCGACGTGCCCGCATCGATGCGCGCCGAGGAACGGCTCTTCGCCGATTTGCCGGCACCGTTCTTCGATGCGCTGGCCCGCTTCGACCCGCACGGAGAGGCGCTCCTGCTCGCACCGCCGTTCTCGGCGGTGTACGAGGTTTCCGGGCGTCCGGCGTACGGCGGTCGCCGGCCCGAATGGGTTGCGCTCGAGGACAAGACCGCCGTGGACGAACTGCTCGCCGCGGCCGCGATCCCGACACCGCCCTTCGAGATCGTCGCGGCCGATCCCGGCGCCCTCGCCGCGGCCGCGGCCCGCCTCGATGCCGGCGCGGGCACCGTGTGGGCCGGCGACGGCGCGCGACGGCTTCAACGGCGGCGGCGCCTACGTGCGTTGGGTCCAGCCCGACGACGCGGCCGATGCGGCCGAGGCAGCCGCGCACCTCACGCCGCGTTGCGCGCGGCGTCCGCGTCGCCCGATTCGTCGAGGGCATCCCGTGCAGCATCCACGGTCTCGTCACCGAAGACGGTGTCGCCGCGTTCCGGCCCGTCGAGCTGATGACGCTGCGCAGCGGGCGCGCTCCCCGATTGCGCTTCGCGGGTGCCGCCACGTTCTGGGACCCGCCCGCGGCCGATCGGGCCGGCATGCGCGACGCGGCGCGGCGGCTCGGCGAGGTGTTGCGCGCGCGGGTCGACTTCCGCGGCGCGTTCACGATCGACGGGATCCTGTCGGCCGACGGCTGGGTCGCGACCGAGTGCAACCCACGCTTCGGCGCAGGGCTGCACTACACGCGTTCCGCGCTCCCGGACCTGCCCTTGGATCTGCTGCACCACGTCGTGATCGCCGGTGACGGCGGCGCGGTGCGCGCCGAAGCGCTCGAAGGTCTCGTGGTCGGCGCCGCGGATGCGAAGCGGTCCGGCGCGACCTGGACACCGACGGCGGCAACCTGGACCGAGAGTCGCTGGCTGGCGCTGCGCGGCGACGAACACGGTTATGCGCTCGCGGGCGCGGACGACACCGCGGACGCGATGCTCTCGGTGGGTCCCGGACCCATGGGTGGCTTCGTTCGGTGCGAGTTCGCGGCCGCGCGCACCTCCACCGGTCCGCCGACGGCGCCGCGCGCCGTTGCCGCGCTGGCGTTCGCGTCGCAGCACTGCGGCGCCGAGATCCCCGCGTTGCGCGCACCCTCAGCGGTGCGCTGAACAGCCAGGCACTACCGTGCGCGTCATGGGCTCCACGTTGCTCTTCGTCACGCAGGTCGCGCCGTACGTCGACGGGCCGGCGGGCGTGCACGGGGTGCTCGATCAGGCTGCGGTCGGGTGTCGCGCAGATCGCCGAGATGCACGGGTTGACGCCGCAGCGGGTCGACGACGTACGCGCGCTCGCGGCGCGGCGAGCTGCAGCGAAGCGCGTGCGCTCGCGCTGTTCACGATCGGCGAGACGCCGTGGAGCGTGGCGCAGCGTTCGACGATCCTCGATCGCGTCCGGCGGGGCGACGTGTCGGTGTTGTCGATCCACTCCGCAACCGACTCCTGCTACGGCTGGCACGACTACGGCGCGCTCGTCGGCGCGCGTTTCGACGGTCACCCGTGGACACAGACGTTCACCGTGGAGGTGTGTGACGTCACGCATCCGTCGTGCGCGCACCTCGGCGACTTATGGCAGTGGCACGACGAGGTGTACCAGTTCCGCGACCTGCGCCCGGACGCACAGGTGCTCCTCCGTGTGCGCGACGGCGAGCTCGATCTCGCGGTCGCTGGCGCCCGGCCGCCGGCCTTCGGCTACCCGCTCGCGTGGTGCTTCCGCGAGGGCGCGGGCGCGGTGTTCTCGACGAGCCTCGGTCACTTCCCCAGTGCGTGGGAGTCCCCTGCGTACCTGCGTCATCTCGCCGGTGGGCTCACCTGGGCGCTCGACGCGGCCGCGTGACCCGCCGCCGCAACTTCTCCGACTGGGCGTACTGGCGGCTGCAGCTCGACACGATCGCGCCGGCCGATCCCCTTCCGGACGACGCCGGAGGGCTTCGAGCAGTGGCGGGTGGCCAGGCGCGCGCGGTGCCGCGCTGCTCGGCCCCGCGCCCGATCCCGTCCCGCTCGACGTGGAGACGACCGACTCGGTGGACTGCGGCGCGTACCGGCGCGACCGCATCGTCTTCGACACCGAACGCACGATGTCGGTGCCCGCCTACCTGCTCGTGCCGCATGCGCGCGACGCGGCCGGACCGGCCGTGCTCGCGATCCACGGGCACGGGCCGGGCAAGGATCTCGTGTGCGGGGTCGTGCCGGGCGGTGCGGGCGACGACTACGCCGATCAGCTCGCGCTGCGGCCGGCTACGTGGTGCTGGCCCCGGACCTCCGCGGCTTCGGGGAGCGGGCCGACTTCATGCCCGACGACAAGTACCACTGCGACTGGAACCTGGTGTGCGCCACGATGGCCGGCGTCGTGCCGCTCGAGCGCAACGTGTGGGACCTGGGCCGGGCCCTCGACGTGCTCGCCGCGCACCCGCTCGTCGACCCGACCTCGCATCGCGGCCGCCGGCCTCTCCTACGGCGGGACGTGCACGCTGTTCCTCGCCGCGCTCGACGACCGGGTCGCGGCGGCCGTCGTGTCCGGCTACTTCTCGTCCTGGCAGGCCGCACACACGCGTGCCTTGGAACATGTGCGGCTCGCAGGTGCTCGCCGGGGATGCTCGGGTCGCTGGAGCACGTCGACCTCGCGGCCCTGGTCGCGCCCCGCCCGCTGCTCGTCGAGACCGGGACCGAGGATCAGATCTTCCCGGTGGCGGCCGCGAGCACCTCCGTCGCCGCGCTCCGGCCGCTCTACGAACGGCTCGGCGCGCCGGCATCGGCCCTGGTCCACGACGTGTTCGCGGGCGAGCACCGGTGGCACGGCACGGAAGTCGAGATGTTCCTCGAAGGGGCGTTTGCGAAATAGGGCAGCCTCCCGATGTGGGCGGAGGGGCCTTAGGCGGATCTTGGGTGATGGAACACACCCAGGAGCGCACCATGTACGGCTACAACCCCCTCGCAATCGACCAACTCGCCCAGGCCCGCCTCACCCAGGCCCGCCGCGACGGCCACGGCGGCCGGGAGGCCCGGCGCCTGCGCCGCGCCGCCCGACGGCAAAACCGGTCCGCCGAGCACTGAGGAGTTGGCACAATCGACGGCGTGGCAACGCGCGTCTCGAGCCCCCGGCTCATCGGCCGGCAATCCGAGCTCGATGTGCTCGTCGCAGCCTTCAAGGCCGCGGCGAGCGAAGAGCGCGCGTCCACCTACCTGATCGGCGGCGAAGCCGGCGTCGGCAAGACCCGGCTCGTCGCCGAGCTCGCCGCCCGGGTGCGGGAAGCCGGTGGCCTGGTCGCCTCGGGCTCGTGCATGGAGTTCGTGCACCGGGCGCTGCCCTTCGGGCCGATCGTGCAGGCGCTGCGCGACGCGCACCGGCACCTCGATCCCGCGCTCCAAGCCGCCGTCGTCGGCGACGCCGAACCCGCGCTGGCCCGGCTTCTCCCCGAGTTGGACCACCGCGGCGACGACGCCGGCGACGGCGGGGCGGCGCTGTTCGAGCACCTGCTCGGCACGATCATTCGCCTCGGCGACCGCATCCCGACGCTGCTGCTCCTCGAGGACCTGCACTGGGCCGATCACTCCACGCGTGACTTCCTCGTGTTCCTCGCCCGCAACCTGCGTGACGCGCGCGTGCTGGTCGTCGGCACGTTCCGTAGCGATGACCTGCACCGGCGGCACCCGCTGCGGCCGGTGCTCGCCGAGCTCGAGCGCTCGGGTGCGGTCACGCGCGTCGATCTGCCCCGCCTCGACCGCGACGAGATCGCGGAGCTGATCGCCGCGATCCGGGGCGATGTTCCGGAGCCGGATCTCGTTGCGCGCACGTTCGACCGCTCGGACGGCAACGCGTTCTTCGCAGAGGAGCTCCTCGCGGCGGAGGAGCTCTGCGCCGACACGCTGCCCGAGTCCTTGCGCGACATCGTGCTCGCGCGCGTCGACGCGCTCTCGGAACCGGCGCAGCGCGCGCTGCGGGTCCTGTCGGTCATCGGCCGTTCCGCCGACTACCGACTCGTGACCGCGGTCGCCGACATCCCCGAAGCCGAGTTGAACGAGGGCCTCCGCGACGCGGTCGCGCACCAGGTGCTCATCGCCGAGCCCGACGGCCTCGCATACCGGTTCCGGCACGCGCTCGTGTACGAAGCGATCTACGAAGATCTTCTCCCGAGCGAGCGCGTGCGCCTCCACGTTGCGATCGCCGAGCAGCTCGAGCGCGAACCCGACTGGTTCGACGGTGACGCGACGGAACTGGCGAGCGAGCTCGTGTGCCACTGGACTTCGGCCCACGACCAGCGCCGCGCGTTGCCGGCCACGCTCGAAGCCGCGCGCTCGGCCGAGCAGATGTACGCGTATCCGGAAGCGCTCCAGCACACGGAAGCTGCGCTGGCGTTGTGGGGTCAGGTCGCCGATGCGCCCGCGCTCGACGGGGATGAGCCATGTCCGGCTGCTGCGCCACGCGGGCGACTTCGCCCAGATGTCGGGCCGCTTCGACCGCGTGGTCGCGTACATCCGGCAGGCCGTCGACGAGGTCGACCCCGAAGCCGATCCGATCGAAGCCGGCCTCGCCCACGAGCGGCTCGGCCGGTACCTCTGGCAGGTCAACCGGCCGGCCGACGAGTACCTCGTCGAGAACTTCAAGGCCGTCGACCTCATCCCGCCCGTCCCCCCGACGGTGGAACGAGCGCGCGTGCTCGCCACACTCGGTCAGCAGTTGATGCTCGCCGGCCGCAACACGGAGTCGATCGACATCTGCTGGCAGGCCATCGACGTCGCGCAGCAGCTGGGTGCGCGCGTCGAAGAAGGGCACGCGTGCAACACCCTCGGCACGTCGCTCGGCGGCATCGGTCGTTTCGAGGACGGCCGGGTCGAGCTCGAGCGGGCACGCGCCATCGCGCTCGAGACCGGCTCGTGGGACGACGTCGCGCGCGCGGCGGTGAACCTCGGCGCAAACCTGCAATCTTCCGGGCAATGGGAAGCCGCACTGCAGCTGTCCCTCGAGGGCGCGGAGATCGCGCGGCGGCACGGGCTCGACCGCACGTGCGGAGGGTTCCTGCGCTTCAACGCCGCCGAATCGCTCTACGAGCTCGGGCGGTGGGACGAGACGGAGGAGCAGATCCGCGAGGCGGATGCGATCGATGTGGAGGGTCTCGACCGCATGCGCTCGCGGCTCAGCTACGCGACCGTGTATGCCGGCCTCGGCCGTTACGACGACGCACGCGAACATCTCGCGCTGGCCCGTGGACTCCGCGCGCCGAACGATGACACCGCCTGGCAGCTCGAGTACGCGCTGATCGACGCTCGAATCCACGCCTGGTCGGGTGACGCGGACGGCGCGCTCGAGATCGCCCGGCATGAGATCGCGTCGACGTTCGTGCTCAGTGCCTGCTCGGACTGCGGCCCGATGCTCATGAGTTTGGCGCGCGTCGGTCGCGCCCGACGCCGGCACCGCGGCCGAATTCGCTGACGCGCTGGAGCGCTGGATCGCCGAAAGCCGATGGAGCGGCGGTCTTCCGAGCGACGTGGCGCTGATCCAGGCCCAGCTCGAGGCCGAGCAGCATCGGGAGGATCCCGACCGCTGGAAGGCGGTCGCGGACGCGTCGGGACCGCGCCGGTCGCGTTCCCGCACACTGCCTACGCGCGCCTCCGGCAGGCCGAAGCGCACCTCGCAGCCGGGGACCGCGCCGCCGCCGAAGCCGCGTTGCAGGACGCCGACGCGATGGCGACGCGCATGGGGTTCGCATGGTTGTGCGGGCGTACGGCCGCGCTCGCCGCGCGCCCACAACCTGGATCTCGGTGTCGCGCTCGGTGCCCGCGACGCCCGCCGAGCAGGCGGGGCTCACGGCCCACGAGCGCGAGGTTCTCGAGCTGCTCTCCGAAGGCCGCACCAACCGGCAGATCGGCGAAGTGCTGTTCATCTCGACCAAGACGGCGAGCGTGCACGTCTCGAACATCCTCGCCAAGCTGCAGGTGGCCAATCGCGGGGAAGCCGCGGCGACCGCGCGCCGGCTCGGCCTCGTCGCCTGAGTCGTCGCGCCTCGTCGCCTGGAGTCACGATGGCTCGTTAACCTTCGCCGCGTGACACCACGCGTCGTCATCGTCGGTGGCGGGAGCTACCACTGGTCACCCAGCCTGCTCACCGACTTCGCGAACACGGAGTCGTTGCACGCGACCGAGCTCGTCCTCCACGATCTCGATCACGATCGGGCCACGCTGATGGCCGAGCTCGGCACCGAGATCGCACGCGGGCGCGACATCGCGATGACGGTGCGGGCGGAGCCCGACCGCCGCAAGGCGCTGGCGGATGCCGACTTCGTCGTGTCCGCCTTCTCGGTCGGCGGTTTCGACAGCATGCGCCACGACCTCGAGATCCCCGAGCGCTTCGGCGTCGTCCAGCCGATCGGCGACAGCGTCGGCCCCGGCGGGGTGAGCCGGGCGCTGCGCAGCATCCCGGTGCTCCTCGACATCGCGCGCGACGTCGAGGACGTCGCACCCGACGCGCTCCTCCTCAATGTCACCAACCCGCTCACCACGCTGTGCCGCGCGGTGACGCGGGAGACCGGTTGCCGCACCATCGGGCTGTGCAACGAGTGGGTGTCCACCACCTTCGCGCTCAGCCTCTTGTTCGACTCCGGCATGCACGACATCGACGCGGTCCTCGGCGGCGTGAACCACTTCCCGCTGGCGACCTCGATGACAGTGCGCGGCGAGGATGCCTTCGCTCGCCTGCGCGCGCTCCTCGACGATGTCGACGGCGTGCAGGCGACGGGTCTGTGGATGGACCCGCCCGACCGCATGGAGTGGATCCGGGCCGGCGCGACCTGGACCAAGGGTGACGTGCTCGCGAACAACGCCGTCCGCATGGAGTTGTTCCGTCGCTTCGGTGTGTTCGCGTGCTCCGGCGATCACCACGCCACCGAGTTCGTGCCCGGCTTCGTGCACGCCCGCACCGATTTCGGTCAGGCGTGGAAGGTGCACGTGTACCGACTGGCCAAGCACATGGCGGATGCCGACGCCGACGTCGCCAACTACGAGTCGATCCGCGACTGCGCCCGAGGTGCCGCCGTGGCCGTCGGGCGAACTGGTCGCGCCGCTCGTCGATGCGATCGTCACCGGGAAGGCGCGGCGTCTGCCGGTCAACATCCCCAACGCGGGCAACGTCACCAACCTCCCGGACGGCGCCGTCGTCGAGATCATGGGCACGGTCGACGGTGCCGGTGTGCGGGGACGTGACCGCACCACCGTGCCGGGCGTGATGGGGGAGTGGCTGCGCCGCGTGCACGCATCTCAGGAGCTGACGGTGGAGGCCGCGCTCACCGGCGACCGCACGCTCGCGCTCGAGGCGATGTTGCTCGATCCGATGTGCAGCGCACTCGCCTACGACGACGTCGTCACCATGACCGGCGAGCTCATCGGAGCGACCGCGCGCTGGTTGCCGCAGTTCCCCTAATGCACCGTCCGATGTGCCGAACGCCGGCACGAAGCCGGAATCCGACGAAGAAGGAGAACGGATGCCCCCGCGCATCGTGGTGATCGGAGGCGGCAGCTTCCAGTGGGTGCCGAAGCTGTTCTGCGACCTCGTGAACACGGCGTCGCTGGCGGAGGCCGAGATCGTGCTCCAGGACATCGCGCCGGAGCCGCTCGCCGACATGGCGGAGTTCGCGCGGTCGCTCGTGGCGCACGCGGGCAACGGCATGTCGGTGTCGTCCACCACCGACCAGCGGGGCGCGCTCGAAGGTGCCGACTACGTCGTGGTGTGCATCTCGACCGGCGGGTTCGCGAGCATGACCCACGACCTCGGGGTGCCCGAACGCCACGGCATCAAGCAGTCGGTGGGCGACACCGTCGGCCCGGGCGGCATCAGCCGGGCGCTGCGCAACATCCCCGTGATGGTCGGCATCGCGCGCGACATGGAGGACGTCTGCCCGGACGCCTGGCTGCTCAACATCACCAACCCGATGACGACGTTGTGCCGCGCGGTGCACGCGCGAGACCGAGATCGCGACCGTCGGCCTGTGCCATGAGGTGACGATGGCGCAGTTCACGCTGTCGCAGCTGCTCGACGCCGACTTCCGGGCTTTCGACCTGACCGTCACCGGCGTCAACCACCTGCCGGTGATCACGGGCATGAAGGTCGGCACCGACGACGGCTTCGAGCTCCTGCGCGCGCTGCTCGCGGATGCCGATGGGCGCGGCGACGAACCGGTGCACCTCCCCGAAGGGCTCGGGCACGAGCAGCACAGCTTCGGCGGCCAGTTCAAGAAGCGGGACCTGCTCGCGTCGAACCGGGTGAAGTTCGAGCTGTTCGAGCGCTTCGGCGTGCTGCCGGCCGCAGGCGACCGGCACCTCGTCGAGTTCTTCCCCGGTTTCCTCACCGAGGAGTCCGACTGGGGCCGGCGATGGGGTGTCGGGCTCACGTCGATCGCGGATCGCGAGGCCTGGCAGGACTACTACAAGGCGGAGTTCGCGGAGCTCCGCGCGGCCACCGAGGTGCCGAAGATGCCGTCCGGCGAGATCGTCGCGCCACTCATCGACGCGTTCCTGCGCGACAAGACGCGGCACTTCCCGCTGAACCTCCCCAACACCGGCCAGTGCCCCGACCTGCCGGAGGGCCCCGTGGTCGAGTCGATGGTGACGGCCGACGGCGACGGGCTGCACGGGCGCGACGCCGGCAACCGCACCGCCGGTGCTCGCGGAGTGGCTGCGTCGCATCAGCGCGAGCCAGGAAGCGACGGTGGAGGCCGCGCTCACCGGTGACCGCGAGAAGGTCGTGGAAGCGATGCTCCTCGATCCGCTCGCGGGCCGCACCGACTTCGACCATCTCGTGCAGATGACCGACGAGCTGATCGACGCCACCAAGGCGTGGCTTCCCCAATTCGCGTGAATCGCTTCGCGCGCGATCGGCTCGACGTCCGCGTCTACGACGACGTCCGGCAGCTCGCGGCGGCCGCGGCAACCGACGCGATCCTCGCGATCCGCGCCGCGATCGACGCGCGCGGTGCCGCCAACGTGATGCTCGCCACCGGCAACTCGCAGCTCGAGTTCCTCGCCGACCTCGCGACGCGTACCGACATCGACTGGTCGCGTGTCACCGCGTTCCACATGGACGAGTACGCGGGCCTGCCCGCGACGCATCCCGCCAGCTTCCAGCGCTACATGCGCGAGCGCGTCGCCGCCCACCTCCCGCTGCGCGAGTTCCACTACCTCGACGGCACGAACGAACCCGAGGCCGAAGCCCGCCGCTACGCCGATCTGCTCGCGGCACATCCGCTCGACCTCTGCTGCGCGGGCATCGGGGAGAACGGTCATCTCGCGTTCAACGACCCACCGGTCGCCGACTTCGACGATCCCGAGGCCGTGAAGGTGATCGCGCTCGACACCGCGTCGCGTCGTCAACAGGTGGGGGAGGGCCACTTCGCCACGATCGACGACGTCCCCACCCACGCGATCACGGTGACGATCCCCGCGCTCGCTCGCCGCCGCCCGGCTCCTCGTGATCGTGCCCGAGGCGCGCAAGGCCGCGCCGGTGCGCGCCACGCTCGAGGATCCGGTGTCGACCGCCTGCCCCGCAACGATCCTGCGCCGCCAGGACCACGCCACGCTCTACCTCGACACGGAGTCCGCCCGCGCCGTCGTCTGACGGGGTGAGGTGGTGCTGGCACCCCTGCGGGTGGAGGCCAGTGCGGTGGACACGGGCCCGGAACTCGGGCTGAATGACCGCGTGAGGGCGGTCGGGTCGCGAGTCCGCGCTGCGTTGCGGCGCAGGTGGTGGGCGGCGGTCGTGGTTGCCGTCATCGTCGGGCTCGTGACCGGCGCGGTGCTGACGCTCGCCGCGGGCGCCCGCCGCACCGGTTCCGCACCCGACGCGTTCACCGCCGCGGTCGGCGGTGACGTCGACGCCGCGGTCCAGCAGGCGTCCGGGCGCCC
The DNA here is from genome assembly GCA_963745645.1 of uncultured Actinomycetes bacterium. Classification (GTDB taxonomy): domain Bacteria; phylum Actinomycetota; class Acidimicrobiia; order IMCC26256; family PALSA-610; genus CAVUFH01. Next base: position 659,422 of record CAVUYD010000004.1, read on the forward strand.
GCGGACCGCCGAGGTCGCGGCGGTGCCCGGCGTCGCGTCGGTCGACGCGATGACGTTCGCGTTCGCCGGTCTCCTCGATCCGAAGCGCGGCCCGTCCGAAGACGCGATCGCCTTCATCGGCAATCGTCCGCTGTCATCGCGGCTCGTTTCCGGTCGCGCCGCGAACCCCGACCGGCCGCACGAGTTCGTCGCCGACCGGTCGTTCGTAAGGGCGCACGACGCGCACGTCGGCGACAAGTTCCGCGCGATCAGCTGGACCCAGGTGCAGGGCGACCACGGCCGCGGTTTCGGGCCCGATCCGAACGGCCCGGCGTTCACGGCGACACTCGTCGGCATCGTCCAGACAACGAGCACCGACGACTTCGATCTCGTGGTGTTCTCGCCGGGATTGCTGCACGAAGACGTCGGCATCGTCACGACGCTGATGTCGGTGCGGCTCGACCCCGGCGTGACTCGTGCGCAGTTCCGCGCCGCGCTCGACCGCCTGCCCGACGGCCGCACGCTCAGCGTCGACCGCGGGCAGGTCGTCGGGACCGAGGTGCGCAACGGCGTCGAGGCGCAGGCCCGCGGCGTGTGGATCATGGCTCTGGTCGCCGCGATCGCGGCCGTGGTGGTGCTCGGCCAACTCCTGAGCCGGCACGCCCGGGTGGTCGAGACCGAACGTGAACCGCTGGCCGCGCTCGGCTACTCGACCCGTCAGCTCGCGGCCGAGACCATCCTGCGCGCGGCGGTGCCGGCCGTCGCCGGCGTCGGGCTCGGCGTGGTGGGGGCGGTGCTCGCGTCGAATGTGTTCCCGACCGGGTTCGTGCGCGCGATCGAGCCGCATCCCGGCATCCGCGTCGACGCGGGTGTGCTGATCACCGGCGCGGTGCTTCTCGTGCTGGGGCTGCTCGCGTGGGTCGGGATCGGGTTCGTGTCGAGCCGCCGGCTGCAGGCACGACACGTCCGGTCCCGTTCGAGTCAGACCATCACACGCGGTGCACCCACTCCGGCCGCGGCGACCGGCACGAATTTCGCGCTCGACCCGGCGCGACGGATCGGCGGGCGCGTCGATCGGGACCGTCGTGGCGATGGCGCTGATCGTGGCGGGGCTCGTCGGCGCGACCGCGTTCGCGGTCAGCCTCGACCGGTTGGTGACCGACCGCGGCCGTTTCGGGAGCAACTACACGTTCGGGGTCGGCGACAACTCCGACCTCAGCGCGCGCGACTTGCGCAAGGGCCTCGAAGGCAATCGCGACATCGACGGGCTCATGATCGTGACCGCGGCGTCGGCGCGCGGGTGGCGCAACGGTGCAACTGACGGGCATGGATCGCGTCCGCGGCGACCTCGCCCCTCGCGTGCTGAGTGGCCGGTTGCCGGAGAGCCCGGACGAAGCCGCGATCGGCGCCGTCACCGCGCGTGATCTCCACGTGCAGGTCGGTGACAAGCTCGCGCTCGCCGGCTCGGCCGCGCGGCGGAACGTTCGCATCGTCGGCGTCGCGGTGTTGCCGACGGTCGCCGGCAACGACGGCGTCGGCACCGGCGTGCTCATGACGCAACCCGGTGCTGATCGCGCTCGAGCCGCACCCCGACGCCGCGCTGGCCGCGATCACGCTGCGGCCGGACGCGCCACCAGGCGCGGCGCGCGCGATCGCCAAGGGCTTGGGCCAGACCGCGGGCCAGGAGAGCACGCCGGGCGTGATCGTCAACGTCGCGCGCGTCCGCAACATCCCCGCCGTCCTCGCGGTGCTGCTCGGGGTGCTCGCGATGCTGACGATCGTCCACGCGCTGATCGTCTCGATCCAGGGTCGCCGCCACGATGTCGCGGTGTTCCGCGCGCTCGGGGCCGATCGGCGGTGGGTCGCACGGACCGTGCACTGGCAGGCGACGGTCTTGACGGTGCTCCCGCTGGTGTTCGGCATCCCGATCGGCGTCGTCGCCGGTTCGTTCGTCTTCCGAGCGTTCGTCCGCGGATCGGCGCGATCCCGGATCCGGCGATTCCGATCGTGCTGCTCCTCGGCCTGGCCTTGGCGCTCGTCGCGGTGGCGAACATCGCCGCGCATCGTCCCGGCGCGTCGCGCGCGCCGCCTCTCGACCGCGGCGCTGCTCCAAGCCGAGTGACATCCCACGTCCGACGCGCGCAAGGGTGCATGATGCGCTCGTCGGTCTCGCCCGGCGTCACAAGGCGAGACGGAAGATGGTGCTCCAGCCCGAGCCGGTGATGTCGAGCGCGTCGAGCTGACGGTTCGCGTCGGCGCGCGCCTCTGCCGCGTCGGGCGCACCGATCGCCTCGAGCACGTGTGCGCGTACATGGGCGGCGATCGCGTGCTCGAGCGGTGCGTCGGTCATGGTCGCGATCGCGTGCGCGGCGTCGACCGCGGCGCGCGGATCCGCGCCGGTCTGGTGGCGCGCGGCGGCTTCGGCCCAGAGCGCGACGAGCCGGTCGTGGTACGTCCCGCCCGCGCGTTCCCGGAGCTCGGCGATGACGCGCAGCGCATCGTCGGGTTCACACTGCACCGCGTACGCGAGGGCGAGCCGGCTGCCCATGTTCATCGCGACACCGTCGAACTCCGCGGCGACGTACGCGGGCTCGAACACCGCGATGGCCTCCTCGGCCCGGCCCATCTGCAGGAGCATGAGGCCGTAAGCGGCGGAGAGGTCGGTGCTGCCGATCTCCATGTCGCCGAGGTCGGGGTCGCCGAGCAAGGCCGCGGCCGCTTCGGGATCGCCGTACTGGAGCAAGACGTTGCTCTGCACGATGTCGGGTACGCGCTGCATGCCTTCGGACGGCAGGAGCGGCACGATCTCGCGCAGCCGTTGGAGGCAGGCTTCGGATGCTTCCCGCTGACCCAGCTCGGCCAGCGCACGGATGACGGGCGCGCTCGCCTGGGTCTCGCCCCAACGGTCGCCGATCTCCTGGAACCGCTGCACCGCGGCGCGCCCTTCGCGCACGGCGTCCTCGCTACGGCCGCGCCAGAGCGCGATGTCGGCGAGCAGCACGTCCATCATGCCGACCGCCCAGGTGTTGCCGGACGCGAGGCCTTCGACCGCGATCTGTTCCGCGAGCTCGGCCGCTTCGTCGAGCCGGCCCTGCATGTACCGCACGAACGCGAGGAGCCCGAACGCCCAGCCGAGCCCACCCCAGTCGCCGAGCTCGCCGAACAGCTCCGGCGCTCTCCTGCAGCCGGTGCTCCGCGGTGCCGGCGTCGCCGCGTGAGAACGAGATCCACGCCACGTTCTGCAACGCCCACGCTTCACCGCGCCGATTGCCTTCGTTGCGATACGCGGCCAGCGCTTCGGAGATCAGCGCGTCGGCTTCGTTGAGCTCGCCGCGGAAGAGGTGCGACATTCCGAGCTCGCGCAGAGCGTTGGCGACGCCCGAACCGTCGCCCGCCTCGCGCCACTTCTGGACCGCTTCCGACAGCGTCGCTTCGGCGTCGTTGTAGTCGCCGTTCGCGGCGTGCAGCTCGCCGATCAGCGTGAGCGCGGCGGCCTCGAAGCGGATGTTCTCGGCTTCGCGCGACTCTTCGAGCACGATGAGCGCGTCGTCCCGGCCGTCGGCGAGCGCGCGCTGTGCTCAGCCGCGTGCGTCCGCGTCCGAGCAACGCGGTCCAGCGCTGCTCGCACGGATCGTCGGGAAGGAGCCCGAGCGTGCGGTCGTGGTGGTGGCCGGACACGACCCAGGACTCGACCTCTTCGGCCTGGCGCGCGGCGCGGGTGAGCGCCGCGACCGCGCGCTCGCGGATGTCGTCGTCGACGCCCGGCACCGGGCCGAGCTCCGCGACCAGCTCTGCCGCGGTCGCGAGGTGGTTCGCGACCTGCCCGACCGCGACGTCGCCGCGCGCTTCGAGCAGCGGCGCCAAGTGCGCGTGACGCCGGGCGCGCTCGGCCTTGGTGAGCGTGCCGTACGCGATCTCGCGGATCAGCTCGGACTTGAAGTGGAATTCGTCGCCGTCGACGACGACGAGATCGCGTTCCGCGAGGCGCTCGAGCAGCCGGGGCGCATCTTCGCGGCCCGCGAGCGCGAACGCGGCGCCGATCGGGCCGCCGCCCCCGACGACCGCGCAGTCCTCGAGCAGCGAGCGCTCGGCCGGTTCCAGCGCGTCGAGCCGGGCCGCGACGAGGCCGTGCAGCGTCGCCGGGAGATCGCGCAGGCCTTCCGTGGGCGCCGCGCCCGAGCGCTCGCGCGTCCTGGACGTACGCGACCAGTTCCTCGACGAAGAACGGGTTGCCACCGCTGCGTTCCAGCAGGGTGTCGACCAGTCTCGTCGTCGGCGCAGCCCTCGAACAGCGCGTGCACGAGCTGCGCGGTGGCCGCGCGGTCGAGCGGGTCGAGGTGGAGCACGAGCGCGTTGTGGCGCGCCGACTCCGGTGACCAGCGTTGGTCGAAGCCGGGCCGCGCGGTGGCGAGCAGCACGAGCGGCGCGTTGCGCAGCCGCGACAAGCAGCCGGTCGGCGAGCTCGAGCACCGGTTCGTCGGCCCAGTGCAGGTCGGCGAGGCCGAGCACGATCGGCGTGCGGGCGCTCAACGCTTCGAGGAACGCGAGTGCGGCGCGGATGCCTTCTTCGCGGGCGCGGGTCGGGTCGACACCCGGACGCGTCGTGCCTTCCATGACGTACATGAGGCCTTCGACGAGCCGCTCGGTCTCACCCGCGGCGCCTTCGGAGTCGAAGGTCACGTCGGCGGGGTCGCGGATGTCGAAGCCGAGCGTGGCACTGACGGTCTCGACGACCCGCAAGCGCGCTTCGCTCGAACCCGCGAGCCCTTCGATGCCGCACACGCTCCGCAACGCCTCGGCAACCGGGCCGAAGACGTTCGCGTCGCCGTACGGCACGCACTGACCGAACAGCACGCGCGCGCCGAGCTCCTCGCGCGCGATGTGGGCGACTTCGTTCGCGAGCCGGCTCTTGCCCACGCCCGCGTCGCCGTAGAGCAACACCAGTTGCCCGCGGCTGCGGGCCGTCGCCATCTGCAGCACGTGCCGCAAGGTGTCGATCTCGTCGTCGCGGCCGAGCATCGGCGCGCGGGCTCCGGCCCGCCGCCGCCCCGGCGGCGCGAGGACGCGCGCACGGCGCGGTACGCCTCCACCGGCTCATCGCGGCCGCGGACGCTCAACAGCCCCAGCGCCTCGTACTCGACGCACTCACGTGTCGCGGCCTGCGTCGGCTGCCGACGATCACCTCGCCGGGTTCCGCGATCGTCTGCAGCCGCTGCGCGGTGTTCACGACGTCGCCCATCACCGTGGACTCGCCCCCGGCGCGCATCGCGCCCACGAGGACCTCACCCGTGTTGACGCCGACCCGCATCTGCACGGGCACGCCGATCTCTTCGGCGACGAGCGCGAGCGTCTCGTGCATGCGCAGCGCGGCCCGCACCGCCCGCTCGGCGTCGTCCTCGTGGGCGACGGGCGTGCCGAACAGGGCCACGATCTCGTCCCCGACGATCTTGTCGAGCCGGCCGCCGAAGGTCGCGAAGTCGGTGACGAGCCGCTCGAAACAGCGGTCCACCAGCCGTTTCGCCTGCTCCGGGTCCGCGGTCTCGGCGAACGTCGTGAAACCGACGAGGTCGGCCATCAGGACGGTCACGAGGCGGCGCTCTTCGGGTGCGACGACGAGACGCTGCCCGCACTCGGGGCAGAACCGTGCACCTTCGGGTACCGGTGCCCCACACGCCGGGCAGGTCATCCCGGGAAGGTTACCGGCCCGGCCGCGGCCCCCGAGCGTTCAGGTCAGCTGGCGCGATGCCGAAATACCAAGGAGGCGAGCCAGGAAGCGGGACAATGGAAGTGATGCGCAGCTTCGGGTGGAACCACGATCGACGAAGCGGCACTGCGTGCGACGATGCGTGAGGCCGTCGACCGCGGTCAGTTCCGCGTCTACTACCAGCCGATCGTCGGGTTCGACCCCGGCGAGGTCGCCGGGTTCGAAGCGTTGTTGCGCTGGGAGCACCCCGAGTACGGCGTGCTGACACCGGCGAAGTTCCTCGCCATCGCCGAGGACAACGGTCTGATCGTGCCGATCGGCGCCGCGGTCCTCGAAGCCGCGTGCCGCCAGGGCGCGCAGTGGGTCAGTGAGTCCGCCGGTGAACGGGCGCTCACGATCGCGGTCAACCTCTCCGCGCGCCAGCTCGTGGCCCACGACCTGCTCGGCGCGGTGACGCAGGCGCTGTCGCGTTCGGGCCTCGACCCGCACCTGCTCATCCTCGAAATGACCGAAGCCGCGCTGCTGGATGTCGGCGATCGGTGCGCGCCGGTCCTGCACGAGCTCAACACACTCGGCGTCCAACTCTGCGTCGACGACTTCGGCGAACAGCACAGCTCGTTGCGCATGTTGCGCGACCTCCCGATCTCGGCCCTCAAGATCGACCGCTCGTTCGTCACCGGCCTCGACACCAACGCGGATGACGCCTCGTTCGTCGCCGCGGTGGTTGCGTTCGCGCACGCCCTCGACATCTCGGTCACTGCGCAAGGAATCGACACGCCGCGCCAGCTTTCCGAAGTTCGTTCCCTCGGTTGCGACCGCGGGCAGGGCTTCTACTTCGCCTACCCGCAACCGGGTGAGATCGTGCAAGCGCTCGTGCACCACCGATTCCGGTGGCGCGAGCAGCACTCCGCCGCATAGCGCCACGCTCTCAGTCGGTGCGATCGCCCGCGCCGGCGCCCTCGTCGCCCGCGCCCGCCCAGTTGCGCAGGAGGCCCCACGAGAAGATGCCGGTGTCATGGCCGTCGTTCCAGCGGAGGGTGAGCCCCCACGCCCCGACCAGCTCCGCGCCAACCGCGGCGAGGGGCTCGGGGGCGCCCGGTCGCGGCCAGATCGGCGCGCCCTGCTCCCGCTTCCCCCGGCACTCGGCACACGGGCAGTTCACTCGCAGCTCGACCAACCCGAAATGGGCCGAGGTGCCGTCGGCCCAGCGCACCGTCAGCCCGTTGGCGCGATCGAGCTCGACGGCCTCGGGCGACGCTTCTTCGGGCAGCTCCATCGACATGCGACCAGTCTGACCTGCGGACCTGCCCGGTCCGGTCGTCCGGAAAAGATGCGGTTGAATGGGGGAGATGGCCCGACCCCCGCTGCTGAGTGATCAGGAGCTCGCGGCCGCGCTCGCGGACCTGTCCGGATGGGAGCGCGCCGGTGACGAGATCGTCCGCACGTTCGAGTGCGCGTCGTTCCCCGACGCGATCGCGTTCGTCGTACGCATCGGGTTCTTCGCGGAGCGGGCCGACCACCACCCGGACCTCGACATCCGTTGGCGAAACGTGCGTGCCGCGCTCACGACGCACGACGCGGGCGGGTTGACCGCCCTCGACATCGAGCTTCGCCGCGACATCTCCGGCGCGTTCACGGCTCCGAAGCCGGGCTGACGTGCCGCTCGCGATCGCCATCGGGATCATCCTGGTCCTGCTCGTGGTGATGTGGGTCGCGTTCGCGAAGGAACAGGGACCCGGGCCGGCCGACGTCGCGATCGCCTACGAAGGCGCGTGGGATCAGCTCGACTTCAGCCTGCTGTACGACCTGTCGGGCGATGAGCTCCGTGACGGCCTGCGCCGCGAGCAGTTCGTCGGCGCGAAGCGCGCCGCGTACGCGAACACCGCGAGCCAGGGTCGATTGGGTGCGACCATCACCGTCGACGACGTCGTGTCGACGCAACAGACCGCCATCGTCGCGACCCGGGTGGCGACCGACGAGGGCATGGTGCAGAACCGGGTCGTGCTCGAGAAGCGCGCCAACGGTTGGATGGTCGTCGGGTACTCGATCAGGACTGCGTGATTGGCAGGACTGCGTGATTGGCAGGACTGCGTGACGGCAGGACTGCGTGACCCGCCGGCCCACGTTGCTGCTCACGGGCGGTGCCAGCCGAAGGCTGGGTACCGACAAGGCGTCGATCGTGTGGCGGGGCGAGACGCTCGCGGCGCGCGCGGCGCGCGTGCTCACGCAAGTGTGCACACCGGTGCTCGAGGTCGGTCCCGGCGTTACTTCGTTGCCGGCCGTCCGCGAGGACCCGCCGGGAAGCGGTCCCCTCGCCGCGGTGCTCGCGGGCGTGCGCGCGCTCGAAGGAGGATCCGACTCGGAAGTCGATGCCGTGGTCGTGCTCGCGTGCGACATGCCGTTCGTCGAGCCGCCCCTGCTCCGGCTGCTCGCCGCCTGGCCGGGATCCGGCACCGTGATCCCGACGCGCGACGGGCGCGCGCAGTTCTTGTGCGCGCGCTACGGGAAGGTGTGGTTGCGTGCCGCCGCAGCATCGGGGCACGCGTCGTTCAAGGCGGTGCCTCCGACCGAGTGCGAGCTGGTCGCCGAAGACGTGTGGCACGCGGCCGCGCCCGCGCACGTGTTCGACGACATCGACACCCCCGCAGACCAGGCACGTAGCATCGGGCAATGAAGGTGTCCGATCCGTCCGCCGCGCCGGTTCGCCGGCCCGTGACCGCCGTGCAAGTGCTTGCGGTCGGTGCGGAGTCGGCGCGCCCGCGACCCGACAAGCTCGTCACCGAGGAGCCGCTCGAGCTGCGCGTGCACGGACCCGGTGAGCCGGCGAGCGCGCTCGCGGTGACGATGCGCACGCCGGGCAACGACTTCGAGCTGGCTGCCGGGTTCTGCCGCACCGAGGGGCTCATCGCCGCGCCGGGCGACGTCGACACCATCGCGTATTGCCTCGGCGACGAAGGCGAGCAGCTCTTCAACGTGGTGACGCTGCGGCTGCGCCGGCCCGTCGTCGCCGAGATCCGCGAACGCCGGTTCCTCGCCAACTCCGCCTGCGGGATCTGCGGCAAGGCCGCGCTCGACGACCTCGAGGTGCGGTGCGATCCCGTCGGACCCGGCCCTCTTGTCGCGGCTTCGGTGGTGCGGACGCTGCCGGCGCGGCTCGCCGAGCACCAGCGCCTCTTCGGCGAGACGGGTGGCCTGCACGCGGCCGCCCGCTTCACCGCGTCCGGTGACCTCGTCGCCGTGCGCGAGGACATCGGGCGGCACAACGCGCTCGACAAGCTGATCGGCGCGGCGCTGCTCGAGGGGTCGCTCCCGCTCGCGGGTGAAGTGCTCCTCGTGTCGGGCCGGCTGTCGTTCGAGCTCGTCCAGAAGGCCGCGGTCGCCGGCATCCCGGTGCTGTGCGCGGTGTCCGCGCCGTCGAGCCTCGCGGTCGCGGCCGCCGAACGCTTCGGTCAGACGGTCGTCGGCTTCCTGCGTGACGACCGCTTCAACGTGTACACACACCCCGATCGCATCGAGCGCGGCCGGCTGACCGTCGATGGTCTTCAAGCGGCGCAAACGCGGCGACGACCTCGTACACAGCCCGAAGCGCTTGCAGCGCGACCTGTGGGTCGGCTGGAAGCCGAACGGAGTGGGCGAGCAGAAGCCCAATCACTACTCCGACATCGGCAAGGTCGTCTGGGAGAACCGGCGCAACCTGCCGTGGGCGTGGCGCATCCTGTCGAAGGGTGTGTGCGATGGGTGCGCGCTCGGCGTCGCGGGCTTCCACGACTGGACCATCAGCGGCGTACACCTCTGCACGACGCGCCTCGAGCTGCTGAAGGTCAACACCGCGCGGGCCATCCCCGAAGGCGCGTTGCAGGACGTCGCCGCGCTGACGAAGCACAACGGACGCGAGCTGCGCGAGCTCGGACGTCTCGCGCACCCGATGGTGCGGCACCGCGGCGATCGTGGCTTCCGCCGCGTGTCGTGGGACGATGCACTCGACCTGGTCGCGGCCCGGATCCGCGAGGCCGGGCCGAACCGCCTCGGGCTCTATCTCACCGCACGCGGCATCACCAACGAGGTGTACTACGCGGCGCAGAAGGCGGCCCGCTTCATCGGCACGAACAACGTCGACAACGCGGCGCGCGTGTGCCACGCGCCGTCGACGAACGCGCTGAAGGAGACGCTCGGGGTCGCGGCCACGACGTGCAACTACCGAGACGTCATCGAGAGCGATCTCATCGTGCTCTTCGGCACCGACGTCGCCAACGCGCAACCGGTGTTCATGAAGTACCTGTACCTCGCGAAGAAGCGGGGAGCGCGGTGTCGCGGTCGTCAACCCGCTGCGCGAACCGGGGCTCGAGCACTACTGGGTTCCGTCCAACGTCGAGAGCGCGATGTTCGGCACCAAGATCACCGACGAGTTCTTCGGTGTCCACACCGGTGGCGACGTCGCGTTCCTGAACGGCGTGATGAAGGTCCTGCTCGCGATCGGCGGCATCGACAAGGAGTTCGTGCGCGCCCACACCACCGGCTTCGACAGTCTCCTCGACCAGCTCGAGGAGGAGTCGTTCGACGACCTGGAGGGCGCGTCGGGCGCGACCCGCGCCGACATGACGCGCTTCGCGCAGATGTACGCAGATGCGAGATCGGCCGTCCTGGTGTGGTCGATGGGGATCACGCAGCACGTCACCGGCGTCGACAACGTCAAGGCGATCGTGAACCTCGCGCTCGCGCGCGGCAATGTCGGGCGCGCCGGCGCCGGGCTGATGCCCATCCGCGGGCACTCCGGTGTGCAGGGCGGCGCCGAGATGGGTTGCTACGCGACGGCGTATCCGGGCGGACTCGCGATCAACCCGTCGAATGCGGCCGCGCTGGCGGCGCAGTGGGGGTTCGCGGTGCCCACCAGCCGCGGCCTGGACGCGTCCGAGATGGTCGAGGCCGCGCGCCGGGGCGACATCGAGGTGCTCTGGTCGAGCGGCGGCAACTTCCTCGACGTGCTCCCGGCACCCGACATCACCCGCACCGCGCTCGCGCGCACGCCGTTGCGGGTCCACCAGGACATCGTGCTCACGCACCAGATGCTGGTCGACCCGGGTGAGACCGTGGTGTTGCTCCCGGCCGCGACGCGCTACGAACAAGAAGGCGGCGGCACGTCGACCACCACCGAGCGACGGGTCGCGTTCAGCCCGGAGCTCGACGGGCCACGCGTCGGTGAGGCTCGCAGCGAATACGCGATCTTCCTCGACGTCGCGCGCCGGGTCGACCCGGACCGCGCCCCGTCGATCGGCTGTGACACCGCGCAGGCGATACGCGAGGAGATCGCGCGCGTCGTGCCCGCGTACGCCGGGATCGAGACGCTGCGCGAGACGGGTGACGCGATCCAGGTGGGAGGCGCGCGCCTGTGCGCGGGCGGCGTGTTCCCGACCGCGGACGGTCGCGCCCGGTTCAGCGTCGTGGTGCCGAACGTCGTCGACGTGCCGCCCGGCAAGTACTTGCTCTCGACCCGGCGCGGCAAGCAGTTCAACTCCATGGTGTGGAAGGACGTCGATCCGCTCACGGGCGCGGCACGCGACGCGCTCCTGCTCTCGGAGGCCGATGCGGCTGCGATCGGCGTCCGGCCGGGCGACGCGCTGCTCGTGCGCTCGCCGCACGGGGAGATGCGGGCGCGTGCGCACCTCGCGCCCGTGCGCGATGGCAATGTGCAGGCGTTCTTCCCCGAAGCGAACGTGCTGCTCGCACCGAACCGGCGCGATCCGATCTCCGGCGTCCCCGACTACAACGCGGTCGTGGAAGTGGTCAAGCTCGCGTGACAGCCGACGAGCTCTTGGAACTGTTCGACGGGGCGGCCGCGGCCGTGCGCGACGCGGTCGCCGCGATCCCCCGCACCGACATCCGGGCCCGCACCGAGCGACCCGGGCAGTACGCGCTCGACGTCGTGGCCGACGCGGCGGCGTGCGCGGTGCTCGAGCGCGCGCCCGTCCGGATCGTGAGTGAGGAGTCCGGTGTGCACGAGCGGGCCGGCGCGGGCGTCACCGTCGTCATCGATCCGGTCGACGGCTCCACGAACTGCTCGCGCGGCATCGCGTACTGGGCCACGTCCATCGCCGCGATCGACGCCGACGGCCTGTTGTGCTCCTTGGTCGTGAACCAGGCCGCGGCGTTGCGCACGACTGCAGTGCGAGGCAGCGGCGCGTTCCGCGACGGCGTCCGCCTGCGGGCATCCACGGTCACGCGCGTCGAGGACTCGGTGATCAGCATCGCGAGACCGCCGGTACCGCCGCTGCCGTGGAAGCAGTACCGCGCTTTCGCGTGCGGCGCGCTGGCGCTGTGTGAAGTCGCGGCCGGCGGTATCGACGCGCACGTCGACAGCGACTTCGCGATGCGTCCGTGGGACTACCTGGGTGCGCTGCTGGCGTGCCGCGAAGCCGGCGCGACCGTCTGCGACGCGCACGACGGCGAGCTGGTGACGACCGAGCCGGGCGCGCACCGGCGCATCGTGGCCGCCGGCACACCCGAGCTCGCCGAGATCCTGAAGCGGGCGGTGGCATGAGCGATCTCGACCTCGACGCGTTGCTCGCGGCGGCGCGCACCGCCGCACGGGCCGGGGGCGAGGTCGTCGCCGCGCACTTCGGCGCGCCGCGCGAAGTGCGCGAGAAGGCGCCCGGAGACTGGGTCAGCGCCGCCGACCTCGCGAGCGAGGCCGCGGTGCGCGAGATCCTGGTGCGCACCACGGGCATCCCGGTGCACGGTGAGGAGGAAGGTGGCGAGCGGGCCGCGACCGAATGGCTCGTCGACCCGCTCGACGGCACCGCGAACTTCGTCCACGGCCTCGACGCGGTCGGCGTGTCCATCGGGCTCGTGACGCGCGGCACGCCCGTCGTCGGCGTCGTGCACGCGCCGCTGCTGCCGAGCTACGACGGCACGCTCGGCCGCACCTACTGGGCGACCGCGGGTGGCGGGGCGTTCCGCGACGGGCGCCGCATCGCGGTGAGCGGCCGCCGGCCGGATCAGGCGATCGTCGCGACCGGCTTCCCGTTCCGGCGCAAGCACCTGCTGCCCGAGTTCCTCGGCACGTTCGAACCGGCGTTGCACCGCTTCGAGGACATCCGCCGGGTCGGCGCCGCGAGCCTCGACCTGTGCTGGGTCGCCGAAGGCGTGTTCGACGGATTCTTCGAGCTGCGCCTCGGTCCGTGGGACGTCGCCGCGGCGGCGATCGTGGTGCGGGAAGCCGGGGGCGTCGTCACCGACTGGGAAGCCGACCCCGACGCGTGGCTGGCGAGCGGCAGCATCGTTGCTGCACCGCCCGCCGTCCACGCATCGCTTCTCGAGCTCGCTTCGCTGCGCACTCGCGTCGAGCCGTACTAACCCAGCTTGCAGAGCGACGGGTACACCTTCATGTCCGTCGCCGAGTACGTCACCTTGCGCACCGACGGGGTGAAGCCCTGCTCGCCCCACCAGATCACGTCGTGGCTCTTCACGACCGCGTCGTTCACGATCGGTGTCGCCTTGGCGACGACGGTCGACCGCAGCGTGCTCTCCACCGTCGGCGAGATGAGCGCGACGATCCCGTCACCGTTGCTCGGCTTCGGGCCGAACCAGCCCAGCGCCAGGTTCCCCGGGTTCGGTGCGGACGCCGTCAACACGCTCGTCGTGTTGACGCCGTTGCTCGGCGTGAGCGTGAACGTGACGTTGTAGGCGAACACGAACAGCCAGGTGTCGATCTTCATCAAGCCGAACAATCCCAGCTTCAACCCCTGCGGGGTCGGGCTGAGCGAGGTCTGGATGATGTAGACGGTGGTGCCGGTCGGCGTCCCCGTCTGCAGGCCGCCGAAGCCGCCGACCATGCCGGCGAGGTCGGCCGCGGACGTCGAGACCGGGCTGGGCGTCAGGATGTGCAGCGGCACACCGGATGCGGGCAACGGCGATACGGGCGTGGTGCGGCACAACGAGCCCGGTGCACCCGACTCCTTCACCCGCAGGAACATCGCGCACGCCGGAGGGCAGCGGGTCGGTGGGGAACTTGAACTGGTTCCCGCTGAGCCCCGAGGACCCGGCCGGCGTGAGCGTGCCGATGAAGATCGGGCTCGTGACCGCGGCCGCGGCTTTCGCTGCCGCGGCCGACATGTCGGCGACCTTCGCGGTCGGATCCGCCGTCGCGGGCGCGGCGGTCTTGGCCGCCGGTGCCGCGGTCTTGCTCGCGGCCCCGCTCGCGATCGGCGGGACCGTGTCGACGCAGCAGATCACCGGGTTCGAGAGCCACGAGCGATCGGCGGTGATGGTGCCGGTGCCGCCGAGGTCCTGCTGCAGGTGGAGCAGGTTGACGTTCCAGGTCGGTGGCGGCGGGACCGTGCCCGTCGTCGTCGGCGGCACGCAGGGCAGCGTCGGGCAGATCGGCAACGCATCGGCCGAGTTCTGCAAGTTGGGGACAACGGCGACGGCGAGGCCGATGGCCGCGATCACCGCGACCACGGTCAGGCCGAGGCGGCGGCGGCGCCGGCCGCGTCCAGCCCAGGTGGTCAGGGTTCCGATCGGCGCGTCACCGATCGGCGGTGCAGGGGTACGGGACTCGGACATGGCGGTCGTCTCCTCGAACGGGTGCGACGGGGTGGGAACGTCGGGGTTCACCGGTCGGCGTCGCATCAGTCGACCTTGCACAGGGACGGGAACACGGTGACGCCGCTCGTCGACGTCGTGACGTTCCGGACCGACACGACGTAGCCGAGCGACCGGAACCAGCCGACGTCGGCCTGCGCCGAGACGCTGTTGTTGACCGCGTCGGTCGCCTGCGCCGCGACGTTCGTGCGGAACTGCGGTTCGGCGTTGCCGTTCCACCAGATCTCGGCGTCGTCGGTCCAGCCGTTGCCTTGGAGGTTCAGATCACCGACGTCTGCGCTGACCGTCATCACCTGGTTGGGGTCGGTGATGCTCGTGCCGGGGTGCAGGTGCAGCATGACCGTGTAGTCGAACGTCGCGTCGACGTTCGGCAGCGGCCACTGCACGTCACTCCACAGCGTGCCGCTGACCACGAGCTGCAACCCGCCGGCCTGCGGGGTCAGCGTCGCGTGCTGGATCGTGATGCTCGTGTCGCTGTCAGGGTGGAACGTGCCGGTGACGCCGTTCGCCATCGTCTGCAGGTCGGTCGGCGTCTTCACCGTCGGCGGCGCGACGAGCACGCGCACCGTGCGCCCGGTCGGCGGGATCGCGGCCATCGGCATGCTCCGGCAGAAGCGGCCGCTCGAGCCGGACTCGAACATGCGCAGCCCCACGCTGAAGCCCGGCGGCAGGTACGCGGCCTGGAGGCCGAGGTTGCCCTCGAGCTTCGTCGCGGGATCGCTCCATGTGACCTGGCCGGTCGGCGTGGAGTAGCCGTTGCCGCCCCAGCTGCCGCTGATCGTGCGGTTGAAGGAGGCCGGTCCGCTCTGGTCGAGCACGGTGACGCGGGCGTTCCACACGTCGGGGTGCGGCGTGGTGGTCGTGGTCGTGGTGGGGTCGGGGATGTCGCACGGCGGCGGCGATCCGTCGTCGCAGCGGGGCGGCAAGGCGCCGGCGGTTGCCTGGAAGCCGGCGAGCCCGGCGACGACGAGCGCGCCCGCGGCGAGCAGCACCCCGGCGCGCCGGCGGCGGCGCCCGCGGCCCGGTCCTCGATCGCGTGGCGTTCGGGGTGATGCGTTGCTCGGGGACGGCTGGCCCGGATTGCTGTCCACGATGGACTCCTTTCGGGGGGATCGCGAGCCGCACTCCGCACTGCGGCCATGAGCGAACCTACGGATCGGCGTGCTCCCCGGGTACTGCGTGAATCACCAGGTTTTGACTGCCGCCCGAACCCGGGGACGCGTACGCTCGGCCTCGTGCTCGTGGGTCGGACAGCCGAGCGCGGCCGCATCGATGCGTTGCTGGCGGCCGCGCGCGAGGGCAGCAGCGAGATCCTCGTCCTGCGGGGCGAAGCCGGGATCGGCAAGTCCGCGCTGCTCGGCTACGCGCGAGAGCGGGCGGGCGGCATGACACTGCTCAAGGCCCAGGGTGTGGAGACCGAGGCCGAGTTGGCCTTCGCCGGGCTCACCGAACTGCTGCGACCCACGATCGGGGAGCTCGCGCACCTCCCCGACGCCCAGGCCGAC
The DNA here is from genome assembly GCA_963745645.1 of uncultured Actinomycetes bacterium. Lineage (GTDB taxonomy): Bacteria > Actinomycetota > Acidimicrobiia > IMCC26256 > PALSA-610 > CAVUFH01. Next base: position 675,208 of record CAVUYD010000004.1, read on the forward strand.
GCCCTCCACGAGCGCGCGCTCGCGCACAACGCCGAGCCCGCGAACCCGTTGGCGGTCCGGGTCGCGCTGCTGACCTTGCTGGCCCAGCTCGCCGAGTCCGAACCGGTGCTCGTGTGCATCGACGACGCGCAGTGGGTCGACGAGTCCTCGATGGAAGCGCTCGCGTTCGCGGCCCGGCGCCTCGCCGCCGAGCGGGTCGCCGTGATCGCGACCGTCCGTGGTGACGAGCGCATCGCGCTCCGAGTCGATGCGGAGTCGCAGCTGGTGCTCACCGGCCTCTCGGACACCGACTCCCGCGCACTGCTCGAGGACCGTGCCGGGATCAGCGGGCCCGCCGCCGATCGCCTGCTCCAGGTGGCTGCGGGCAACCCGCTCGCGCTCCTCGAGCTGCCGGAGCTGGTGGGCACGGTGCCCGTGGCCGAAGGCGTGGAACCGCTGCCGGTCGGGCCACGCGTCCGGCAGGCCTTCCGCGACCGGCTCGACCGGCTGCCACCTGCGGCCCGGCTCGCGGTCGGTGTGGTCGCGGCCGACGGCGTCGCGGGCCTGGCCGAGACCATCGACGCGTTCGCGCTGCTCGGGCTCGAGTTCGACGCCCTGCAAGCGGCGGAGGACGAAGGCCTGGTGTCGATCGAACGCGGCCGCGTCGTCCTGCGCCATCCGTTGCTGCGGTCGGTCGCGTATCACACGCTCTCACCGCACGAGCAGACGCGAGGTGCACGCCGCGCTCGCGACCGCGCTCGAACGGCCGAGCGACGTCGAACGGCGCCACGTCGGCACCGCGCGGCCGCCGCGCTCGGTCCCGACGAAGCCGTGGCGCGCGGGCTCGACGACGTCGCGCGCAGTGCCGAGCGGCGCGGTGCGCTCGCGACGACCGCGCACGGGTTCGCCGCGCGCCGCGAGCCTGAGCGTGGACGACGACGCGCGCGCGACGCGACTCCTCGCCGGCGCCGACGCGTGGCTCGCGGCCGGGCACTGGAAGCTCGCGCTCGACCAGCTCGACCAGGCGCGCCGCGTACGCGATCGATCCACGGCTCGCGCCGACATCGCGGCATCGACCGGTCAGCTCGAGACGTACCGCGCCGGGCCCGAGAAGGGCGCGCAGATCCTCGTCGAGGCGGCCGACGCGATCGAGGCCGTCGATCCCGAACGCGCGACCCGCCTGCTCACGTACGCAGTCAACGTCGCGGTGTTCACGCTCGACATCGACGAAGCCGTCGCGCTCGCCGGCGCGCGCCTTCGAGTGCGGCGAGCGCGCGGGCGGGCTCAACGTGGTGGCCGGCGCCCTCGCGCGCGTCGAAGGCGGCCTGCTCGCGGCGGACCCGAGCGTGCCGGAACAGCTCGCGCCACTGCGCCCAGCTCGCGGAAGCGCTCATCGAGAGCGACCTCGCGGACGCGGAGCACGTCTTCAGCCTGGTGCTCCTCGCCGACTTCACGCTGGAGAACTGGGACCGGGCCGAGCGGTTGCTCGACATCATGGTGCGCCGCGCGCACGACCGGGCGCCTCTTCCTGCTCGCGGTTGCACTCGTGATCCGCACCGAGCTCGACTGGCGCCGCGGCCGCTGGAGCGAGGCGTACCTCACCGCGACGACCGAGGTCTGGGAGACACCACTCGGTCTGCCCGGCGTCGGCTCCTGGCTGCACGCGTCACGACGCGGGTCGAGGCCGGCCTCGGCCTCGGCGCCGACGCAGTCGCGCCGCACGCGGGCCGCGCTCGCGGCCACGACCGAGACCGGTTCGTACGCCGCGATCGTGTGGCCGAAGCCGCGCTCGGGTTCCACGAGCTCGGATGCGGACACCCGCAAGCCGCGATCGAGCACCTCGAACGCGTCGCCGCGATCGTCGAGCGGGGCGGAGTGCACGAGCCCGGCATCCTCTGGTGGGCACCGGACCTGATCGAGGCGTACTGGCGCGTCGGCGACATCGGTGCCGCGCGCCGCCGGCTCGAGGTGTTCCGCGCCCAGGCCGACGCCACCGGGCGCGCCTGGGCACAGGCGACCGCCGCGCGCGCCGCCGGGCTGCTGGCGTCGACCGCGGAAGAGGTCGAGGACGCGTTCGCGATTGCGCTGCTCGCGCACCGCGCGGCTCGAAGCGCCGTTCGAACGGGCGCGCACGCTGTTGCGACTGGGCGAGCGTCGGCGCGAGCTCGGGCGACCGGACGCCGACGAGCCGCTCCGAGAGGCGCTCGCGACCTTCAGCCGGCTGGGCGCGGCGCCCTGGGTCGCGCAGGCCCGCAAGCTGCTCGGCGACGACACGGTCACGCCCGAACGGGTCGAGCTGACACGCCAGGAACGGCAGGTCGCCGCGATCGTGGCGCGTGGTGCCACCAACCGCGAGGCCGCCGACGAGCTGTTCCTGAGCCCCCGCACGATCGACTTCCACCTGCGCAACATCTACAAGAAGCTGCAGGTGCGCTCCCGCACCGAGCTCGCGTTCCACCTCGCGGCCCAGGAAACGCCGATCTGAACGAGCGCCGTGACCTCCGTCGCAATTAAATCGCTTGACCCGTCTCCGGCCCCCGTGGTCGGATAACCCTTCGGAAAAGACACACGCCCACCGACAGGTCGCGGCTCGCCCCAACGTGGGGGTGCCCGACCCGCCCCGATCGGAACACCCCGACCGGGCCGCTCGACCAGAAGGACCGAACCGCACGATGCACCGCACCTACGCACCCGAAGCCATGGGCATGGTTCTCGCGGCGCGGCCCGCGTGCAGGCCAATGGCTCGTGCGCCCCGGTCGCGTTCTGGTCGCCGATCACGCTCGGCACGACCGACCAGAAGCACCGCCTGCCCCGCCGGACCAAGGCGTCCCCGTAGCAACCGAGCTACATAAGGGACTCACCAGGCCGCCGGGGCACCACCCCCGAGCGGCCTTTTTGTTTGCCCGAAATCTGCAGGCACACCACCAAAAGGACCCTCGAACAGCACACGAAACGCACCATCCAGCCATGCAGGGAGAGATCGGCGATGTTCGCCATCCAGGAATTCAGCACCGTGTTCCCCGACCGGGACCCGGACTGGCAGGCAGAAGCACTCTGCGCTGACGGCACCGGCGCGCTCGTCGAGCTGTTCTTCTCGGAGCAGCTGGACGACATTGCCGCCGCCAAGGCGTTCTGCCAGGGCTGCCCGGTGAAGGACCCGTGCCTCGCGGGTGCGCTCGAGCGGCGTGAGCCGTGGGGCGTCTGGGGCGGCGAGCTGTTCGTGAACGGCAAGGTCGTCGCCCAGAAGCGCAAGCGCGGGCGTCCACCCAAGATCCGCCCCGAAGCGGAACAGCCTGCCGCGCAGAGCGCTTGAGATCCGAGCGCTGAACACGCGGGCCGGGGCAACGGCTCCCCCCAAACGCGAGCCCCGGCCCGCCGTGCGCGGCACATCCAGTGAAGCGGCACATCCAGTGAAGCGGCACAGCCTGCGTCCGGCACCGCGGGTCGGGCGCAGGCTTTTGCCATCAAAGTCGAATTCCCCGCGCTGGGCGCGGGCTTCTGCACTCAGAAGCGAATTCGCCGACGCCGGACGCGGCAGAATCGGCCGTCGTGGACGTCGATCACGACCGCTACGACCGCGACGGCTGCTTCCGACTCGACGGTTTCGCCGACCCCGCGGTCGGCGCGGCGATGCTCGCCGACGTCGTCGACATCGCCCGGCGGGCCGCCGCGGGCGAGAACGTGGCCCCGGCGTTGCCGCTCCCCGAAGCCCAACCCGACTTCGCGGGCGCGAATCCCGAGGACCTGATCTCGAAGGTCTTCCGGCTGCACCGGCGTCCGGTGTTCCGCGAGTTCCTCGAGAGGAACCGCGTCACCGAGATCGTCGCGGCCATCCTCGGCCCCGACCTCGACTGCTTCCTCTCGCAGTTCATCTTCAAGAACCCCGGCGCGTGGGGGCAGCCCTGGCACCAGGATTCGTTCTACTTCCCGTTCGAGCCGCCCCGTCCGATCGTCGGCCTCTGGCTCGCGGTCACCGCCGCAACGCTCGAGAACGGTTGCCTGCACGTCGTTCCCGGCAGCAACCACGAGCCGGTGCACGAACACGTCCCCGACCGTCGCCCGGGCGCGAACTACGGCTACGTCGAGATCGTCGACCACGGTATGGACGCGGCCGAGCCGGTCCTGATGCAGCCCGGCGACCTGCTCGTGTTCGACAGCCACCTGATGCACCGGTCCACCGACAACACCTCCGACGCCATCCGCGCCGCGATGGTGTTCCACTGCTGCGTCGCAGGCACGCAAGACGTCGGCGCCAGCCCGACCCGCAACATCGTGCAGGACTTCGTGCCCCTGCTGCGCGGCGGCGAAGTCGTCCCCCTTGCGGAAGTGACGTGAGCGAGAGCGTTCGGGGGTTTCGGTAGGCCCGGCCGGACTCGAACCGGCGACACCCGCCTTGTAAGGGCGGTGCTCTGACCAACTGAGCTACGGGCCTGTGGGATGGCCGACCAGTCTCGCGCAGGGCCGGTCTACCGGGCCGCGCCGCATTCCGCGATCACCGCGTTGTACGCGGCGCGCAGGGACGGGTCGTCGTCTTCACGCGCGTACGGCAGGTCGCGGCATCACCAGCACTCAGCGCGCGACCCGGCTGACATTGACACAAACGATTCGCGGCGAATGGCAGGAATTCGGGATCCCAAGCGTCCGGCGACCGACGATCGTCGGACATCGGAACCGGAGGACGCACGTTGCACAACTTCGCGCTCGGCATCACGGCCTGGTGTCTGCTGTCGGTCCCGACCGGCGCTTGCCCTCGGTCGGGTGCTGCGCCGGCACGGCCGCCGGCCGCAGCAGGCGACCAGCTCGGTCGCGGCGCCGGTCTACGCGAGCGCGCGGAGCTCGAGCACGTCGCAGAGGTACTCGACGATGGGTGTGATCGGCACGACGCGCACGACGGTGCCGGAGGTTGCCATGCGCACCAAGATCTCGACCGCGGCCCGTTCCGCGCCGTCGTCGTCCAGCAAGATCGCGTAATCCGACGCACCTGCGGTCACGAGGTAGGCGGGGCACAGGCCGCGCTCGTGCGCATCGCCGACTCGCGCCGCACCCGCGGCCCAGCGTTCGGGGTGCACCGCATGCGGATCGAGCGCGCGCATCACGGCCATCGCCACGACTTCGCCGGCTGACCACGTGATCCGCGGCGCGTCGTCGCGGGGCGAGAGCGCGCGCGCGAGGCGCGGCACCATCACCCACGCGTTGTGCGCGTCGATCCCGGCGACTCGTGCCGCCTGGGCGGTGGACAGCTTCTGCACGCCGAACACGGTAATGCGAGACCGGCGCGGATTCCCAGCGGCCCGGGCGGGGGCGCGTGCAGCTCAGGGGCGCAGGACGACGCGCCCGAACGCCTGCCGGCTCTCGATGTAAGAGTGCGCGGCCGCGGCTTCGGCGAGCGGGTACACCCGATCGACGACCACCTGCAGCCGGCCGGCGGCGACGTCGTCGATGTGGCGCGCGATCATCGCCCGCACCCGTTCGGTTGCGATCTCGGCGCCGAGGAACACGCCGGTGAGCGAGCGGTTGCCCATCGCGAGCGACGAGATGTCGAGCGGCTGCGCTTCGCGCCCGGCGTTGCCGACGCTGATGGCCCGCCCGCGATACGCCATGCACTGCAGGCTGCCGGCGAGCACGCGCCCACCCACCGAGTCGACGACGAGATCGACCCCACGGCCGCCCGTGATCGCGCGCACGCGGTCGACCCAATCGTCGAACGAGTAGTTCACCGGCTCGTCGAGCCCGAACGTGCGCAGGCGTTCGAGGCGGTTGTCGCTCGAGGCGGTTGCGAGCACCGTCGCCCCGGCGCGCTTCGCGAGCTGGATCGCGGCGAGGCCCACGCCGCCGGCACCCGCTTGGATCAGCACGGTCTCCCCGGCGGTCAGGTGACCGAACTCGAAGAGGCAGTCGTCCGCGGTACCGAACGCGATCGGCACGCACGCCACTGCGTCGACGTCGGCGCCGTCCGGTATCGGCCACGTCACGATCGCGGGCACGACGACGAGCTCGGCGTGTGAGCCCGCCATCATGGTTGCGACGACGCGTTGACCGACGTGCCGGTCGCTGACGCCTTCGCCGATCTCCCGGATCGTGCCCGCGCACTGGTAGCCGACGATGTGCGGTGTCGAGGTGAGGATCCCGCCGGCGCGGTGCAAGGTGTCGCCACCTTCGATGCTGATCGCCTCCACCGCGATGAGCACGCAACCGGGCGCGCACGCCGGGTCGGCGACGTTCTCGTAGCGGAAGACCTCAGGACCGCCGGTGCTGTAGTACACGGCTGCTTTCACAACGCGGAGCGTACGCCGCTCACGCAGGTGCCGCCGCCGCGATCAGCCCGACCGCCGCGTCGAGATCCGAGTACGTGAGCCGGTAGCAGTCACACGCTCGCACCAGGTCGGCGGCGAGGCGGAGCGCGTCGGGCGCGAGCTCGTTGAAGTTGAACGACTGCTCGCCGAGCACGATCACGGCCTCGGCCCGGCTCATCGCGGTGAGCTCGGTGGGGCGACCCACGGTGTAGGTGGGAACGACGATCGTGCCGGCCGTGCTCTCGCGGCCGACGCGCCCGCCGAACGCCGTGCACGGCACGTACGCGTCGGTGTGCATCAGCGCGCGCGCCTCGTCGTCCAGGAGGTGGTGGCCGCCGCGCTCGAACTGCCGGACGACTTCCGTCGCCAGGGTGATCGGTTTCGGGTACGGCCGGATCTGCCCGGTCTCGAGGGTGATCGCGCTGACGTCGTCGGTGAGGTAGCCGAAGCCCGCGGTGACGAGTCCTGCCGCGAGCGTGGACTTGCCGGAACCGGAGGGTGCGGGCAGGAGCACGGCGCGGTTCCCCCGCTCGACGGCCGCCGCGTGCAACAGCAGGAAGGACTCGGACGCGGCCGCGATGACGTGCTGGCTCACCTGCCACACGAGATGAGCGAGCGCCAGCGCGCGATCCGTCGTCGCGCGCACCTGTTGGTCGTTCTCGAAGATGAGGACCGAGACACCCGTTGCGCCGGCCGCGGGTCGTTCGAGCAGCGTGAACACCGTCGTGACCTCGACCGGCGCGCGAAAGGGCGCGTACAACGCGTCGACAGTGCGTTGGAGGTCGGGAGCGGTGGCGGTGACACCGAAGTCGAAACCGAGGCAGCTGAAGGCCGCAGTCACCGGGTGTCCTTCGCGCCGCGGGTGAGCGCGATCGGCGCGCGCCCACCGCTTGACGTAGCTCCCTTCCCGGTCGCGAACGTAGGAGCGATCGGGCACGAGGAGCGCGGTCGCGTACTCGACGCGTGCCCGGAAGCCGCGCAGCGCCCACATCCCTGCCGCCATCTGTGCCGCGTAGCTGCGACCGGCCGAGGTGTAGGGGCGGAGCGCGGCCCGCTCGAAGCGGTCGGGCCGGTAGCGCTCGGCCCAGACGTACAACGGGCCGTCGAGGTCGGCGGTCAGGCGGTTCCGTGTGAGCCGGAGCGCGCGCTGCACGACCGCCCGGCCGCGCCAGCGGGCCGCGAGCGCGAGCGCGCGCTCGACATCGAGATCGGCACGGGTCGCGATCTGCGCGACGTCGCGCGTCGCGGTGATGCGCGGGCTGGTGAGCGCAACGTGGTAGCACGCGTGCAGGAAGCGCACGCTCGCGTTCGGCGCGGGAACGGCCGTGCCTCCGATCTCCACGGCTTCGGCATCGGCGAACAGGTCACTCGGATCGATCGCGAGCCCGAACGGGCCCGCGACGAACACGCGGTGGAGGTCGATCTCGAGTCCGTCGCTGGTGACGACGCAGACGCCCTTCCCGAAACGTGCGTTGAAGTTGCGCCGGGGCTGGCGGTAGCGGGCGTGCCCGCCGCCCCGTTCGAGGTGTGCAACCGCGGCGTCGAAGTGGGCTCCGTCCACGAGGATGTCGACATCGCCGAAGGAGCGCAGCGCGGGATCCGGGTACTCGGTGCGGGCGACGACCGGGCCCTTCAACGCACGGTGCCGGATGCCGGCCCGCGTCAGGAGCGTGCTCGTGTCGACGAGCAACCGCTCGAGGATCAAGTCGACGGAGAGCGCCGATTCGTGCCGGCGCAAGGCCTCGTCGCGTTGCGCATCGCTCGCACGCAACCAGCCGGCGTCCAGCGCGCGGTCGAGGTGACCGGTGATGCGTTCGCGCGCGGCTGCGTCGAGGAGTGTCGCGAACGTCGAGTCGTCGAGCGTGATCGGCGCCGGTGGCTCCCGGCGCGGAAGTCCTTCGGCCGCGACGAGCGCCACGAGCGCGTCGACCGCCGCCGTCACGGGAGCGGGCCTGCGACGAGACCGCGCAGCAGCTCCGGCACTTCGACCGCGCCGTACGCGAGCTCCGTCGCGACGACGCCCTCGGCATCGACCAGGTACGCGGAAGGGGTCCCGATGCCGGTGAACAACCCGGCTTCGCCGTCGTCGGTGTCGCCCGCCGGTTCGACCGCGGCGTCGATCGCGGCGTCGATCGGGGCGAGCGGCGTTTCGAGGAGGACCAGGGCGCGCAGCCCGGCGCCGTCGACGAGCCGGCGGTTCTCGGCCGCCGACCCGGTTGCGAAGAGGACCAGCGCGACACCCGTGGCCGTCCAGGCCCGGCACCATCTCGGCCAGCTCCGCCGCGATGTTCACGCAGTAGCCGCACGAGGGGCTCCAGTTGACGGCGCACCAGCGCGCGCCGGCGAGATCTTCGTTGCGCACGACGGCACCGTCGAGGTCGCGGCGCGTGAACGCGGGCAGCGCGGTGCCGGCCGGCAGGCCATCGGGCCGCAGCGGGTGCGCGACCGCGGGCGCGACGTACGCGACGCCGTCGAGCAGCCCGGCGCGCCCGAGCGTCCGCGTCAGCTCGAGCACGTCGTCGCGTACGACGTCACGATCGGCGCCGAACGCGGCTGCGAGCTCGTCGACGAGCACACCGAGGGGCGTGACGCCGTCGAACGCGTTCCACACGACCGACGCGGTGCGATCGAGCCAGTGTGCATCCGACGCGAACGGCCCGGCGGGCGCGGCGACGACGAGCTCGTTGTCGAGCTCGACGAACGACACGTCGCCACGCGGTCGCGGCACGAACGCCTCGTCGATGTCGCCCGGTTCGAGCTCGGTCACGCCGACACCTCGACGAGCCGGGCGACGAGCTTCGCCGGCTCGGCCCACTCGACGCTGACCGGGGGAGTGGCGCGCATCACCTGCGCCGAGCGCGTCGAGCGTGGGTTGCAATCCGGCGGCGTTGTTCGTGAGGCGCAGCGCGAACGCGACACCCTGGGCGCGACTCATCGCTTCGCCGTCACCCGTGAACGCCCAACCGACCAACGGGTAGCGCCCGACCGCGACGGCGGCATCCGGGCGCGACGACGGCGCGAGGTCGTCGAGGGCATGAAACGCTTCGGGCTCGACCGCGAGGCCCGCGGCCGCCGGATCGGGTACCACGACTTCGTTGGTGTCCGGGTCGAGCAGCACCCAGGGCGCGTCGACGACCCGTAGCCCGCGGAGGTTCAGCCGTCGTTCGATCGCCGCCATCCATTGCCGCAACGCGGCGGGTGCGATCAGCGCGCCCCGCTCACCCACGAGCGCGACCCCGTTGACGGTCAGCCGGCCCTCGCTCGTGGCCGGGAGGAACGCGGCGAGGTGCTGGCACAAGCCCGGCCGCGAGCCGCTGCGGATCGCGCGTTCGGACCACCGGCGCCGAGCCGCGGTAGAGGAAGTGGAACCCCGCGCCGCGGCGGTGCATCTCGTCGTGGGCGGCGAGGCGAACCGAGTAGTTGGCCGGCGGTTCGAGGCCGGCGACGAAGTGCGGATCGCAGCGCGCCGCGCACCACCGCGTCGAGCTCCGTCGGTGCTCGCGCGGACGCCCAGGTGGTACTGACCGATCTCGAACGTGCTCGTGTCCGCCCAGACCAGGCGGTTGAGGGAGTCGTTTCACGTCGACGGTGGCTCGACGAGGTATCTCGGCTCGGCCGGCTCACTGTCGGCGGATCCCAAGCTGGTGCTCCTCGTCGACACTTGCGGTAGTTGCAGTGGATGAACCTGGTAAGTACCGTTCTGAAAAGTTAGCTTCTCGCCCGAGTTCGAGCGCGGGCGAGCCGGGTGCCCATGACGCGCGGGCACGACGGGTGGGAGAGTTGTGATGGCAGTTGACGAGGAACCGACGCCCGACGTCTCGCGGCGCGACGCGCTGAAGAAGATCGGCATCGGCGCCGGTATCGCGTGGTCGGCACCGGTGGTGCTCAGCTTCTACAACGCGGCCGGTGCCGCGACCGGCACTCCCGAGACGCCGACGACACCGTCGACGGGCACGGTGCCACCGACGCATCCCGAGTGCGTCGGATCGACGTGCCAGAACGTCGTCCCCTGTAGTTCGAGCAACCCCGACTGCGGGTGCGTTTCGACGCCCGATCCTTCGTTGACGCTCTGCGTTCCGGGGAGTACGCCCTGTTCCATCGGTCCGGCGTGCGGACCTGACTTCTCGTGCCCCCCGGGTTACTTCTCCGCGATCAACACGTGTTGCGGTGGGCCCGTGTGCGCCCCGTTCTCGATCGCCGCGAGCTGCCCACCCGACGAGGCCACTCACGGACAGTTCGCACCGCGCCCCGAGCGCGTCCCGACCGGCACGACGTTCTTCAACTGAGCGCGCGGCCGCGGGTCACGAGATGTAGGCCGCGAGGCCGCGCACCAGGACGTCGAGCCCGAACTCGAAGCGTTCGTCGTCGCTCGCGTCGAACATCTCGGATGCGAGCGCGGTGATGTTCGGGAACTGCGCGGCGGGCAACGACGCGAAGTGATCGCGCACCATCTCGACGGTCGTGCCGTTGTCGGCCGGTGCCGACATCGCTTCGAGCACCGACGCGTCGAGGAAGCGTCCGAAGATGTCGCCGAAGTAGGCGGCCGGGCGGTCCGGGATGCCGGCGCCCTTCAGCAGTGCGAGCGTCCACTCCATGACGCGCAGCATGTTCGGGCCGACCGGTACGTGGCCGAGCGAGAAGCGCACGGCGTCGCGGTGTGACGCCAGGATCCGGTACGCGTCGCGGCCCACGGTCTTGAGCTGCGCCTCCCACTGCGTGGGGTCCGGTTCGGGGATGACGAGCTCACCCATGATCCGGTCGTAGATCAGCTCGCCGAGCTCGTCCTTGCCGGCGATGTGCCAGTAGAGCGTCGCGGCCCCGGTCCCGAGCTCCTCGCCCAAGCGGCGGATCGTCAGCGCGTCGACGCCATCGGCATCCACGATGCGCACGGCCGCGTCGACGATCGCGTCGCGGGAGAGCGGCGGCCGGGCGCAGTCCCGGCGCGGTCCGGGTCCGCCACCACGGCGGCTCCGGTCCCGGTTCCTGTGTGGCCGATGTCACCCCTGCACCCCCTTGACTCGATCATCGTACGCTACTAGAACACTGATCGAGAACTCTCAAACAACGTTCGGAACGCTGTTCGATCAGTGAGGAGGACCGATGGATCCGATCGTCGAGGCTCGGGGCGTCACCAAGCGCTACGGCAAGGTGCAGGCGCTCGCCGGCATCGACCTGGTCGTGGCACCGGGCCAGGTGGTGGCGATGCTCGGCCCGAACGGCGCGGGCAAGACCACGTTCGTGCGGGCGCTCGCCACGCTCGTGCGGCCCGACGCGGGCACCTTGCGGATCGGCGGGGTCGACGTGGTCGGCGATCCGCAGTCCGCCCGGCGCTTGATCGGCCTGGCGGGCCAGCACGCCGCGGTCGAGGACACGATGAGCGGCCGCGAGAACCTCGAGCTCGTCGCCCGCCTCTACGGACAGACGCGGCGCACGGCGCGCGCCAGCGCGGCCACCGTGCTCGAGCAACTCGGCCTCGAGGAAGCGGGCGACCGGCTCGCGCGCACCTACTCGGGTGGGATGCGGCGCCGGCTCGACCTCGGTGCCAGCCTCGTCGGCGCGCCCCGGTTGCTGCTGCTCGACGAGCCGACCACCGGCCTCGATCCGCGCAGCCGCATCGAGCTCTGGGACGCGATCCGCGCGCTGGTCGACAACGGCACCGACGTGCTGCTCACGACGCAGTACCTCGACGAAGCCGATCAGCTCGCGGCGCGCGTCGTGATCGTCGACCACGGTCGCGTGATCGCCGACGGCACGCCGGACGAGCTCAAGCGGCAAGCCGGGCGCGACGTCATCGAGATCCACGCCAACCGGGCCGCCGACCTGCCCGCCGCGGCACGCGCGCTCGAGCACGTGATCGCAGGCGAACCGGTCGTCGACGTCGAGACGCGCCGCGTCTCGATCAGCGTCGACACCGGTACCGAGCACCTGATGGCCGCCACACGCGCGCTCGACGAGCGGGGCGTGCTGGTCGACGAGATCGCGCTGCGCCGCCCCACGCTCGATGAGGTCTTCCTGACCCTCACGGGCGAATCCATCACCGCAACGACCAGCGAGGTCCCCCAATGACGACGACGACCAGTCCCCCAACCCCTCTCCTTCGTCCGGCCGCGCTCCCCGCGGCGCGCGGGGCGTCGCTGGTCACGAGCGCGGGCCAAGTCGCGCGCCGCACCGTGCGCAAGTTCGTGCGGACACCGCAGCTGATGGTGGTCGGCACGATCCAGGGCGCGATGTTCCTGCTGATCTTCCGATACGTGTTCGGCGGTGCGATCGCGGTGGGTGGCGTGCCCTATGTCGACTTCCTCGTCCCCGGCTTCGTGACCACGGCCGTGCTGTTCTCGGGCATGAGCGCGTCGGCCGGGGTGGCGGAGGACATCGAGCAGGGCTTCTTCGACCGCTTGCGCAGCCTGCCCATCCCTCGGTTGTCAGTACTCACCGGCCGATCCCTCGCGGACACCTGGTTGCTCACGATCAACCTCGCGATCACGGTGCTGGTCGGCTTCGCGGTGGGGTTCCGGCTCCACGGCGATGTCGCGGCCGGCGTCGCCGCGTTCGGCTTGTGCGTGTTGTTCGGGTTCGCGTTCTCGTGGCTCTTCATCACGATCGGCTTGTTCGCCGGCAACGCGCAAGCCGCGCAGGGTATGTCCCTGCTCGTGTTCCCGTTGACGTTCGTCTCGAGCGCGTACGTGCCGGTCTCGTCGATGCCGGGTTGGCTCCAGGCGTTCGCCGAGCACCAGCCGATCACCGCGATGGTGGACACGATTCGCTCGCTCGCCCTCGGCGACGAGTCGCAAGCGGTGCTCGGCCACAGCACCGCGCACTACCTCGTGCAGTCGTTGCTGTGGTGCGCGGCGCTGGTCGTGGTGTTCGCACCGATCGCCGTCGCCCGGTTCCGCCGCGTGTGAGCACGCGTATCATCCCGAACTGTGCCCACTGTCAGCGCGAACGGCATCGATATCTACTACGAACGCAGCGGCTCGGGGCCGAGGCTGTTGTTCTGCAACGGCTCCGGCTCCACTCTCGCGACCAGCGGTCCGCTCATCTCGTTGTTCAGCCCGCAGTTCGACGTCGTCGCCCACGACCAGCGCGGCCTCGGTCGCACGTCGATCCCCGAAGGTCCGTACTCGATGGCGGACTACGCCGCGGACGCGGCGGCCGTGCTCGACGCGGTCGGGTGGGAACGATGCCGCGTCGTCGGCGTCAGCTTCGGCGGCATGGTGGCGCAGGAGATCGCGGTCACGTGGCCGGCAGCGCGTCGAACGGCTCGCGCTGCTGTGCACGTCACCCGGTGGCGCCAGCGCCGCGTCGTACCCGCTGCACGAACTGGCCGGGCTCGATGAAGCCGACCGCGTCGCGATCGGCACCCGATTGCTCGACTCACGCTTCACGCCCGAGTGGCTGGCCGAGCACGCGGGCGACCGGGCCATCGTCGAGATGATCGCGCAGCGCGACAGCGGCGCGAAGTCCGCCGACCAGCAGCGCGGCGAACGAGAGCAGCTCGACGCACGCAGCCGCCACGACGTCACCGCGCGCTTGGACGCGATCAACTGCCCGACGCTGGTCGCGTGCGGCCGTTACGACGGCATCGCGCCGCCGGCGAATGCGGAGGCGATCGCCGCAGCGGGTACCGGGCGCGGAGCTCCGGGTCTACGAAGGTGGACACGCGTTCTTCGTGCAGGACCCGGCCACGTTCCCCGAGATCACCGGGTTCCTCGCCGCGGAGGCCTCACCCGGCGCGGCGCCGATGAAGTCCAGGGCGGCGTCGATGCACGCGAAGTCGCGCGAGGACTGGAAGTGGTCGATCCCGCGCAGCGTCACGAGCCGCACGTCGGGGAGTGCGTCGAGCAGCGGCTCGGGGGGCCCGGCGAAGTCCTTGTCGCCGAGGATGACGAGCACGGGACAGGTGACCCGCGCGACCTCTTCGGGGGTCAGCGGTTGCGGCGGACGCCGCAGGCACGCGGCCATCGCCAGCGGATCGTTGCCGGCTTCGGCTGCGAGGCTCACGAAGACACGCGTCGCGATCTGTTCGTCGCCCGCACTGCGTTCGCCTGCACTACGTTCGCCTGCACTGCGTTCGAACGCGGACGCGAGCCCCTCCGTGCCGTCGGTGCGGAACACGTTGGCTCCGGCACCGATCACGACGAGGCGCCGGAACCGACCGGGATCGGCCGCCGCGAGGCGCAGCAGCAACTGCGCGCCCAGCGAGAAGCCGATCGCGTCGACCGGCGGGTCGGGCAGCACCGCGCCGACGCTCGTCTCGAGGTCGGCGTACACGGCCGGATCGTGCGGGCGCGGCGCGGTCCCGTGGCCGAGGATGTCGACGGGGACGACCGCACGACCCGCGTCGCTGATCAGATCGATCCACGCCGCGGCACGCCAGCCGTGCTCGAACGACGAACCGAGCCCGTGCACGAGCACCACCGGTACGTCGGCGCCGTCATCGGTTCGGGCATCGGTCATGGCGCAGGAGCGTAAACGCGAAGGGAGGCGGGCGGGCCGCCCCGAAAGCGTGCCCACCCGCCATCCTTCGCTGGAAGCTCGGATGGGCTTCCTGATGCGGCCGGTTCACGGGTTGTTGTTTGATGGGGGATGGTGCTGGAAGGCGTTCACGGCGCGTCGACGCCTTCACGAGCGTCGCGCTCGGTACGCGCCGCGTCATCACCCCATCGGGGGTGAAAGCGGGATGAACCCTCGACGACATCGCGGCCAACCGTGCCGCTTCTGGCGCGATGTGGCAGGAATTCATGATGGCGGCGCGCGGCCGCGGACCTAGCTTCCACGACACGCGCGCAGTCGTAGCCGGGCGTCACGCGCTCAGAAGCCGCCAGCGGGGGAGGCTGTTATGGGTACGCGTCATTGGCGCACACGTGGCGCACGTGTCGCGCTACGCGTTCGTGCTCGGCGTTTCCGGCGTGGCTGCGATCGCGCCCAGCGCGTCGGCCGCCGGTCCGTGCGACGCACCGGCCAACCCGATCGTCGCCGAGAACTGCCTGCCGGGGAACCCGCCGAGCCAGTGGGACGTGAGCGGCGCCGGCGATCCGTCCATTCAGGGCTTCGCGACGCAGATCAGCGTCAACCGCGTGACACGGTGCACTTCAAGATGAAGACCGACGCGACCGCGTACGGCATCGACATCTATCGCCTCGGCTACTACGGCGGCAACGGCGCGCGCCTCATCGCGACCGTCACCCCGACCGTGACGCTGCCGCAGACGCAGCCGCCGTGCCTCACCGACGCCGCGACCGGTCTGATCGATTGCGGGAACTGGGCCGAGTCCGCGTCGTGGAGCCGTGCCCGCGAGCGCCGCGTCGGGTGTCTACATCGCCAAGCTGCACGCGCACCGACGCCACCGGCGGCGCGAGCCACATCGTCGTTCGTCGTCCGCAACGACGCCAGTCACTCCGACCTCCTGTTCCAGACCTCGGACACCACGTGGCAGGCGTACAACACCTACGGCGGCAACAGCCTGTACACCGGCGGACCCGGACGACCCCGGCCGCGCGTACAAGGTCAGCTACAACCGCCCGTTCACGACGCGGGGCACGACGCCCGAGGACTTCTTCTTCAACGCCGAGTACCCGATGGTGCGGTGGCTCGAGGCCAACGGCTACGACATCTCGTACATCAGCGACGTCGACACCGACCGCTGCGGCGCGTCGATGCTGCGAACAGCACAAGGTGTTCATGTCGGTCGGTCACGACGAGTACTGGTCCGGCGAACCAGCGCGCCAACGTCGAGGCCGCCCGCGACGCGGGCGTCAACCTCGCGTTCTTCAGCGGCAACGAGATCTTCTGGAAGACGCGCTGGGAGCCGAGCATCGACGGCTCGGCGACCGCCGACCGCACGCTCGTCTCGTACAAGGAGACGCACGCCGACGCGAAGATCGACCCCGACCCGAGCTGGACCGGCACCTGGCGCGACCCGCTCGGCAGCGCCGCGTACCGACGGCGGCCGCCCCGAGAACGCGTTGAGCGGGCACGATCTTCACGGTCAACTGCTGCACCGTACGCCGATCCAGGTGCCCGGCGGCCGACGGCGACCACTGCGCTTCTGGCGCAACACGTCGGCTGCCGCGCTCGAAGGCGCCACGCCACGACGCTCCGACGCGAACTCGCTCGGCTACGAGTGGGACGAGGACCTCGACAACGGATCCCGGCCGACCGGGCAGATCCGACCTGTCGTCGACGACCGTCGAACGTGTCCGGAGCGGATCCACCGGACCAAGGATTCGACCTACGCGCCGGGAACGGCGACGCACTCCATCACGCTTGCACCGCGCCCAGCGGTGCGCTCGTGTTCGACGCCGGGACGGTCCAGTGGTCGTGGGGACTCGACGGCACGCACGATCGCGGGGGCTCGACGCCGGACTCGGCGATGCAACAGGCCACGGTGAACCTGTTCGCCGACATGGGCGTGCAGCCCGCGACGCTGCAATCCGGGCTCGTCCGCCGCGACCGCGTCGACCGACACCGCTGCGCCGACTTCCACGATCACGCGCCCGGGAACGGCGACGCCGTCGCACGCGGCACGCCGGTGACCGTCACCGGCACCGCCGACCGACACGCGGTGGCGGTCGGGTCGGTGGGCGTCGAGGTCTCCACCGACGGCGGCACGACCTGGCACCCGGCGACGGGCACGAGGACGTGGACGCTACTGCGTTCACGCCCGCGACGACCGGCACCGTCACGATTCGCAGCCGCGCCACCGACGACAGCGTGAACACGGGCAGCCGGCGTCAGCCGCCGTGACGGTCGACGTCAGCGAGGGGGTGTCCGTGCCGCATCTGGGACAGTGCCGCGACACCGCCGCAACCGTCGGCCAGAACGACGGCGCGCCGATCGACTACGGCGTGACACGCTTCCGCAGCGACGTCGACGGCACGTCACCGCGGTTCCGCTTCTACAAGGGTCGCCGGCGACGACCGGCACGCACACGGGGCACCTCTGGAGCCACGACGGCACGCTGCTCGCGACCGCGACGTTCACGGGCGAGACGCGCTTCGGGCTGGCAGCAGGTCCACGCTGGCCGACGCCGGTTCGATCACGGCGGGCACGCACGTACATCGTGTCGATCTTCTCGGCGGACGGCGACTACACGTTCGACGGCGGCTACTTCACGGATCCGCTCAGTGACCGCGGCACCACTTCACGCGCCGGCGGACACCGACGGGCGCGACAACGGCGTGTACACGTACGGCGCACGAGCGGTTTCCCGACGACCAGAGCTTCAACGCGGAGCAACTACTGGATCGACGTCGTGTTCGCGACCGGCCCCGACACGACGCCGCCGATCGTGACGACGCGCTCGCCGTCCGCGGCCGCGACGAACGGTGTCGCGCTCACACACACGGTGCGGCGCGACGTTCGACGAGGCGCTCGACCCGGCCACGGTCGCGACGTCGACGTTCGAGCTCCGCGACGCGGGTGCGGCACGTCGGTCCCGCGTCGGTCGCGCTACGACGCGGGGACGCACTCGGCCGTCTTGACGCCCGCGTGCGCCCACTCGCGCCGTCCGCGACGTACACCGCGACGGCCCAGCGGCGGAGCTGCCGGCGTCACCGACGTGCACGACGAACCCGCTCGCCGCCGATGTGTCGTGGAGCTTCGTGACCGCAGCACCACCGGCCGACGACGGGCCGGGCGGACCGATCCTGGTGGTCGACGAGCACCGCGCAATCCGTTCGGCCGCTACTACGGCGAGATCCTCCGCGCCGAGGGCCTGAACGAGTTCCGCGTCACCGACATCACGAACGTGACACCCGGTGTGCTCGCCGACCCACGACGTCGTCATCCTCGGCGACAGCTCGACCTGAGCGCGGCGCAGGCGACGATGCTCGCGACGTACGTGGACGACGGCGGCAACCTCGTCGCGATGCGACCCGACGCCGACGCTCGTCCGGTCTGCTCGGGCTGCAGAGCGCCGAGCGGCACGCTGGCGAACGGCTACCTCCAGGTCGAACACCGCGACCGCGCCCGGCCACGGCATCACGGGCCAGACGATGCAGTTCCACGGCACCGCCGACCGGTACCCGCTCGCCGGCGCGACGACGGTCGCGACGCTGTACACCGACGCGACGACGGCCACGTCGAACCCGGCGGTCACGCTGCGCGCGTCGGGACCGAACGGCGGCCAGGCGGCCGCGTTCACGTACGACCTCGCGCGGTCGGTCGTCTACACGCGCCAGGGCAACCCGGCGTGGTCCGGCCAGGAACGTGACGGCGCGCCGCCGATCCGTTCCGACGATCTGTTCTTCGGCGCGGCGTCCGGCGACGTGCAACCCGACTGGGTCGACCTCGCACAAGGTCGCGATCCCGCAGGCCGACGAGCAGCAGCGCCTGCTCGCGAACCTGGTCCTTGACATGGAGCAGGACCACGCAGCCGCTGCCGCGGTTCTGGTACCTCCCGCGCGGCGACAAGGCCGCCGTGGTCATGACCGGCGACGATCACGGCAACGGCGGCACCGCAGGCCGGTTCGACGCAGAGAACGCGGCAGAGCCCGCCGGGCTGCACCGTCGCCGAACTGGGAGTGCGTGCGCAGCTACGTCGTACGTGTACACGACCACACCGCTGACCGACGCGCAGGCCACGAGCTACTCGCGCGCAAGGCTTCGACGTCGGCGCTGCACGTCACGACCAACTGCGCGGACTGGACGCCGACGTCGCTCGACGACTTCTACACGACCCAGCTCGCCGACTGGCAGGCCAAGTTCACGAGCGTGCCGGCCCCGACGACGAACCGAACGCACTGCATCGTGTGGAGCGACTACGACGACGCAGCCCCACGTGGAGCTCGCGCACGGCATCCGCTTCGACACGAACTTACTACTACTGGCCGTCGTCGTGGATCGCAGGACCGGCCCGGGATGTTCACCGGCTCGGGATGCCGCATGCGGTTCGCCGACCGCGGACGGTGACACGATCGACGTGTACCAGGCGGCGACGCAGATGACCGACGAGTCGGGACAGTCCGTACCCGGCCAACATCGACACGCTGCTCGACAACGCCCTCGGCGCGCTCGGCTACTACGGCGTGTTCACGGCGAACATGCACACCGACTCCGCCGCGACCGACGGCGGTCGACGCGATCGTCGCGTCGGCGCAGGCGCGCGGCGTCCCGATCGTGTCGGCCAAGCAGATGCTCGACTGGCTCGACGGGCGCAACGCGTCGTCGTTCGGCAACGTGTCGTTCGCCGGCAACGTCCTCGAGCTTCACCGTCAGCGCGGGCGCGGCGCGCTAACGGACTCCAGGCGATGCTGCCGACGACGAGCGCATCGCGGCGCGACACTGACCGCCATCACGCGCGACGGCACCGCGGTGCCGTTCACGACCGCAGACCCTCAAGGGCATCGACTACGCGATGTTCGACGCGCGCGAGCGGCAGCTACGCCGCGACGTACACCGCCGACACGACGCCGCCGGTCATCAGCGCGCGTCGGCGCGACCGCGCCGTCGACGAGCGACGCGACGATCACGTGGACGACCGACGAGCCGTCGACTCCAGGGTCGACGTACGGCACGGCGCCCAGGGCGCTCACGACGCGTGCTGAGCGACAGCGACGTCGTGACCGCCCACTCGCGGACGATCACCGGGCTCACGCCGGGCACGACGTACTACTACCGAGGTCACCTCCGCCGACGCGTTCGGCAACGGGCGACGGCGCCGCCGGCCGCACCGGCAGTCGTTCGTCGTGCCGGTGTTCGTCGACGACGACACGACCGCGGCGGACTTCACCGCGGGCACGCTCGGACCGGTCGCGTGGTGTCACGCACGGCGACGGCGAGCTCGACGCTCGCCCCGGCCGAGGGATCCGAGTTCAGCGGCGCATCGCTCCCGGCCGGCTGGACGTCGGCACGCCTGGGCGTCGGGCGGTCGGCAACGGTCGGGGCGGCCAGCTCACCGTCGACGGCGTCGTTCGGAGCCGACGGCGACGTTCTCACGCCGGACGCTCGTTGGAGTTCGTCGCGACGTTCCAGGCCACGCCGTTCCAGCACGTCGGGTTCGCCGACGACCTGAACAACAACGCGCCCTGGGCCATCTTCAGCACCGGCAGCGACGGCGCCACCTTGAAGGCCCGGACGAACAACGGTGGCGGCACCAACGACGAGGTCATCCCCGGCAGCTGGCTCGGGACGCCGCACCGCTACCGCATCGACTGGACCGCGTCACAAGTCGTCTACTCGGTCGACGGAACGGTGGTCGCCGCGCACGTCGCGGCGATCACCGCGTCGATGCGTCCGTCGGTGAGCGACTTCGCCGTGGGAGGACCGGCAGTCAACGTCGACTGGCTCGACATGTCGCCGTACACCTCGCCGTGTGCCTATCAATCGCACACGTTCGACGCCGGCGCCACCGTCGACTGGACCACCCTCGACCGGGTCGCGACGGTCCCGTCGGGAACCGGTCTGACGATCGCGACGCGCACGTCGGCGAACGGCACCACGTGGACACCGTTCGTCGCGGTGTCGGGGTCGACCATCGCGAGCCCGGACAACCGTTACTTGCAGTACCAAGCGACGCTGACCGGAACGGCGGTGGCACCGGCGCTCGCGTCGGTGACCGTTACCACGCGGCCCGAATCGGTGCCGCCGACGACCGCGCTGCTCACGCCGGCGAACAACGCGGTCGTGCGAGGGACCGCGTTGCTGCTCGGCGCGTCGGCCTCCGACAACGTGGGCGTGACGCGCGTCGAGTTCCGTGCGACCGGCGGTGCGTTGACCGACGCGCTCGTCGCCACCGGCGGGTTGACCGTCTACGGCTGGCTCGCGTTCGTGGAACACGACCGGAGTCGCCGACGGCACCTACACGTTGCAGAGCGTCGCGTACGACGCGGCGGGGAATGCGGGCCGGAGCACGGCCGATCACGGTGAAGGTCGACAACACGGCACCGACCACGTCCGTCGTCATCCCGTCGAACGGCGCGTCCGTGCACGGCACTGGAGTCGATTCTCGACGCGCTGGCGGCGGACGCCGTCGGTGTCGACTCGCGTCGAGTTCCACGCCACTGGCGGGACGCTGAACAACGCGCTCGTCGGCAACGCGGCACTGACCATCTACGGCTGGATCTACGTGTGGAACTCGGACCTCGTGGCGCAGGGCACCTACACCCTCACGAGCGTCGCGTTCGACACCGCGGGCAACAGCACCACGAGTGCGCCGATCACGATCAAGGTGGACCGGACCCCGCCGACGGTTGCGATCGCGGTGCCGTCCACCAACGGCACCACCGTCGGGGCGAGCGTGAACGTTGGACGCGGCCGCGGGAGACAACGTCGGTGTCACGCAGCGTGGAGTTCCGGGCGACGGGCGGCACGCTCAACAACGCCCTGATCGGCACCGGCACCCTGACCTTCTACGGCTGGATCTACATCTGGAACACGAGCGCGGTCCCGAACGGCACCTACAGCATCAAGGCCGTGGCATCCGATGCCGCGGGCAACGCGACAACGAGCGCGGCGAGGACGCTCATCGTCGCGCACTGACGGCGGAGACGTTCTGGCGTCACGACGCGCCGGTGGCGGGACCGGCGCGCCTTGACGCCCGCCCGCGGGGGGAACACGATGCCCCGGCGAAGGGGGATCGAGATCCGCGTACCGCTGACGGTGAATGACTTCCTCGACCGGGCCGAGCTCGTCTACGGCGAGCGGGTCGGGATCGTCGACGAACCCGACCAACCCGCGCCCTCGCTGGGCGCGCTGACGTGGAACGAAGTCGCTCGCCGGGCCCGGGCCCAGGCGGCGGGGCTCGACGCGCTGGGCCTCGCACAGCGGCGAGCGGGTCGCGGTCGTGTCGCACAACTCGGCCCGGCTCTTCACCTCATTCTTCGGCGTGAGCGGCTGGGGCCGGGTGCTGGTGCCGATCAACTTCCGGCTCAATGCCGAGGAGATCGCGTACATCGTCGACCACTCCGGCGCGTCGGTCCTGCTCGTCGACCCCGAGCTCGAGGACGTCGCTCCAAGGCGTCGAGGCCAAGCACAAGTTCGTCATCGGTACTGAGGCCGACGCCGAGCTCTACGCGCGACGACGTCGATCCCGAACCGTGGACCGACCCGGACGAGAACACCACCGCGACGATCAACTACACGAGCGGCACCACCGCCCGCCCGAAGGGCGTGCAGCTCACCCACCGCAACATCTGGCTGAACGCGGCGACGTTCGGTTGGCACACGACGGTCAACGACCGCGACGTGCTGCTGCACACGCTCCCGATGTTCCACTGCAACGGCTGGGGCATGCCGTACGCGGTCACCGGCATGGGCGGCCGCCACATCGTGCTGCGCAAGGTCGACGGCGCCGAGATCCTGCGGCGCGTCGCGACCACGGCGTCACCCTCATGTGCGGCGCGCCCGCGGTCGTCGCCGCGATCCTCGACGCCGCGCAGGAGTGGGACGGCCCGATCCCCGGCCGCGGCACGACCCGCATCGTCGTCGCCGGTGCGCCGCCGCCGACGCGCACGATCGAGCGCGTGCAGACCGAGCTCGGCTGGGAGTTCATGCAGATCTACGGCCTCACCGAGACCACACCGTTGCTCACCATCAACCGCACCCGCGCGGAGTACGACGAGCTCGATCCGAACGAGCACGCCTCACGCTTGGGCCGGGCCGGCGTCGCCCGCACTCGGCGTGCGCATCCGTGTCGACGCCGAAGGCGAGGTACTCGCCCGCGGCAACCACGTGATGGACGGGTATTGGGAGCAGCCGGATGCGACCGCGAAGGCGATCGCCGACGGCTGGTTCCACACCGGCGACGGCGGCTTCGTCGACGACGACGAACTACCTGTCGATCGCGGATCGCAAGAAGGACGTGATCATCTCCGGCGGCGAGAACGTGTCGTCGATCGAAGTCGAGGACTGCATCTTCAATCACCCCGCGATCGCGGAGGTCGCGGTCATCGGTGTCCCCGACGAGAAGTGGGGCGAAGCGGTGAAGGCGCTCGTCGTGCTCGCACCGGGCGCGTCCGCGAGCGAGCAGGACATCATCGACCACTGCCGCAGCAAGCTCGCGCACTACAAGTGCCCGAAGTCGGTCGAGTTCCGCGACGTCCTCGCCCGCACCGCCACCGGCAAGCTCCAGAAGTTCAAGCTCCGTGAGGACTACTGGCAGGGCCGCGACCGCCAGGTGAACTAGACGCACCCCGCTGTCGCACCCGGACCGTACGATCGACGGGTGGCTCCGACCCTGGTGACGACTGCGTACGGCCGCGCCGCGGCGCAGGCACTGCACGGGCAGTTGGTGCGGGCCAAGGCCGACGAGCCGCTGACGCCGGTGACGGTGGTGGTGCCGACGAACTCGGTGGGCGTGGCGACGCGGCGGCTGCTGGCTTCGGGGGAGCTGGGGCCGATCACGTCGCGCCGGTTCCGGAGTGGTCGGGGTGACGTTCCTCACCGTGTACCGGTTGGCGGAATTGCTGGCCGCGCCGGTGCTGGCCGCAGCGGGGCGGCGGCCGGTGTCGACGCCGGTGGTGGCGGCCGCGGTGCCGCGGCGCGCTGGCGGAAGCGCCGGGGTTGTTCGCACCGGTGGCGGAGCATCCCGCGACCGAAGAGGCGTTGGCTGCGGTGCACCGCGAGCTGAGCGATCTCGACGATGCCGCGCTCGACGTGCTGGCGCGGCAGAGCGCGCGGGCGCGCGATGTCGTGCGGCTGCACCGCGCGGTGTCGGCCCGGTTGGCGTCGTCCTGGTACGCCGAGCACGACCTGATGGCGGCGGCGGCGGACCTCGTCGAGGGCGGGGGTGGTCGCGTCGCCGACTTCGGCGTGCTGGTGACGTACCTGCCGCAGCGGCTGACGCTGCCCGCGGCGCGGTTGCTCGCGCGGTCGGATCCGTCGGGCCGACCGTGGTGGTGGCGGGGCTCACGGGTCACGCGGGCGCCGATCGCGATGTGGTCGCGAGCGTCGGTTTGCTGGGCTGCGACATCGGAGTGGTCGAGGAGGAGCCCGCGGTCGGGACATCCGTGGTGACCACGTCGGACCCGGACGACGAAGTGCGCGCGGTCGTGCGCGGGGTGGTCGACGCGATGCGCGACGGCGTGCCGCTCGAACGCATGGCGGTGCTCTACGCGAGCAACGATCCGTATGCCCAGCTGCTGCACGAGCACTTCGAGCTCGCGGGCATCGCGCACAACGGCGCGTCGGTGCCGCACGCTCGACGACTCGGTGCTCGGTCGCGCGTTGTTGCGGTTGCTCGCGCTCGCCGGACGAGAGCTACCGGCGCGACGCGGTGTTCACACTGCTCGCGGCCGCACCGATGCTCGACGGGAAAGGGCATTCGGTGCCGTCGGCCGCGTGGGAGCGCGTGTCACGGTTGGCGCGCGTCGTGGGTGGGCTCGAGCAGTGGCACGTGTTGCTGGATGCCTACGCGGCCGAGCTGGGGGAGCGGGATTGGGACGCGCGGGAACGGGCCCGGGTCGGGCAGCTGCGCACGTTCGTCGATGCGCTGGCCGACGATCTCGATCCACGCGTGTGCCCGCGTCGTGGTCGGCAAAGGCGCGGTGGGCGCAGCGGCTGATCCGGCGGTGGATCGGCGACGAACGCCGGCGGGAGTCGTGGCCGGGGTTCGAACAGGAAGCCGCGCGTCGGGTCGAAGGCGCGCTCGACCGGCTGGCCGGGCTGGACGCGGTCGAGGCCGCGCCGTCGATGGCGGTGTTCCGCCGCACGCTGGAGCTCGAGCTGGCCGCGGCGCGCGAGCGGATCGGTCGGCTGGGGGAGGGCGTGCTGGTCGGGCCGGTGGGCTTCGCGTTGGGCGCCGATCTCGACCGTGTGTTCGTGTGCGGGCTGGCCGAAGGCGTGTTCCCCGCGGCGCCGGGCGACGATCCGTTGCTCGAGCGACAACGACCGCGCCGCGTTGCGCGGCGTGCTGGCGTTGCGCGCCGACCGGATGGAAGCCGATCACCGCGCCCTGCTCGCGGCGCTGGCCGCGACCGAGGGCGATCGCATCCTGTTCTTCCCCCGCGGCGACCTGCGGCGCAGCACCGAGCACGTGCCGTCCCGGTTCCTGCTGGACACCGTGGAGGCGCTCTCGGGCGTGCGTGCACTCGACTCGCGCGGGATGGTGCACGCCGATCGCGTCGTTCCTCGACGGCGTCGCGCGCGTCGACTTCCCTGCGACCGCGCACGAGTACGACCTCCGCACGGTCTTGTCGGGGAGCGGGCTGCGACGCGCCCGGCTACGTGCGGGGGAGCGAGCTCATCGCGGCGCGCCGGAGCCGCGAGTTCACCCGCTTCGACGGCAACCTCGCGCACCTGCGGGAGGAGCTGGCGACACGCGCGCGCCGACCGCCGCCGGGAGTGGTGCTCTCGCCGACGCGGCTCGAGGCGTGGGTCGCGTGCCCGCACGCCTTCTTCATGCACTACCTGCTCCACATCGACCCCACCGAGCAGCCCGAGGACATCATCGAGCTGCGGCCGATGGACCGCGGCTCGCTCGTGCACGCGGTGCTCGACCGCTTCGTCGAGGAGGGCGGCACGCTCGCGGATCGCGATCGGCTGCACGCCATCGCCGACGAGGAGTGCGCGCACGTCGCCGAGCGCGGCTTGTCCGGCCGCGAGCTGCTGTGGGTGCGGGAGCAACGCCGGATCCACGACACGCTCGACGCGTGGCTCGAGGCCGACGACGAATACCGCGCCGAGCACGGCCTCAAGACGCTGGCGACCGAGCATCATTTCGGACCCATCGAGGTCGCGCTCTCGGATGGGCGCGCGTTGCGGTTCCGCGGTGCGATCGACCGGGTCGATGCCGCGAGCGACGGCCGCCTTTTCGTGTTCGATTACAAGACGGGCCGGCCGTACCAGGCGTTCGACGAGAACGACCCGCTCGTGGGTGGCACGCGCTTGCAGCTCCCGGTGTACGCGCTCGCGGCGCGTGCGCTGATCGGCGACGACGACGGCCCGGTCGACACGTACTACTGGTTCGTCGGCCGGGGCGAAGACCGCTGGATCGGTTACGAGGTCGACGCATCGACCACGGAACTCTTCGACGAGACCCTGCGCGTGATCGTCGACGGCATCGAAGCCGGCGCGTTCCCCGCGCGCCCGGCACCACCCGGGCCGCGCTTCTTCATCGACTGCGAGTACTGCGACCCCGACCACCTCGGCACTGC
Organism: uncultured Actinomycetes bacterium; assembly: GCA_963745645.1. Classification (GTDB taxonomy): domain Bacteria; phylum Actinomycetota; class Acidimicrobiia; order IMCC26256; family PALSA-610; genus CAVUFH01. The sequence goes on from CAVUYD010000004.1 coordinate 701,573, forward strand.
CGACCGGTGGCGCGAATGGTCCCGCAAGGCGCTCGCGCCCGAGCTCACCGACTACGTCGAGCTCACCGGAGCCGTCGAGTGACCGGGCCGCAGCTCTCGCTGTTCACGCCACCCAACGGTGACGACGCGGCGCGCGAGGCGATCCGCACCGATCTCGCGCACACGCTGTTCGTCGAAGCCGGCGCGGGCACCGGCAAGACCGCGGCGCTGGTCGGTCGCATCGTCGCCCTGGTGCGATCCGGCATGCCGATGCGGAACATCGCCGCGATCACGTTCACCGAGAAGGCCGCGGCCGAGTTGCGCTACCGCGTGCGCGCCGAGCTCGAGCGCCACGCCGCGACCGATCCGGCGTGCGCGGTCGCGCTCGACGATCTCGACGGCGCCGCGATCTCGACCCTGCACGTGTTCGCGCAACGGCTCCTCACCGAGTTCCCGATCGAAGCCGGGCTCCCGCCGCGCGTCGAGGTCCGGGACGAGATCGCGTCCGGGGTCGCGTTCGACGCGCGGTGGGAACGCTTCGTCGACCGGCTCGTCGACGAACCCGAGCACCAGCCGGTCGTCGTGCTCGGCCTCGCGGCCGGCGTGAAGTTCCAGCAGCTGCGCGCGGTCGCGGAGGCGTTCGCCGCCAACTGGGACCTTCTCGACCAGGTGCCCCCGCCACCTCCGATCCCGGAGCTCGAGATCGAGGAATGGATCGCGGCGCTGGCGGCGGTCTGCGCCGAGCGCGACCACTGCATGGACGCCGACGACAAGCTGCTCGCCCGCCTCGACGAGCTCGAGGCGTACGCGGCCAAGCTGCGCGGCGCGCGCGACACCGCCGACCGGCTCGAGCTGTTGCGGCGGCCGCAGCCGTCGTTCAAGGTCCGCATCGGCCGCAAGGCGTCGTGGCGGTGCGACATCGAGGAGCTCCGCGACCGCATCCGCCGCCTCGCCGAGGAACGGGACCGGATGCTCGGCGAAGTCTCCAGCGCGATCATCCGGACGTTCGCGGTCGCCATCGCGGAGTTCACCCGCGCGGATGTCGATGCGCGTCGCGTCGCGGGCGAGCTCGAGTTCCACGACCTGCTCGTGCTCGCGCGCCTGCTGCTCCGCCACCCCGAGCACGGTCCCGCCGCCCGCACCCGGCTCGGGCGCCGGTACCAGCGGTTGCTGATCGACGAGTTCCAGGACACAGATCCGATCCAGGTCGACATCGCGGTGTCGCTCGCCGCGGTCGACACGGAGGCGACCGAAGCCCCGTGGCCGGACGTCGCGATCGAGCCCGGGCACCTCTTCTTCGTCGGCGACCCGAAGCAGTCGATCTACCGGTTCCGCCGCGCCGACATCGCGATCTTCCTCCAGGCGCGCGACACGTTCGTCACCGCGCCCCAGTTGCTCACGTGCAACTTCCGCACGACCGCGCCCGTGCTCGACTGGGTCAACCACGTGTTCCGCGAGCTGATCCATGCCCATCCCGGTTCGCAGCCCGAGTACCACGCGCTCGAGGCGACGCGCGCGGCCGCGGCGAACGGGCCGGCGGTGACGATGCTCGGGAGCACCCCCCACGACGACGACCCCGACGCCGACACGATGCGCGAGCGCGAAGCGACCGAGGTCGTCGCCGCGGTGCACGCCGCGGTCGATGAGAAGTGGGAGGTGTTCGACGACGGCGAGTGGCGCCCGGCCCGGCTCGGCGACATCTGCATCCTGCTGCCCGCGCGCACGTCGCTCGGCTACCTCGAGAACGCGCTCGACGCGGCGGGCATCCCGTACCGCGCCGAGACGAGCTCACTCGTCTACGGCAGCCGTGAAGTGCGCGACATCCTCGCGGTGCTGCGTGCGATCGACGACCCGACGAACGAGCTCGCGCTCGCGAGCGCGTTGCGCTCGGCGTTGTTCGGCTGCGGCGACGACGACCTGTTCACGTACCACGTCACGTACGGGGGCAAGTGGGACGTGACCGCACCACTGCCCGACGCGCTCCCGGTCGACCATCCGGTCGCGGACGCGATGCGGTACCTCAGCGGGCTGCACGCGCAGCGCACCTGGCTCGCGCCGAGCGAGCTCCTCGAGCGCATCGTCGAGGACCGGCACGTGCTCGAGCTCGGCGCGTCGGCGGGCCGTTTCCGCGACATCGCGCGGCGCATCCGTTTCGTCGTCGACCAGGCTCGCTCGTTCGGGCAGGCGACATCGGGCACGTTGCGCGAGTACCTCGCGTGGGCGCTGCGCCAGGGTGCGGAGGGCGCGCGCGTGGTCGAGACCGTGCTCCCCGAGACCGACGACGACGCGGTTCGCATCATGACCGTGCACGGGGCCAAGGGTCTCGAGTTCCCGATCGTCATCGCGTCGGGCATGACGACGCGGGCCACGCCCCGGCGCGGCGGGGTCCAGGTGCTCTTCCCGAGCAGCGGCGGCTGCGAGATCCGGCTCGCGTCGGGTATCCAGACCGACCAGTTCGAGCTGCACAAGCCGGTCGACGAGGAGATGGGCTTCCACGAGAAGCTGCGGCTCCTGTACGTCGCGTGCACGCGTGCGCGCGACCACCTCGTGGTGTCCGCGCACCGGAAGGTGCGCAACCTCGGTGACGACCAGTCGGCGTGGACGCACGCAGAGCTCTTGTGGCACGCCGCCCAGGGCGCGACGTTCGCCGGCTCGGTTGCGCCCGCACCCCGACTGCGCGCGGTGCCGGACCCGCCCGCCGCGTCGCCGCCCGACCGTCCGATCTGGCAGGCCGAGCGCGATCGGGCGTTCGCGCGCGGCCGCGCCCGCCACTTCGTTGCCGCCACCACGCTGGCGCGCCGGGCCGACGAACAGGCCGCAGCCTCGGACCCTGGTCTGGCCAAGGAGCCGCGCGACTTGGAGCTGCCGCCGTGGAACAAGGGTCGGTACGGCACCGCGATCGGCCGCGCGGTCCACGCGGTACTACAGACCGTCGACCTCGCCACCGGCGCGGGCATCGACGACGCCGCGGCCGCGCAGGCCGCGGCCGAAGGCGTGCTCGGCCAGGAGGCGACGATCGCCGCGCTCGCGCGCGCGGCCGTCGCGAGCACGACCGTGCAGACCGCGAGCGCGCACGCGCACTGGCGGGAGACGTATGTCGCGGTTCCGGTGGAGGGGCTGACGCTCGAGGGCTACGTGGACCTCGTCTTCCGCGACGACCGCGGCCTGGTCGTCGTCGACTACAAGACCGATGCGATCGGCGACGAGGCGGAACTGGCGCGCCGGCTCGACCACTACCGCATCCAGGGCGCGGCGTACACGCTCGCGGTCGCCGAGGCAGTGGGCGATCCGGTGGCCGCCTGCGTGTTCGTCTTTCTCGATCCCGACGGTGCCCGCGAGGTCACGATCGCAGGTGACGAGCTGGCCGCCGCGGTGGCCGAAGTGCGGATCCTGGTCGGGGCCGAGCGCACCGATCCCTCGCCCCTCGCGCCCGCGGTGTTCGCCGAACCCTAGATAGTGGTCGCGGCGTGCCAAACTGTTGGACTCGTGAGGGTCGTCCGCTTCTTCGTCGTGTTCGCCGTGATCGTCGCCCTCGGGGGCGCCGCACTGGCCGGGTGCTTCGCGCTGCTCATTCCCGCCGGCGCCCAGTTCGCGCGAGACGACCTCGTACGGGCCGTTGCTCCCGGCGATGAACAAGCAGGCGCTGCGCTCGTACGTCTACGACAGCCGGGGCGGCGTCATGACCACGCTCTTCGAAGAGGACCGGGCGCCGGTGAAGCTCGCCGACGTGCCGAAGGGGTTCATCGACGCGGTGCTCGCGATCGAGGATCGCCGCTTCTACAGCCACGACGGGGTCGACTACGAGGGCACGACCCGGGCGCTGTTCCAGAACCTGAACTCCGGCGAGATCCAGCAGGGCGGATCCACGATCACCCAGCAGCTCGTCAAGAACACGATGGGTGATCCCAAGAAGCGGGACCTGAAGACCAAGGTTCGCGAAGCCGTGCTCGCGCTCCGGCTCGAGCACGAGATGACGAAGAACCAGATCCTCGAGAAGTACCTCAACACCATCTACTTCGGCAACGGCGCGTACGGCATCCAGGCCGCGGTCGAGCGCTACTTCGGCGAGCGCGATCCCCGGCTGCTCACGCTCGGGCAGGCCGCGCTGCTCGCGGGGTTGATCCAGTCACCGGAGAGCCTCAACCCGATCACGCATCCCGACCGGGCCGCGCGCCGGCGCGCGACCGTCCTCGACGCGATGATCGACACGAAGGTGATCACCGCCGAGCAGGCCCGCGTCGCGCGTGAGGAGCCGCTGCCGACGAAGGCGGTGAGCCCGGACCGCGTCCGTGACTCGTTCACGCAGTCGATCGTCGACCAACTCGTGGACGACAAGGCGCCTCCGGGTTCGCCGGCGACGTACATCGGCGTCGACGGGACGTCGCGGTTCAACGCGCTCTTCCGCGGCGGGCTCAAGGTCTATACGAGCTACGACCCGGTCCTGCAGTGGCTCGCGGGCAGCGCGGTGCAGCAGGTGCTCCCCGCGAACCGGGATCCGCGCTTTGTCGCCGCCGTCGCGGTGATCGACAACGCCACCGGCGAAGTGAAGGCGATGTACACCGGCAAGGACTTCTCGCAGGAAGAGTTCAACCCGGTGACCCAGACCGGCCGCCAGACCGGGTCGTCGTTCAAGGGCATCACGCTCGCGACCGCGCTCGAGGCGGGCTACTCGCCCGATGACCTCGTGAGCGGCGGCAGCTTCACGATCAAGCGTCCGCAATCGGAAGACAAGCGGCTCGCGTGCAAGGGTGGCACCCTGACACTCGCCGGACGCGACCGCGCGAGTCGAACAACTGCGCGTACACGCGCATGTTGATGTCGCTCGGGCCCGGCCACTTCGGTGACGACGGTGCGCAGCGCGTCATCGACATGGCCGGACGGCTCGGCATCGACTCGACCAAGCTGTCGGCCGTGCCGTCGTTGACGCTCGGCACCTCGGACACGAACGTGCTCGACATGGCCGAGGCGTACTCGGTCTTTGCGAACGAAGGCATCCATCGCACGCCGAACTTCATCACGAAGATCGTGGGTCCGGACGGCAAGGTCGTCTACCAGGCGGACACCTCGGGTACCCGGGTGATCTCCGAGCAGAACGCGCGTACCGAGACCCAGATCCTCACCGGCGTGATCACGAACGGGACCGGCACTCGCGCCAAGACTCGATCGGCCCGCGGCCGGCAAGACGGGCACGACCGACCGACAACACGGACGCGTGGTTCGTCGGCTACACGCCGCAGTACACCACCGCGGTGTGGATGGGCGAGCTTCGAGGGGACGAGCGGTGCGAATCAGATGCGCAACGTCGGCGGCATCGCGGTCACCGGCGGCTCCTACCCGGCGCGGATCTGGGCCGCGTTCATGTCCGGCGCCTCGAAGGACCTCCCGGTGATGCAATTCACGCCTCCGGACGAGCAAGCAGTGGCCGGCCGCCCAGAAGATCGACGAGTTCGGCCGGTCGGCCGGCCGCCCGACTCGCACCGCGCTCGCACAGCACCGGTCCGCGCGACCGCGACCACTGCGCCGAACGGTGCCGGTCCGATCGTGGACGCGCCCCCCGTCACCGAAGCGCCGACGACGCCCGACACCGACACCGACCGCACCGGTCACGCCGGCACCGTGAGCGCCGAGGAGCTCGAGCGTCTGCTCGTCGTCCAGGAACACGACCTCGCGCTCGACCGGCTGCGGCATCGGCGCGGCGACGCTGCCCGAGCGAGGCGAGCTCGAGGCGAACACGCGGGCGCTCGTCACGCCTGGGCGGGCAGCTCGACGAGCTCGGGGCGCAGCGCGACACCGTGCGCGCCGAGGAGAAGCGGCTCGACGACGAAGCCCAGGCCGTCGGGGCGCGCGCCGCCGAGGTCGACCAGAAGCTGTACTCCGGCACCGTGACGTCGCCGCGCGAGCTGCAGGCGATGCAGGCCGACATCGACATGCTCAAGCGCCACCGCACGGATCTCGAGGACAGCGAGCTCGAGGTGATGGAGCAGCGGGAGACGCTCGACAACGAGATCACGACGCGCGAAGGCGAGCGGAAGCGACTGCAGGACGAAGGGGCGCGCCTGCAGTCGGTGATCGCCGCGAACGAGGCCGAGATCGACGCCGAAGCCGCGACCGAGGCGGCGGCGCGGGCCGAGGTCGCGCGCCGGGATCCCCGAGGCGTTGCTGCAGCAACTACGAGCGCCGCCGCGAGCAGAACCGCGGGCGGGCGCGGCGCGCCTCGTCGGCACCACGTGCCAGGCGTGCCACCTGACGATCCCTTCGACCGAGGCGGAACGCATCCGCCGGGCCGAGGGGAACGAAGTCGCGTACTGCGACAACTGCGGCGCGATCCTCGTCCCGTGAACCAGCTCTCGTTCGAACCGGCGAGTGACGACGATCGACCCGCAGAGGTCGTCGTCTACTGCGACGGCGGTTCGCGCGGGAACCCCGGGCCGGCGGCGATCGGCGCGGTCGTGCTCGATCCGTCGACGGACCCGCCGACGCGTGTCGCGACGGTGTCAGCGAGACGCATCGGCATCACGACGAACAACGTGGCCGAGTACAAGGCACTGATCGCCGGGCTCGAGGCGGCGGCGCCGCTGCGGGCTCACCGCGTCCGTGTGCGCGCCGGACTCGCTGCTGATGATCAAGCAGGTTGCCGGGGAGTTCCGCGTCCGCCAGCCGCACCTCAAGCCGCTGCACGCACGAGTGAAGGAGTTGCTCCGCGCGTACGACGAGGTCGATCTGCAGCACGTGCGGCGCGAGCTGAACACCGACGCCGACGCGCTGGTGAACGCCGCGCTGGACGCCGCGCTGCGCCCATGATCCTCTGGCGCGCCTGCGGCTCGATCTTCGGCGTGTGGAACGTCTTCCAGAGCTCCGGCCTCGACTTCCGCCTGATCGCGTTGGGCGCGTTGCTGCCACTCGTGATCGACGCGCCGTTCGGTGGCCAGTCGTACGCGCACACGCTGCTGTCCGCGGTGCTCGCTGCTCACCATCGCGATGGTGGCGACGATGGGCCGGGGCCACCGCCTGCGCCGGCGGCGGGCGCTCAGCTTCGTGATCGGGTGGTTCGCCGGGCTCGTGCTCGGTGGGGCGTGGACGCACAAAGAGGTGTTCTGGTGGCCGGCGTTCGGTTGGGCCCGCCCCGACGCGCCGCTGCTCCCGCCGCTCCCGCTCCTCGTCGTTCTGGAACTGGCCGGGCTGGCCATGGGCGGATGGATCTGGGTGCGCTTCGGGCTCGCCGACCCGGAACGGCGGGCCGCGTTCCTCCACCGGGGTCGGCTCACCGTCGTCGGCGAACCGATGGAGTCCGAAGGGTGATCGCGCTCGTCCGCCACGGTCAGACCGCGGTGAACCGGGCGGGTCGTCTCCAAGGCCGCGTCGATGTCGCGCTGAACGAGTTGGGAACGCACCAGGCCGCGCAGCTCGGCGTCGCGTTCGCCAACGAACCGGTCAGGCGCGTGATCTCGAGCCCGTTGCAACGCGCGCGGCGACACCGCCGCGCCGATCGCCCGTGCGCACGCGCTCGCGGTCGACACGGACGAACGTCTCGTCGAGATCGACTACGGCGAATGGGACGAGCGGGGCCTGCGCGAGATCGGGCCCGAAGAGTGGGAGCGCTGGCGCGGCGACCCGACGTTCGCGCCGCCGGGCGGCGAGTCGCTCGGCCGCGTCCGTGCGCGCGTCGTCGACTTCTGCACCGAGCACATCGGCGACGACCTCGTGGTCGCGGTGAGCCACGTGTCACCGATCAAGGCGGCCGTGTGCTGGGCGCTCGGTGTCGACGAACGCGCGACGTGGCGCATGTTCCTCGACCTCGCGTCGGTGTCGCGGATCGGCAGCCGCGCCGGTGGCGTGCCGTACCTGGCGAGCTACAACGAGATCACGGATCGCACCGTGGGCGAGCCGGTCAGTCGACCGCAGTGAGCGGGATCGACCGCCGCGGCCGGCAGCGCGGTCGCGCCGCGGGCGTCGACGACGAAGCGGCCTTCGCCCGGGCCTTCGGCCACCGGCATCCCGAGCGCCTCGAGCAGCGCGTGGTCCGCTGCCGCGGCGCGCCCAGTGGTCGTCAGGTAGTTCCCGACGATGAGCGCGTTGGCGCCCGCGAGCAGGCCCATCGCCTGGAGCTCGCCGAGGACGCGTTCGCGTCCGCCGGCCAGTCGCAGCCACGCTGCGGGCAGGATGAGGCGGAACAACGCGATGGCCTGCAAGGCCTCCCGTGGGGAGAGCGTCGGCTGCCCGCCGAGCGGGGTGCCCGGGCGCGGGTCGAGCAGGTTGATCGGGACCTCGCACGGGTTCGAGCTCGGCGAGCTCGAACGCGAAGTCGACGCGCTGTTCGAGGGTCTCGCCCATGCCGAGGATGCCGCCGCAGCACAGTTCCATGCCCGCGTCGCGGGCGAGGCGCGCGGTGCCGACGCGGTCGTCGTAGCTGTGCGTCGTGCAGATCGACGGGAACAGCTCGCGGCACGTCTCGAGGTTGTGGTTGTAACGGCGCACACCCGCGGCCGCGAGCCGATCCGCCTGTTCGTGCGTCAGCAACCCGAGGGAGCACGCGACTTCGAGGCCGGTCTCGCGTTGCACCGCGCCGACCGCGTCGATCACGCGCCGGAGCAGCCGTTCCTCGGGGCCGCGCACCGCGACGACGATGCAGAACTGGGTGGCGCCGGCGTCACGCGTCGCGTGCGCGGCGGCGAGGATCTCGTCGATGTCGAGGAACGGATAGACGTCGACACCTGAGTGGTGGCGGACCGACTGCGAACAGAACGCGCAGTCCTCCGGGCACGCGCCGGACTTGGCGTTGATGAGGCTCTCGAGCTCCACCTCGGGTCCACACCAGGCCAATCGGACCTGGTGCGCGAGCGCGATGAGCGACGGCAGCTCGTCGAGGGGGAGGCCGGCCACGGCGAGCGCTTCGGCGCGGGTGAGGTGCCGGCGTTCGCCGAGCAGTGCCTGTTCGGCGGTCTCGAGTTCGGCACGCTGGAGCGACATGGCGCGGCAGCCTATTCTCCGGGCGCTCAGGGGGAACGAGTCATGGGGGAGCTCGGCGGCCGGACGGGGGAAGCGCCGGACGGCCGGCTGGTCGGCGTCACGACCGATGTCGCGATCGTGGGGGCCGGTCTCGCCGGCCTGACCGCCGCGCGCCGGTTGCGCGCGGCCGGGTGCGACGTGCTGGTGCTGGAAGCGCGCGAACGCGTCGGCGGCCGCGTGCTGGACCACACCCTCCCGGGTGGGGGCACGGTCGAGCTGGGCGGCGCGTGGATCGGACCGGAGCAGCACCGCGTGCACGTGTTGGTCTCCGAGCTCGGTCTCGCGACCTTCCCGACCCATGACCACGGCGAGCATCTGCTCGACCTCGCCGGGCGCCGCCGTCGCTTCACCGGCGCGGTACCGCCGCTGCCCAAGCTCGCGCTCGCCGACCTCGCCCAGTCGCAGCTGCGCTTCGACCGGATGGCGAAGCGGGTGCCACTCGAGGTGCCATGGGCCGCACCCGACGCAGCCAAATGGGACCGCGAGACGTTCGCATCCTGGATCGACCGCAACACGCGTACGCCGGCCGCCCGCTTCTGCTGGAACCTGTACGCGCACGCCGTGTTCGCGGCCGAGCCTCAGGACTTCTCGCTGCTCCACGCCCTGTTCGCAACCCACTCCGCCGGCGGGATGCGCGCGGCCGCGGCCGGGCGCGGCGGCGCGCAGCAGGACCGCGTCGTCGGCGGGGCGGCCGCGATCCGCGACTCGCTTGGCCGAGGGGCTGGGGCACGCGATCGTCACCGGTGCGCCCGTGCGCCGCATCGAACAGGACATCCGCGGTGTCGTGCTCACGAGCGACGTGGGCCGGCTGCACGCGGCGGCGGGTGATCGTCGCGATCCCGCCCACGCTCGCGTCTCGGATCGACTACACGCCCGCACTGCCGGCGCTCCGGGACCAGCTCACGCAGAAGCTGCCCGCGGGTTCGGTGATCAAATGCAACGTCGCGTACGACGAGCCGTTCTGGCGCGCCGACGGTCTTTCGGGCCAGGCCATCGGCGACCGCGCGCCGATAACGTTCACGCTCGACAACACGCCAGCCTCGTCCGGTCCGGGTGTGCCTGCGTCCGGCCCCGGTGTCCTCGTGTGCTTCCTCGAAGGCGCGGAGGCGCGGCGCTACGCGCGTCTGTGCCCGAGCGACCGTCGCTTCGCGGTGCTCGCCTCACTGCGGTCGTACTTCGGGCCGCGCGCGGCGAAGCCGATCGCGTTCGTCGAGCAGGACTGGTCGGCCGAGGAGTGGTCGCGCGGTGGCTACGGCGCGCACCTCGCGCCCGGCACATGGACCCAGTTCGGTTCCGCGCTGCGCGAGCCCGTCGGTCGGATCCACTGGGCGGGGGCGGAGACCGCGACGAGGTGGAGCGGCTACATGGACGGTGCGATCTCGAGCGGCGAGCGGGCCGCGGCCGAGGTGCTGACGCCGGACGAGGCCGCGCCGGCAGTCGCAGTTCACGCCCGCGAAGCGAGCACCGGTCCCATCATCTCCGCGTAGTTCGTCGTGTAGAAGCGTTCCTTCGCTGTCCTCGTCGACGCCCTCGAGGCTCGCTTCGAACCGCCCGAGCGGGTCGCGGCCGCCTTCGGGGTGCGGGTAGTCGGAGGAGAAGCAGAACAGCTCCGGGCCGGCCTGCTCGATGAGCCAGCCGACCGGCTCGGTCGGGAACGGCGTGAACTTCACCTGCCGGCGCAGGTACTCGCTCGGCTTCAGCGGCAGGCGCAGCGCGGGCTCGGTCTTCTGGAACGTCGCCTGGGCCAGGTCGAGGCGCTGGAGCAGGGTGACGACCCACAGCGCGCCCTGTTCGATGCATCCGCCCCGCAGCTCGGGAAACTGCTCGAAGATCCCGTCGAGCGCGAGGCACGCGAGGAAGATCTCCGGCGGGTGGTGCAGGGCCATGTAGTCCTTCGAGCGGATGTTCTCGCCCCCGCCGAGGAAATCGGTGACCGGTGGCTTCCCGTTCTCGTGGAACGCGCGGCGCAGCGGGCGGCCGCCGCCGCCGACGTGCAACATGAACGGCACGCCCGCGTCTTCGAGCGCGGCCCACACCGGCCAGTAGTCCGGATGTGCGGGTGACTTGTCGCGCGGCGGGACCGACGGGAGCAGGACCGCGCCGCAGCCCATCGCGATCGCCTCCTCGGTTGCGCGACGCGCGAGCTCGGGATCGTCGAGCGCGACGAAGCCGACCGGGATGAGCCGCGCGTCGTCCTGACAGAACTCGACCATCGCACGGTTGTGCGCGCGCGTCCCGCCGTAGAGGAGCTCGAGATCACCCGCGACGAACTGGGTGCCGGCGAACGTGCTGAACACGAGCTGCGAGTCGAACCCGAGAAGGTCGAGCGCGCGGCTGCGTTCCGCGGGATCGAAGGCACCGAGCGCGTTCCATCCCTTCGCGCTCATCACGTTCGCTTCCAGCGCCCGCGCCGCCTCGCGGTCACCGCGCCGGTGCTCGGCCGCGCGCACGGCCTCGTCGGCGAGGGCGCCCGCGCCACCGAGGTGCAGCGGGCGGATCCGCTCGCGCACTTCAGGGTCCGCGTACTGCGCGAGCCAGCCGCCCAACTCCATGAGATGGCTGTCGGCGTCGTAGTAGGTGCGACCTTCGGCGTACGGCATCTGCATCCTCCTCCTTCGCCCGGAGCGAGAGCGAGTATCGCCGCGGCCGGTCGCTACCCGCCAGACGCCACTACGACGACGGCTGACGCCGGCGCGACACGCGGTACAGGACGATCGGCCAACCGATGAGCGGGATCAGCGCGAATGCGAACCATTGGAACGCGTACTGCAGGTGGTTGACGTCGTCCGACGGCGGAGGCGACGGGAGCGCGGGCAGGCCGTTCACCGGCGCGGGGCTCTGGTACTGCGCGTTGATGTACGCCGCGCGCAGGGGATATGCGGTGTCTTGCTGCATGCGGTCGAGATCGACGCGCGGCACCGTCGTGCGGCCGGCCTGCTCGGCGACGGTGTCCTCCGGCTGCAACGGGCGCGACGCTCCGATCGGCCCGCGCACGGTCACCCGCCCCGCGGGCGGATCGAGGGCCGCCGTGTTCCGGTCAACGAGATTGCGCGGGACCCAGCCGCGGTCGACCACGACTGCGGTGCCGTCGCCGAGGACGAGCGGGGTGAGCACGTCGTAGCCGCCTTGGCCGTCGTGCACCCGGTTGCGCAGGAGCGCTTCGCCGGCCGCGTCGTACCGGCCGGTCGCTTGCGCGCGTGCGCCGGGTGCGGGTTCGGTGCCGGGCGCGCCGAGCGTCGGTGCCGGCGCGGCGTACTTCGCCTTGGCGACCGCGTCCTTGGCGTGCTTCTGGTCGTTGCGGTGGAGCTGCCAGAAGCCGAGCAGCACGAACACGACCGCGACGAACAGCACGAGGAGATGACCGGCGATCCACTTCGGCTTCAGCAGGAAGCCCCATCGGCGGCCGGATGTGGGCGCGGGCTCCGTCATCCGTGGCCGGTGGAGCCGGCGAGCTGCGCGAGCTGGCTCGCGGCGTCGCGACGGAGCGCGGGCAGGAGGGCGTTCAGGTGCGCGCCGGGGCACGCCGTCGCGCGGATCTGTCCGTGGGCGACGATGTTCGGGAACGTCTCGAGCCCGCCCCGCACGTTCACGTAGGTGGTCGAGCCCATCGGGTCGAGGTTCCAGCGCGCGGACTTCCACACGAGCAGCCCGACCATCGACGCGAGCGCGGCGTCGGTCGGCACCGCGCGCGTGTAGTCGCCGAGCAACGCGACGCCGACCGTGCGCGGGTTGTGCCCGCGGGCATGGCCGCCGCGCACGCTCCATCCGCGCCGCGTCCTGCCCGTCGGGCGGCACGTCCGCGGGGTAGTCGCGCGCCCATCGACCCTCGTAGACGACGCCGTTCGGGTCGACGAGGAAGTGGTACGCGATGTCGCGGTACCCGTTGGCGGTCTCGGACTCGTAGATCTCTCGGACCTGGCGCGCCCAGTCGCCGGAGCCGTCGTCGATCGCGGTGTGGTGGATGACCACCTTCTCGACGGTCTCGTCGAACTCCGCCGGGCCGCGCCGCGCCTCGTTCGCGCCCCACTCGGCTCGCCGGACCATCGCGGGCGCGGCAACGGGCGGTGCCGCGGGTGCGGCCGCGGACGCGGTGGCGTCGGTTCCCGCCCGGCCCGGCGCGGGAGCGCCCCGCTTGGCCCACCACGGAACCAGTGCCAGGGCGGCACCGGCCGCGAAGCCCGAACCGAGCAGGGCGCGGCGGGTCAACGCATCCGCTTGTCGTTCTCCGCCGGCATGGTCCACGTCTGACGCCCCTGAAGCCGGAGCGAGGGTATCGGCTCGGTTCGGCGGCTCCCTCGCGACCTCCGCGCCCGCCGGCTCACTGCAAACGGGCACGCTCCGCGCGATCGCCGCGCGTTCCGGGCCGGCGCCGACCACGGAGCGAGGTTTCTCACGAAACGTTACGAGAATTGTCCGTCTGATCCGGACATCCGGATCGGAACTCCGTCGATGAACGTGACCACGGCCCCGATGCTCCCCGGCCTCCTGAGCGCCACGCGGTTGCTGCAGATGGGTTGCGCGGAGACGATCGTCCTGCGCGTCCTCGTCACCGAGGTCGGCCTCAGCGTCGACGAGGCGAACACGGCCATCGTGGCCGCCCACCAAGCGGCCTGAGCGCCCGGCCGCCTGCGTTCCACGTCCTGCGGGCCTGACAGCAGGTCCGAGGTGCGAGCGGGTTCGTTGCTTCACCCGCAGCCGGCCCGTAGCGTTCGCGCCGTCCCCAGCGGGGAGGGACGGACATGCACCGGCGCGCGCGCCTGTCATTCGTCGCGGTCGTGGTGGCCGCGTTCATCAGCTTCAGCGGTTGCGACTGGGCTCAGTTCCGGAACGGACCCGACCGCGCCGGCTACACGACGACGCAAGTCGCCGAGTTCGCGGGCATTCCCGGGCTGATCGAGAAGTGGAGCGGCAGCACGGGTGGTGCCGTGCGATCGTCGCCTGTCGTCGCCGCGGGAACGGTGTACGTGGGATCGCGCGACGCGCGCCTCTACGCGTACGACGCCGCCACCGGCGCGCCGCGATGGCAGCGATCGACGGGCGGCCCGATCGACGGTTCACCCGCGGTCGACGGGAACGCGGTGTACGTCGGCTCGGCCGACACGATGCTGTACGCGCTGAACCCGGCCGACGGGACGACCAAGTGGGCTCGCGTGATCGACGCACACGTGATCGCGGCGGCCGCGCAGTTGTTCGCGGAACTCGTGTACTTCTTCCTGATCACGCAGACCTACAGCGACCGGCGGCTCGACGCGTTCTGGCTGAGTCACGGCGGCTACATCGACCTGCGCGGCGAACCCGTTCGCGGTCGCCGCCGACGGGTTCGCCCACCTCCGTGGCGTCGTGAAGACGTTCCCGGTCGGTTGGGGCGGCGGGGGCTGGCTCCGGGCGATCCTCGCGATCGCCGCGGTCGCCGGGCTGGTGCTGGCGGCGGCGCGCCGGCGGGGGACCGCGGCTCGGTTCCTGCTCTTACTGGTGGCGGCCGCGGCCGCGGCATCCGCGCTGCACCTCCTCCCGTTCGGTACGAGCGGCGACGCCTATCTCGGACGCCTGAACCTCTGGCTGATCCCGGCGATCGCGCTCGGCCTGGCCGAGATCCTCCGCCTCGTGTGGCGCGGCACCGCGACGCGCCCGCGCCGTCCGTACCGCGTTCAACGTGGTGTTGTACGCGTTCGCGATCCTCGTCGTCGCGTCGGGCTTCGGTGCCGTTCCCGACAACTCCTACGGGTCGCGCACCGCGACCGAGTTCGTCGATTCGCAGCTCGGCCCGCACGACATGCTGGTGCTCATGCCGCGCACGGTGTACCCGTTCGGCATCGAGACCCGGCAACCGCTGACCCTGGAGCCGGATACTTCCTCGGGTTTCGGGACCCGGCTCGACTTCGACCCGCGCGTCGTCCAGTTCGAGAACCTCATCGCACCGGACGTGCGCGCGCAGCTGCAAGACACCGACCGCGTCATCGTCGTCACCGGCGTGTACGCGAAGCCGTTCCTCGACGCGGCCGTGCCGGTCCTCGACGCGATACAGGCCGCCGGGTTCCGACCGACTATCGATCGTCGGTTCGACGCGATCCGGGTCACCATCTACGAGCGCCGCTAAGGATCGCGAGCGCGCCCGATGAGCTTCGGGTTTGTTCGCGGTCGAATTCGGTACCACACGACCGTCTGGAGGACGCATGCTGCTCGAAGGAAAGACCGCGGTGATCTACGGGGGTGCCGGCGCGATCGGGAGCGCGGTTGCGCGCGCGTTCGCCCGCGAGGGCGCAACCGTGTTCCTCGGCGGCCGCACCGAAGCCCGGCTCGAGGAGGTCGCGCGTGAGATCCGCGCCTCGGGTGGCAACGTCGAGACCGCGACCGTCGACGCACTCGACGAGGAAGCAGTCGACGCGCACGCGGACGCGGTCGTCGCGCAGACCGGACACCTCGACATCTCGTTCAACCTCATCTCGCACAACGACGTGCAGGGAACGCCGCTCGTCGAGATGGACTACCCGGACTTCGAACGGCCGGTCGTGACCGCGCTGAGGACGACGTTCCTCACGTCGCGCGCCGCCGCGCGGCACATGATCAAGCAGGGCTCCGGCGTCATCTTGATGTTCGGCGGTTACGGCGATCCCGCCCGCGACTTCAGCCTCGGCGGTCTCCAAGTCGCGTTCCAAGCCCTCGACACGCTGCGCAACCAGCTCGCAACCGAGCTCGGCTCGTACGGAGTCCGCGTGGTCACGTTGCAGACGGGCGGCGTGACCGAGACACTCCCGCCCGACTTCGAAGGTCGCGAGCAGATCGTCGAGTCCATCGAGAGCGCCACGTTGTTGCACCGGGCCGCGTCGTTCGCCGACGTCGGCAACGTCGCCGCCTTCGCCGCATCCGACTGGGCTCGCAGCATCACCGCGACCGCGATCAACATCACGGCCGGTTCCGAGATCGACTGAGAAACGCGGACCGGAAGTTCGGGACGGGCTAGCCGACGTCCGGACCGGCGTCGCTCTCGTCGAGCAGTTGCCATTCGTCGATCGACGTCACGACCGAGCCTTCGACCGCGAGCGTCTCCGTGATCTCGTCCGCGACCGTGCCCCGGTTCACCGCGACACGCACCGGGAGCCCGGACTCGTCGATGCCGGTGAAGATCACCGCCGTCGCGTAGGTGTCTGTCGTCTCGACCGCAGTCACCGTGATCTTCATCCCGCACCCTCCGTGGCGACCGCCTGCATCCCATCACTCTCGCGAAACAATCGTGACAGCGAAGAATCGGTACCCAGATGCGGTGTCCGGTACCTGCATCCGGTGCGGACGCAAGCGAACAAGGGAATGGCGAGCCGTCCCGCACATTGCGTGATCGGCGCGCCGTGCAGTGCCGCTCCGCTCGGCTCGCCATTCCCCGACCGGTACCGTCTACCCGAGCGGGCCATCACGAAACAGTCAGCGAGTGAACGCAACGATCAGCAGCACCACGAGCAACACGGTGAGCCCGACGGCCAGCACTTTCCCGCTCAGCGGTCCGCCGACGACCGACTTGCGCCGGTATGTCACCGGAACGGCGTGGCCTAGTCGGAGAGCGGCAGCGTGTACAGCGTCGGGCCGCCTTGCCACTCGACCATCGGCCGGAGCTCACCCCGCGCGACCAGCTCACCGAGGATCGGTTCGACGTCACGCGGGCTCATCCGCAGCGCGTGCCCGACGCGTTCCGCGGAGATCGGCTGGAACCGTTGCGACAGGTCCCGAGCGATGCTCAACACCTCGTCCGAGTTCGGCTCGTCGGAGTACGTGGGCACGAAGCCACCTTACGAAGGATCCCGCACGAGCATGCCGCGCCCGTGAGAACTCGTCGCCACCTCGTCGATGATCGCCGTCTGACGTAGCTTCTGTAGGGCCCGAATCATGTCGCCTGCCGACCGCTCTCGAAGCGCACTTACCTGAAGGTACGTGCGCGTACTTCAGGGTTCGTGAGGCGTCGGCTTCGGTCGGCTGCTCACTTCGCGTCGGAGGGCCGGAGGCCGTGCAGACTGGTACACGGCCCCTGCGCCGCCGGCCGACGGCGGTTTAGGGCAAAGAGGGCACGTCGGCCGGTAGTGAGAACGGTACCGCTCGTGTGCAGATCGCACCAGGGTTCATCCGTAGACACGTCGGCGGTCGCTGGTTACCGTCGCGAACGGGCCGATGCGACCGGCCCCGCTGGGCCACTCCTGCCGGACCAGAAAGCCAAGACACAACCCACCCAGGAGTGTTTCGGCCTGCCCGCGGTCGCATCGGCTCCTCCCGACCGGGATCGAGAAGGGCCGAACGGCTCTACGGACCGACGGGGCGCCGCCGTCGACTCTGATCGTGTGAGTGACGGGCGATGGTTCTTCCGCGTGATCGAACCCGCCTGCGACGTGTACGCCTGCCACCACGGCCGCGAAGAGCTCGACCGACACAGCACGCTGCGCGATGCGCTCCTACACGTCCGCGACCTCGCCAGAGTCTCCAGGCCGTCGCGCGTGTACATCCATCGCCTCGACGGCAGAATCACGACGGTCGCCGAATTCGACTGACGCGTCGACGTAATCGAAGCGGTCATGTGCCGCTTCGGATTGCCACTCCGGTGGCGATGAGTCCGGCGCGGTTGTCGCTGCCGAGCTTGTTGAAGAGCGAGGAGATGTGGCTCTCGACGGTACGAATGGAGATGTGGAGCTCGTCGGCGATTGCGGTGTTCGTCGCGCCCGACGCGACGAGGTCGAGCACTTCGAACTCCCGCCGCGTCACGCCGGCCTCGCGCAACGCGACAGGGACGACATGCGATGCGCGTCGTCGCCGTGAGATGCGTCCGGTGAGAAACGCCTCGATGGCGTCTGCGATCGCGTCGCTATCGCCGACCATCGGTAGGTGGTCGTTGCCGTCGAGTTCCACGAACTGGGCGCCGGGAATGTGTTCGGCGATGTACCTCCCGTTGGCGATTGGGCACAGGAGATCGCCCGTGCGATGCAGGACAAGTGTCGGGACCTCGATCGCGTGCAGGATGTCGCGCACATCGATTTCGAGGGCCCACGTCGCGTTCTCGAGGAAGCGGCCCGGGCTGCAGCCAAGACGTTGTAGTTCGGCGAACCAGTCTCGAAATGCGGAATCCTCGATCTTGCTGGGCGCGAGCAGTTGAAAGGGCAAGTCGTAAGCGGCATCGCCCCAGTGTGCAACTAGGTCCAGCAAGGCAGCTTCGGTTGTCGCGCGGTCAAGCTGCAGGTCGTATCCAGGGGCCGAGGTAAGGCGTGCCGCGCTCGCGTACAGCACGAGTGCGCTGACCCGTTCCGGATGCTCGAACGCGAAGCGGATCGCCATGTGCGCGCCCTCCCACAAACCGAGGAGTGCGACGCGTTGTGAGTCGACGGCGTCAAGGACCGCGGACATCTCACCCATGCGTTCGGAAAGTGTTGGGCGACCGCGCAGCGGATCGGAGAGACCGAAGCCGCGTATGTCGAAACGAATGACCTTCGCCATGTCGGCAAGTCGAGCAACAAACCGGGCGGAGTTCGGATCGCGCCACCCATGCTCGATGTGGGTGAGGTAGGCGAACATGACCAACAGATCGGGCGGTCCCTCACCAACCACCTGGTAGGCGACGTAGCCGTCGCCGCAATTCGCGTAGCGAATCTCCGGCAGCACGCCTCCATGCTCGCACACGGCGTTGCGCCAAACATCCGTGCCAACACGATGTTTGCGCGCCGATGGAGGCGCATCCTCGCAACACACGCGAGGAGGACCCAATGCAAACACGCCTTTACGACACCGCATCACCAGACGAGCCTCCGGCAGTCGGCTACGGCGCCCAGGCATCAGCCTGGATCGCTGCCGGAGCCGCAGTGCTCGCGATCACGCTGTCGGCTTGTGGGCCAACAACACCCGGCGAGAAACCGACCCACACGCGACACCGGCAGCAGAGACCGCACAACAGAACCACTTGACGAGCCCGCCCGACACCGTCCGTCTCCCAGACCTCACAGACCCCGCAACACGCAAACAGTTTGTGTGCAGCTTCGCCGACGGGTACTTCGCCGAACCGCACGCGCACGCGAGAAACCGCCATCGGACTGTAGATAAGACCGGCGCGTATGGCCCGTTCTGGAGCGGTGTGCACGGCCCACGCATCGACTCGGCGAGTCGCACCCGCGCGGAGAGAAGGCGGCGCGGCGAACCAAGACGCCGCGCCACCGGTCGCGCACGCCGCGTATCGACTCACGGCGTGCTGCGGTCAGCCGACCTCCTCCCAATCCCACGAGGCATCCTGTCAATTCGTCGCGAGACGTGAGCGGTCCGATGTCATGGAAGTGGCTCGACGTACCGGCAGCTGCCCGCGGCTGCACGTGACACCATCAAGCGAGTTCGCTACTTCACGGCGACCGTTACGGCACCCAATCACGACCCCTCGATCGGGGCTCGCCAGCACTCGTATCTCCGGGCGCTGCGGACGCTTCCCGACGTCACGATTCATCTTGGTCAGTTCACGGTTCACAAGAAGCGGGCCCCGTTGGCGGCATCAATAGACCCGATCCGATTCCGAGGACTTCGAGCTGGTCAGAGCTTGTGGTGGTGGTGAGTCGGCCGATACGCCGGATTGTGAAACCGCGACGCACCGACCTGCCCAAACATGCGCTGACCTGCAAAAACGCTTCGCGGTAACTCTCGCAGGTTCCCACGGTTTCGCGGCCTCTCGCGGCCTGGCCGCGGCCTACCCGCGCGTGCACCCCGCACACGTTGCAGCCGCCCCACTCGTCAATGCGAATGCGAACGCAAGAGCGGCGGCCCCGGGGTACCAGGAGGTGATAAGCCGGGGCCGCCCGCCGCACGGCCCAAGGTCAGCATCCGACGGCCGCCTGCGGCATCGTCAATTGCTGCCACGCCGACCGGGTCGCGGCTTCGGTCAGCCCCTCGCTTCGTCAGTGCACGCCGCACACGTTGCAGCCACCCCACTCGGCGATGCAGGTGGTCGGATCGTCCTCGTGCCGTAACTCGCGGCCGGCTGCACACTCGACGACGTAAAGCCGCACCCGGTCGCACCGGCCCCACCATCGCCCGGCGATGGTCCCGTCAGTGTCGAGGGTGAAACCGCCCGAGCACTTCGACATGCGTCGATGGTCGCGCTTGGGTGCGACGGTCTCTTGCAACGTTTCTGCCGGGGTGCAGGACATGCTCAGCGGCACGGATGCCGCCGGTTACCCACTCGGGTTGCGGCAGTCCGGAGCTCAGGAGGCGGGGGCTGACCAAGCCGAGCGGCCCTCGCTTGCGCGCGACAGCTATGCAACAGGCGAGTGCCCGACCGGCCGATCCCTCCCTGGCTCGGCCGCGTTGCTCTTCGTTCAGCGACAATGGCGCACCATCGTGCATTCAACGCGCGTGGTCGTCGCGGTGTTCTCGGTGGTCGTGCCGCCGCTCGGGTTCCAGGCGTTCCGGCGGAGCGTTGAACGGTCACCGGAGTGGAAAGCCTTGGGCGGTGGAGCACACCTCCTTCAGCGGAGGCCATGACAGAACCGAGAGACTATGGAACGTTTCCCAGTTCGCTCATCACAGCAGAGCTACGCGGTTGGTACCTCGATCGAGGTCCGTGGTCGCTTCCGCGGGGAGTGGTCTCGCGGCTTCGAGGTCGCCGAAGCAACACACGACGGCTACTGGGTTCGCCGCCTCTCCGATCGGTACGTGCTTCCGGTCGAGTTCTCGCACCGCGACGTTCGCGACACGAGCTAGAGCCAAACCGAGCGAGCGGAGACCAGCCGTAAACGGTTTGCGGCCGCGGGCGAGCGCGGGCACGCCGGTCGTAGCGAAAGACTGCGGCAAGGAGCAGCCGTAACCGTTTGCGGCCGTGGGGTATCCGCGGTACCCATTCCGGAGCGAGCGGAGACGTTGCGACCGGGCGGGCCCCCACGGCATTCGCACATGGGCGGGCGCTGGTCGGCCGTAGCGGGGACCGCGGGCCGCTACGGTCCGCGGTCCCGCCCCCTACGTGATGGGGCGGCGCGCTGACCATGGGTGCCGAATGGCACTGTTCCCGGTCGCGACCGTCAGGGAAGGTGTCGCTGGGGGCGTTGCGGCCTGGCCCCACCGCTGGCACAGGAGCGGGGCCGCGACCGGCCGTAGCGAGGGACCGCGGGCTACCGCCCGCACTGGCCCGCGGTCCCGCCTCATCGACGCGACGTGTCCTGAGGCCGTGCGTAACACGTGTCTGTCAGGCGGGGATGTACCTGGAGCGGGCACGGAGGGCGCGGCGGGGACGTGGGGAGACGAAGGTCAGACAAGGACGTCTGAACTTCGTGTCCCTGTCCTCTGCGGAGACAGACGGGCGGGGGCCATGGATGGCGAAGCGAGATGGGTCGGTGCACGCATCGCGTGGCTCCTGCATAGCGATGGCGTCGACGCCGAGTTTGCGGGGCTGATCGACACTGCGGAAGATCTTGGCGACGGCATCGTTCGTCTTTCGGGACCACTCACGAGCGGGCACAGGTTCGTGCTCGTGACTGATGACGAGACCGTTTCCGCCGGCTCGTGATCCATAGTGTTCCGTCGCAAAGATCTGTTCAAGCCGGGTGACATCGTGGTGTGGAACCGGCCGGGTGCCGCGTTCGTAGCGGGCCAGTTGGTCGAGCGCGTCGGTGAAGGATTGTGGTCCGTCAGGGTCGATGCTGCGATCGAATCGTCGGGCATGGTTCACGTCGACGAATCGGAGCTGAGATTGTTGAGCCCAAAGCCCCCGCCGGCCTAAAACGTCGACCTCACGCGATGGTCACGACGGATGCGTCGTTCCATGGACACATCTGGGCGGAGAGGGCGGCGCGGCGCAACGAAGGAAACACCGCGCCGCCTGTGTCGCGCACGGCCGGGCGCCTGCCGTTGACGCGCGGCGTGCAGCGGAAGAGAGGCCCGCCCCGCGCCGGGTGCCGGGGGATGCCGAACGTTCCCCCGGCACCGCGCCAGTGCGACGGAAGAGTCATCCCCGCGCGGGGGATTACGCGCGGAGATGAACGCCGCACCTAGCTGAGCGAGTCGAGAATCCTTGCGCCTTGCGCGTTGCGGCAGTGATACAAGCCGCTCACTTCCGCGCGCAGAGTCGTGAGGTTCTTTTTGAATGACGAAAATGGATCGGCGTCGAGTCGGGTGTTCCCGAGGAACAACGTGCCCAACATCTGCGGGTCGATGAGCAGGCCGTTATGGCCGGCCATCGCCGGACTCTCAACAACCGTCAGACCCCAGAGCGGTGAGGCGCTGCCCGTCGTCGCGAACCGGGAACACATAGTCGCCACTGGTGCCCGGTTGCACCTCGAGGTCGAGCTGCGACTGCGTCGGTCGGGTCCAACACGAGCAGGGACGGTGACGCGCCGGCCGCACGCATATCGGCGACCGCGTATCGGACGGTCTCGATGTACAAGTCGCCGGTCGCCGTCGCCGACGGAGCCGCGCTGATGATCTGTCCGACCACATGGGCATCGGTCGCGAGCCCGATCCGGTAGCGCATCTCCGCATCTAAGAACTGACGCAGCAGCGCGATGTCTTCGAGCATCGCGTTCGGGATGTCGGAGATGACGACCGCCCACTGGACAAGCTCCTCGATGACGAGGTCGAGCGTCAACGTGACTTCGGCCTTGTCGTTCGTCGCATCGATCGCACGCTGCACGGAGCCGGTCACACCGCGCGCCGTCTGTTTGAAGTCCTGGATGCTCGACGTGCCTTGCGCGTTCGTCGTCGGCAACTGCTGCCAGAGGAACCGCGTGATCGCGGCCCATCGGCACGAGGTCCGGTGCACGCGGGCTCCAGTTGATCGGCTCGACGCTGTCGGTGACGCCGGCCTTCGCACCGATCGCCGCCGCCGACGAGATCGTGACCGACGGATGCTGCTTCAGGCTGAACCCGGCCATGAGCATCGCGGACGCGAGACCCGCGGTGCCGCCACCGCCGATCCCGAGTTGCCGGATCTGTTCGTCCATCGCCGCGTTGTCGGCCTGTGTCCGCGCCCGTTCCTTCACTGACTGGGGCGCGTCGACGAGCGAGCCGCCCACCCAGGCGTCGGCCTCGTCGATGCCTTTCACCTTCTCGAGGTAGGACTCGATCTGTCCCGTCTCGTCGGCAGTGAGGCGACGGCCTTCCTTTTCGGCTTTCGTCGTGATGTCGCGCGCTCGCTCAAGGAACACGTCGCGGATGGTTGCGGCCATAAAGCAGCTCCGAATCTCCGCGCGCTACGGCGCGGGGGTCGCTGCCCGACGTTCGATCTGCTCAGCGGTAGCGCTTCATCACGTCCGGTTCCGACTTCACCTGCCGAGCGGTTCTCATCGGTCCCGTTCGCTTCCGGCGCAGGCCTTCGTGCGGATCGGGCTTTGTTTAGGTTGACGCCATCGTAGCCACTCGCACGACCGCTCGATAACGGGCAATCGGTGCGGCCCGCTCTGCCTTACGCAGAGACGGTGGGGTTGCCCACTAGTCGTGCGTTCGCCTCCACGCGGCCCCTGCAATCAACCCCCCTGCCAACAGTATGAAATACCGCGATGAATCCGATCTCTGGGCCCCAAAGAACTGCGGCTACGAAACCGACCGGCACAAGGAGTACCGCAAGCGCGAGCACGACGACGAGAGTCGCCGGGGCACCTGGGTTGGTGGTCACTTGAGGTTCATTCTTGCGAGGAAGTGCCTGACTCTCGATGCGTCGCTGCGAGATCAACACGATCAAGAAGAGCGCCACGAACGCAATCGCGACGATGACCCAGAACGGATTGAGGGGAAGCCGCATGGTGGATCCACTCTCGGATTGCCGACGGCGATTGAGACAGAGGCGAAGGTCCTGCAGTTGGCTACCGATTGGTGCAGCGCCGATCGAACCGGCGACGTCCGATCGTTTCGCTCCGCCTTACCTCAACGCGTCACCGATCGCTGTGACGATCGTGAGGACAATACCCGCCGCGCCGACGACCGCCCCGATGGCCATTGGTGCGACAGCGCCACGAACACCGGCCCGCCGGGCGCGACGCCCATACAACACCGCCGCGACGCAGGGCAGGAGCAGGACAGTCATCGCAATGATGCTGACGACAAGGTTGACCCACAAGGGTTCATCGCCGCCGCTTGAGTACCCGAACGCGGAAAGGGTCACGACGCCAGCAGCGAAGGAAAGGATTGCGAAGACTGGTATCAGTACGATCGCAGCCCAGGCGCGACCAAGAGACGAATCCGCTCGACGCGGCGCGTCGGCAGGGTGCGGTAGGTGACCAACCGTGCTCATATCCAACCTCCCATTGCACTTCCAGCTTTCATCGAGTCGCGTGCGATCGCTAGGGCCAGAAGTCGGGAAGAACGCCGTTACTGTGATGCCCGGCGGTTGGATTGCATCCGGTGTGCGACTGCGCCGATTGCGTCGATGCATTGCGCAGCCTGACACCGCCGAAGCCCACGCAGAACTGTCGTTCGGCACTACCGGCTGCCGATCGAAAGACGACAGGATCAGCACATGAACGGGATGGTCATCTTCGTCGACGCGGTTGTGATCGCCGTCATCGCCATCATCCTCGGGCGTCGTCGCGACCGAGAGTAAGCGCATATCTGCTCGTTATGCACCCGCGAGCGATGAACACCGACGCGGTGTAGCCGTTCGTCACGTCTCAGCCTGACATCGGGTACGTCTCGCTCATCCGGGCGAGGAACTCGCCTAATGCTGCGTTCGCTTCGTCGTACCGGCGTCGCGCCCGCTGTTCCTCGCGGCGCGCGCCAGTGTCGCCTTTCATCAGCGCGCGGGCCTCCTCGGCCGCGTCGAGCGTCTTCGTCGCGGCATTCGCGGCGGCGCAGAGCCGCCTTGACTCCTCGCAATACTCGGCCGACCAGACGACCGGATTTTCATTCGGATTAGGCACGGTTCTCCTTCGGGTTCGACCCGCGGACGGGTCCGGATAATCGACGAACAAGGACTCGACGAACGCGTCGGCGACCCGTTCGCTCTTCGTCGCCTCGTAGACGCGGCTCCAACCGAGCGTGCATTCGACGCAACACTCGGCGGTCTCGTCAGTGATCGGCGATATCGGCCGCGACTGCGGGTGATGGCCGATCGCGGCGCAGTTCGGCGTGAACAGCAGGCTTACGTACTGCTGCAACTTGAGCCGCTTACCGCTCATATTGCTCCTCGTTCGCTTCGGGCGAGCGCGTCGTCGAGCTCCCGCTTGCATGCGTCGCGGTGAGCGAGCGCGGCGTCGAAGTCCGCCTGCGTCCGCTTCGGGTTGTACACGTAGCCGCTGCGAAGTTGCCGCTCGTACTGCTCGACATCGCAGTCCGCGCGCTCGAGCCGCCGGACCAAGCGGCGCAACTCGTACTCGCTGACGCGGCGACAGAGCACGGAGCAGTAGCGCGCCGGCCGTCCCCGACCCGACCGCGCGACAAGTTCGTCACCGCACTGGACGCACCGCTCACGGATTAACTCCACCGCACCCCCATGTCGAAACCTGTGCTGCTGCGTGCGTGACCGCCGAACGCTTTTTTTTCGAGGGGGGCCCCTTCCATCGCGGAAGGGGCCTGGCAGGGGTGATGCCGCGCACCAGTACCGCGTGGTGTGGTCGGGGTGGTGGTCATCGGTGTCCGTCCTTCCATGCGGTGTAGACCAAGCCGGCGCTGCACACGAGCAGGGTGACGCTGACAATGGCGAGGATGGCGATGATCAGGGTCGGTCCTCGTCCTCGTCGGGTCGTGGCTTGGGCAGGAGCGGCGCCGCGCCGGCGTTGCTGGCGGTCTCGTTTCGCTCGACGCATGGCCTCGCGGCGTTTCGTGTTGCGTCGAGCTCGAGTGTGGGAACGAGGCATGTCAGAACACCTCGTCTTCGGGTTCGGGCTCGACGAGGATGTAGCCCGTGTCGTAGTAGGGGCTACGGCTGTCGTGGCAGTGGGCGACTCGGTGGCCGGGGCCCGCGCCGTGGACGTGCCATCGCTGGCAGTGCACGCACCAGACTTTCCAGTACGGAGTGCCGCCGGGGTAGTGGCCGGCGACCGCACCGAGGCGGGGGATGAGAGTCGCGCGCGACATGGGAATCGCCATCAAAACGGCTCGTCATCCGGCAAGCGGATTGAGCCCGTGCCGCCGTCGGATGCGCTCCCATTCTGAGACAACAATGGGTTTTTGCGTGGCCCAGCGCGGCCCGGCGGACCAGAATCGTCCTCGGGCCGGGATGGGCCGGGATTATCTCCATTGTTTGTCCAGTGGGAGAGCGTGATGCCCTCGTACATGGGGCGCCGGACCTTCCCATCCCTCGGCTTCGCCCGGCGCAGTCCTGGTACCGCCGCCCGGAGGTCGCGCCCGAACGTCGCCTTCGTGCCGGGATGGTCACGTCCGTTCTCGGAACACCAGCGCTTCCACTCTTCGTAGACCGCATCGACAGCGGCCTGCTTGCCGGAACCGACGTCGCAACGGTCACGGACGAATGCCGCGGTGGGGGAGCCGAGGTCTTCGAGTTCCTGGAGTGCTTCAAGTGCGGCGGCAGGTTGCACGAAGTGGCCGCGGGCCCGGAGCCGTTCGAGGCCGTCCAAGCTCCAGTTGAGGATGCCGGGCAGCTCCTCGAGCAACTCATCGGTGAGGTTGGTGTTCTCCCGGCCGAAGAACGACTTCGTGAACTGCAACATGATGAACCGGCTGGCGAGTGCGCCCGACGCATCGCGGAGCCGGGGCAACTCGCGTTGCTCAGGACGATGAAGCGGGTCGGCAACTTGCCCGTCCACGGGTCCTTGTACTTCCGGTCGATCGTGAGCGTGTCCTCGCCGGAGATGCTCAAGAGCCGTTCGGTCAGAATCTCTTGGTCGGAACGGAGCCGCGCATCGGAGACGATCGCGACCGCCTTGCCGATGAGTTCCTGCATCCCGAAGTTCGTCGCGAGACCGGAGATCGTCGGGCCGGCGACGTTGTGCACGCCGACCATGCCCTTCAAGACACCGCGATCGTTCCCTTCCCGCTGCGCTTCGGGCCGACGAGCAAGAACATCTTCTGCTGGCGGGTATCGCCCGCAGCCATGTAGCCGTACAGCTCGGCGAGCGTGCGTTTGCTCTCGTCGTCGTCATCCCACAGTTCGTCGAGAAACTGGAACCACCGGGATGGTGCCGGCGCGTTCGGGTCGAACGCGAACGGCAACGAGTGGTGGACGTAGAAGTCGGGAGTGTGCTCAAACAGTGTGCCGCGTCGGGATGTGAAGGAGCCCATTCGTGCACGACACGTATTCGTCGGCGGCAACCGAACCGTCGAGCCATGCCGGCGATGTCATCGTGGCCGGGATGTGCGTCGCCGCCTTCAACGCATCGAGGACGTCGGCGACCTTGTGAGCCGTCGGCTGGAACGGCACCTCCTGCACGCCGTCCTTCGTCGCGACGAGGTACACGGCGTGCTCGAAGTACGCGTACATCGCGGCACGGAGTGCGGCGTCCTCGACCTCGGGCCAACACGTCCCGCTCCAATGTTGCGAACACGCCGCCGCAATGCACGAGCGAATTCGCGGTCGTCGTGCGCGTAGTGGCGTTTGACGAACAGCTTCGCGTTCGGCAACGGGTCGGCGGGCTCTTTGACGACACGACGCTCGGCATCGACTCCGTTGTCCCCGCGGTAGTTCCCGACCGGCGGGTCGATGCGCAGTTCGGTGAGCCGGCGATGTTCCTCCGAGAACACCGCACCCTTTTCGTGCGCCGGGAGCGGCTCGACCTTGAACCGCGCGCTTTCGTGGCTGGAGGTACGGCTCGTCCGTCATAGGTTCACCGTCACCGCGAGCGAACTTGGCCGCGGCTTCGTTCATCACGATGCAGTGCTCGACCGCGAGTTCGAGCGGCCATTCCTCGGAGTTGAGGAGGGATGCGGCGAGGACACGGGTGCCGGCCTCGATTTTCACTCGGGCTTCGTCGACGTTGTCGGGGTCGACCCGAAAGTCTCGGGGTGCGGGTATTCTCAGCCATGACGACACCCTTTGGTCGGGGTCGTGGTCGTGGTGAGAGACGTAGATGATGAGGCGACCGCCGGAAGTGATGACTCCGGCGGTCGTTTCGCGTCAGGGCGCAACAGCCCGGCGAGCTGCTCGATAACGGCGGGCATCTTGCTAGGCCGTCCGCTGAGGGCCACCGCCGTTGCGCGGCGTGCGGACTCCCATGCTTCGACGTCAGCGAGACGCCAGCGCAACTCGCGGCCGACCTTGATGGCCGGGGGTGCGTCGCGCCTGTAGCGCAACGAGTAAATGACTTTCGGGGTCGTGCTCCAGCGTTCAGCCAGACTCTCGACCCCTAGGAAACGTTCCACCGTAACCCTCCTCGGTTCGGTAAATCGCTGTGGGCTACCGCACCGTATTCGCTTTACCACAACACTTCACCTATTCTTCCGAGATGCACAAAAGTCGGAAGGGTTCCCGCTGCGAGGCGGTCGGTGGAAACTTCGTCGAGACCGACCTGCACGGCGGCGATATCGCAGTGCCGATGACTGAGGTCGTCGTGCGAGATGTGCCGGGGTGGAAGTTCGCGGTGTACTTCGGTGGCGGGGGCGAAGTCACGCGGCTCGACATCTCACTGTGGTCGTATCCAGGATTCACGACGCCCGTGTCACTGCCGTTTGACGAGTGGCCCGAATGGCACGACCGCGTCATACCGTTTACGGCGAGCGTGTTGCACCGCGTCCCGTTGGGCGAGGTCATCGCGTGCGCCCGCGCTACGGCGGCGACGATGCACCGGCCAATCTCGCCGCATTGGGCTGCCGCGCTGACGGAACGGCCCGGGCGGCGCGGTCGCTCTGACATCGACTATGCGCGGTTCGCCGCCCGATATGCGGCCCTCGTCCGCGCGGGTGAACCGCGGCCCGTTCAAGTCATCGTCGCCGAGCTCCACCTTGGCGAATCACCGCGTCCGGAACCTGCTGCACGAAGCCCGGAAACGAGGGCTGCTCACATCAACGAAGCCGGGACGTGCGGGCGGACGACTGACGGCGAAGGCCGAACGGCTCATCAAGGAGACGGACGATGGCGCACGTTGAGAAACGCGGTGACCGCAAGTATCGGGCGCGATACCGCGGACCCGATGGTCGGGAACGGTCGAAGACGTTCGAGACGAAGCGCGACGCCGAGAAGTGGCTCGCGACGACTACGGCGAGCATCTTCGCGGGCAGCTACGTCGACCCACGCGCCGGCCGCCAGGACTTTCATGCCTTCGCGCTCGAGTGGGCGGCGGCGCAGGACTGGAAGCAGACCACCCGCGAGGGCGTCCCCCGGGTGCTCGCGCGACTTGACCGAGTGCTTCCGGAGCACGTCGCGCTCGCCCGAATCGACCAGCTCACGATCAAGCGCGCCCGAATGGCTTTGCAGTACCAGTACGCGCCGAAGACAGTCACGCAGACGATGAGTTATTTGCTCGCGGTCATGCGGGCCGCCTACACGAGCGGACGCATCGGTCGCGATCCAACCATCGGCGCTCGTAGTAATCGACGCCGCTCTGCCGACGATGGCCGCGTAGGTCCCGACGACATTCCCACCCGTGCCGAGGTCGCCGCGATTTGGAACGCCGCGCCGGCCGGTTATCGGGCCGCGATCGCGCTCGGGGCGACCGGGCTACGCGTCGGTGAGGTGCTCGGCCTGACTGTCGACCGTCTCGACCTCGAACATCGGCTCGTCGTCGTCGACCGTCAGCTGCAGCGCATTGGCAACGAGATGGCGTTCACGACGCCGAAGGGCGAGAAGGTACGCACCATCAAGGTGCCGTCGGCGGTGGCCCTCGAGCTGCGCCGCCACGTGCGCGAGCACCCGGCGGACGGCCTGCTGTTCCGTGGTGGCCGCGGTGCGGAGATGCGCCGCGACTACTTCTACGCATCGGCCTGGAAGCCCGCGCTGCGGGCGGCCGGGCTCGCCGAGGATGCGTTCGTCTTCCACAGCCTCCGGCACTTCTGTGCAAGCTCGATGCTCGCCGAGGGCGTGAACCCGATGGCGGTGGCCGGCCACCTCGGCGACACCTTGGAGACGCTGCAGCGGGTGTACGCGCACTGGATGCGCGACGACCGCGACGTCCCGGCCGACGCGCTCGAGCGCATCCTCGTTCCGCAAACCGCGGCCTACTCGCGGCCTGGCGAAGTGGGTGAGGCCTGAATGTCCTGGTCAGGGCTTGTGGTGGTGGTGAGTCGGCCGATACGCCGGATCCTGTCCCGGCACCGAAGTGCCGGTGGCGGCCATCCATCTCGGCCGGCGGTTGCCCGCCGGCTCTAGCGGCCTACCCGGGGTTCAGAAGGCGGGCCACCCTCCCCCTGCTCGGCCTTGCTCCGGGTGGGGTTTACCGAGCCGTCCGGGTCGCCCCGGACGCTGGTGCGCTCTTACCGCACCGTTTCACCCTTACCTGTGCCGGTTTCCCGGCCATCGGCGGTCTGTTCTCTGTGGCACTGTTCCTGCGGGTCACCCCGACTGGGCGTTACCCAGCACCCTGCCCTGTGGAGTCCGGACGTTCCTCGGCCGGGTCACCAGCCGCGTCACCGCGGTGGGCCCGGACGCGGCCGCCTGGCCGACTCACCACCGCCGCCATGATCGCGCGGATTGCGAGCAGCCGGGCCGGGGCCGTACCGTCCGGTCCGCTGGGCGGGGCGGCCACGGACGGACGGCGCCCCGATGATGGACGGGGCCATCGTCATGAGTGCGCAGGGATTCGGGGGCACGATCGAGGTGACGCCACGCGTCACGACGGTGGTGCTCTACGGCGAAGCGGACCTCGGTGCCCGGGCCGCGTTCCACGACTTCCTCGGCCAGGCGCTCGAGACGACGACGCCGCGCATCGATGTCGACCTCGCCGGACTCACCTATCTCGAGTCCGCATGCCTGCGGAGCCTGCTGAACGCGCACTCGGCTGCGGCGGAACAGGATCGGCACCTGCGCGTGATCTACGCGTCAGGTGTCGTGCTGCGGGTGCTCGAAGTCGCCGGTGTCGCGGAGATCCTGTTCGCGGACCCCAACGCCGGCGAGTGACGCTCAGGCCGGCGTGTCGCGCGGGTCGCGTTGGCGCAGCGCGCCGCCGAGCATGCCGAACGCGGTGGCGAGAATCGCGTTGAGCAGGATGCTGCGCGCGGACACGTCGACGTCGTGGCTCAGGATCACGGGTACGAGCACGCGGACGAGCAGGTAGCCGCCGAACGCGACGAGTGCGGCGACCGCGCCGTTCGAGAGCGGTGCCTCGGGCGCGAACGTCGCCGCCGCGAAGCCGACGAACACATAGGCGAACAGGATCGCGACGAAGAACAGCGCGAGCCACGCGCCGTCCGGGTTCACCTTGTCCTTGAGGATCGTCGCCCCCGCCGCGATCGGGACGATGACGATCAGCCCGACGAACGCGCCGCGCGCCACGGCTCGCGGATTGAGCGGCGTCATACGGTCGCGACCTCCGGTTCCGACAGTTCCTCGTAGTTCGAGACGAAGCCGTCCCGCAGCAATGGCTTCACCGCGCGGCGGTTCCGGTAGATCATGATGGCCGCGAGCACGATGTACACAGCACCCACGCCGATGCGGGCCGGCTTCTGGGCGTCACCCATCAGCCCGTCGAACTTGGTGACGAGCTGGGCCGCCCACAGCCCGAACAGGGCCAACGCCTCCTTGACGCTGATCCGCCGGTTGGCGAGCACCGCGACCGCGAAGGCCGACTGCGCGGCCGTGACGAACAGCTCGTCGCGCTGGACGTCGTCGATCGGGCAGGCCGTGGAGCGTCCCGGACGAGATCGCGAACACGATCGGCAGCGTGCCGACCAGCAGCGTCCACTGGTTGACCTTCGACGACACGAGCGCGCCGAGCCCGGAGTTGGTGTTGAGCCGCCACGCGAACAGGCCGGCGACGAGCAGCTCCGGCGCTTCCGACGCGAGCGGCGCGACCAGCTGAGATCGAGCAGGAAGTCGTCGATGTTGAACTTCGCCCGATGTCGACGAGCGACTCCGCGAACGGTTCGGCACGACGAGGATGATCGCGACGACGGCGCCGAGGAACAGCAGGCCGACGACGACGCGCCGCGTGCGTCGGCGGCAGCGTGCCGATGAGCTGCGCGGGCCCGACCAGGTGCGGTTCCTCCGCAGGTGCGCGCGCGACGCGCACGATGTAGACGACGAAGATCGTGACCAGCACCACGGCGTCGATCAGTACCGTGAGCGTGCGGTGCAACGGCAGCGTCAGGCCGTACATCGTGGCGAGCACGAGGAACGCGATCTCGACCGAGTGTGAGCGTTCGAGCTTGACGTCGGTGGTCGGGAGGTCCGCGTTGGGCGGCAGCGGTTGCGGTCCCTCGCCCCGGCGGGCGGCGCGGATGCGGTACGCCGCGACGAGCACGACCAGCGACCAGCCCGACGCCGATCAGCAGCTGGTTGCCGCCGGTCATGTTGGCGAGCGCGTCGGGCGCGTACTGGTCGGGTTCTTGCCCGCCTTCCACGTGAACACGAAGTCGACCGCGTACTCGGGCAGCACCGCGATCAGCGCCAGCAGCGCGAGCGCGAGGCCGGCCGAGATGTCGAGCTGGATGGCCTCCGCGCGCCCACGCCAGCATGAACGCGGCGCCGACGACGGCCAGGCCGAAGGCGCACGGCCGCGAGCAGGGGCTCGGGATGGAAGCCGCCCAGGCGCAGCGTCACGCCCGGGACCACGGCCAGCCCGGCCAGGAACATGGCCAGCTTCTGGCGGCCGGGGTGTGCCGTACGCCCGGGCGGGGCCAGTTCCGTGTCGGGCATCGGGCGGCATCCTAGGAAAGCGGGGTTCGCTCGCTCGGGGCCTCAACCCGGACCGACCGGCAGCCGATGGGGGAGGGAGATGCGAACGATCGACTGGCGAGAACGGGGACGGTGCAAGGGCGCCGATCCGTCCGTCTTCTACCCCGAAGACGACGACGACCCCGCGGAGGTCGCGAAGTCCATCTGCGCGTCTTGCATCGTGCGGCATGCCTGCTTGGAGCACGCGATCACGGTGCGGGAACGGCTCGGGGTGTGGGGCGGCGCGACCGAGCGGGAACGCCGGCGCATGATCCGTCAGCGGCGGAAAGCCGGGTAAACGCTCCCATTCGCGTAGGCTCTGCCTGCGATGCAGTTCGACCTCTCGCCCGAGCTCGCCGAGCTGCAGGCCACCGTTCGCAAGATTGCGCAGGAGAAGGTCGCACCGCGGGCGCGCGAGATCGACACCACCGCCTCGTACCCCGAAGACCTCTTCGAGCTGTTCCGCGAGACCGGCCTGCTGGGGCTCGTCGTGCCCGAGGCCTACGGCGGTTCCGGCGCCGGGATCATGGGCCTCACGCTCGCGATCGAAGAGGTCGCGAAGTATTCGAACACCGCCGCGCTCATGCTGCTCCTCACCCGCTTGCCGACCGGGCCGGTGCTGATCGCGGGGAGCGAGGAGCTCAAGCAGCAGTACGTGCGCGGCGTCGCCACCGGCGAGATGCGCGCCGGCTTCGGGCTCTCGGAGCCGCAGGCCGGCAGCGACGTGGTGGGGATGCGCACGAAGGCCGTCCGCGACGGTGACGACTGGGTCCTCACCGGCACCAAGTGCTGGATGTCGGGGGTCGTGCAGGCCGACTGGTACTGCGTGTTCGCCAAGACCGGCCCCGCCGATTCGCGCCAGCACCGCGACATCTCCTGCTTCGTCGTCGAGCGCTCGTGGCCGGGTGTCAGCGTCGGTCGCACCGACGACAAGATGGGTGTGCGCGGCGTCGACACCGGCGAGCTCGTGCTGGACGGCGTGCGGGTCCCGGCTCGCAACGTCGTCGGCGAGGTCGGCGGCTTCCGGCTCGCGATGCTCGGGCTGAACTCGATGCGTCCGATCGTGGCCGCGCGCGGAATCGGTCTGGCCGAAGGCGCGCTGATGTACGCGGTCGACTACGTGAAGGAGCGGGCCGCGTTCGGCCAGACGATCGCCGACATGCAGGGCATCCAGTGGAAGATCGCGGAGCTCGCGACCGAGATCGAGGCCGCGCGACTGCTCACCTACCGCTCGGCCATGATGGCGGACGAAGGCAAGTACACCCGCGAGTACGTGCCGTACCTCTCGATGGCGAAGTACTACGCCACCGAGGTCGCGGTGAAGGTGTCGGGCGAAGCGCTGCAGATGCTCGGCGCCGCGGGCTACATGAAGGACCACATGACCGAGCTGTACTACCGCGACGCGCGGCAGCTCACGATCGTCGAGGGGACGTCGCAGATCCAGCTCGGCCTGATCGCGCGCGGTGTGCTCGACCGTGATCTGTGGTGGGACTGAGCGCGCGTTGAACGCGGTACTCACGCCCATCCTTGCGGCGCTCGTGCGCGGTGACGAGGTCGGCGCCGACGGGATCGCCGCCGCGCTCGGCGAGATCCTCGAGGGTCGCGTCACCGACGTGCAGGCCGCGGGTTTCATCGTCGCCCTGCGCGCCAAGGGGGAGACCGAAGCCGAGCTCGTCGCGTTCGTGCAGACGATGCAGCGGTACGCCGCACACGTCGACGTCGCCGACGGCGCGATCGACACGTGCGGCACCGGCGGCGACCGCGCCGGCACCGTCAACGTCTCGACGATGGCCGCCCTGATCGCGGCCGGTGCCGGCGTGAAGGTCGTGAAGCACGGCGGCCGCGCGTCCTCCTCGGACTGCGGCTCGGCCGACGTGCTCGAAGCGCTCGGCGTCGCGATCGAGCTCGGCCCGGAGGGCGTCGCCCGCTGTGTGGACGCCGCCGGCGTCGGCTTCTGCTTCGCGCCCCGGTACCACCCCGCGATGCGGTTCGTCGGGCCGGCCCGGCGGGAGCTCGCGGTGCCGACGACGTTCAACTTCGTCGGACCGCTCGCCAACCCGGCGCGGGTCCGGCGCCAGGCGGTCGGTGTCTCCGACGAGTCGATGGCCACGAAGATGCTCGGCACGCTGCGCGCGCTCGGTGCCGAACGAGCGATGGTGTTCCACGGCGACGACGGCCTCGACGAGCTCACCACCACCACGACGAGCACCGTGCACGAGCTCGTCGACGGCGAGCTGCGCCGCACCACGGTCGATCCGCTCGCCTTCGGCTTGACCCGGGCGAGCGCAGGCGATCTGCGCGGCGCCGATGCCGCGACGAACGCGCAGGCGGTGCGCGCCGTGCTCGCCGGCGAGAAGGGACCGCACCGCGACATCGCGTTGCTGAACGCGGCGGCCGCACTCGTCGTCGCGGGGATCGTCACGGATCTCGCGGCCGGGATCGACGCGGCGGCAACGTCCGTCGACAACGGTCACGCGGCCGGCGCGCTCGCCGCGTTGGTCCGCATCAGCCAGGAGGCCGGCGCCGAGGAAGCGCAGGCGACCGCCTGATGGCCCCCGTCCTGCAGTGCCCGGACTGCGGCACGAAGCACCCCATCGACGTCGCGTCGAGCTCGGCCGCGTTCCGCTGCAACGGTTGCGGGCGCACGCTCAAGGTGCCCGAGGAATTCCGTCCCGCGCCGCCGGCGCCCGCATCCGCACCGGGGCCGGCCGCGGATCCGGCGCGCACCACCTCGATGGCCGCGGTATCGCCGGCACCGCCGGCGTCCGCGAACGGCGGGCGCACCCTCTCCCGGCGCAAGGTGCGCGCCCAGGCCGGCGTCGTGCCGTTCTGGATGCGCTTGCTCATCTGGATCGTCGCGGTCCCGGTGGGCTTCATCGTCGTGTTCGGCGCCGCCCGTGCGCTCGGCTTCCTCTCGCAGTCGCAACTGGAAGACGTGTTCCTGGAGACGGGCTGGAACCGGTTCTGGCCAGTGGCCCGGCTCTTGCCGTTCACCGCGTTGCTCACCGCAGGCATCGTGCAGTTCGCGGTGCTGTACATCTCGCGGTGGCGCATGCGCCACGCGCTCGGACCCCTGCAACCTCACACGGTCGCGGGTTCCGGGCGTTCGACGACGGCCGCGGACGCGACCGGCAGCTCCGACGCCCACACGCCCTCGGCGTAGACCAAGCGCACCCGCCGTGCGTTGCGGGTGATCCACCGCGCCACGAGCAGCAGTTCGTCGACGTCGGCCGGCGTGTCGGCGTCGCCGTCGGTGTCGCTCGCGAAGCGCGCGCGTCCGGCGCGCACTTCGATGCGGCCTTCCGGCGTGTCGAACACGAGCCGGCGCGCGCCTCGCCACGCGTGGATCGTCTGCCGTACGCGCAGCGTGTCCTCGAGCACACCGTGTTCGGCGCGCGCGCTGCCGGTCGCGGCGAGCGCGCGCGACGCGTGCGGCGAGCGCGTCGAGCAGGGCGTCGGGGCCGGGCGCGGGTGCGAACGCCCGTTGCACGACCCGCGCCGCAGCGGTGGTGCGGAACGGCCCGAGGACGTTGCCATCCGTGGGTTCGCCGACCCGCGCCAGCGTGAGCCGGGGCCGCCGAAGCCCGGTCAACCGGAGGTACACGGGGCCGGTCCGACCGCGACGCGGGCGGTTGAAGCGTGGTTGTCGGGCTCGGACGAGGCGGTCGGCGCGCACCGCGGTCTCGAGCGGGCCCGCGCACACCCGGTGCTCGATCCGCGTGGCCTCGCGCAGCAGTTGCGGCACCGTCGGCCGTTCGTCGCCGGCGAAGTACGCGCGCACCTGCGCGCGCAGGTTGGTTGCCTTGCCGACGTAGATGACGTCACCGACTCGGTCCCGGAACGTGTACACACCCGGTTTTCGTGGGAGCGCACCGGTGAGCGCGAGCTTCGCCGTCGACCGGTGCACCCGGACCTTCGGCAGCGCGAGGAGGTCGTCGAGCCCGAACACGCCGAACGTGCCCGCGTGTTCGAGCAGCGCGTGGAACACCTCACCCGTCGCGGCCGCGTCGGCGTAGGCGCGGTGCACCGGCTCGGTGTCGGTGCGGAAGTGGGTGGCGAGCGTGTGCAGGCGCAGGTTCGGCACGTCCTCGCGCACGAGGCGGCGCGCGAGCCCGATGGTGTCGACCCGGCGGTTCGCGAGCCGCGGGTAACCGTTGCGGCGCAGCGCGGCGTCGAGGAAGGCGCAGTCGAAGCGGATGTTGTGCCCGACGATCACCGTGCCGCGCGAGGAACTCGAGCAGCGTCGGCAGCAGCTCTTCGATCTCCGGCGCCGGCGCCACCATCGCTTCGGTGATGCCGGTGAGCAGCGTGATGAACGGTGGCAACGGCACGCCGGGGTTCACGAACGTGTCGAGCCGGCCGAGCAGCTCGCCGCCGCGGCAGCTTCAGCGCGCCGATCTCGGTGATGCGGTCGGTCGCCGGAGACCCGCCGGTGGTCTCGAGGTCGAGGACGACGAACGTGACCTCCGAGAGCGGGGTCGCGAGGTCGTCGAGCGGCGCGCCATCCACCGAGGTAGTGTAAGCGAACAGGCGTTCGCCACGCACAGATGTTCGGCCTGCGGGCGGGCACGTACGATCGAGCGAATGGGCGATCAGGCACATGGGCGACCGGTACCGCTGTGCGGCGTGCGGCAACCTCACCCGATTCGACGTCGGTGCGCGCGCCGGACCCGCGCGTTCCACCACTACTCGATCGGTGGGGAGCTCCAGATCGAGGAAGAAGAGGTGCTCGAGGACCGCGTCGAACGCGTCTCGTGCCGCTGGTGCGGCGCGTCGGGCAGTTCGATCGAGCGAACTGCGATCGAGAGCAGCGACGTCAGATGCCGAGCAGCTGGACGACCAGGCGTCGTGAGCGCGGTCGGTCGTCGAAGTCGATGCAGACGATCTTCTGCCACGTGCCGACACAGAGCTCGCCGTTGGTGAACGGCACCGTGACGGACGGCCCGATCATCGCGGCGCGGACGTGGCTGTGGCCGTTCGTGTCGGCGTTCCGCTCGTTGTGCTCCCAGGCGTCGGCCTCGGGCGCGACCCCCTCGAGCACTCGGTTCAGGTCCGCGTTGCAGCCCGGCTCGTACTCGATCGTGGTGACGCCGCACGTGGAGTGCGCGACGAACACGGTGCAGAGACCGTCGCGGAGTCCGGAGTTGTCGACCGCCTTCTGCGCGTGGAGCGTGAGGTCGAGGACATCGCCGTCTCCTTGCGTGTCCACGGTGAAGTCCTCGTGGCGCGCTGCATGCGGGATCCCCTCGGGCCGCGGT
Organism: uncultured Actinomycetes bacterium; assembly: GCA_963745645.1. Taxonomy (GTDB): domain Bacteria; phylum Actinomycetota; class Acidimicrobiia; order IMCC26256; family PALSA-610; genus CAVUFH01. Next base: position 739,505 of record CAVUYD010000004.1, read on the forward strand.
CGGTGGGCGGGCGCAGTCTACGGGGCGAGCGGCCCGGCCAGCACCTCGACGCGGCCGGCGCAGCGGATGCCTAGCGACCGGGCCGCGGACCCCGCGCGACCGTCCCGGACCCGCTGCTGACGCCGGTGCTCGAAGCCGCCGCGGACACCCTGCGCGGACTCGAGGCCGCGGAGGTGCCCGCGCTGCTTCGGCATCTGCACGGGTTCGACCGCCGCGGGCTCCTCCGGGGTCCGGGCCCACGCTCGTTGCGACGCGCGTTCGACGAAGACGAACGATTCCGAGACCGCGTGCTCGCCCGGTTCGGTGCGCAGCCCGGCGTCGCCGGCGTACTCGCGCAGTGGGGCGCGGACGACGCGTGGGATCTCGTCGCGGCGACGGTCGAGCGCGGCGATCTGCCGTTGCTCGTCTCGACGTTGTGGGCGTGCCGGCCGGACGGTGCGGAGTTCGGGCTCGGGCTCGCTGTCGCGTTCGATCGGTTCGAACGCCGCGACCGCGGCGACCAGGACGCGGCGCGCGTGCGCGCGAAGGAGCTCGCCGAGCTCGAAGAGGCACGGCGGCGCGCGGACGCGGCGCGGATGACGGCAGAAGCCGAAGCGACGCGCGCGGCCGATGAGCTGCGCGGCGAGCGGCGGGCGCGACGCGCCGCGCGAGGAACAAGCCGAAGCTGACACCCAGAGCGCGCACCGGCGGGCGGAAGGACTCGCCGCGCAACTGCAGCAGACCCACGCCACGGCCGAGGACGAACGTCTGCGCGCCAGCACGCGAAGCCCAGCGCGCGCGCACCCTCGAAGCGGACCTGCGCGCGGCGCGCGCCGAGATCGCGGACCTCACCGCCAAGATCGAGCACGCACCCTCGCGTCTCGACGCGCCGGATGTGCGCACGCTCGCGGATGCGACCGCCACGACACAGCGCCTGGCTGCGCAGCTCGAGGCGTTGCAGGCGCGGATCGCGACGCGCGGGCCCCGCCCGCCCGCCGTGGTGGCGCCTGCGCCGCGTGGTTCCGCGCCACGCCCGGAGAAGCCGTTGGCGCGCCGCGTCCGGCCGCCGGTGCCGCCCGGCGTCGTCGCGGCCTCCTCGCCCGGCCTCGAGGCCATGCTGCGCGGGCCCGATGTGCTCCTCGTGATCGACGGCTACAACGTCACCAAGCGCGCCTGGCCCGACGCGAGCCCGGCCGAGCAGCGCGAGCGGCTCGGCGTGGCGGTGTCTCAGCTCCACCGGCGGCTGGGCTGCGGTGTGCTGTGCGTGTTCGATGGCGACGGCCACGCGCCCGCGTCTCCGCTCCAACGGGGCGGCGTGCGGGTCCTGTTCTCCGACGCCGACGAGGAGGCGGACGAGGTCGTGGTGCGGGAAGTGGCCGCGCTGCCGAAGCGGATCCCGGTGGTGGTGGCGTCGTCGGACGCGTGGATCCGCGAGCATGCCGAGGCGGCGGGCGCCGTCGTCGTGCCCGCCGACGCCCTGCTCGACACCCTCCGCCGCGCCCGCTGATCTTTTTTTGTGACATATGGCGACCGCTACGGTCGCCGATTGTCGCCGAAACCTTCGTTGTCGCACCCGGGTGTGAGGATGCGGGCATGACGCGGATCCCGGTGCGAACCATCAGCTGTGGCGACTGTGTGATGGCGGGCACCGACGCCTGCGACGACTGCGTGGTGACGTTCATCGTCAACCGTGAACCGGGCGACGCGGTGGTGGTCGACGCGACCGAGGAGCGCGCGCTCCGGGCACTGGGGGACGAAGGTCTGGTGCCCCGGTTGCGGCACCACTCGCGCCGAACCGGTTGAGTTCGCGCCTACTTGTCCTTCCCACCCGACGCGAGGTTGAGCAGGTCCATCGCGCCGGTGCCGGTCGCCTTGATGCCGCGGGCGACGATGCTCGTGTCCCAACCTTCGGCCTGCGCGCGCAGCGCGCCGACGGTGCAGTTCTCCTGTGCCGAGCATCGAGAACGGGTCGTAGTTGTAGAGGCGCATCGCGTTGGCGTGCGAGATCTTGTCGATGTCCTCGTCGGAGCAGTGCGCGGCCTGCATCTGCTTCATGAACTGCTCGGGCGACTGCGGCCACGTGGAGTCGGAGTGCGGGTAGTCGCACTCCCAGCAGATCATGTCGATGTTCATCTTGTGCCGCATCTCGATGCCGACCGGGTCGTCGATCCAGCAGCAGATGACCTGCTCGTCGAACACCTGGCTCGGCAGGCGGTCGCCCATGTCCTGGCCGGTCCAGTAGCGGTGACGGTCGAACGTGTAGTCGATGCGCTCGCGGAAGTAGGGGATCCAGCCGATGCCGCCCTCGCTCAACGCGTACTTCAGCTTCGGGAACTTCTGCGCGGCGCTCGACCACACGAAGTCGGCCGCGGCCTGCACGATGTTGATCGGCGACAGCGTGATGAGCACGCTCATCGGCGCGTCGTCGGCGGTGATCACCATCTTCGACGACGAGCCGATGTGCACGTTCACGACGGTGCCGACCTCTTCGCACGTCGGCGAAGAACTTGTCCCAGTGGCCGGAGTGGATGCTCGGGTAGCCGAGGTGCACCGGGTTCTCCGAGAACGTCACCGCGTGGCAGCCCTTGTCGGCGACGCGCCGCACCTCGGCCGCCATCTTGTCGACGTCCCACATCATCGGGAGCGCGAGCGGGATGAAGCGACCGGGGTACGCGCCGCACCAGCTCTCGATGTGCCAGTCGTTGTACGCCTGCACGAGCGCGACCGCGAGCGGCTCGTCCTTCTGCGCGGCGCGGGCGAACAGCTGGCCGCAGAACTGCGGGAAGCTCGGGAAGCACATCGAGCCGAGCAGACCGTTCGCGTTCATGTCCTTGACGCGGTCGTGGATGTCGTAGCAACCGGTGCGCATGTCGTCGAACGACTGCGGGTCCATCGCGTACTCCTCGGGCGGACGGCCCGCGACCGCGTTCAGCCCGATGTTCGGCAGCTCCTGGCCCATGAACTGCCACACGTCGATGCCGCTCTCCTTGCGGACGAGCTTCGGCGCGACGTCGGCGTACTTCTGCGGGCAGCCGACCCTCGAAGAGATCGGGGGGCTCGACGACGTGGTCGTCGACGCTGACCAGGATGAGGTCTTCGAGCTGCATGGGATTCCCCCAAGTGGAACCTGACGTTGGCGTCAGTCTACGTCGGCGTCGAAGCACACGTGAATGGCGGGCGGCGCGCGGAAGATCATGCCGGTGATCTGGGGCGACCTCGGCGTCGGGATCGAGGCGCAGGTCCGGCAGCCGGTCGAGCAACCGCGTGACACGACCCGGGTCTCCATGCGCGCGAGGTGCAGGCCGAGGCACATGTGCGGGCCCCACGCGAACGCGAGGTGCTGCTTCGGCGGGCGGAAGATGTCGAACTCCTCGGGGTTCTCCCAGAACTTCTCGTCGTGGTTCGCGGAGCCGATGTTGACCGCGATCGAACGAACCGGCGCGGGACGAACGACGCCCTCGACCTCGGTGTCGCGCGTCGCGGTGCGCATGATCGCCGATGCAGCGGCGGCTCCCAGCGCAGGCCTTCTTCGATCGCCTGCGGCATGCAGCGCGCGATCGGCGCGCAGCGCGTCGAGCTGGTCGGGGTTCGAGAGCAGGCCGAACAGGAGGTTCGCACGACGAGCGGTACGTCGTCTCCGCGCCGGCCGGGAGCAGCAGGCGCAGGAACGAGCAGATCTCTTCGTCGGTGAGGCGCGTGCCTTCGAGCTCGGCTTGCGCGAGCACCGAGATGACGTCGTCGGACGGGTGCGCGCGCCGCTCGGCGATGATCGCGCAGAAGTAGTCGAACAGCGCCTGCGACGCGCTCGCGGCGCGGTCGAGCTCGAAGCCCGCGCTGATCACCTCGACCGCGCTGGCGGTGGAACATCGGGAGGTCTTCGCGCGGCAGGCCGAGCAGCCGCGCGATCACGACGACCGGGAACGGGAACGTCACCTCGCGGACGAGGTCGGCGCGCTTGCCGGGCCGGTCGATGAACGCGTCGATGTGCTCGTCGACGACGTCGCGCACGAGCTCGCGCTCCCACGTCTCCATCGCCTTGCGGCTGAACGCCTGTTGCACGAGCCCGCGGTAGAGGTGGTGCTCGGGCTCGTCCATCTCGAGGATGGAGTGGCCGAGCACCTTGCCCATGACGTCGGCGTAGCCCTGCGGACGAGAACGTCTCGCCGTCCTTCAGCACCTGCTGCACCGCGTCGAAGCTGTACGCGGTGAACACGCCGACGCTGCGGTCGATCGGCATGAACGTCGATGTCGGAGCCTCGGGGACGATGACCGACGTCGTCGTCGTCCTCGCGCTTCATCGGGTGCTGCGGGCGCACGAGCGCGAACATCGGGTACGGGTTCTCGACGATCCCCATGCCCGCGCTGCGATTGAACTCCTCGAACGGGTCGTAGCCGTCGTCGGTCGCATCGATCGCGAGTCACGCTGCGTCGTCGGCCGATGCGCGTCGGACCGTACTACTGACTGCTGTCGCCGGTCGATGCGCACTTCGCCGAGAACCAAGTGAATCTCGGGCTGCTCGTCCTGCGCGTCGCGGTCGGGCGCCACGATGATCGCGCACGGCTACAACCACATCTACCGGGGCGGCAAGATCAAGGGCACCGGCCGGGTGGTTCGCGAGCCTCGGCATGAAGCCCGGCATCTTCCACGCGTGGCTCGCGAGCATCACCGAGCTCGCGGCGGGCGCCGCGCTCGTCGCTCGGCCTGCTCACGCCGTTCGCGGCGGGCGCGCTCATGGGCACGCTGCTCGTCGCGTTCGTCACCAACCACCGCAAGGCCGGCTTCTTCGTGTTCCGCCGCCCGACCGAGGGCTGGGAGTACATCATGAACCTCGTCGCCGCGCTGCTTCGCGATCGCGTGCCTCGGCCCGGGCGAATGGTCGCTCGACAACGCGATCGACTTCACGGCCGCACAACTGGTGGGGGCTCGTCGATCGCGTTCGTCATCGGCGTCGGCGGCGCGGCGGTCACGCTCGTCACGTTCTGGCGCCCGCCCGCGCCCGTGAAGGACCGCGGCCGACGGCGCTAGGCGTCGCGCGGCGCGAGCTGCTCGACGAGCAGCGGGAGCACCTCGCGCCAGTCGCCGACGATGCCGACGTCGGCGCGCGTCGAAGATCGGCGCGTCGGGTCGGGGTTGATCGCGAGCACCGTGCCCGCGGCGCGCACGCCGACGGTGTGGTTGAACTTGCCGCTCGCGCCGATGCTGACGAACAGGCGCGGCGCGATCGACCGGCCGGTGATGCCGATCTGGCGGGCGCGCGGGAGCCAACCCTTGTCGGTGACCTTGCGGGTCGCGCCGAGCTCGGCGTCGAGCAGCGACGCGCAGCGGTTCGAGCTCGTCGTACGCGTCGGGCGGCGACGCCCTTGCCGACGCCGATGACGGTGTGCGCCTCGGCGAGCACGTCGAGGTCGTCGTCGCGCGTGCGGGCGAGGACGCGGACGCGGCCACGCGGCTCGAGGGCGCGATCGTCTCGATCGCGATCGCGCCGGCGCGGCGCGCGGCGCGAGCGTCGGGCAGCACGCCGGCGCGGACCGTCGCCATCTGCACCGGGGACGTGCAGTGGATCGCGGCGACGAGCTGACCGCCGAACGCGGGCTTCCACGCGACGAGCCGGTCGTCGTCGCGTTCGAGCTCGACCGCGTCGCCGGTGAGCCCGGCGCCGAGCCGCGCCGCGACGCGCGACGCGACCTCGCGGCCCCACGCGGTCGACCGGCGAGGATCGCCCACGGCGGCTCGCGCCGCGCGAGCTCGGCGACGGCGCGCGGCGACGTCCTCTTCGACGTTCTCGCCGTCGAGGTGCACGATCTCGTCGGCGCCCCACGAGCTGCTCGGTAGCTCGGCGACCGTCCTCGGGTCGTTGCAACGTGATCGCCAGCACGTTGCCGGTGAGTCGCGCGGCCGCGCCGAGCAGCTCGCGCGTCGCAGTGCGCGCGGTCGGGCTCGAGCGACGACCACGGTGCACGGCGAGTGCTGCCGCGACGTCGGGGACCGTCGCGCCCGGTTCGATCGTCGCCGTCGGCGTCGAGCGCGCCGCGCGTCGATGCAGGAACCGCACCGCCGCGTCGCACCTGCTCGGCGAGCGGCGCGTCGGGCCACGCGCCGCTGCGCGCGATCGACCGCCATCACCTTCACCGGCCCGACCGACGTCGGTGACGCGGCCTGCCCCCACGGCCCGGCACCGAGGTCGGTCGGCGGCGAGCCGGCGGATGCGATCGCCGCGGGCACCGCGGCGCGTCCGGGCGGATCGACCTTGGCCGGATCGATGAGGCGTTCGGCGCACGACAGGATCGCCGGGCAGCCGCACCTCGGCCTGCAGCCAGCCGTCGTCGTGCTCGCAGCGCGCGGCGACGCGGTCGCCGTCGATCGAGAGGTGGCGCACGCCGGTCAGGAACGGGCAGGTCGAGCAGCTCCGCGAGCTCGGACCGACCTGGCCGGTGTCGGCGTCGACCGAGTTGCGGCCGGTGAGCACGAGGTCGAACGGACCTTCGCGCGCGAGCGCGGCGGCGAGCGCCTTCGCGGTCGCGAGCGTGTCGGAACCCGCGAACGCGGGGTCGGTGACGAGCACGCCGTCGATGTCGACGTCGCGGTCCCGGCCCCACGCGATCGCTTCGCGCAGCGTGTCCTCGGCGGCCGGCGGTCCGAGCGTGATCACGGTGACGTCGCGCCCGCGCGCTCCGACGCGAGCTCGACGGCCTTGGCTCACCGCGCGCCGGCAGTACGGGTTCAGCTCGAGCTCGATGCCGTCGCGGCGCAGCCGGCCGTCGGCGCCGAGCTCCATCTCCTCGAACTTCGGGATCTGCTTCACGAGGACGGCGATGCGCACCGTGAGGCTCCGGAGGAAAGCTGACTACCGTGTCAGGTTATGACACGCGCAGGAGCTCGAGAGGCAGTCATCGTCGATTGCGGCCGGACTGCGTTCGGCAAGCGCAAGGGTGCGCTCGCCGGCTGGCATCCCACCGACCTGCTCGGTCTCGTCCTTGCGGAGCTGGTGTCGAGCGCAACGACCTCGATCCCGCGCGCATCGACGACGTCGTCGGCGGCTGCGTGACCCAGGCGGGGGAGCAGGGCTGCAACGTGACCCGCAACGCGTGGGTCGCCGCGGGGTTGCCGTGGTAGGTGCCGGCGACGAGCGTCGACCGCCAGTGCGGCTCGTCGCAGCAGGCCGCGCACTTCGTCGCGCAGGGCGTGATCGCCGGCGCGTACGACATCGCGATCGCGTGCGGCGTCGAGTCGATGACGCGCGCGCCGATGTCGTCGAACGCGCGCGGCGGCATCGGCCCGTTCTCGGGTGAGTTCCTCGCCAACACCGAACAACACGCTCGGGATCCAGTTCTGGGTGGCGCAGGTGCTCGCCGACAAGTGGGGCATCACCCGTGAGGAGATGGACGAGTACGCGCTCCAGTCGCATCGCCGTGCCGCGGAGAACACTGACAACGGCTTCTTCCCGGGCGAGATCGTGCCGGTGCCCGTCAAGGACGCGGAAACCGGTGAACTCACCGGCGAGATGCTGGCAACCGACGAAGGCATTCGCCGCAACGCCTCCCTCGAAGCGCTCGCGGCGCTGAAGCCGGCGTGGGAGTCCGCCGACCAGCCCGCGCCCGCCATCACCGCCGGCAACTCGTCGCAGATGACCGACGGCGCCGCGGCGATGCTCATCGCGATCGGCGGACTTCGCCGAGCAGCACGACCTCCCGGTGCGGGCGCGCTTCCGTCACTTCGCGGTCGCCGCCGAAGATCCGGTGCTCGTGCTCTCCGCGCCGGTGCCGGTGACGTACAAGCTGATGGAGCGCACCGGCATGAAGGTCGACGAGTTCGACGCGGTCGAGTGCAACGAAGCCTTCGCCGCGATCGCGCTGATGTGGCAGAAGGAGTTCGACTACCCGATGGAGCGCTTCAACCCGCGCGGCGGCGCGATCGCGCTCGGTCATCCGCTCGGCGCGTCGGGCGTCTCGCTGATGACCCGCCTGCTCCGTCACCTCGAAGCGACCGGCGGCCGCGTACGGCTTCCAGACCATGTGCGAAGGCGGCGGCCAAGCCAACGCCACCGTCATCGAACGGGTCTAACCCAGGGTTTCAACAAATGGTGCGGAGGGCGGCGAGCTGCTCCTTGTAGTGCTCGGGGGAGTGGTGCACGAAGCGGACGTTGACGCCGGTGGCGCCGGCCGCGGCCAAGCGCGCCAGCTGTTCGGCGACGCGTTCGGGCTCGTCGATCGGGTCGAGCGGGTGCTCGTTCTGCAGCACGATCTCGATCGCATCCGATCGCGCGTGCCAGGCCTCGGTCTCGCGGGCGCGCTCGATCATCGCCGCGATGTCCGCGGTGCGGAGCCCGAACGGTGCCCACCCGTCACCGAGCTCGACCGCGCGGCGCAATGACCGGTACGTGCGGCCGCCGACCCACATCGGGCACGTGCTCCTGCTCCGCGCACGGCTCGACGAGGAAGCCCGCGAAGTCGTAGAACTCGCCTGAGTACTCGGGTTCGGGCTGCGAGAGGGCCCGGCGCAGCGCGCGCATCGCGTCGTCGGCGCGCGCGCCCCGGTCGGCGAACGGCGCGCCGAGCAGCTCGAACTCCTCTGCCAAGCGATCCGACACCGACGCCGAGGATCAACCGGCCGTCCGGTCACGACGTCGAGCGTGCCGTAGCGCTTGGCGATCGCGAGCGGGTGGTGGTAGCCGAGCACGAGGACGTGCGCGGCGAGGCGGATCGACGCGGTGACGGCGGCGAGGTAGCCGAACGTCGCGAGCGGGTCGTAGTAGCGGCCGCCGCGCACGGCGGCGACGTCGACGGGGACGACGACGTGTTCGCTGCACGTGCAGTGGTGGTAGCCGAGTCGCTCGGCCTCCTGCACGATCGTCGACGACTGTCGGCGAAGGTCGCGGTCTCCTCCCACGTCGCGTGCGCGCGCGGGAGGAGCGTCAGCGCCGGAGTGACGATGCCGAGCTTCATCGGCCCAAGCTTCACGGGCGGGGTTCGAAGACGCGCTCGATCGCGATGACGAGCGCGGGCACGTGCTCCGGGCGCTTCGTCGAGCCGGTCGGTCTCGACGAGGTGCACCATCGACTCGAACAGGATGCCGAGCACGCCCGACCGAGATCGCGCGCGGCCTGCGGGCGCGGCGGCCGCCTCGGGGTCGTACTCGGCCCACATGTCGCGGATGAGGTCGGCGAGCTCGCGCCGGATGCGACTGCGCAGCGCGTTGACCTCCGGCGACGTGCCGACGCCTTCGAGGAGCACGATCGTGGCCGCGGCCGGATCGGCGACGAGGTGTGCGACGTACGCGCCGATCGCCGACGGCGACGAGATCGTCGCCGGGCGCCGCGACTCGAAGCTGGCCTTGCGCACGTCGTCGAGCAGGCCGCGCAGACAGGTCTGCAGCGCGCCGTACATCGCGTCTTCGCGGTTGTCGAAGAACGCGTAGAACGCGGTGCGGCTCGTGCGGGCGCTGCGCACGATGTCCTCGACCGACGTGTGGTGGTAGCCGCGCGCCGCGAACTCGTCGATCGCGGCGCGCACGAGCCGCCGGCGCTGGTCGGCCCGCCGCTCCTCGGGCGACAGGCCGCGGTACCGGCGGCCCGGCTTCGGCCGGCGGGACGGGCTGCAACGTGCGACTGCGGGATCGGGCGTAAGCGCGTGCGCAACCACGATGAACAGGTTATCGGCCGGTCGGCTCGCTAGGTTTCGGGCATGCCGGACAAGCGCGACCTCTCGCTCGACGCCGTCGCGCGCCACGTGCACGCCGGCGACGTGCTCCATCCGGTCGTCGGGCACACGCGCTGGACCGCGGCGACGCGCGAGGTCGTGCGCCAGTGGTGGGGCCGCGATCCCGGCTTCACGCTGGCGATGCTCTCGCTCTCGAGCCTCGGCGCGCTGTTCTTCCGCGGCGGTCTCGTGCGCAAGGTGATCACCGGTTACTCGGGCGACACGTTTCCCAACTTCACCCCCAACCCGTGGTTCGCGCGCGCGTACGAACGCGGTGAGGTCGAGGTCGAGCACTGGTCGTTCCTGGCGTTCTCGCAGCGGCTCGAAGCCGCGGCGCGCGGGCTGCCCGCGATCGTGACGCGCTCGATCGCGGGCTCGTCGATGGAGGAGAACGAGGCGTACACGCGCGTCGACACGCCGTTCGGCGAGGTCGGGCTGCTCGCGCCGCTCGTGCCCGATGTCGCGCTGATGCACGCACCGGTCGCCGACCGTGACGGCAACGTCGCGCTCCACCCGCCGCTGCTCGAAGGGGTCTGGGGCGCGCTCGCCGCGCGGCGGGGCGTGATCGTGACGGTCGAGCAGATCGTCGACGATCTGCGGCCGTGGTCGCATCTCGTCCGCATCCCCGCGCACCGCGTGCTCGCGGTCGTCGAGACCCCGATGGGCGCGCACCCCGGCGGCCTGTACACCGGGCGACCTCCCGGTCGACGGCTACGGCGAGGACTACGACTTCTGGGTCGACGCGCGCGGGCCGCGACGCGTGCGCCGACGAGTACGACGACTGGATCCGCCACTGGGTGCTCGACGTCGAGTCGCAGGAGCAGTGGCTCGAGCAGCTCGGCGCCGAACGCGTCGCCGCGCTGCGGGCGAAGGCCGCGCCCGACTCGTGGCGCGCCGACGCAGCGCGCGCTACCCGCCCGATCTCGACGCGCCCGCGAACGCGTGGGAGCGCGCCGCGGTGTGGGGCGCGCGCCACCTCGCCGAGCGCGTCGACGCGATCGGCGCGCGACGCGGTGCTCGCGGGCGCGGGCGTCGCCAACCTGTCGGCGTGGCTCGGCGTGCAGCTCGCGCAGGCGACGCGGCTGCGACGTGCAGCTCACGCCGAGATCGGCTTGTGGGGCTACGACGGCGACGCCCGCGCGACCCGTTCGTGCTCAACCACCGCAACTTCCCGACCGCGACGATGCTCGTCCGACGCGCAGATCGTGCTCGGCGCGCTCGTCGGCGGTCCCGGGACCACGACGATCGGGTGCCTCGGCGGCGCGCAGATCGATCGCATCGGCAACATGAACTCCACGTGGATTCCTCCGAAACCTTTCCTCGTCGGATCGGGCGGCGGCAACGACGTCGCGAGCACCGCGGCCGAGTGTGTCGTGGTCGCGACGCTGACGCCGGCGCGCACGCCTGAGCGATGCGGCTACATCACGTCGCCGGGGGCGTCCGTGCGCGCGCTCGTCACCGATCTCGGCACGCTCGAGAAGCGCGACGGCGAACTGGTGCTCACGGCCGTGCCGGCGGGCGACGACTCGCTCACGGCGCGGATCGACGCGGCGCGCGCCGCATGCGGATGGGATCTCGTGGTCGCGGACGATGTCGGCGAGCTCTCGCCACCGGAGACAGACGAGGTCGCCGCCTTGCGCCGGTGGGACCCCCAGGGCTGGTTCCTTCGCGCGTAGTCTCACGTCCCGATGGCTCGGGTCGTGTTCGACCATGTGACCAAGCGGTTCGGCGACGTCGTCGCGGTGCGCGACCTCACGCTCGAGATCGCCGACCGCGAGTTCCTCGTGCTGCTCGGTCCGTCCGGCTGCGGCAAGTCGACCGCGCTGCGCATGATCGCCGGCCTCGACGACCCGACCGACGGCGACGATCCGCATCGGCGACGAGGTCGTGAACGACATCGAGCCCAAGGACCGCGACGTCGCGATGGTGTTCCAGACGCTACGCGCTGTACCCGCACATGACCGTGCGGCGGAACATCGAGTTCCCGCTGAAGAGCCGCAAGGTGCCGGCGCGACGAGCGCGACGAAGCTCGTGCGCGACGCGGCCGACGACGCTCGGCCTCGCCGACCTGCTCGATCGCAAGCCGGCGCAGCTCTCGGGCGGGCAGCGCCAGCGCGTCGCGCTCGCGCGCGCGATCGTGCGCCGGCCGCAGGCGTTCCTGATGGACGAGCCGCTGTCGAACCTCGACGCGAAGCTGCGCGTGCAGACCCGCGCCGAGCTCATCGAGCTGCAGCGCGCGGCTCGCAGACGACGGTCGTGTACGTCACGCACGACCAGGTCGAGGCGATGACGATGGGCCACCGCATCGCGATCATCGCCGACGGCGCGCTGCAGCAGGTCGGACCGCCGCAGGAGGTGTACGAGCGGCCGGCGAACCTGTTCGTCGCCGGCTTCATCGGCACGCCGCCGATGAACACGATCGAGGCGCGCGGTCGTGCGCGAGGGCGACGGCCATCGCGGTCGGCGCTGCCCGGCGCCGGCGTGCCGCTGCCCGCGGCCGCTCGCGCGCCGCGGTCGCGAGCGCAGGCGTCGAGCGAGGTCGTCGTCGGCGTGCGGCCCGAGCACCTGCTGCTCGCGGCCGACGGCATCGTGCCCGCGACGGTCACCGTCGTCGAGTCGCTCGGCCACGAGCGCAACATCGTCTGCCGGCTCGACGACGGCACGTTCGTCATCACCCGCCAGGACATCGCGACGCGCCGCCGGCCGCCGGTCGGCGAGACGGTGCACCTCGACGACCGAAGCCCGAGCACCTGCACGTCTTCGACGCGCGACACGCGGCGACCGGGTCGACGCGCGCATGACCGCCGCCGACCGGCACGCACCCGGTGCGCCGGCGGCGCCGGCGCTCAGCGCCGCACGCGCGACATGCTGCTCGGCTACGCGCTCGTGCTGCCGTCGCTGCTCGTGTTCGGCGACGTTCGTCTTCTACCCGTTCATCAAGAACTTCTGGCTCGGCCTCTACCGCACGCCGCCGTTCCCCGGACTGCCCCGCGCGCTGGGTCGGCGCTGTCGCAGTACCACGACGTGCTGACCTCGCGACCTGTTCACGAACAGCTTCAAGGTGACGTTCGAGTTCGTGCTGCTCACGGTGCCGCATCGGCATCGTCGCTCGGCCTCGCGCTCGCGGTGCTCGCGCACCAGCGCCTGCGCGGGCATCGCGATCTTCCGCACGATCTTCTCGTCGACGGTCGTCACGTCGGTCGCGGTCGCGTCGCTGATCTCGTTGACGCTGCTGAACCCGCAGATCGGGCTGTTGAACTACTGGCTCGGCCGCACGCGGCAGCCTGTCGCCGCTCGACGACCCGAAGTGGGCGCTCGTCGCGGTCGCGGGCGTCACGATCTGGCAGAACCTCGGCCTCTCGTTCATCATCATGTCGGCCGGGCTGCAGGCGGTCCCCGACGAGCTGCTCGAGGCCGCGCGCGTCGACGGCGCGGGCGCGTGGTCGCGGTTCCGCAACGTGACGCTGCCGATGCTGTCGCCGACGCTGTTCTTCGCGACGATCGTCGGCTCGATCCTCGCGTTCCACTCGTTCGGCCAGATCGACCTGCTCACCGAGGGCGGCCCGCAGGACCACACGAACGTGCTCGTGTACGCGATCTACACGACGGTGTTCAAGGAGAACAACGACGGCAAGGCCGCGGTGCTCGCGATCGCGCTGTTCGCGATCACGCTGGTGCTCACGCTGGTGCAGCTGCGGTTCCTCGAACGGCGGGTGAGCTATGAGCGCTGAGCTCGCTCGCGACGCGCTCGCGCCGGGTTCCAGCGTTCCTCGTCATCGTCGCGTTCGCTCGCTCGCGCGCGATCGTGCTCGCGTTCGTCGGCCGGCGCGCCCGGCCCGCGATCGCGCGCCGCGCCCGCGTCGTCGAACCGCTACGTGCTGCTCAGCGTGCTCGTCGCTGATCGTGCTGTTCCCGATCTACATCACGGTCGTGAACTCGCTGCTCGCCCGCCGACAAGATCGCGGCCCGCCCGCCGACGCTCTTCCCGACGCACCGCGACTGTGGAGCGGCTACTCGCAGGCGTGGACGCAGGGCCACGTCGGCGTCGTACCTCTTCAACAGCTTCGTCGTGACGTTCTTCATCGTCGCCGGGCAGCTCGTCACGTCGATCTTCGCCGGCGTACGCGTTCGCGTTCCTCGACTTCCCGTTCAAGCGCACGATCTTCGTGCTGTTCCTCGCGACGATGATGGTGCCGTTCGAGGTCGTGTTCTTCACCAACCTCCAGACGGTCGTCGAGCCTGGGCCACGTCCCGCTCGTCGGCCAGCTTCGTCGGCCTCGACACCTACGGCGCGCTCGTCGATCCCGTTCCTCGCGACCGGCTTCGGCGCGTTCCTCATGCGCCAGGCGTTCCTCTCGCTGCCGCGCGACCTGCGCGACGCCGCCGAGCTCGACGGCTACGGACACTTGCGCTTCATGTGGCGCGTCGCGGTGCCGCTCGCGCGGCCGACGATCGCCGCGCTCGCGCTCTTCTCGTTCTTCGACGCGTGGAACCAGTACCTGTGGCCGCTGGTCGTCGAGCGACCACTACCGCACGGTGCAGGTCGGGCTGCGCCAGCTCAGCCGCGTGAGCCTCGACCAGATCAACGTGACGTTCGCGGGCACGGTGCTCGCCGCGCTCCCGCTGCTGATCCTGCTGCTCGTGTTCCAGAAGCAGCTCGTGCGCGGCCTCACCGCCGGCGCGGTGAAGGGTTGACGGGAGATCGAGCCATGCGCACGACGCCGTTCGGTGCGTCGCACTGGTCGCGGCGCGCTCGCGCTCGCTCGCGGCTGCGGTGGCGGTGGTGGCGAGCGAGGACAGCAGCGAGCGACGACACCAGCGGCGGCAGCGAGCGCGTCGCTGCCCGCGTGCCCGCTCGACGCGCTCGCCGCAGGCGAAGAAGCCGGTCGAGATCACGTACTGGCACGCGATGACGCGCGCGAACGAGGACGAGCTGAAGAAGCTGACCGACGCAGTTCAACGCGCAGCAGCACGACGTGCACGTGACGCTGTCGGCCTCGGCGAGCTACACCGACAACTTCACGCGGTTCAAGGCCGGGCTGTCGACCGGGAAGCTGCCCGATCTCATGCAGGGCGAGGACACGAGCCTCGCAGGCGCATGATCGACTCGCAGGCGGTCTTGCCCGCCGCGTCGTGCATCAAGGCCGACAACGCGACGACATCGCGACCTCATCCCGCGCGTCGTCGCGTACTACAGCGTCGAAGAACGTGCTGTACCCGATGCCGTTCAACGACTCGAACCCGATCCTCTACTACAACAAGGCGGTGTTCGAGCAGGCCGGGCTCGATCCCGAACAAGCCGCCGGTGACGTTCGCCGAGGTGCAAGGCCGACGTCGCAGAAGATCGTGCGAGAGCGGCGCCGCGCCGTTCGGCATCGCGCTCAAGACCGACTCGTGGCTACTTCGAGCACTGGCTGGCCAAGGCCGGGCACACGATCGTGAACAACGGCAACGGCCGCGACGACGCGCGCGACCGAAGGTGACGTTCGACGACGCGACCGGCGTCTCGCTCTTCCCGTGGATCGACGACATGGTGACGTCGAAGCTCGCGCTGAGCACCGGCACCGCCGACCTCGACCACTACCTCGCCGTCGGCAACGGGCAGGCCGCGATGACGATCGACACGTCGGCCGCGCTCGGCACGATCTCGCAGCTGTTCGCGGCCGGTCAGTACAAGAACGTGCGAGCTCGGCGTCGGGCGCGATGCCCGGCCCGACGAGCCCGGACGGCGGCGTGCTCGTCGGCGGCGCCGCCAACTACATCGTGAACCAGTCGGCGCCGGAGAAGCAGGCCGCGGCGTACGAGTTCGCCAAGTACCTCGCGTCGCCGAAGATGCAGTCGGAATGGGCGGCGGCGACCGGCTACGTGCCCGTGTCGAAGTCGGCCGCGACGATGTCGCCGCTCGCGCGAGAAGTACGCGCAGCAGCCCGAGTACAAGGTCGCGTACGACCAGCTCCTCGACCGGCCCGGAGAACGACGCGACCGCCGGGCCCGGTGATCGGCGCGTACGGCGGCCAGGGCGAGGGCGTGCGCGGCGCGGTCATCGACGCGGTGCAGTCGATGCTCACCAACGGCACGATCCGCCGAAGCAGGCGATCGCAGACCGCGGCGAAGAACAGCAACACCGCGATCGAGGACTACAACATCGCGGTTCTGAGGTGGCGGACTTCGGCTACCGAGTGACGATGACCGCGCAGGCGTTGGCGCCGCGGCCGACGGTGTGGGCGAGGCCGACGTCGCGCGCCGTCGACCTGACGGAGCACCGGCCTCGCCGCGCAGCTGGTGCACGAGCTCGACCACCTGGCCGAGCGCCGGAGGCGCCGAGCGGTTCGCCCTTCGAGAGGAGCCCGCCGCTCGGGTTCACGGGTCGCGCGCCGCCGAGCGCGACGTCACCGTCGGCGAGGAGCCGCGGCCTGTTCGCCCGGCGCGCACAGAGCCGAGCTCGTCGTACGCCAGCAGCTCCCGGGCCGCGTCGGTGTCCTGGCACTCGACGACGTCGATGTCGTCGGGGCCGACGCCCGCTTCCTCGTAGGCGTCGCCGCGCGGCGAGCGTGGACGGCGGCGTGATGTCGGTGTCGTCGATGCCCGAGAGCGGCGTCGCCTCGCCGAGGACGCTGCCCGGGAGGTGCGAACGCAGCCGCGCCGACGCGAGCGTCACCGCGGTTCCGCCTGCGCCGATCGTCGCGCGGCGCAGCACGATCGCGGCCGCACCCTCGTTGGGCGAGCACAGCATGCAGAGGTGCAACGGTTCGCAGACGAGCCGCGACGCGAGCACGTCCGTCGGCCGTCACCTCCTTGCGGAACATCGCGTTCGGGTTGTGCACGCCGTGCCGCCGGTTCTTCACGACGACCTCGCGCGAGATCGTCCTTCGTCAGACTCGTGCTCTCGCAGCAGCGCTGCGCGCGCAGCGCGAAGTACGCGGGCGTCGCCGCGAGCCCGGCCTCCTCGCGCCACGGCTCGAAGAAGCGACGAACGGATGATGCCCTTCGGCATCTTCTCGACCCCGAACACCAGCGACGCAGTCGTACTGCCCGGCGCGGATCGCGCCCGCCGCGAGCTGGAGCGCGGCGCCGCCGCTCGCGCAACCCGGCCTCGATGTCGACGATCGGGCATGCCCGTGCGCGCGATCGCGCCGAGCACCTTGTGACCGGACGCGACGCCGCCGTACGCGGTGCCGCAGAACGCGGCTTGGAACGCGCGGATCGCCGGCTTCGGCGAGCGCGGCGCGCACCGCGTGCACGCCCATGTCGGTGTTCGTCAGCGTCGTCGAAGCGTCCGAACGGATGGATCCCGACTCCGGCGATCTCGACGCGGGTCACGGCGCGAACTCCCACGTGACGATGCCGTCGTGCAGTTCGTCGGCGACGAGCGTCATCGGCTGGCCGAATGCAGCCGCGCCGGATCCGGTTCGGTGAGCCGGGTGACGATCCGCAAGCGCTCTTGCGTGAGCTCGACGACCCCGAAGCCGTAGGGCACCGTGCCTTCGTACCCCGGCGGCGCCGCGGTGACCGCGGTCCACGCCCACAGCGTTCCGGCGCGGACAGCGGCACCCGCTGCACATCGGTGGCGCCGGTGTACGGACACGTGGGCAGCAGTGGGAAGTGGAAGCGATCGCTCGAGGGGGAGTAGCCGCCGATGAGGTCGAGCGTGCCGTCGTCGTGCAGCTCGAACAGACCGTCCTGTACGGGGCGGAACGCCGTCGTCACACGATCCCCTTCGCGTGCAGCTCGTCGAGCTCGCCGGGATCGAGTGCCGAGCGCGCCGAGCACTTCGCGAGTGTGCGCACCGAGACGGGGCGCGCCCGTCGGCACCGCCGGTGTCGCACCGACGACGCGCGGGAACGGCGCTTGCTGGCGCACCGCGCCGATCACCGGATCGTCGACCGTGACGAGATCGTGGCGGGCGTCCATGTGCGCGTCGGCGAAGATGTCGGCAGCGGTGTACGCGGTCGCGACCGGGAACGTCGCTCGCGACGCAGCGCTTCTCGATCTCGGTCGCGTCGAGCGTCGCCGTCCACGTCGGCGACGATGCCGTTGATCTCGTCGTTGCGTGCGGCGCGGTCCGCGAGCTTGGCGAAGCGGGGGTCTGCGATCAGTTCCGGTTGTTCCATCGCCTGGCACAGGCGCGGCGAAGTTCGCGTCGGAGCCGGCCACGATGCAGACGTACTTGCCGTCGCGCGTCGGGTAGTTGTCGAGCGGCGCGGAGTTGGCGAGGCGGTTGCCCTCGCGGTTGCGCACGACGCCGAGCCGGTCGTAGCCGGCGAGCGTCCACTCCAGGATGCGCAGCACCGCGCCGTAGAGGGCGGCATCGATCACCACCCCGCTCCCACTGCGATTCCCATCGGGTGAATCGCGCGCGTACAGCGCGGCGGTGGCCGCGTGCGCGGCGAAGATGCCGGTGAGGTAGTCGGAGATGGTGACGCCGACGCGCACCGGCGGCCGGTCCGGGTAGCCGGTGAGATGCAGCAGGCCGCCGTAGCCGATCCCGACCCGATCGAGACCGGGCCGCTGCGGAGTTGGGGCCGTCCTGACCGAACATCGAGATGCGCACGGTGACGAGGTGCGGATCGCACGCGGTGGGGCCGATGTTCCACTGCTCCAGCGTGCCGGGCCGGAAGTTCTCGACGACGACGTCGGCGGTGGCCGCGAGTCGCCGGTAGAGGTCCTGGCCTTCGGGTGTGCGCAGGTCGAGCGTGACGCTCTTGCGGCCGCGTCCTTCGACGGCCCAGAAGAGCGAGTACGGCCCGTCGTCGCTGTCGACGAACGGGCCGATCTCGCGCATGAAGTCACCGCCGCGCGGTTGCTCGACCTTGATGACCTCCGCGCCTTGCTCACCGAGCAGCCCCGCGCAGAACGGCGCGGCGATGCGCGTACCGAGGTCGATCACGCGGACACCATCGAGCGGACCAGTCATGAGTGTGGCGATCGTAGTGGTGCGGGTATCACCC
Source organism: uncultured Actinomycetes bacterium (assembly GCA_963745645.1). Taxonomy (GTDB): domain Bacteria; phylum Actinomycetota; class Acidimicrobiia; order IMCC26256; family PALSA-610; genus CAVUFH01. The sequence goes on from CAVUYD010000004.1 coordinate 758,128, forward strand.
AGTTCGCGCTCATCGCGCCACTATCGTTGGCCGACAATTCATGGGCATGACGCGTGATCTCAGTTCGGGACGCTCCCGCCCGGGAGTCGACGTCCCCGTCCCCGCCGCCATCGGCGCGTTGATGGCGCCGGTCGTCGCATGCTTGCGCGGTGACGACGACGACGTGCGCGTCCTCTTCGACGGCGCCTGCGAGGACGGCACGATCGAAGCCGCGCTGCAGGCCGCGCCCGCTGGTCGCCCGCGTGTACCTCCGGCTCGCACCGCCGCCGGACGGCATCGACCGCATCCTGTCGGGCTACATCGGTGGCGCGCTGGACCGCTTCGGCGACCGTGAGGTCGTCGCGATCGGCGCCGAATGCCTCGAGGTCGCCCGGGTCGACAAGGTGCTCGCGCCGGTCGCCGAGACCGTGTTCGTCGACTACGCGCTCGAGCACGGACGGTGGAACGCGCTCGTCGGTGCCGTCGCCTCGTGCTGGTGGTGTGCCGAACGAGGCGCCTCGCTGCGGGGAACCGACCCCGTCAGCGAGACCACCGCGATCTGCCGCTACCTCGCGGGCGTTGCCTGACGCCGCTCGGTCGAGTCGTCGCTCAGCTGACTTCGAGCGTGCCGTGCATCGACGTGTGGATCGAGCAGTGGAACTTGTACGTTCCCGCCGTCAGCGCGTCGACGGTCACCGTCTTGCCCGCGGGCACCGTGACGTCGAACTTGCCGTCGTCGGAGGTGAACGTGTGCTCGGTGTCGTCCTTGTTCTCGACCTGGAACGACTCGCCGGCCTTCACGGGCTTGGTGGAGAACGCGAAGTTGTCGATCGTCACCGCGACACCCGCACTCGTGTTGCTGCCGCTCGCCGCGGCCGCGGTCGTGCCGCTGGAACTGCTGTCGTCACCGCCGCCGCACGCCGCGAGCCCGAACGCAAGCGTCAGGCAACTGGCGAACACGACGAGCGCTTTTTTGGAAATCATCGATCGCATCATGCCTTGGAATACGGACACGCGGGGTGCATCGGTTCAGCCGGGCGCGAAATCCCGGTGCTCACGGCTTCGGTTCGCGCGGGAGGCCGAGCGTGCGCTCGGCCACGACGTTCCGCTGGATCTCGTTGGTGCCCGCCCATATCGACGCGGCTTGGTAGTACAGCCACGATCGTTGCCAGGCGCCGTCACCCGGATTGCCGGCCGCGCCGCGCCACAGCGGCGCGCTCGGGCCGAGCACCGACATCGCGGTGTCGTGGAGGCGCTTGCTCATCTCGCTCCACCAGAGCTTGTTGATCGCCCCGACCGGCTCCGGGATCCGCGCCTTGGCGGTGCGTGAGATGGCGCGCCAGTTGTGCAACTGGAACAGGCGCACCTCGACGAAGGCCTGCGCGAGCTCGGGTGCGAGGCGCGGATCGGCGAACGCGCCCTGCTCCTGCGCGAGGCGCCACAGCTCGTCGACGAGTTGCGAGTGGACGACGAGCTGCCGGGGGTTCACGCCCCGCTCGTGGGTGAGCGTCGAGTTCGCGATGCGCCAGCCTTCGTGCACGCGGGCCGACCAGGCGGTCGTCGGGCACGAAGACATCGGTGAAGAAGACCTCGTTGAACTCGGTCTCGTCCGTGATCTGGCGCAGCGGCCGCACCTCGACGCCGGGCGTGTGCATGTCGACGACCAGCGCCGAAATGCCCTTCGACTTGGGTGCGTCCATGTTCGTTACGCGCGAGGCACCAGCCCCAGTCCGCGAACTGCGCGTAGCTCGTCCAGACCTTCTGGCCGTTGAGCACGTAGCCGCCTTCGACCGGTTCCGCGCGCGTCTGCAGTGACGTCAGGTCGCTGCCCGCGCCGGGCTCGCTGAACAGCTGGCACCAGATCTCGCTCGCATCGAGGATGTTCGGGAGCCAGCGCGCCTTCTGCGCGTCGGTGCCGTGCGCAAGCAGCGTCGGACCGACGAGGTTGACGCCGATGCGGCCGACGAGCTCCGGCGCGCGCCCCGCGCCAGCTCCTCGGTGACGATGTAGTGCTCGACCGGGCCGGCGCCGCGTCCGCCGTACTCCTCCGGCCAGCCGACCCCGACCCACCGCCCGCTCGCGAGCTTGGCCTGCCACTCGCGCCCGAACGCGACTTCGTCGGCGAGGTCGTCGAACCGCGGGGGGAGCCCCTTGCCGTACTCCCACGGCAGGTTGGCGCGCAGCCACGCGCGAATCTCCTCGCGCAGCGCGCGCTCCTCGGCGGTCGGGCTCAGGTCCATGACTGCCCGGAAGCTACTGGGTGTCGAGCGCGACTTCGGCGGAGGCGGTCGCGTCGACATCGGGCGGTCCCTCGACCTCGACCACGACTCGGTGCAGCGCACCGGACCAGGGGAACGGACCCTTGTAGTCGTCGCACACCTCGAGGTTGCCACCGCGCCCGCACCAGAGGCCCGCGCCCGTGAGCGAGAACCGGATCGGCGTCACCCGCGTGAACTCGGCGCGCCCGACGACCGCGCCGTCCACGAGCAGTTCACCGTCGCCACCGCGCGCGCTCGTCGAGGAGTACCGGAACTGCAGCGTGTGCGGACCGGGTCCGAGCGCGACCTCGGCGTCGACGCGGTACTCGCGCCAGCGCGCGAAGTTGTGGACGTACGAGAGCATCGACCCTCGTTTGAAGAACGTCCACCCCCCGAGCAGGGAGCCCTGCGACAGCAGCACGCCCTCGCCGTCACCGTCGATGTGTGCGGTGACGAGATGGTCGCGGTTGCGCGTGTTGACCGCGGATTCCTCGGACACCATGCCGGTGCCGGGCCAGTACACATAGGTCGCGCGCTCGGGCACTGCCGACGGACGGTTGAACACGAAGTCGGCGAAGGCGCGATTGTCGAGCGGGAGGACGTTGTTCCGTTCCGCCTCCTGCCACCAGCGTTCGACCATCGCCTGCAACCGCTCCGGCTCCTCGGCCGCGAGATCACGCGTCTCGGACGGGTCGGCCACGACGTCGTAGAGCTCCCACGGCACGACGTCGAGACCGGGATCGCTGGACTGCATCGCGTGGTAGAGCACCGCCTTCCACCCGTCCTGGTACAGCGCCCGTGAGCCGAACATCTCGTAGTACTGCACCGTGTGCGCGTCGGGTGCGTCGGACCGCGCCAAGGTGGGTGCGAAGCTCACGCCGTCGACGGAGCCGGGCGCCTCGACGCCGATCACGTCGAGGACGGTCGGGAGGATGTCGATCGCGTGCACGTACTGCGCGCGAATGTGCCCCTGTTCGGCGCCCGCGATCCCGGCCGGCCAGGAGACGATCAGCGGATCGGCGACGCCGCCTTCGTGCACTTCGCGCTTCCACCTGCGGAACGGCGTGTTCCCGGCGACGGTCCAACCCCATGGGTAGTTGTTGTGCCAGCGCGGGCCGCCGATCTCGTCGATGATCGGCAGCGCTTCTTCGGCCGTGCGCGGCGCGCCGTTCCAGACGCGCGCGTCGTTCAACGAACCGAGCGCGCCACCTTCGCTGCTCGCGCCGTTGTCGGACACCACGATGACGACCGTGTTGTCGAGATCGCCGGTGTCCGCGAGCGCGTCGAGGAACCGGCCGACGTGGTGGTCCGCGTGCGACAGGTAGCCCGCGAACGCTTCCATGTAGCGGGCGTAGACGCGGCGCTCGTCGTCGGTGAGATCGGCCCACGCCGGCACCCACTCCGGACGTTCGGAGAGCACCGTGTGGGCCGGCAGCAACCCCATCTCGATCTGACGGGCGAGCACCTGCTCGCGCCACTCGTCCCACCCGATGTCGAAGCGACCGTGGTAGCGCGCGATCCACTCGGGTGGCGCGTGGTGCGGTGAGTGACACGCGCCCGGGCACAGGTACGCGAAGAACGGCTTCCCTGGATCGACTTGGCGCAGGTCGCGCACGAAATCGATGGCGTGGTCGACGAGGTCTTCGGTGAGGTGGTAGCCGTCGTCCACCGCGCGCGGCGCGTCGACGAAGTGACTGTCGTGGACGAGCCGGGCGCGTTCTGGTGTGTCTCGCCGCCGAAGTAGCCGTAGAACCGCTCGAAGCCCCGGCCGAGCGGCCACCGGTCCCGGCGCGCCGCGAGGTTCTGCTCGTCGTCGGGTGTGAGGTGCCACTTGCCGATCGCCCACGCCGCGTAGCCGTGCGGCACGAGGATCTCGGAGAGGAACGCATTCGCCTTCGGGATGCAGCCGTCGTAGCCCGGGAAGCCGGTGGCGAGATCGGTGATGCGACCCATGCCGTTCGCGTGGTGGTTGCGCCCGGTGAGCAGGCACGAACGCGTCGGCGAGCACAGCGCGGTCGTGTGGAAGTTCCGGTAGCGCAGCCCGCGCGCGGCGAGCGCGTCGAACACCGGTGTGTCGAGGTCCGAGCCGAAGCAGCCGAGTTGCGCGAACCCGACGTCGTCGAGCACCACGAGCAAAATGTTCGGCGCGCCTGCCGGGCGCCCGGCGCGGCGGCGGCCACCACGGCGTCGACTCCCAGTGGTAGCGCCCGATCGTGCCCGCGAACTCACCCGGTTCCATGCCCCCGTTCTAGGCGACGGGGACGGTGCTACGCGCCGTTGACCGACTTCGGGCTGAACGTGATCGGCAGGCGTGCGGCCTGGCGGATGCCGGGGGAGAAGTTGACCTCGGCACTCTCGGGGATCGAGTAGTCCGGGATGCGCTTGTGGAACTGCTCGATCGCGACGTGGAGCTCGAGGCGCGCGAGGTGGGAGCCCAGGCAACGGTGCGGTCCGCCGCCGAACGCGACGTGCCGGTTGCGGCCGCGGTCGAAGCGCACTTCGTCGGCATCTTCGAACTCGGCCGCGTCGATGTTGCCTGCGCCGATGAGCAGCGTCGCGGCATCGCCGGCGCGGCACATGACGCCGCCGATCTCGACGTCCTTCACGATCTTGCGGGGCACCATCATCACCGGCGTCTGGTGGCGGAGCAGCTCCTCCACCGCAACCGGGATCAGCTCGGGGTCGTCGAGGATCGCCTGGCGCCGTTCGGGATGCCGAGCGAGATACGTGATCATGCAGTCGAGCGTGGCGGTGACGGTGTCGAGGCCACCGAGCATCAACAGGTGACACGTGCCGAGCAACTCGGCGTGCGTCAGCGGTCGCCCTTCCACCTCGGCCCGCACGAGCGTGCTCATCAAGCGGCCGTCGTCCGGTCCGTCGCGCCGCTCCGCGAGCTCGCGCTCGAAGTACTCCGTGATGTCGCGGCCCGTCGCTTCGCGGATCTCCTGCGCTGCTTCCATCGTGTCGGCCGCGGGACGGATCGTGTCGTCGCGCCACTTCAAGAAGCGGGGCAGGTCCGACTGCGGCAGCCCCATCAACGCGATGAAGAACGTCGACGGCAGCGGCGTCGCGAAGTCCTCGTGGAAGTCGCACTCGCCCCGGTCGATGAACCCGTCGATGATCTCGTCGACGAGCTTGCGCATCTCGGGCTCGAGCTCGGCCATCTTCCGCGGCGAGAACTGCGGGTCGAGCAGCCGGCGGTACTTCGCGTGATCCGGCGGGTCGACCGACAGCGGGATCAGCGGGACCTCGTTGCCGACCTTCACGACATCCTGCGACGAGAACACCTCGGGGTGCTTGAACGCCCACATGACGTCCTCGTAGCGCGTGATCCACACGCCGTCGCCGAACATGCCCGGTGTGCGCGCCACCGGGCACTCCGCGTGCACCTTGCGGTAGGCGGGGATCGGGTCGTTGGCGGCCGCGACATCGAAGATGTCGTCGATCGCGCTCGCCGCCGCGCCGGAGGCCGGCTCTTGCGTGTAGCTCATGGGACCTGCAGCTCCTCGGGCACGGGATGGCGGAACAACTCGGACGCGTTCTGCCACGTCAGTTTGCGGATCTCATCGGCCGGTAACCCGTCGAGCGAAGCATGTGCGAGCGCTTGGGTGTCCGGCCAGGTGGAATCGGCGTGGGGATAGTCACTTTCGATGCAGATGTGGTCGATACCGATGTGTTCGCGCAGGGCGATCGTCGAGCCCAGGTCGATCGCGCAGAACCAGAAGTTGCGGCGCAGCGCGTCGATCGGGGTCACGTCCGGGTCGTCCCAGCCGTCGGAGCCGACCGCGGAGTGATCGAGCACGTAGGTGATGCGGTCGATCAACATCGGCACCCAGCTGATGCCGCCCTCCGAGAACGCGATCTTGATGTTCGGGAAGCGGGTCGGGACACGCGCCCACAGCCAGTCGGCCGCGGTGACGAGCGCGTTCACCGAGAAGAGGCTCGTGTACAGCGCGAGGGGCGCGCCGGGGGAGCGCGCCGCGGTCCACGACGACGATCCGTTGTGCAGGCACACGACCGTCTCGGTCTCTTCGCACGCGCGCAGGATCGGGTCCCAGTGTTCGGTGTGGATCGACGGTAGCTGCAGGTCGACCGGGTTCTCGGGGAAGCTGATCGCCTTGAAGCCGCGCGCCGCGTTGGCTCGGATGTCGGCTGCCGCGACCTCGGGATCGCTGAGCCAGGTGAGCTGCAACGGGATCACGCGCTCGCGGTGCGGCGCGGCCCACTCGTCGATGTGCCAGTCGTTCCACGCGCGCAGTGACGCGAGCCCGAGCTCCTGATCCTTGCTCGCAGAGAACACGGTGCCCGCGAAGCCGGCGATGAGCGACGGGAAGCACAGGCTCGCGTAGACGCCGTCGAGGTCCATGTCGGCGACGCGCGCTTCGATGTCGTAGCAGCCACGCCGCATCTCGTCGAAGCGCGCCGGTTCCATGTTCCACTCGGGCTTGGGCCGGCCGACGACCGCGTTCAAGCCCACCTGCGGGTAGAAGCGGTCCTCGTACACCCACGTCTCGCGCCCGTTGTCGAGCGTGACCACACGCGGTGCGGCACCGGCCAGGTCGCGCGGGCATGCGCCCGGCGAACAGGTCGGCCGGCTCGATGAGGTGATCGTCGACGGAGATGATCGTGTAGTGCCGCTGGCGCGGTGCCGGGTCGGGGAGCAGCGTCGTGGTCACGCCGGAACCTTTGTTGCTTCGAGACCGCGCATGCAGAAGGCGTAGAGATAGTCCGCGAACTCGGGGACGTCGCCGACGCGACCGAGCACGACGTCGTGGAAGCCGTCCATCAGCACACCGAACACGGTCTGCACGTCGCGCGCGGGATCGGACGTGCTGATCCGCGACGCGATGACATCGGTGAGCGGTGCGAGCGCGGCGCGGATCTCGACCGGTTGGTGCTCGGCCAGCCGGCGGTGCTCGCGGACGAGCACGCCCGCATAGCCCGCGCTCCCCGGCAGCGTCGCGAGCGCGAAGAGCTCCCGAGCGAACGTGTGCAGCGGGTCGGGACGGCCTTCGAGGAGTTGTTCGAACAGCACGGCACCAACCGCGCTTTCCTCTGCCAGCAGCGCGATGAGGAGGTCGTCCTTGCCGCGGAAGCACCGGTAGAACGACTTCAGCGACAACCGCGCCCGAGCCGCGACCTGCGCCACCGTGAACGCCGAGCTCCCCGTCTCGTTGGCCAGCTCCCGCGCCGCGCCGACCAGCCGTTGTGGCCGGTCGTCGTGCGGGCTCGGACCGACGAGCGTCGCGGCGGAGAACGGCATTCTCCGCCATTGTCGCCCGCGCGTCGGGCGAGCAAGCAGCGGGCGGTCCGGCGCAGATTTTCTCGTATTCTCCCTGGTCAGAGCGGTGTCAAACCAGTAGTATCGAACATATGTTCGTGATGCTGGATGAGCTGAGCGACGCCATCGAGAAGGTGCTCGCGAGCGAGGACGTGATCGACCCGCGCGCGCCTCCGCCGCCTCGCCGACCGGCTCGAGTGCGCGTGGGTGCGCACGGTCGGCGCCCACGACCGCAGCGGCGCCTGGCTCGACGACGGCGCGGTGTCGTCGGCCGCGTGGGTGCGAGAGCACTGCCGCGTCCCGCACGGCGTGGCACGTGCGACTGTCGATCTCGCGCGCACCTTGCCGTCGCTGCCGGCGACGAGCGAGGCATTCGCGAGGGGTGACATCTCGCGCCGGCACGCCGAGGCGATCGCCAACGCGTGCACATCTGAGCGTCGCGACGCAATCGTCGACTTCGAGTCCGCGTTGGTCGATGCCGCGCGCGTTGCCTCTGTGCGCGAACTGCGCGGGATCGTGCAACACGTCACCGATGCGATCGATGGTGACGGTGGCGCCGCGACGGCGAACGAGCACCACGAGCGACGACGCTTGCATGTGTCCCCGACGCTCGACGGCATGGTCGCGATCGACGGCTTGCTCGATCCCGAGTCAGGAGAGGTCGTGCTTTCCGCGCTGGACGCGGCGATGAGGGTGGATCTCGAGCCTGGGGATGTGCGATCCAAGCCGCAGCGCCGCGCCGACGCGCTCGTGCAGTTGTGCGCCGGCGAACACGTGGTCGCGAACGTGAGCGTCCTCGTCGACGTGGAGTCCCTTGAGCGGCGCGGCGGAATCGACGCCGCAATGCGGGCGCGTGCAGAGGCCGCCCATGTCGGCGCGCTCTCCGCGGAGACGCTGCGGCGGCTCTCCTGCGACGCCGGCATTTCTCGGGTGATCACCCAGGGTTGCTCCGAGCCGCTCGACGTGGGCCGGGCGACCCGGACCATCTCGCCCGCGCTGCGGCGTGCGCTCGTCGTTCGTGACGGCGGCTGCTCCTTCCCGGGTTGTGATCGGCCGCCCGGGTGGTGCGACGCCCACCACCGTGTGCACTGGGCGGACGGCGGCGAAACCCGCCTCGACAATCTCGTCTTGCTGTGCCGGCGCCACCATCGGGCGGTGCACGAGGGTGGCGCGGATCCGTGATCTACGTGCGCGCGAGGAGCACGTAGCGCTCGTCGGTGATCGGGCCGCCCCACAGCGCGGGATCGGTCAAGGGCTGCACCTCGATCGCCGGGATGACCGGGTGGACGAGCTCCGTCAGCGCGCCCGCCGTGAGACCGGTGCCGGTCGACCAGCGCCCTTCGACGAGCACGAGCGACCGGCGGGCCGCAGCAACGCGGCCCAATGCCGGATCGTGTCTGCGGGTGCAGGGAGCGCCCGGGTGACGTGGCGGACGACGATCCCATCGACACTCTCGGACGCAAGCGTGGGCGCGGACACATCGCCGCGCCGGAAGGTGACGACGACGCCCGCGCCAGTGGCCTTGCGCGTCGCGACTGCGAGCATCTCGCTCGAGAAGTCGATGCCCGTCACCACGTAAGCGGCCTCCGCCAGCAACACAGACAACGAACCGGTCCCGCAGCCGAGATCGGCCACGTCCGACGGTGGTGCGGGCAACACGGAACGCAGCAGCGCGCGCCACGCGGCCCGCACGGCCGGGTCGCGCAGGCCGTGGTCGGCTTCGTCGTCGAACGACGAGGCCTCGTCGTCCCAGAAGGCGGCGGTGTCCTCCATCTACAGATGCTGCCGGTTCCGCGACCGCGGCGCACGGGACCTGGGTACGGTGACCGCATGAGCGAAGAGCGGTACGTGAAGCCGGGTTGGTTCACCCAGCACGTGTTCAACCCGGCGGTGCAAGGGTTGACGAAGCTCGGCATCAGCGTGTGGGGCTCACGCGAGCTGCGCGTCCGCGGGCGCACGAGCGGGGAGTGGCGTACGAACCCGGTGAACCTGCTCACCGTCGACGACACGCAGTATCTCGTCGCGCCGCGCGGCATCACGCAGTGGGTGAAGAACCTGCGGGTTGCGCGCGAAGGCGAGCTACGCGTCGGCAAGAAGGTCGAGCAGTTCCGCGCCAGCGAGCTGACCGACGACGAGAAGCCGCCGATCCTGCGCGCCTACCTCAAACGGTGGAAGGCCGAGGTCGGTGTCTTCTTCGACGGCGTCGGCCCCGACGCGAGCGACGACGAGCTCCGCGCCATCGGCCCGAAGCACCCGGTGTTCAAGGTCGAGACGAGCCGCGTCTAGCTGATGCCGTCTTCGCGCTGTTCGATCGGGACGTACTTGCGCTCGGTCGGGCCGGTGTAGATCTGGCGAGGGCGACCGATCTTGGTCTTCGCGTTCTCGTGGCCCTCTTTCCAGTGCGCGATCCAGCCGGGCAGCCGGCCGATCGCGAACAGGACCGGGAACATGTTCGTCGGGAAGCCCATCGCGCGGTAGATGAGGCCCGAGTAGAAGTCGACGTTCGGGTACAGCTTGCGCTCGATGAAGAACTCGTCGGTGAGCGCGACCTGCTCGAGCTCGAGCGCGATGTCGAAGAGCTCGTCCTTGGAACCCAGCTCGTTCAGCACGCGCTCGGCGGTGGTCTTGAGGATGCGCGCACGCGGGTCGTAGTTCTTGTACACGCGGTGCCCGAAACCGGAGAGCCGGAAGTCGTCGCCCGGGTCCTTGGCCTTGGCCACGAACCTCGGGATGTCGCCGTCGGAGTCGCGGATCGCTTCGAGCATCTCGATGGCGGCCTGGTTCGCGCCGCCGTGCAGCGGCCCCCAGAGCGCGTTGATGCCGGCCGCGATCGACGCGTAGAGGTTGGCGTCCGAGGAGCCGACCAACCGCACCGTCGACGTCGAGCAGTTCTGCTCGTGGTCGGCGTGCAGGATCAGCAGCTGCTTCAACGCGTGGACGACGGTCGGGTTGACCTCGTAGTCCTGCGTCGGCACCGCGAACATCATCCGCATGAAGTTCTCGATGAGGTCGAGCGAGTTGTCGGGATAGAGGAACGGCTGGCCGATCGACGTCTTGTACGAGTACGCGGCGACGGTCGGCAGCTTCGCGAGCAGCCGGATGATCGTCAGCTCGACCTGCGCGGGATCGTGCGGGTCTTCGGTGTCCTGGTAGAAGGTCGACATCGCACTGACGACGGCCGACAGCGTCGCCATCGGGTGCGCGTCCTTCGGGAAGCCGTCGTAGAAGCGCTTCACGTCCTCGCGCAGCATCGTGTGCTGGCGGATCTGGTGGCTGAGCCGTTCGCGCTCGGACTCGGTCGGCAGGTTGCCGTAGATGAGCAGGAACGCGGTCTCGAGGAACGACGGGATCGTCGCGGTCGGCGAGCGCTTCGATGTCGTAGCCGCGGTAGCGGAGGATGCCGGCGTCACCGTCGATGTAGGTGATCGCGGACTCGGTTGCGCCCGTGTTCACGTAGCCGTAGTCGAGGGTGATCAGACCGGTGCGGTCCCGCAGCTTCGAGATGTCGATCGCGGTCTCGTCCTCGGTCCCGCGGATCACCGGAAGCTTGATCTCCTTGTCCTGCCAGTGCAGGACGGCAGGCTCCTCGGACATCACAGCTCCCCTCGCGCCGGCGGCTTGGCGTCGTTCCGTGTTCCGTGCATCGATCGGTCCCCCCAACACTACAGATGCCAGGATTCTCGTCGTGCCCGGTCCCGTCATCATTCCCACCCGCTTCTGCGGACCACCCGACCGTGGGAACGGTGGCATCACCGCGGGGATGCTCGCCGCGCACATCGACGGCGCAGCCGAGATCACGCTGCGGCGGCCGTCACCGCTGGCGACCCCGATGCACGTCGGGTCGGGGGCCGCGGGCGTCGTGTTGCGCGATGGTGACGATGTCGTCGCCGAGGGCGTCGCCGACGATCGTCGACGTCGACGCGCCCCGGCGCGTTGTCGGTCGCGGAAGCCGCGGACGCGGCCGCGGCGTCGCCGCTGGTGCTGCATCCCGAGTGGCACCCGTTCCCGACGTGCTTCGTGTGCGGGCCGGACCGCGCGCGCGGGCGACGGGCTGCGCGTGCTGCCGGGTCGCGTCGGTTCCCGCCCGCTGTTCGCCGCGCCCGTCCGGTTCCCGGCCGACCTGGCCGGCGCCGCGGGCGAGGTGCCGGCCGAGCTCTTGTGGGCCGCGCTCGACTGCCCGAGCAGCTTCGTGATGTACATGGACGGCGTCCGGCCGACGAAGGCGTACGTGCTCGGTCGGATCGCGGCGCGCATCGACCGGCAACCGCCGATCGACGCGACACTCGTCGCGCTGTCGTGGCCACTCGGTCTCGACGGCCGCAAGCTGTTCGCCGGCGAGCGCGCTGTACGACGGCGACGAGCTCGTCGCCGTCGCCCGCGCCACCTGGATCAGCGTCTGAGAGACTGAGGCGGCATGGACTTCGACTTCACCGAGGATCAGCTCGCGCTGCGTGAAGGCGCGCGCGAGCTGCTCGACGACCTCGCCGCGCCGGCGCGGGTGCGCGCCCACACCGACGTCCGACGCACGCGTTCGACGCCCGCCTCTGGACCGCGATGGTCGAGCAGGGCTGGCTCGGGCATCGAGGTGCCGGAAGCGGACGGCGGCATCGGGCTCGGCGCGGTGGAGGTCGCGGTCCTCGTCGAGGAGCTCGGCACGCACGCGGCGCCGGCACCGTTCGTGCCCACCGTGCTCGCGCTCGACGCGTTCGCGCGCGGCGGGCGCGACCGCATGGGTCGAACGGTTGCTCGGCCGGCGACGTCCGCGCGTGCGTCGCGTGGGACGTCGCGCAGCCGGTGCCGTACGCGCCCTCGGCCGACGTCGCCGTCGTCTGCGACCGACGACGGCGTGTACGCAGTCGAGCTCGCCGACGCGGCCGCCGCGCGCAGCCCGCGATGGACCTGACGCGTGAGCTGGGCTGGCTCGACGTGGACGGTCTCGACCGGATCTCGCTCGGTGGTGCGGACGCGCGCGACCGCCTGCTCGACCGGGGCGCGACGTTCACGGTCGGCCGACATGCTCGGCGGCGCGGCGCGCGCGCTCGACATGGCGGTGCGAGTACGCCAAGGACCGCGTGCAGTTCGGCCGGCCGATCGGGTCGTTCCAGGCGGTGAAGCATCGCTGCGCCGACATGCTCGTCGACGTGGAGGGCATGCGCTCGACCGTGTACTGGGCCGCGTGGTGCATCGGCGCCGGCGACCCCGACGCGTCGGTCGCGGCGTCGACCGCCAAGATCTGGTGCTCCGACGCGTCGAAGCGGGTGATGGCGTCCGCGCTCCAGGTGCACGGTGGCATCGGCTTCACGTGGGAGCACGACCTCCACTTCTTCATGAAGCGCGCGCAACTCGACCAGCTCTCGTTCGGCGACGCCGCGTTCCACCGGGCCCGTCTCACCGTCGCCTCCGCCCACGCGTCGAGGCCGGCGAGAGCATCGTCTAGGCATCCCCGAGGAGCCGTCGGTGGACGCGTCGCGCATCACCACCGCGATCGATGCGGGCGATCTCGACGAGCTGATCCGCATCATCGACACGCTCTGTGACGCGGGGGAGTGGGATCGCCTGGTCGAGGTACGCGACCGCTCGCAGCGCGCGCTCGAACGGGGGCGGCAGCTGTGGCCCGCCGCGAGCCGGGCGGAGTACCTGCTCGCGCTGCGACGCTCCAGCGGAGTACGCGGCGGCGATGCTCGTCGAGGACGCGGGGCGCTTCGCGATCGGACCGCTCGCGGAGGTCGCGGCGTCGACCCACACATGGGTGGACCTCGCGCCGCACGTGACGCCGGGCCCGGTCGCGGCGGTCGCCGCGCACGAACGGGTCGTGCGGGGCGAGACGGTGGCGCCCGCCACGGTGCCCCACGCCGAGGTGCTCGCGGTGCCCGTCGCGCTCGAAACCTGGGAGCCGGAGTATCCGGTCGCGACCTACCGCGCCGACGGGGTCGACGCGCCGGCGCCGGACCTGCCGCTCGCGCGCCCGTTCACGCTGCCGGAGCCGGGCCGAGTCATCGAGGACCCCGACGTCGAGGCCGCGGTGCGCGACCTCACCGGCGCGTGGACGGCCGGTTCCGAAGGGCGCGCCCGCGTCGTCGCGGTCGAGGGCGACGCGCCGGCCGCGATCGCCGCGCTCGGCGTGCCGGATGTCCGCGCCGCGTGGGTCGACCCGACCGAGGCGCTCGCGCTCCTCGCGTGGGCGGGCGCGAGCGGCGGCCGGCACGGGCGGCGGCGCGGCGCCGCAGCCGGCCGGGACCGCACATGGGCGTTGTTGCGCGCCCTGCTCGATCTCGATCCCGAGGAGACGCCGGACGCGCAAGGCGGTGCGCCGGCTGGGTTGGCTCGCCTGGGCCGCGCCCGATGTCACCTCGGGATGGGTGTTGCGCATTGCGGTCGAGGACGTCGACGGGGGGCTGGGCTGGAGCGTCGACGCCCTCGACCCCGCTCAGTAACCCGAGTCGCTCGTGGTCGGCGCGGTCGTGGCCGCGGCGGCGCCTTCCATCGGCTTGCCGTTGGCGCCGACCACGTACCAGTTGGGGATGGTCTTGCCGTTGGTGTCGCCGGGCGCCTTGTCACCGCTGAAGGTGTAGAGGGGCGCGCCGTACACGGACACCTGCGTCATGCCGTTGTCGGTGCGGGTGAAGGTCGCGAAGTCGTCGGCGTCGAGGCCCTTGGCGACGACGACCTTGCCGGTGACGACCAGTGGCGGCCAGGCGGTCGCGCACCCGCCGGTGCACGTGCTCATGTTCTTCGAGTCCTTCTCGAGCGCGTACAACGTCATGCCCTTCGCATCCACGAGCGTCTTGCCGACATCGGTGGTGGCGACGTTGACGGTGACGTCGGCGGCCGCGGTCGCGGCGGTCGTCGTCGTCTCCTTGGCCGCGGTCGTCGCCGACGCATTGCTGCTGTCGTCGTCGTCCCCGCCGCACGCGGCGAGCACCATGGCAAGGGCGGCGCCGACGGCGAGCATGCGCAGTCCCGTTCGTTTCGTACCGATCCCGCGCATGCCGGCCTCCTCGATCGTCCTGGCCTCGATCACCGGCCCAGAGTCCTGGGTCGTTCCGGACGGGCGTCCGGTTGCGGACGGGGATACGGATCGGAATCGGCTGGGGTTCATGAACCGAACGCGAGCGGCGGCCGTACTCTTTCGGTGATGGTCGAAACGCGCCCGGTGCTGGCCAGCGACGACGGTGTGCGGGCCGTCTACGCCGCCCACGGTCCCGAGCTGTTCCGGTTCGCGGTGCGATCGCTCGGCGACCGCGGGCTGGCCGAAGAAGCCGTGCAGGAGACGTTCGTGCGGGCGTGGCAGGCGTCGCGAACCGCTTCGACGACGCGCTCGGCTCGTTGCGCACGTGGTTGTTCGCGATCGTCCGGAACGTCGTGATCGATCTCTCCCGCGCCCGGGCCGTGCGGCCCACGCTCGCGGCGACCGCGACCGGCCGAACGAGCCGATCGCGCTCGACGACGACGTCGAACGCGTGCTCGTCGCGTGGCAGGTCGAGGAAGCGCTGCAGAAGCTGAGCGACGAGCACCGTCGACGCGCTCGTCGAGGTGCACTACAAGGCGCGCCCGTACCACGAGGTTGCGCACGATCTCGGGGTGCCGGTCGGTACGGTGAAGAGCCGCGTGTACTACGCGCTGAAGGCGATGCGCCTCGCGCTCGAAGAGTTGGGTTGGTCCGATGATGTCTGATGCGTGCCGCGAGATGCGCGCCGCGCTCGGCGCGGCGGCGCTCGGGCGAGCCGAGCCCGCCGAAGCTGCTCGCGCTGCACGCGCATCTCGACGGGTGCGCGGACTGCCGCGCCGAACTGCGGGAGCTCGACGTCGGTCGCACGCGCGCTGCCGCTCGCCGATCCGTCGCACGTGCACCGCGCGACCGGACGCCACCCGCCGGCCGCGCTGGCGAAGCTCGTCCTCGACCGGGTCGCGGCCGAGCGCACGCGCCCGCCGCACGCGGACGCGCCGCCGGATCGCGAGTCGCCGCCGCCACGGCGACCGCGATCGCGGCGGCGGTCGATCGCGTTCGTGCTCGTGGTGCCCGGACGACTCGCTCGTCGCGGCGACGACGGTCGTGTTCGCGCCGACGACCGGGCGTGAGCGCGGCACGGCGCACGCTGCGCGCGCACGCCGCCGGCACCGAGGTCGCGTTCCACGTCACCGGCCTCGACAAGGGCGAGTACTACTGGCTGTGGCTCACCGGCGACGACGGCAACCGGATCGCGGCCGGGCACGTTCCGCGGCACCGGCGCGCCGATCGATGTCGATGATGACCGCGGCCCTCCCGCTCGGCACGACGCGGCGCATCTGGGTCACCGACGAGCACGACCAGGTCGTTCTCGACCAGCGATTGCGCGTGCTCGCACGCTCGGTAGCGCGCGTTCTAGTCGTGCGGCCCATGCCGCAGAACGTTCCCGAGTTCGAGTTCTCCGACAACGCCAAGCAGGTGCGCGCGTTCGTCTTCGAGTTCTGGTGCGAGCACGGGCGCGGCCCGACGCTGCTCGAGGTGCACCAGGCGACCGAGCTCGACCGGCGCCGCATCATCGCGCGCGTACAAGGAGCTGCAGCTCGGCATCGACGTCGTCGTCAACGAGGACACGCAGAACTGCAACCTGCTGAAGGCGCCGCCGTTCTCGTCGTTCCCGTCGCAGGTGCGCGCGTACATCGACGACGAGTTCCACTCGTTCGTCGGCTGCGCGAGCGAGGCGATCGCGTTCTCGCACATGCCGCCGTTCAAGGACAAGACGGTGCGGCTCGAATCGCACTGCGCGTGCTGCTTCACGCCGGTCACGCTCGTCTCGAAGAACTTCGAGCTGCAGTCGGTGACGCCGCCCGGCGTCTTCCTGCACATCTCGCTGTCGCCGTACGACTGGAACAACGTCGACATGAGCCGGATGTGCGACTCGATGAACTACGTGCTCGACGCCGAGCACGCCGAGCGCTACGAGAAGCAGACCGCGACGCGCGGCATCCTCGTGAACCTCGACCAGGCGAAGATGTTCGTGCAGAACGTCGCGAACGAGCGCATGTACAACTTCCACTGGAAGCCGGGCACGCTGAACCCGCGGCGGTGATCAAGGGCTTCAAGATGATGGGCGTCGACACCTCGACCTGGGAGTAGACCGCGCGGCGTCGCAGCGCGGCGCGGTCGGGCTTGCCCGTCGGGCAGCAGCGGGAGCGCGTCGACGACGACGACGCGCTCGGGCGTCTTGAACCGGGCGACGCCCCGCGCCGCGAACCACGCGCGGCACGCGTCGAGGTCGAAGCCCGGCGTCGCCCTCGACGAACGACGACGACCCGTTCGCCCATGAGCGCGTCGGGCTCGCCGACCGCGACCGCGTGGCGCACGTCGGGATGCGCTTCGAGCACCTGCTCGACCTCGGCGCGTGCTGATGTTCTCGCCGCCGCGGATGATGACGTCCTTCAGCCGGCCGACGATCTCGATCGCGCCGTCGGCGTCGATCGTCGGCGAGGTCGCCGGTGCGGAACCAGCCGTCGGCGGTGAACGCCTCCGCGTGTCTGCGCGGCGTCGAGGTAGCCGACGCACACCTCGGGGCCGCGCGCGAGCAGCTCGCCGTTCGTCGTCGATGCGCACCTCGACCTCGCCGATCGTGTGGCCGTCGGTGATGATCGTCGGCACCTCGGTCGAGCCGTACGTGCGCTTCACGCGCGCGCCGAACGCGCGCGCCGCTTCGGCGACGAACGCCTCGCCCACTCCGGCGCCGCCGCTCGAGATGAGGCGCAGGCTCGCGACGCGTTCGGTGCCGAAGCCCGGCGCCTGCATCATCGACACGAAGAACGTCGGCGGGCCCGACCATGAACGTGACGCGCTCGCGTTCGATGAGCGTCGAGCGCGGCCTCCGGGATCCCAGCGCGCCATGAAGACGCGTGCGGAACGGGACGACGCCGGGCAGCGTGATGCCGTTCAGCAGGCCGGAGATGTGCGCGCGCGGCGCGGGCATCAGCACGCAGTCGTCGGGGCCGAGGTCGTGCGCGCTGCGCATCTGCGCGGCCTTGTACGCGAGCGTCGCCTGCGTGTGCAGCACGCCCTTGGGCGCGCCGCTCGACCCCGAGGTGAACAGGATCGCCGCGAGCCGGCTCGCGTCGGTCCACGGCTCGGCGATCGGCGTCGCCGGTCGGCAGCGCGTCGAGGTCGTCGACGACGAGCGCGGGCCGCGACCGCGTCGAGCACGCCGCGCGACGTCGGTCGGCGCCCATCTGATGGTGCACGGGCGCCGCGATCGCGCCGAGCCGCCAGCACGCGCGGTACAGCACCGCGACCTCGTCGCGGTTCGGCGACTGCCACGCGACCGCGTCGCCCGGCCCGACGCCCCGCGCCCGCAGCCCGCCCGCGACGCGCGCGACCCGCTCGGCGAGCGGCGCGGCGCGGCGACGCGCGTGAGCAGCGCGTCGAGCGACGGCAGGTCCCACGGTCCGCCGGGGCGGCGGTACTGCGTCGCGCGAGCGGGAGGTGAACGTCGGCGCGATCACGTGCCGCGTCCGGCGTCAAGCTCGGCGGCGACTTCCAGCCGTCGCTGGCCGGCGTCGCGCCCTTCAGCACGCTCGTGCCGACGAAGTTGCGCTGGATCTCGACGGTGCCCGCGCCGATGCACAGCCCGCGGATGTCGCGGTACACGCGCTCGACCGGGTACTCGCGGCGAGAAGCCGTAGCCGCCGAGCAGCTGGATCGCCTCGTCGCACACGAACTTCGCCGCGAGGTTCGCGGCGGTCTTCGCCATCGCGGTCTCGAGCGCGGGCGGCGTGCCGTGCGGGCCGGCCATGTGCACCGCGCGCTGCAGCAGCAGGCGCGCGCCTTCGAGCTGCGTCGCCATGTCGGCGATCTTCCACTGCAGACCCTGGAGGTCGGCGAGCGTCTTGTCGCCGATCTTGCGTTCGTTCATGTAGCCGACC
Source organism: uncultured Actinomycetes bacterium (assembly GCA_963745645.1). GTDB lineage: Bacteria > Actinomycetota > Acidimicrobiia > IMCC26256 > PALSA-610 > CAVUFH01. Next base: position 776,536 of record CAVUYD010000004.1, read on the forward strand.
GCGTACTCGAGCGCGCCCTGCGCGGCGCCGACGCACATCGCCGCGTTGCCGCAGCGCTCGTGGTTGATGTGCGAGATCAGCGTCTTGAACGACTCGCTGTTGGCGGGGTCGCCCCACAGCAGCACGTCTTCGGGCTCGATGCGCACGTCGTCGAACGCGAGCTCGGCCTCGCTCGTGGCGCGCAGGCCCATCTTCACGTGCGTGCCGGCGACGGTCACGCCCGGCGCTTCGAGGTCGACGACGACCGCGCCGATGCCCTTGGTGCCCACGCTCTCGGGGAAGCGGCACCACACCAGGCACACGCGCGCCTTGTGCCCGCCGGTGACGTAGTTCTTGTACGCGTTGAGGCGGAAGCCGTCGCCGTCGGGGGTGAGGCGGGCGCGCATGTGGCCGACGGAGCTGCCGGCCTCGGTCTCGCTGATGCCGATGCAGAACAGCCCGTCGCCGCTCGCGGCCATCGGCAGCCAGCGGTCCTTCATCGCGTCGTTGCCGAGGTGCTCGATCGCGCGCGGCGGACCGTTGAAGATGAGCTGGGCGAGGATCGCGGCCGACACGTCGGCGCGGGCGAGCTCCTCGAGCACGATCGCGGCCTCGATGTCGCCGAGGCCCGCGCCGCCCCACCGCTCGCCGATGGTGATGCCGAACAGGTCGGCCTTGCGCATGCCGTCCCAGGCCCACTGCGGGAACTCTTCGGTCTCGTCGCCGTGGCGCGCCATCGGCGCGAGCTCGCGTTCGGCGACGTCGCGCGCGAGCTGGCGCAGCGCGGCCTGGTCTTCGGTGTCGGCGAACGGATTCGCCCCGGTTGCGTGCGCGGCCATGCACGCCGAGGCTACTTGCCCGGCCTGACACGGACGTCAGGTCGGCGTGTCGCGTCAGGCGTGCAGGAACATGCGCATCGCGCCCTGGATGACGAAGAGCGCGGCCGCGCCGAAGAGCGCGGGCTTCACGACCGTCGCCGGTCCGAGGTACTTCTCGCGCTTGCCCTTCTTCGCCATCGAACGGGCATCGGCGTCGCTTTCGGGCCACCTTGAACCTGACTACCGTGTCAGGTATGGCTGCTGAGACCCAGGACGACGACTGGCCCCGCGCTCGACTGGTTCACGGCCCAGCCGTACGAGGCCTGGGCCGAGGTCCGGCGGTCGGAGTGCCCGGTGATCGCGACCGGCGGCGACGTGCATGGGCGCCGGGCACGGGCACCTTCTACCAGGTCACCCGGTTCAAGGACGCCGACGCGGTGCTGCGCGACGACAAGACGTTCTCGTCGTCGATCAACGCCGAGCACATCGGCCAGTTCATGGGCGAGCTCATCCTCGCGATGGACGGCGACGAGCACCGCAAGTACCGCAACCTCGTCGCCAAGGCGTTCCGCGCGTCGCAGCTCGAGCGGTGGGACGACGACGCTCGTGCGCCCGATCGATCAACGCGCCTGCTCGACGCGATCGCGCCGCTCGGGCGCGCCGATCTCGTCGCGTCGCGTCACGTCGAAGTACCCGATGCAGGTCATCTGCGGCATCGTCGGGCGTGCCGCTCGAGGACGCCGACGCAGTTCGCGCAGTGGGCCGAGGAGATCAACACCGGTCCGATGGCGCCCGAGCGCGGGCACGCGGCGTAGCGCGGCGATGGTCGAGTACCTGCGGCCGCTCGTCGAGGCGCGGCGCGCCGACCCGACCGGCGACTTCCTCTCCGATCTCGTGCACGCCGAGGTCGACGGCGAGCAACTGACCGACGGCAAGATCTACGGCTTCTTGCGCCTGCTGCTGCCCGGCGGGCGGCGAGACGACGTTCCGCGTGATGGGCAACGCGCTGCTCGCGCTGCTCACGCATCCCGACGAGCTCGCGAAGGTCTACGCCGGATCGCGACGCTCATCCCCGAGGTCATCGAGGAGACGTTGCGCTGGGAGACGTCGGTGACGATGGTGAGCCGCGTCGCGACGACCGACACCGAGGTCGCCGGGCTGCCCGATCGCGGCCGGCTCACCGGTCGGCGTGCTCACCGGCTCCGTCGAACCGCGACGAGGACGCGCTGGGACGACGCCGACGAGTGGAAGCTCGGCCGGCCGGTGCAGCACCACCTCGCGTTCGGCACCGGCCCGCACCAGTGCCTCGGCATGCACCTCGCGCGGCTGGAGCTGCGGGTCGGGCTCGACGCGATCCTCGACCGGCTCCCGAACCTGCGCCTCGATCCCGCCGGCGGCCGACGCCGCGGTGATCGAGGGCTACGCGTTCCGCGGGCCGCGTGCGCTGCCCGTGCTGTTCGACGCCTGACGCAGGTCGATCGCGACCGGCAGCGCCTCGTCGCGCCAGGTCTCGAGGTCATCGGCGCGCCGGTACTTCTCGTAGACGAGTTGCCGCGCCGCGCCGTCCTCGGCCATCCCTTCGATGACGCGTCCGTAGCCGTTGAACGTGTCGGCGCCGATCTCCACGGTGCAGCTCGGGCTCGCGACGAGGTTGCGCACCCAGTCGCTGCGGTCGCGGCCGCCCGAGAGCAGGTAGATCGTGTCCGCGTCGGGTGCGGCCGCGAACCAGATCTCGACCCGGTGGGGCGTGCCGCTCAGGCGTCCGGTCGTCGTCACGTAGCAGAAGGATTGCGCGGCGAGCGCCTCGTGCATCGGCGACATCGTAGGGACCGAGTCGAGCGACTCGGTCACCGCGCACAACACGTGCGGGGCAGATCACTGCCGGTCTTCACGTGGTTGAAGGAATACCTTCGCTTCCCCGCGATATTCGTTCGACGAACGCTGCGCCATCTACGCGCCGCTGTTCCTGCGGCTGCTCGGCACCGCCGCCACCGGAGCGAAACTATGACGAGCTCAGCTCGCGCCCGTCGAGAACCGGCCCCGCAGGCCTCCCAACACGACAGCGAGGCAACCGATCGCCACGAGCAGGGCACCGAGCGACGCCAGGCCGCGTGACGCGACGCGACGCACCGGTGCGGGGCAACGTGGCGGCCGTCGTCTTGACTGTTGTCGTCGTGGTTGTGGTGGTGGGCGTTGTCGTCGCGAACGCGAGGGGCACCGATGCGACGCGATCCGCCACGAACGCGAGCCCCCACGACACGACCACCGAGCACTCGGCGTTCGCGGCGAGGCAGTTCACGACGTCGCCGAGCGGCGAGCGGAACCCGGCGTGCACGCGTAGGGCGGTCGTGAGCGTGCCGTCGGCTTGCGGCCTCATCTGGATGGCATGGTCGAGGTCGCATGCCTTCGGTGCACCGCCTGTCTTGCACTGGATCACCCACCCGGCCTCTCGGTCGCTGAGGTGCGCGCCATGCACCGTGACGGTCTGCCCGTCGACGAGACCGGTCGCGGGCGTAACCGTCGCACTCACGGGTGAAAGCAACGGTGCGCTCGGGTCGAAGTGCAGCGTTGCGAACGCGCTGTTCGCATGTTCGAGCATCAGGCCCACGCCGATGCGGCAGCCTGTGGCTGCGGTGCGGCAGTCGTAGCTGGTTGTTCCGTCGGGCCCGAGGTAGATCCGCGCATCGATCGCGAAGTCGAACCGCACGTGGCCGGTCCCGTCGCTGTCGAGCTCGAACGCGTTGCGCGGGTCGCAGCGATGCTCGTCAACGGAGTCGCCGGCACACTCGAAGATCTCGTAGTGCGTGTACGGGGCGAAGCCGGCACCATCGATGCGCACGATCTGCCCGTCGACGAGTCCGGTGGACGGCGTCGCGGTGATGCTGATCGGCGCCGGCGCGGCGATCGAGCTACGAGGCGCGAGGATGCCGAGCGCACCCATCACGCCGAGCACGACGAACCCGACGATCACACGACGCAACATCTCGGCTCCCTGGGCCGGAACTCGGTACCACCGAGTGTTGAACGACTAGGGCGCTGCTCGACAGGGGCGAAAGTCCTCGAACACGCCTGTGGACAGAGCTTCGGCCTTTGCCGGCGTGCCGTTCGGGGACGCTCGCGAACGCGAGCAAACGACATTCGACGACGACGACTTGCGCGTACATCTCTGCCGATCTCGCGCACGAGTAGCGAACAGGGTCCATGAGGCCCCGATATGCGGCGATAAATGGACCACGTTCGAGTGAAGGACGCTCGTCAGCCCATGTGGCGGCGGTCCCGCCGCCCGGACGCGCGACGCCGGCTTCGGTGCGCCACAAGGCGTCGCCTAGGACCGTGAGCACGTTCCACGCCATCACTCGGTCGACGGCGACGTGCCGTCCCGAGAGCTGTTCGTATGCCTTCGCGACGCCGAGCATCAGGTCCACGGACTGCGCGTTGCCGGGGAGGTACCGCAGATCGAAGTGCGGGTCAGCGATACCGCTCTCTTCGAAATCGACGACAGTCAACAGCATGGACGATGCCTGGTCCCACACCTGGTTGTACCCGTGCAGATCACCGTGCACGAAGACCGTGGGGGACTCGACCGGCCCACGGCTCAAGACGTCATCGACCCAGTCACACCATCTGAGCAACTGACGCCCGTCGATGTTCGTCCACGAGGCGGGGGAAGTCGGCACGCAGGCGCGCGGTGTCTGCTTGCGGCGTCGGATGGACTACCGGCAGATCAGCGACCACGTCAGCGACCTCGACATCGTGTAGTCGAACGAGGAAGGCGGCGAGTTGCTGCGCGACCTGCTCGGTCGCAGCCACCGTCAGGCGGTTGGCCCATTCCCAGCTGAGCGGTGCTCCCGCGATCAGGCGGGTCACCACGAGCGCGGGGACTTTCGTGAGCGCCACCAACTCGGGGATAGGGAGCGCGGCGCCTAGCGTCCTCAGCCGTGCCAACACCACGCCCTCATGCCATAGGCGCACCGCCCGAACCTCCGACCATGCGTACTTCACGACGAATCGTTCGTCGACCACCGCGCTGGTCGACCAGTACAGCGGGTTCGACTGTGCGGGCCGCGGGTTGATCCGCAAAGGCAACGGAGCGAGTTCAGGGACGCCGACCGCCAATGCCGACCGTAGTGACTCTTCGCTCGCGTCCCGAAGCCAGCCGACTGATGACACGCGTCAGTCTCGTGCCGGGTCAGAGCCGAGCACCGAACCGAGAACCGACCGCTGCCGACATCTGAACCGATCATGTGGTTGGCGTCGTCCACTGCACGGCCACTTCGAGGAGACGCGCGCCGGCCGGGTCGTGCAACGACAGCATGAAGAGGCCGGTCGAGACGCGTTCGAGGAAGGCCCACTCCCAGATCGCCCGCGGGTCGACGTCGGCACGTGCACCGAGGCGCTTGCACCACGCGAGTCCGAGCCCGATGGGATCACCCGCGAGCAGTTCCGCGGTCCAGTCGCGCAGAGGAATCGCGAGGTCGTGCGCGGGCTCGGATCGCATCCCGTCGGGATCGATGAGCTTGAACCGGCCCGGTTCGCTCGGGTCTTCGAGGACGTTGGCGGGATGCGCGTCGCCGTGGATGAGCACCGCGGTCGACGCGTCGAACGCGTCGCGTCGCAATGCTGCATACTCCTGCGCGCGCGTAATGATCGGCTCGGGGCACGGCCGGTCGAGGTCTTCCCAGCGCGCCCGCACGTACTCACGCAGCCACGCGGCCTGCTCCGCGCCGGTGCGCAACGGTTCGGCGGCCGGCACCGTTTGCCAGGCGCGTTGCAAGGTCGCCGCGATGATGTCGATCTGTTCCTCGACGGGGAGATCGAGCGCGGTGAGCGGTCGCCCGAGCCGCTCCTGCAGCATCGCTCGCCGCGGCGTATCGGTGCGCAGGACGCGCACGTAGCTACGGCCCGCGCCGAGCCGCAGCGTCTGCACGTCGCTCGCGAACGGGCTCTGGCCTGGGAGGCCGTCGGGGATCGCGACTTTCAGGATCGCAGCAGTGCCGTCGGCCGCGACGGCCTCCGCGACGTAGCCGCCGCTGCCGCCAGTGCGGGGCTCGCCCACCTGGATGCCCCACTTGTGTTCCAGGGCGGCGACGGTTGCCGGGAGCTCGGCCAGCCAGCGCTCGCCCTCGGACCCCACGGCCACGGCCTTGCGCCGCACCGCGTCGGGCACCCGGACGGGCGCGGTCACCGCGTGTCGTCGGACGCGGCCGGGTCGATGCCGGAGTCGAGTCGCCCGAGGTGCGTCCACGCGGCGAGCGCCGGCGGCGCGAGCGCGGCCACCCTTGCGTCGTACTCCTCGATGTCGCCGGGTTCGAGCCACGCGCGCCACTCCCCGAAGCCGCCCGCCCGGAAGAACGCACGCGGGTTCTTCCAATTGCCCTGCGACGCCGCCGGTGCGATGTCCTCGGCGTGTTCGCGCATCTGATCGATGCCGGCCTCGGGCGCGAGGGCCGCGGCGCGTGCCGGGGTGAGCGGGATGTCGAGCGCGGCCGCGAGGCGCCGCAGCTCGGCGATCGGATCCGTGGTGAAGTCGGCGTAGTGGCACAGCACGATGTTGGGATCGGCCCGGCGCCGCCACGCGGTGTCGAGGTGGTGCAGCGTGCCCGCGAGGGTCGGCACACCCGCGAGTGCGTCGTCGCGCACGAACCAACGGAACCAGTCGACCGGTTGCGCGAACGCGGGCGGTCGCGGTGGCAGCTCGTCGAGATCGTCGTTGCCGATCGCATCGGCGCGCAGTTCGACGAAGTGCTCGTAGTCCATGTTCTGCGCGTGGTGCTCGAACGAGACCGCGACATCGCGTGGATCGCGGCCGGTGACGACGTACGTGACGTCGTCGCGGACCTCGAGTCCGTCGAGCGGCGTGTGCGTCTTGATGAAGCGGCGATGCGTCTGGGCCGCGAGCTGGGACCTGACCTCATCGAGCGGACGGTTGCACATGTCGAGCCAGGGTGAGATCTGCTCGAGTGGGCCCGGAAAGGAGGGTCCGTCGAAGATGAGCAGTGCGCAGAACATCTGCGTCCACGTCGTCCCGCATTTCTTCGGCGTGCTGATGACGATGTCGCCCGGTCGGAACGCGAAGTCGTCCCAGCGCGCGCTGTCGTCGACGAGCGAGCGGTACCGCATCGCCACGCGGCTAGAAGCCCTCGTTGCCGAACATCATCATCCACTGGTCCTTGGTGCGGGGGCGGAAGACGTAGTTGCGCTGGCGGACTTCGCCCAGCGCCGCCGATGGTTCGGCGGAGTACATGTGGCCGGGGAAGAGCAGGGTGTCGTCGGGGATCTGCGCGAGCTTCTGCGTGAGGCTCTCGTACAGCGCTTCGGGATCACCGCCGGGAAGGTCGGTGCGACCACAGCCGTCGAGGAACAGCGTGTCGCCGGACACGAGCATGCCGTCGCGCCCGGGTCCGTGTGTCCCGTGGACGTAGAAGCACTGCGAGCCGGGTGTGTGACCGGGCGTGTGCACGAGGGTGATCCGCAGGTTGCCGACCTCGAGCACATCTCCCGATGCGTGCACGACGAGATCCGAGTCCGCGCAGCCGGTGACGCGCTTCACGCCGAAGGCCTCCGGCGCCTGGACGTGCACCTTCGCCGCGACGTCGTCGCGTCCGAGCAAGGCGGCGATGCCCTCGATCGAGAAGCCCATCATGTTCCCGCCGACGTGGTCCGGGTGGTAGTGCGTCGCGAGCACGCCGGTCAGGCGCATACCGTCGGCGCCGAGCAGCTCGATCAGCTCGTCGACGCCGTACGCCGGGTCGATCGCGACCGCTTCACCTGTCGCCCGGTCCCCGAGCAGGTACACGAAGTTGACCATCTGGCGGGCGATGGGGTCGCTGGTCGCGAAGTCGCGGCCCGCGAGCAGCTGCCGGAAGTAGAGGTCGGGCATGACGCGCAGCGTAGGACGTGCTGCACTTGAGGGTCGTGAGCGCGCCGGTGGCCGATCTCGAACTGGTGCGGCAATCGAGCCGCCGCGTGCTGCGCGCGGCCGATGCGTTGACCGAGGGCGAGGTCGCGGCGCCGTGCGCGTTGCCCGGTTGGTCGCGCGCCGAGCTCCTCACCCACCTCGCTCGCAACGCCGACGGGTTCCGGCGCATCGCGCAGGGCGCGGCAGCCGGCGAGGTCGCGGTGATGTATCCGGGCGGCGCGCCCGAGCGGGCGGCCGACATCGCGGCCGGGCGCGGCCGGCCCGGAAGTGCCGTGCTACGGGATCTGCGGCGTGCCGTCGATGCGCTCGCGGAGGTGTGGCAGCGCTTGTCGGACCCTGAATGGGAAGCCATGGGGAGGATGGCGACGGGCGAGTACGCGGTGCGCGACACGGTGTCGATCCGGCTGCAGGAGCTCGAGGTGCACCACGTGGACCTCGATGTCGGCTACCTGCCGACCGACTGGCCGGTGGCGTTCGTCGGACGGGCTCTGGACCGCGCGCTGCGCACCCTTCCGGATCGCGCGTCGGTGGGCCGGCCGGAGCTGGATGCTCGCTACCGGGTCGAAGCGACGGATCACGGCCGCGCGTGGACCGTCATCCTGCACGGCGCGCGCGTCGCGGTCGCGCGCGACACCGACGACGACACGCACCACGGTGACCCGGACGCGGTCGTCAGCGGCTGGGGTTGCGACCTGCTCGCGTGGTTGCTCGGTCGGAACACGGGTGCAGACACCGTGACGGCGTCGGGGAACGACGTGTCCGCGCTGCGGCTGTCCACCTGGTTCCCGTACTCGTAGGCTTCGGCGATGCCGAGCATCGCGTACCGGACCTGCCATCTCTGCGAGGCGACGTGCGGGCTCGAGCTGCACCTCGACGGACGGCGAGATCACGCTCGTGCGCGGCGACCGCGACGACGTGTTCAGCCACGGCTACCTCTGCCCGAAGGGCACCGCGCTCAAGCAGCTCGAAGCCGATCCCGACCGCATCCGCCGGCCGCTGGTCCGCCGGCGGCGACACGTTCCACGAGGTGACGTGGGACGAGGCGTTCGCGGCGATCGACGCCGGGCTCAGCGCCGATCCGCGAGCAGCACGGCCGCGACGCGCTCGCGGTCTACCTCGGCAACCCGAACGCGCACAACCTCGCGGGCCTCGTCTACAACCGGGTGCTGCTGCAGGCGCGCGCGCACGACGAACGTCTACTCCGCGAGCACGGTCGACCAGATGCCGAAGCAGGTGTCGGCCGGCCTGATGTTCGGCGGCGCGCTCACGATCCCGGTCCCCGACGTCGACCGCACCGACTACCTCCTGATGCTCGGCGCGAACCCGTTCGCGTCGAACGGGTCGCTGATGACCGCGCCCGACATGCCCGGGCCGGCTGCGGGCGCTGCGGGCGCGCGGCGGCAAGCTCGTCGTCGTCGACCCGCGCCGCACGAAGACCGCGGAGGAAGCCGACGAGCACCTCCCGATCCGGCCGGCCACCGACGCGCTCTTCCTCTTCGCGCTCGTGCACGTGCTCGTTCGCCGAGGACCTCGTCGACCTCGGCGACGTCGGCCGACCACGTCGACGGGCTCGACGACGTCGCGCCGACTCGCGCAGCGACGTTCACGCCCGAGGCCGTCGCGCCGGCGTGCGGCATCGACGCGGACGACGATCCGCCGCATCGCGCGCGAGCTCGCGGCCGCGCCGACCGCCGCCGTCTACGGCCGCATCGGCACGTGCACGCAGGAGTTCGGCACGCTCGCGTCGTGGCTCGTCGACGTGCTCAACGTGCTGCACCGGCAACCTCGACCGGCCCGGCGGCGCGATGTTCACCCAGCCGGCGACCGGCGACGGCAACGCCGGCGGCACGCCGGGCAAGGGGCGGGGCGTCACGCTTCGGCCGCCGCACGTCGCGCGTGCGCGGGCTGCCCGAGTTCTTCGGCGAGCTCCCGGTCGTGTGCCTCGCCGAGGAGATCGAGACGCCGGGCGACGGCCAGATCCGCGCGCTCGTCACGCATCGCCGGCAACCCCGCGGTGTCGACGCCGAACTCCGACCGGCTCGACCGCGCGCTCGCCGACGCTCGACTTCATGGTGAGCGTCGACATCTACCTCAACGAGACGACGCGCCACGCCGAACGTGATCCTGCCGCCGGAGCCCGGAGCTCGCCCGCGGCCACTACGACGTCGCGCTGTACAACCTCGCGATCCGCAACGTCGCGAACTACTCGCCGCCGCTCGTCGAGCTCGAGCCGGGCGAGGTCCCGGAGTGGCGCATCGATGCTGCGGCTCGCGGGCGTGATCGGCGGGCCAGGGCGCGCACGCCGACGTCGACGCGCTCGACGACTTCGTGCGTCGCCGGGCTCGTGCAGAAGGCGGTCGGCGCGCGCGGGCTCGAACGTCGAAGGCCGCGACGCCGACGAGCTGATGAAGGCGCTCGCGACGCGGCGCGGTCCCGAGCGCATCCTCGACCTCATGCTGCGCACCGGTCCGTACGGCGACGGCTTCGGCGCCGATCCCGACGGTCTGTCGCTCGCGCAGCTCGAGGCGAACCCGCACGGCATCGACCTCGGCCCGCTGCAGCCGCGCCTCCCCGAGGTGCTGCGCACGCCGACGCGGCAAGATCGAGCTCGCGCCCGACGCGTGTCGTCGCCGACGTCGAGCGCCTGCGGGCCGTGCTCGACCGGCCGCCGCGCGCGACGGCGGCCCGCTCGTGCTCGTCGGCCGGCGCGACCTGCGCTCGAACAACTCGTGGATGCACAACCTCCAGGTGCTGGTGAAGGGCAAGCCGCGCTGCACGCTGCACGTCCATCCCGACGACGCGGCGCGGCTCGGCGTCGGCGACGGTGCCGACGTGCGCGTGCGCTCGCCGTCGGGCGAGATCGTGCTGCCGGCCGAGGTCACCGACGCGGTGCATGCCCGGCGTCGTGAGCATCCCGCACGGCTGGGGCCACGACGTGCCGGCTCCCGGATGCAGGTCGCCACCGCGCACGCGGGCGCGAACACCAACATCCTCGCGACGGCACCGCGTTCGACCCGCTCTCGGGCAACGCGGTGCTCAACGGGATCCCGGTCGAGCTCGCACCCGCCTGACCGGAGCCGCCTCCTAGGTCGAGGCGTCCCGCGCCTGGTCGCGCCGCGCCTTCGCGAAGTCGGCCATGCCGCGGAGGTACTGGTCGCAGTGCTGCGTCTTGCCGACCGCGATCTGCCTTGGCGTCGATGCCGCCGGGGAACACCGGCGGGATGTAGTACTCGAAGCCGTCGTCCTCGATCGCGTCGGCGATGCCGGCCGCGCACTCCGCCGCGCGGCACCTTGTCGACGTCCATGAGCGCGGGCACGTTGTCGGGCTGGTCCCAGATCTCGGTGGCGATCGGCCCGGGCAGCACGAGCTTCACCTCGACGCGGCGTGCCCGCGAGGTCGAGGAGCATCGCCTCCGCGAAGCCGCACATCGCGTACTTCGCCGCGTTGTACGCGGACTCGTTCACGATCGGGATGCGGCCGCCCATGCTCGACACGAACACGATCTGCCCGCGCCCGCGCTCGATCATGCGCGGGAGCACCGCGAGGCCCATGCGGACGGGGGAGTGGAAGTCGACGTCCATCACGTGCTGCGACGTCGTGCGGGCGTGAGATCGGTGACGCGCGTGCGCTTCGGGATCGCGGCGTTGTTGACGAGCACGTCGAGCCCGCCGAACGCGTCCCACGCCTCGAGCGCGACCTGCTCGGCGCGCGTCGAGGTCGCCGAGGTCGGCGGCCCACAGCCGCGAGTCCGGGCGTGAACTCGCGGCACCGCTCGAGCACCTCGTCGAGCCGATCGGCGCGGCGGGCGACGATGCCGACGGTCGCGCCCCGCTCGGCGAGGATCGGCGCCAGCGCGGCGCCGATGCCCGACGACGCGCCGGTGACGAGGATGTTCGCGCCTTCGATCTTCATCGTGCTCGTCTCCTCCGTCGATCGTCGCGCGACTCGTGCTCGGCCCACGAGAAGATGCCCTTCGACATCGTCGACGCCTCCTCGCGCGCCCGCGGCGCCGAACACCTCGGCCCGGGCCGCGTGCACGCCCGGGTCGTCGGGCGCGGCCTGCGCGGCCAGCTCGGCGAGATGGCCGGCGAGCCGCAGGTCGCCCGCGGCCGCGACCTCGAGCGCCCGCGCCGCGAGCCGCGCCGCGCCGCCCGCGAGGTCGGCGAGCTCCGCGCGCCAGCGCGGCCGCGGGCGCGGGCTTCAGGTGCGACGGATCGCCGTCGTACCAGCCGCCGTAGCAGGCGCCAGAGGTTGCGCACGACGAACTCGGGCTCGTCGTAGATCGCGTGCAGGTACGGACGTTCGAGCAGGTGCGCGGGCGCGCGCACCGTCGTGCACGATGTCGTCGAGGCGCGCGCCTTCGTTCATCAGCGCGAGCGTCTGCTCGACGCAGCGACTCGAGCAGCTCCGCGCCTTCGGTGAGCGCCGCGCTGCACGCGGTCGGCGCCGACGATCGGCAGACCGTGACCGGGCAGCAGCACCTCGGGCGTCGAGCGCGGCCATCTTGCGGAACGCGATCGCCCAGTCGCGCGCGTAGCGCTGCACCTTCTGCGGGTTGCCGCAGTTCGGCGACGCCCAGATGAACATGTCGCCCGCGAACAGCACCTTGCGCGTCCGGCGACCACACCCACGTGGCGTCGTCGGTCTCGCCGCGGTCGTGGAAGAGCTCGAACGTCTCGCCGCCGACCGTGATGCGCGAGCGTCGTCGCTGTACGTCTCGTCGGGCATGCGGTACTCGGTCGGCCAGCGCAGCCCCGGCGCCTTGAACTGCCGTTGGTTGATCACCGCGTTGTAGCCGGCGGTCATGCGGTAGCGCTCGAAGCGTTCGGCGATCGCGTCGTGCGCGATCGACGCGCGGCGGCGGCCAGCCGTTCGCGCGCGCCTCCTCCTCGTAGAGGTCGACGCCGAAGACGTGGTCGATGTGGCCGTGGGTGAAGACCGCGGTGTGCAGCGGGCTCGTCCGACCAGCGTGCGGATCGTGTCGTGCACCGACTTGGGCGTGGAAGACGCCGCTCGTGTCGACGATCACCAGGCCGTCGTCGGTGTCGACCGCGGCCGAGTTGGCGAAGGCGTCGACGAACGCGAGGCCGGGCTGGATCTCGGCCATCTGCCCGCTCGACGCGAACGGGTGGTGGGCCTCGATCGGCAGTTCGCCGGTGAACAGCTTGTCGGCGAGGTCGAGCAGGTCCATGGCCGGAGCGTTCCACCTGGGCTCGACGAACTCGGCGTGCTTGCGACGAAAATCAGAACGTGTTCCAATTCCGATCGTGGTCATCGCCGAGCCCGAGCCCGAGCCCGTCCCGGAAGGGGCGCTGGCGCGCAGCCAGGCCGCCCGCCGGCGGCGGGTGCTCGACGCCACGCTTGCAGCTCGCGGCCGAGGGCGGCTTCGACGCGGTGCAGATGCGCGACGTCGCGGCCGCGGCCGACGTCGCGCTCGGCACGGTGTACCGCTACTTCGCGTCGAAGGAGCGGCTGCTGCTCGAGGCGATGGCCGAGCAGCAGGCCGATCTGCGCGCGCTACCTCGAGGTGCACCCGCCCACGCGAGGCCACGCCCGCGGCGCGCGTCGTCGTCGGTGCTGCGCGGCGCGAACCGGTCGCTGCGCGAGTTCCCCGACGTCACCGCGGCGATGGTGCGCTCGTTCGGCACCGCGCAGGTCGAGAACGCCGACATCGTGCGGCGGGTCACCGAGATCATGACCGGCGATCATCACGAGCGCGATCCACGCGCCCGAGCGGCGGGCCGCGACCGAGCGCGAGGTGCGGGTCGCCCGCATCCTCATGCAGGTCTGGCTCTCGTCGCTGAACGGCTGGGTGTGCGGCGTCGACGGCCCCGACCGGGTCGACGAGGACCTCGCCGCCGCCGCCGACCTGCTCCTGAGCTGCGCTGCCCGCGTCCGGCACCCGCGTTCGCCTCGCGAGTGGAACGTGTTCTATTTTCGGTCGATGCCGACTCGCCACTTCAACTTCGCCGACCTGTTCGAGCTCGCCGTCGACAAGGTGCCCGACCGCCTCGCGCTCGTCGACGCCCGCCGCGAGGTGACCTACCGCGAGCTCGACGAGCGCGCGACCCGGCTCGCGCACACGCTCACCGATCTCGGGGTGAAGGCCGGCGACCACGTCGGGATCCTGGCCACGAACTGCATCGAGTGGGTCGAGGCGCTGTTCGCGATCTACAAGATCCGGGCCAGCGCGGTGAACATCAACTTCCGCTACGTCGAAGAGGAGCTGCGCTACCTCTTCGAGAACTCCGACGTCGTGGCGTGCTTCTACCAGCGCGAGTACGGACCGCTCGTCGCGGCGGCGCGGTCCGCGCAGCCCCGCCTGCAGCACTTCGTCCGCATCGAGTGGAACGACTCCGACCGCCGACGACTCCGCGCTCGACCCCATCGAGTTCGAGGCCGCGGTCGCGGCGGGCTCGCCCGGAGCGCGACTTCCCCGAGCGCTCCGACGACGACATCTACCTGCTCTACACCGGCGGCACCACCGGCATGCCGAAGGGCGTGATGTGGCGCCAGGAGGACGTGTACTTCGCGCTCGGCGGCGGCATCGACGTGTTCACGAACGAACGCGTCGCCGTCGCCCGACGACCGCGAGCGAGAAGATCGACACGTCGCAGCCGAAGGGTCTCGTCGCGATCATCCTGCCCGCCGCTGATGCACGGCGCCGGTCAGTTCAACGTGTACCGCACGCTCTTCGAAGGCAACACCGCGGTGATGCCCGGCGCGCTTCGAGCCCGAAGAGGTGTGGCGCACGGTCGAGAAGTACGGCGTGAACGTCATGCAGGTGACCGGCGACGCGATGGCGCGCCCGCTCGCCGACACGCTCGAACGCCTGCAGGGCGAGGTCGACGTGTCGTCGCTCGTCTCGTTCGGCAGCACCGCCGCGATCTTCTCGCAGACCGTGAAGGAACAACTGCAGGAGCTGCTGCCCGAGTACCTCGTGATGACCGACTCGGTCGGTTCGACCGAGACCGGCATGAACGGCATCCGCTTCGTGCAGAAGGGCGACGCGCCGAAGGACGGCATCACGAGCGTGCAGGCGTCGCGCCGACTCGGTCGTGCTCGACGACGAACTTCGAACCGGTCGAGCCGGGCTCGGGAACGGTCGGCCTGCTCGCGCGCGGCGGCAACATCCCGCTCGGCTACTACAACGATCCGGTGAAGACCGCGGAGACGTTCGTCACCGACGCGCAGGGCCGGCGCTGGTCGATCCCCGGCGACTTCGCGCGCGTCGAAGCCGACGGTCGCATCACGTTGCTCGGGCGCGGCTCGGTGTCGATCAACTCGGGCGGCGAGAAGATCTATCCGGAAGAGGTCGAGGGCGCGCTCAAGTCGCACCCCGACGTGTACGACGTGCTCGTCGTCGGCGTGGCCGACGAACGCTGGGGCGAGCGTGTCGTGCGCGTTGCTGCAGCCGCGTCCCGGGCGCACGCCCGATCTCGAGGCAGCTGCGCGAGCACTGCCGCGACCCAGATCGCGGGCTACAAGATCCCCCGGCAGCTGCTGCTCGTCGACGAGGTCCCCCGCCTCCCCAACGGCAAACCCGACTACCGGTCCGCCAAAACGTGCGCCGGCGATCTGGCCGCAGCGGGGTAGGGTCCTCGCGAGATCAACCCACGGGGAGCTCGGGGGAACCGGGCTGAGAGGGTGGCCCCGCGCCGCGGTCATGTGACCGGGCGCCCCGCCACCGACCCCTCGAACCTGCTCCGGGTAATGCCGGCGGAGGGAGGGACACGCATGTGCTGCGCGCTCGTGCTCACCGGTGGCGATCCGGTCGCGGCCGGGCTCGGCGCCGACCTGCCGCCGGCCGATCTCGTCGTGGCCGCGGACTCGGGGCTGCACCTGGCCGCGGGCCTCGGCCTGCACGTCGACCGCATCGTCGGCGACCTGGACTCCGTCGACCCCGACCTCGTCGAAGCCGCGATCGCGGCCGGGGCGGTGGTGGAACGACACCCGGCCGAGAAGGACGCGACGGACCTCGAGCTCGCGATCGACACGGCCGCGCGCGCGGCGCGCGGCGGATCGTCGTCGTGGGCGGTGGGGGCGGGCGCCTCGACCACTTGCTCGCCAACCTGCTCCTGCTCGCGTCGCCCGCGTGGGCCGACATCGAGATCGAGGCCCGGTTCGACGCGCGCGTGTGCGTCGTGCACGGCGGGCGCGGGCCGCGCGAGATCACGGGCGCCCAGGGCAGCCTCGTCACGCTCCTGCCGGTCGGGGGCGCCGCGCGGCGTCGTCACCGACGGCTTGCAGTACCCGCTGGTGCGGGAGGACCTCGCACCAGGAACCTCGCGCGGTGTCAGCAACGTGCTGCTCGGCGCCGCCGCGAGCATCGCGCTCGACACCGGGACGCTGCTCGTCGTGCAACCGGACGCGGGAAGAGGGGAAGTCACATGATCGTCGACATCGAAGTGGTGCCGCGTCCGCTCGGCACGGCCGCGAACGAGTACGCGCACGTCGAAGCCGCGATCGCACTCGCGGCAAGGCGCGGGGTTGCACTACGAAGTGAACGCGCTCGGCACGACCATCGAGGGGCCGCCGGACGACGTGTGGCCGCTGCTGCGCCGTATGCACGAGTCGTGCCTCGAGTCCGGGGCGGAGCTCGTCATCACCGTGCTGAAGATCGCGGAACACGCCGACGCGGCATCGGAGCCGACGATGGACGGCCTCACCGGGAAGTTCCGCACATGAACACGGTCGGTCGCCGGGTGCGAGGCGCAGTGCCGCCGGTCGTGTTCTTCGTGCTCGTGCTCGTGGGGTGGGAGGTGTACGTGCGGGCGCGTGGCGTCGCCGACTACGTGTTGCCGCCGCCGAGCCAGATCTGGACCGCACTGGTGGACATGGCGCCCCACCTCGGCCCCGACATCCGGGCCACGCTCATCGAGGCGACGGTCGGCCTCGTGGTCGCGGCCGTCGCCGGGGCCGCATTCGCCGTGCTCATCGCGGTGTGGCCGTTCGCCCGGCGCGCCGTCTACCCGCTCCTCGTCGTGTCGCAGACGATCCCCGCGATCGTGCTCGCGCCCATCTTCGTGGTGTGGCTCGGCTTCGGGCTGCTGCCCAAGGTCGTGGTGGTCGCGCTCATCGGGTTCTTCCCGATCGTCGTGAGCAGCGTCGACGGGCTCGTCAACGCGGATCCGGAACGGATCGACCTCGTGCGCAGCTTCGGCGGGGGCCGGCTCCAGTGCTTGCGCCTGGTACAGGTGCCGTCGGCGCTCCCGGCGTTCTTCGCGGGCATGAAGATCGCGGCGACGTACGCGGTGGTCGGCGCGGTGATCGGCGAGTGGATGGGCACATCACAAGGCCTCGGCCTGGTGATGACGCGCGCGTCGCGCGCGTACCGGCTCGACCGTGTCCTCGCCGCGGTCGTCATCGTCGCCCTCGTCTCGCTCGTCCTCTTCGCGGTCGTGAGCGTGCTCGCGCGTGTCGCGACACCCTGGACCGCTTCGAGCGCAACGACCTCCGGAACGGATGCCTCATGAGGTTCGCGACTCGTCCCGCGCTGCTCCTCACCGCGTTGCTCGTCGGCGCCGCGTTGCTCGCAGCTGCCTGCGGTGGCGACGACGACGCCACATCCGGCTCCGCCGCGCAGTCCGCGACGCTCGTGCTCAACTGGACACCGAACGCGCACCACCTCGGTGTCTACGCAGCCCAGCAGATGGGTTGGTACCGCGACGCCGGCATCGACCTGAAGATCGTGGAGCCCACCGACGCCGGCGCGGAGCAAGCGGTCGGCCAGGGCAAGGCCCAGTTCGGTATCAGCATGGCCGAGGGAGTGCTGCCGGCGCGCGGACAGAACATCCCGATCGTGTCCATCGGCGCGATCCTGCCGGTCAACGACTCGTCACTCATGTCGCTCGCGAGTGAGGGCGTCACCGAGCCGAAGGACCTCCAGGGCAAGGTGTACGGCGGCTACAACGGGCCGCTCGAGACCGAGCTCATCAACCGGCTCGCGAAGTGCGGCGGCGTCGATCCCGCGAGCGTCAAGCACGTCGAGGTGGGCAATGTCGACTATCTCGCCGGGCTGGAGGCGAACCGCTTCGACGTCGTGTGGATCTTCAGCGGGTGGGATGCGCTGCGCGGCGTCGGCGGTCGAGCACAAAGCGATCGACCAGATCCGGTTCGCCGACCACTTCGACTGCATCCCGAACTGGTACACGCCGCTGTTCATCACGAACGAGAAGATGATCAAGAACCAACCCGACCTTGTGCGGAAGTTCATGGCCGTCACCGCGCGCGGCTACCAACTCGCGATCGATGACCCGCAACGAGCGGCGGACCTGATGCTGAAGGCAGTCCCGGAGATGGACGCGACGCTGATCCGCGCGTCGGCCGACTACTACGCGCCGAAGTTCACCGCGAACGGCAAGCCGTTCGGCGTGCAGGACCGGGCGACCTGGCAGACGTTCGAGCAGTTCCTCGTCGACGCCAAGCTCCTCGACCACCCGGTGGACGTGACTGACGCATACACGAACGAGTTCCTCTCGAAGTGACGGGAGGCGCGCCGGTCTCGCTCCGGGGGATCGGCCACACCTACGGCGGTCCGGTCGCGGTCGACGCGATCGCCGCGCTCGATCTCGAAGTCGCGGCGGGCGAGCTCGTCGCACTGATCGGGCCGAGTGGCTGCGGGAAGTCGACGCTGTTGCGCGTCATCGCGGGGCTGGTGGTGCCGACGAGGGGCACCGCATCGGTCGACGGCGTGCGCGCGAACGGGAATCCGGGTCTCGTCGCGTACCAGCCGCAGCACGACCTGCTCATGCCGTGGCGGCGGGTGCTGGCGAACGCCACGCTCGGCGCCGAGGTCGCGGGCGTCGAACGGCACGCGGCGCGGGCGCAGGCAGCCGCGCGCTTCGAGCGGTTCGGCCTCGCGGGGTTCGAGCGGGCATGGCCGGCGGCACTCTCGGGCGGTATGCGGCAACGGGTCGCGCTGCTCCGCACGTTCCTCGTGCCGCGGCCCGTGCTGCTGCTCGACGAACCGCTCGGCGCGCTCGACGCGATCACGCGCCGTTCGATGCAGGAGTGGCTGCAGGAGGTGTGGACAGATGACGGGCGCACCGTCGTGCTCGTCACCCATGATGTCGAGGAGGCGTTGCTCCTCGCCGACCGCGTCGTCGTCATGTCGGCGCGCCCGGGACGCATCGTGTCCGACACGCGGATCGATTTCGCGTGGCCGCGGCGCACCAAACTGGTGACCGATCCCGCTTTCGTCGCGGCCAAGGGAAAATTGCTCGACGCGCTCGCCACGTAGTCTCCGGTCCCGTGCCGCGCATCCCGAACGCCGTGCTCGCCGGCGCCGACGAGCTCGCTCGCCGGGACAAGGTGTTGAAGCGCGCGTTGCGCGACTTCGGACCGCCTGATCTCCGACGCGGTCGCCCCCGCCGCACACACTTCGCCGAGCTCTGCCGCATGATCTGCTACCAGCAGCTCGCGGGGAACGCGGCGCGCGCGATCCACGGCCGGTTCGCGGCCCTCTTCCCCGACGACACCCCCACGGTCGCCGGCGTGCTCGCGCTGTCCGTCGAGCAGCTCCGCGGTGTCGGTCTGTCGGGCGCCAAGGCCGCGTCGATCACCGATCTGGCCGAGAAGGTCGACGCCGGGCTCGTCGAGCTCGACCGCATCGCCCGCCTCCCCGACACCGAAGTCGTGCGCGAGCTCACCCTCGTGCGCGGTATCGGCGAGTGGACCGCGCACATGTTCCTCATGTTCCAGGTCGGGCGGCTCGACGTGTGGCCCGTCGGCGACCTCGGTGTGCGCGCCGGTTTCGGCCGGCTCTACAGCATCGACCCGCCGCCGACACCGAAAGTGCTCGAGGGGCTCGGCGAACCGTTCCGGCCCTACCGGTCGCTCGTCGCGGTGTGGTGCTGGCGCGCGGCGGACACCGTCGTGCCGGACTGACACTTGCGATCCGCGGCGTTCAACGCGCTGCTCGTCGCCCGCTCGCTCTCGTGGGCGGGCGACGGCATCGCGAACGTCGCGCTGGTGATCTACGTCCAGCGCGTGGAGGGGAGCGGGAGCGCGGTCGGGCTGCTGCTGCTCATGACGATGCTGCCGTCGTGTCTGGCGCCGTTCACCGGTGTCGTCGTCGATCGCTTCGATCGCCGGCGTGTGCTCGTCGCCGGCGAAGCGATCCAAGGGTTGCTCGCGCTCGTCGTCGTCATCTGGCTCCCCGGCCTCGCGCCGCTGCTCGTGCTGATCTTCCTGAAGTCGATCGCGGCGACGGTCGCCGACATCGCGGGACGCAGCGCGATTCCGAGCGTGGTCGACGACACCGGGCTCCTCGCCGCCAACGTGTGGTTCGGGGGGGCGCGCCAAGCCGCGGACGTGATCGGCCCGGTGCTCGGAGGTGTCCTCGTGGCGGTCGCCTCGGTGCGCACCGCGCTCGCGGTCGACGTGGCGACGTTCGTCGTCGGCGTTCCACTGCTCCTGCGCCTGCCCGCGCTGCTCCCGTTCCGCCGCGGCAGTGGCCCTGAGGGGGGCGGAAACTGGCTCGCAGATGCACGCGCCGGGCTGCGCTACCTCGCCGGGAACCCGGTGGCGCGCGCGGTCGCGATCGGTTTCCTCATCCTCGGGCTCACCGGTGCGGACGACGTGGCCCTCCCGTTCCTCGCACGCGAGCTCGGCTCCGGTGACGTCGGGATCGGCGTCCTCTACGCCGCGGTCGCGGTCGGTCTCGTCGCCGGGTTCTCGTTGCTGGCCCGCGGCCGCTTCCCGATGACGCCCGCGGCGGGCTTCATCGGTGGATGCGTCGTCGTCGGCATCGGCGAGACCTTGACCGGCGTCGCGGGCGCGATCGTGCTCGCGGTCGTGTTCCAGATGGTGCGGGGTGTCGGCACCGCGGCGATCGACGTCAACCTGCAGACGCTGCTGCAGCGGTCCGTCGCCCCCGACATGCTCGGGCGTGTGTTCGCGAACGTCTACGGCGCGGTCGGCGTCGCGGCTGCGCTGTCGGTCGCGCTCGCGGGCCCGTTCCTCGACGCGACCTCACCGGCCACCGTGCTCGTCGCAACCGGACTCGCCGCGTTCGCAGCCGCGGCCACGACCGCGCTCTTGTTCAGGCGTCCGTGACGCCGTCGAACGCTCGACCACCGTGCTCGCAGTTCGCGATTGGAGCCGCACGGCGGCCCTGGCCGTCCGCAGGCTCCAAACGCGGTGTATCAGGCGAGCGCACCGGACTGCTTCAGGCGCGCGACTTCCTGTGCGGTGAAGCCCCAGTCGACCAGCGCGGTGTCGGTGTCGTGCCGGCCGCGACCGGTGCGCGCCGGACCCGGCTCGGGGTGCGGCCGAAGCGCGGCGCCGGGGCGGGATGCGGCGCGCCGTCGACGTCGACGAACATCTCGCGCGCGACGTTGTGCGGGTGCGCGCGCGCTTCGCGACATCGGCAGCACCGGCGCGAAGCACACCTCGGTGCCCGGCGAAGAACGCGACCCACTCGTCGCGCGTCCTCGTGCGGAACAGCGTCGGCGAAGCCGCTCCTTCAGCGCGGGCCACTGCGCCATGTCCATCTGCGTGCGCGGGGTCGAGGTCGTCGAAGCCGAGCGGTGCCGACGAGGCGCAGGAAGTTCGCGTAGAACTTCGGCTCGTACGCGGCGAGCGAGACGTAGCCGCCGTCGGCGGTCTCGTACACGTTGTAGAAGTGCGCGCCGCCGTCGAGCAGGTTCGTGCCGCGCGGCGCCCCAGCCGCCCATCGCGTCGAGGCCCCAGAAGATGCTCATCAGCTGCGCGCTGCCGTCGATCATCGCCGCGTCGACGACCTGGCCCTCGCCCGGACCGGCCCCGCTCGACGAGCGCGGCGAGGATGCCCATCACGACGAGCGAGCCGCCGCCGCCGAAGTCGGCGAGCAGGTTGATCGGCGGCACCGGCGCGTGACCCTCCGGGCCGAGGTGCCACAGCACGCCCGCGACCGAGAGGTAGTTGATGTCGTGGCCGACGTCGCCCGCGAGCGGACCGGTCTGGCCCCAGCCGGTCATGCGCGCGTAGACGAGCGCGGGGTTGCGCGCGCGGCACGCGTCGGGACCGACGCCGAGCCGTTCGGCGACGCCGGGCCGGAACCCCTCGAGCAGCACGTCGGCGCGCTCGCACAGCCGCAGCACGACCTCGGCGCCGTCGGGATGCTTGAGGTCGACGCCGACGCTGCGGCGGCCGCGGTCGATCACCGAGAACGGCGACGCGTTGCCGCCGGCGACCGATCGCCCGGTCGCGACATCGGTCGCGCGGTCGACGCGCAGCACCTCGGCGCCGAGGTCGGAGAGCAACATGCCCGCGAACTGCACCGGCCCGATGTTCGGCAGCTCGATGACCTGATGCCCGCGAGCGGCCCATGCATCTCCCGTCAGACCTTGAGCAGCGCGCGCCGCGTTCTCGTAGAGGAACTTCGGCCACACGTGGTCGCGGAACGGCACGTTCGGCAGCTCGGCGAAGATGCGGTCGATGTCGAGACCCATCGGGTAGTAGCCCGCGTAGATGATCTTGTCGGCGCCGCGCGTGTTCGCGAAGTTGATGATGTCCTTGTTGTAGTGCTTGGGCGCGAACGCGGACGTCGAGTAGTAGAGGTTCGGCCACTTCAGCAGCAGCTTCACCATCAGCTCGCGTCCACGGCTCGCCGCCGTGGCGCGTGACGATCTTGCAGCTCGGGGAAGAACCAGCACACCTCGTCGAGCAGCGCCGACGTCCTGCGGCGCGAAGCGGATGCGCGGCCCGGGCACGCCCGCGTACACGAAGATCGGGATGTCGAGCTCGATGCACTTCGCGTAGATCGGGTACATCTTCTTGTCGTTCAGCGGCACCTGCGGGATGAGGCCCGTGCCCCAGCAGTGCGCGGCCTTGGCGCCGTGCACGCGCACGTCCTCGTCGAGCTTGCGCACCGCGTCCATGCCCTGGTTCGGGTCGACTGTTCGTCGACGCGATGAACCGGTCGGGGTAGCGCTCGAGCGCGATCTTCGGCGTTGCCCGTCGACGGCCATGCCCGGTGAGCGCCTTGGTGATGCCGTGCTGATTCATCTTCGCCATCAGCATCTCGACCGGGTCGTCGACCTGTCGTAGTGCGGCACGCCCTTGAACATGTACTGCGCGGGGAACTCCCACTCCTGGCTGTCGGCGTCGTGCGTCTGCTTGCGGATGAAGTCGTAGTGCTTGCGCCTGCTCCTCGCGCGGCGCGGGGAACGCCGATCATCGTGTCGATGACGCCGACCTCGGCCCGGGCCTTCTCGAACGCGCGTTGCCGGACGGCTCGATCGCGGTCTGACAGCGCTCTTCTGCGGGGAGCTTGAACACGCGTTGCGCGTTCTCGCGCAGGAACTTGGGCCACACGTGGTCGCGGAACGGGACGTCGGGCATCTCGTTGAAGATGCGCTCGTAGGTGAGGCCGGCGGGGAAGTAGCCCGAGAAGATCACCTTGTCGGCGCCGCGCGTGTTCGCGAAGTTGATGATGTCGTCCGGGTAGTACTTCGGCGCGAACGCGGTGGTCGAGTAGTAGAGGTTCGGCCACTTGAGCAGCAGCTTCGCCGCGAGCGCGGTCCACGGTTCGCAGCCGTGGCGCGTCACGAACTTCAGCTCGGGGAAGAACCAGCACACCTCGTCGATGAGCGCGACTTCCTGCGGCGCGAACTGCAGCCGCGGTCCGGGGACGCCGGCGGTCGAGCAGAACGCGACGTCGACCTCGATGCACTTCGCGTAGATCGGGTAGAACATCTTGTCGTTCAGCGCGACCTGCGGGTAGAGCCCGGCAGGGAACGCGCCGACCGCCTTCAGGTCGAACTCGTTCGCGTAGCGGTCGATCTTGCGGACCGCGTCCATGCCCTCGTTCGGGTCGATGCTGATGCTCGCGAAGAAGTGGTCGGGGAGGTCGCGCACCGCGCGCCGACCGACCTCGTCCTCGACGCCGACGATCGCCTGCGTGATGCCGTGGCGCTGGTGCTCGAGGAAGAGCATCTCGACCGGGTCGCCCATGTCGTCGGACTCCCACTTCGGCACGTTCTTGAACATGTAGCCCGCGGGGAACTCGAGCTCGCCTTCCTTGCGTCGGTCGCGAGTCGTGGCTGCCCTTGCGGATGAACTCGTAGAACTCGAACATGTCCTCGCGCGACTTCGGGAAGCCGACCGCGGTGTCGACGACACCGCCGGCCTTCGCTTCCTCGTACGCGGTCAGCTCGCGTCACAGCTTGAAGACGCGCTCGGCGTTCTCGCGCAGGAACTTCGGCCACACGTGGTCGCGGAACGGCACGTCGGGCATCTCCTTGAAGATGCGGTCGAGCGACAGGCCCATCGGGTAGTAGCCCGCGTACATCACCTTGTCGGCGCCGCGCGTGTTCGCGAACTTGACGACGGCCTCGGGGTAGTAGCGGGGCGCGAACGCGGAGGTGGAGTAGTAGAGGTTCGGCCACTTCAGCAGCAGCTTCACCGCGAGGTCGGCCCACGGTTCGCAGCCGTGGCGGGTGACGAACTTCAGCTCGGGGAAGTACCAGCACACCTCGTCGATGAGCCCGACGTACTGCGGCGCGAACGGCACCCGCGGGCCGGGCACGCCCGCGCACACGCAGATCGGGATGTCGAGCTCGATGCACTTCGCGTAGATCGGGTAGAACTTCGCGTCGTTGATCGGCACCTGCGGGTAGAGGCCCGCGGGGAACGCGGTCGCCGCCTTCACGCCGAGCTCCTCGACCGCGCGTTGCAGATCGCGGACCGCGTCCATGCCGCGGTTCGGGTCGACCTCGAGGCTCCCGAAGAAGCGGTCGGGGTGCTCCTTCAGCGCGCGCAGCGAGTCGGCGCTCGTGTCCTCGGCGAACGACACGCCGAGCATGCCCTTCTCGATGCCGAACCGGTCCATCTGCTCGAGCAGGAACCGGACCGGGTCGTCGCCCGCCTCCGGGTGCGGGACGTCCTTGAACATGTACTGCGCCGGGAACTCGAACTCGTCGAGCGACTCGCGGTCGCGCAGGCTCTGCGCGCAGGAACTGGTACGTCCGCGCACGCGCGGCGAAAGGGCGTGGCGATCATCAGATCGATCACGCCGACATCGGTCGGCATGGTCATGCGCGCCTCCTCGGATCGGGATCGGTTCGGACGGGCCTCGGTATCGCCGTTCCGACAGGACTCGAAGGTATCGACCGGGCGCTCCGTCGATCGGTCAGATCCGTACGGCTGACTGCGTTCGCGAAACTCGATGCGGTGCGACGTCGTCCGAGTCGTGCGTTCGAGCAGCCGCGGCCCGCGACGAATGGGCGCACCGGTGAACCTGAAGACGGCCGCGCTCCGCCTCGGCGTGCACTACCAGACCGCGTACCGCTGGGTGCGGAGCGGTCAGCTCGTCGCGGTCAAGGTCGGCGCGGGCTACGAGATCTCCGACGCCGCGGTCGAGCGGCTCCAGGCCCAGCGCGCCGCGACCGGAGCGCATGCCCGAGACGGGCCGAGCGGCGCCGTCCGGCCGCCAGCGATCGCGCGTCGAGCCGACGCGCTGCACGTCCTCGACCTCATGGTCGACGCGCGTCACCCTCGACTGCGACCGCGGTCGCCGAGCGCGCGGCGCGGGTCGCTCGCCGAGCACCTCGGCGACACCGCGTTCGTGTACCGCCTGCGCGCCGGCCGACGAGATCGCTGCCGTCGTGTACGCCGCGCACCGCGATCCGGTGGCGGAGGTCGCGGCGTCGACGCTCGGGCGCGATCCGCGCACCGCCGACGAACCTGGTGCTCAGCCGCGTGCGCCGACGACCGGCGAGGCTGCATCTGCGTTCCGCAGGTGCCGCAGCGCGAGCTGCGCCGCCGGCTCCACCCGGAGCTGCACGAGCACCTGCAACTCGTCGGGCTGCTACAGCGCGGTGAGCGCGCCGATCGTCGGCACGGCGCGGCGCGGTCCGTGCTCGTCACCCGCGACCTTCCCGGTCGCCCGTACACCAGCGACGACGTCGACGTTCATCGAGGCGATCGCGTCGCGCATCGCGTGCCGCGGTCGCCGCAGGCCGAACGGGCGGCGCGCGGACGTGGTCGCTGCGGAGCTGCGCCGCGAGCGACTGGTCGAGCGGTTCGGACGCGCCGACCTTCGACGGCAGCTGCTTCGATTCGCTCGACGGACGAAGTCGGCGCGACGCGCGAACCCGTCGTGGCGGTCCTCGACCTCGAGCTGCGGCACGTGGCGTGCAGCAAGGCGTACGCCGACGCTGGTCGGCGAGGACGCCGACGCGGCTCACCGGCGTGCTCGCTGCGCTCGCTCGTGCGCGACGGCGGCGCGCTCGACGACGCGCTGGCGCCGGTGCTGCGCCGGCGAGATCGACTTCCGCAGCGTCGAGCTCGAGGTGCTCGGCGCGACGAGCGCCCGCGTCGCGCTCCACGTCGCGATGGTCCGCCGCGACGGACGCGACGCCGCGGGGCGTCGTGCTCGTCGCGCACTCGGTGCCCGCGACTGTCGCGGCGGCTGATACGTTCCGCACGAGTTCGTGCCGGCACCCGGACCGACTGGGGTCACGCGACCGAGCTCGACGACATCCGCGGCGCAGGTCGCGATCGCCGGCATCGGCGAGACCGCGTACACGAAGGCCTCGGGCCGCACCGCGCGCGAGATCGGCGCCGAGGCGGCCGAGCGGGCCATCGCCGACGCCGGGCCTGCACGCCCGCCGACATCGACGGCATCACGTGGTCGGGCGCGTTCCCCGACTTCGACGTCGACGCGTTCCACGAGCACTTCGGCACCTCGCACGAGATGTGGACGTCGCCGTGGGGCGGCGGGATGGCGTGGGCCGCGACCGCGCCGTACCTCGCGGCGCAGGCGATCGCGCGACGGGCAAGGCGCGCCACGTGCTCAACGTGTTCCCGGTCGCGTGGGCGACACAGCGCGCGTCGATGACCGGCGGCCCCGGCGAGGTGCACGCCGCGCAGTCGCTGAAGCAGAACCTCGAAGTGCCGTTCGGCTGGTTCCCGCAGCCCGATCTACTTCGCGTCGATCATGCGCCGGCACATGATCGAGTTCGGCACGACGCCGGAGCAGTTCGGCGCGATCGCGGTGGCGTGCCGCCGCCACGCGAACCTGCACCCCGACGCGGTGATGCACGGCCGGCCGATGACGATCGACGACTACCTCGCCGCGCCGTTTCTCGCCGATCCGTTGCGGCTGCTCGACTCGTGCCTCATCTCCGACGGCGGCGCCGCGTACGTGACGACGAGCGTCGAACGGGCGCGCGACCTGCCGCAACGCGCCGGCGGTCGTGCGCGGGTGTGGGGGAGGGGTATTCGGCGAGCGGCACGCACTGGGCGCAGCAGCGCGCGTTCACGAGCACGCCGCAGGTGTTCTCCGCGCCGGGCGCGTTCGCGATGGCCGGCCTCACGCCCGCCGACGTCGACGTGCTCACGGTGTACGACCCGTTCACCGTCGTGAGCATGATGCAGATCGAGGACATGGGCTTCTGCCCGAAGGGTGAGGCCGGCGCGTTCGTCGAGGGCGACACGTTGTTCCACGACGCGGGCAAGCTTGCCGTTCAACACGCACGGCGGATTGCTGTCGCACGCGTACGTGCTCGGCATCGCGCACGTCGTCGAGTGCGTGAAGCAGCTGCGCGGCGTCGCGGCCGCGCAGGTGCCCGACTGCGAGGTCGCGGTCTACGGCGGTTACACGGGACACATGGCGAGCACGCTCGTGCTCACGAAGGATCGGTGAGCGCCGTGGCGATCAAGCGTGACGACTTCCCGCTGCCCGACGTCGACGATCCGCTGACCGCGCCGTTCTTCGCGGGCGCGGCGCGCGGCGAGCTCGTGATCCCGCGCTGCGACGACGTGCGGCGAGTACGTGTGGTACCCGGCAGGACGCGTGCCCGCAGCGACGGCGGCGCGCTCGTCGTGGACCGCGGTATCGGGTCGCGGCACGTTGTTCACGTGGGCGGTCGTGCGCGCGCGCGTTCTTGCCGGCGTTCGACGAGCAGGTGCCGTTCGTCACCGCGCTCGTCGCGCTCGACGAAGATCCGCGCGGTCCGCCTCTGCGACGTACATCGTCGACGCCGATCCCGCGGACGCTCGTCGCCGACGCGCCGGTGGTCGTCACGTTCCGGCCGCTCGACGTTCACGACGGTTCCCGACCAGTCGGTGATCGTCCCGATGTTCGCCGCTCGCGTGATCTACGACGACCTGCGCGTCGTCGACTGCACGACGGGGATCGCGGGCGCGTACTGCGCCAAGCTGCTCACCGACCTCGGCGCCGACGTGGTGTTCACGGACGCCCATCGACGCGATCCGCTCTTCACGTACCTGCGGACGTCGCAGCGCCACGCGCCCGATCCGTCGCCGTGGCTCGCGGCGGCCGACATCGTGATCACGGGCGAGCCGGGACCGCGCCCGCGTCCGCGGCACCGCTCGTCACGGTGTCGATCACCCCGGTCGGCCACGGCGGCCCCGACGACGGCCTCGGCGCTTCCCGAGGAGGTGCTGCAGGCGCGCAGCGGCAGCCTGTCGACCCACGGGCACATGGACCTCCCGCCGTTGACGGTCGGCGGCGATCTCGGCGAGTACATCGTCGGCGCGTTCGCGGCGCTCGGCGCGGCGACCGCGTGGTGGCGCGCGTCGCGCACCGGGGTTCCCGAAACCGTCGACGTCTCGATGCTCGAAGCGATGCAGATGACGTACGTGACGACACCGACCCTCATGGCCCGCTTCCCGGGCGGCCGGCTCGTCGAGCGCGCGCTGGGTGATGATTCCCGGCAACGAGCCGACGGCCGACGGTCGTTACGTCGGCATCACGACCGTCACCGCCGCGCAGTGGTTGGCGTTGTGCGGCCTCGTGGGCCGCGACGACCTCAGGAGCGACGACGAGCTCACCACGATGATCGGTCGGTTCCGGCGCGCCGACGAAGTGAACGGCATCGTCCAGGGCTGGACACGCGCGCGCACGACGCGGACGAGATCGTCGCCGCGTGCGTCGAGGCGCGCGTGCCCGCGACCATCGTCGGCAACGGCGCCGAGCTCCCGCGCTACGAACAGCTCGAGGCCCGCGACGTGTTCGTGCCGCAACCGGGCGAGGCGTGGATCCGGCCGCGGGCGCCGTTCCGCTTCCACGGTGTCGCCGATCGCGCGCTGGCCGCACCGGGGCCGGCCGCGAATCCGTGGCCGGCCCGCGCGCCCCGCGTCCCGAACGCAGATCCGCCGGGCGAACGCCCGCTCGCGGGCGTGCAGGTGCTCGACTTCACTGCGTTCTGGGCCGGTCCGTTCGCGACCGCGTGGCTGTCCGCGATCGGTGCGGACGTGATCAAGGTCGAGGCGGTGCAACGGCCCGACGGCATCCGGTTCAGTGCCGCGGTCCGGCCGCACCGTGACCCGTTCTTCTACGAGAAGTCCGGGCTGTTCCACGCGTCGAACCTCGGCAAGCGGGGCATCACGCTCGACCTCGGCCATCCCGACGGCCTCGCGATCGCGCAGCGGCTGGTCGCGCGCAGCGACGTGGTCGTCGAGAACTTCACGCCGCAGGTGCTCGAACGCTTCGGCCTCGACTGCGAGACCGTGCACGGCCTGCGGCCCGACATCGTCATGCTGCGCATGCCCGCGTTCGGTCTCACGGTCCGTGGCGCGACCGACCGGGGTTCGCGCAGACGATGGAGCAGCTCACGGGGATGGCGTGGGTGACCGGCTACGCCGACGGACCGCCGATCATCCCCGGCGGCCTCGTCGACCCGATGGTCGGCACGCACGCCGCGCTCGCGCTCGTCGCCGCACTCGAGCACCGCGACCGCACCGGCGCCGGTCAGCTGCTCGAGGTCCCGCTCGTCGAGGTCGCGACCGCGGTGACCGCAGAACAGGTGATCCGCTACTCGATCGACGGGACGCTGCTCGATCGTCGCGGCGAAGGCGGCGTGTACCGGTGCGTCGGTGACGATCGGTGGATCGCAGTCGACCTCGTGCGCGATCCGCTCGACCCGCACGCGCGCGCGACGTGGTGCGCAACCCGAGACGCCGACGACGCGGCCGCAGCGCTGCGCGCGCTCGGCATCCCCGCGGCCGCGGTCGTGCCGGCGTACGCGACGCTCGACGACGCGCAGATGCGGGCGCGGGGTTTCTTCGAGACGATCGAGCACGAGCACGTCGGTACGCAGGAATATCCGACCTGGCCGATGCGGCTCTCGGCCGGACCGCACACGTGGTGGACCGGTCCCGCGCCGACGCTCGGGCAGCACACCGAAGCGATCCTGCGGGACGAGCTCGGATGTACCGAGGCCGAGCTCGCGCGCCTGCGCGACGAGCACGTGATCGGAACCGCGCCCTACATGCCGTCCTAGGGTGTCCGAGATGTTGCAGCCGCACGAGCCGGAGCTCGAAGAGCTCGAGGACGCGCTCGTCGACGGTGACGTCCCCTACCAACGGGGCACCGCGCAGGCCGCGCTACGCCATCGCAACTTCCGCATCATCTACCTCGGCACGTTCGCGTCGAACATCGGCACGTGGATGCAGAACGTCGTGCTCGGCGCGTACGCGCTGAAGCTGACCGGCTCGCCCACGTTCGTCGGGATCATCTTCTTCGCGCAGCTCGGTCCACTCTTGTTCTTGTCGACGACGGGCGGCCTGCTCGCCGATGTGGTCGACCGGCGCCGGCTGCTCGTCATCGTGCAGTTCGCCCAGATGGTCCTGTCGTTCGGTCTGGCCGCGCTCGTTCTCATCGACGAGCCGCCGAGAGCCGCGCTCGTCGGACTCGTGTTCGCGATCGGCGTCGCCAACGCGCTCGGTGCGCCGGGCCTCGAGCGCGATCCTCCCGACCCTCGTGCCGCGCGAGGACCTCCAGGGCGCGATCGCGCTGCAGTCGGTGCAGATGAACCTGTCGCGCGTCATCGGTCCCGCGATCGGCGGCATCCTCTACGCGACGTTCGATGCCGCACCGGTGTTCGCGCTCAACGCGTTGACGTACGCGTTCGCGATCATCGGCTTGCTGTGGGCGACGTATCCCCGATGGGTCGACGCGCACGTCGAAGAACGCGGGCTGCAACGTCTCCTGTCGGGCGTGCGCATCGTGCGCCGGGACCCGTTGCTCACGCAGGTGATCGTCACGCTGTTCACGTTCTCGTTCTTCTCGCTCGCGTTCGTCGGGCTCATGCCGGTCATCGCCGACCTCAACCTCGGGATGGATCCGAAGAGCACCGCGTACGGCGTGTTGTACGCGTGCTTCGGCCTGGGCGCCGCGCTCGGTGCGATCACGGTCGGTACCGTGTTCGCGCACCGGTCCAAGGCGAAGCTCCTGCTGCCGGGCTTCGTCGCATTCGCGATCGTGTTGGCCGTGTTCGCGGTGCTCCACGCGGCCGCGGCCGCGTACCCGGTGAGCGCGGTGCTCGGGTACGTCTACTTCGTCGTCATCACGTCGCTCTCGACCGTGCTGCAAGAAGATCTCGAGGAGAGCACGCGCGGTCGGGTGATGGCGCTCTGGATCATGGGCTTCGGTGGAACCGTGCCGCTCGGGGTGCTCGTGGCCGGCTGGGTCGAGAACCTGACCTCGATCACCGCGGTGCTCCTGGCCGGCTCGGTCTGGGCGCTCGTGCTCGCGGCGTGGTCACGTGCGAGCATCCTGCGCAGGAAGGGAGTCATCGATGCCTGAACGTGAAGCCAACGCCTACCGCGAGCTGCGTTTGCGGACGGCCGAGCTCGTGCGCGGAACCGACCCCGACGCGATGGACGCGATCGCGCCGGCGACACCCGAGTGGCGCGTCCGCGATCTGCTCGCGCACCTCGTCGGTGTGTCCGCGGATGCAGTCGAGGGCCGCCTCGAAGGTGTCGCGACCGACCCGTGGACCGCCGCGCAGGTGGACGCCCGCCGCGACGCGTCCATCACGGACCTCCTCGCGGAGTGGGACGACTACGGCGCGCACTTCGAAGGCGTGCTCGTGGAGATCCCGGCCGCGCTGAGCGGACAAGCCGTTTTCGACGCAGTGACGCACGAAGCCGACATGCGCCATGCACTCGCGCAACCCGGTGAACGCACCAGCGATGGTGTCGCGATCTCGTTCGAGTTCTGCTGCCTCGGTCGTACCGCGCGGCAGTCTCCCGGCACTGCGCGTCGTCACCGAGCGCGGTGAAGCGATCGCAGGAACAGGTGATCCGATCGCAACGCTCGAGACGTCGCAGTTCGAATTCATTCGCGCCTCGTCAGGACGGCGGACCGCCGCCGAGATCGCCGCGTACGACTGGCAAGGTCAGGTAGATCCGGAGATCCTGCTGGTCGCACCGTTCTTCCGCATGCGCTCGGTGCCGCTCGACGAGTGAGCGCACGCCGCCGCTCGGTGAACTCCGGAGAGATTCACGTCACGATCGGCGGCGGGTGCTTGACATCCCATCCCCGCGCAGGCACGGTGCGGAGGCGCGGCGATCGTCCCGGCTGCGCCGCCTCTGGCTCGAGCGAACACGTGCTCCGGGGAGATGTGGGGGGTATCGCTCGTGGACATCTACATGCGCGAGCCGCGTGGTCTCCGGCGCGTCAAGCGCCAGCGCGCGGGCGCCACCGGATTGATCGTCCATGGTTGGTACAACCCGTTTCGCGGCTGGGCGTCTGCGTTCGGATGGAACGCGATCACCGTGCGCGTCGACGGCATCCCGCGCGGACGGCTCTATCAGATTCTCCCGGGACCCGCGTGGTACCCGCTCGAATCCGGCGTGCACTACGTCGAGTTCCTCGGTGCCGACCGTCCGCTGCACTCGGAGTGGATCAAGCTCGGGCGCGGCGAAGCGGTGATGATCGCCTTCAAGCCCAGCGAACGCGTCCCGTTCCGCCGCACCGTCACGCCCGACCAATGGTCGATCCGGCAGCTCTGGTGAGGCAGCTCATGTGGGTTCGGGGTCACGCGCGTTCGTCGGCGAAGGCGCGCAGTACGGCGACGACGTTGCGGCCCAGCACGTCGAGCGCGTAGCCGCCTTCTTGCAGGAACACCGTCGGTGCGGCGGCACGCGCGATCGCGGTGCCGATGCGGGGGTAGTCGTCGACGACGAGTTGGAAGCTGTCCGGGTCCTCGGCCGCGGTGTCGACGCCGAGCGAAACGACGAGACCGTCCGGCGAGAACTTCGTGATGACGTCCATCGCGCTTTCGAGCGCCGGCGCATAGGCACTCCACGCGGTTCCCGGCGGGAGCGGATAGTTGCGGTTGTAGCCCTCGCCCGCGCCCCACCCCTTCTCCGACGCGTTCCCGAGGAAGTACGGGTAGTCGTCCACCGGATCGGCGTGCAGCGACACGAACAGCACGTCGTCGCGGTCGTAGAACAACTGCTGCGTGCCGTTGCCGTGGTGGAAGTCGACGTCGAGGATCGCGACGCGCGCGCCCCGATCGACCCATGCCTGCGCGGCGATCGCGGCGTTGTTCAGGTAGCAGTAGCCCGCGAACGAGTCCGCGGCCGCGTGGTGTCCGGGCGGCCGGCACAACCCGTACGCGGTGGACTCGCCCTCCTCTGCGACCGCCCGCAGTGCGCTCGAGCGCGACGTCGACGGCCGCGGTCGCGGCTTCCCAGGTGCCGTCGAGGATCGGGTCCGAGTCGTGCGAGAACCAACCGAGCTCGGAGATGACGTGGGGCGCGTCCTCGTGCGGCTGGTCGCGGATCGGGCGCGCGTAGGGCACTGCCTCCGCGGACCGGGGGCTCCCGGTCGCTGCGCACCAGCGTGCGTGCGCGGTCTCGAGGAACTCGACGTATTCGGTGGTGTGCACCCGTAGCACCGGTTCCGGTCCGAACTCGTCGGGTTCGCGGATCTCGCCGAGACCGGCGTCCACGATCGCGGCCCGGATGCGCTCGGCCCGCTCCGGGACCTCCGGCGGCGGCACCAGCCGGCCGCCGTCGTGGATCGGCTCGTGCGGATGGTGCCGGCGGTGCGCGTCGGTTGCGATCGTGAGCACGCTGTCTTCGTAGCAGCTTCCGCACCGTCGCGGGCGCGCTCGTCGACCGGCTCGTCGGTACGCTCGCCCGTCTGTGACCACCTCTCCGGCGGTGCGGCTGTTCACGATCGACCTCGACCAGCCTGACGCCGTCGTGACCGCGCTCGCCGGCACGCTCGACGAACACGAACGGCTCGCGGCCGCGGCGCGCGCGGCGGGGTCGTCGCGCCGCCGCTACGTCGTCGCGCACGGTGCGGTGCGCGAGCTCTTGGGCGCAGCCCTCGGACGCGATCCGGCCGCGGTCCGACTCGACCGGACGTGCCGGCATTGCGGTGATCCGGGGCACGGCAAGCCCGCGGTCGTGCACGCGGATGAGTGCTCGTTCAGCCTGTCGCACTCGGGCGGCATCGCCGTCGTCGCGATCGCGATCGACCGGGGTGCAGTCGGGGTCGACGTCGAGTGGCGGCGTGACCGCCGCCACCTCGACCGGCTCGCGGCGCGCGTCTTCGCACCGGACGAGCTCGTCGAGTGGCGCGCGCGACCGCCCGCGGCGCGGCTCGATGCGTTCCTCCGGGCCTGGACGATCAAGGAAGCCTTCGGCAAGGCGACCGGCCACGGGTTGGTGCGTCCTCGTTCCGGGCCGGTGTCCGCCGAGGGTTGGGTGCTCACCAACCTGGCGCCGACACCCGAGTCGGTCGTCGGCCTCGCGGTCGAAGGCGCGGGCGACGCCGATCCGGTCGCGACCTGGGTCCCCGCGGAGCAGGGTTACCCTGGGCGGCGCATGGTGAACGACGACGACGAAGACGCGTCGACCGAGAAGCGCGGCATCCACAAGTTCAAGGAGACCGCAACCGGCACCGTGCTCGCCGCCGGTCTCCTCGGCGTCGCGAACGCGCTCGAGGGCCCGCGCGACGAAGAGGTCGCGATCGTCCAGGAGTACTCGGGGGAACCGCCGTTCTCCGATCCGATCCTGATGCGGCTCGATCCCGACGCACCGGAGGACTCGATCGTCCTCGTCCGGCGCCCGCCGCGGTAGAGGTCCCGGGGCCTCGAGCGCGGCGTCAGCACTTCGCGCGCCACTGTGTAGCGACGCAACATCTCCGGCCGCGGCGTCACGCCGATGCCGGGGCCGGCGGGCACCGCGAGCTGGCCGCCGTCGAGCACGAACGGTTCGGTGAGGTCCTCGGCGAAGTACCGGTCGGATGCCGACAGGTCTCCGGCCTCGGTGAAGCCCGGCAGTGACACGAGCGCGATGTTCACGGCGCGGCCGACGCCGGTCTCGAGCATGCCGCCGATCACCGCGGGAACGCCGGCGACGACGCAGAGGTCGTGGACCGTCCGCGCGACGTCCACTCCGCCGACGCGGCCGGGCTTGATGTTGACCATGTCGCACGCCTGCCACACGATCGCGTCCATCGCGGCGCCCGTACCGGTGATGCTCTCGTCGAGGCACACGCGGGTCTGCAGCCCGCACGCGAGTGCGGCGTGATCGCGCAGCGAATCGGGTGAGAACGGCTGCTCGATGCACTGGAGGCCGAACTCGTCGAGCGCGGTGAGCGCATCCGACTGCGTGAGGTCGTACGCGCCGTTCGCGTCGACGGCGAGCGTGATCGCGTCTCCGACTTCCGCCCGGACCGCGGCGACGACCGCGTGGTCGGCACCGGGCTCGATCTTGCACTTGAGCCGGCGGTAGCCGGCCGCGACGTATGCGGCCGCGAGCTCGCGCAGCTCGCGTGCGTCGGTGGTGATGCCGATCGCGACACCCGCCGGGACTCGGGTCCGGAGCGCACCGACGCGGGTGGGCGCGAGCCACGATCGGAACGACTCGCCCGACGCCCGCAGCCGCGCGTCCAGGCACGCCGTCTCCACCGCGTACTTGGCGAAGTGGTTGCCTCGCACGTCGGTGAAGTCGCGCCCCGCGAACACGCGCGGCGCCAGGTGGTCGCGGATGACGACTCGGGCGCCGTCGAGCGTCTCACCCGAGTACGCCGGTGTCGTCTCGGCCGCGCACTCACCCCAACCGGCGCCGTCGTCGGTGACCGCCCGCACGAGCAACGCGTCCTTGTGCGTCGTCGTGCTCCGCGCCGTCCGGAACGCACGAACGAGCGGGAGCCGGACGCGATGCAGCTCGAGCGCGCGAACGGGCCCGGGCATCTCGGCCCGGGCCCGTTCCTCGCGCACTTCGAGTTCAGCGACGCTTGGCGGTCTTCTTGGCCGGCGCCTTCTTGGCCGGGGCCTTCTTCGCGACTGCCTTCTTGGCGGGCGCCTTCTTGGCCGGGGCCTTCTTCGCGGTGCTCTTGCGCGCGGGCGCCTTGCCCGACAACACCGCGTCCTTGAACCCCTTGAGCGGGGTGATGCGCGCGACGCGCTTCGCCGCGACCTTCACCTGTTCGCCCGTCGCTGGGTTCCGAGCCATACGGGCCGGGCGGTCGATCCGCCGGAACTTCGCGAAGCCGGAGATCGCGACGTCCTCTCCTCGCGCCACGGTTTCCGTGATGAGCTCGAGGAGCGACGACAACGCCGCGTCGGCTTCCTTGCGGCTCACGTCGATGCGTTCGGCGAACGCGTTGAGCAGCTGGCTTCGATTCACAGGGCCTCCATACAAGCGGCGTGCGGAATTGCGCCCGCATGCTTGCACTTCCGCGGGCCGGATGCGCGGATTCTGCCGGAAAAACCTGAGGTTTTTCGTGATCAGGACGGGTCGATCATCGGCTCGAGGAAGCCGGGGTCCATCGACCAGCCCGCCTTGCCCTGCCGTTTGGCCTGGTACATCGCGACATCCGCGCGGCGCACGAGGTCGCCGGGGTCGGCCCGGTCGGCGGGGGCGACGGCGATGCCGATGCTGGTCGAGATCGAGATCGTCCGGTCCTCGAAGACGAACGGTTCGCGCAGGACCTCGCAGATCCGGTCGGCGACCTCGTAGGCCGGCACCGGGCTCAACAGGCGCGTGAGCATGATCGTGAACTCGTCGCCACCCATGCGCGCGACGAGGTCGCCGAAGCGGGCGCAATTGCCGAGCCGGGCCGCGACCGCGGCCAAGAGCTGGTTGCCGACGGAGTGGCCGTGCACGTCGTTGACCTGCTTGAGCCCGTCGAGGTCGAGGAAGAGGACCGCCACCAGCTCGCCGGGCCGGCCCTTGCCGCAGACGCGCTCGAGCCGCTCGTGGAACCGGCGCGGGTTGGCGAGGCCGGTCAGACGCGTCGTGCGCCGCTTCGTGCGCGAGCTCGTCCTTCAGCACTTCCAGTTCCTGGTGCACCTGCGCGTTGCGCAGCGATGCGCCCGCTTGAGCTGCGCACAGCTCGAGGCCTTCGCACTGCGACGCGGGTGGCGCGCCGGGGTGGGGCCAGCGGGCGGTGAGCATCACCACGCCGGTCTTGGCGATCGCGACGGGTACCGACACGAGCACGGGGTAGTCGGCCGGTGGTTTGTCCTCTGCGAGCAGGCCGCGGTTGGTGACCGGGTTCGACGGCGGTGGCCACACCACCGGTCCGCCGGCATCGCGCGCGCGTGCCGCGGCGCGGATGCGGGGGTCGCCGGGAGGGATGCCGAGCACCCGGCGCGAGTAGCGGACGGGGCGGGCCACGAGCCGGCTGCTCGACATCACTTCGATCTCGAACACCGCGGGGTCGGTGAAGCCCATCTGACCGACGGTGGTGCGCAGCGTGTCGAGCACCTCGTCCACGTCGAGGCTCGTGCTCCGGCGGCCACCGAGCGCCGCGGCGCGGAGGAGCGCGTTGCGGCGCTCGGCTTCGTCGCGCTCACGGCGATACGCCGCGATCTCTTCGACCAGATGCGTGGCGAGCATTCCACTCGGTACCGCGACGAGGAACACGACCGCGAGGCGCTGTGCGACTTCGACGGTCGAAGAGCGCGCCGTGGTTGAGGACGTTCCACCCGATGTAGCCCACCGCGATCGCGGCCCAGCTCACGAGGGCGCCGACGGCCTGGAAGCGGATGGCGCCCTCCAGCACCGGCAGCATGAGGATCGCCCAGTCCGCGGAGTTCGGGTCGTCCTTGCCGAGCCACAGCACCATGAGCACGAGCGTGGTGTCCGCGATGAGCTGCACGGCATCGAGCAGGACCGCCGTCCGCCCGGACCGGCCCTGCCCGGTGAGCGACACAAGGTTGACGGCGGCGAACGCCGACGCGATCGCGAGGAGCCACGGCCACGACAAGAGGTCGCGCGTCTCTGACATCGAGAACAGACGAATCGCAACCAGGACCGTCGCGATGACGCGCAACTTCCGCAGCGCGGCTTCGACCGAAGCCGGTGCGCCCGCCCTGGTTTTCGTCGCCTGCTCGGCGGCCCGGCGAGACCGGACCGGCCTCGACGCGGCGGCCTGGCTCAAATCCCCTCCCCGCGAGTTCCCGTGTACTTGGCGGTATCGGCGGCGCATGAGACCCTGTTGAGACGGTTCCGTTCGCGGTGCGTGAGTTTGTGCTGTTCCCGCAGGTCGCACACCGCGCGAAATCCGCAATCGCGCCGGACGATCGGCCTGCATCGCTTCCCCACGCGCCCCAACGGCACCCGATGACCCATCTCGAGCACATCAGCGATCCCACGGACCGCCGCATCGCGGACTACGTCGATCTGCGCGATCCCGAGCTCCGCCGCGGCGTGGAAGCGGCCGCCGGCTTCTTCGTGGCCGAGAGCCCGCACGTCATCGAGACCGTCGTGCGCTCGGGCCGGCGCCTCCGCTCGGCCCTGGTGACACCGAAGCAGCTCGCGGCCCTCGGGCCGCGGCTCGAACCGCTCGGGGTCCCGGTGTACGTGGCCGACCCCGCGGTGCTCCGCCGGGTCGTCGGCTTCGACCTGCACCGCGGCGCGGTCGCCGCCGTCGACCGTTGGCCGCTCCCGCCACTCGAGGCCGTGGTCGCCGGGGCCGCCCGGATCGCGGTGTGCGAACGGGTGAACGACCACGAGAACCTGGGCGTCCTGTTCCGCAACGCGGCCGCGTTCGGGCTCGACGCCGTCGTGCTCGACCCGGAGTCCGCCGACCCGTTGTACCGCCGGTGCGTGCGCGTGAGCATCGGCCACGTCTGCACGGTGCCGTGGACGCGGTACACCAGCCTCTCCGAACTGCGCACCGCCGGGTTCACGTTGCTCGCCCTGACGCCGTCGGCGGACGCGATGCCGCTCGCCGAGGTGGAGTGGCCCGCACGCGCCGCAATCGTGCTCGGTGCCGAAGGGCCCGGCTTGTCCGACACCGCACTCGCGACCGCAGACGTGCGCGTGCGCATCCCGATGCGGCCCGATGTCGACTCTTTGAACGTCGCGACCGCTGCCGCGGTCGCCTTCTACGAATCGACGAGGCTCCAGTGAGCGATACCTACTCGAACGTGGACGCGGCCCGCGACATCGACGGGGCGGTCGCATGGCAGGACGCCATCGACACCTGGCCGCAGATCGCCGCATACAAGCGGCGCACGTACGAGCTGCTCCCGAGCGCGGGCGTCGTCCTCGATGTCGGGAGCGGCACCGGCCACGACCTGTTCGCGTCGCACCGCGCCTCGATCGGCGTCGATGCCTCGATGGCGATGTGCGCGACGGCACGCGGGCGCGGCGCCGACGTCGTGCGCGCTTCGGCGGGTGCTCTCCCCTTCGGTCGCAGTGCGTTCGCCGGGGCTCGTGCGGACCGGGTCTTCCAGCACCTCGCCGATCCGGGCGCGGCGCTCGACGAGATGATCCGCGTCGTCGAGCCGGGCGGCCGGGTCGTCGTCGCCGACCCGGACCAGGGATCGCTCGTGATCCACCTTCCCGGCGTCCGGCGGGAGCTCGTGGATCGGGTCCGCCGGTTGCGACGTGACGTCGGCTCTCGCAACGGCACGCTCGCGCGCGCATTGCCGGACCTGTTCGCCGCCTCGGATCTGCACAACGTCACGGTCGAGGCGTTTCCGCTGGTGCTGACCGATGTCGACGCCGCCTTCGGCCTCCCCACGTGGATCGACTACTGGCGCGAGCACTTCGCCGACCCGGACGCCGCGGAGTGGACGCAAGGCGTCGAGCGGGCCCGTTCGCACGGCCGGTTCGTCTACGCCCTCCTGTACTTCGTGGTCGCCGGCACGAAGAAGTAACCCCGTCGCGGTTGTCGAGGCCGGGCTCCTCGGGTAGTCCGATGGGGATGGATTCCCTGACCGACAAGCCCCTCTCCGACGACGAGCTCGCGCACCTCGATGCGCACTGGCGGGCGGCGAACTACCTCGCGGTCGGCCAGATCTACCTGATGGCGAACCCGCTCCTGCGGGACCCGCTCGCGCCGGAGCACATCAAGCCGCGGCTGCTCGGGCACTGGGGCACGACGCCGGGCTTGAACATGCTCTACACGCACCTGAGCCGCTGCATCGCACGGGACGAGCTCGACATGATGTTCGTCATCGGTCCCGGCCACGGTGGGCCCGCGATCCACGCGAACTGCTGGCTCGAAGGCACGTACTCCGAGGTGTACCGCGACATCCCGCGCGACGAGCGCGGGATGGCCCGCTTGTTCCGGCAGTTCTCGTTCCCGGGTGGGGTGCCGAGTCACGTGGCGCCGGAGATCCCGGGTTCGATCCACGAAGGCGGCGAGCTCGGCTACTCGCTCACGCATGCGTTCGGCGCCGCGTTCGACAACCCCGACCTCGTCGTCGCGTGTGTCGTGGGCGACGGCGAGGCCGAGACCGGTCCGCTCGCGACGAGCTGGCACTCGAACAAGTTCCTCGATCCCGTGCGCGACGGCGCGGTGCTGCCGATCCTGCACCTCAACGGCTACAAGATCGCCAACCCCACCGTGCTCGCGCGCATCAGCGAAGACGAGCTGACGCGGTTCTTCGAAGGACACGGGTGGACGCCCTACCTCGTGGCGGGCGACGACCCTGCGCTCGTCCACCAGCAGCTCGCGGCGACGCTCGACCGCGCGCTCGGGGACATACGGCAGCTGCAACGCGCGGCACGTGACGCGGGTGACGGAACGCGCCCGCGCTGGCCGATGATCGTGTTGCGGACGCCGAAGGGGTGGACCGGCCCCGCGTTCGTCGACGGCCTCCCCGTCGAAGGCACGTGGCGCGCGCACCAGGTGCCGCTCGCCGAGGTGCGCACCAACCCGGACCACCTCGCGATGCTCGAGGCGTGGATGCGCTCCTACCGCCCCGGCGAGCTGTTCGACGACGACGGTGCGCCGCAGCCGTTCGTCGTCGACTGGATGCCGAACGGCCCGCGCCGCATGTGCGCGAACCCGCACACGAACGGCGGCGTGCTGCTGCGCGACCTCGATCTCCCGGACTTCCGCGACTACGGCGTTGCGATCGAGCGCAACGGGACGCCGGAGGCAGAAGCGACACGCTTGCTCGGCCGGTTCCTCCGTGACGTGTTCCGCGAGAACGAGCAATTCCAGAACTTCCGGCTGTTCGGCCCGGACGAGACCGCGTCCAACCGGCTCGACGCGGTGTACGAAGCGACCGACAAGGTGTGGCAGGCCGAGATCCTGCCGGTGGACGAGCACCTGGCGCGGGACGGCCGCGTCATGGAGATCCTCAGCGAGCACACGTGCGAAGGCTGGCTCGAGGGCTACCTGCTCACCGGCCGGCACGGCTTCTTCAGTTGCTACGAAGCGTTCACGCACATCATCGATTCGATGTTCAACCAGCACGCGAAGTGGCTGGAGAACCGCGCGCAAGCTCGAGTGGCGCCGCAGCATCTCGTCGTTGAACTACCTGCTGACGTCGCACGTGTGGCGCCAGGACCACAACGGCTTCACACACCAGGACCCGGGTTTCCTCGACCTCGTCCTCAACAAGAAGGCGAGCGTCGTCCGCGTGTACCTACCGCCTGACGCGAACTGCCTGCTCTCGGTCGCGGACCATTGCCTGCGGACGCGCGACTACGTCAACGTCATCGTCGCCGGGAAGCAGCCGCAGCCGACGTGGTTGTCGATCGACGACGCCGTGCTCCACTGCACGCGTGGCCTCGGTATCTGGGACTGGGCGAGCGCGGACGGCACGCGTGAACCCGACGTCGTGATGGCGTGCGCGGGCGACGTGCCCACGCTCGAGACGCTCGCGGCGGTGAGCATGTTGCGCGAGCACCTCCCCGACCTCGCGGTACGAGTGGTCAACGTCGTCGACCTGATGCGCCTCCAGCCGGAGCGTGAGCATCCACACGGGCTCGACGACCGAGAGTTCGACACGATCTTCACGGCCGACAAACCGATCATCTTCGCGTTCCACGGCTACCCGTACTTGATCCATCGCCTCACCTACCGGCGGCACGGCCACGACAACATGCACGTGCGCGGCTACATCGAGGAAGGCACGACCACCACGCCATTCGACATGGTGGTGATGAACGACCTCGACCGGTTCCACCTGGTGATGGACGTCATCGACCGCGTGCCGGGCCTCGGTGCGCGCGCGGCCGGTCTCCGGCAGCAGATGATCGACGTGCGCACCCGTCACCACAGCTACACGCGCGAGTTCGGTGAGGACCTGCCCGAAGTCCGCAACTGGACCTGGCCCGGCTGACAGGCTGCCAACGAAGGTTTTTGCGACATATGGCGACCGTTCCGGTCGCCGATCGTCGCCGAAACCGGTGAGCGGAGTGCGGATGCGCATCTTGGTGGTGAACGCGGGGTCGAGCAGCCTCAAGCTGAGGGTGCTCGACGGGGACGACGTCGTGGCGCAGTCGGACGCAGACGACCTGGCCGCGTTCGTCGCGTCGGTCGACGGGATCGACGCGGTCGGGCACCGGGTCGTGCACGGCGGGACCGAGTTCACCGACGCGGCGATCATCGACGACGACGTGATGCACCGGCTCGGCGCGCTCACGCCGCTCGCGCCGCTGCACCAGCCGCGCGCGCTCGCAGCTGATCCGCGATGCGCGCGACGTGCTGCCGGACATCCCGCACGTCGCCTGCTTCGACACCGCGTTCCACACGACGATGTCCGCCGCGGCCGCGACCTACGCGCTGCCCAAGGAGTGGCGCGACACGTGGCCGCTGCGGCGGTTCGGCTTCCACGGCCTCTCCCACGCGTACGCGTCGCGCACCGCCGCGGCCCGGCTCGGCCGCACGCCGGAGGACCTCGCGCTCGTCACCGCGCACCTCGGCGCGGGCGCGTCACTCTGCGCGGTGCGCGGCGGCAAGAGCGTCGACACGACGATGGGGATGACACCACTCGAGGGTCTGGTGATGGCGACGCGTGCCGGCAGCATCGATCCCGGCGTCGTGCTGTGGGTGCAGC
This sequence comes from uncultured Actinomycetes bacterium, assembly GCA_963745645.1. Taxonomy (GTDB): domain Bacteria; phylum Actinomycetota; class Acidimicrobiia; order IMCC26256; family PALSA-610; genus CAVUFH01. Next base: position 819,263 of record CAVUYD010000004.1, read on the forward strand.
AGTACGGCGGCCTCTCGCTCGGCCCGGTGCAGCACGCGCTCGAAGAGGAGTCGGGTCTCAAGGGGTTGGCCGGCACCGGCGACATGCGCGAGGTGCTGCACCGCCGGGCCGAAGGCGACGAAGGCGCCATGCTCGCGTTCGCCGTCTACATCCACCAGCTCCGGCGCGAGATCGGCGCGATGACCGCGAGCGCGGGCGGCCGCATCGATGCGATCGTGTTCACGGGTGGCGTCGGCGAGCACGCGCCGGACGTGCGCGACGCCGCCACGGAAGATCTCCCCGTCGGAGAAGTCCTCGTCATCGAAGCCCGCGAAGACATCGAGATCGCGCGCGTCGTCTTCTCCACCATCTCTTAGTCGTTCTGTGCACCGCAGCGGTGCACAGAACACCAATCAGATGGTCGAGTTGTTCACGCGGGCCAGGTGAGCAGGAGGTCGGCGCGGGCCTGGGTCATGACCTCGCCGGGCATCACCCGCAACCGCCACGGCGTGAGCCGCATCGCGACGAACGACTCCGCGATCGGACTCGTCCACACGGGGATGATCGACGGGTCGTAACCCACCGGCTCGGGCGCGGACACGAACCGTTCCCATACCTGGATGCGCGTGTCGTCGTCGTACACGAGCTCGGCACTGCACTCGGCCGTACACGTGTCGTGGTTCGGTGCCCAGTAGGTGAGCGACGCATACGGGTGCGCCTCGAGGTGCGCGCGCTTGATCGGTGTCGGCGAGGTCGCGATCCAGCCCGTGAGCTGCGTGCCGTCCCAGTCCCAGACCGGGTGGAGGATGCGTGAGCGCGGGCGGCCACGACCATCCACGGTCGCGGCCGAGCACCAGACGATCCGGTGCGCCATCTCGACGAACGCGGGGGCGACGGTGGTGAGGTCCATCCGCGCACGGTCGCACGTGAGGATCGGGCCCGGCAACCGCCGGCCGGCGGTGGTCAGAACACCGAAAAGTCGGGCCGCCCGCGGCGCGGGCGCCCGCTACACTTTTGACGCTCCGCCGTCGGGCCAATGTCGTCCCGCGGTGGCCACTCCCAGCCGGGTTCCTCCCTGCGAGGCGCTCGAACGGGACTGACCGCCCGCCCACGAACTGACGACACTGGGGACGACCCCGAATGCGCAATCGCGATCTGCCCCACGCCCAGGGGCTCTACGACCCTCGCTTCGAGCACGACGCGTGCGGCGTCGGGTTCGTCGTCGACATGCAGGGCCGCAAGAGCCACGCGATCGTCGACCAGGCGCTCACCGCGGTGTGCAACCTGAACCACCGCGGCGCGGCCGGCGCCGAGCCCGACACCGGCGACGGCGCCGGCATCCTCGTGCAGATGCCCGACCGCTTCTACCGGGCGGTCGTCGACTTCGACGCTGCCGCCCGCGGGCGCGTACGCGACCGGCATCGCGTTCGTGCCCGCCGACCGACGTCGACGCGACGACGCGACGCCGTCGAGAAGGTGCTCGCCGACGAGGGCTTCACCGTTCTCGGCTGGCGGGACGTGCCGGTCGACGCCGACGTGCCGGGCGCGATCGGCCCGCGAGCTGATGCCCGCCTTCGCGCAGGTGTTCGTCGCCAAGAACGGGCTCGCCGGCGACGACCTCGAGCGCCACGTGTACATCGCGCGCAAGCGCATCGAGCACGAGACCGACGCGTACTTCCCGTCGCTGTCAGCGCGCGGGTCGTCGTCTACAAGGGCATGCTCACGCCCGACCAGCTCGGCGAGCTTCTACCCCGATCTCGCGCGACGAGCGCTTCGAGAGCGCGCTCGCGCTCGTGCACTCGCGCTTCTGCACGAACACGTTCCCGAGCTGGCCGCTCGCGCACCCGTACCGGATGCTCGCGCACAACGGCGAGATCAACACGGTGCAGGGCAACGAGAACTGGATGCGCGCCCGCGAAGGCGTGATGGCGAGCGACCTGCTGCCCGGCGACCTCGAGCGCGTGTTCCCGATCTGCACGCCCGGCGCGTCCGACACCGCGCGCTTCGACGAGGCGCTCGAGCTGCTCAACCTCGCCGGCCGGCCGCTGCACCACGCGATCCTCATGATGATCCCGGAGGCGTGGGAGAACCACGAGTCGCATGGACGCGCGCGCGCAAGGCGTTCTACCGGTACCACGCGTCGCTGATGGAGCCGTGGGACGGCCCGGCGTCGATCGCGTTCACCGACGGCACGGTGATCGGCGCGGTGCTCGACCGCAACGGCCTGCGCCCGTCGCGCTACTGGGTCACCGACGACGACCTCGTGATCATGGCGAGCGAGGTCGGCGTGCTCGACGTCGACGCCCGCCAAGATCGTGAAGAAGGGCCGGCTCGAGCCGGGGAAGATCTTCCTCGTCGACACGACGCAGGGCCGCATCATCCCCGACGAGGAGATCAAGGCCGAGCTCGCCGCGCAGCACCCGTACCAGGAGTGGCTCGACGCGGGCCTCGTGCACCTCGACGACCTGCCGCCGCAGTTCCCGCTCGTGCCGCAGCACAGCTCGGCGGTGCAGCAGCAGCGCATGTTCGGCTACACCGAAGAGGACCTGCGGCTGATCATCGCGCCGATGGCGCGCAACGCGGTCGAGTCGCTCGGTTCGATGGGCACCGACACGCCGGTGCCGGTGCTCTCCGACCGGCCGCGCATGCTCTACGAGTACTTCAAGCAGCTGTTCGCGCAGGTCACGAACCCGCCGCTCGACGCGAACTTCGAGGCGCTCGTCACGTCGCTCAACTCGACGATCGGGCCCGAGGGCAACCTGCTCGACCCGACGGCCGGAGTCGTGCCGCCAGATCGTGTGCCCGACGCCGATCCTCACCAACGAGGACCTCGCCAAGCTGCGCTACATCGACGACGGCGAGTCCGCGGTGCCCGGGCTTCACGCCGTTCACGGTCTACTGCCACTACCCGGTCGCCGAGGGCGGCGAGGGTCTGCGCATGGCGATCGACAACGTGCGCACGCAGGTGAGCGAGGCGATCGCCGAACGGCGCGAACCTCGTCATCCTCTCCGACCGCTACGCCGACGCCGAGAACGCGCCGATCCCCGCGCTGCTCGATCACCGCCGCGGTGCACCACCACCTCGTGCGCGAGAAGACACGCACGCGCGTCGGGCTCGTCGTCGAGACGGGCGAGGCGCGCGAGGTGCATCACTTCGCGCTGCTGCTCGGGTACGGCGCGGGCGCGATCAACCCGTACCTCGCGTTCGACACGATCCGCGACCTGTGCCGCGAAGGCGTGCTGACGCGGCCTCACCGAGCGCAAGGCCGTCAAGAACTACGTGAAGGCCGCGGGCAAGGGCATCCTCAAGGTGATGTCGAAGATGGGCATCTCGACCGTCGCGTCGTACACCGGCGCGCAGATCTTCGAAGCGGTCGGGCTGCAGAAGGCGCTCGTCGACGAGTACTTCACCGGCACCGCGTCGCGCATCGAGGGCATCGACCTCGACGTGATCGCCGACGAGGTCGCGGCGCCGCCACAACATCGCGTACCCCGACCGGCCCGAGGAGCTCGCGCACCGCGAGCTGACCGGTCGGCGGCGAGTACCAGTGGCGGCGCGAAGGCGAGTACCACCTCTTCAACCCGGAGACGGTCTTCAAGCTGCAGCACTCGACGCGCATCGGGCCGCTACGACGTCTTCAAGCAGTACACGAAGCTCGTCGACGACCAGTCGCGCCGCCTCGCGACGCTGCGCGGCCTGTTCGAGCTGCGAGACCGGCGCGCGCGCCGCCGGTGCCGATCGACGAGGTCGAGCCGGTCGCGGAGATCGTGAAGCGGTTCTCGACGCGGCGCGATGAGCTACGGCTCGATCTCGCAAGGAAGCGCACGAGAACCTCGCGATCGCGATGAACCGGCTCGGCGCGCGCTCGAACACCGGCGAGGGCGGCGAGGACCCCGACCGCTTCGTCCGCGACGCCGAACGGCGACTTGCGGCGCAGCGCGATCAAGCAGGTCGCGTCGGGCCGCTTCGGCGTGACGAGCGAGTACCTCGTGAACGCCGACGACCTGCAGATCAAGATGGCGCAGGGCGCGAAGCCGGGCGAGGGCGGCGAGCTGCCCGGGCCACAAGGTGTACCCGTGGATCGCGAAGACGCGGCACTCCACGCCGGGTGTCGGGCTCATCTCGCCGCCGCCGCACCACGACATCTACTCGATCGAGGATCTCAAGCAGCTGATCCACGACCTGAAGAACGCGAACAACCGGGCGCGCGTGCACGTGAAGCTCGTCGCCGAGGTCGGGGTCGGCACGGTCGCGGCGGGCGTGTCGAAGGCGCACGCCGACGTCGTGCTGATCTCCGGTCACGACGGCGGCACCGGCGCGGCGCGGCTCACGTCGATCAAGCACGCGGGCGCGCCGTGGGAGCTCGGCCTCGCCGAGACGCAGCAGACGCTGTTGCTGAACGGGCTGCGCGACCGCATCGTCGTGCAGGTCGACGGCCAGCTGAAGACCGGCCGCGACGTGATGATCGCGGCGCTGCTCGGCGCCGAGGAGTTCGGCTTCGCGACCGCGCCGCTCGTCGTGAGCGGCTGCATCATGATGCGCGTCTGCCACCTCGACACGTGCCCGGTCGGTGTCGCGACCCAGAACCCCGAGCTGCGCAAGAAGTTCTCCGGGCAAGCCCGAGTTCGTCGTGAACTTCTTCGAGTTCATCGCCGAGGAGGTGCGCGAGCACCTCGCCGCGCTCGGGCTTCCGCTCGATCGAGGAGGCGATCGGTCACGTCGAGATGCTCGACGTGCGCCAGGCGGTCGAGCACTGGAAGGCGCGCGGCCTCGACCTCTCGCCGATCCTCGCGACGCCCGGTCAACAAGTACGAGCAGACGATTCTACTGCTCGACGGGCGCAGGACCACGGGCTCGACAAGGCGCTCGACCAGCAGCTGATCGCCGACGCCGCGCGACGTGCTCGACGACCGGCGAGGGGCAGCTGCGCAAGTCGTACGCCGATCCGCAACGTGAACCGCACGGTCGGCACGATGCTCGGCTCCGAGCTGACGCGGCGCTGGGGCGGCGACGGGCCTGCCCGACGGCACGATCGACCTCACGTTCCACGGTTCGGCCGGCCAGAGCTTCGGCGCGTTCGTGCCGCGCGGCATCACGCTGCGGCTCGAAGGCGACGCCAACGACTACTTCGGCAAGGGCCTCTCGGGCGGCACGCTCGTGCTGCGGCCCGCCGCGCACCGCGAAGTTCGTCGCCGAGGAGAACATCATCGCCGGCAACGTGATCCTCTACGGCGCGACCGGCGGCAACGTGTTCATCCGCGGCGTCGTCGGCGAGCGGTTCTGCGTGCGCAACTCCGGCGCGACCGCGGTCGTCGAAGGCGTCGGCGACCACGGGTGCGAGTACATGACCGGTGGGCGCGCGGTGATCCTCGGGCCGACCGGCCGCAACTTCGCGGCCGGCATGAGCGGCGGGTTCGCGTTCGTGCTGCGACCCCGACCGCTCGCTGTTCCTGCGCATGAACCGCGACATGGTCGACCTCGACGTGCTCGACGACGAAGACGTCGACTGGTTGCGCGGCGATCGTCACGCATGCACCTGGAGGTGACCGGCTCGCCGGTCGCCGAGACGCATCCTGTCGAACTGGTGGCAGCAACGTGCGGCACGTTCACGAAGATCTTCCCGAAGGACTACAAGCGCGTGCTCGAAGCCCAACGCGACGCCGATCGAACGCGGCGTCGACGTCGACGAAGCAGTCATGGCGGCCGGGCTGACGATGGGTGAGACGACCGGGTTCATGAAGTACGACCGGGAGCTGCCGAAGCGGCGGCCGATCCCGGTGCGCGTCGCTCGACTGGAAGGAGGTCTACGAGGACTTCCCGCGCGGAGAAGGTGCGCACGCAGGGCGCGCGCTGCATGGACTGCGGCATCCCGTTCTGTCACACCGGTTGCCCGCTCGGGAACCTCATCCCCGAGTGGAACGACCTCGTGTACCGCGACCGCTGGCAGGCGGCGTCGCGACCGCCTGCACGCCACCAACAACTTCCCCGAGTTCACCGGCCGGCTGTGCCCGGCGCCGTGCGAGGCCGCGTGCGTGCTCGGCATCAACGAGCCGCCGGTGACGATCAAGCAGATCGAGGTCGAGATCGTCGACCGCGCGTGGGAGGACGGCTACGTCGCGCCCGTGCATCGCCGAGACGAAGACGGGCAAGCGCGTCGCGGTCGTCGGCAGCGGCCCGGCCGGGCTCGCCGCCGCGCAGCAGCTGACGCGCGCCGGCCACGACGTCACCGTGTTCGAGCGCGCCGACCGCATCGGCGGCCTGCTGCGCTACGGCATCCCCGAGTTCAAGATGGAGAAGCGCCACCTCGACCGCCGCATCGCGCAGATGGAGGCCGAGGGCACGCAGTTCCAGACGAACGCGAACGTCGGCGAGAACGTGCCGGTCGCCGACCTGCAGCAGTTCGACGCGGTCGTGCTCGCGGGCGGCGCGACCGCGTGGCGCGACCTGCCGGTTCCCGGGCCGCGAGCTCGCCGGCATCTACCAGGCGATGGAGTACCTGCCGTGGGGCAACCGCGTGCAGGAGGGCGACCTCGACGAGCCGCCGATCTCGGCCGCGGGCAAGCAGGTCGTGATCATCGGCGGCGGCGACACCGGCGCCGACTGCCTCGGCACCGCGATCCGCCAGGGCGCGGCGAGCGTGCACCAGTTCGAGATCCTGCCCCGGCCGCCCGACGACGCGCGTCGACGTCGATGCCGTGGCCGACGTACCCGATGATCTACCGCGTCTCGTCCGCGCACGAAGAGGGCGGCGAGCGCGTCTACGCGGTGAACACCGAGTGCTTCCTCGGCGACGACGACGGCAACCTCCGCGCGCTGCGCGCGCACGAGGTCGAGCAGAAGATCGTCGACGGCCGCATGACGTTCGAGACGGTCGAGGGCACCGACTTCGAGCTGCCGTGCGAGCTCGTGCTGCTCGCGATGGGCTTCGTCGGTCCGCAGCGACCGGGCCTGCTCGAGCAGCTCGGCGTCGAGCTCAACGAGCGCGGCAACGTGACGCGCGACGACGAGCTTCCGCACGAACCTCGACAACGTGTTCGTGTGCGGCGACATGGGCCGCGGCCAGAGCCTCATCGTGTGGGCGATCGCCGAGGGCCGCTCGTGCGCGGCCGCGGTCGACGCGTTCCTGATGGGCGAGACGCTGCTGCCCGGCCCCGATCGCGCCCGACGCGGTCACCGATGCGCTGACCCGTCACCGGCGCAGGAGCACAGTCGCGACCGGTACTCGCACCACCAGCATCATTCAGGGCATTCTGTGTGCTGTGGCGGCGGTTCGATAATGCAAGGCCCGAGCCGTACCGCCGTGGTGATGGCCGTTGCGCGAGCTGCGCATCGCGATGAGCCGCCGCCATGGGTACTCGATGACGACGTGAGCTTCGCACTTGCCGGTCCTGACGCTGTAGCGGTCCGTGAGGAACTTGTCGCGCGGTTATCGCCGGACAGCCTGGTTGCGTTTACTCGCTGGGCGTGTGTGCGGGCTCGTCTGCCCGAGGACGTGACCGAGGAAGCGCTCGAATCCCTCGTTCGGCAATACGTCGTTCTGGGAGCGGGCCTGGATACCTTTGCGTATCGTCGAACTGACCTCCTGAGTCGCGGTCTTCGGGTCTTCGAAGTGGACCACCCGGCTACGCAGGAATGGAAGCGCGAGCGCCTCCGCCTGCTCGGAATCCACCCTCCTTCTGCCTTGGTGTTCGCGCCCGTCGATTTCGAGCGTCAAACGCTAGGCAGCGGGCTGAGTGCCGTGGGGTTCGACTTCTCGGCCCCGGCCGTCTTTTCGTGGCTCGGAGTCACCATGTATCTCACGTGCGATGCCATCAACGCCACACTGTCAACGGTGTCCCGCTGCGCGAGGGGAACGCGGATTGTGCTGACCTACAACTTGCCGAAGGACGCGCTCAGCGGCATCGGAGCCGAGACTGACGCAGCGCTCGCATCGTTTGCCGCAGACGTGGGAGAGCCGTTCGTCAGCCTCTTCCTGCCAGCGGAGATTGAGGAGCTGCTCCGTTCGCACGGCTTCGGTGATGTCGACCACTTCGGTCCCGACGAGGCACGAGCGACTTACTTCCCGGGACGCGACGACGTCCGGTTCGGAGGAGCGCAGCGCTTGGTCACTGCGACTGTCACGCAGTAGTGCGAGTGTCCACCCGCGCCATATCTGCCGCGCTATGCGCTCGACGGAGCGGCACACGATCGGCAGCATGTCCGCGCGGTTCGGCGTTCGAGACTGCCGCGCAGCGTCAGTTCAAGTCGAGCCTCAGGTTCGACGACCCGCTTGATGCGCTCGAGCGTCACAGTCATGCCGCGCTCCAGATCGGCTCGGCGATCCTTGACCCTCATCAGCCAGCGCTCGACGAATGCGTAGTACCAGCGCAGGTCGCGCAGCATCTCAAACGACTCAGTGAGCCTCGTGCCAGTGCCCTCGGCATCGAATCGGTAGGTCCATCTGACGTCGGTGCCGACCTCGAACGCGAACTCCCGACCTGGGTCGGCGACGACCACCGTCGGCTTCGTCGACCATTTCGCGATGCCACGCTTGTTCGTGCCCTTGAAACGAGCCCCAACGGCAGGCCCCGACGCGCCATCGAGCCACTCACACTTGACGGTCTCCGGGCTCCACTCACCCATCCGTGTCACGTCGCTTACGACGCCGTAGACGATCTCGGGTGGCGCGTCGACGTGAACGTGTGCCTCCGCGCTTGTTCCCTTCTGCATGTGCACCATTGTCAGAGGCTGACGCCGCGGCCGCAACCTGCGCCGCGCATCACGCGTTCAGCGCGTCTCGTACGTCCGTAGGTCGCCACCCGGCCTTTCCCGAAGCCACGCGCCGGCACTCCCGCTCGGTACGTCGATTGAAGCACTCGCGAACGGCACGAGGTATCCGCCGACCGTGTCCCACAAATGGCTCGCATGCGGTTCATATGTGGGACAGAGCGTGCGACCCGGCGACGTCGACAGCGAATCCGCCCGGGCCGTCCATCCGGGGGGCGAAGGACGGCCCGGGTGATCCGCTCACCCGGCCAGTCGACGACGCACGACGATCTCGCCGGATTCCCGACGCTGCCGCACGCGTGGTTGGGCCGCGATGATCTGTTGGCGGAGCGCGTCGGCGGCGGCGTGCGCAGATGCGTACCAGCGCCGCCGCCGACGCCCGCTCCAACGATGAGGCGCGCGCACGTCCGGCCGGATCACGAGCTCGGTGACGCCGTCCGCCCACGGCGCGAGCTCGATCTCGATCGGCGTGTCGCGGCGCCCCGTCGGCAGGCGTCCGTGGGCGCGGGCGGACGCGAGATCGCTGCGGTCGAACGGTCCCGTGTCGTCACGTTGCCAGCGGCGGTCGATCGGGCACGGCGGGCGAGTGAGGCCCACGACGCCGGCGATCGCGGCCGCGAACGGGATCGGAAGCGTGCGCGCGACCGAGAGCTGGGACCGGTTGCTGAACAGTTCGGCGTCGATCGCCGCGTCCATCCCGGCATCGAGCGCAAAAGTGCGGTCGGGCATGCGGACATGATCGACGGTGCGTGTTACATCGCTGGAACTCCGCGACGACGTCCGCATGAAGCCGACATGGCCGTTGTCTGACTGGCGACTCTCTGACCGCCGTCCGCTCGGGCCCGTACGATGCGGCCATGTACGAGTGGCCTGAAGAGCTCCAGATGATCCGGGACGCGGTCCGCCAGTTCGTGGACAGCGAGATCCGTCCGCACCGCGAAGAACTCGAGCACGGCGACCTACCGCCGTACGACCTGCTCCGCAAGCTGTACCAGACGTTCGGGATGGACTCGATGGCGCGGGATTCGTTCGCCCGCCGGATCGAGGCCGAGAAGAACGGCACGAAGATCGAGCGTGGTGGCGGCGGCGGCGGTGGTGGCGGCTTCACGCTGCTGCCGATCATCGAGCTGTGCAAGTGCTCACCCGGCATGGTCACCGCGCTCGGCGTGTCGGTCGGGCTCACCGCCACCGCGATCATGTCGAAGGGCACGATCGCGCAGAAGGAACGATGGGCACTCGACCTGCTCACCCTCGACAAGGTCGGCGCGTGGGCGATCACCGAGCCGAACTCCGGCAGCGACGCGTTCGGATCGATGCAGGCCACCGCGCGCGCCGCGACGGCGACGAGTACCTGTTGAAGGGTTCGAAGACCTTCATCACCAACGGCCCGTACGCCGACACGATCGTGTTCATCTGCAAGCTGGACGAGGGCAACCCGCCGGAAGACCGGAAGGTCGTGCAGTTCGTGCTCGAGAAGGGCATGCCCGGCTTCGAGCAGTCGAAGCCGTTGCGCAAGATGGGGCTGCACTCGTCACCTACCGGCATGCTGTTCCTCGACGACGTCCGCGTCGGTCGTGATCGCCTGCTGGGCGAGAGCGAAGAGGCGTACGGAGGCTCCGCAGGACGCGAGGCCTCCAAGGCGACGTTCTCGATCGAGCGCTCGGGAGTGGCGGCGATGGCGCTCGGCATCATCGAGCGCTGCATGGAGCTCTGCGTTCCCTACGCGAAGGAGCGCGTGCAGTTCGGCAAGCCGATCGGCGAGTTCCAGCTCATCCAGCTCAAGCTCGCGAAGATGGAAGTCGCGCGGCTCAACGTCGAGAACCTCGTGTTCCGATTCCTCGAGGCGTCGCAGGCGGGGAAGCCGATGACGCTGTCGCAAGCGTCCGCGATGAAGCTGTACTCGGCGCAGGCGGCCACGGAGGTTGCGCTCGAGGCCGTGCAGCTGTTCGGTGGCAACGGGTACATGGCCGAATACGAGGTCGAGCAGCTCGCACGCGACGCCAAGGTCCTCCAGATCTACGCCGGCACCGACGAGATCCAGATCGGTCAGATCGCCCGCTCGCTGTTGGCCTGACGCCGTTCGACCACGACGATCAGCCCGAGCGCGCACCCCGCGACCACGGCCGACAGGCCGAAGCCGGCGCGTACGCCGACGCTGTCGGAGAGCCGGCCCGCGAGCACCGGTAGCAGGAACGCCGAGTACTCGATCGTGCTCACGACTGCCTGCACGCTCCCGACCCGGTCGGGGTACAGGCGCACGACGCGCGTCTTGAGCGCGATGAAGTAGCGCGCGACGGCGAAGCCGAAGACGAGCTCGGCGGCGACGATCAACCAGATGTCCGCGACGAGCACGGCGACGGCGAGCGAGGCGGTGATGATCGCCATCTGGTTGCGCATGGCGCGCGCGGGCGGCCGGTAGCCGCGCCGGCTCGTCGTCACGAATCCGGCGAGCGCGCCGACGATGGACGCCGCGCCGACGGCGATCGCTCCGGCCGCGGTCAGCCCGTGGTCCCGCTCGAGGTACGAGATGAGGAAGGCGAACGCGTCCTCGTCCAAGGCCGACAACAGCATCGCGAGCACGCCGAAGTACCACACTCGCGGATCGCGGACGATCGGGCGCAGCCCGTCGCGTGCCGAGTGCTGTGCGTCGCGCCCCGGTGGCGGCGGGAACGGGAAGGTCACGAGCCAGCTCCCGTAGACGAGCACCGTCCCGGCACCCATCGCGAACGCGACGCGCCAGCTGAGGCCGCTCAACGAGACCAGGATCAGCAGCAGCGGTCCGCACAGGTCGCCGACCGCGCCGAAGATGAACTGCCGCGAGACGACCGCCGGTACTTCGTCACCCGCGACGTCGACGAGCGCGACATCGGTGGCATCGCACATCGCGCTCGACGCGCAGCCGAGCAGGAACGACGCGCCCGCCATCACGATCCAGGTTGGCGCGACCGCGTAACCGGCGAGCGCGACGGCGAAGCCGAACGCGCCGCCGGACGCGATCACGCGCCGGCTGCGGTAGTCCGCGAGGACAGAGAAGACGTTGCCTGCGATCGCGCCGGGTGCGGCGGCCACGAGCACGATGCTCGCCTGGGTGTACGTCAGCCCGAGATCGGTGCGGAAGGACTCGAACGCGCCGTGCGGGAGGAACCCCGCGCACTCGTCCACGAAGCGGACGGCGAGCAGTGCGACGACGAGGGAACGGGCGGCGCGGACGATTGCCGGCCGGCGCCGGACCTGCTCAGGTCAATAGTGCGATGTACGACCCATCGCCGCCAGGATACGCGATGCTCGAGGCCGTGTCGGGAGGAAGTGACATCGTCGCGGTCGGTGGGGACCTCGAACCGGCGACGTTGCTCGGTGCGTACGCCCAGGGCCTGTTCCCGATGCGCGTCGACGGCGTGCTCGCGTGGTGGTCGCCCGATCCACGCGGCATCCTCCCGGTCGACGGGTTCCGTCGAAGCCGGTCGCTGACGCGCGACCTGGATCGGTTCGACATACGAATCGACACCGCCTTCGAGGCGGTGATGCGCGCCTGCGGCGATCCGCGCCGCCCGCACGGTTGGATCGACGAGTCGTTCGTCGACGCGTACTGCCGGTTGCACGAGTTGGGGTGGGCACACAGCGTCGAGACCTGGATCGGAGACGAGCTCGTTGGTGGGTTGTACGGCGTGCGCATCCGTGGGTTCTTCGCGGGCGAGTCGATGTTCCATTCGGTCACGAACGCGTCGAAGGTCGCACTCTGGGCCGCGGTGGAACTGTTGCGAACGGATGGCGTGGTGCTGTTCGACGTGCAGTGGACGACTGACCATCTGGCGTCGCTCGGCGCGGTCGACGTGTCCCGTGCGCGCTACCTGGATCTGCTCGAGGCAGCACTAGCATCCTGACGGTGGGGGAGGAGGACCAGCAGTCAGCGGGGCGCCAACCGCTGAGCCGGCGGGAAGCGCTTCGTTCGCTCGGACTGCTCGGCCTCGGCCTCACCACCACCTCCGCGTTGCTCGCCGCGTGTGACGACGGCTCGTCCGGCTCTGCCTCGGGCACGTCGTCGACCCGCGGTTCGACCGCAACGACCGGCGCGGGCGGCGCAGGAAACCGGCCGAACATCCTGCTGCTGATCGCCGACGACATGCGCTACGACGTGTTGCGCTACATGCCGAACGTGCGCCGCCTGGTGCAGGAGCCCGGACGCACGTTCACGCAGGGTCGCTGCAACGTGCCGCTGTGCCAGCCGAGCCGGGTCGGGCTGATGACCGGGCAGATGTCCAAGTTCAACGGCGAGCTCGGCATCGGGTTCGCGGCAACGACGCTCGTCGACCATGACAACTGCATCGGCACGTGGATGCACGACGCCGGCTACCGCTGCGGCTTCTTCGGCAAGTACATCAACTACACGGATGGTCACGGTGGCATCGACGCGCCGGCCGGCTACGAGACGTGGCGCGAACTGATCTACGACGACAAGGGCTACGGCACGCGCGTGCACGTGAACAAAGGAACGACGATCGTCGAGCCCGGCGTGTACAGCAGCGACTACCTCGCGCGTGACGCGGGCACGTTCATCGACGGCGGCGGTCCGTTCTTCTGCATCGTGACGCCCACCCAACCGCACACGCCGTTCAACCCGCGCAAGGATCTCCGCACGAAGTGGTCGGACCTGGACTGGCACGTCGTCGACGAGGTCGACGTGAGTGACAAGCCGCCGTGGATCCAGGCGCTCCCTCCGCTCACCGCGGCCGACAAGCGGACGATCCAGCGTGACGTCCGCGGCAGCCTGCAGCGAGCTCTCGGCCGTGGACGACATGGTCCGCCAGATCATCGAAGGCATGGCGCCGGAGGTCCTCGCCAACACGATCGTCGTGTTCACGAGCGACAACGGCGTCCACTACGGCGAGCATCGCCGCCGCGGCGCCGGCACCAAGGCCGGACCCTACGAAGTCGGACTGCGCGTCCCGCTTCTGGTGCGTGGGCCCGGTTTCGCCGCCGGTCCCGACATCACCGCGCCGACGATGGTGTTCCAGGACCTCCCGACGACGTTCCTGCAGGTCGCGGGCGCAACCGCCGGCCGCCCCGACCAAACCGGCGTCTCCCTGGTGGATGTGTGCGCGCAACCGGACGCCTACGCGCAGCGCGTGCTGCTGCACGAGATCGGCAACGGCTTCGAGAAGCAGACCGGTGACGGCATCACGACCGGGCCCGAGCACGCGCAGGGGTTTCGCAAGCTGTACCGCTATCCGTCGGTGCGGTCGAAGACGGGCGGGCCGTACACCTACGAGGCGTACGATCTCGACACCGACTCCGACGAGCTCTCGAACTGGGCGAACGACGCGGCGCGGCGCGACGAGCGCAACGCACTCGAAGCGCAGCTCGAGGCGCAACTCGCCTGAGGCAACTCCCACCAACTCCACCGCGGGATGGAGGAACAGGAACGACGATGGACGCAGCGCGTATCTTCCACAATCCGTCGTGCTCGAAGTCACGGGGCGCGCTGGCGATCCTCACCGACTATGGCATCGATCCCGACATCGTGCGGTACCTCGACACGCCGCCCGACCGGGAGACGATCGTCGCGATCCTCGACGCAATCGACGACGAGCCCGACGCGCTCGTGCGGACCGACGACGCGAAGTTCAAGGCCGCCGGGCTCACGAAGGCGGACGTCGCGTCCCGCGACCAGGTCATCGAGGTCCTGCTCGCGCACCCGGAACTGATGCAACGTCCGGTCGTGTTCGTCGGCGATCGCGCGGTGATCGCGCGACCGTCCGAGAAGGTGCTGGAACTCCTCCCCTGATGGCGCGCTGGATCGAAGTCGAACACGAGGTTCCCGAGCTCGCGGCGCGGGCGCGGTCCATCTTCGACGCCTACAAGCACAAGACGCTCGCCACACTGCGCGCCGACGGTTCACCGCGCGTCAGCGGCATCGAGGCCGACTTCTGGAACGGCGACCTGTGGCTGGGATCGATGCCGGATTCCCGCAAGGGCGCGGACCTGAAGCAGGACCCACGGTTCGCGCTGCACAGCGCAACCGTCGATTCCGAGCTCGCCGAGGGCGACGCGAAGTTGTCGGGCCGGGCCGAGCTCGTCACCGGCGCCGCGTTCGACGCCTACGTCGCTCATTTGCACGAGAGCGCGGAGCAGGTCCCCGAGGGCGCCTTCGACCTCTTCCGTGCCGATCTCACCGAGCTCGTCGTGATCCGCATCGGTGACCCGCCGGACCACCTCGTGATCGAGACGTGGCGCGCGGGCCGGCGCGGCCTGTTGCGCGTCGAGCGCCGCTGAATCAGCCGGTCATGTCGTCGATGGCGACGACGCGATGCGGCGTCAGCCGGACGAGCAACTCGCCCGCTACCGCGTTGCGCCGGCCGAACTCCGCCGCGCGGTCCGCACCCATGTAACGGGCACCGATCTTGTTGGTCCACACGAGCATCTCCTCGAGATCCTCGCTCGTGTGCGCGGTGCCTTCGACGGAGACGAACGCGAACGGCGGATTCTCGTCGTCGATGCACAGCGCGGCGCGCCCGTCTCGTTGCAGGGACTTGCCCTTCACGGTCGAATCGTTCGTCGTGAAGACGAAGTCGTCGCCGTCGAGCACGAACCAGATCGGCACGACGTGCGGCGAGCCGTCCTTGCGGGCGACGGCGAGCTTGCCGGTCCGGGTGCCGGTCCGGACGAACGCCCGCCATTCGTCGTGGGTCATCCGACGGGACATGGGCGCCTCCCGGCAACGTCGCTCAAGAGGGCGAAGGGTACGCTCTTGGCGCTTTCTCGCTGCACCCCGAAGAAGGACGAATCGATGGCGACTCCGACCGCCGAAGACGTACGCGCCGAGATCAAGGCGTGGCTCGAGGAGAACTGGGATCCGGATCTCACCGTGGCCGAGTGGTGGGACATCCTCGCCCGCTCGGGTTACGCGGCGCCGACCTTCCCCGAAGACGCATGGGGGAAGGGCTGGGGCCGCGACCTCGCGATGGTCGTGACGAGCGCGATCGCCGAGCACGGTGCGATCGGACCGCCCGCGGGGCTCGGCATGTTGCTCGCCGCGCCGACGATCGCGGCCCACGGCAACGAGCGCCAGAAGCAGGAGGACCTGCTGCGCATCCTCAATGGCCAGGACGCGTGGTGCCAGCTGTTCTCCGAGCCGGGCGCGGGCTCCGACCTCGCCGGCCTGCAGACGAAGGCGATCAAGGACGGCGAAGAGTGGATCATCACCGGCCAGAAGGTGTGGACCTCCACCGCGCAGATGTGCAACCTCGGCATGCTGATCGCGCGCACCGACCCGAACCTCCCGAAGCACAAGGGCATCAGCTACTTCAAGTTCGACATGCTGCAGCCGGGCGTGGAGATCCGTCCGCTGCGGGAGATGACCGGACGTGCGATGTTCAACGAGGTGTTCATCGACACAGCGCGCGTGCGTGACGAGGACATGATCGGCGGTCTCAACAACGGTTGGGCGGTCGCGAACACGACGCTCATGGCCGAACGTTCGGGTCTCGGAACCGGCGGCTCGGGCGCGGTGGGTTCCGCGTTCGCGGGGCCGATCGCGAAGCAGCTCGAGAACCGCGTCGGCGATCACGTCGGCCAGGTGCGCACCGGTGGCACCGGCGGCGGCGGTCGCTCCGCGGCGCAGTCACTCGCGCGGCTGGCGAAGGAGCTCGGCAAGAACCAAGACCCGGTCATCCGCCAGAAGCTGGCCAAGCTCTACACCCTCCAGGAGCTCGGACGGATGTCAGCCCTGCGCATGAAGTCGCGGCGGGGGCTCACCGGTGGCGAGCCCAACATCGCCAAGCTCATGATGAGCGATCTGCTCCGGCTCCAGCGCGACGTCGGCAACGAGATCGTCGGCGCGTACGGCATGGTGCAGGGGCAGGACACGCCCGGTGGCGGCATGGTGCAGGAGCTCACGTTGTTCTCGCCCGGCCCGTCGATCTACGGCGGCACCGACCAGGTGCAGCGCAACATCATCGGCGAGCGCGTGCTCGGTCTCCCGAAGGAACCGGGACCGGCCAAGGACACGCCCTTCAACCAGCTGCTGGTCAACAAGTAACCCCTGCGCTCGCGGGTGTGCGCATGAAGATCGGTATCGCGTTGCCGTCGATGGTCGACGGGCTCACGCGATCCGACGCGATCGTGTGGATGCGGGCGATCGACGCGGGACCGTTCTCGGTGCTCGGTGCCGGCGAACGGATCGCGTATCCCAACCAGGAGATGATGACGCTGCTCGCGGGCGCGGCGACCATCACCGAGCGGGTCCGTATCGAAGCGACGGTCAGCATCACGCCGATGCACGCCGCGATCCATGTGGCGAAGCAGGCGGCCACGATCGACGTGCTCTCGGGCGGCCGGTTCGTGCTCGGCGTGGGTGTCGGCGGACGTGAGGAGGACTACCGCGCGATGGGCGCGTCTTTCGTGCGCCGGCACGCGACGCTCGACAACCAGGTCGCGATCATGCGGCGCGTGTGGCGCGGCGACGCGCCGGTGGAAGGGGTCGGCGCCGTCGGGCCCGCTCCCGTGCAGGCTGGTGGGCCGTCGGTGCTCGCGGCGGCGATGGGTCCGAAGTCGATGGCACGCGCTGCGCGCTGGGCCGACGGCGTCGCCGGCTTCGACATCCCTGCGGACCCCGACGGGATCGGCACCGGCTTCCGGCGGTTCGAAGCCGCGTGGGCCGACGCCGGACGCGAGGGTCGGCCGCTGCTCCAGACCTCGTTCTGGTTCGGCCTCGACGACGATGCGCCCGCCCGAGTGCGCGACTACGCCTTCCGTTACCTGCGCATCTTCGGCGACGACGCGGCGCGGGCCATGGCCGGCCTGACTTCCGCGACTTCGGCACCGGCACTGCAGGATCGCCTGAACGCAATCGAGGACACCGGCTGTGACGAGGTGATCCTCGTCGCGACCACCGCCGACATCAGCGACCTCCATCGGGCCGCGGAGCTGGTCGCCTCACGCTGAAGGCCATCCGGCGTACGCTTCCCGGACAGCCGTCCCAGGGGGAAGCTAGTGGTCGCGCTCGATGCAGAAGTTCGCGAGCCGGAACGCGGCGAGCGGAAGCGTCCGTTCTTCGAGGTCTTCGTCGTTCTCGTCGCCGCGCTCGCGCTCGTCGTGGGTCTGTACGCGTTCGGAAACGCGCTCGCCGACGACAACACCGACGGTGTCGCCGCCACGGCGCCGGCCGACCCGGGCGCAGCCGCGTCCGCGGGTGCAACCGGAGCGCAAGCCGCGGCCGCCGCGGCGGACACGGCCACTCATGCGCACGACGAGACCGCCGCGGCCGTCGACGACCGCGGCTTCTCCGCGCTCGCGAACGGCGAGCAGCACGCGCACACGTTCACCGAGCCGATGAGTCCGGCCGATCGGGTCGAACTGGCGCGCCAGCTCACGCTCGCGCGGCAGGTCGCGCTGCAGTACCCGACCGTGAAAGACGCCGAAGCGGCCGGACTGCACCGCGCCGGCCCGTTCTCGCCCGGCCTCGGCGCGCACTACATCAACTACGGCAACGCGCTCGGAAACACGACCGGTGTCATGACCGACGACGCCATCCGCAAGCCCCTCGCGTGGATCTACGACGGCACCAAGCCGAACTCGCACATCGCCGGGCTCTTCTACATGACGTCGAACGCGGATCCGGCCGGTTTCGCCGGAACGAACGACACCTGGCACGTGCACCACGACATCTGCATCAAGCCCGCGGCGAACGGCACAGTCGACGCGCCGCTCGGTGCCGACCACGACGCGACGAAGGCCCAGTGCGACGCGGTCGGCGGCAACCTGCTGAAGCAGACGCAGTACCTGCTACACGTGTGGGTGGTGCCCGGGTACGAGAGCCCCGAAGGCGTGTTCTCGCACCTCAGTTCCGCGGTCACGTGCGACGACGGCAGCTACAAGACGATCGACGTCACCAAGACCGGCGGCGCCACGACCATCTGCGCCGACGGAACCGAGTAGGGCGCTCTCGCGCCGTAACGTCGAGGTCATGACGGAGCTGCTGTACCTGCGCGACGCGTATCTCCGCGAGTTCACGGCCACAGTGACGAAGGTGGACGAGAATCGCGTCGCGCTCGACCGGACCGCGTTCTATCCGACCGGTGGCGGCCAGCCCCACGACACGGGAACCCTCGCACGGCGCGATCGTCACCGACGTGCGCAAGGACGGTGACGACGTGTGGCACACGCTCGACGGCGCGGTGCCTGCGGTGGGCGACGACGCGGCGGGCGTGATCGACTGGGAACGCCGGCACCAGCTGATGCGCACGCACGCGGCCCTGCACGTGTTGTGCGGCGTCATCTGGAACGAGTGGGGCAAGGCCGTCACCGGCGGCAACATGGAGCCGCTCGCCGCGCGCATGGACTTCGAGTTCGACCCGTTGCCCGAAGGGTTCGCGACGCGCGTCGAGGAGCTGGTGAACGCCGAGATCGCAGCCGATCGCCCGATCGAGATCGGCTTCCTCCCGCGCGACACCGCGCTCGACGACGCCGACCTCATCCGGACCAAGGTGAACCTGATCCCCGCTTCCGTGTCCGAGATCCGCGTCGTCGACATCGTCGGTCTCGACAAGCAGGCCGACGGCGGCACGCACGTGCGCTCGACCGGCGAGATCGGCCGCTTCGAGGTCGTGAAGACCGAGAGCAAGGGCAAGGGCAACAAGCGCCTCCGCGTCCGCATCCACGACAAGTAGAGGTTTTGGCGACAATTCACGACCGAAACGGTCGCCGCTGGTCGCCAAAACCGTTGGTTACGCTCGGTCGTGTGCCACCGGTGTTGCGCGACTTCCTCGAGTTCCCGGGGGTGGAGGAACGGTCCACGCTGCGATCACGGTTCGGATTCCTCGCGGTGCATGGCGGACTGGAGCAGGGGACCGCGGAGATCGCGACCGCGGCAGCCGAGTCCGCCGGCGCGTCGATCTACGCGGTCGTGCAGCCGGAAGCCCTGAAGTGGCACATCTCGTCGCTGCAGTACGACCCGTCGCACTCGGGTGAGCTGGCCGCGTTCCTCGAGCACGTCGACATCGCGGTGTCGGTGCACGGGTACGGCGGGTTGCGAGGTTCGGACGACCGGTGGGTGACCGCGCTCGTGGGGGGCGCGAACCGTGTGCTCGCGGGCTCGCTCGCGCTCGTGCTGCGCGATGCGCTGCCGCAGTACCGGTTCGTGGACGATCTGGAGGTCATGCCGCCCGAGCTGCGCGGCGTCCATCCCGCCAACCCGGTGAACCGGCCCCGTCTCGGTGGTGTGCAGATCGAGCTGCCACCACGCATCCGGCGCGAGCCGGATGTGTCGCAGCTGATCGACGCGTTGGTTCAGTTCGCGGCGCTCAGCCGTTGAGGAGCGGCAGTAGGTGTGACACATCGTTGTACCGGCGCAGCACGATGCGGTCCGGGCCGGCGACCACCTCGCTGATCGACGCGTTGTCGGCGCCGGAGAACGCGAAGCGGCGCGATCCGGTGATCCGGTGCAACAGCTGGCCGATCACGCCGCCGTGCGCAACCGCGACGACTCGCCGGTCGACGTTCGCGGTGACGATGCGTTGGAAGCCGCGCCACACCCGTTCGTCGAACGCGTCCTGGGGCTCGCCGCCAGGGATGACGTCCCAGCGCTCCTGCTCCCAGATCTGCCGGAACACGGGGTCGCCGGCCGCGGCGCGGCACGCGGAACTCGCCGCCTTCCCAATCGCCGAGGAAGACCTCACGCAGGTCGGGCTCTTCGATCGGTGCCAGGCCGGTGTAACGCGCGAGCGGTGTCGCGGTCTCGTGGGTGCGACGCAACGACGTCACGTAGATCGCGTCGACGGGTTCGTGGCGCAGCCGCTCGCCGAGGAGCTCGGCTTGTTCGACACCGACCGGATCCAGCGGCGGATCACCGTGGCCGTCGCGCAACGGGAACGGTGCGCCGGGTACCGCCGGCGCCGACTCACCGTGGCGGACGAGGAGGACGGTGGTCGCGCCGGGCGGTGCGACGAAACGGTGCTGGCGGAATCCTTCGGGCGGAGTGTCGGTCACCCGTCGACATTAGGCCGTCGATAGGGTCGCCCCGTGCAGGAGGACGAGTTCGTCGCGTGGCCCGAACGCGGGCGAGTGGTCACGATCGCGCGTCATGCCGGGTTGGGCGACGTGCGGCCCGATACGACCGTCCGGCTCGACGGCCTGGCGCGCTACTTGCAGGACGTTGCCGACCGCGACGCCGCGAGTGCGGCCGTCGAGGGCGCGGGCGTCTGGGTGTTGCGCCGACTCGTGATGCGCATCGACCGCACGCCGCGGTTCCGGGCCGACCTCACGCTGTCCACGTGGTGCAGCGGTGTCGGCGCCCGCTGGGCGGAGCGCCGTACCGACATCATGTTGGGCGGTGCACGTTGCGTCACCGCGGCGGGCCTGTGGGTGCACGTCGATACCGCCACGGGCGCCCCTGCGCCCCTGCCCGCAGGCTTCGACGAGCTGTGGGGCGTGTCGGCGAACGGCCGCCGCGTGCGCGCGGGCCTGCAGCACAAGTCGGTGCCGGCGCTCGGCGTCGACACATCGTGGCTGCTGCGCGTCTCGGACCTCGACGTGCTCGGTCATGTCAACAACGCCGCGTACTGGGTGCCCGTCGAAGCCGAGCTCGCGCGCCGGGGTTCGCCGCGTGTCACCCGCGCCGAGATGGAGTTCCGCGACGGTCTCGACCTCGGCGATAACGTCACCGTGCGCATCGTCGACACGGCAGACGGGTTCGCGTGCTGGTTTCGTGTCGGCGGCGACGTGCGCGCCTCTGCGCTCGTAGCATGCGCGCCATGACTGCAGTGACCCTCACCGCGGAGGAAGCACGCGTCCTCGGCTGCCTCATGGAGAAGGCAGTCACGACACCCGACGGCTACCCGCTCTCGCTGAACAGCGTGGTGACCGTGTGCAACCAGACGACCAATCGCGACCCGATCGTCAGCTACTCGGAGGAGCTCGTCGACCGCACGCTCGAGCAGTTGCGGGAGAAAGGTCTGAGCCGGCGCGTCATGGCGACGGGCCAGCGCGTCGTCAAGCATCGCCACGTCGCCGAGGAAGGGCTGGCCATCAACGCGGGTGAGTTCGCGGTGATCGGCGTGCTGTTGCTGCGCGGAGCGCAGACTCCGGGTGAGCTCAAGGGCCGCACGGAGCGGTGGCATCGGTTCCGATCGCTCGAGGACGTGCAGGAGGTGCTCGACCGCTTGTCGGCGCGCGAGCTGACGAAGCAACTGCCGCGCCGGCCCGGCCAGAAGGAGTCTCGGTGGGCGCAGCTGCTCACTGGTGACGAAGTGTTCGACGCCGCGCCCGTCCCGCCCGCCCGGCCGAGCGTCACGGGTCCAGCCGACCGGGCCGCCCCGACGGTGGCGGAACCCGTGGCCCCGGAGCCGGAGCGCGCGCCGCCCGTGCCGCACTCACTGGACATCCTGGACCCCGCGACCGGCACGACGGTGCGGACGGTCGCGATCACCGAGCCGGGTGAGATCGCACAGAAGGTCGCGCGCCGCCCGGGCCGCCCAACCCGCGTGGGCCGCGCGCGACTACGAGTCGAGAGCGGGAGTCCTCCGCGCGTTTCGGGATCTGCTCGTGGCCGAGGCCGAAGAGTGCGCGCAGCTGACGACGCAGGAGATGGGGAAGCCGATCCGCCAGTCCCGAGCCGAGATCGAGGCGGAGCCGGAACGCATCGACTGGAACATCGCGCACGTCGCCGCGGTGATCGCGGCGCGCACCGTGACGGAGGGCGAGCCCACCGAGCGAGTCACGTTCGAACCGGTGGGTGTCGTCGCGCACATCAGCGCGTGGAACTACCCGTACTTCGTCGGCTTGAACACGATCGTTCCTGCGCTGCTCACGGGCAACGCGGTGTTGTACAAGCCGTCCGAGCACGCGACGCTCACCGGTCTGCGGCTCGTCGACCTGCTCCACCGCGCGGGTGTGCCGGTCGACGTCGTGCACGCGGTGGTCGGCGCGGGCGCGACCGGAGCCGCACTCGTCGAGAGCGACATCGACATGGTGTGCTTCACCGGGTCGCACGGAACCGGGCAGCGGGTCGCGCGGGCCGCGGCCGACAAGCTCATCCGCGTGCAGCTCGAGCTCGGCGGCAAGGACGCGGCCTATGTGTGCGACGACGTCGACATCGAAGGTGCGGCGATCGACGTCGCCGAAGGTGCGTTCTACAACGCGGGCCAGTCGTGCAGCGCGACCGAACGGGTCTACGTCCACCGTGACATCTGGGACCCGTTCGTCGACGTGTTCACCGAGGTCGTGCAGGGCTACAAGGTCGGCGCGCCCACCGACGACACCACGGAGCTGGGCCCACTCGCCCGCGGTGCGCAGCTCGAGACCCTCGCGGCCCAGATCGCAGACGCCGAGCAGCGCGGCGCGCGCGTCCTGACGGGCGGCCATCGCATCGACCGCCCCGGCAACTGGTTCGAACCGACGGTCCTGGCCGATGTGGACGACACGATGGCACTGATGCGGGACGAATCCTTCGGTCCGGTGATCGGGGTCGCGAAGGTCGCGAGCGACGACGAAGCGATCGCGCGCATGGACGACACGGAATTCGGGCTCGGCGCATCGGTGTTCACGCGCGACCAGGCGCGCGCCGAGCGGATCCTCGCCCGGCTCGACGTCGGCAACGCGTACTGGAACACGGCCGACCGGTCCGCCGTGCGCTTGCCGTGGGCGGGCCGGCGCCACTCGGGGCTCGGCGTCTCGATGTCGGAGTCAGGCGTGCGCAGCTTCGTGAAGGAGAAGTCCTGGCACCTCTTCAATCCGTAGCCGATCGGCGATACCGCTCAGCGGCGGAAGTCGCCCCAGGCCGCACGGTCCTCGCCCATCGGGTCGTCGACGACCTCGGACGTCAGGTCGAAGCGCATCGTGGCGCGCCGGTCCACGTCATACGCCGGCCAGCTCGGGATCCCGGGGTGACTCGGATCACCGTGGTGCGCGAACGCCACCCACGCACCGTGCATGGCGTCGGCGAGCGATTGCCGCTCGGGCCCGGTGCCGGTGAACATCTCCGCGCCGCGGTCGAGGTTGTCGAACACGAACGGGATCTCGAGCGCGTGCGTGCACCGCAGCGCGCCACCGAACACCGGCGTCTCCCACGCGAAGAGGTACATCCACACCGGCGCGTGCGTGCGTTGGGCCTCGGCGAGGCGAATCGCGGGGATGCGGAACACCGCGTCGGTGCCGACGTCGGTCCAGAGCTCCGACCCGGACACGCCGGGCCGGCGCGACGCGTAGTCGGCGACGATCTCGGGTGACTCACCGCCGTACCAGGGCTCGAGCAGGGGTGCCACGCCGTCGACGGTGATGCCGCCCAACTGCGGGTCCAACACGTTGAACAGCGTGACCTCGTGCAGGTTCGTGCCGACGAGCACGCGCACGCCGTCGGCACTCCCGCCGTCGATGGCATCGAGCGGCGGTTGCGGCAAGGACGTGCCGTCCACGACCGGCTGGAACGACAACCCGCCGCTGCTCGGCGACGCGGTACCGAGGCTGGCGCCGGCTTCGATGATCTGCTCCATCGGTAGCGCGCGCAGCGCGTCCACGTCACCGGGCGTGACACCCAGGTGGGCCGCGAGTCGCGCCGCGATCCCGGCCGCGCCTTCGCGTGTTGCCCACCACGACGACGCGCCGCTCTCGGCGATCGCCTTCTGGAACAGACCCCGTGCGGCCGGCATCCCCAACAGCGTGCCGACCGAGCCGCCGCCGGCCGACTCGCCGAACACTGTGACGTTCCCCGGATCGCCACCGAACGCCGTGATGGAATCCCGCACCCACGCGAGCGCGGCGACTTGGTCCAGGATGCCCGCGTTTCCTGAACCTTCGAACTCAGGACCGAACGCGTCGGCGAGGTGCAAGAACCCGAACGCGCCGAGACGGTAGTTGATGGTGACGACCACGACGTCGCCGTCTTGGGCGAACCGCGTGCCGTCGTACCACGGCGTGTCGCCCGCCCCGAAAACGAACGCGCCGCCGTGGATCCACACCATGACCGGACGTTTCGCGTCGTCGCACGCGGGCGTCCACACGTTGAGGTAGAGGCTGTCCTCGCTGACGGGTGGCTGCGCGGCGCCGAACATGACGTTCATCGCGAACGCGCCCTGCGCCGACTGGGCGGAGAACTGCGACGCGTCGCGGACGCCGTCCCACGCGTCCTCTCGAACCGGCGGGAGCCACCGCCGTGCGCCCACCGGCGGCGCCGCGTAGGGGATGCCCTTGAACACCTGGACGCCGTCGATCTCGACGCCTTCGACCTTGCCGCTTCGTGTGTCCGCAATCGTCATGGGACGAGACGTTACGGCGTTTGACCGGCCTCGAGAAAGGCGCCCAGCGCCGAGGCGTTGGCCGCCGCACCGACCATGTAGGAGAACGTCGCGTCCTCACGATCACGCGCGGCCCGGACCGCGTCGATGCGCGACGCGACGACGAGCTTCTTGCTCTCCACCAGCGCCGCGAGTGGGTGCACCGCGATGCGGCGGGCGATCGCCATCGTCTCGTCGAGCAACTGTGCCGTGGGTACCACGCGCAGGGCCAGGTTCGCCGCGACAGCCTCCTCGGGTGAGATCCAGTCGCCCGTGTACAAGGCGAGCGATGCGCGCTGGTTGCCCATGACCACAGGCATGAGATAGCTGCCCGCTGCTTCCGGTACGACACCGAGCGGCACGAACGGCGCGCGCAGCTTGGCGGTGTCGGCGATGAGCGCGAGGTCGCAGTGGAGGAGCACGGTCATGCCGATACCGACGCCGAGACCGTTCACCGCCGCGAGCAATGGCTTCGTGTACGCGGCTGCGGTGTCGATGAACTGGCGGAAGCCGTGACCGACCGCGGCGCTGCTGTCGGTCGAGGTGCTGAGCGACGCCATCTCCGCGAGGTCCTGGCCCGCGGAGAACGCGCGCCCCTTGCCGGTGAGCACGACGCACTTGATGTCGTCACGCGCGAGCGCCTCCTCGAGCGCACCGCCCGCCGCGGAGTACAGCGCGCTGTCGAACGCGTTCAGCTTCTCGGGGCGGTTGAACGTGATGAGCCGGACGCCGTCGGCGTCGTCGACGAGAAGGTTGGTCATGCGGGGCGGATCATCGTGTTCAGATCTCGTCCCAGACCATTCCGCCCCGTTCGGGTGCGTTGCCGAGGAGCAGCTCTTCGGGGCTGTGTTTGTTGATGTGCCCGATGAGCATGTTGTAGACGCCGTAGCCGACGAGTTGGCGGAGCCGCGGCTCGAAGCCGTCGACCGTCGCACGATCGAGACCGAGCTGCTGGTTCTCCTGCTGGCGGATGTAGCCCGCGCAGTAGTTCATGGCTATTCCGGTGCGCCGCGTGTCGGTCGTGTTCGCGCCACCGCCGTGCCACAGGCTTCCGTGCCAGATCAGCACCGACCCCTTCGGCATCTCCGCCGCGATCGAGTCGTACGGTTTGCCGTAGTCGGGGGAGTGGTCCCAGAGGTGGGAACCGGGCACGAGTCGGGTCGCGCCGTTCGCCTCGGTGAAGTCGGTCAGCGCCCACATCGAGTTGCACACCGTCGGCGGGTGCGGCTTCGGCAACGGGATCAACTGGTCGTCGGCGTGGATCGGTTGCGCGATCTCGCCCGGCAGGATCGCGATCGACGACAGCGACGAGATCAAGCAGCCGGGGTCGAGCACGCCATCGACGATCGGGAGCACGTGTTCGTGCACCGGGATCCGCGCGTACAGCGGGCCGAACGCGAGCAGGTTGTAGACGCGCAGCGTGTGGTGACCTTCGAACGAGTTCGGTGACGGCTGGACATCGAAGCACTGCTCGAGGCGTTCGAGGTCCTCGTTCAGCGCGTCGACGAGATCGGGCTCGATCGCGTCCTCCACGATCGTGTAGCCCTGCTCGGCGACCTCTTTGACGTGGCAGACGTCGACGTCCATCGCCCGCCAAACGTCGGGCGCCATGGCGCTGTACGCCCTCGGTGACATCGAGCCGGACATCGATCCGGAGGCGTTCGTCCATCCGGAGGCGACGATCATCGGCAACGTCGTCGTCGGTGCGGGGTCGACGGTCTGGCCGCAGGCGGTGCTGCGCGGCGACCAGAGCCGCATCGTGATCGGTGCGCGCACGTCGGTTCAGGACGGCGCGGTCCTGCACTGCACCCGCGAGCTGGAGACGACCGTCGGCGACGACTCCACGATCGGCCACCTGGCGCACCTGGAAGGCTGTGTCGTCGAGGACCGTGCGCTCGTCGGCACCGGCTCCATCGTGTTGCACCGCGCGGTCATCCGCACCGGCGCGCTCGTGGGCGCGGGCGCGCTCGTGCCGGGCGGTATGGAGGTGCCCGGTGGCGCGATGGCACTCGGCGTTCCGGCGAAGGTGCACCTCGACCGGGTCCGGGGCGACCAGATCACGTATCCGGCGTCGGAGTACGTGCGCAACTGGGAGCGCTACCGCAAGGAGCTCCGCCGCATCGATTGAGCGCGCGTCGGATCCCGTGGTCAGACGATGTTGCCGACTGCGTGCCCGATGCCGTAGCTGATCAAGAGCGCGGCCGACGACAGCAAGAGCGTGCGACGCGGCCGCGCGCCGCGTGGCGCACCGCCGAGGGTCGCGCCGATCGCGCCGAGCACCGCCAGCGCGACGATAGTCACGACCGCGATGGTCCCGATCCGGATCGACGTCGGCGACAGCACCGCGAGCACCGGCCAGATCGCGCCCGCGGTGAACGCGAGGGCCGATGTCCACGCGGCTTGCCGCGGCCTGGCGGTCGCGAGATCGGTGATACCGAGCTCATCGCGCGCGTGCGCGCCGAGCTCGTCGCGCGCCATGAGCTGCTCCGCGACGAGGCGGGCGAGCCCGGGTTCGACACCACGGTCCTGGTAGATCCGCGCGAGTTCGTGCAGCTCGCCCCGAGGATTGTCCCGCAGCGCTTCCGCTTCGATGTCGAGATCGGCGCGCTCCGCATCACGTTGCGAGCTCACGGACACGTATTCGCCGACGGCCATCGACAGCGCGCCGGCGACGATCGCCGCGACGCCCGCGATGATCACGTCGTTGCGACCCGTGTTCGCCGCGGCGACGCCGATCACGAGCGCGGAGGTCGAGAGGATGCCGTCGTTGGCACCGAGGACTGCGGCCCGCAGCCAAGGCGCCCGTTGGCTGCGGTGGTGTTCGGCACCAATGGGATGGCCCACAGGCGTGAAGCTAGTCTCGCTGCTTCTCAGCGCCGACGCTCCCCGGAGGCCGTCATGCCCGAAGCCGTCATCGTCGCGACCACCCGCACGCCGATCGGCCGCGCCAACAAGGGTCGCTCGTCGATTGCCGCCCGGACGACCTCTCGGCGCTCGTGATCCGTGCCATCCTCGACAAGCTCCCCGAGCTCGATCCCGCGCAGGTCGAGGACGTCATCTGGGGCTGCGGCCAGCCGGCCGGCGAAGCCGGGTTCAACGTCGGTCGGGTCGCCGCGATCCTCGCCGGTGTCGACGTTCCCGGCGTGACGGTCAACCGGTACTGCTCGTCGTCGCTGCAGACCATCCGCATGGCCGCGCACGCGATCAAGGCGGGCGAAGGCGACGTCTTCGTCGCCGGCGGTGTCGAGACAGTGAGCCGCTTCGCGTACGGAGCCGCCGACAGCGGTGGTCCCAACGAGAAGTTCAGCGAGGCGCGCGCCCGCACGAAGCTGCGGACCGAAGGTGAGCAGCCGAAGTGGACGCCGCCGGCCGGCCTCCCGGACGTGTACATCGCCATGGGACAGACCGCCGAGAACGTGGTCGAAGCCGAAGGCGTGACGCGCGAGGAGATGGACGAGTTCGGGGCGCGTTCGCAGCAGCGCGCCGTCGCCGCGCAGGAGGACGGCTACTTCGAGCGTGAGATCACGCCGGTGACACTGCCCGACGGCAATGTCGTGACGAAGGACGACGGGCCCCGCCCGGGCACGACCGTCGAGAAGCTCGCCACGCTCAAGCCGGTCTTCCGCCCCAATGGATCGGTCACGGCCGGGAACGCGTGCCCGCTCAACGACGGCGCGGCCGCGGTCGTGGTCATGAGCGACACCAAGGCGAGCCAGCTCGGGATCACCCCGCTCGCCCGCATCGTTGCGAGCGGCGTGAGCGCGATCAGTCCCGAGATCATGGGCCTCGGCCCGATCGAGGCGAGCCGCCAGGCGCTCAAGCGCGCGCGTCGCTCACCGCAGATGACATCGACCTGTTCGAGATCAACGAGGCGTTCGCCGCGCAGGTGATCCCGAGCGCCAAGCACCTCGGCATCCCGGACGAGAAGCTCAACGTACGGGGTGGCGCGATCGCGCTCGGCCACCCGTTCGGCATGACCGGTGCGCGCATCATGACCACGCTCATCAACGGCCTCCAGACCGACGGTACGCGTTACGGCCTCGAGACCATGTGCGTCGGCGGCGGCCAGGGCATGGCGATGATCGTCGAGCGGCTCTAGTCGTTCATCGATCACGAAAGGGCATCGCGCCTCTGGCTCGCGGGCGGGCGCGGCTATACAGTCCCGCCCCGACGCGACGGCGGGGGAGTCGTCGGGTGGCACCCAGACGCAACGTGCATCACTGACATGCATCGAGGTGCTCCCGCATGGCCACACGTGTCCGGTCGATCGTCGTCGTGTTCGCAGTTGTCTTGCTGGCCGGCGGTCTCGCCCCCGCCGCCGGCGCGGCCGACCCGCCGCCCAAGACGTTCACCGCGACGTCGCTGACCCAGCTCGGTAGCCAGTCCGGCGACAAGGCGGCGACGAGCCGGCTCGCGAAGAGCGACACCGATCTCGTCGCGCGTACCGACAGCGCACGCGTAGCGGTGTTGGTCAAGCTCGACTACGACGCGATCGCGACGTACGCCGGCGGGGTCGCGGGCATCGCGCCCACGAGCCCTTCGGTCACGGGGCAACCGCTCACCAAGAGCAACGTCACCTCTCGGTCCGTATCCTCAGTTCGTCGCGACGCAAGAAGCGCAATTCGTCGACACGCTGCACCAGGCCGTTCCCGACGCCCGCGTCGGTGAGCGCTTGCGCGTCGTCTACGGCGGCGTCGCACTCACGCTTCCGGCGAACGAGGCGAAGACGCTCGTGAAGATCCCTGGTGTCGTTGCAGTGCAGAACGACGACGCGCGCCGTTTGCTCACCGATTCGAGCAACCAGTTCATCGGCTCGCCGACCATCTGGAACGCGCTCGGCGGTCAGGCGACGGCCGGGAAGGGGACGTTGTTCGCGTCGCTCGACAGCGGCGTCTGGCCGGAGCACCCGTCGTTCGCCGCAAACCCTGCGCTCGGCGCGGCGCCGACCGACGCGAGCGGTTCGCCGCTCGAGTGCGACTTCGGCGACAACCCGCTCACGCCCGCCAACGATCCCTTCGCCTGTAACAACAAGCTCGTCGGCGGCCACGCATTCCTCGACACATACAACGAGGTCTTCACCGGCACCGAGGTGTTCCCCGACAGCGCGCGTGACAGCAACGGGCACGGGACGCACACGTCGTCGACCGCGGCGGGTGACGCGAACGTCCCCGCCAGCATCTTCGGGATCGACCGCGGCATCGTGTCCGGTGTCGCGCCCGGCGCGTGGATCGACGTCTTCAAGGTTTGCGGCGCGGCAGGGCTGCTTCCCGTCCGACTCCATGGCGGCCGTCGAGCAGGGTCTGCTCGATGGCATCGATGTCATCAACTTCTCGATCGGTGGCGGTGGCGACCCGTTCAGCGACCCGGTCGAGCCGCGTTCCTCGACGCGTACGCGGCCGGCGTCTTCGTGTCCGCGTCGGCCGGTAACGACGGCCCCGACGCGTCGACGGTCGAGCACTTGGGACCGTGGGTCACCACGGTCGGTGCGTCGACGCAGACGCGCACCTTCACGTCCCAGCTGACGCTCACCGGCGCCGACGGTGCGCGCACGACACTCACGGGCGCGTCGATCACGCCCGGCATCTCGTCGCCGCTTCCGGTCGTGTTCGCGTCGGCCCCGCCGTACAGCAACGCGGGCTGCGAGGACCCGGCCCCGGCCGGGCTGTTCACCGGCAAGATCGTCGCCTGCGAACGCACGCCGGGCCGGATCCTCAAGGGGTTCAACGTCAAACAGGGCGACGCGGCGGGGATGATTCTCTACAACCCGACGCTCCAGGACATCGAGACGGACAACCATTGGTTGCCGGCCGTCCATCTCGCCGATGGCGCGGAGTTCCTCGCGTTCATGGCCGCGGACTCGGGCGTCACCGCAACCTTCACCGCGGGCGCCAAGTCGACGTGGCAGGGTGACTTGCTCACGTACTTCTCGTCACGCGGTCCTGGCGGCCAGTTCCTGAAGCCGGACGTCACCGCACCCGGCCTGCAGATTCTCGCGGGCCAGACACCGGTGACCGAGTCGCCGGAGGAAGGGCCGCCCGGCGAGCTGTTCCAGGCGATCGCGGGCACGTCGATGTCGTCGCCGCACGACGCCGGCGCGGCGTTGCTGCTGCGCGCCGAACACCCCACGTGGGGGCCGGGACAGATCAAGTCCGCGCTCATGACCACCGCGGTCACGCAGATGGCGGACTACGACGGTTCCCCGGTCGACCCGTTCGAGATCGGCGCGGGCCGCATCGATCTCACGAAAGCCG
This sequence comes from uncultured Actinomycetes bacterium, assembly GCA_963745645.1. Lineage (GTDB taxonomy): Bacteria > Actinomycetota > Acidimicrobiia > IMCC26256 > PALSA-610 > CAVUFH01. Next base: position 850,522 of record CAVUYD010000004.1, read on the forward strand.
GCACCCCGGGGCTCACCTTCGACGAGACCGCCGACAACTTCGTCGCGCTCGCGCCGAGCCCCGTCAACGCGGTGGACCTGAACCTGCCGTCGATCAACGCACCGGTGATGCCCGGTGAGCTGACCACGACTCGCACCGCCAAGAACGTCACTGACCACCGGCTCAGCTACCGCGTCGCGACGACCGCACGAGCCGGCACGAACATCACGGTCGAACCGCCGCGTTCTCCGTGCGCCCCGGCGAGTCGGTCGCGCTGAAGATCACGATCCGCTCGACGCACACGGGCGGCCCGGAGTTCGGCGCGATCGTGCTGACGCCGAACCAGCGCGGCGCCGAGCCCGCGCTCCACCTGCCGGTCGCGTTCGTGCCCCAGCAGGGTGGCGTCGCGGTGACGAGCACGTGCGCACCCGCGCAGATCCGGGTCAGTCGCGACCGGACCACGTGCACGGTCACGGCGACGAACAACACGAACACGGACTCGACCGTCGATCTGCAGTCGACCGTCTCGAATGCCTTGCGTATCGACTCGGTGCTCACGGGGACGCCGAGCGGTACCCGCAGCGTCGAACGCACAGGCGTGCCGATCGGCGGCCGGCACGCGGGCACGCCGTCGATCGCGCCCGGGTTGTCGCCCGGCGGCTACGTGCCGTTGGACGAGCTCGGCATCACGCCGGAGCCGATCGGTGACGAGGACATCGTGAACATCGCGGTGCCGTCGTTCCTCTACAACGGGATCGCGTACAACGCGATCGGTATCGACTCGAACGGCTATCTCGTCGTCGGCGGCGGCACCTCACAAGACAACGAGTGCTGCCCACCGCAGGCGTTGCCCGACCCGGCGCCACCGAACAACGTGCTCGCGCCGTTCTGGTCCGATCTCGACGGTACGGACGCGCCCGGCATCTTCGCGGCCGACATCACCGACGGCACGAACAACTGGATCGTCGTCGAGTGGCGCGTGAACGCGTTCGGCACGACCGACCAGAAGGTGTTCCAGGTATGGCTCGGTGAGAACGGGGTGCAGGACATCTCGTTCGCGTACGACCCCGCGAACCTGCCGAACGGCGACGGGTTGAGCCAGCCCGTGGTCGTCGGCGCCGAGAATGACGACGGCTCCGGCGGTGCGCAGCTCAGCGGGTTGCCGACGGAGGATCTCGTCGTCACGAGCACCGACCCGACACCGGGTCAGAGCGTCGTGCTGAAGTTCACCGCGCGTGGCGTCCACGCGGGCACCGGCGTCGTCACCACGCGCGTCACGACACCGGTGGTGCCGGGCACGACCGTGGTGACGTCGAATGTCGACGTCGTCTGGCGGAGAGGAGACCCGCGCTTCTAGCGGGACGCGTCGGGCGCCTCAGGGTGCGCGGGTGGTCGGATTCGACAGCGAGCGTTCGCGGACATGGCGTCGAGGTCTATCCTCCGCTGGTGGGCAGTGAGGCGCCGATTCACGACTACGGATCCGACATCTACACCGAGGCCGACGGCAACGACGACACGCTCGCGAACCTCGGGCCGCTCCGGCCCTTGGCGGGGACCTGGACCAGCGCCGAAGGGGCCGACATTCATCCTGTCGGTCCCGGCTCGGACATCACGGGGCCGGTCGTCAACAGCGACGAGCACAACATCTTCGTCGAGCACTACGAGCTGCACCCGATCGACCCTCAGACAAACGGACCGCAGTTGTTCTACGGCCTTCGCTATCACACCCACATCGTCAAGCCGGGTGAAGTGGAGACCTTCCACGACCAGGTCGGGTACTGGCTCTGGGAGCCGGCCGCCCGCACCATTCTCCACACGCTCGCGATTCCGCGCGGTCAGGTGCTCTTGGCATCAGGCACTGCCGAACCCGATGCGAAAGAGTTCGCGGTCAGCGCGTCGCTGGGCTCGGAGGTGTACGGCATCCTGTCGAATCCATTCCTCGACCGGGCCTTCCACACGGTCAGCTTCCGCATGCGCGTCACCATGAACGACGACGGAACGTGGTCGTACGAGGAGCACACCCAGATGCGCATCCCTGACCGTGAAGGCTTGGTCGATCACATTGACCGCAACACGCTCAAGCGGATCGGCGAGCCGATACCAAACCCGCTCGGCGACGGTCGCGGATCGTCGCGCTGCGGAACGATGAGCTTCGAAATCCGGTTTCGGCGCCAGCGACACTAGGTTGCCCGTTTTCGAGGACCTCCGGCGCCAACCCAGCGAGTCGTCGCGGGATGACTCAGTGTGCTCGGGAGAGCCTCTCGGCCCGCACGCGGCGGAGTACTCGCGACTCGAGACATCCGGCTGACCTGCTCGAGAGAGCCTCTCGGCCCGCAAGCGCGCGGAGTACTCGCGACTCGACATGCCCGCCGCAAGTGCTTGGCCGTCGAGTTCGCTCGGTGCCAGCGTGCCGCCGGCGGGATGCTGGACGGGCGCCGGCGCGGTGTGATCCGCGTTCACGGCCACGGCTGCGACGCTGCCTCCGACGAGGAGTGCCGCGGCGATGGCGAGCGCAAGGCTTCGTCGATGCGTCTCGGTCTGGTCGGGCGCGGGACGGATTGTGGTTGGGGCGGTCGCCATGGCAAGACCTCGCAGGGGTTCTGGTTCCCCGTGATCGTCGGCGCGGTTCGACCGGATGACAGCGCGCCCGCGCGCCGCTGTGGTGGGTAACGATCACCGTTTGGGAAGCCGCGCGGTCCGGGCTTGGGCACTTCTTTGGCTCCGTCGCCGCCTCTCCCCACTCGGGCCGCCCTGGCCGGTGGGGGATGACCCTCGGCAGTTCGAACATGCTCATCCAACCCGCCACACCGTCGAACCACATGGGCGTCGCAGTTGCTCGGAGCGCCGGCTGGTCGAGTACCGAACGGAGTTCTGGCGCGGTCAGTCCCCTGACTCGCGAAGAAGATCCAGGTCGCGGTTCATGAAGCGGTCGTGCGCGGCGAGCTCGTCGAACAGGACGCCCAACGCGCCGCCGACGGTGCCGGCGTGCGCCTCGATTGGACGAGCAAGTTCTGCCGGCGTCAACGCGTCGACGTACTCCTCGACCGTGGTGATCCGTCCGCGCACGACCTCGCAGCCCTCGGCAAAGGATGGGCGAGCGTTCGGATCGATCGACGAATCGGGAAACAACTTCGGCGGCATGAACGACGGTGGCAACGCCATCGGGTCGAACGGATCTTGTTCGCCCCGGATAGCTCTCGACAGCCACAGATCGATCAGGAGCACGATGTGCCGGAGCGACTCCACCGTGGACCACTCGTCATTGACGCGCTGCTGCAACTCGTCCTCATTGAACGTCGATGCACGCGCGATGGTCGCCTCGAGCCGCCTGCGCGCTGCTGCCGCCGACTCGCGAGCGGTGTCCACATCGGGCACGGGGACCACCGGGGGCGGAGGAGGTGGCGCGGTGCCTGTCATCAGTCGTCATCCTCTCGGAGCAGCGCGCACTCGGGTTCGCCGAACCGGACGGCAGGCCGCGACAGCGTCACGACGCATTCTGATCGGGTGCTGAGTCGGGCGCTGACGATTTCGCCGGCGGAGCAGATGCTCGAACCCTGCCGGCCGAGATGACGCGAGGACGAGGACTGGTCTCGATCGCCTTGGTGGTGACGCACCTCCGTCCCTCGCGGGTGAGATCCCTCGAGGCGATGTCGCGAACAGGAGCGTCGTTGCTGCGTCTACCAGTCCTGGGCCGCGAGTAGCAGCTTGGCGAGCGGTTCGAGCGTGGCCACGAGCTCGTCGAGCTCGTCGGGCTCGAGGCTCTCGTAGGGCTTCGCTGCGAGGTCGTCGGTGAGCGCCTCGACTCGCTGTTTGACAGCGCGGCCCGGTTCGCTCAGCCAACCGTCATCTCCGATCAGGTTGCGATCGCGCATCCCGTCGATCACAGCGGCGAGCTGCCCTGGGGGGAGGTGGTGGATGCGTCCGAACTTCTCCGCGGGCATGCCCATGTCGAGGGCGAAGAGGACGTGCGCTTCGAGGCCGCCGACACCCTCGGTCATCAGGGCGGCGATGTGCCCGTCGCCGCGGTGCTCGCGTAGCAAGGAAGCGGCATGGAAGCAGCGGGCCACAACTTCGTCGGGGATCGGGAGCGCGCGCGAGCGCGGCGTACATGGGCCGGCCCTCGAACGGTGCGCTGGTCGCCGCCTCGAGCAGCAGTTCAGTGGCGCGTGCGAAGGCGGGAGAGTCGACGTGATCGCCGAGGATCTGCCGCAACGCCTTCACGCAGCCCTTCTGACGAGCGGCGATCGCCGCTTCCGGTGTGGTGGTGCGCCACACCTTCGGGATGTGTCGGGCCACCTCACCGGGAGCGAAGTTGTAGAAGAGCGCATCCACCACCTCCGCCGGTACGAGGCCGAGGGGCGCCGCCCGTCCGGCGAAGTAGGTATCCCAGTAGTTGGTGAACCCCAGGGCGAACATCGCCTCGTTGGGTTCGTCGGCTGAGTAGGGGATGACACCGATGGGCTCGACCAGCTCGAACATCCGGCGTGCCATCAAGTTCATGGCCTGATCCTCCTGCTACAGCCCCAGCGCCCCTTGCGGACACTCACCTCACTTGACGTTTGGTCGGCGCGAAACTCATCGCACAAACGCCCGTGATGGCGCAGATCTGCCGATGCCGCAGCGTCAGCCGTACTCGTCGACGTCGACCCCGACAGTCGCGCCGAGATGCTGGGAACGTAATGGGTACCTCACAGAAGTGGGTGGTTGTCGCAGTCGATTTGGACGGCACGTTGATCCACGGGACGACGGCGAGTCTGCATCTCGGAGAATGGATCGGCCATCGCGCCATCATCGAGGCACTCGAGCGCCGCTTCGCTGAGGGCGAGATCGTCAGCGCTGATGTCGCCGACGGAGATGCGCCGTACTACAAGGGTCGTTTCATCGCAGAAGTTGCGGACGCGATGGCCAGTATCCCTTGCATCGATGACATACACGAAGGCGTCGAACAACTCGCGTCTCGCGGAGTCGATGCGTTGTTGTGCACCGTTGCATGGAGCTTCGCTGCTCAATGCATGGCAGATCGGTTTGGCTTCTCCGCAGTTTCCGGCACCGTGATGCATGTCGATGGGGACGGAATTCTGGGTGGTCGAGTTGCTCAGTACTTCGAGCCTGAAGACAAAGTCGCCTTCTTGCGCGACTACTGCGAATCGCGCGACCTCAGCATGAACCAGGTCGTCGCCATCGGTGATGGTCGATCAGATCTCCCGATGTTTGATGCGGCGGGATTCTCAGTTGCGCTCAACGCTTCACCGGCCGCACGCGCGGCGGCATCGGCATCGGTGGAGAGTCATTCGTTTCTCGACGCATTGCGTGCGGTTCCCGGCTTACTCGACCATTGACCGCCTCTCGCGCCGAGCGCCCCGATGATTCCTACGTGTGATCGGAGTCTGAACTGGTCCCGTCGACACCAGGAAGAGGAAGACGCCATGGGCAAGCTCATCGTGACCGAGTTCGTAACGCTGGACGGGGTGGCTCAGGCGCCAGGGGCGCCCGAGGAGGACCACGACGGCGGCTTCACGCACGGCGGATGGCAGGCGCCACTGATGGACCAGGAGTCCGGCAAGGTTCTCTTCGAGCAAGCGAGGAGCATGGACGCACTGCTTCTCGGCCGAAGGACCTACGAGATCTTCGCCGACTACTGGCCGACTGCTCCAGAGGAGATCCCGTTCACCGGCCTGCTCAACGACGTCCCCAAGTACGTCGCCAGCCGCACGCTCGCCGGCCCTCTGGCCTGGCCGGGCTCGACCCTTGTCACCGAGGCCCTCGCCGAGGGCATCGCGTCCGTCAAGGAGCGCCACGACGAAGTCCACGTCATTGGCAGTCTCAATCTTGTGCAGTCACTGCTGCGCTTCGACCTTGTTGACCAGCTGCACCTGTGGCTGTACCCGCTGCTGCTCGGGAGCGGCAAGCGTGTGTTCGCTGACGGGACCGTGCCCACCGCGCTGCGCCTGACCGAATCGGTCACCTACCCGAACGGCACGCTCCAGCTCGCCTACGACACCGCCGGCACGCCCACATACGGCACCATGTGAAAGCAGGACTCAAAGGGCTCGCCGCCGCTGACGAGCGACCTCAACCTGAGTCAGTACCCCACTGGCTTCAGGTGCGTGCGGGTGACGATGCCGGCGGCTTGCCGGTGCGCGCGCTCGGAACGTGAGGACATGATGCCGTGCTCGGCGCGGAGCTCGGCCATGCCGACGTTGTGGCCGGTGTAGCTCGCGGGCTGCTCGATCATCCACGCGATGCCCTCGGCGGCGACGTCGGAGGGTTCCCAATCCGACGTGTCGGCACCGGGGAAGTTGAAGACGAACCCTTCCGACGCGACCGGCACGTCGATGCGGAAGGTGTTGACGGCGATCCCGTGCGGCGCGAGCTGGTGGGCAGCGGACACCGTCATGTGCTCCATCGCCGCCTTCGCCATCCCGTAGGACATCAAGCCGGGGAAGTAGTTCAGCGCGGCGACGCTCGAGACGTTGACGATCGCCCCCTCGCCCCGTTCCTTCATCCCGGGGAGCACCGCGAGTAGCGCGACGAGGGGCGCGCGCATGTCGACCTGCATCACGAGGTCGAACCGCTTCATCGGCAGCTGGAGGTCACCGGGGAAGGTGATCGCGGCGTTGTTGACGAGGATGTCGATCCGTCCGAATGTCGTGATCGTCGTGTCGACCATCGCCGCGATCTCGTCGTCGTGCGCGAGGTTCGTCGGCACCGCGATGGCGTCGCCGCCCGCGTCGGTGATCGTGCGGACCGTTCCATCGATGGTCCCGGGGATCGGCAACGGCTGCGCATCGGTCGCGCGGGCTGCGCACGAGACCTTGACGCCGCGCTGCGCGAGACCGATGGCCGTCGCTGCGCCGACGCCTCGGCTCGCGCCGGTGACGATCGCAACTTTTCCTTCGAGGTGCATGCTCGTGAACCTAGAGCGCGGGCAGTTGCTGGCGCACGGTGAGCGTCTCCGCGTAGAGGTCACCGAACGCGTCGATGCGGTCGAGCACGTCCGGCGCTTCGAAGTACAACGCCTGCTCGTCACCGGCTTCGATCGCCCGCTCGATCTCGCTCCACGCGACCGGTGTCGAGACGCTGGGTCGCTCGCGGATGCGGAGCGAGTACGCACACACGGTCGTCTTGTGGCTGTCGTTCTGACTCCAGTCGACGAACACGCGCCGCGGGCGCCGCTCCTTGGCCATGTCGACGGTGACCCGCTTCGGGTCGCGCGACTCGAGCAGCTGCCCGAGCGCGAGGGCGAACCGCTTCGTCTCCTCGTGCGTCGCGAGGTCTGTGTTGAGCGGCACCGAGAGGTGGAGTCCCTTCCCGCCCGAGGTCTTCACCACCGCGCGCAGGTCGAAGTGCTCGAGGATTTCGCGCAGTTCGAGGGCCACCCGGCCGCAGTCGAGGATGCCGGCCGGTGCCCCGGGATCGAGATCGAGCACCACCGCGGTGGGGTGCCACGGATCCGCGACCGTCCACTGGTGGGTGTGCAGCTCGAGCGCGGCGAGGTTGCCGAGCCACACCAACGCCGCGAGCTCCTCGATGACGCATCCCTGCTGTCCGCCGCCCGTAACCACGGCCTCGGTCGGGACCCACTTCGGGTGGTGCGGTGGGCACCGCTTCTCGAAGAAGCGCTCGCCGTCGGGGCCGTTCGGCGCCCGGACCAGGGTCGGTGGCCGGCCCACGAGATGGGCCAGCATCACCGGCGCGATCCGCGAGAAATAGTCGATGACGTCGGCTTTCGTGAAGCCCGCGGCCGGGTAGAGCACCTTGTCCAGGTTCGAGAGGGACAGCTCCCGACCCTCGATCTCTACCTGAACCCGAGACGCCATAAGTAAAGTCAGACCCTATGCCGAGCTCGATTTGGACCGGAGCCATCAGCTTCGGACTGGTGCAAGTGCCGGTCCGCATGGTCACCGCCACCCGCAGCAAAGACGTCAGCTTCAACCAGCTCGAGGAGAGCACCGGCGCGCGCATCCGGTACCGCAAGGTCTCCGAGGTCAGCGGCGACGAAGTGACGGCCGACCAGATCGTGCGCGGCTACGAGGTGTCGAAGGGCAAGTACGTCCGCATCGAGGACGACGAGATCCAGTCGCTGCGGCCGAAGGGGAGCCGCGCGATCGAGATCGAGGAGTTCGTCGACTTGGACGAGATCGACCCGCTGTTCTTCGAGCAGCCGTACTACCTGATCCCGAACGACCGCGGCGTGAAGCCGTACAAGCTGCTCGTCGAAGCGATGACCGACCTGAACAAGGTCGCGATCGGTCGCATCGTCATGCGCAGCAAGGAGCGGCTCGTCGCGATCCGACCGCTCGACGGCATGCTCTGCGTCGAGACGATGCGTTACGCCGACGAAGTCGTCGCGCGCGACGGCTTGATCACCGACGAAGAGGGCGATGTCGAGCTGACCGAGCGCGAACGCACGATGGCGCAACAGCTCGTCGAGTCGCTCGCGTCCGACAACTTCGACGCGAGCAAGTACCACGACGAGTTCCGCGAGCAGCTCCTCGACCTGATCGAGCGCAAGGCGGCCGGCGAAGAGATCATCGCCGAGCCCGAGACGGAAGCCCCGGCCAAGGTGCTCGACCTCGTCGCCGCGCTCGAGGCGTCGCTCGCCAAGGCGTCCACCGCGAAGGAACGCCACCCGAGCACCGCCGGCCGCAAGGTCGACATCGACGACGACGTCGAGGACGACGAGCTCGAGGACGACGAGGTCACGGCGCCGGGCCGGGCCAAGAAGGCGGCGGCCAAGGCGACCCCGTCGAAGGGGACCCGGGCCGCCGCCTCCAAGGCGTCGGGCACCGCGAAGAAGGCGCCGGCCAAGAAGGCGGCCGCGCGTTCGAAGCGCTCGGCCTGACTCGAGTTGCGACCGGAGGCAAGGGGCGCTAAGTCCCCGTTGAGATTCCCGTCAGATCGTTGACCGGGGCTCGGGAGAGGCGTTTGCTGCCCGCCGAGGGGTGCACCCGTGACCAAGCATTCCCTCGCCTGCGCACCCCGCGGTGGGGCCGCTTCGTCCCAACCGAGTTCGTGTCGTCACCGCGGGGTGCCAGTGGGCGACCGGTCACTTTGCTCCCGGTGCTCGCCGTGGAGCCAGCCGCAATCCGCACAGATCGGATCGGCGTCGCCGCCGTCGACGAACGCGCCGCACGGCTCGAAACGCGTTTCCAGATAGTGGGTGTGCGGGACGGGGAGGGTCTGGGCGCTGCTCATGCGCCGAACTCTGCCAGGCGGGTGAGACAGCTCCACCGAGCGCCTCCGGGGCGGACACCGAGCCGTTAGCGGGCGATCTGCACGCTCCGGCCGTCCTTCCAAGCCCGCAGCACCAGGAAGTGGCCCTTCAGCGCGGCGTGGTCCCACGTCCCGAAGCCCATCAGCGTGCCGTCGTAGCCGCTCGCGGCGGGCATGTACTTCACCTTCCGCAGGCCTTCGGCGATCCCGGCCCGGGTGAGGTGCTCGGCGCGGGCGACGGCTTCGCCGAGCAGGCGGCCCATGTCGTAGGCGGCGCAGCCGATGGGCCCGCCGGCCGCGCGCGGCGACAGCTCCCGCAACGCGGCGCGCACCTTGTTGTCGTCGGCGATGTTGTCCAGGTACTCCCAGCCCGCGTAGCCGTCGCGCCAGTCCGGCCGCGCGTAACCGAACATCAGGGCCGAGTTCGAGAGCACCGGGACGTCCCAGCCGAGCGACTCCCGCGCGAGCGAGACCGCGCGCGACGACACGCCGAGACCGAAGTAGACGAGCGCGTCCGGGTTCCCGGTGCGCAGGCGCGTGAGCAGCACTTCGGCGTTCTCCGCGAGCGGGGAGATGCTCGCGGAGCCGGTCACCTCGATGCCGAGCCGAACGCGCGCACCCTCGAACGCTTCGAAGTACCGGCGCCCCACGGGGGACTGGTCGAAGAGCACCGCCGCCGAACGGAAGCCGCGCTCGACGAGACGCGCCGCGAGCACGGGCGGTTCCTCCTCGAGTGAACCGACTTGGTAGTGGAACATCCACTGTGAGCGCGTACGTTCGCCACCGGTGTAGTTGATGGCCGGGATCTCCGCCGCGTCGCAGAGCGGCGCGACGATCAGCGCGTTGTCGGAGATCGCCGGGCCGATGATGACGGAAACGCCTTGCTCGAGCAGTGCTTCGAAGCCCTCGACGACTTCGCGTTCGCTGCCGGCCGGCAGCCCGCGTGCGGCTTGGGGGACGAACTCGAATTCGCGATCGAGGCGACCCGATGCGGCGACTTCCGCGATCCCGAGTCGCACCGCGTCCTCGAACGTTCCGTCACCCTGCGGGAAGTCGTAGAAGAAGCCGACGCGGACGGGTGACGGACCGGAGATCGCGCTGCTGACCATCGAACGAACCTATCCCGGTGGTCATCGACCGCGCGGCTAGCCTGCTCGCGTGCTGGGGGAAGAGCTCGGACGCGTCGCCGGTGAGGTCGTGCAAGCGACGTGGGAACGTGTCGTGCACTACGGCGCGATGGGTCCGCGACACCGGCGCGCGCGCACGCTTTCACACGTTCGGCGCGGGCAGCCTCGTCGCGTTCCCGCCGACCGTGATCTACGGCGAAGGCCGCATCGCGGTCGGCGCGGACACGACCATCGGCCCGCTCGCGAGCATCGAGCGCGGGGATGCCCTCGCAGGCCGGGCTCACGGGCGAACCGGTGATCACGATCGGCGACCGCTGCATGCTCGGCAAGGGCATCGGCATCATCGGCCACGAGCGGATCGACATCGGCAACGACATCTGGACCGGTCACTACGTGTACGTGACCGACCAGAACCACGGTTACGAGGATGTCGACCTGCCGATCGGCGTGCAGATGTGGACGAACGAGCCGGTGAGCATCGGCGACGGTTCGTGGCTCGGCCACGGTGCGATCGTGTTACCGGGTTCGCACATCGGCAAGCACGTCGTGGTCGCGGGTGGCGCGGTCGTCGCGGGGGGTGAGATCCCGGACTTCTCGGTCGTGGCCGGGGTGCCGGCGCGCGTCGTGCGGCGCTACGAGCCGGATGCCGGCTGGCGGCCGACGAAGATGTAGGCGACCGCGCCGATCGTGTTCAACGTCGCGAAGCGCCAGACGATCTTCGGGCCCCGTAGCTCGTTGACCGACCGGCTACTGAGATCCCGTTGTGCGAATGCCGCCGAGCGCGGCCTGCAGTGCGATCAGGGCTGAGCACGCCGGCGCGCTGCTGCGTCGTCAGCTCCGACCACTTCTTCCCGCGTCGTGAACATGCCGTGACCGTAGCCGCCATCCGGCTTGATGGCGTTCGAGCCCGAATTGCTCCTCGCGCACACGCAGGAGGTCCGTGCGGGTGCAGATGCCCACCAACGCGTTGTCCTCGAGCACGGGAATGTGCTCGACGTGCTCCTCGACCATCCGTTGCAGCGCCGTCACCGCGAGGTCCTGCGGCGTGACGGTCACGAGCTCGGTCGTGGCGTACTCCAGGACCGGCGTGTTCCGGTCGGCGCGTCGTCGTGGAACAAGAGGTCGCCGCGCGAGACGATGCCGACGCAGCGACCATCACGATCGACGATTGGATACGCGCTGTGTCCGCACGTCGAGAACCAACGGCGGACGTCTCCGAGCGTGGCGATCACCGGCACCGTGTCGACCTCTGCCGTCATGAGGTCGGCGACCCGTACCGTGCGGAAGCGATCGACCTCGTACTCCGGTGTGCACATGCAAGCCGCGCCGCGTGAGCTTCTCGGTCATGATGCTGTCGCGCATGAGCGCGCCTGCGATGAGGTCGGCGACGACGGTCGCGAGCATGAGCGGCAGGATCGACGTCGTAGTCGCGCGTGAGCTCGAACACGAACACGATCGCGGTCAACGTCGCGCGGGTCGCCGCGCCGAACGTCGCCGCCATCGCGACGAGCGGCGAACGCGCCGGGAGACACGCCGATCGTCGGGAAGAGGTGGTTCACCGCGGCGCCGAACAGGCTCCCGTAGCCCGCGCTGATGAGCAGGATCGGCGCCAGCGTGCCGCCGGACGTGCCCGACGCCGAGCGCCGCCCACCACGCGAGCAGCTTGGCGGCCGCGAGCACCGCGATGGTGCCGACGGCCAAGCGGTTCGAAAGCACCTCGCCGATCGCGTCGTAGCCCACACCGAGCGCGCGCGGAACGAAGAGGCCGATCGTCGCGAAGATCACCGCGCCGATGACCGGATGCCAGAACTCCTTGATCGGAAGTCGCCGGTACCAGTCTTCGATGAGGAACAGGCCGCGGCTGATGATCGTCGCCAGCAGTCCGGCGCCCACTCCGAGCAAGACGAACAGCGGGAGCTCGGGCAAGCCGGCGTAGTGGTGCGGCGGCACCTTGAACAGTGGCCCGGCCCCGAAGAGCAGCGAGTGCATCCCGCCCGCGATGCTCGCCGCGACGACAAGGGGCACGACGGCGCGGCGTCGAGAACTCGAACAGCAAGAGCTCGATCGCGAGCACGACCGCAGCCAGGGGCGCGCCGAACGTCGCCGCCATCCCGGCCGCCGCGCCGGCTGCGAGCAAGATCTTGCGTTCGGACGGTGAGACGCGAATGACCTGCCCGACCAGTGAACCGAGCGCGCCGCCGGTGACGATGATCGGGCCCTCGGCTCCGAACGGTGCACCCGAACCGATCGCGATCGCGGCCGACACCGGTTTCGCGACCGCAGTGCGAGGAGTGATGCGGCTCTCTTTCGTGAGGACCGCCTCCATCGTTTCCGGGATGCCGTGTCCACGGATCACGGGCGCGACTCGCGCCAACAGGCTGATGATCACTGCGCCCAGCACCGCGGCGATCACGATCTGCGGACCGGGATGGAGCTCGGTGAAGGGCGGCGCTTTCCAACCCCACTGCTGGAAGAGCGCGAGGTTCGTGATGAGGCCGATGAGGTGTAACAACACCCATGCGGCGATCCCGCCGAGCACACCGAGCACGGCGGCCAGCGCCGTCAGCAAGAGCAGCCGCTTCGGCGGCGTCACAACGGAAGACATCGTGCCACGATACTATCGTGAGGCGATATTCTCGCGCTATGGCATCCACGACCGCTCTCTCCGATCGCGACTACCAGGCGCTCGCCCGATTCCGGTACGCGTTGCGGGTCTTCCAGCGGTTCTCGGAGGACGCGGCGCGGGCCGCCGGCACGACGCCGGCGCAGCACCAGCTGCTGCTCGCGATTCGTGGGCATCGCGGTCAGCGGCCGCCGGTGGTCGGCGACATCGCCGAGACGCTGCAACTCCGGCATCACTCCGTCGTCGAGCTGATCGACCGGGCTGACGCCGCCGGCCTCGTGCGCCGCACCGTCGATCCGTCGGACCAGCGCCGCCAGCAAGTACGCCTCACCGACGCCGGACGCGTCTTGCTCGAGGCGCTCTCCAAGGCGCATCGCGACGAGCTCCGTCGGTTCCGCACCGAGATGTTCGACGTGCTTCGGGAACTGGACTGAGCTGCGTCGCGTGCCGCCAAGCCCTAACGTTTCGTCATGGGCTACACACGCATAGACGTCGAGCCGGTTACCAACGTGCTCGGCGCAACCGTGACGGGGTTCGATCTCCGCGAGCCACTCGACGACGAGACCGTCGCCGAGATCAGCGATGCGTGGGTCGAGCACAAGGTTCTGTTCCTGCCGGACCAGCCCATCGACCGCGACGAGCACAAGCGGTTTGCCGCGCTACTTCGGCGAGATCTACCGGCACCCGTATCTCAAAGACGCGAAGGGCGATCCCGACCTCGTGCGCCTCTACAGCGGTGGCGACACCGGCTTGCGCTTCGTCGCCGAGGGCTGGCACACCGACGTGACGTTCACGCCCCAACCGCCGATGGGATCCATCCTCCGGTCGATCGTGGTACCGGCGTACGGCGGCGACACGATGTGGATCGACCTCGAGGCCGCGTACGCGGGCCTGTCGCCGAAGATGCAAGAGGTCGCGTCGTCGCTCACCGCGATCCACAGCGCGCCGCGCGGCGCCTTCCTCCCGGGTGATACGAGTGGCGAGGTCATCACCAGTCACCATCCCGTCGTGCGCACGCATCCGGTGAGCGGTCGCAAGGCGCTGTTCGTCAACCCCGGCTTCACGCGTTCGATCGAAGGAATGCGCCGCCGCGAGTCGGAAACGATCCTCACGATGTTCCACACGCACAGCCAGAACCCCGACTACCAAGTCCGCGTCCACTGGAAGCCGAACATGATCGCGATGTGGGACAACCGCTGTACGCAACACCGCGTCGCGACCGACAACCTCGACGCGCTGCGCAAGATGGAGCGCATCACCCTCCAGGGCGACACCCCGGTCTGACGGCACATGACCGAGTGGAGACGAGCCCGACGCCGCGACGACATGTTGAAGCGGATGGTGGCCGCGGTCGCCGCGCTGCTGCTCGCGCTCGCGATGCTCGCGCTCGTGTTCATGGTCGGGATGCGCAAGAAGTCGCCACTCGTGCTCGATGCCGTGCGCCGAACCGGCAGAGCCGCGCGGCCGTACCTGTTGAAGTCGAGCGGCACGCCCGGGGCAGCCGCGTCGGTCATCCGCCACGTCGGCCGGACCTCCGGCCGACCGTACGAGACGCCCGTGCACGCCGTGCCGACCGAAGACGGCTTCGTGATTGCGTTGCCGTACGGGCTGAACACCGACTGGCTGAAGAACGTGCTCGCGAGCGGGACGGCGACGATCGTGGACGAGGGGAGCACGTATCCGGTCGACCAACCGGAGCTCGTACCCCTTTCGGTGGCCGAGCCCTTGTTCTCGGCCAAGGATCAACGCACGCATCGCCGCTTTCGCGTCGAGGAGTACCTCGTGGTCCGGCGCACGCCGGACTCCCCAGTCGTGTAGCTCGTCGGCCGGCTGGAGATCGCGCCGGCGACTACGTCAATCGTGTCGCCAGGACCTGTGCGCGCGTTCTCAGCTCGCCGCGCCTTCGGTCCCGGCGCGATGTCCGGCAGCAGCTCGGCGATGTCGCGTACGAGCGTCGCCAGCGCGACGAGGTCCTCGCTCGGCTCCTGGATCTTGATCTGTGAGAACGGGAACGCGACGTTGACCCGCGTCGTCACCGTCTCGCCGTTCGGATCGGGCGTCGCCTTCGACGACCCGTCAGTGCTCGGCTTGGGCATGTGCAACCTCCCGCGTCGCCGACATCGTGGCCGAGAACTCGAGCGCCGTCGAGAACGATGCGACTCGATGTGGCGTCCGCAGCCTCGAGCGGTCAACCTTGGGTTGTGCGGCACCGACCCGGCGTGATGGAGGAAGCACCACCGTCTCCCGCGAAGCCGCGCTTTCGCGGGCTGTCGCACGAGATCGCCGCGTTCGTGTTCCCGATCCTCGGTGTCGCGCTCGTCATCGTGGCACCGACCGCGGCCATCCGGTGGGCGAGCGTCGTCTATACGCTCGGCGTGACCGCGATGTACACGACCAGCGCGTGCTACCACCGCGGTCACTGGTCCGACGCGACGCGCCTGCGGCTGCGACGCGCGGATCACTCGATGATCATGGTTGCCATCGCCGCGACCTACACGCCGATCGCAGTCGCGGCGCTCAGCACTCGGAGCGCGACGATCCTCCTCGCGATCGTGTGGACGCTGGCCATCGTCGGTGTCGTCGTCCAGATGGTGTGGTTGCATGCGCCGCGGTGGCTCGGTGCCGCGCTCTACATCGCGATCGGGTGGACGGCCCTCGCGTTCGTACCGACACTGTGGCGTGCGCTCGGCGTCGTGACGTTCTCGCTCATCGTGCTCGGCGGGATCGTGTACTCGCTCGGCGCGGTCGTCTACGCGACGCGCCGGCCCGACCCGGCGCCCGCGGTGTTCGGGTACCACGAGGTGTTCCACGCCCTCGTCATCGCGGCCGGGCTGATCTTCTACGCGGCGACCCTGCGCGTGGTGCTCGCGGCGTGACCGGGCGATCACGTGAAATCGGTGGTTGCCGGTACCGCGTTCCTGTCATAGTGCGCCGTGACCAAGATCTACTTCGACGAGCGGGTCGCGCCCCACTACGACGCGACCTCCGCGGAGATGTTCGACCCGGGGGTGCTCGAGCCCACGGTGCGCTTCCTGGCGGAGCTGGCGGGCGACGGCGCCGCGCTCGAGTTCGCGATAGGCACCGGTCGCGTCGCGTTGCCTCTGAGCGCGAGCGGTGTGCGCGTGCACGGGATCGACCTGTCGCCGGCGATGGTTGCGGAGCTGCAGGCGAAGCCAGGAGCCGACACCATCGAGGTGACGATCGGCGACATCGCCACGACGAAGGTCGAAGGGTCGTTCCGGCTCGCGTACCTCGTCTACAACACGATCGAGAACCTGACCACCCAAGACGCACAGGTGCAGTGCTTCCAGAACGCGGCCGCGCACCTGGAGCCCGGTGGTTGCTTCGTGATCGAGGTCGGCATCCCGCAGCTCCAGCGGCTCCCGCCGGGCGAGACCGTGCGGCCGTTCTTGGTGACTCCGGAGCGACTCGGCTTCGACGAGTACGACATCGCGAACCAGGGCCTCGTCTCGTATCACTACTGGATCGGCGACAGTGCGCTCGGCCAGTTCTCGCAGCCGTTTCGCTACGTCTGGCCGGCCGAGCTGGATCTGATGGCGCGGCTGGCCGGCATGACGTTGCGCGAGCGCTGGAGCTCCTGGTCGCGCGCGCCGTTCACGAGTGACAGCACCGAGCACATCTCGGTGTGGCAGAAGGTCGCCGACGCGTGACGCGTGAACAGGAGCTCGTCCAACTGCTGCGCACGGATCGATGTCTCGCGGCGATGAAGGAACTCGTCGGTGGCGCGACGGCGACCGAGCTGCGTTCGGCGCGGGTCTCCGCGGGCGCTGGACGCCTTGGTGGAAGGGCTGCAGGACGAGAATCCGCGCACGCGATGGTGGTGCGTGCAGATCCTCGATCATGTGCCGGAACCTCGTGTCATCGACGCGATCGCGACGGTGCTCGACGATCCAGTCGCGCGAGTACGCAGGAACGCAGCCCACGCGCTCGGATGCGTCGCGTGCAAGCCGGCATGGGCGGGCGGGCTGCCCGACGAAGCGGTGCGCAAGCTGAAGGCCCTGGCTGCATCGGACCCGAGCCCGAAGGTGCGCGCCGAGGCCGCGACGGCGCTCGCGTGCGGCCGCGCCGCCCGTCAGGAGTCGGCGAGCGTCTCGGCTTCGAAGCGGTAGCCCATGCCGGGTTCGGTCAGGAAGTAGCGGGGGCGGCTGGGTTCGGGCTCGAGCTTCTGGCGGATGTGGGCCATGTGGACCCGGAGGTAATTCGTCTCGGTGCTGTACTCCGGGCCCCACACCTCTTGGAGCAGCTGCCGCTGCGCGACGAGCTTGCCCGCGTTGCGCACGAGCACCTCGACCATGTGCCATTCGGTGGGAGTGAGCTTCACCTCGGCGCCGTTGCGGTGCACGCGCTTCGTGACGAAATCGACGGTGAAGTCGGGCGTGGTGACCACCGGTTCTTCGGCGCTGGGCGCGACACGGCGCAACGCGGCGCGCAACCGCGCCAGGAGCTCGCCCATCCCGAACGGCTTCGTGACGTAGTCGTCGGCGCCCGCGTCGAGGGCGGCGATCTTGTCCCGCTCGGTCTCGCGCGCCGAGAGGATCACGATCGGCACGTCGGTCCAACCGCGGAGCCCGGCGATCACGTCGAGCCCGGTGATGTCGGGCAGCCCGAGGTCGAGGACCACGAGGTCCGGCCGGTGGCGGGCCGCGAGCTGCAATGCGATCTCGCCGGTACCGGCCGCGTCGACGTCATAGCCGCGCGCGCGGAGGTTGGTGACCAGCGCGCGCAGGATCTGCGGTTCGTCGTCGACGACGAGGACGCGGGTCACGACGGCGCCGGCCTTCAGCGTGATGATCGCCGTCGTGCCGCCGCCCGGCGTGTCCTCGAGCTCGAGCTCGCCGCCCATCGCGGTGACGAAGCCGCGCGCGACCGCGAGACCGAGGCCGACACCGGTACCCCGGTCGAGGTCGCCGAGACGTTGGAACGGCTGGAAGACCCGGTGGTGTTCGGATGCCGGGATTCCGGGCCCACGGTCGACGATCCGCACATGGATCACGTCCTTCACCGCACCGGCTTCCACCCGCACCGGGGCCTCTTCGGGCGACCACTTCAGACGCGTTCTCGACGAGGTTGGCGATGACGCGTTCGAGCAGCGCGGCGTCGGCAGTCACGGCGGGGAGGGACTCGGACACGTCGGTCACCACGGTACGGGCTCGTTCGCCGAGGCTCGAGAGCGCGGCGGGAACGACCTCCTCCAGGTGGACGGGTCGCAGCAGCGGTTCGATGACACCGGCCTGGAGCCTGCTCATGTCAAGCAGGTTCCCGACGAGCGCGTTCAGGCGGTCGGCCTCGTCTTCGATCGATGCGAGGAACTGCATGACGTCTTCGTCGCTCCACTCGACGTCCGGCTGGCGCAGGCTCGACACCGCCGCCTTGATCGACGCCAGCGGCGTCCGGAGGTCATGCGACACGGCTTGCAGCAGTGCCGCGCGCAACTCGTTCGCTTGGCCGAGCGCAGTCGCAGTCGCCGCCTGCGCACCGAGGCGGGCGCGTTCGCGTGCCGAGGTCAACTGCGCGGAGAACGCGTTGAGCACCTGACGATCGTCGGCGCTGAGGCGCGGGCCGACGAGGGCGAGGACCACTCCGTCGCCGATCTCTTCGACTGCGTCCGCACCGTCAGGGCTGGCAGGAACGGGTGCACCGTCCGAGGCTTCGATCTCCCACTGCCCGTCAGCGCGGCACAGCACTGCCGCGGCGTCCAGCCGGAACGCCGACCGTAGCGATGCGACGAGGCGATGGAGGGGATCCTCGCCGCCTTCGTACCCGGCGAGCCGGGCCAACGTCTCGGCTTCGGCTCGGGCGCGGCGGGCCTCGAGCGTCCGTCGAGCGGCGAGGTCGACGAGCGCGCTGACGACGCCGCTCACGACGACGAAGATGACCAGCGCGAGCGCGTTCTCGCCCTCGGCGACCGTCCAGTGATGGATCGGTGGCGTGAAGAAGTAGTTGGCGAGCAGGAAGCCGACAACGGCCGAAGCAACGCCAGGGATGATGCCGCCGATGGCGCCGACCGCGACGACGAGCGACAGAAACAGCAGCAGCACCGTCTCCAGGCCGATGTCGTCTCGGGCGGGGATGAGGAGAAGGGTGAGGAGCGGGAGGCCAACTGCGGCAAGCACCCAGGCGCCGACTTGGCGGCGGCGCGGAAGCGGCGATGCCCAGCGGAGCCGTGGCCGGCGCGACGGAAGCGGCTGCTCGCTCTCGGAGGGGTCGTGCGAGATGACGTGCACGTCGATCGGGACCGCCAACCGCACCGTTCGGTTGATGACCGAACCCCGCACCAGCTCACTCAGGCGTGACCGCCTGCTCGCGCCCAACACCAGCTGCGTGCAGTTCTCGGCGCGGGCGAACTCGGCGAGCGCGCCCGCGACATCGCTGGCCACGACCTCGTAGTACTCGCCTCCGAGGTCGGCAAGCAGTTGCTGGTGGCGCGCGAGGTTGTCGGAGCGCGGCCCCGCCACGCCTTCGGCCGTGCTCACGTGCAGGCCGAACAGTTCGCCGTGGGCGCGTTGGGCCATGCGCGCCGCCCGGCGAATAAGGGCCTCGGTGCCCGGCGCGCCCGTGATCGCCACCAAGACGCGTTCGCGCGTCTCCCACGGTTCCGTGATGCCGTGCCGTTCTCGGTATTCCTCCAGTGCCTCGTCGACGCGATCTGCGACCCACAGCAAAGCGAGTTCTCGCAGCGCCGCGAGGTTCCCGGGCCGGAAGTAGTTCGTGAGGGCGGCGTCGATCTTCTCGGGCTTGTAGATGTTCCCGTGCGCCATACGCCGGCGCAGGGCTTCGGGTGACATGTCGACCAGCTCGATCTGGTCGGCCTGGCGAACGACTGCGTCCGGGATCGTTTCGCGCTGCTTCGTGCCGGTGATGCGCTCGACGACGTCGTTCACCGACTCGAGGTGCTGCATGTTGAGCGTGGAAATCACGTCGATCCCGGCCGCGAGCAGCTCCTCGACGTCCTGCCAGCGCTTCGGGTTGCGGGATCCCGGAGCATTCGTGTGGGCGAGCTCGTCGACGAGCGCTTGCGCGGGCTGGCGGGCGATGATGGCGTCGACGTCCATCTCCTCGAACGTCGCGCCGCGGTACTCGACCGACCGGCGCGGGATGACCTCGAGCCCGTCGACCTGCTCGGCCGTGCGCGGTCGCCCGTGCGTCTCGACGTAGCCGACGACGACATCGCGGCCCCGATCGAAACCGCGGCGACCCTCGTTCAGCATCGCGAACGTCTTGCCGACGCCAGGTGCCGCCCCGAGATATATGCGCAGTCGACCCCTGGCCATGCTCCTCAGTTTGTCAGTTCGGTCTACGTGAGCTTGTCGAGCGCGAGGTTGAGCTCCAGCACGTTCACCGCGGGCTCGCCCAGGAACCCGAGTGCGCGCTTGTCGGTGTTGTCCTTCACGAGCGCGAGCACCTGATCGACCGGCAGACCCCGCTCCTCGGCCACGCGCGCCGCCTGGATGCGGGCGTTGGCGACCGAGATGGCCGGGTCGAGACCCGACCCGGACGCGGTGACGGCGTCGACCGGCACCTTCGCGTCCGCGGCGAGGTCGTTGTCCTTCCGGTAGGCGGCGACGCGTTCCTTGACCGCCTTCAGGAGGTCGGGGTTGGTCGGGCCCCAGTTCGAGCCCAGGCTCAGGCTCGCGTCGTAGCCCTTGTCACCCGCGGCCGAAGGGCGCGGATGGAAGTACTGCGGCTTGGTGAATTGCTGGCCGATCCACCGTGAGCCGACGACCTTCCCGTTCTGCTTGACGAGCGATCCTTCCGCCTTGTCGTGGAACGCCACCTGCGCGATGCCGGTGACCACGAGCGGGTACACGAGTCCGAGCACGACCGTGGTGACCACGACCATGATCAGAGCGGGGAGCAGTTGCCGACGCATCACGAGACCCCCAGGGCCGTAATCAGCATGTCGATGAGTTTGATGCCGACGAACGGGGCGATCACGCCGCCAACGCCGTAGATGAGCAGGTTGCGGCGCAGCATCGTGGCCGCGCTCTCTGCCCGGAACTTCACGCCCCTGAGCGAGAGCGGGATCAACGCCACGATGATGAGCGCGTTGAAGATCACCGCCGAGAGGATCGCCGACCGCGGTGAGCTCAAGTTCATGACGTTCAAGCGATCGAGGACCGGGAGCACGCCGACGAACATCGCGGGGATGATCGCGAAGTACTTCGCGACGTCGTTGGCGATGGAGAACGTCGTGAGTGCACCGCGGGTGATGAGGAGCTGCTTGCCGATCTCCACGACCTCGATGAGCTTCGTCGGGTCGGAGTCGAGGTCGACCATGTTGCCGGCCTCCTTCGCGGCCTGCGTGCCCGTGTTCATCGCGACACCCACGTCGGCCTCCGCGAGCGCCGGCGCGTCGTTCGTGCCGTCGCCGGTCATCGCGATGAGCCGGCCGCCGGCCTGCTCGCGCTTGATGAGTGCCATCTTGTCTTCCGGCGTCGCTTCGGCCAGGAAGTCGTCCACGCCGGCTTCCTCGGCGATCGCGCGGGCCGTGAGGGGGTTGTCGCCGGTGATCATGACCGTGCGGATGCCCATCGCGCGGAGTTGGTCGAAGCGCTCGGTCATCCCCTCCTTGACGATGTCCTTGAGTTGGATGACGCCGAGCACGCGGTACTCGCCGGTGCGGGGATCGGACTCGGCGACCGCGAGCGGCGTACCGCCGTCGGTCGCGATGCCGTGCACGATCGTGTCCATCGTTTCGGGAACCGAACCGCCGGCGGCGAGCACCCATTGCTTGACCGAGTCGGCCGCGCCCTTCCGGATGCTGCGGCCGTCCAGGTCGACACCACTCATGCGCGTCTGCGCGGTGAACGGCACGAGCTCGGCGTGGGTGAGCTCGGTGCGCGCGAGCCCGTAGCGCGTTTCGGCCAGCTTCACGATGGAGCGCCCTTCGGGCGTCTCGTCGGCCAGGCTCGAGAGATGCGCAGCCTCGGCCATCTCGGGCTCGAGCACACCCGGGAGCGGGATGAATTCGGTCGCCTCGCGGTTCCCGATGGTGATGGTGCCGGTCTTGTCGAGGAGCAGCGTCTGGACGTCGCCGGCCGCTTCGACCGCGCGACCGGACATGGCGAGGACGTTCCGTTGGACCATGCGGTCCATCCCCGCGATACCGATCGCGGAGAGCAACGCGCCGATCGTCGTCGGGATCAGGCACACGAGCAGCGCGACGAGCACGATGATCTTCTGCTCGGCGCCGGAGTAGATGGCGAACGGTTGGAGGGTGACGACCGCCAGCAGGAAGATGATCGTCAACCCGGCCAGCAGGATGTTCAACGCGATCTCGTTGGGCGTCTTCTGCCGCTCGGCTCCTTCGACGAGCGCGATCATCCGGTCGAGGAACGTCTCACCCGGTCGGGCAGTGATACGCACGACGATCTCGTCCGAGAGCACGCGGGTGCCACCTGTCACCGCCGACCGGTCTCCACCGGACTCGCGGATGACGGGCGCCGACTCGCCGGTGATCGCGGACTCGTCGACGGTCGCGATTCCCTCGGCGACGTCGCCGTCGCTCGGGATGACCTCGCCCGCGCTCACCACGCACAGGTCGCCGACTTGGAGCTGACTGCTCGGGACCTCCTCGATGTCGCCGTCCGGGCCCCGGCGCCGGGCCAGCGTTTCCGAACGCGTCTTCCGCAGGGTCGCGGCTTGCGCCTTGCCACGGCCTTCGGCCATCGCTTCGGCGAAGTTCGCGAACAGCACGGTGAACCACAGGAACGCGGCGACGAGGCCGGCGAAGACGTTCTCGTCCGCGGTGGACGAGCCGAGGTCTCGGAAGAAGATGATCGTCGTCAAGACGCTGCCGACGAGCACGACGAACATGACGGGGTTACGAGCTTGGATACGCGGGTTCAGCTTCTTGAAGCTGTCGACGACCGCGCCACGGACGATCGCCGGATCGAAGAGCGACTTGGTCGGGAGGGGATGCCGCTCGCGGGCGCTGCTGCCGACGGGACGAGGATCGGTATCGGTCTTGGTCATTGTGTACAGCTCCTACAGCGACAGGTGTTCGACGATGGGACCGAGCGCCAAGGCCGGGAAGAACGTGAGGCCGGCGACGATGATCGTCACTCCGATGACGAGTCCGCCGAAGAGCGGCGTGTGCGGTCGGGAAGGTGCCCGCCGTCGCCGGGGACGGTTGCTTCTTCGCGAGCGACTCCCGCGATCCCGAGCACCGGGATCATCAGCATGAACCGGCCGACGAGCATCGCGATGCCCACCGTCGTGTCCATCCACTGCGTGCTCGCGGTGATGCCGGCGAACGCGGAGCCGTTGTTGTTCGATCCAGACGTGAACGCGTAGAGGATCTCGGGAAGGCCGTGTGGCCCGGGATTCCAGATCGTCGTGTTCTTCACGGATCCGACGAACATCGAAGCCGCGGCGAAGCCGAGCAGCACGAGCGGCATCGCCAGCACGTACAACACGACGAGTTTCATCTCGGCCGCCTGGATCTTCTTGCCCAGGTACTCGGGCGTTCGACCGACCATCAACCCGGCGATGAAGACCGAGAGGATGACGATGATGAGCAGACCGTTCAGGCCGACGCCCACGCCGCCGGGGCTGACCTCCCCGAGCATCATGTGCGACAGCGGGATCATCCCGCCGAGCGGCGTGAAGCTGTCGTGCATCGAGTTGACGGATCCGTTCGAGGTTCCCGTCGTCGACGCCGCCCACAGGCCTGATGCCGCGGGGCCGAAGCGAACCTCCTTGCCCTCCATGTTCCCGCCGGACTGCGTGGACGTGACGGATTGATTCGCGCCGAGCGCCGTGAGCTTCGGGTTGCCGTTCCCTTCGAACGTCATCGCGGCGAACGACATGCCGGCCCAGATCACGAGCATGATGGCGAACACCGCTCGACCCTGCCGTTTGTCGCCGACCATGCGCCCGAACATGAACGCGAAGCCGAACGGGAGCGCGACGATCGCGTACGTCTCGAGGAGGTTGTTGAACGGTCCGCTGTTCTCGAACGGGT
Organism: uncultured Actinomycetes bacterium; assembly: GCA_963745645.1. Classification (GTDB taxonomy): domain Bacteria; phylum Actinomycetota; class Acidimicrobiia; order IMCC26256; family PALSA-610; genus CAVUFH01. The sequence continues at coordinate 874,454 of CAVUYD010000004.1, forward strand.
GGGCGGAGTTCATGTTGAAGAAGCCGCCGCCGTTGGTACCGAGCTGCTTGATCGAGATCTGGCTCGCGGCGGGGCCGCCGGGGATCACCTGCTCGGTGCCCTCGACGGTCTTGACCGTGCGGTTGCCGTGGAAGTTCTGGATGACGCCCTGGCTGACGAGCACGAGCGCGAACACGAACGCGACCGGCACGAGGATCCGGGTCATCGTGCGCGTCAGGTCGACCCAGAAGTTGCCCAGCGTCGAAGCACGCCGGCGCGCGAGCCCACGGATGAACGCCGCGAGGACCGCCATGCCGACCGCGGCAGACGTGAAGTTGTGGACCGCGAGCCCGAGCATCTGCGAGAGATTGCTCATCGTCACCTCACCGGCGTACGACTGCCAGTTGGTGTTGGTCGTGAAGCTCACGGCGGTGTCCCACGAGAGGTGGTGCACCGGGCCCGCGAAGTTGTTCGGGTTCAGGGGCAGCGAGCCTTGGAACCTGAGCAGCAGGTACAGCGAGATCAGGCTGAAGATGCTGAAACCGATGACCGCGAAGGCATATGTCGTCCAGCGCTGCTCTTGCTCTTCGTCGACGCGGCAGATGCGGTAGACCACGCGCTCGATCGGGAGGAAGACCCGGTCGCCCGGCGCCTTCTTGCCCTCGCCGTAGACGAGCGCCATGTACCAGCCGATGAGCGGCGCGGTGGCGCAGACGAGCGCGGCGAAGACGATGAATTTGTGCCCAACTGGCAGCAGACATCAGAACCTCTCGGGAAGCACGAGCGCGGCGACCAGGTATGCGGCCAGCAGCACGGCGAGGATCAAACCGATGATGTTGTCAGTGGTCACTGCGACGCCTCCACCGGTTCCGGGAGTTCCTCGTCGCTCTTGATGAGCCATTCGCAGCCGCGTACGTACAGCCAGCACAGCCCGAAGAACGCGAGTGAAACGAGTACGAAGATGACGTCACCCATACCTGTGTGCTCCTGACCTTGGACGCACGAGGGTCGCGCCGGTTTGGCTTCTCGTGCAGGGCTCGGTTGTAATCGGGCGAGAGCGCCGACGCCGCCGGATTCGTTAGCGCAGGCTTAGCGACTTCCCGGACACTCTTGACAGGTCTCCGTGTGCTGCCTCGTCGGTTCGAGCGGCTTGTGTAGCGCTCGTGCGGAGGACAGGCATCGGAAGGCACCCGTTAAGCGCGTGTGAAGCCGGTTCGGGTCAGGATCGATGGCCGGGTACAACAGTGACATGGACGAAGGACGCTTGGGCCGCACGATGGGGATGGCGATCGGAGCCATCGGCCCGATCCTCGTCGCGGGTGCGCTCGTCGGCGTCCGGGATTCGATCGCGAATGCCGATGTCGCGCTGCTCCTCGTGCTCGTCGTGGTGCTCGCCGCAGTCACCGGCGGCTGGCAGGCCGGCGCGGTCGGCGCCGCGGTCGCGGCGATCTCGTTCGACTTCTTCCACACCAAGCCGTACCTGTCGCTCACGATCGACTCGCGGGACGACACGGTCACCGCGGCCGTGCTGCTCCTCGTCGGGATCTCGGTCGGTCTGCTCGCGGGCTCGGGCACGCGATGCGCGAGCGGCCGCGCGCAGCTCGAGCAGCGAGATCGATCGCATCCATCGGGTCGCGGAACTCGCCGCCCACGGCGCGAGCGGCGAGGACGTCTTGCTCAGTGCGCAGGGCGAGCTGCGAGAGCTTCTCGGGCTCAGGCAATGCCGGTTCGAGGCGCCGCCGACCGTTCGGGCACTGGCCACGATCGAACGGAACGGCACCGTGACGGGCACTTCGGTTCGGCACTATGCGCAAGGAGAGTTGGAGCTGCCCCGCGAGGGGGCCGAACTGCCGGTACTCGCGCGCGGCCAGCAGATCGGGCGGTTCGTCCTCGAGCCGATGCCCGGTGTCGGTGTATCGCTCGAGGAGCGAATGGTCGCGGTGGCAATCGCGGACCAGGTCGGTGCCGCGCTGACGACGCCGAACATGCGCGGCCACAGTGCGTAGACAACACGTGAAGATTCCTGGTTCCCGCGATGAGCGTTCGCTAAGGGCGTCTGAAGCGCACTGACCACTGTGTACAAGAGTTGCGACGAGGTTCTCCCTCCCAGGAGGCGCCACCATGACCGTCGATGTCCGCGCTCCAGCAGATGCATCCGGCCCGCTCATCGGCGAGTTCGAGCGATCCTGCGACGCGACACGCATCGAAGCCCTCGCTGACACGCTCGGCGATCTGGGCGATCCGCTGGCGATTCGACCGTTGCTCGCTCGGCTCGGAGACTCATTGGTGCAGGAAGATCGCGACGTCGAAGACGCGGTCTGCGGTGCCCTCGTCTCGCTTTCTGTGATGCGAGCGCTGGGGAACCTTCGCTTCGCCTTCGTCGACCGCCACCGGCTACCGGATGGGGTCGCCGACATGATCCGCGCGCTCGACACCACGATCCCGCTGCGGTACTTCGCGCCGGGCGGGCGGACGTAGAGAGCTGTGACGCGGGTACTGGCCGTAGACGACGAGCCGTCGATGCTGCGCGGCCTCGCCGTGAACCTGCCGCGCCCGCGGCTACGAAGTCGATGCCGCGCCCACGGGTGAGATGGCTCTGCAACTCGCGGAGCTGCATCCGCCCAACGCAATCATCCTCGACCTCGGTCTGCCGGGGATCAGCGGGTTCGATGTGATCAAGGACCTACGGGGTTGGTCCGACAGCCCGATCATCGTCTTGTCCGCGTTCGCGGATCAGGCGGACAAGGTGCACGCGCTCGACGCCGGTGCCGATGACTACGTCACCAAGCCCTTCGGCATGGACGAGCTCCTGGCTCGCCTCCGGGCCGCGCTCCGTCGCACCTCGACGAGCGCGGCGGGCCTGGTCGTCCGAACGGAGGACTTCACACTCGACTTCGGCGCCAAGACCGCTCGCTCCGAGCATCGTGAGGTTCGGCTCACGCCGACCGAATGGCGCATCGTCGAAGTACTGGTAGCCCGGGCCGGCCAGCTCGTCACGAACCCGCAACTGCTGCAGGCGGTATGGGGACCCGATCGAGACGACCGGGCCAGCACGCTGCGCGTCCACTTGGGGCGTATACGGCAGAAGCTCGAGCCGAATCCGGCGCGGCCCCGCTACTTCGTGACTGAGGTCGGCCTCGGCTACCGCTTCCACGCACCGGAGCTCGAACATGGATGAACCGCTTCACTTGGATCGTGTCCTCGCCGCGCGACAGCTCCGCGTGTACTACCAGCCCTTCGTGCACCTCGATCGGTTCGAGGTGGCCGGCTACGAAGCCTTGTTGCGCTGGGCCCATCCCGAACGCGGCATCCTGACTGCGAGCGAGTTCCTCGGCCGGGCAACGTCGGCATCGCGAGATCACGTCGGCTGGTGGACGTTGGAGGTCGCGTGCCGGCAGGCGCGCAGATGGGCCGACGAGTCGGTGGCGCCGCGACGCAGTCCCGGCCGTTTCGGTGAACCTGTTCCCGTCGCAAATGCACGCGCCGGATCTCATGGCGCGCGTGACCCGGATCGCAAAGGCCGCGGGTATCGACGTGAGCGTCGACGAGGAGTGCGCTTCGGCGGTGGCCAGCGACGAAGCGCACGTGGAGCACGCGCACAAGGTGGACTGGTCAGTGGCGTGCGCCCGCCGCGACGGGGCGCCGGTGTGTGCGATGCGCATCGAGACCGAGCGCCAGCTGCTGCACGCTCGCGACGCCGGGCTGCACGTTCGGGCAGGGCTTCTACTTCGCGCGGCCCCAGCCCGCGGACGTCACGAGCGCACTCGTGCATCACCCGTTCCGGTGGAACCTGCACGACGTCGCGAGCTGAACGGGGACGGTCCGCAATGGTGCGGACCGTCCCCGTTGCTGTGCGGTGCTGCTTCAGCCCGCGGCGGGTGAACCCGGCCAGGGCGGGTAGTCGGGCTGCTGGTCCGACGGCGGTTGCTGGTCGTACACCGTCACCGCGCCGTCCTTGTCGAAGAAGGGGATAGCCGCGGTCGGCCATTTGCCCGGGAGGTAGCGCTTGCCGCCGGCGACATCGGCGAGCATGCCCGTACCCTGGTTGCCGGCTTCGTCCTTGCCGGTCGCGGTCGGGTCCCACCAGATCGCGGCGGCGTCGTCCGCGTCGTTGTAGTCGGGCTTCAACCCGGCCGGCCAGAGCTTGTTGCCCCACGACACGTGTGCAGCGGTGAGCTGCCCGTCGATCGGCGGGAACCGGAACATGCCGTCGCGGAACGTCTCGGGCGTCAGGTCCGGGCCGGCGAGCGAGATGCCGAGCAACAGACGAGCGGGCCCGGGGTACAGGACCGCCTGCGAGTTCACCGGCACGTCCTTGCCGTAGAACCACTTGTACGACGTGAACGAGTCGTCGAGCGTGCGGTCGGTGCGCGCGGTCGTCAGCCCGAGCCCGAACGCATGCTTCCACTGCTGCTGGTCGTAGGTGCGGCCGAAGATCGTCGTGTCCGCGAGGACCGACGGACCGATCACCCATTCGGGGAAGTAGTTCTGCTTCGTCGCTTCCTGCGTGATCTGCTTCGGGATCAACGGGTCGGTGCTGATCAACACCGTCGTGACACCCGCTTGCTTCATCCGTGCGATCACGGTGCTCGCGATGTTCGCGGCGTTGTTCGGGTCGTAGAGGTACGTGGAGCGAGCGACGACCTTGCCCTTGTACTTGTCCGCGAGCGTTTTATCGAAGGCGTCGTTGCGGGCCTTGTACTGGTCGGTCTCGGTCTCGGCCTGCACCCAACCGAACACTCGTGTCTGGTTCTGGATGTCGGTGGATCCCGCGTACTTCGCCTTCTTGCCGACGAGCTGCTTGCCCACGAGCTCGACGAAGTGCTCGTCCGCCTGCTCCGGCGTCGCACCGGCCGGCCACAGGTAGGGAGCGGACTTGTCGATCACGTCCTGCGGCTGCACGGTCGCGCACATGCACATGATCTTGGCGGTCAACGAGCTCCTGGAACCACGCCGGCGTCTGCGCGGGGCCACCGACCGCCGCGAACGCCTTCATGTCGATGACCTTCTGCGCGTCGGCTTGCGCCGCCGTCGCGTCGGTCGGACCACCGGTGGCCTCGATCGTCTCGATCTTCAGCGTGCGGCCGTACATCTGCGAGACGGCCTCGAACATCTTCAGGTAGTCGACCGAGGTCTGGTTGACGGCCTCCGGATCGGTGTCGGCGCCGGCTCCTTCGACGATCGCCTGCTGCAACGGGTCGGGCTGCCCCTTGTAGAGCGCGATGAGGATCTCGTCCTTGGTGACACCCTGCGCGGTCGCGCCGCCGTTGTCCTTGCTCGCGTCCCACGGCTCGACGCACGGCGGGGCGTTGCTGACCGGGATCTTGACGCGGCCGGTCTCCGTGTTGCAGCCGTCGCCCCAGTTGATGTCGCCTTCCTTCCCCTGGGCTTTCGCCTCTTGGAAGGTGAGGGGCAGGTCGCTGTTCGCGCCCGCGACGGTCGTGCTCGCGCCCGCGCTGACGCCGCTGTCGTCATCGTCGCCGCCGTTGACGATGCTGACGACCGCGATGACGCCGGCGATGATGATCACGACGAGCGCGATCGGGCCGTAGCGCTTCAGCAGCCGGCTCCCGCTGCTGCCGCCGCCTCCCGCGCTGCCGCCACCGCTGCCGGCCGCGGCCCCGTTGCCTGAACCTGCTGTTGCCATTGCTTCCCCCCAGGAAGGTGTACGCGGGCATTTACTCGAGGCGAGGACCGCTCCGAGCGACGACTGCTTCGGACTCTCCCAGATACGACGCGACGACGCTGGGATCCCTGACGACCTCTTGCGGTGTGCCGGTCGCGACGACCTCGCCGAGATCGAGCGCGATCATGCGGTCGGAGATCGAGGTGAGCAGCGGGACGTCGTGCTCGATGATGAGCAGGCTCGCGCCCGTCATCGCCCGGATGCGCAGCAGCAGCGGCCCGAGGGCTTCGGCCTCGCGCTGCGCGATGCCGGACGACGGCTCGTCGAGGAACAGCACCCGCGGGCCGTGCGCGAGCACGCACGCGAGATCGACGACGCGCCGGCTGCCGGTCGAGAGCTCGCGGATGTACTTGTCGCGGAACGCGCCCAGGCCGAGCAGGTCGATGAGCTGGTCGACGCGCGTGCGGACTTTCGCTTCCGAGTCTGCGACCGAGGGCAGGTGCAGCGCGGCGGCGACCGGGTCGCGCACGTCGATGCTGCGCTCCAGCGCGACCGCGATCGTCTCCTTCACGCTCAGCGCGGGGAAGAGCCGGCCGTCCTGGAACGAACGCCCGAGCCCACGCCGAGCGCGCGCGTCGGGGCCGAGACCCGAGATGGAGACGCCGTCGAGGAGCACGTCGCCCCGATCGGCGGGTTGGTAGCCGCACAACACGTCGAACAGCGTCGTCTTGCCCGCGCCGTTCGGACCGAGGAAGCCGAGGACCTCGCCTTCGGCGACGTCGAACGAGACGTCGGTGAGCGCGCTGATGCCACCGAAGTGCTTCGACACCCCGCGCACGCTCAAGCGGGGGTCGCCGTGTGACCCGTTGCCCGCGGGTGCAGCCGTCGCCGCGACCTCGGTGACCGCGGCTTCGCTGACGTGCACGATCGCGGGCCCTTCGGCGTCGAGCTCCACCGACGCGGCGCCCTCGAGGAAGACGGATCGCAGCACGTCGGGCCGTTCGAGCAGCTCGCTCGTCGGTCCGTGGAACCGGATCTCGCCCTTCTCCATGAAGTACGCGGTCTCCGCAACGGTGAGCGCGACGTTCACCGACTGCTCGACGAGGATGACGGTGGTGCCCTGCTCCTTGAGCACCTGCACGGCGCGGAGGAGCTCCGCGACGATGCTCGGCGCGAGCCCGAGCGACAGCTCGTCGATCATCATCAGCCGCGGCCGCGACAGGAGTGCCATCCCGATGGTCAGCATCTGTTGCTGGCCACCACTGAGGTTCGCGGCCGGCTCGTGCATCCGCGTGGTCAGGACCGGGAACATCTCGAGCACGCTCGTGATCGCGTCGGCGCGACTGCGGCGGTCCTTGTCGAGCCAGCCCGCGAGTCGCAGGTTCTCGGCGACCGTGAGCGAAGGGAACACGCCCTGGCCGCCCGGCACCATGACGATGCCGCGCTCCGCGACCTCGTGCGGGGGCGCGTACGTCGCGTCGCGCCCATCGAAGACGATCGCACCGGCGTCGGCCGGCACGAGCCCCACGATGGCCTTCAACAGCGTCGACTTGCCCGCCCCGTTCGTGCCCAGCAGTGCGACGATCTCACCTTCGTCGATCTCGAAGTTCACGCCGAACAGCACCTGGACGTTGTCGTAGCTCACGTCGAGGTTGCGGACGAGCAGCAGCTTCACCTCGCCCCGCGAGCGCTGGTAGCGCACTTCGGCCTGCGCGGCCGTGGAGGTCCACACCTTGTTGATGTCGGACTTCACGAACAACGACGCAGACGAGAGGATCAACGCGCCGATCATGAACACCGGCACCATGATCAGCAGACCCTGCCGGATGCCGTAGCGGTCGGCGATGCCACCGACGATGTACAACACGATGAGGCCCGGCAGGATGAACAACGACGCCATCGAGAAGCCGAGCGATCTGACCTTCGGTGGGATCGCGAGCGACAGCGAGGCGAAGATGCCGGGTGCGAGCAGCGCGGAGAGCCCCGAGATCGCGATGTTGGACGCGACCGCAACCCAGAGCACCGGTGCGAGCGCGAATGATATCCACGCGCCTGCGATGCCGACCGCGACGAACGACAGCAGCTTGAGCCCGAGCCCTGGGTCCTTGAGCATGAGGCAGCGACGCGAGCGGGATGCCGAGCGCGATGCCGACGACCTGGGCGGGCTCGGCGATGGCGGCGACGAAGCCTCGCTGAGATTCCGACAGGTGGAAGATCTGCTCGTAGTAGAGGCCGGTGAGCGACGCCAAGCCGATCACCGACGCGGCGAGGAACGGCAGCGAGTACCAGATGCGCCGGAGCGTGCGGACCTGCCAGAGGATGCGCACCGACTCCGCCCACGACGGGGGCGCGTCGTCGGTTTCGATGACCGCGGCTTCCGCACCACCGGCCTCGCGCTCGAAGTGGCCGCGACCGGGTTCGCGGAGCCGGATCCCGAGGATCACGAACACGACGGTCGGGAAGAAGAAGACGAAGAACGGCGTCCGCCAGCCGAACGCCTGGGCGAGGATGCCGCCGACGAGCGGTCCGATGAACGCGCCGAGCACGTTCGCCATGCGGTGGAAACCGAACACATCGGCGCGCACTTCGATCGGGTAGTAGTCGGAGAGCAGTGAGTTGTGCGTCGGGGTGACGACGGCGCGGCCCATGCCGGCACCCGAGCGGGCGATGACGAGCATCAGGATCGTCGTCGAGAGTCCGGTGAACAACCCGAACACGGCCCACACCGCGGCCCCGGCGACGGCGATCCGCGCTCGGGGCAAGCGGTCGGCGTAGTACGCGAGCGGGACCTCGAGGAGCAGCCCGCCGATCAGCGTGAGCGCGATGAGCGACAGGTATCCCTGGTTGGTGAGCCCGAACGCGTCCCTGATCTCCGGGCCGAGGACGCCGAACACGGTTCGGTCGAGCTCGTCGACCGCGTTCAGCCCGAACAGGATGAGCAGCGGGTAGAGCGCGTAGCCCGCGGTGATCTGGTCGAAGTACACCGCGGCCGGCGGGGCTTGTGCACCGTGGCCGAGCCGACCTTGAACCACTTGACGCGGCCGTCGGGGGTCGGATTCGAGAAGATGTTCACGAACCCATCTCCACGACTTCCTCGATCTCGGGTCGGTCGATCGCTTCGGCCACGGCCGCGGCCATCGACGGGGTCAGCTCGACGCTGTCGTCGCGCCGGTCGGCGAGCAGGCTCGGCACGATGATGTGGCGCCGTCGCGCGACCCACCGCAGCACGCCGTCGCGCGCTTCGGCCAGCCCCGCGCCGAGCCCGCCCGGCAGGATCAGCAGGATCGCGAGGAGGCCGACACCGGTCGCGAGGAAGCGCCATTCGGGCAGCATGTAGTACTGCATCGCGAACACGTAGATCGCGCCCAGGATGGCGCCGGGCACGGATGCCATGCCGCCGATCACGACGATCGCGAAGACCCGCAGGCTCGCGTCCGCGGAGAACGGGTTGTTCGCGATGTCCTGGCTGATCATGTGCTGGTGGTGGACGAACAGCACGCCTGCGATCGCGGCGAGGAAGCCGGACATCGCGAACCCGGCGAGCATCGTGCGCAGTGAGTTGATGCCGTAGGCCTCGGCCGCGCGCGGGTTCTCGCGCAGCGCGATGAGCACGCGCCCGGTGCGGCTGCGACGGATGCCGTACGCCATCGCGATCGCCAACGCGAGGATGGCGATCGTGAGGAAGTAGAAGCTCATCTGCGAACGGATCGTGATCGTGCCGAAGAGCTGGGGGTCGCGTTCGAAGCGGCCGCGCGGCAACCAGTCGAAGAACTCGGGGTTCAACAACCAGTACAGGACCGCGGGCGCCAGCGCGAGCGTGGTGACGGCGAGGGTCAACCCACCGGCGCGCGCCGCGGGTATCCCGATGATCACCGCGACGACCGCGCCCGACGGCGCCGCCTGCGAGCAACGCCCAGCCGAGGTCCCAGCCCGCGTTCTGTGTGATCCAGGCACCGACCGCGCCACCGATCGCGGCGAACGCCATCTGCCCGAGGCTCACGTGCCCGGCCCAGCCGGTGAGCAGCACGAGTGACACCGCGACGATCGCGATGATGCCGGTCGCGGTCGCGATCAACAGCTTGCTGTTCGACAGCCACAGCGGCAGCGTCAGCACGAACACCACGATCGCGGCGTAGAGCGCAGTGTTCGTGCCCCACACGATCGGCAGCGGCTTGAGCTCGGTCGGAATCGGCCGCACTTCCCGCGCCGCCTGCCACGACGACACGGCCTGGTCGTCGACCCGGCTGCCGCGCGGCCGCCGGTTGAGCAGCAGGCCGATGACGATGATCACGAAGAGCACCGGGAACACGTACAGATCTCGACCGGTGTTGAAGATGATCGCCTGCTCGACGACACCGAGCCCGATCGCGGCCGCGGCGATGCGCGGGAAGTTGTCCATGCGCCCCAACACGACGGCCGCGAGCGCGCGCACGAGCACGGTCACGCCCAGCGCGCTCCCGATGGGGAAGTCGGCGACGCCGGCCCGCAAGAAGACCGTGATGAAGGCGAGCACCGTCGTGATCACCCACACCGTCGCCTGCACGCGACCGACAGGAATGCCGAGGGTGGACGCCCGGTCGGCGCGTTCGGCCGCGGCCCGGATCGCGATGCCGACACGCGCGTAGCGCATGAAGAGCACGAGCGCGACCAGGACGATCGGGACGACGAGGAAGACCATCAGGTCGTTGTCGTCGAAGAACACCCCGCCGATGTTCACCTTGATGTCGAACGGCGGGTTGAGCGTGGGCCGGTCGAGGTTCTTGAACCCGAACCAGCCCGGCATGAACAGCGCGAGGGCGGTGAGCAGCTGCGAGAGGCCGATCGTCGCGACTGTGAGGACGAGTCGCGGCACGCGGGAGAACCGGTTGATGATCGTCCGCTCGACGACGAAGCCGAGGAAGATCGCGCCGATCAGCCCGAGGAGGAACGCAACCGGGTAGGGGAGCCCGGTCATCCAGTCGGGCGCGCCACCCTGGGCATCTTTGGCGAGCAGGAGGATCGCGAAGATCGCGGGCACCGCGCCGAGATCGCCCTGCGCGAAGTTGACGATGCGGTTGGCGCGGTAGATGAGACGCGAGTCCGACCGCGAACAGCGCGGTGAGCGAACCGATGAGCCGCGCCCTGCACGACGATGCCGAGCGTCGGGTCCCAGAACACGTCGGCGACGTCGATGAGGATGATCGCCGGTACTGCGAACGTGAGCACCGCGATGCGGGCCGGCGGGTTGCGATCGAAAGAGATGAGCGCGACGACGGCGACCAGGCCGAGGAGTTGTTCCTGGCGATAGCCCGTTTCGGTGAGCCAGAGCGCGAGCGACGCGATGACGCCGACCGCGCCCGCAACCACGGACAGCGCTGCCGTCCGTTCCCCCCGTGCGATGACCGCGGTCACCTCATTTCCCTGCCTCTGCCGTCCCCGCGAGTGTTGGGCTGCGTTCGAGAACCGAGATGATCCCATCGGCCGTCGCCTTGCGGGCCGCGGGGACGTCCAGACCGGACACTCGTCGCATCTGGTCCCATGTGGGGTGACTCGCCAGCGCGGTCACGACGGCCAGCCGGCGGGCCCGGTCGTCCGGCGCGAGGACGTCGAGCTCCTTGGCGAAGATGCGCTCGGTGTCGCGGCTCGTGACCTTGCGGCCGCCGGCGAGCCAGCGGGCCAACGTGGGGGAGAAGGGCTCCTGGAGCGCAGCGGCCCGCAGGATGCTCCCGACTTCCTCCCAGATCCGGCTGCGCATCCGCACCATCGTCTCGACCCGCGACCGCAGCGGACCGGTGTCCGGGACCTCGACGAGCATCCCGGAGATGAGCTCGACGTGCCGCTTCGCCGGCCGCGAGGAAGAGGTCCTCGAGGTCGTCGAAGTGGACGTAGACCGAGCGCAGCGACACGCCGGCGCGCTCGGCGATCTCCTTCGCGGTCGGACGGAGATTGCCTTCTCGGTTGAGTTCGAGGAGCGCGTCCACGACCGCGTTGCGCGTCCGTTGCGATCGCGCGCTGCGGCCGTCCGTCACCGGCGCGGTGGCCATTGGGCGGGAACCCTGGAATGTTCACACCTCGTGCAAGAGGGGTGGAAAATGGCACGAGGCCGTAGCCCGGCCGCAGTATTTTCGTGCGTATGCCCCACCCGGACGTGGCGCCCGAGCGCGCCCGTTTGCGGTTCGCGGAGCAGTGCCTCGACGCGATGCGGCGCCGGACCGCGACCCGGATCGCGAACGAGGACGTGCTCGCGGCGAACAAGGCCGACGCCGACGCCGTGCTCTGGCAATTGCAGCGGCGGCTCGTGTCGCTCGACGACTCGCCGTCGCGCTCTGCTTCGGTCGCATCGACGAGACGGCCGGCGACCGCTGGTACGTCGGGCGGCGCCACGTCGAGGACGGCGACGGCACGCCGGTCGTGGTCGACTGGCGCGGCCGAGGTCGCGACACCGTTCTACCGGGCGACGCTCGCCGATCCGTTCGGCCTGCGCGCGCGGCGCCGCTTCGTGTTCAGCGGCCGCGAGCTGCACGGACGTGTTCGACGAGGACTTCGCCGATCCCGACTCGCTCGCCGGTTCGGGCGGCGTGCCCGATCCGCTGCTCGCCGAGCTCGGTCGGGCGCGCACCGGGCAGATGCGCGACATCGTCGCGACGATCCAGGCCGAGCAGGACGCGATCATCCGCGCCCCGATCGACACGTGCCTCGTCGTGCAGGGCGGCCCGGGCACGGGCAAGACCGCGGTCGGCCTGCACCGCGCCGCGTTCCTGCTCTACGAGCACCGCGACGCGTCTCGCGCGCGAAGGCGTGCTCGTCGTCGGCCCGAACCCCGTGTTCCTGCGCTACATCTCGCAGGTGCTGCCGTCGCTCGGTGAGACGTCGGCGACGCAGACGACGGTCGACGGTCTGCTCGCGCTGCGCTTCCGCGTCGTCGCCGAGGACTCCGCTCGCCGGTCGCCGCGATCAAGGGCGACGCGCGGATGGCGCGATGTGATCGCGCGGCGCCGCCGACGCGATCCGGCTGCCCGGAGCGACGGTCTGACCGTCGCGTTCCGCGCCCGGGAGTTGACGCTTCCCGCGACGATCTCGTGCATGCTCGTCGACGAGCCCGCCGGCCGGACGTGCCGGTCGCGACGCAACGGCAGCGGTTCCGGCAGTCGCTGGTGCGGCGTCGCGTACGACCGCTACACGCGCGGGGATCGTGATCGAGCTCGACGAGACGACTTCGGCGCGGAGCTGCTCGCCGAGCCCGAGACGCGCAAGGCGATCGACGGTTGTTGGCGGAGCGTGAACCCGGTCGGCTCGTGCGCGCGCTGCTCACGCAGACGGCCGCGCTTGCGCGCGCCGCCGACGGCATCCTGACGCGACGACGAACAGGCGCGATCCTGCGGCCGGCAGTCGCAGGCCGGCGACGCGTGGACCGCCGCCGACCTGCCGCTGATCGACGAGGCCGAAGCGTTCGTGAAGGGCGCGCCCGCGCCGGTTCGGGCACGTCGTCGTCGACGAGGCGCAGGACCTCTCGCCCATGCAGTTGCGCATGCTCGCCCGGCGGGCCCGACGGCCATTCGATGACCGTGCTCGGCGATCTCGCGCAGGCGACCGGCCCCGCGTCGCCGCGACTCCTGGGACGAGACGCTCGCGCACCTCGGGCAGCCGGCGCAGGCGCGAGACGGCCGAGCTGACGATCGGCTACCGGCTGCCGGGCGCGATCCTCGACCTCGCCAATCGGCTGCTGCCGATCGCCGCGCGCCGACGTCGCGCCCGTCGCAGTCGGTGCGCGACGACGGCGACCCGCCCGACTTCCACGAGTTCGCGCCCGACGAGCTCGTCGACGCGGTCGCCGAGCACGCGCTCGCGCTCGCCAAGGAGTTCGGCGACGGTCGCGGTGATCGCGGCCGACGAACACGTCGCCCGGGCTGCGCGCCGCGATCGAGGCCCGCGGGGTCGTGCTCGCCGAACCGGGCGAGGTGTCGCCCGACCGTCCGCTGGTGGTGGTGCCGGCCGCGCTCGCCAAGGGACTCGAGTTCGACGCGGTCATCGTCGTCGAGCCCGCGGAGATCGCGGCCGAGGAACCCCACGGCGTCCGCCTGCTGTTCGTCGCACTGACCCGCGCGGTGCAGCACCTGGCCGTTGCCCACAGCGGCGCGTTGCCGTCGATGCTCGACGGCGCGGCCCGGGCTTAGATGGCCGGAACCGGCTTAGGCTGGTTGTGATGGCTCGACTGCGAATCGTCAGCAAGAGCGGCAGCGTCCGGATCGTGGCCGAGCCGGGTGTCGAGCTCGCGGTCGAGGGCGGCAGCCTCGTCGCCGAGTCCGACGGGTCGGTCCTCGTCACCGCCGGCAGCCGGAACCTGCACGTGCGGTGCGCGCCGGATTCCGATCTCATCGTCGGCACGATGTCGGGCTCCGTCCACGTCGAAGGAACGGTCGGCCGCGGCGCGTGTCGTCAGCAAGAGCGGCAGCATCGTGATCGAGGACGCGCGTGCGCATCGACGCGCGCACCGGCTCGGGAAGCGTCACCGTCGGCGCCTGCGCGGGGCAGTGCCGGGTCGTCGTCACGAGCGGGAGCGTGCGAGTCGGCAAGTCCGGCTCGGCGTCGGTGGCCGGAGTCTCCGGATCCATCGGTGTCGGCGAGATCGACGCCGCGGACGTGAAGAACGTGAGCGGCCGGATCGAGGTGGGCGCGTCCGGTGAGGGTCGCATCTCGATCCGCAGCGTTTCCGGCACGGTCGAGGTCTCGGTACCCGAGACGTGTGCGCCGGCCACGCACCTGAAGTCGATCAGTGGCCGGGTGCGAAGGGAGTGTGCCGAGGGCACGGACGGCGAGATCGACGTCAAGACCGTCAGCGGAACCATTCGGATCGTCACCAAGTGAGCGCCGAAGAGCGAACGCCGAACGATGAGCGACTGCGGCGCGATCGTCTTCACCGACATCGTCGGGTTCACGGAGCTCACCAACGAGCATGGTGACGATGTCGCGCTGGCGCTGCTCGAACGCCAAGAGGTCCTCGTCCACGACCTGCTCCCGGAATGCGCGCGCGTCGTGAAGGAGCTCGGCGACGGCTTGCTGCTCTGGTTCGACGACGCCGACCGCGGCGCTGCACACCTGCCTCGCGCTGCAGCAACGGTTCGAGCAGGAGGCGGTGGAGCCGTTGCCGCTCTGGGTGCGCATGGGCATGCACTGGGGCAGTCCGCGTCATCGGGGCGACGACATCGTCGGCCGGGATGTCAACCTCGCCGCGCGCATCGTCGATCTCGCGGGTCCGGGCGAGGTGTTGTGCTCCGAGGCGACGGCGGACGAGGTCGGGCGCGATCGACGGCATCGACTACGAGCCGCTCGGCCCGGTGTTCGTGCGCGGATTCGCCGACCCGGTGGCGCTCGTGCGCGCCGTCGTCACGACGTAGCCGACGCGCGGGCGGTCGCCGCGCGCCGGGCGCGATCAGCCGGCTTGCTTGGAGACCGCGTCGGCCTTGGCCAGCGCCCGTTCCGGGTCGAGGTACCGGCCGCGCAGTCCGCCGACGCCCGGTTCGGTGAGCGGTCGCAGGTCGTCGTCCAGCGGAGTAGACGAGCGGTTCGCCCGTCGGCAGGTTGAGCTCCACGACGTCGTCCGCGGACATCTCCTCGAGGTGCTTCACGAGGCTGCGCAACGAGTTGCCGTGCGCGACGACGAGCACGGTGGCGCCGGAACGGAGATCGGGAACGATCGCGTCGTACCACCACGGCAGCATCCGTTCGAGCACGTCCTTCAAGCACTCCGAACGCGGCAGCACGTCGCGCGGCAGCGCCGCGTAGCGGTGAGTCGTTGCCCCAGCGTCGGGTCGTCGATGTCGAGCGGCGGCGGCGGGACGTCGTACGAACGGCGCCAGACCTTCACCATGTCGGCGCCGAATTCCGCCGCGGTCTCCTTCTTGTTCTTCGCCTGGAGGTCGCCGTAGTGCCGTTCGTTCAAGCGCCACGATCGCCGCACGGGTACCCAGCTGCGTCCGCACTCCTCGAGCGCGAGCTCCGCAGTGCGGATGGCACGCACCTGCACCGACGTGTGGAGCACGTCCGGGAGCACGCCCGCCGCGAGCGAGGTCGGCGCCGCCCTGCACGGCCTCGGCGCGGCCCAGCTCGGTGAGGTCGACGTCGACCAACCGGTGAAGAGGTTCTCGAGGTTCCAGGTGCTCTGACCGTGGCGCAACATGACGAGCGTGTACGGCACGCGGGTCCTTTCTCGGGGCGGTCACCGCATTCTGCCGTGTCACCGGCTCGTCCGCTGTTCGTGACGTGTCCCCACGCGGCCGAGGTGTCCCCGACTCGGGTCGTCGTGTCTTAGATTCCGGCGATGTCCGATCTCCACGTCGTCACCCTCTGCACCGGCAACGCGGCGCGTTCGGTGATGGCGGGTGCGATCCTGCGCGAGCACGTGCCCGGTCTGAAGGTCACGACTTCGGGCACGCATGTGATCGAAGGCATGCCGATGAGCTGGCGCACGCGTGATGCCATCACCGGTCTCGGCATCCCGGTGCCCGACCACCGCAGCCGGCAGGCGACCCCGCACGAGCTCGACACCGCGGACCTCGTGATCGCCCTCGCGCGCGAGCACGTCCTGTGGATGCGGCGGACCCATCCGACCGCGGCGCCGCGCACCGCGACGTTGAAGCGGCTCGCGCGTGACCTGCCCGAAGGTCCCGCGCCGCTCGTGGGAACGGTTGGCCGCGCTGCGCTTGCACGAGGTGCAGCTCGAGCCCGACGAGGACGTGCACGATCCGGCGGGCGGCGACCTCGCCGGTGTTCGTCGAGTGCGCGCAAGAGATCGCCGGGCTGCTGCACGCGCTGATCCCGAGGCTCTCGTAACGTGCCGCTCGATCTCGCCGGCCTCGTCGCGCCCACGCACTCCGCGCTCGTGCTGCAAGAGGTGCAGAACGGCGTGGTCGGGTCGCCATCGGTCTTGCCCGCCCTTGCGGAAGCCGCCGCCGCGGTCGGCTTGGTCGACAACTGCGCTCGCCTCGCGGCCGCGGCACCGCGCGGCCGGGATCCCGGTGTTCCACTGCACCGCCGAGACGCGTGACGACGGGCGGGGCGCGAACCACAACGCGCGGCTGTTCCTCGGCGTCAACAAGGCTGCGGTGCGGTTGTCGCCGGGCAGCGACGCGGTACGGGTTCCCGGCGCGATCGGTGTCGCGCCGGAAGACATCGTGCTGCCGCGTCACCACGGGCTCGGTCCGATGACGGGCACGCAGCTCGACTCGATGCTCCGGAACCTCGGCGTGACGACGATCGTCGGCGTCGGCGTGTCGGTGAACATCGGCATGACGAACTTCGCGTTCGATGCCGTGAACCGCGGCTACCAGATGGTGATGCCGCGCGATGCCGTGGCGGGCGTGCCGGCCGAGTACGCAGAGGCAGTTCTTGCCAACACCTTGAACCTCGTCGCGGTGCTCACGACGACCGCGGACGTGCTCGCGGCATGGGAGGCGTAGCGCGTCCGAACGCGCGTCGTTAGTGTTCGCGGCATGCAGATGCGGCGAGTCGTGACGGGGCAGACGAGCGACGGCACTTCGGTCTTCGTCAGCGACGACATGGTCGAGCCGGCCACGCTCACGCTGCTGCCCGGTTGGGAGTTCCATCAGCTGTGGGGCAGCGACGAACCCGTGCCGCTTCCCACCGACGGGTCGAAGCCCGACGCACCGCGCTACTTCCCGGCACAGAACGGGTTCCGCTTCTTGGCGTTCACGCTCGGTCCCGCCGCCGCGACTGTGGTGGAGAACGTCGACGTCGGAGCCGCACTCGCGGAGTTCGATCAGCGCCTTCCCGGCTTGTCCGAGGTGCAAGAGCCCGACAACCCCGGCATGCACACCACCGACAGCGTCGACTTCGACTTCGTGGTCTCCGGCGAGGTCTACCTCGAGCTCGACAACGGCGAGGAAGTGTTGCTGCGGCCCGGCGACAGCGTCGTGCAGAACGGCACCCGCCACCGCTGGAACAACCGCAGCGACCAGCCGTGCACGATCGTCGTCGCGATCGTCGGTGCGCCGCGCACCTGAACCCACGACCGACTGGGTATCGCGCGCCGACGCCGCGAAGACGCAGGTGAGCGCATCGCTGAGCGCCGCCTGACGGGGCGTCAGATGTAGCCTCCTGCCCATGGCGATCGAGATCCCGAAGATCATCTCCGTCGACGACCACGTGATCGAACCGCCCGACGTGTGGCAGGACCGGTTGCCCGAGAAGTACAAGGCGGTCGGCCCTCGCATCGAGCGGCGCAAGATCAAGTCGATGACCTTCGTCGGTGGCGTCTTCTCCTACGAGGAGGCGGGCGCCGACGAGGACGGCACCTATTGCGACTGGTGGCTCGTCGAGGACCTCGCTTCACCGCTCACGCGTCTGTCTGCCGCGGCTGGCTACCCGCGCGACGAGGTCACGGTGAGCCCGATCACGATGGACGACATGCGTGTCGGTTGCTGGGAGCCGAAGGCGCGCCTCGAGGACATGGACGTCAACCATGTCGAGGCGTCGCTCAGCTTCCCGAGCTTCCCGCGCTTCTGCGGCCAGACCTTCTATGAGCGCAAGGACAAGGATCTCGCCGACCTCTGCGTCAAGGCCTACAACGACTGGATGCTCGACGAGTGGTGCGCGCCGTCCAACGGCCGGCTCATCCCGTTGATCATCGTGCAGCTCTGGGATCCCGTGCTCGCCGCCGCGGAGATCCGGCGCAACGCAGCCAAGGGTTGCCACGCGGTGACGTTCTCGGAGATCCCACCGTTCCTCGGGTTGCCCTCCGTGCACGACAAGAACGGGTTCTGGGATCCGTTCCTCGCCGCGTGCGAGGAGACGAACACGGTCGTGTGCATGCACATCGGCTCGTCGTCGAAGATGCCGTCGACGTCGGCCGACGCACCGCCCGCGGTCGGTTCGACGCTCACGTACATGAACGCCGCGATGTCGCTCACCGACTGGCTGATGTCGGGCATCTTCGAGCGCTTCCCGAACTTGAAGGTCGCGTACAGCGAAGGCCAGATCGGTTGGATCCCGTACGTGCTCGAGCGCGCCGACCAGGTGTGGCGTGACAACCGCGGGTGGGGTGGCGTCGCCGACAAGGTGCTGCGCCCGCCGTCCGAGTACTACTTCGAGCACGTGTACGGCTGCTTCTTCGATGACGCGCACGGGCTGAACAACATCGATGCCGTCGGACGCGACAACGTCACCTTCGAGACCGACTACCCGCACAGCGACTCGACCTGGCCGCACACCAAGAAGGTCGCGGAGGAGATCATGAAGGATCTCGATCAGGAGACGGTCGACAAGATCTGCCGCGGCAACGCGATCAAGCTGCTGTCACTGGATCTTCCTGCCTGAGCGTTCGCGCCGGATCGGGATCGTCGGTGTGAAGCGCGTCTGCGTCTACGCGGGTTCGAACGCCGGCACGCGGCCGGCGTACGCGGCGATCGCGGCCCAGCTCGCCCAGACGCTCGTCGCGCGATGGCATCGACGTGGTGTTCGGTGGCGGCAACGTCGGGTTGATGAAGGTGGTCGCCGACGCGACGATGGCCGCGGGCGGCGAGGTGATCGGGATCATCCCGGAAGCGTTGATGGCGCGCGAGGTCGGCCATCGCGACGTCACCGAGCTGCGCGTCGTCCGCTCGATGCACGAACGCAAGGCGATGATGGCGGAGCTCTCGGACGGTTTCGTCGCGCTCCCGGGCGGGTTCGGCACGATCGAGGAGATCATCGAGATCGCGACGTGGGCGCAGCTCGGCCTGCATGCCAAACCGTTCGGCGTGTTGAACGTCGACGGCTTCTACGACGGGCTCATCACCTTCTTCGATCACGCCGTGGCCCAAGGCTTCCTCCGCCCGCAACATCGGGCGATGCTCCTCGTTGCCGATGAGCCGGAGCAGCTGCTCGACGCGTTCACGAACTGGCTGCCACCCGCAGTCCACAAGTGGATCGACCGCGACGAGACCTGAACTCACACCCGGAGCAGTCCTGGCGGTGTGCGCGTCGAGTGGGCAGTCTGTAGGGGTGCCACGGTCCGGGACCGAGCGTCCCGCGTGAACTCGCTCGACGCCCTGCTCGTCATCGCGTTGATCTTCGCGGGTGTCGGTGGCTGGCGCCTCGGCTTCGTCGGTCGGGTCTTTGCCTGGTGCGGTGTCGCGCGTCGGGTTGATCATCGGCATCCACTTCGTGCCGCGCGTCGTCACATCGTTCGGGGGGACGAGTGCCGACGACCGTGTGACGGTTGCCATCCTCTTCCTGCTCCTCGTGGCCACGCTCGGTCAAGCGGCCGGCCTCGGGCTCGGCGCCGTCGCACATCGCACGCCGACCGACGAGGCTGGGCTCGCGCGTTGGGATCAGCGCGGTCGGTGCGACCATCGGTGTCGTCGGCGTGCTGCTGCTCGTCTGGATGTTCATCCCTTCGCTCGCGACCGCGAAAGGTTGGCCCGCCGCGTCTCGCGCGCGGCTCCGCGATCGTCGGCCTCATCGACGCGGCCGCGCCGGAGCAGCCGTCGCAGTTCGCGGCGTGGGGCCGGTCGATCTCCGACGCGCCGTATCCGTCGGTGCTGAGCCCGCTCAGGGAACCTCCCGACCCGGGCCTGCCACCGCAAGGCGCGTCTGCCTGCGGACGTCAACGACCGAGTGGAGCAATCGATCGTGTTGGTGAAGGGCCACGCGTGCGGTCAGGTCCAAGAGGGGAGCGGATTCGTGTACCCGACACCGGGCCTCGTGATCACGAACGCGCACGTCGTCGCGGGCGAGGACCAGACGTCCGTCGAGGACCAGGACGGCGACGTGCACGACGCCGAAGTCGTCGCGTTCGATCCCGTACGTGACCTCGCGATCCTGCGGGTCGACGGCTTCGACGCTCCGGCACTGGAATTGGGATCCGCCGACACCGGCGACTTCGGCGCGGTCTACGGCCACCCGCGCGGCGGTCCGCTGCAAGCGGCACCCGCGCGCGTCGGTCCTCGCATCACCGCGGCCGGGACCGACATCTACCGCACCGGCCCGAGCAACCGTGATGTGCTCGTCATCGCGGCCACGCTCGCGCCCGGCTACTCCGGCGGCGCGCTCGTCAACGCCGAAGGCAAACTCGTCGGCGTCGCGTTCGCGATCGATCCGGTCCACCCCAACACGAGTTTCGCCATCGCCGACAGCGAAGTCCGTGCGCTCGTCGACGAATTCGAACAAAGTGATGGCGCGCCCGTCGACACTCGCGGGTGCCTCGTCGGCTGAATCGGCCGGGGTGTCCACGTCGATGGCTGACGCGACATGAACGACGACAGATCGCGTGTACGGCGCGTGTTGGCCGTGGACGCCGCCGCGGTGAGCGATGTCTGGTTGCGGTCGCGGCACGCATCGTTTCCTGCGATCCCGCTCCCGGTGCACAGTGACGACGATGTGCGCGAGTGGTTCGCGACAGTCGTCCTTCCGGAGCGCGAGGCGTGGGTGGTCGACGTCGGGGGTGATGTGGTCGCGATGCTCGTTCTCGAAGGCGATTGGCTCGACCAGCTCTACGTCGATCCGGACTGGACCGGGACGCGGTCTCGGTACGCGCTGCTCGACGTCGCCAAGGAGCAGCGTCCGGCGGGTCTCGATCTGTGGGCGTTCCAGAGCAACACCGGCGCGCGTCGTTTCTACGAACGCCACGGCTTCACGGCGGTCGCGATGACCGAAGGCGACAACGAAGAAGGTGCCCCGGACGTCCGCTACCGGTGGCCGGGCACGAGCGGGTGACGGGGGGACCGGCCGGTGCGAAGACTGCTCGGCCGTATGGATCTGAACCACCTGCATCTCGGTGTCGACAATCTCGACGCTTCACGCCGGTTCTACGAGAAGCTGGGGTTCCGCGAGGACTGCTTCCACGGTGACGCGATGTTCATGGTGAACGAGGTGGGGTTCGACCTCGCGCTCGCGCCGGTCGGGCGGGCGGAGATGCCGGAGTGGTTCCACGTCGGCTGCAAGCTCGAGTCCGCTGACGCGGTGCGCGCGCTGCAGGCCGAGCTGGCCGATCGTGTGTACGTGAACGGTGACGCACCCGACTTCGTACGGTTCCGCGTGCACGACCCCGACGGATACCCGATCGAGGTCTACTGGGAGACCTGACTGTGACCGACGACCAGCCATCGCGAGATCTCGTCGCGGAATTCGAAGCGTCGTACGCATCGACGCCGCCATGGGACATCGGCAAGCCGCAACCCGCGTTCGGTCGGCTGGCAGCCGGCGGTCGCCTGCGCGGCCGCGTGCTCGATGCCGGCTGCGGTACGGGCGAGCACGTCCTGATGGCGGCCGACGTGGGATGCGAAGCGACCGGGATCGACATCGCGCCATCGGCGATCCGCCTCGCGCAGGCCAAGGCGAGCGAACGCGGGATCTCGGCGCGCTTCCTCGTCGGAGATGCCCGTGATCTGGCGTCGCTCGGTCAGCAGTTCGACGTCGTTCTCGATTGCGGCCTGTTCCACGTCTTCGACGACGAGGATCGCGCGCCGTACGTCGCGAGCCTTGCGTCCGCGACTCGATCGGGTGGCGAGTACTTCATGTTGTGCTTCAGCGAGAACGAACCGCCCGGATGGGGCCCGCGTCGCATCACGCAAGCCGAGATACGGAATGCCTTCGCCGACGGGTGGCTCGTCGAGTCGATCGAACCGGCCGATATCGCCGTGACGCTCCGCCCCGAGCCGGTGCAGTCGTGGTTCGCCTCGATTCGGCGCACTCCCTGATCGCGAGCGAGCGGGTCAGCGTGGGTCGGGCGCACCCGCGAAGCGGGACGGATCGACGGTGATGTAGATCGCGCGGCAGGTCGCGACCACCGCCTCGCCGGTGCGCAGCTCGGCACTGATGAAGAGCTTCCGGCGTTCCCGCCCGTCGAGACGGGCCCGAATCTCCAGGGTTTCGTCGACGGGCACGGGCGCGAGATAGCGAACCGTCAACTCGCCGGTGAAGGCCGGTTCCTGCAGTTGGCCGATCACGAATCCGGTCACGTCGTCGAATGCGGCGGCGACGATGCCGCCGTGGGCCCGACCGGGCGCGCCTTCGAACGCGCGCCGCAGCACGACGTCGGCGACCACCTCATCGTTCTCGTAACGCACCTCGAGTTCGACGCCCGTCGGGTTCGACCGGCCGCCGACGGCTCGGTCCTCGAACCCGCGCCCGCCCAAGACCGACCCGTCCGGACGGCTCCGCATGAGTGCCAGGCGATCGCGGCGCGGCGACTCCTCGACCCGGTGAGCGAGCTCGTTCGCGGTTTCCGCGATCGCGGCGAGCGCATCGTCTTCGAGATCGTGCGCGGCAAATGCGTGGCTCAGCGTTCGCAAGCCGGCAGCCGCGGCCTCTCGTGCCGCTTCGGTCCCCATCGACGGCAATGCTTCGGTCCCCATCGTGAGCAATGTAGGTGGCGCTGCGGGAGTGGTGGATGAGGCTGGAGCGGTTCGACACGCAGTGACCTTCTGCATCGTTCCGTAACTCATGGCACGGCGGCGGGGATGAGTGGGCGGGCGGGTGCGCGGATTGCACGCACGGGTGCAGTCGTGTCGTCACTTCGAGCATCTTCCGCCCGTGACAGCCGGTTCCGCTTCACGAGGAGAAGCCATGCTTCGGAAGGCAATGCTTGCAACTGCGTTGGGCGCAGCGACCGTCATGGGCGTCGGTGCCAGTGCCGCGTTCGCCGGCGAGGTGACGGGTCCGCCCGGCAGCATCGGGAACCCGGGCACGCCCAAGGACATGTCGCATCCCAACTCGATCTGTGCGTTCTCCGGACTCAACGACTTCGTCAACGGTCCGACCGACTTCCACGTGCAGTCGTTCGGGCAGGACGTCCGAGCGCACCGCGCCGACCCGAAGGCCTTCAACCCGGGCGACGCGTGCCGTGGCGGGAGCAACCCGGACCGGCAGTGATCGACGCGTCGCTGATCTGCGTTGCGGTTTGTCTTGGCCCTGAGCGCACCGCATCGCAAGAGCCTGTGGGCGGGGACGGCGCTGCGGTGCCGTTCCCGCCCCAGGCTCGCGTGCCGGTCAGAGGAGTGCGGCCGAGAGCCGGCGCCACTCTTCGATCGGTGTGCCGGCGTTCGTCGGGATCACCTGGAGGCACACGTGGCCCGCGCCTGCATCGAGGTGCTGCTCGACGCGCGCTTTGATCGCATCGTCGTCGCCCCACGCGACGATCCCGTCGACGAAACGGTCGCTGCCGCCGTCGGCGAGATCGGCATCGGTGAAGCCGAGCCGCTTCCAGTTGTTCGCGTAGTTGCGCAGCCCCAGGTAGATCGCGAGCGATGCGCGCGGCGACGCGGCGAGCCTCCTCGGGGTCGGTACTCAGCACCACTGATTGTTCGACGGCGAGGATCTTGTCGGGGCCGACGATCTCGCGCGCGCCATCGCGGTGTGCTCGGGCGTTGCGTGGTACGGGTGCGCGCCGTCGGCCCGCTCCGCCGAGAGCGCGAGCATCTTGGGTCCGAGTGCCGCGAGCACGCGGCGCGGTGGCGTGGTCGGCTGCGCGGCGAGGAACAGCGACGTATCCATGTCGTCGAGGTACTGACGCATGGTCGCGAGCGGCGGCGCGTACGTCGTCTTGCGGATCGACTCGATCATCGGCTTGTGACTCACGCCGATGCCGAGGACGAAGCGGCCGGGGTAGGCCTCCTCGATCGTCCGCCAGCTCGCGTTCGTGGTCATCGCATCGCGCGCGTAGAGCGGGACGATGCCGGTCGCGACGACGAGGTCTGTGGTCGCGCCGAGGAGCAGCGTCGAGTGCACGATCGCGTCGCGGTTGACCGCCTCGGGCAGCCACAGCGTGCCGAATCCGAGCTGCTCGATCTCCAGCGCGACATCGCGCGCCTGGGTCCACGGGAGCGGGTCGAGCGCGTGCGTCCAGAGGCCGATGCGTCCAAGGTCCATACCGGCACCGTACCGACGGCCTAGCGTGCCCGCATCTCACAGGGGGTACCCATGCTCGGAACGCGGATCGGAGTGGTCTGCTCGATTGCCGCGTTGGTTCTCGTCGGCGTCGGTTGCGGCGGTGACGACGACGACAACTCGTCCGGTACGACGAAGTCGGAGTTCATCAAGCAGGCCGACGCGGTCTGCAAGGACGTCAACGCCGAGATCCAGAAGGGTGTCGAAGACCTTCCGAAAGACACGTCGCAGGCCGACGTGGCGCAGTTCACCCTCGACACCGCGGTGCCGCTGTTTCGCGATCAGATCGCCAAGCTGCGCGCGCTCGACGTCCCGGCCGCGGATTCGGAACAGGTCGAGCAGATGTGGGCCGACCTCGAGTCCGGCACCGACGAGCTCGAACAGAAGCTGAAGGACGACCCGGCGGCCGCGTTCTCGCAGGAGTACGACCCGTTCGGCGACGTCAACCAGGCGCTCAACGAGTACGGGTTCAAGGAGTGCGCCGGCTGATCCCCGGGCGCCGCGGCTCGACGCGCCGAAAATAGAACGCGTTACACTTCCGCGCATGACGACGCGACAGCTGCTCATCGGCGGGGAGTGGACCGACGGGGCGGACGGTGCCTACGACATCGTGAACCCCGCCACCGAAGCGGTCATCGACCAGGCGCCGGAAGCGTCGGTCGCGCAGGCGCAGGATGCCGCCCGCGCCGCGCAGCGAAGCGTTCGACTCGTGGTCGCGGACGAAGCCGGAAGTGCGTGCCGACCTCCTCCAACGAACTGCCGAGGCGATCAAGGCGCGCTTCGACGATCTGTTGCCCCTCGTGATCGCCGAGACGGGTTGCACCGCGACGGTCGGCAAGCAGATGCAGGTGCCGACGGCGTGGACGCGCTTCGAGTCCTACGCGCGGTACGCGATGGAGCCGCACGACGTGATCCCGCTGCCGCCGGGCGAGATGCCCGCGACCGCGCTCGCGCCCGGCGGCTTGATGGGCGCGATCGTGCGGCGCGCGCCGGTTGGTGTCGTCGCGTGCATCACGCCGTACAACTTCCCGATCGTGAACATGGCCGGGAAGCTCGGGCCGGCGCTCGCGATGGGCAACACCGTGGTCGTGCGGCCGGCATCGCAGAACCCACTCGCCGTCATCGAGCTCGTCAAGATCATGCACGAGGTCGGCTTCCCGGAGGGCGTCGTCAACGTCGTCACGGGCTCGACGCCGGGCTCGGGCGAGGCGCTGGTCGAGAGCCGGGATGTCGACATGGTCTCGTTCACCGGTTCGACGGGCGTCGGCGTCCGCATCGCCGAGGTCGGTGGGCGCACGATGAAGCGGACGCTGCTCGAGCTCGGCGGCAAGGGCGCGGCGCTGGTGTTCGACGACGCCGACGTGAAGACCGCGGTGTCGATGATCGGTTCGGTGTGGACGTTCCACTCCGGGCAGATCTGCACTGCCCCGACCCGGGCCATCGTCCAGCGCAAGCTGTACGAGCCGGTCGTCGAGGGCCTGGCCAAGATGGCGAGCGTGTTGAAGGTCGGCGACCCGTACGAACCCGGCACCGTCGTCGGCCCGGTGATCACCGCCGCGCACCGCGATCGCGTCGAGGGCTACGTGCAGATCGGCCGCGACGAAGGTGGAGAAGTGGTCGCGGGCGGCGAGCGTCCGGAGAAGCCGGACATTGGCTTCTACGTCGCGCCGACGCTCATCGCCGGCGGCCGGCCCGGCATGCGCGTGGTGCAGGAGGAGATCTTCGGCCCGGTGATCGTCGCGATCCCGTTCGACGACGAGGACGAAGGCGTCGCGATCGCCAACGACACCGACTTCGGCCTCTACGACTACGTGTTCAGCGCCGACACCAACCGCGCGTTCCGCGTCGAGCAAGCGGTTGCGATCCGGCAACGTCGGCATCAACACCACGCAACGGAACCACAACGCGCCGTTCGGCGGCATGAAGTTCAGCGGCGTCGGTCGTGACGGTGGGGTGTTCGGCCTCCACGCGTACAGCGAGATGCAGTCCGTCGTCTGGCCGGGATAGTCAGGTCGGGTCATGGCTTCCTGCGTCTCGATCGTCCCCGAAGGTGTCCTCGCGTACGGCATGCAGCTGCCGGTGCAGGCGTTGTCGGTCCGCACGTCGTCTGCCGTGGGAGCACGAGCACTCCACGGTGCAGGACATGGTGCGACGTCGCGCAGCGCCGCTGACGACGCCGGATTCCTGTACGTCGCGGTGTGCCACCACGTCGCGGTCCCGCGCGAGCCCGCGGAGATGATGTCGACGCAGTGGTTCGACCCGATCCCCACGCTCGGCGTACCTCGCCGCGCAGACGACGCGCACGCGCGTGATGACGAACGTGTTCGTCGCGGCGTACCAACATCCGCTGCAGACGGCGAAGGCGTTCGCCACGCTCGACGCGCCTGTCGGGCGGCCGCATGATCGTCGGCGTCGGCGCCGGCCACGTCGAGGGCGAGTTCGAGGTCGCTCGGCGTGCCGTTCAACGAGCGCGGCGCGCTGACGGATGAAGCCATCGATGCGATCACCGCGGCGCTGACCGATGAGTGGCCGGAACACGCGGGCGACTATTGGAGCTTCAAGGATGTCGGTCAGCGGCCGCGGCCGGTGCAGCAGCCGCGCCCGCCGATCTGGATCGGCGGGTACGGGCAAGCCCGCGCTGCGCCGGGTCGCGGCGCTGGGCGACGGCTGGATCCCGCAGGCGACGCCCCTCAAGCAACTCCCCGACGACATCGCGTACATCCTGCGCCACCGCGACGAAGTGCGCCCCGGTGCGGTGCCCGAGATCGGCTTATCACCTCGTCGTGTACGTCGGCGAACCGGACTTCGACATCGGTCCGTACTCCGTGTTCACGGCTCGCCCGAGCAGATCGTCGAGTCGTTCAACCGACTCGGTGCCATCGGGCATCAGCCATCTGCAGGTGCGGTTCGCGCGCCGGTCCGCGTCGGAGCTCTGCGACCAGATCGCGGCGTTCGGCGCCGAAGTCGGCCCGCACCTCACCCGGCACGACGCTCACCTAGACACGAAGGGGTACCCATGCCGCTGCTCACGATGCGTCAGGACTTCCGCGCCCCGGCTTTCGGGACCGCGTCCGCGAGCGAGATCTACCGCGCCGCGCTCGACCAGATGAAGTGGGCCGACAAGCGCGGCTTCGACTTCGCTCGTGCTGTCGGAGCACCACGGCATCGACGACGGATGGATGCCGGCGCCGCTCACGATCGCCGCGGCATCCTTGCGATGACGGAACGCGCGCCGATCTTGCTCATCGGCCTCGATCCTCCCGTTGCACGACCCGATCCGCATCGCCGAGCAGATCGCGGTGATCGACAACGCGTTCCCGGGCCGGTTGTGGATCGTGTTCGGTGCGGGCTACCGCGTCGAGGAGTTCGAGATGGCAGGACTCGAGCACGCGGCGCGCGGCAAGATCCTCGAGGAACACGTCGCCGCGATGCTGCAGGCGTTGACGGGCGAGCCGTTCGAGTGGCGAGGGCGCGACCGTGCGCGTCACGCCCGAAGCCGGTCACCGAACCGCACCGCGATGGTGTTCGTCGGCGGCGGAGTGCCGGCCGCCGCCCGCCGCGCCGCGCGCCTGCGGCTCCCGATGTTGCCGATGAACACCGATCCCGAGCGTGCACGACCGCGTACTCGACGAGGCAGCCGAAGCATCGGCTTCACCGGCGGGTTCGTGCTGCGAGCCGGAGGGCCCGACCTTCGTGCACGTGACCGACGACCCCGACCGGCGTGGGCGGAGATCGGCCAGTACGTCCTGCTACGAGGCGCAGACGTACGCGTCGTTCCAGACGCCCGGCCAGCACTCGACGCCGCGCGTGCGACGCCGACACGGTCGACGACCTGAAGCGGTCGCCCAGATACGTGGTCGGCACGCCCGACGCAGGTCCTCGACCGCGCTGCAGGACGTGCCCGGCCGATGGCCGGCGATCGATGTTCAACCCGCTCGCGGGCGGCCTCCCGCCCGATCTCGCCTGGCCGAGCCTCGAGCTGTTCGCCGACCAAGGTGCTCCCGGCGCTGCGGGCCGGCTGACCGGACTGCGCCGAACGGCCCCGCGGCACAGAGCCCTGGTCACGGGCTCCTGTCGGCCGCTACCGTTCTGCGGAACTCACGGAGGGCCCGCGCCGCACCGGAGGTCGGGCGATGGCTCGGTACCGCAATTTCGACGGTACCGCCGGTTCGACGTTGCCGTGACCGCCGCCGGCCGGGACGCCGACGCGCTCGACGACGTGCGTCTGCGGCGGGCCGGTCTCAAGGCCGCGCTGAGCGGGCTCGAGCTCGCGCTCGCGGCGCCCGCGCCGCGATCGTCGCGACGACTGGGTCACGCGGCGTGCGCGATGCGCTCGCGGTGCTGCACGAGGTGTGGACGCGTCACATCGTCGAGACCGAGGCGCCCGGCGCGTTCCTCGACGAGCTCGTCGAGCCGAGGCGCCGCGCCTCGTCGAAGCCCGCGTCGACGGCTGCGCGCGCGAGCACAGCCGAGATCCTGCTACGATCGTGCTCGAGGCGAGAAGACAGGCTCGCGCGCCGACCTCGACGACGACTGTACGAGCCTGGTCCGAACGAGCTGCGCGTCGAGTCTCACGAGCCTGCTCGTCGCGCTCGCCCGCCATCGCCAGCGCGGCGCCGACCTCGTCTACGAGGCCTACGCCGTCGACATCGGCGGCGGTTTCTGACCCATGCCGCGTCGGAGTCGCGGATCGACGCCGACGTCGCGCTCGTGTCGTCCTCGTAGAGGGCGCTTCGCCGCGCCGCGGAGTCGCGTCGCGATGCGGACGACCGTCGGGAGCTCGCGGCGGGTCGGCGTGTGCGCGGCGAGGAAGCGCGCGACGCCGACGAGGATGAGCGCGGACTCCTCCGAGCCCTCGGGCCACGCGGTCGGCCTGGCGCACGCCGGCTTCGACGGTCTGGAACCAGTGGAAGCCCGCGTCCTCGACGAGGAGCGCGTGACCGAGCGCCGCGATCGAGCTCGGCGCGCGATCCGCCCGCGTGCAGGAAGCCGTACGCCTCGTTCGCGGCTTCGTCGACCATGCCCTGGATCGTCGAAGCACTGCGCGAGCGCGTCGAGTGACCCCGCTCGTCGCGTGCGGCAGCCGCGCCGCGGGCACGTTGAGGAAGCGGTCGAGGTAGATGCGCAGCGCGGCGTGCACGCAGCCGCGCGCGCAGCTCCGGTGTCGGGTTGCGGCGCAGCGCCTGGTGCAACGCGTTGGCCGCGGTGAACGAGTGGTGGACGGTGTCCCAGTCGGCGTGGTCGTTGCGGGTGTGGAAGCGCACGATGCGCAGCGCGGCCGCGTACGCGATCGCGCGCCCGAGCTCCTCGTCGGTCGCGCCCGCCGCGCACCGCCGTCGAGCGAGCGCGTCGGCGACCGCGTCCGGATCGTCGGCGAGCAGGTTCCACGCCGAGCGCGCGACCGCGTCGTCGGGACCGTGCCGCGGCGCGCCGCGCCGTCGGCCCGGCTTGCGGCAGCGCGGTCGATCGTCACGTCGGCGAGCGCGACGAGATCGTGCGGGTGGCGCCACTCCGAGAACTCCTCGGAGCGTTGCGCGGCCGCGGTCTGCGGCACGAGCGTCGGCAGCACCTGCCGGCGCCGCGTCCGCGTCCGAGAGGTCGAGCGCCTCGAACGCCTTGTTCGTGAAGTCGATCGTGTGACCGCCGTCGATGAACACGTGATCGGTCGACGGCCGCGAACATCATCGCCTCGACGTCGGCGAGCGCGCGGCGCATCGATGAGCGCGGTCTCGAGCGTGCGTTCGGCCGAGTCGCGTCGAGCGCGTGTCGATGAAGCGTCGGTACCACTGCGCGAGCCGGTCGACGGGCACGCCGTCGCGTCGGCAGCGGACCGACCGGGAAGCGCGGCGCGCTGGTCGCCGGTGTCGTTCGCGACGAACGCGAGACCGTGCACGAGCGCGAGCGCGCGGTCGTCGGGGTCGAGGTGCGGGAAGAGGTTCGCCATCGCGACGAGCACGGTGAGGCCCGCGCCCCAGCCGGCGTCGCGGTACGTCGTGCCGAAGTCGACACCGGTGCGCACGATCTCGGCCGCGGGCACGCCCGCGTCGAGCAGCCCGAGCACCGACTTGGCGATGACGAGCGTGATGCCCTCCTCGAGCCCGTTGCGCAGCCGCGTCTGGAGGTGCGCCGATCGGGTCGGCGTCGGGACGCGCGGTCGACGAACACGTCGTCGTCGCGGACCTCGACGTCGAAGCCGCGCGCGTCGTCGGCCCACAGGTCGAGCGTGCAGCCCGACACGAGGTCGAAGCGCGCGTGGTGCCAGTGGCAGGTGACGAGCCCGGCCTCGACCGTCCCCTGGTGCAGCGGGAAAGCCGAGGTGCGGGCAGCGGTCCTCGATCGCGTACGCCGCGCCGTCGTGCCAGAACACGACCACGGGCAACGAGCCGACCTTGGTGAGCAGCTGCCCGGCCGACTGGAGCTCGGCCAGCGTCCCGGCCCGGATCTCTTGGCCATGAGCACATCCTCTGGGGATCCGGGTGGGTTCCTTCGCCATGTGTATTTACGCAAGTGCTACTTGCGATAATCTGCTTCGTGATGGAGCGCCGTCAAGTCCGAAGCGTCCCGCCCACGCGACCTCGGCGACACCAAGCGCCGGATCGTCGACCGGCTCGAAGCGCGCCGACGCGACGCCGGCCGACCTCGCCACCGCGCTCGACATGACCGAAGCCGGCGGTGCGCCAGCACCTCGACGCGCTCGCCGACGAACGGGCTCGTCACCGTCGCGCAACGCGACCGCCCGCGGGGCGCGGCCGGCCCGCCGACGGTGTGGGCGCTCACCGATCTCGCGCAGGATCTCTTCCCCGACCGCCACGACGACCTCACCGTCGAGCTGCATCACCGCGGTGCGCACCGCGCTCGGCGAGGACGGCCTCGCCGCGGTCATCGACGCGCGCGCGGAGTCGCAGCTCACGGCCTACGCCGGGCGATCCCGAAACGCGGGACGTTGCGCGCGCGCGTCGAAGCGCTGGCGCGCGTCCGCACCGAGGAGGGGTATGTCGCCGAGGTCGTCGACGACCACGACGGTCACCGTCGTGCTCGTCGAGCACCACTGCCCGATCTGCACCGCGGCCGCCGCGTGCCCGGACCTCTGCCGGTCGGAGCTCGACCTGTTCCGCGACGTGCTCGGCGACGATGTCGTCGTCGAACGGACCCAGCACCTGCTCGCCGGGAACCGCCGCTGCGCGTACACGGTGACCCCCGCGTAGACGCGAGCTCGACCTGGAAACGCCTGCCAGTGGAACGCGTTAGCCTCCCGCTCTCGTGCGCACCTGTGCAGTCAGAACAAGTCGTTCCGCGGTCCGGACGCTCGCCTTCGCGAGTGCGCTGCTCATTGCGATCTCCGGTTGCGCGGGGATCAGGCCGGGTGGTCACGGGCCCGCGCATCCGCGCATCGATCTCTCGCACGCGCAGCCTGCGGCGTTCGTCACGCACGGCAGCGTCAACCAGATCTGGCTGACGGGCGCGAAGGCGCACGAGCAGCTCCTGCTCGTCGACGGCGACGACCGGCTGGTGACGACAGCCACCGCGGACGCGAACGGCAGCCTCATCTACCGCGAGGTCGAACGTGGGCGGCACTACCGGGTCGCGGGCAGCGGCACCGTCGGCACCGCGGTCGACGTCACCACCGCCGCGCAAGCTCCCGACCCGATGTTCTACGCGGCACAGCACATCGGGCCCGGCTACGGCTACCTGCAGACGCGCGACGGCACGCTGCTCTCGATGAACGTGACGTTGCCGGGTCCGGTCGACCAGGGTCCGTATCCAACCGTCGTCGAGTACTCCGGCTACTCGCCCTCCGATCCCGCCGCACCGCAACCGAGCACCTTGATCGCGAGCGCGTTGGGCTTCGCGACGGTGGGTGTGAACATCCGGGGCACCGGTTGCTCCGGCGGCGCGTTCCAGTTCTTCGAGACGCTCCAGTCCACTGACGGTTACGACATCATCGAGGCGATCGCCGCGCAGCCGTGGGTCGCGCACGGCAAGGTCGGCATGGTCGGGATCTCGTATCCCGGGATCTCGCAACTCTTCACCGCGGCCACGCAGCCGCCGCATCTCGCCGCGATCGCGCCGCTTTCGGTGATCGCCGACACCGGCCGGGGCACGCTGCGGCCGGGCGGCATCTTCAACAACGGCTTCGCCCTCGATTGGGCGAGTGAGCGCAACCACGATGCGCAGGCCGCGCCTGCGAGCGGACAAGCCTGGGCGGGCAACCGCATCCGCAACGGCGACACGGTCTGCGCGGCCAACCAGGTCATGCGCGGGCAGGCCCCCGATGTGCTGCAGATGATCGAGGATCACCCGTACTGGGACGACCTCGCGGTGTCGCTCGCGCCCGAGTTGTTCGTCGGCAAGATCAACGTCCCCACGTTCCTCGCCGGCGCGTGGCAGGACGAGCAGACCGGGCCGTACTTCGCCAACCTGCTCGACAACTTCACCGGGACCGACAAGGTGTGGTTCAGCGTCACCAACGGCGCACACACCGATTCGCTCGACCCCGCGATCCTCGACCGCTGGATCGAGTTCCTGCAGATCTACGTCGCGCAGGTCGTGCCGAAGCGGCCACCCCTCGCCGGTGTGGTCGCGTCGGTCGTGGGCCAGCAGGTGTGGCACACCGCGGTGACGCTCCCCCCGGACCGGTTCGCGAAACGCGACGTCGTTGCCGCAGGCGCAGGCGACCTTCGAAGCGGACCCGCGCGTGCGCGTGCTGTTCGAGAACGGCGCCGCGCCGGGTATCGCTCCCGGTCTGCCGTACGCCCGGTTCGAAGGCGACTTCGCCAGGTGGCCGGTGCCGGGCACTCGTGCGCAGGCGTGGTACTTCGACGGTGATGCCGCGCTCGTGGAGTCCCGGCCCGCCGACGGAGCCGACTCCTACACCTACGACGCATCGCGTTCGCAACTGACGACGCTGTTGGGCTCCGGGCACGACACCGTGTGGCTCCCGTTGCCCGCGTGGCAATGGACCGCGCCGGCGCCCGAAGACGCGGTCGCGTACGAAACCGCGCCGCTCGCGGCCGACACCGTGATGGTCGGCAACGGCAGTGTCGACCTGTGGATCAAGGCCAACGCGCCCGACGTCGACCTGCAGGCGACGATCACCGAGGTGCGCCCGGACGGCCAAGAGGTGTTGGTGCAGAGTGGTTGGTTGCGCGGCGAGTCAGCGCGCGCTCGCGGCGAGTGCCACACCGCTGCGGCCGTTGCACACGAACACGGCACGCGATGTCAGGCCGTTGCGCGCGGGGGAGTGGAACGAAGCGCGCATCGAGCTGTTCCCGTTCGGCCACGCGTTCCGTGCCGGGTCGAAGATCCGCGTGATCGTCGACACGCCCGGCGGCAGCCGGCCGAGCTGGAAGTTCGACGTGCTGGATGACCCCGCCGGTACGCAGATCCAGATCGGGCGCGGCGCGAACCACGCGTCACGCGTCGTGCTGCCGGTGGTGCCGGGTGTCACCGTGGCGCCCGGCGTGCCTGCGTGTCCGTCGCTCCGGGGCCAGCCGTGCCGGCCCTACGCCGCGCTCTGACCGCGCTCCCGCGCGTCAGTGCACCGGCATGAGCGCGACGACGATCGAGCCGATCGCGAACAGGATCGTGACGACCGCGACCGTGCGCAGCTTGCGCTGATCGCGTTCCAAGCGGCCTTCGATCGCACTCGCGGCGATGACGCGGCCGTGCGCGAACGAGAACGCCCAGGCGACTCCGGCCGCGACGAGCACGGCGAACACGATCACGGAGTCGCGGTAGTCGGTGACGTGCACGACGACCTTCAGGATCGCCGCGGCCGCGACCGCGAGCGCCAGGCCACTACGACTCCACGCGAGGTCCGTTCGCGCGCTCGCGCCAATCACGTCCGCGTCCTCGGGTAGCTCCTTCATTTGGCTCCGAACAGCGCGATGACCGCCGCGATCAACGCCGCGATCGAGACGCCGACCGCGAGGATGCGCGGCAGGTTCGACGCCGGCAGCGGCTCGCCCAGCCGCATCGCCCGCTCGTTGTCCTCCCAGCGCCGGTAGGAAGCCCACGCGACCACCGCGCCCAGCGCGATCAGCGGTACCCCGATGATCCGCCGCCCGTACTCCACGTCGAGCTGGGGGAGCAGCGTGGTGACGGCGAGGCCTGCCGCGATCAGGGCGAGCGCGGTGCGGTTCCACGCCAAGAAGGTCCGCTCGTTGGCGTAGGAGAAGCGGACGTCGGGGTCGTCGCCGACTTCGTGCAGGGGTGGGCGTCTTGCACGCTTGGGCACAGGGCAACGCTAGTTGCGCGCCCGCGACCGTTCAGGTGTGCAGCCCGGCCGCCGATGTGGTGGCTGCATCGCTTCCGGTCCGACTCCCCCCAGACGGCCGTAGGCGCTCACGGCCCGCCGGTAGGAATTCACCCCGGCGGGCCGTTTCTTCTCAAGGTGTCGGCGCGCCCGGTCGATACCGCGCGGGCACTGTGAACATCGTCGCCGTACGGGGAGGCTTGGCCTTGGGCGACCACCGCGGCCGGGAGCGCACGCTCAGCCGGCGGCTCGCTCTGCAGAGCGGGGCCGTGGCGGTCGGCGTCCTTTGGACGAAACCGATCGCGCGGCGGGTGCAGCTGATCGACGCGGCGGGGACACCGGCACCGGCAACGGACCCGACCGAGCTGACGACGCCGACGACGCCGGACACCACTCCCGACACGACGCCGGATACCACTCCCGACACGACGCCGGACACGACTCCCGACACGACGCCGGATACGACTCCCGACACAACGCCGACGACGCAGCCGAACTGTCCGGTCGCG
This sequence comes from uncultured Actinomycetes bacterium, assembly GCA_963745645.1. Classification (GTDB taxonomy): domain Bacteria; phylum Actinomycetota; class Acidimicrobiia; order IMCC26256; family PALSA-610; genus CAVUFH01. Next base: position 909,684 of record CAVUYD010000004.1, read on the forward strand.
ATCCACATCGAACCCGACTGCCCGACGTTCTTCGGCGGTACCTACGACGTGCGCTTCCGGTTCACCGCGCTCGAGCCGGGCCAGCACGTCGCGCTCGAGTTCGCGTTCACATCCGGCGAGCTCGCGCCCGGCGTCCTCACGCTCACGGACACCGCCGATCGCAACGGCCGCGTCGCGTTCAGACCCGAGCACTCGTTCCACAGCCCGTGGACCGCGCGCATCGCACTGCGCGACGCGGCGATGTCCGCCGGTTCCGCGCTCGTCGCCGGAACCTTCGACATTCGCTTCCTCTGCAGCCGCGGCACCTTCACCGCGTCCTGACGCGCGCTCTACCCGACCTCAGCGATGCGCCTTCGTCAGTCGGGCGTGAACGGGCCGGACTTGCACGGCGTGTCGTTCACGAAGGTGCCGCTGAACACCGTGGGCTCGCCGGGATCCTGTACCCGGTTCCCGTTCGGATCGGGCCAGATCACGATGTGCGCCGTGAAGGGTTGGTCTGCGAACTCGAAGGCCTCGATCAGTCCGGCCCCGTCGCCGTCGGTCGTGAAGTTCCCCAAACCGATCGAGTACTGCGTGTTGGGCTCGAAACCGCTTACCTCCACGAGGATCGCGAACGGAGCGGTGCCCCGACAGAACGAGACGGCCTCGACCACCATGGTCGGCGGTGGCTCGGCCGTTGTCGGAGTCGTGGTCGTGGGTTCGGGTGTGCCGGTCGCACCCCGCAGTGTGACGGTGCGCACCACCGGTCGTGCCCACACGAGCCCGGCGGCGACCGCACCCGTGCGCACCACCGTGCGCCGGTCGACCCCTCGCCCCGGTCCGTGTCGAGCGTCGGCCATCGCGTTCTCCCACGTTGCGGGCGAGTGTGCACTCACCCGAGTGTCGCACGTGAGCGTGCCCGACGGTCGTTAGACGTGCAACCGGCGGTATGAATTTCGCCGTCTGACGCCGCGTTAGATTCGGGGTTCGTCGGTGCCGAGGGGGTTCGTGCTCATGGGTCGTTTCGATGGTCGCGTGGCGGTGGTCACGGGCGCCGGCTCGGGGCTCGGGCACGCGACCGCGCTGCGCTTGGCGTCCGAAGGGGCGACTGTCGGCTGCCTCGACATCGCGGGGGATGCGGCCGAGAAGACCGCGGCCGAGATCGCCGAGCAGGGCGGCGAGGCCCGCGCGTACGCGACCGACGTCTCCGACCCGATCTCGTCCCGCGCCGCGGTCGACGCCACCGCCCAGGACCTCGGCCGCCCGCAGGTCGTGGTGAACTGCGCGGGCATCGGCCGGTTCGCGCACACCCATGAGGTGCCGTTCGAGGACTGGCAGCGCATCATCGGCGTCAACCTCACCGGCACGTTCCTCGTGTGCCAGGCCGCGCTCCCGTACCTGCTCGACGGGGGCGGCTCGATCGTGAACATCGCATCGAACGCAGGCATCAAGGCGCAGCCCTACTCCGCCGCGTACTGCTCGTCGAAGGCCGGCGTCGTCCACCTCACCAAGGTCCTCGCCGACGAGTACATCAAGCGCGGCATCCGCGCGAACTGCGTCGCGCCGGGCGGGATCGACACGCCGCTGCAGAAGGAGTTCATGCACATGCCCGAAGGCGTCGACTGGAAGGTCTTCCGCAAGGTCATGTCACCGCTCGGCAACTCGCACGCCGGAGGAGATCGCGGGTGTCGTGCTGTTCGTCGCTCTCGGACGAGACGCGCTACATGACCGGGTCGGTCGTCTCGATCGACGGCGGCATCACCGTCTGAGGTCGAGGAGCATTCAATGGTCGACGCGATGTTCGACGACGCGAAGTCGGTCTGGGAGCTGATCGAGCGACGCGCAGACGGCGTCTCCCGATCGCGTGATGCTCTACGACGGCGATCGCAAAACGACGTTCGCGCAGTACAAGGAAATGGTCGAGCACGCGGCCGCGGGTTTGCACGCGCTGGGCATCGACGCGGGTGTCAACGTTTCGTGGCAGCTCCCGACCTGGACGGAGTCGGCGGCGCTCGTCGGCGCGCTGTGCCGGTTCGGTGCGGTGCAGAACCCGATGCTCCCGATCTACCGGTACCGCGAGGTGTCGTTCATCGCGAAGCAGACCGGTTGCAAACTGCTGATCACGCCGTCGACGTGGAACACGTTCGACTACGGCGCGCTGGCCGAGCAGGTCGCGGGTGAGGTCGACGGCATGCACACGCTCGTCGCCGATCATTGGAACCCGGACGGCGACCCCGCGACCCTGCCGCCCGCGGCGCCCGGTGCCGATTCGCCGGCCGACGATCCGGTGCGGTGGATCTTCTACACGTCGGGCACGACCGCGGAGCCCAAGGGCGCTCGCCACACGGACCGGTCGGTACTGGCCGGCGCGATCGGTTACGCGAAGAAGACGCACGTCGTCGAGTCCGACATCGCGCTCGTCGCGTTCCCGTTCACGCACGTGGGCGGCATCATCATCGGCGTCTTCACGCCGTTGCTCACCGGATCGGCCGCGGTGCTGATGGAAGCATGGACGCCGCAGGCATCCACCGAGCTGATCCAGAAGCACGCGGTCACGCTCGGGAACGGCGCGCCCGCGATCCACGCCGCACTGCTCGCCGAAGCGCACGCGAATCCGGACGCCTACAAGACGATCCGCGCGTTCCCGTCGGGCGGATCGGCGAAGCCGCCGCAGCTCCACGATGACCTCATGGAGGCGGTGCCCACGTCGGTGGGCATCACCTCCGGGTACGGGATGACGGAAGCGCCGATCGTGTCGCAGACCGACATCGACGCGCCCGACAGCTCCAAGCGCGCGGGCGAGGGCACTGCCACCCCGGGCGTCGAATTCAAGGTGCTCGACAACGGCGAGCTCGTCGTGAAAGGGCCGCAGGTGATGCGCGGCTACGTCGACGCGTCCCTCGACGCCGCCGCGTTCACCGAAGACGGCTGGTTGCACACCGGTGACATGGCCCGTTTCGACGAGCACGACGCGGTGATCATCACCGGCCGCATCAAGGACATCATCGTGCGCAAGGGCGAGAACATCTCGGCCAAGGAAGTCGAGGACGTGCTTTACAGCCACCCGAAGATCACCGACGTCGCGGTCCTCGGGATCCCCGACGACGAGCGGGGCGAGTTGGCGGTCGCGTTCGTCGTCGCGACCGACGCGGCCGATCCACCGACCTTGCGTGACATCGCGGAGCACTGCAAGGCGGCCGGTCTCATGATGCAGAAGATCCCGGAGCGGCTCGAGCTGATCGAGGTGCTGCCGCGCAACGCGAGCGGCAAAGTGCCCAAGCACGAGCTGCGCGCGCTCATCGTCCCGACCTGACGCGCGGGGAACCGTGCGCGTCTCGATCACCGTCTCAGGCTTCTCGCGCATCTTCGCCAACGACCTCCGCGCAGTGCTCGACGCAGCCCGCGCCGCGGACGCCGCCGGCATCGACCAGCTCGTGCTCCCCGACCACGTCGTGATGGGGCCGCGCACCGATCGCTATCCGTTCGGCACGTTCCCGTATCCGCCCGCCGAACCCTGGCCGGAGCCGCTGACGTTGCTCGCCGCGATGGCCGGCGCAACCGAACGGGTCCGGCTCGCGACCGGGATCCTGATCTCGCCCCTGCGCCCGGCCGTGCTGCTCGCCAAGACCGCAGCGACGCTCGACGCGGTGAGCGGCGGCCGGCTCGACCTCGGCGTCGGCCTGGGCTGGCAGCGCGAGGAGTACGAAGCCCTCGGAGTCGCGTGGGCGGATCGCGTCCAGGTGTTCACCGACCAGCTGCACGCGTGCGTCGCGCTGTGGACGCAGGAGCCGCCGGTCGAGTTCAGCGCCCCGACCGTCTCCTTCGGTCCGACCTGGTGCGAGCCACGACCGGTGCAACAGCCACTGCCCCTGTGGTTCGGAGTCGCGGCGACACCCCGCAACGTCGCGCTGATGCGGGAGCTCGGCGCGGGCTGGATGCCGATCCACACGACGACGCGCGAGGAGCTCGTCGCCGGCATCGCGGCGCTGCCCGCCGGTTTCGACGTGCGCGCGACCGTGCCGGTGGCGACGAACGGCCGCGGCGCGGTCGACGAAGGCGCGACACGCGACAGGATCGCCGAGTACGAAGCGTTGGGTGTCACGGTCGCGAGCGTGGGCCTCGGTCGCAGCCTCGCCGACGGTCGCGATGTCGACGCGTTCGTTCGCTCAGTCGCGCGCGCGTTCCATTGAGCGCCGGCGTCCGCGCTAGGTGCCGCTCGAGGTGGTTGCGGCAAGGAGGATCGAGATGACGAGGTACAACGCCATGATCCCGATGCCGATGTACCCGATGATCAGCCCTGCGGTTGCCAGGCCACTGCCTTGTTCGCCGCGCTCTCGTATTTGCTTGCGGGCGATGTGGCCGAAGATCACCGCGAGGATCGAACCGATTCCACAGACGAAGAAGAAGAGTGAGAGCACGAACGATGTGATCGCGAAGCCGTTGGTCTTCGGCGAGGAGTATGCGGGCGGCGCGTAGGGCTGGCCGTACTGCTGGCCGTAGGGCGGGTAGGGAGACGGCGGGAAGCTCGGTGGCGGCCCGTAGCCCTGGCCGGACGCATTCGCCGGCGCCGGGAGCGTCCGCGCCGTTCCGCAGGTTCCGCAGAAGTTCGCATCGGCGGTCATGACCGCACCGCATTGCGTGCACGTACCCGCGCTCATCCGGATCCCCCGTCATGCGTCAGAGCTGTCCCGCTCTTGTCGGACGATACTGCCGCGACCGGAGGTCAGTTGCGTGCGCGCTGCACGAGCGCGCCGAACAGTCGCTGCTGGGCGGGATCCGTGCCGGCGGTGTCCTCGGGATGCCACTGCACCGCGAGGAGCCACGTGCCCTCGGCCTCGAGCCCTTCGACGATCCCGTCGTGGGTCGTCGCGGTGACACGGAGACCGTCGCCGACCTTGCCGACTGCTTGATGGTGGTGACAGGAGCCCGTGACACGGGTCGTGCCGAACACCGATGCGAGGAGCGACTCGGGCACGACGTCGATGCCGTGCTCCCACGCGCCACCGGCTTCGCCGGGGCGGCCGTGGCGTTCGATGCCGGGAAGATCGGGGATGTGCTGGTGCAGCGTGCCGCCGAGCGCGACGTTCAGCACCTGCAAGCCCCGACAGATCGCGAGCGTCGGGGTCGCCCGTTCGACCGCGGCGCGGGCCAGCGCGAGCTCGGCTTCGTCAGCGGCGCGGTCGACGCCGTACACCTCGGTGTGGCGTTCCTCGCCGTAGCAGGCGGGATCGAGGTCGGGGCCGCCGCTGAGGACGACCGCGTCGACGCGGTCGAGCAGCGGCACCAGGTCGCCCGCGGGATCGACCACAACCGGTTGCCCACCCGCGCGCACGACCGCGTCGAGGTATGCGCGCGGAATCGCCGACGCGCCCGCGTACGGCCACTTCTTCGTGGCACCCAAGCGCCGACCCGTGATCGCGACGAGCGGCGTCACGCGGCGTTCACCGCTTCACCACCGCTCCGGGTGATTCCGGCTGCGCTCGCCTTCGGCATTGCCCCGCGCTCCATCACCACTGGTCGAAGTTTCGCCGGCGTTCCCAGTCGGTGACCGAGCGGTTGAACGCGAGCCACTCCTGGCGCGCGGTGTTCAGCAGGTGGTCGTGCACATCGGCGCCGAAGGCGTCTGCGGCGACCTTGGACTGCTCGAACGCGTCGATCGCTTCGACGATGCTTGCAGGCACGCGTTGCACATCGGAGGCGGCGTACGCGTTGCCGTTGAACCGCGGCGGCGGCTGCAACCCGCGTTCGATGCCGTGCAAGCCGGCTGCGATGGTCGCGGCGTAGGCGAGGTACGGGTTCACGTCTGCACCGGGGATGCGCGACTCGAGGCGGAACGAGGACTCGTGTCCGACGATTCGGAACCCGCACGTGCGGTTGTCGACGCTCCACGCGAGCGCAGTGGGCGCCCACGACTCCGGCTGGTAGCGCTTGTAAGAGTTCACCGTCGGTGCGTACATCCACGCGAGCTCGGTGCCGCACGCGATCTGTCCACCGAGCCAACCGCGGAACGCGGTCGACAGATGGTCGGGCGCATCGGCGTCCCACATGAGCGAGGTCGACGCGTCGGCGTTCCACAGGCTCGAGTGGACATGGCACGACGATCCGACCTCGGCCTCGGAGTACTTGGCCATGAACGTGATGGCGCGGCCGTACTGCGACGCGATCTCCTTGGCCGCGTTCTTGTAGATCACGTGCCGGTCGGCCATCTCGACCGGGGTCGAGTACACGAGGTTGATCTCGTGCTGGCCCCGCCCCGCTTCGCCCTTCGAGAACTCGACGGGCACGCCCGCGCCGTCGACCCCGTTGCGGATGGCACGGATGAGGTACTCGTCGCGCGTCGTCTGCAGGACGTGGTAGTCCTCGATCACGTGGGAGTGGGGCGTGAGATCGGTGTAACCCTTCGCCGCGGCTTCGTCGAGCGACTCGCGGAACACGAAGAACTCGAGCTCCGAAGCGAACATCACCGTGTAACCCAGTGCCGCGCGCGCGCTCGACCTGACGTTGCAAGATGCGCCGGGGCGACACCTCCACCGGCGCGGCGTCGTCTTCGGAGTGCGCATCGCACATCACGAGCGCGGTCGCTTCGAGCCAGGGAACGATGCGCAGCGTCGCGAGGTCCGGTTGCAGCGCGATGTCGCCGTAGCCCTGGTCCCAGCTCGCGAATTCGTAGCCGGGGAGGGCCGTCATGTCGGCGTCGACTGCGAGCAGGTAGTTGCACGCGTGGATCGGCACGGTGCCCGAGCCCATGTGGTCGACCCAGTAGTGGCCGGTGACCCGCTTGCCCATCAAGCGGCCCTGCAGGTCGGGGAACACGACGAGCACGGTGTCGACGCGGCCGTCGGCGACCATCTCGTCGAGTGCGGCGACCGTCAACATGCCCCGTGGCAGTTCGGGCGGCGGGTCGGGTGTCCTTCCGGGCGTCATCCCGGCAGGTTAGGGCCCGCGACTAGTGGGAGCACTCCGGAGTCACGCCCGGTCGAGGTCGCACGTCGTAGATCACGCCGTCCTTGCGTTCGACGATCGGTCGCAGGATCAGTGAACGCTGCAACTCCTCGGGTGTGTACAGGTACGCACGCATGTTCGGCTCGAACCAGATCAACTGCGCCTTTCCGGCGCACGCGACGGTGTCGAGGAAGCGCGGGAGCGAACGGGTCTTCGTCGGCGAATTGAAGAACGTCTTGGGTACCGAGAGGCGGACGTTCTTGTCGAGGAGGATGAAGATCGCCGCGGGATCGTTGGAGAACGTCTCCGTCGAGAGGTCGAGCGTGTCGGCGTCCCGGAGGATCCGGGAGTGCTGGAAGCGCGCGGTCGCGTAGCCGCCCGCGCCATGGCGCGCGTCCGTGACCGTGCGGCCCGCGAACCACACGAGGTTGGCCGCGACCCAGACGACGGCGATGGCCGTCGCGAGCGTTCTGAGCGACGACGACGGCAGCCGGTCGCGGATGTTCTCGAACGTCCAGGCACCGAGCACGACGAGCGGCACGTACGCCGGCACCATGAAGCGCGTGTCGATCGCCGCGAACGCCACGAGCGTCGCCGACACGATGAGATACAGGACGTAGACCGCGATGGTCAGGGTGAGCGGCACCATTGCCCGCCAGTCCGCCGGGATGGGCGCGTGCCGGCGCCACAACCAGGCCACGACCACCACCAGCGCGACCATGACCGCCACGAACACGAGCGGTCGCAGCGCGTGCGGCGTGAGCTTCGTCGCGACCCAGAGCGTCAATTCCTTCACGACCCGACGGGCGTTGCCCAGGAACGTCACCGACGATTCCGACCGAGGCCCAAGGGGGTTTCCGGTCGCGTCCTGGTTCCGCACCATCCAGACGACCGGCAGACTCGCGCCGGCGACGGCGAAGCCGACTGCGCGTGCGAACGCGCGGCCGCGGCTGTCGGCCCAACCCGCGAACAGCACGACGAAGGCCCCGATCGCGAGGAGCGAGAGGCCGGCGTAGCGCAGGTAGAAGGCCGCCCATGCCAGCACCACCGCGGCCGCGGGCCACGCGTAGGCGCGCGGATGCTCGACGATCTGCTCGCACACGAGGACGAAGCCGAGCACGACGGGTACGAACAGGTGCTCGCTCAGCAGCTTGGCGTAGATCTCGAGCAGGACCGCGGAGCACCCGATCACGATCGTCGTGACCGCCTGGATCGCCGGCGATCGAACGTGGCGCCGCACGAGCAACCAACCGAGGAACACGGTGACGGCGAGCGTCACCGCGCTCAACGCGCGGCCGAAGTCGAGCGCGTTCATGCCGAGTCGTTCACCGATCGAGAGAACTGCGGAGTAGCCCGGCGGGAACAGGTCGATGGCGCGGCCGAAGCCGTCGGTGTACCCGTGCCCGTCGGCCAGGCTCCGCGCACCGGTCACATAGGTGACGGAATCCGGGGTCAGGCCGCTGCCGAACCGCGACGTCGCGATGAGCACGCCGGCGACCGCCGCCAGCACCGCGACCGGCAATGCGAAGCGCGGCGCGGCCCCTCGGAGATCATCGAACCGTCCCGCATCGTCGGGCGGCGCGGCACGCACCGCGGCAGGCGTGGAGGACAAGGGGTGAGTATGGGCGTCGCGGCGGAGCGCGCATCAACTCGTCCCGGACCCGCGAGAATGCGCGCCATGGAGATTCGTCCCCCGCGCAGCGTGGCCGAGGTCCGGGCCGGTGCGCACTTGTTCGACGATCCGCCCGAACCGGCCGCGACCGCCCGTTTTCTCGCGACTCCGACCCACCACCTCCTGTTCGCGTACTCGGGCCGCGAACCCGACGGCGACGCGCCCATCGGCTTCGTGAGCGGAGTCGAGGAGACCCACCCCGACAAGGGCACCGAGATGTTCCTCTACGAGCTGGCCGTCGACGAGTCCGCCCGCAATCGCGGCATCGGCCGCGCGCTCGTGCGCGCGCTGCGCGGCCATCGCGCGTGAAACGCGGTTGCTACGGCATGTACGTCCTCACCGACCGCGACAACGAACCCGCATTGCGCGCCTACACCGCGGCCGCGGGCACGATCGCCGGTGACCACGTGATGCTCGAGTGGAACTTCGACGAGGTGCGCGCTACTCGGGAGTGACGTACGCGGCCGTGATGCCGCCGTCGACGACCAACGAGGCGCCGGTCATGAACGAGGAGTCGTCGGAGGCGAGGAACAGCGCGGCCCGGGCGAGCTCGTCGGCCCGGCCGAGGCGGCCCATCGGGATGTGCACGAGGCGGCGGGCGCGGCGGGCCGGATCGGAGAGCAGTTCCGCGAGCAGCGGCGTCTCGATCGGACCGGGGCACAGTGAGTTGGCGCGAATGCCTTGGCGCCCGTACTCGACCGCGAGCTCGCGCGTCATCGACAGGACGCCACCCTTGCTCGCGGTGTACGCGATCTGCGCCGTGGCCGCGCCCATCAGCGCGACGAAGCTCGCGACGTTGACGATCGATCCGCCTCCGGACACGAGCATTGCGGGGATGCCGGCGCGGCAACCGAGCCACACGCCCTTGAGGTTGATCTCCATCACGCGTTGCCACGTGGTCTCCGGGGTGTCGAGCACGCCGCCGTCGTCGTCGGGGAAGATGCCCGCGTTGTTGTAGAGCACGTGGAGGGCACCGAAGGTGTCCATCGCGGCGCGCACCATCGCGTCGCAGTCCTCGGCGCGGGAGACGTCGGCGCGCACGAACGTCGCTTCACCGCCGGCGGCACTGATCGCATCGACGACCTCGTTGCCGTCGACGACATCGCTCACGACGACGCGCGCACCCTCGGACGCGAAGAGTTCGGCCGCGGACCGGCCCATGCCGCTCGCGGCGCCGGTGATGAGCGCGACCTTTCCGTCGAGGCGGCCGGGCCGTTCCAGAGGACCACCGGGCATCAATCCACCAACTTCGTGTAGTTGCGGGGCTGGTCGACGACCTCGACCTGCAGCTGTTCGGGTCGGCAATCGTCGAGGTTCCGCCCGAGGGCGTAGGTGTCCATGCGGTCGGTCACCGGCTCGAGACCGCCCTTCTTCACGGCCGGGATGTTGAGCCGCGCGGTGCCGTCGGCCGCGAGATCGTCCGCGAAGCTCGCGCGCCGTAATGACCGAGCGCCAGTCGTCCACCCAGCTGTGCAACGCCTTGTTCGCGTCGGCGCCGTCGGTGTTCACCGCGTCGATGCGGTCGACCATCGTCGTCAGCTCCGTGTTCTCCTGCCGGACGAGTGTCACCACCTGCTCGGCCGACGGGTTCTTCGGAAGGGCGGGCAGCGACTTCACCGTTTGCAGTGCGCTCGCACACGCGCCGGCAACCGCGGCTTGCGCGTCCTTGTCGAGGGTCTCGGGCGACTCGCGGGTCACCGAGAACCAGATGGCGTAGCCCCACAGGATGATCACGACGACAAGAACGCCGTACAGGAACGGGCGAAGGAAGCGCCGGCGCTTCGGCTTCTCGTTCCTCGTGACCGCGCCGTTCGGGTGCGGTGCCTCGAACTGCTGGTTCACGGGAGGGATTCTTCCTGACGCTGCGGCAGGGGAACGAGCCGGGGCGTCGCGCGTGCGCGCGGTTCAGCTCGGCGCGAGCCGGAGCACCATCGTCTCCGCGCCTGCTCGCGCGTCGTTCTCGCCCGCCGAGGGCACGACGACGAAGCCGTGCTTGACGTACAACTGGCGCGACGGGTTGTCGGGCTCGACGCTCAGGCTCAGCGCGGGCTCGCCCGCGGCAGTGACACGCGCGATCAGGGAGCCGAGGAGGAGGCTTCCGACGCCTTGGCCCCGGAACTCGGCGAACACGCCGATCGCGAGCTCGGGGATGGCCTCGGAGACGAAGCCGTAGCCGGGCGCAGTCGCGGGGAAGTGCCGGGACCACGCGGCACCGACCGGTTCGTCGCTGCGGTCGAAGGCGATCACCGCGGTGTCGCCGGGCCGGCCCCAGCCGTCGACATAGGCGGCGTAGTGCGGATCGTTGAGCAGCGACTCGAGCGGCGGGCGCTCGTCCCGGCCGTCGTCACGCCAGTAGACCGCCTCGTAGAGCATCTCGAGCAGGAACACGGGATCGGCGCGCGCGCTCAGTCGAAACACGCGGCGCAGCCTAGGGTGCTGGCCATGATCCGTCGCGCGGTGTTCACGCTCCGTAGTCACCGCCGGGCGGCCGCCGCGGTCGCCGGTTGCGTGCTGCTCGCCGCGTGCGGCGGCGGTGGCGGGAACGGCGAGGGGAACGGCGCCGCGAGCACGAGCACCGGCCGCGCCGCCGGCACCACGGTCGCGCCGACGCGGCCCGGCCAGGCGATCGAGTGGTCGGACTGCGGCGACATCGAATGCGCGACGCTCGAGGTCCCGGTGGACCACGCGGATCCCACCGGTCCGACCCTGGACCTGGCCCTCGGCCGACGTCGCGCGAAGGGTGACCGGATCGGGACGCTGCTCGTGAACCCGGGCGGACCGGGCGCGGCGGGCATCCCGATGGTGCAGGACGCGGCGTCGTACTTCTCGGACGCGCTCCTCGACCGCTTCGACATCGTCGCGTGGGACCCGCGCGGCTCGGGGGACAGCACCTCGATCGACTGTGGGAAGCAACTCGACTACTTCTTCGACACCGACAAGTCGCCGGACGACCCGGCGGAGGTCGCCGCGAACGTCGCCGCCACGCGCGCAAGCTCGCGAACACGTGCGCGGAACGCAGCGCGGCGTTGCTCCCGCACCTGTCGTCGAGCGCGACCGTCGACGACATGGACGCGATCCGCGCCGCCCTCGGCGAGGACAAGCTCACCTATCTCGGCTTCTCCTACGGCACCTACCTCGGCGCGCTCTACGCCGATCGCTATCCCACCCGTGTGCGTGCGCTCGTCCTCGACGGCGCGCTCGATCCTTCGCTCGGCTTCGAGGACGTCACCCGCGACCAGGCCGTCGGGTTCGACAGTGCGTTGAACGCGTTCCTCGACGACTGCCGCGCGCACGCAGTGCGGGTTCGGCGGCAGTGATCCGCACCGCGCCTACGACCGGCTGATCGCCCAGATCGATGCGGAGCCGTTGCCCGGCGAGGTGGGCGGCGAGCACCGCACGCTCGGGGCCGGCGAAGCCGATCTCGGTGTCGCGAGCGCGCTGTACCGCGGGAACGCAAGGCTGGAGCATCCTCGCGGACGCGCTCGAGCGCGCCGCGCGCGGCGACGGCACGACACTGCTCCAGCTCTCGGATGCGTACACGGGGCGCGAGCCCGGTGGCAGCTACGACAACTCGCAGGCCGCGTTCTTCGGCATCGGCTGCCTCGACGCGCCGGCGCCGACGATCGAACAGCTGCCCGCGGTCGCGCAACGGATCGAGCAGTCTGCGCCGGAGTTCGGCGCGTCGACCACCTGGCTGTCGTCACCGTGTTCGGTGTGGCCCGTCCCCGCGGAGGGCCAACCCGGGCCGGTGCAGGGCACCGGTGCACCGCCGATCGTGGTCCTCGGCACCTCGAACGATCCCGCGACGCCGTTGAAGTGGGCGCAGGCGCTCGCGAACCAGCTCGAGTCCGGGCACCTCGTCGTATACCAGGGGGAGGGTCACACCGCGTACGCCCGAGGCAACAAGTGCATCGACGGTGCCGTCGACGACTACCTCATCACGCTGAAGGTGCCACAGGACGGCCTCGTCTGTTGACGGCTACCTTCACCCGATCGTGAACGAACCTTCACCGCTCGCGGCGCGCTTGCAGTGGACCTCGGAGGACGACTTCGCCGTCGACGGTGTGAGCTTCCACGCCGCGACGACCGGCTGGTTCGCGTCGAGCGCCGATCGGTTCTACCTGATGAAGCCGCGCCCGATGCTCGAGTCGTTCCTCGGCCTCGTCGGCGCCGAGCGGCCGCGGCGGATCGTCGAGCTCGGGGTGTTCCGGGGCGGCAGCACGGCCCTGCTGGCGCTCCTCCTCGGCGAGCTCGACCAGCTGTCCGCGTTCGAGATATCCCCGGATCCGATCGAGGCGCTCGCCGAGCTCGCCGCCCGCGCGGCCTCGACGATCGCGTCCGCGTCCACTACGGCGTGGACCAGCGCGATCTCGACCAGGTGGAGCGGGGGATCGTCGACGACTTCGGGCCGGCCCCGGCGCTCGATCTCGTCATCGACGATGCATCGCACGCGCTGCGACGCGACGCGCGCGTCCTTCGAGCTGCTGTTCCCGATGCTCCGACCCGGCGGCCTGTACATCATCGAGGACTGGGCCTGGGGCCACTTCGTGTTCGCGCGTCGAGCGCGCGGAGCCGTCGATGGCGCGCCTGATCCTCGAGATCGTCCTGAGCCAGCCGTACGCGGAGGATGTCGTCGCCGAGGTCGTCGTGAACAAGTACCTCGCCGCGGTCCGCCGCGGCTCCCGACCGATCGAAGGACCCCGCCTGGACCTCGCGCGCTGCCTCAGCCCACGCGGTGTCCGGTTGCTGCGCGGCGAGGACACCTGACGGGCCGCGCACGTGCCGCGAGGATTCGGCTCAGTCGTCGAGGTCGAGGCCGAGCATGCGGATCGCGTTGCCGCGCATGATCTTGTAGACGACGTCGTCGGGGAGGTCCTCCATCATCTCCTCGGCGATCTTCTTCGTGTCGGGCCACGTCGAGTCGGTGTGCGGGTAGTCGGTCTCGAACGTGATGTTGTCGACGCCGACGCGGTCGAGCGACTCGAGGCCGTGGCGGTCGCGGAAGAAGCAGCCGTAGACCTGGCGGTAGTAGTAGGTCGACGGCGGCTCGGGGACGAGGTCCTTCACGCCGCCCCACGCCCGGTGCTCGCGCCACACGTCGTCGGCGCGCTCGAGCACGTACGGGCAGCCAGCCGATCTGGCCCTCGGAGTACGCGAGCTTCAGCTCGGGGAAGCGCACGAGCACGCCCGAGAACAGGAAGTCGGAGAGCGACGCCATCGCGTTGTTGAAGCTCAGCGTCGCCGCGACCGCGACCGGCGCGTCGCCCGACGTCGCCGGCATCTGCGACGACGACCCGATGTGCATGCACACGACGGTGTTCGTCTCCTGGCACGCGGCGAAGAACGGGTCCCAGTCGCCGGAGTGGATCGACGGCAGCCCGAGCTTCGGCGGGATCTCGCTGAAGCACACCGCGTGCACGCCGCGCGCCGCGTTGCGCCGCACCTCGGCGGCCGCGAGCTGCGCGTCCCACAGCGGGATGAGCGTGAGCGGGATGAGGCGACCGCCGCTGTCGCCGCACCACTCCTCGACCATCCAGTCGTTGTACGCGTAGCACGCACGCCTCGGCGAGCTCGCGGTCCTTGGCCTCGAGGAACGTCTGGCCGCAGAAGCGCGGGAACGTCGGGAAGGACAGCGACGCCTCGACCCAGTTCATCGTCCATGTCGTCGAGGCGGGCCTTCGGGTCGTAGCAACCCGGGCGCATCTCGTCGTAGGTGATCGGCGACATCGTCATGTCGTCGCGGTCGAAGCCGACCGCGGCGACGTGCCGCTTGTTGATGTAGACGAGGTCCTCGTAGACCCAGCAGTCGGCCTTCGGGCCGTCGTCGTCGAAGGTCTGCTCGTACGCGCCGCCGCCGATGTGGCGCATGGTGCCGATGCCGCGCCGCTCGACGTGCGGGCCCGCGTCGCGGAACTTCGCGGGCAGCCAGCGCTCCCAGAGGTGCGCGGGCTCGACGACGTGGTCGTCGACGCTGATGATCTTCGGGAGCTCGGCGGCCATTCGGGTCTCCTGCGATGCGGTCGGGCGGCGTCAGGCGCGAAGTGATCCTAGAGACGCCTTGAGGCGCCTCCGAGCGGCCGACAATCGTGGTCGTGGCGCACGGAAGCGCAAGTGCAGCGATCCCGGCGGGCGAGTACCGCCCGAGCTCGGAGACCGCGAACTGGTCGCTCGCGGCCACGGCGGGCTGGACGGTGCTCGCGTTCGGCTCGCCGACCTCGGCATGCTCTTCCCGGCGCGATGTGCTTCGCGCTGTGGCTGCAGTGCCGCCAGCGCATCGTGGTCGACGGCGGCACCGTCTACCGCGTCGGCCTGCGGCCGGTGGTGCTCGACCTCGCGACCGCCGAGGTCGTCTGCACGGCCGGCGCTGGTGGCAGGAGCTGTTCTTCTTGGGCCAGAGCCTGCAGCTGCGCGACGCCGACGGCCACCGGCTGTACCTCGAGTCGTGGCTCTGGGACGCGCCGACCCGGGCCGCGTTCGTCGAAGCGATCGGCGGAGCGACTCGCACTCGTAGACTCCCCGCTTCGTGGAGCTGCGCTACTCGGACGCCGACGAATCCTTTCGTGCCGAACTGCACGCGTGGCTCGACGCGACGCTGCCCACGCTCGCGCCGCAGCCGCCGCGCGACGCGTGGCCCGAGCGGCGCAAGTGGGACACCGACTGGCAGCGCCGGCTGTTCGACGCCGGGCTACGCGGGCCTGCACTGGCCGAAGGAGTACGGCGGGCGCGGCGCGTCGCCGACCGAGCAGCTGATCTTCTACGAGGAGACCGCCCGGGCCCGGGCGCCGTACGTCGGCGTGAACTTCGTCGGCACGTTGCACGCGGGCCCGACGCTCATCGAGGAGGGCACCGACGCGCAGAAGGCCGAGCACCTCCCGCAAGATCCTGCGCGGCGACGAGGTGTGGTGCCAGGGCTTCTCCGAACCCGGCGCCGGTTCCGACCTCGCGTCGCTGCGCACGCGCGCCGATGCGCGACGGCGACGACTACATCCTCAACGGCCAGAAGATCTGGTGCTCGTTCGGTCAGATCGCCGACGTCGGCGAGTTCCTCGTGCGCACCGATCCCGGAAGCGCCGAAGAACCGCGGCATCTCGTGGCTCATCCTGCCGATGGACCTGCCCGGCATCGAGGTGCGCCCGCTGAAGACCGTGCTCGGCAGCTCCGAGTTCGCCGAGGTCTTCCTCACCGACGTGCGCGTGCCGGTCGCGAACCGCGTCGGCGACGAGAACGACGGCTGGCGCGTCACCAACGTCACGCTGAAGTACGAGCGCGGCACCGCGTTCGTGAGCGAGCTCGTCGACTCGATCCGGCTGTGCGAAGATCTCGCGCCGACGCGTCGCATCGATGCCGCGGACATCGCGCACGAGCTCGGTCGCTGCATCGCCGAGTTCGACGCGCTGTGGGCGCTGACGAAGCGCAACGTCTCGCAGTCGACGCGCGGCACCACCGGGCCCGGGCGCGATGGTGATGAAGCTCGCGTACTCCGAGGCGCGCCAACGCTTCGGCGAGCTGTGCCTGCAGGCGCTGCGACCGCGACGCGCTGCACATCGACGACAACGAGCTCGTCGAGGAACGCCTGCGCACGCTCGCGCTCACGATCGCGGCCGGCGCGTCGCAGATCCAGCGCAACATCATCGGCGAGCGCGTGCTCGGCCTGCCCCGGGAGCCGCGGTAGATGGACCTCGACCTCTCCGACGACCAGGTCGCGCTCCGCGACGGCATCGCGTCGATGCTCGCAGGCGCGCGTCCCGATCGAGCGGGTGCGCGCCGGCTTCGACCGCGCGCTGTTCGACGAGCTCGCGGCGGCGGGCGTGTTCTCGCTGCGCGCCGACGGCTTCTCGTGGGCCGACTGCGTCGTCGTGTTCGAGCAGCTCGGCCGGTACTGCGTGCCCGGTCCGCTCGTCGCGTCGCTGCTCGCTCGGCGACGGCCGGATCGCGGGCGTCGGTCGCCGAGCGCGCCGACCGATCTGGGTCGAGCATCTCGACGCGCTCGACGTGCTGTACGTCGTCGACGGCGACGGCGTGCACGCGCGTCGACCCGACGCGCGTCGACGCCGACCCGTCGCCGTGGCCGCTCGATCCGTGCACGCCGGTCGCGCGGGTCGACGAGCTTGCCCGCGGGCACGCCGGCCGACATCGACCGCGCGCGAGTGGCGGCTGCCGGGCACGGCGCTCACCGCCGCGTTCCAACTCGGTCTCGCCGACCGGCTGCACCGAGCTGGCGGTCGCGTACGCCAAGGAGCGGGTGCAGTTCGACCGCGCCGATCGGCGTCGTTCCAGGCGATCAAGCACATGCTGCGCCGACATGCTGACGCGCACCGAGGTCGCCCGGGCCGCCGTGTACGCGGCGGGCGCGCGTCTCGACGAGGACGCCGAGCGGGGACCATCGCGCTGGATCGCAGCGTCGCGACCGCCAAGGTCGCTCGCGGGCGACGCCGCGATCGCCAACGGCAAGGCGGCCACGCAGGTGCACGGCGGCATGGGCTTCACGTGGGAGGTCGACGTGCACCTCTACCTGAAGCGGGCGTGGGTGCTCGAGACCCGGTTCGGCGCGGGTGACCAGCACGCCGACACGATCGCCGCATCCCTCCCCGGATCCTGAGCCGGTCAGCGAGGAATTCCGCCTTCGGTCGGGCCGCGGACCGGTCGATACCCGGTCCGTGCGGGCATGTCACAACTGTGGATATCTGGTTCCTGACGCCTGGGATACGTGCAAGCGCTGCCACGCGGCGCTGAAAGATCGCGTTCCCGCAGGTGCGGGGGCCCGGCGCGCCACCCCGTACTCGCCACTCACGGCACCGAAACCGTCCGCCCCGAAGGCGCCGGCGGCCGTCGTGGCACCGACTGCGCCGGTCGCGATCGAACCGCCCGCGCCCCGTCCGATCGTCGGCCTGCCAACCCGCGCACCCGCGCCGCCGCTGCCCACCAAGGCGCCCGCCTCGCCCGGCGGCTACGACGCGAACTTCGCGGCCCCCGTCCGGCTCGGACTTCCCGACGGCGTCGCGCCCGTCGCGCCCGACGGCACGCGTGGGGCCACACCAAGCGAACGCTGGTCGCCCCCGGCTCCCTCGTTGCGGAAGCGGCTCGCCGGGAACTGGGTGCGCATCGTCGTCGCCGCGCTCGTGCTCGCGGTCGTGCTCGGCGGCTGGCGCGTCGTGGACGCGCGCCTGCATGCGCCGCCGCCCGAGGTCACGGCGTACATCCACGGTGGGGGCCAGGCGTACATGCCGCTCGGTCAGGGATTCACGGCGCGGCTCCCCGCGCTGCCCGCCGAGTCGGTGCAGACGGTCACCGTCAACGGCACCGTCGTGACGATGCACCTCGCGCTCGTCCAGCAAACGGACTGGGAAGCGGGCATCGTCACCATCGACCTCCCTGCGCCGGTGCCCCCGGGCCAGGTCGAGGACGCGATGCGCAGCGCGTTCGCGTCCGGCAACAGCGCGGTGTCCGGGCGGCTCGAGAAGCAGGATCCGGTTTCCCACGAAGGTTGGCCGGCGATGGACGCGGAGATCATCCCGCCCGACGGCCACCCGCTCCTCACGCGCATCGTGGTCGTGAAGCAGAAGGTGTACGTGTTGCTCGCGCACTCGGTGAACGGCACGAACAGGTTCTTCGGCGAGCTCGTCGACTCGTTCCACGCGGTGGGGTAGCGCTCCCGCGGGACGCGTGGTGCGCGGCGGGCGCGATCAGCGCATCCGGGCGCGCCAGATCTGTTCGGCCGGCCAGTGGTGTGCCCAGGCGTCCGGTACGAACTCGTCGTAGGTCGTGGTCGCGTCCGCGGGCGGGCTCAGCTCGAGCAGCAGCTCGACGTCGAACCCGTGTTCACGCAGCCGCGCGATCCACTGGCCCGACGGCAGCACCCAGTCGACGGTTCCGTCACCGAACGCGATGCGGCCCAGCTGGTCGTAGTCCATGTGCAGCTTGCGCGACTGGCGCTCGTGGCGGCCGCTCCACGTGAGGTACACGAGCGGGTGGGTCGCGCAGAACGCGAGCATCCCTTGCGGCCGCAGCACACGCGCGACTTCCGGAAGCGTGCGTGCGGGGTCGCAGAAGCTCATCGCCCCGTGGTCGCAGAAGACGATGTCGAACGCGTTTGCCGCGAACGGCAGCGACTCGCCGCTCGCATGCACGAGCGGCACCTCGGCGCCTTGCGCAGCACAGTGTGACCGCGCATGGCGCAGCTGACCGGTCGACAGGTCGAGGCCGGTGGCGCGGGCACCGGCGCGCGCGAGCGCGGCGGACCACTGCGCGGCGCCGCAGCCGAGCTCCAACATGTCCCGGTTGCGGACGTCACCCAGCACGCCGAGCTCCGACTCCGGGCGGCGCCACGCGCCCCACGCGAGAGGGCGGGCCGCGAGGTCCGCGCCGTGGACCTCCTGATACGCGTCCGAGTCCGCATCCCAGAACCGCCGGTTCCGGATGATGTGGTCGCGCGGCGTCTGCGGCACGCGGTTCGCGTCGGGGCTCACGGAGCGACGATACGACCCGGGCGGGCGCCCGTATCCACCCCTTCGCGGAGGAGGGTGACGCCGTTGACGATGACCGCCTGGTAGCCGGTCGCGTCGACGACGTACCGGCCGCTGCCGGCGGGGAAGTCGCGGACGTAGCGCGGCGACTCCGGCGCGCCCAGGCGGGTCTGGTCGATGAGCAGGACGTCGGCCGCGCCGCCCGGGCGTGAGCGTGCCGCGATCGGTGATGCCGCACGCGGCCGCCGGGATCGACGTGAGGCGGGCGACCGCCTGCTTCGATCGTCAGCACGCTCGGACCCACTCCGTGAGCAGGCGGGTGGTGTAGTCGGCGCCGCAGAACGAGAGCAGGTGCGCACCGCCGTCGCTGCTGCCGGCCATGACGATCGGTGAACGGATCGAGCGCCTCGGTCACCGGCGCGGCGCTTCGGGTCGGGCGGTGCGCTCGAGCACGAACTGCGTGCGGAGGTCTTCGGCGAGCGAAAGGTCGAGGAACGCGTCGAGCGGATCGGCGTCCCACTCCTCGGCGATCTCGGTGACGGAGCGATCGAGGTATCGCTCGTGCTCGGGTCGCTCGACGGTCTCGACCCGGAGCACCTGCCAGACGAACACGAACGAGCGGCCGCGCGGGATCCGCGATCTCCTTGCGCATCTGGGCCCGCAGCTGCCGGATCGCGGAGCCGCTGCGATCGTTCCGGTTCGGGGAGGGTCAGCGTGTCCCGGAACGACGGCATCTCGTCGAACAGGAACGTCGTGTCGAGTGTGAAGTGCGCGCCCTGGCGGTTGCTCGCGAACATCGGATGGATCTCGAGACCTTCGGCGCTCGCCGCCTGCCGCGAACTCGAGGCTGCGGCTCCATCCGTCGGGCGCGTGCGGGAGCAACGTCAACGTGTTGAGGTGAACCGGGCGGCCCGAGGCGCTGCGCGAGCGCCGCGCACGAGCGCGCGGTCGCCGTCGTCGTAGCCGGTCAGGAACGTGCGCGGGATGAACTCGATCGAGCCGCGGCCGAACTCGCGCAGGACGGATGCGAGCGCGATCAGCTCGTCGGGCTGCGCGTGGTTGCTCGGCACGCCACGCCCGTCGTGCGCGACGTGCAGTTCGAGCTGACTCGACGTGAAACCGACCGCGCCGTGCCGGAACGCTTCGCGCACGAGCGCCTGCATCTGGACGATCTCGTCGTCGGTCGCCGCGTGCGTTCAGATGCTTCGTCGCCCATCACGAAGCGGCGCACCGCGCAGTGGCCGACGTTCGCGCCGACGTTCACCCCGAGCCGCCCGTCGAGACCGGCGAGGAAGTCGGCGAGCGTGCCGCCGCGGAACGTGACGCCGGCCGCGAGCGCGTCGGCCGACATGCCTTCGACCCGGCTGAGCATCAGGAGCAACCACTCGACGTCTTCGGGCCGGCTCGGCGCGAGCGTGAACCCGCAGTTGCCGGTCAGGAGCGTCGTCACGCCGTGCCACGACGCGGGCGACGCGGTCGGGTCCCAGTGGAGCTGCGCGTCGTAGTGCGTGTGCACGTCGACGAAGCCGGGCGTCACGAGCAACCCGTCGGCGTCGACGGCCTCGGCGGCACAGGCGTCGTCGAGCCGCCCGATCTCGACGATCCGACCGTCGGGAAACGGCGACATCGGCGGTACGGGCGGGCGCGCCGGTGCCGTCGACGACGGTGCCGCCGCGGACCAGCAGGTCCAGATCCGCGCTCACGATCGCGCCGGCGCGTCCTCGAGCGCGTACATCGTCGCGCGCGTTGCGCCCGAACAGCCCTGCTCGCGCGTCGGGATCCATGCCCTCGGTGTATTCGCGCAGCTCGTCGACCACACCCGGGTACTTCGCGTCGCTGTGCGGGAAGTCGCTTGCCCAAACGAAGCGGTCCTTGCCGGCGATCGGCCACAGCACGGGCGCAGTGCGTTCGCCGGGATCGAAGGAGATCCAGCACTGCCGTTGGAAGTACTCGCGCGGCGTGAGCGACAGCTCGGGTGTTGCCCACCCGTAGCTCTCGAGGAACTCGTCCATCCGGTCCATCCAGTGCGCGATCCACCCGCCGCCGCACTCGAGCACGATCACCTTCAGCTCCGGGAACCGTTCGAGCACGCCGCCGTACGTCAGGTTCGAGAGCGTGAGCTGCTGGTCGATCAGGAGGATGAGCGCGTGGTGCGTGCCCGGCGCCATGAGGTGTCCGAGCGCGCGCGACGCGCCCGGCATGTCGGTGAGGCCCGCGGGATGGAACGCGATCGGGAGGCCGGTCTCGCTCAGCGCTTCCCACACGGGCGTGTACACCGGGTGGTGGAAGTGGCGGTCGTTGTACGCGTTCGGTCGCGCGAAACCGGCCTTCAGGCCGAGCGACGCGATGCGACGGGCTTCGTCGGCCGCGCGCTTCGGGTCCTGCATCGGGAGCGCGCCGACACCGACGAGCCGGTCGGGCGCCTGCGCGCACCAGTCGGCGAGCCAGTCGTTGTAGACCGCGCAGCGACGCGACCGCGAGGTCGGGATCCTGGATCGCGCCGAGCTTCAGCCCGAGGCCGGGGTACATCACCGAGACGTCGATGCCTTCGGCGTCGAGCACCTTCACCCGTTCGTGCGGATCGAAGCCGGCGGGGTTGAGGTCCTCGTAGTGGCGGCCTCGACCGAAGTCGGCGAACGACTCGCCCGCGTTGCCGAGGCCGACCAGCCCGCGATCGGTCGCCATCCGATCTTCGACCAGGCACTCGTCGTAGCCGGTCGCCTCGTTCCACCGGAGGCGGATGCCGCGGTCGCGCATCGCGGTGGGGAGGTTGTCCTCCCAGAGCCGCGCCGGCTCGCACAGGTGGCCGTCGGCGTCGATCACGGACCCCGGGATCACAGATCGGGCTTCGTTTGCTTCCCCCATGTGTGCAGCGTCCGTGTGGGCAGCGCGCCGGTCAAGGACATGACAGTTATCGGTTGTCAGGATTACGGTCCCGCGCGTGCCGGCTGCCAACACCGAACGGGCGTATCGAGCCGATGCCGCGCACTTCGCCGCGTGGTGCGTGACACAGCACCGCCGGGCGCAGCCGGCAACGGTCGACACGTTGGTCATGTACGTGCGCGCGTTCGCGGCCGAGCACGCGCCCGCGACCGTGCGCCGGCGGCTCGCGGGGATCGCCGCGACCCACCGCGCCGCGGGTTTGGCATCGCCGATCGACGACCGCGTCCGGCTCGCGGTCGCGTCCGTGGCGTGGACGCACCGGCGCCGGCGTCGTGACACCGAGCCGCTCGACGTCGCGAGCTTGCGCCGGGTGTCGGCCGCCTTGCCGCGCACGCGCGCCGGCGCTCGGGACCGGGCGATCCTCATGATCGGGTACGGCGCCGCGTTGCGCCGCACCGAGCTGGTCGACCTCGACATCGTCGACGTGCAGGTGGTGCCGGGGCTCGGGCTCGCGGTCAGCCTGCCGCGCGGCCGGGTCGTCGTCCCGCCCGGATCGGTGCCGCTCACGTGCGCGGTCACGGCGTGGACCGCGTGGCTGCGCGCGTCCGGGTTGCGCGACGGCGCCGCGTTCCGCCCGATCGACCGGCACGACAACGTGCGGCCCCTGCGGTTGTCGGACCGCGCGGTCACGCTCGTCGTGCAGCGCGCGGCGGCGCGTGCCGGTCTCGACGCGACGCGCTACACCGGGCGTTCGCTGCGGCGCGGCATGATCCTGGCCGCCGCCGCTGTCGGCGCATCCGACGACGGGATCATGGCGCAGACCGGCCACCGCAGCCGCCGGCTCGTGCGGGCGTACCGGCGGGTTGGCTACGTTCCCGCTCCGTGACCCGTGCTGTGAACCGACCAAACAGTCGTAACGTGTGCGTCGTCGGCGTCGGCCTGTCCGACGGTCCGGTCACGCCGAACCTGACCGGGACGATGCTCGAAGCGCAGGCGTTCCGGCGCGCGCTCGACGATGCCGGACTCGAACCGAGTGATGTCGATGGGCTCGCGAGCGCGGGCTACGGCGGCATGCACGAGGTGCAGCTCGCCGAGTACCTCGGGTTGACGCCGCACTGGTTGGAGTCGACATCGGTCGGTGGCTCGAGCTTCGAGTTCCAGGCCCTGCACGCGTACCGTGCGATCCAGACCGGCGACGTCGACACCGTCGCGATCGTCTACGGCAACAACCAGCTCTCGGCGTTCGGGCGCACGCTCGGCACCGGTGGCGGTGGCGGGCGGCGGTGGTGCGATGCCGCTCTCGATGTCCTACGAGTTCCCGACCGGGCTCACGCTCGTCGGTTCGTACGCGATGGCGGCGCAGCGCCACATGTACGAGTACGGGACGACGCCCGAGCAGCTGGCGTCGATCGCCGTGCAGACACGCGAGCACGCGGAACGCAACCCGAACGCGATGTACCGCGACCCGATCACGATCGACGACGTGCTCTCGTCCAAGCTCGTGGCCGATCCGCTGCACAAGCTCGACTGCTGCGTCATCTCCGACGGCGGCTGCTGCATCATCATGACGACCGAAGAACGCGCCCGCGAGCTGCCGCACCGACCCGTGTTCGTGCGCGGCAGCGGCCGGCGGCACGACGCACCACTCGATCCAGGGCGATGGCCGACATGACCGTGACGGCTGCGGCCGTGAGCGGCCCGAAGGCGTTCGCGGAAGCAGGGATCACTGCATCCGACGTCGACGTGTTCGCGATGTACGACTCGTTCACGTACACGGTGCTCGTCGTGCTCGAGGATCTCGGCTTCGCGCCCAAAGGCGAAGGCGGTCGCGTTCGTCGCGCGACGGCAACCTGCGACTCGGCGGCGCGCTGCCCACCAACACCGACGGCGGCGGCTGTCGTCGACGCACCCCGGCATGCGCGGGCTCTTCCTGCTGTGCGAAGCGACCCGCCAACTCCGCGGCGAGGCTGGCGACGCGCAGGTCGCCGGCGCCGAGATCGCGGTCGCGCACGGCAGCGGCGGCTGGTTGTCGACGCAAGGCACGGTCGTGCTCGGAACGGAGCCGCATGACCTCGTCCACCCCTCCGGATCGGTCACGCCCGATTGGAGCGAGACGCCGAAGTACCTGCTGCCGCCCCCGACGCCGGAGGACCGCGAGTTCTGGGAAGGCGCGCGTCGAGGCGAGCTGCGCATCCAGCACTGCACGACGTGCGGCAAGCACCAGCACTACCCGCGCATGCTCTGCACCCACTGCGGACGCGGACACGCTCGAGTGGGTGACCGCGTCGGGCGACGGCACGGTGTACTCGTACACGGTGATCCGCCAGAACGGCGTGCCGCCGTTCAACGAGCGCGTGCCGTTCGTCGTCGCGACCGTCGACCTCGACGAGGACGGCGCGCGCATCATCGCGGCGCATGCCGGAGCTCGCACCCGAGGCCGCGACGATCGGCATGCGGGTGCGGGCGACCTTCCGTCCCGCGGACGACGAGCTCGGCTTCGTCGACTTCGCCCCTGCGTAGACCGGGATTCGGGCGCGGGTCGGGCATCTGACGGTGCGTCAGGTCGCCGCGTACGCTGCTCGTTCGTGGATCAGATCCAGGCGCTCGACGGGCGCGCGCTCGGCAAGCGCGGCGTCGAGACCCGGCGCCGACTGCTGGACGCGACCCGCTCCCTCCTCGAGACCCACGGCATCCGTGACCTGCGCGTCGTCGACATCGCGCGGGAGGTCGGCACGTCGCCGGCGACCTTCTACCAGTACTTCCGGGACGTCGAGGAGGCCGTGCTCGCGCTCGCGGCCGAGGTCGGCGACGAGGTCCAGCCGCTCGCCCGCCTCGTGAACGAACCCTGGGACGGTGCTGCCGGTCTCGATTCGGCGCGCGCGCTCGTCGACGGGTTCGTCACGTACTGGGACCGGCACCGCGCGGTGCTGCGCACCCGCAACCTCGCGGCGCAGGAGGGCGATGTGCGCTTCCGTGAGGTGAGGAATCGCACCCTGTTCGAGTTCAACGCGAGCTTCCGCCGCAAGATCGAAGGTGCGCGCGCCGCGGCGATGTCGCGGACGCGATGTCGCCGGCCGCCGCCGCGGCCGCGCTCGTCGCACTGATCGAGCGCATGGCCGCGTTCCACCGAGACCTGGAACCGATAGGGATCTCCCGCGAGGACCTCGTCGAGACGACGGCGCGGATCATCCACCAGACGGTGGTGGGCTCAACTCACCCCGGCTGAGACGTTGCCCCGGCGCGACGATCGAGACGCGAGCTTGGCGAGCAACGCTTCGACCTGCTCGGGCGTGCGCGGTCGCGCGGCGCAGCCGTTCGTAGGTCGCGTACGACGTGAGCAGCGCCGAGCGCGTCGATGGCTTCGTCGACCGTCCAGTGCGCGCGCATCTGACCGCCGGCCGCGAGCGCTTCGACGAGCTGGCGCAGCTGCTTCTCGTCGATGCCGTCGCCGGCCTGGCTCGCCGCCGGTGAGCGCGGTGAGCGTGCGCAGCCCGTTCATGCGTCTCCTCGTGCTCGGCCCAGTGCCGGCACACCTCGCCGAGCATGTCGCGCAGGGCGACGCAGCGGATCCGCTCGGCCGTGTTCGCGGTCTCGTCCATCGTGACGATCGCGCGGCGATCGACGACGCGAGCTCGTCGAGCACCGCTCGTTTCGAGCGGAAGTGCTCGTAGACCGTGGCCCGGGCGACGCCGGCCTCCTTGGCCAGCACGTCCATGCTGAAGCCGTTCGGGCCCTCGCTCACGGGTCAGGCGGCCGGCGGCGTCGACGATCCGCGTCCGCGTCGCGCGAACCAGCTCTCGTCGGGTCGGACTCATTGTCGTGCTCCGGTGCCCGCCCAGCTCGGCACGTTCGGACGCGGGCAGTTCGCGCGATCCGGCGATTTCGTGCCTGCCGCGTGCTTCAGACGTTCTGTGTGAGCCACCCACGACGAGCTCGAGCTCCGGCCGAAGACCTTTTCGAACAGTTCACGGCGTCTGCGGGCACCCCAGAGCTCCAGCTCGGCGTCATCGTGCGCGGAAAGGCGGAGGACGACGAGGTCCTTACCCACAAACGCGTCGAGATCCTCAACCCCACCCCGCCGACCCCGGTCGAGACCGTCGGCGACCCGCAGCAGCGCGGCGAGCTTGCGCAGGCGGACGCGGTCGTCGGGCGAGAGCGCGCCGAATCGCGCTTCCGAGGACTTCGGGTCGCCGCGCCGGTGGTGGCGCACGAGCGCGGCCAGGAACGCGACCTCGGACGGCTCGAAGCCGCGCAGCTCGCCGTTCTCGACGAGGTACGCGGCGTGGCGGTGGTGACCCTTGCGGGAGACGTGCTGGCCGATGTCGTGCAGCAGCGCCGCGAACTCGAGCATCTCGCGGTCGCGGTCGTCGAGCTCGTGCAGCTCGCTGCGTCTGGTCGAACAGGCGCAGCGCGAGGCGCGCGACCTGCGCGGTGTGCGCGTCGTCGGAGTTGCAGCGGCGGGCGAGGCCGGCGACCGACGGCCCGGCGCAGCGCGCGCGGGTCGTCCGACCAGTCGTCGGATCGTGGCTGCGCACCGCGTCGAGCACGATGCCCTCGCGCAGCGCCCAGTCGCTCACGGTCAGCGCCGTCGAGGTCGAACAGCTCGAGCACGGTGACGAGCAGCGTCGAGCCGGCGGGGAGCAGCTCGGCCCGCCGTTGCTCCTCGAGGCCGGGCAGCCGCCGGCGCTCCGAGGTCTTCGCCGCCATGATGCGCTCGTGCAGCGCTTCGATCTCGGCGCGCGTCGCCGCGCAACGCGTTCGTGCTCGACGGCAGCGTGCGTCTCGCCCGATCGCAGCGCGACGGCCATGCGCACGAGATCGTTGAGCGTGCCGCTCGTGCCGACCGCCATGCCGCGGTGACGCGGCTACGCACCTCGGCGACGAGCGGTTCCAGCGCCGTCGCGCACGCGCTCGTCGAGCCGCTTGCGGTCGGCCTTCGACGGCGGGTCGTCGTGCACGCACTCGGCGGTGAGCCGGCCGACGCCGAGCGGGAGGCTCGTCGCCCACCGCAGCCCGGACGCGTCGCCGATCATGATCTCGACGCTGCCGCCGCCGATGTCGATGCAGAGCGCGGGCGCGGGCTCGAGCACGACGCTCGCGCGCACGGCCGCGAAGACGAGCCGCGCCTCCTCGTTGCCGTTGATCACCTCGACCTCGACGCCGGTCTCGGCCTCGATGCGGTCGACGAGCTCGCTGCCGTTCGCGGCGGTGCGGATCGCGCTCGTCGCCTTGGCGATCACCTCGCGTCGCGCCGAGCGCGTCGGCGAGCTGGCGGAGCCGGCGGACCGCGGCGACGGCGCGGTCGGCGGTGGCGGCCGGGATGCGGCCGTGCCGGGCGACGTCGTCGCCGAGGCGGAGCATCTCCTTCTCGCGGGCGACGGCCGTGAACGTGCCGTCGAGGTGCACGTCGGCGACGAGGAGGTGGAACGAGTTCGATCCGAGGTCGAGCGCGGCGATGCGCATCGGACACGACGCTACCCAGGCGCGTACCCTGGCCCGACCATCGCGCGGAGTGCCCGCCAGGAATGAGGAGACGCATGGATCTCGCGTTCGAGTCTCGGATGCTGATCGACGGTGAGCTGGTCGAGGCCGACCGGCGGCAGGACCTACGACAACATCAACCCCGCGACCGAAGACGGTCATCGGCCCGGTCGCCGACGCGTCGCCGGCCGACATGGAGCGGGCGATCGCCGCGGCCCGCCGCGCGTTCGACGAGACCGAGCTGGTCGACCGACCGCGCGTTCCGCAAGGCGTGCCTGCAGCAGCTGAAGGAAGCGCTCGACAAGCACAAGGAAGAGCTGCGGCCGCAGATCGTCGCCGAGGTCGGCACGCCGATCGGGCTCACGTTCGCGATCCAGCAGGACACCTGCATCGACGACATGCAGTGGGACATCGACCTGATCGACCGCTACGAGTGGGAGTACGAGCTCGGCAACGCACGAGTTCTTCGGCATGAACTCGAACCGGCTCGTGATCGCGCGAGCCGATCGGCGTGGTCGGCGCGATCACGCCGTGGAACTTCCCGTTCATGCTGAACCTGTCGAAGATCACGCCCGCGCTCGCGGCCGGCTGCACCGTGGTGCTGAAGCCCGCGCCCGACACGCCGTACTCGGCGACGTGGATCGGCAAGCTCGTCGCCGAGGAGACCGACATCCCGGCCGGCGTGTTCAACGTCGTCACCGCGTCCGATCCCGGCGGCAGTCGGCGACGTGCTCACCGGCTCGACCGCTCGTCGACATGATCTCGTTCACCGGCTCGACCGCGGTCGGCAAGCACATCGCGGCGCGGGGCGCGGACACGCTGAAGCGCGTGTTCCTCGAGCTCGGCGGCAAGTCGGCGAACATCGTGCTCGACGACGCCGACTTCGCCGAGGTGCTGCCCGGGCGCGGGCATGGTGTGCATGCACTCCGGCCAGGGCTGCGCGATCACGACGCGGCTGCTGCTCCCGCGCTCGCGCTACGACGAGGGCGTCGAGATGGTGAAGGCCGCGTTCGAGAGCTTCCCCTACGGCGACCCGACCGACTTCAACAACATGGCCGGCCCGCTGATCAACGCCCGCCAGCGCGAGCGCGTGCTCGGGCTCATCGAGACGGGCAAGGCCGAGGGCGCGAAGTGCATCGTCGGCGGCGGCGCCGGCCACGCAGTTCGACAAGGGCTACTTCGTGCAGCCGACGCTGTTCGTCGACGTCGACCCCGACTCGACGATCGCGCAGCGAGGAGATCTTCGGGCCGGTGCTCGTCGGTCATCCCGTACGAGGACGACGACGACGCGGTGCGCATCGCGAACAACTCGCGCTACGGCCTGTCGGGCGCGGTCGACGGCGGGTCGCTCGACCGCGCGCTCGGCGATCGCGCGCCGCATCCGCACCGGCACGATCGTCGGTGAACGGCGGCCAGTGGTTCGGCCCCGACTCGCCGTTCGGCGGCTACAAGGAGAGCGGCCACGGCCGCGAGCACGGCGTCGCCGGCTTCGAGGAGTACCTCGAGACCAAGACGATCGGCCTCCCGCCGAACTAGCCGCTCCCCGCCCCCTCTCAATCCGAACTGGCGTCAATATCGTTCGCTCAGCGAACGGATCTGACGCCAGTTCGGGGATTGACCCGCGCGACCGCAAGGATCTCTTCGACCAGCTCGTGACCTCCGGTTCGGAGGTCGCCGATGCGGGCCGTGAGCGGCCAGTATCCGGCACCCATGATCTTGTTGCGTCGCCGGTCGTCGCGGGCGATCTGGAACTCGTCGAGATGCTCCTGCATCGACTGGTACTCGACGACGACCTTCCATTCGGGCAGCCCGGCGTCGGCGCGGGCGACGAACAGCCCGTTGCGGTCGTAGATCTCGTATTGCAGCACCGGCTCAGGGAGATCGTGGGCGCGAAACGTCTGGAGCAGGAGCGTTTCCATCTCGCTCGCA
The DNA here is from genome assembly GCA_963745645.1 of uncultured Actinomycetes bacterium. Lineage (GTDB taxonomy): Bacteria > Actinomycetota > Acidimicrobiia > IMCC26256 > PALSA-610 > CAVUFH01. The sequence goes on from CAVUYD010000004.1 coordinate 939,033, forward strand.
GTCGCGGCATTCGCCGGGTTCCACCATTCGAGCGCGATCCGCGTCGCGGCCACACCACGGAGGCCGCGCCGGGCGTGTCGCAGAAAGGTCGCGTGGGTGGATGCGTACGAGATCAGACGCTTCCGGCGGAGCGAATGGATCACGGCCTCGACATAGTGCGGCCTGGGCTTCCACCACGCGAGCTGCAATACGAGGAGCTCCGGCGTCACGACCGGAATCCCTTCGATATCGCACATGTCGGCCCGCTCGAGACGGCGCTGCTCGTGCACGATCAGTCCGGGTACTTGCGCACGGTCCCAACGAACGCAGGTGATCTCGATCGGATGCGCACGGGCGCCCGGAACCTCGTAGAGGCGCGCCGCGGAGCGATGCGAGATCACTGCGCCTTCACCGCCGGTCCACGCGGCCGCGAGCAGTTCGGACTGGAAAGAAGGGGCAACGCCCGGCATGCAGAAGACGCCGTCGTGGACACGGAGCCAGTCAGTGCGCGCGCGGCGTCTCAGTTGCGACTCCGAGAGTCCCGCAGCGCGCGCATCGCCGAGCCGGAACACCGAGTGATGTGCCGCGGCAAACGCAGCCAGTCTTCGATCGCCATCCGTAGCCATCCCTGCAGGATGCCGTGCCGGTGCGACAGCTTCCCCCAAACGCCGAACTGGCGTCGAATTCGTTCGCTCAGCGAACGATATTGACGCCAGTTCGAAGGTGCCGGCGTTCAGCCGGTGGGTTCCGACTCTTGCTGGCGGACGAAGTCGATGGTGCCGTCGAGGAACGCGGCGACGTCGCGGTACTTGCCCGCGTAGACGCCGTGGAACCAGTCGGGCACGGAGACTTCGAAGCCGTCCTGTTCGATCATCGTCGAGCACCGGGTCGACGATCGCGTCGACGGGCAGCGCCTCGATCGACGTCGGCGACGGATCGTTGTCGGGCAGGTGGAACAGCTCGGTGTCGATGACGCCGGGGTAGACGACGTGGATCTTCACCGGCGTGTCGCGCAGGTCGACCTGCAGGCACTCGGCCCACGCCGAGATCGCGGCCTTCGTCGCCGCGTACGCGGCCTCCCCGGGCGGCGAGAGCCGCGCCGCGACCGACGACACGTACACGAGCGCGTCCCGCACGCGCGATGATCTCGGCGAGCAGCGCGAGCGTGAGCCGGACCGGCGAGAAGTAGTTGATCGCCATCATCGCCTCGACGATCTCGGGATCGAGCGCGGGAACGGTACGGCGCTTCGGGATGCCCGCGTTGTTGACCAGCACGTCGATGCCGCCGAGCTCGTCGGAGGCGCGCTGCGCGAACGCGGCGAGCCCGTCGAGGTCGGCGAGGTCGATCGTCCACGCGCGGCGACTCGGGCGCGTGCTCGCGGCAGCGCTCCAGCACCTCGTCGAGCTTGTCGGCGCGCCGGGCGCAGATGCCGACCGTCGCGCCCCGCTTCGCGAATCCCTCGGCGAGCGCGGCGCCGATTCCCGCCGACGCGCCCGTCACCAACACGTGCTTGCCGTTCAAGTCATACAGCCACGGTCGTCGCCGCTAGCCTCGGCCGCCATGCCGCTCACACCCGACTCCGTGCTGCTCACCGACCGTCTCGTGGTCGTCACCGGCGCGGCCCAGGGGATCGGCGCCGCGGTCGCGACCGCGTTCGCCCGCTTCGGCGCCGACGTCGCCATCTGCGACCGCGATGCCGACGGGCTCGACGCGCACCGTCGCCGCGATCGTCGCGGCCGGCCGCCGGGCGAGCAGCGCGGTGCTCGACGTGCGCGACGGCGACGCGGTGCGCGACGTGGATCGAGCCGACTCGGGCGCGGTCGACGTGCTCGTCAACAACGCCGGCGGCGGCTTCCAGGCCGCGTTCCTCGACGTGAACGACAAGGGCCAGGACTCGCTGGTCCGGGAGAACTTCACGAGCGTCACGAACTTCGTCCGCGCGTGCGTGCCGCTGATGCCGGCCGACGGGCGGCGTCGATCGTCAACGTCACGTCGATCGAGGCGCACCGCGCCGGGCCCGGCTTCGCGATCTACAGCGCGATGAAGGCCGCGCTCGCGAACCTCACGAAGTCGCTCGCGCTCGAGCTCGGCGACCGGCAGATCCGGGTGAACTGCATCGCGCCCGACGTCATCCCGACGCCCGGCATCGGCGGCGACTGCCGGTGAAGACCCCGTTCCCGTCGCCGGTCACGTCGACGACGTCGCGGGCGCGGTCGATCTTCCTCGCGTCCGACTCGGTCGCGCTTCGTCACCGGCACCACGATCCACGTCGACGGCGGCAACCTCGCGGCCGGCGGGTGGGGTCGCAGCGACCGACGGCAGCTGCGACGACCGCCGGCGATGAGGTGACGGCGCGTGAAGTTCGGCGTCGCGCTCGGCGCGCTCAACCCGCACTTCCACCTCGACGCCGACGCTCGCGGCCGAAGGAGCTCGGCTACGAGTCGGTGTGGCTGCCCGAGCACCTCGTCTTCACGCGCGCGATGTCGCGCTCGCCGCACCCGGGCGAGGACCACCCGCCGGTGCCGCCCGACGCGCCGATCTACGACGCGTTCGCGTACCTCGCGTTCCTCGCGGCGCAGACCGAGCGGGTGCGGCTCGGCACGCACGTGTTCAACATCGGGCTGCGCCATCCGTTCACGACGGCGCGCGGCGTGCAGACCGTCGACCTCTTCTCCGGCGGCCGCTTCGAGTTCGGGATCGGCGCGTCGTGGCTCGAGGAGGAGTGGGACGCGACCGAGCTCGACTTCGCGACGCGCGGCCGGCGGGTCGACGAGGCGGTCGAGATCTGCAAGCGGCTGTGGACCGAGGAGACGATCACGCACCACGGCGAGTTCTTCTCGTTCGACGAGGTCGTGTTCGAGCCGAAGCCGCGTGCAGAAGCCGTGGCCGCCGATCCTCGTCGGCGGCGAGTCGAAGGCCGCGCTGCGCCGCGCGGCGCGCGCTCGGCGACGGCTGGATCGGCATGGCGCACACGCTTCGAGTCCGCGGCGGCCCAGATCGCGACGCTGCGCGCACTGCTCGCCGAGAACGGGCGCGACCCGACGCACCGTTCCAGATCGTGCTCGGCGGTCCGGTCGACGTCGCGCGACGACGTGCGGCGGTGGGAAGACATCGGCGTCACCCGGATGATCGTGTCGCCGTGGCGGCGCTCGCCGGAGGCGATCGAGGCGCTGGCGGACTTCGCGGCGCGCATCATCTGACGCTGCGCATCGCTCGACCGGCGACGCGTGTTCAGTCGGCGAGCAGTCGTTCCGGATGCGCCGCGAAGTCGCGGATCGAACCGACGTGGCGCAGCGCGACCTCGACGACGCCCGGCTGCATCGAGTAGCAGACTGCCGCCCATCGAGCGCGGGAGCTCGCGTCGCGACCGGGACTCGCGTCGAGGTCCATGCCGCGGCCCATGCCGATGTCGCACGCGCGCCGCAGCGTGATCGCGCGTTCGGCGTCGTCCTCGGGGAGCGTCGCGTCGGCCCAGCGCATGAAGCCGCCCTTCCACGGCGCGGCGTCGAACGGCGGTTGCGGCATCGACGATGCCGTCCCACGTCACGTCCCAGCCGAGCGCGAGCTCGCCGTCGACCCAGAGCCGGCACGTGCGTCGCGCCGTCGTGTCTCGAAGTCGCGGCGCGGGATCTCGAGGTCGTAGACGCGTGGGCCGACCGCGCCGCCACGCCGCGTGCGTGATCGCGTGGCACGCGGCGTCGAACTGGTGCGTGCAGTTCTGCTTCGGGTCGGTCCACGTGCCGGCGGCGGTGAACCGCCGCGACAGCGGCATGCCCGCGAGGGCCGGCAGCGGACCGGGCCGCATCCGGGCACGTCGACCACGGCCAGCGCTCCGACTCGCCCGTCGACCGCTTCGACGACGCTCGCCGTCGTGGCGCAGCGTGACGACGAAGTGGTGGAAGTCGTCCTCGAGGTCGCGACACGACGACGCCCGGTTCGACGGTCACGACCCGGATCCGGCGGCGGTAGGCGTCGGCGTCGAGTCGGTCGAGGTCGATCGGGTCGTCGGGAGTGACATCGGCGTCAGGTTAGGGGAACAATGCGACGCGTGAGCCCGCCGGTCGATCGACTCCGACCAGCACCTCTACGAGACCCGCACGATGTGGCGCGACCACATCGATCCCGGCACGGCGCGACGACGCGCTGCGCATCGTCGACGACGAGCTCGGCTACCCGTGGTTGACGCTGGCGCGACAAGCAGCTGCTGCCGGTCGACGTGCAGCACCCGGGGAAGACCTCCGAGCTCGGCGACCGGCACGAACGCATCCGCGCCGGCCTGCCGCGCCGAGACGCGCTACGACGACGAGCTGCCGCGCGACTACTGGGACGCGGCGCGCGTGCCGAGCAGCTCGCCGACGATGGGTGTCGACGAGGCGGTCGTGTTCCCGAACTTCGGGCTCGCTGTGGGAGCGCACGCTCGACGCCGACCTCTGCGCGCTCACCGCGAACATGACCGCGTGGAACCGTTGGTGCGCGTCAGTCGCCACCGACGGCACGGGCCAGCGTGCACCCGGTCGCGCACGTCACGTTGCGCGACGCGGCCTGGTTGCTCGCCGAGCTCGCGCGCCTCGAGCGCGACGGCGTGCGGCTCGCGATGGTCGCGCCCGCGCTCGTCGACGGTCGACCGCTCTCGCATCCCGATCACGACGCGATCTGGCGCGCGTTCGTCGACCACGGTGTGACGCCCGGTGTTCCACGTCGCCGACCAGCGCCGGCCGTTCGACGACGCGTGGTACACCGACCCGACGACTTCGTCGTGCCGCCGCTCGACTCGGTGTTCCTCTGGACCGCGGCCGCGCTCGCGTGCACGCGACCTCATCCTGAACGGCACGCTCGACCGGCATCCCGGATCTGCGCATCGGCGTCGTCGAGCTCAGCGCGGTCTGGGTGCCGATGTACCTGATGATGCTCGACGGCGGCTCCGACTTCACCGCCAAGCTCAACGGCCGCCCGCTCGCCGAGCTCGCGCATGCGCCCGAGCGAGTACTTCCGCCGGCAGGTGCGCGTGTCGTCGTTCTCGTACGAGCTGCCCGGCGCGCCTCATCCGCCAGACCGGCGACCTCTACATGTGCTGCTCGGACTATCCGCACTCCGAGGGCACGAGCGACACCGCTCGCCGACTACACGCGGCGGCGCGTGCCCCGTCGGACCCGACGACGCGCCGGGCTTCTTCCACGACAACGTCGCGCTGCTCCTGGAGTCGCGGATGCAGAGCGCGTCTCGAGTCAGCGCTGGATGCAGCAGCTCGGGCGGGCAGCGAGCCCTGGAACCACAGCGTCGTCTCGACGCGCTTCGCGATCCTCCAGCCTGCCGTCGGTGCGCACGAAGTCGTCGTCGTAGCGCGCGCCGACGAAGAAGAAGTGCAGCCCGCCCTTCGCGCGTCGCCGCGCCCTGCGGGTTCGTCACCATCGTGCGGCACGGTCGCGCGGTCGCCGTCGAGCGTGACGTCGATGTTCGACCATCAGGTGCTGCGTCACCGGGAACGCGGTCATCACCTTCTCGAGCCAGCCGCGCACCTCGCGGTACGGACCGACCTTGCCGCCCGGGTTCGACGAGTAGTCGACGTGCGCGTCGTCGGTGAAGCACGGTGTCGAGCAGCGTCCCAGTCCTTGGTGTCGATCGCCCAGCCGTAGCGGACGATGACGTCGTGGATCTCGGCGCGATCGGAGAGCTCCTGGGCGTGCGGTCATCGCTGACGGCGACGAGCGGCTTGGGCTCGGCCGCGTCGGGCTTGCAGTTGATCGCGAGCGTGAACTTGGTGGTGACGACCGGCTTCGCCGTGCTGCTCGTTCGACCACGTCGTCTCGGTCACGTAGAACTCGAGCTTGCCGCCGTCGCTCTTCTCCTTCTCGTACACGTCGGAGATGACGCCCTCGCCGACGAGCACGTCGCCCGCGTGCGGCCACTCGCCGCCGTGGTAGATGAACTCCTGCTCGCCGTGCAGGATGGCGCGGCCCTTGCCGCGGAGGTTCTCGATCGGCAGGCCGGCCGCGCCGCCGACGCCCATCGAGCCCCAGTACGGCATGACGAACGGGAACGTCGGCGGCACCGGCGCGGTTGTCGCCGGTGTACACCGGGTCGTCGTCGAGCAGCGCCTGCGCGAAGACGCGGACCGGACCGCGCTCGATCATCACCTTCTGGGTGCCGAGTGCCTTGCCCTTCAGTGCTGTCAGTGCCACGTTCCGAATCCTCCTGGCGCGGACCGAAGCTGACGTGCCGGTCAGCCGCGAAGCGGCGAGACCTTAGCGCGCACCACAATTGCGCGGCCCACGGCCGTCGGGCACGCTCGTGGGATGTCGCGTGACGCCACGCCCGGGCCGACCCGACGCCAGGTGATCGAACGAGGCGCACTCGCCGCCGGCCTCGTGTGGGCCACGCCTGCACTCCGCTCGGTACGCGTCCTGCAGGCCACCGGCACCCCACCGCCGGCGACGACCAGCAACCCGCCCCCGCCGACCGTCATCACGTTCTCCGGCATCGTCAACACCTCGCAAGGCGGACTCGACGATGCGCCGGATTGCCCGGGCTTCGTGCTCGACGTGTTCGGGAGCGCGGATCTCGATCCGATCGGGCCGACACAACTCGCGCTGCAACCGTGCTTCATGTTCCCGCCCGACGCGCAGAACACGTACCACCCCGCGGGCGCGGGTCACTTCGTGCTGACGCCGAGCGGCGGCACGATTACCGGCACCGTCGCCGGTCCGCTCGGCCCGACCACCGCGCAACAGTCGCTCGCGATCGACTGGACGTTGCACGTCACCGGCGGCACCGGCACCTATGCCGGTGCGACCGGCACCGGCACCTTCGTCGGCGAACTCATCGACATCGGCCAAGCGCAGGGCACGTTGTCCTGCACGATCGAGCCTCCCTTCGTAGCGGACCGAGGTCGAACGGGGTCCGTCAGGACCTTCGGCTCGAGGCGCAAACAACCAGGTAGCCCCGCCCGAGCGAGTTTGAGAGGGGCCTGTCATTCTTTGCTCATGGTGAACGCCGGACCCGAACGCTCGGCTGCGGGTCGTCGTCGCAGTGCCTCGCCCTCGCGGGCCTCGCAATCGTCGTCTTTGCTCCGGCAGTTCGATTGCCGCTGCTGGCCGACGACTACCTCTACCTGGACAGCGTGCAGCACGCCGGCTGGTGGCACTCCGCGCCGACCTGGAATATGAGCGCCACGATATTTCGGCCGGTCCTCTTCGTGTGGTTCGGAGTGCTCAACCAACTCTTCGGGCTGCACCCTCTGCCGTTCCATCTCGCGACCGGGCTGTGTCGTCCTCGCGGCCGGCGTCATGACGGGTCTGGTCGCGGCACCGTCTCGGCCTCCGTTCCGGTGCGTATGCGGCGGCGGCCGTCTTCGGACTGCATGCATCGATGGCGACTCCGATCGGGTGGACCTCTGCAGCAAACAGCCCACTTGTCGTCACTCTCGCGTTGGGGGCCTTGTATTGCATGCTCCGTCCTCGCGTTCGGCGGTGGGATGTGCTTCTGGCGTGCGGACTGTTCGCCGTGGCGCTCCTGACGCGCGAGGTCGCGGTCGTCACTCCACCGGTACTGGTCATCACCCGGTACCTCGTCGAAGCGGGCGGCAGCCGGCCCTCACGTCTCTGGCGTGCGTTCGTCGTTTCGTTGCCGCTGTGGCTCGTGCTCATTGGCTACACGACAGCGCGGGTCCTGGCCGAGGTATTCACTCGCCGACCGGCCCGTCCGCGCAACGGGTCAACTTCCACGGTGCTCGCAACCTCGAACGGCTCATGGCGATCGCTACAGATCTCGAGCGGTTCGGAGATTCGAGCGTGTACCGCGTGTACGTCGTCGTCTTCTGGGTCGCGCTGATCGGCCTCTGTGCGCTTGCGTCACTGCGCGCGCATCGATCACAGGGACTTATCGGCTTGGCGTGGGCAGCTTCTCGGGGTCATGCCCGTCACGTTCCTCGCCGCTCACAACATGTCGTACTACTACATCGACTTCGCCTTGCCGGGTCTCGCGCTTGCTGTCGGCACCGTCTTCGAATGGATCGCCGACGCCCTCCCGGATCGTGGCCGGGTCGGCTTCGCGGCCGGTTGTCTCATCCTCTTGGTGGCCCTGAGCTCGTACACGGCACGGCAGGAACTGCACGTCTACCTGGAGGTGTTTGCCGATCGGACCGGCCAGCTCATCGATCAGGCCAAGCAAGACAATCCGCATCCGTCCAAGGGGTCGACGATGCATCGTGCGGAACGCCGACACGACGTACACGATACCTGCTCGCTCGACGGCGATCTTTATCGTGTGATCTTCCACGACCCGTCACTGAAGGTCACCTTCGTTTCACCGCAAGCCCTTCCGCGGCCAGCCGTTGTCCCGGGCGCGGTGGCGGTCATCGAGGGCGACACCGGTACCAGCGTCGCGCAGCTCCCTGTGTACCTGTCGGCGCCGTCGCGGACACCGGTGACGGCGTCGTGGTTGACCGTGAACGACTCGGCAGTCGCGCCCCAGGACTACGCAGCCGCGTCGGGCACGGTTGTCGTTCCCGCCGGGGCAGACCGACTCAGATGGTGCCGGTGAGGATCAACGGAGACGCCGACCGCGAATCGAACGAGCGCCTCTTCATCGGGTTCAAAGACGCGACCAACGCCACCATCGGCGGCCTCTACGGCCTCGGTTTCGTCACCATCACCAACGACGACTAACCCACGCGACCCTTGAGATCGCACCGTCGTGACCTTCCTCGACTCGTCGCAACGCCGGGTCGTGCGTCGCATCCGTCGGCCACGATCTCGTTCGCTGCGGCAAGACGACCTTACGGACCGACCTGCTCCCGAAGCTTGTGCTTCATGACCTTGCCGGTCGCGTTGCGGGGGAGCTCGTCGACGAACCAGAGCTGGCGCGGGCGTTTGTAGTCGGCGAGGCGCTCCTCACAGAACGCTTGGAGTGATTCGACGGTGAGGGTGCTGCCGGCTCGGCACACGACGAACGCGCCGACATCTTCGCCGAGCACGGTGTGCGGTACGCCGATGACGGCCGCTTCTTGCACGTCCGGATGCTCCAACAACACCGCTTCGACATCGGTCGCGTAGATGTTGTTGCCGCCGCGGATGATCATGTCCTTGATGCGGCCCGAGATGTAGACGAAGCCTTCGTCGTCGAGGTACGCGAGGTCGCCGGTGCGCAACCATCCGTCCTCGGTCCACGTGCTCGCGTTGGCACCGTCGTCCTTGTAGTACTCGCGCCGCTTCCCGGGCAGGCGCACGAGGAGCTCGCCGACTTCGTCGGGACCTTTGCGTGCGTCGGTGTCGGCGTCGACGATCTTGATCTCCATCGGTGGCATCGGTTTGCCGACGGACCCCGGCTTGCGTGCGAGGTCCTCCTTCGGCATCACGATGTACGCCGGGCCGGCTTCGGTGAGTCCGTACGAGTTCGACACCGATGCCTGCGGCATGCGGTCCTGGAGTCGCTTCAGCGTCGCCGGCGCGAGTGGGGCGGAACCAATGGAGACCGCGACGGGCGCGGACAGGTCGGCCGTCTCGAAGCGCGCGCTCGCGGTGACGAGCTCGGCCATCGCCGGGACCATGAAGATCATCATCGGCTTGTCGTGCTCGACCACGTCGAACCAGCGGTCGACGTCGAACTTCGGCATGTACACGCCGCGCAGGCCCATCTTCATCGGGTTGTAGATGAAGCTCATGCCCGCGAACGTGAACAGCGGCGCGCCGTGCAACCACCCGGAGCCGCTCCAGTGGGGCACGCCGTTCGGGATCATCGCGACGTTGCGGTGCCGGACGAGCACGCCCTTCGGCAGTCCGGTCGTGCCCGACGTGTACATGATGTCGGCCATGTCGTCGGCGTCGACGGGTACTTGCACCTGGCTGTCGTCGAGGCCGTCGACTTCGTCGTCCCACCCGAACGCGCCGTCGGCGGGTCCGTCGGCATTCAGGATGGACTGCAGCGACGGCACCTGCGCGGCGACGGCGCGCGCGGAGTCGAGGAGATCGCCACACGTGAACATCGCGCTGACCTCGGCGTGGCCCAAGATCGCGACGAGCTCCGGCACCGACAGGCGCGTGTTGGCCGGCACCATGACCGCGCCCGCCTTGTGCACCGCGGCGTACGCGACGATCCAACGCAGGCAGTACTCGTTCGGCAGGTAGATCGCGACGCGGTCACCCTTGGCGACGCCGCGTTGCATGAGCCAGCGCGCAGCCTGGTTCGAACGAGCTTCCCACTGCGCGAAGGTGATCTCGTCGCCGGCGCCGAGGTCCTGGTACGCGACTTCGCCCGGCCGCGCGGTCGCCATGAACCGCAACTGGTCGACGAGCAGCGGACCTGCGGGCGCGTCGGCAGCCGTCATGGTCGGTTACTGGCCGAAACCCATGGGCGGAACCTTGGAGCGGCGCCCGGCGAACAGCTCTTCCTTGCGGTCGATCAGTTCCTGCGGCGTCCACCGGCCGTCGCCACGGTCGAGCGTCGCCGCGAGCTGCCACCCCTGCAGGAGGTGGACGCGAGTGCCCCAGACCACGAACACCTGGCCCGACACGTCGGCCGCGGCGTCGCTCGCGAGGAAGGCGACCATCGGTGCGATCTGTTCGGGATCCCACTCCGGGCCGCTCATGTAGTCGGCGGCGCCCGGCACGCTGTCGGTCATTCGCGTGAGCGCGCGCGGACACACGACGTTCGCGGTCACGCCGTACTTCTTCATCTCCCGCGCGAGCACGAGCGTCATGCCGACGATCCCGGCCTTGGCGGTCGAGTAGTTGACCTGGCCGGCTTGACCGAACAGCCCCGACTCGCTCGCGGTGTTGATGATGCGACCGCTCACCTCGTCGCCGGCCTTGCCGCGATCGCGCCAGTGCTTCACTGCGTGGTGGCTCGGCGCGAGGTGCCCCTTCAGATGGACCTCGATCACCGCGTCCCACTCGGCTTCGGTGATGTTGAAGCTCATCGCGTCGCGCAGGATGCCGGCGTTGTTGACGAGGATGTCGAGCCGGCCGAACTCGGTGACGGCCTGATCGACGACGTTCGCGGCTCCGGCCCACGTCGCGACGTTGTCGCGGTTGGCGACCGCGGTGCCGCCCGCGTCGGCGATCTCGGCGACGACGGTGTCGGCGTCGGCGTCGAGATCGTTCACGACAACGCGCGCGCCTTCGGCGGCGAGCAGCCGCGCGTGACCGCGACCGATGCCGCGCCCCGCGCCAGTGACGATCGCGACCTTGCCCTCGAGGATTCCCATGGTCCGCCGAGTTTCCCTGACGCGCGTGTCAGGGTCAAAGCGCAGGCAGGGTGACGATCTCGCCGGGGAAGATGAGGCTCGGATCACCCGAGCGCAGCGTCGGCCGGTTCCGTTCGATCACCGCGTGCCAGTACGGAACGATCGCTGCGTCGGTCGGACGCGCGACTCCGGTGGCGCGCGCGACCTCGGTGGCGGCGATGCGCCACAAGTTGTCGCCCGGCATGACGACATGCGTTCGCGCCGCCACGGGCACGGGAACCGGCGGGGCCGGAGTCGCGGGGACCGGCGCCGGCGCATCGGGCGCGACCGGCGCAGCCGGCGCGCGCACGAACGGTTCGTCGGCCACGGGCGCGGTCGTGGGTGTGGGTGCATCGGCGTGGGCGATCGCAGGCGTGCACACGATCGCGAAGGTCGCGACGCCGGCCACGCGCCGCGCCAACGGTGGCGCCACGCGTGCGAGCGGCACGAGCGCGCGCCACGCCGGTCGCCACCGGCTCGCCGCGCAGCAGAGGAGGCCGAGCGCGTGCCAGAGCAGCAGCAGGGCGGCGAGCCCAATTGCCGTGAGCAGCGCCAGCGCATCGCCGTCGCGGAGCGGACCGGTGTCGAGGTGCGGCATGGCGGGACACCCTATGAAGTTGTGACAAGTTGTCGCAACTCCTGTCACCAAGCATCTGAGTAGGTAAGATCGTCCGATGCTCGACACCGTGCCGCGCCCGCCCGAATCCCGGCCCCGCCGCCGGCCCCGGCTGCACCTGCCGCCCCGAACGGTCCGGCTCGGCGGGCTGTTGCTGGTCCTCGCCGTCGGTTGCGGCATCGCGCTCCGGCTGCGCCCCGGCCCAATTCCCGAGTCCGGCGCCATACCCGAGTCCCGCGCCGCGGCGCTCGCCGCCCCCGCTCGTGCAACCGTGGCGAGCGCTCGGTCGACGACCACCGCCTCGGCGGTCCGGCCGTTCACCGCGGCAGTGGGTGACACCAGCGGGTGCCAGACGCTCGCGGCCGCGGCGCCGCAACTGTTGTGCCCGATCCCCGCCGGCACCGTCACGTTCACGCAGGTCACCGACGTCGCGGCGCGCTATCGCGCGGCCGCCGGGCACCGACGACGGCGTCGTCGAACGGGGAGACGCCGCGTGCGCTCGCGGCCACGACGACGAACGGGCGTGGTCACGCCCCGACGCACCGGCGCGGGTCGCGGGTCGCTACCGCTGCCGGGTCACGGGGACGCGCGCCGAGATGTGGTGGACCGTCGACGACGCCGGCGTGCTCGCACACGCGACACGCACCGACGATGACCTGGCCGCGCTCTTCTCCTGGTGGCGAGCCCGAAGCGAAGGCTGATCAGGGGCGACCGGCACCCGTCACGCCGTCGGCTCCTTCACCCCCGGTCGGTTGCACCTTGTTCCACGTTGCCTTGGCACCGCTGTGCCCGGCGCGCACGGTCCACACCGTCGCCGCCGTACCGAACACGACGGTCAGCACCGCGAGCGTGATCACGATCGGGTGCCGCGATACGGGCCTCGTCGTGGTCGCGGTTCCCGCCGACCGGCTCGCGGTCGACTCGGCCGCGGCCGGATCGGATGCCGCGGTCGCGTTGCGCTCGATCCACCACGCGTAGCCGACGTACGCAGTCAGCGCGACGAAGAAGAGGAAGGCAAAGGGCCGCAGCTGCTCTGCGATCTGGGAGTGCTCGTGTATCAATCGCTCCGAGCCGGTCCCTTCGACACCTTCCTGGAGGGATTCCCCGCTCCCGATCGCCAGTTGCACGAAGAACAGCGAGATGCCCGAGAGCACGACGAGGATCCATCCGAGGCGATGACGCCACGTGCTGCTCACGGCGATGACGACTGCGCCGACCGCGGCGAGCGGGAGGAGCACCACCGGGATGTGGACGAGCAGCGGATGGGCAGGTAGGCCGAACAGTCTGTTGATCTCCACGCGTTCCTCCGAGTAGGTGGCACACGTGTTGTAGCCGGGAGAGCGCTGCGTGACGGGCTCCTGCAGGTAAGCGTTTGGTCAAGGCTTCGCCACCTGCTGTGACCCAGCATCCCTGACGCGCGACGGACGCCGATGGTAGGTTCCGCGGCACTTCGTCCTCTCCGGGGGTTGGCCTCATGTGGCTCTTCGATCAGAACGGCTTCGACAACGCGCTGCGCATCAGTCACGTCATCGTCGCGGTCATGTGGATGGGTCTGCTGTGGTTCTTCAACTTCGTGCAGGTCCCCGCGTACGCCGAGATGGATGCCGCGGCTCGCAACAACGCGCTCGACAAGCTGACGTGGCGCGCGCTGTGGTGGTTCCGATGGGCCGCCGACCGCGACCGTCGTGTTCGGCATCCTGATCATCGCGGTGTGGCCGGACGCACTATGACGGCGACTACTGGAAGAGCACGGCCGGGGTCACGTTGCTGCTCGGCATCATCATGGGTCTCACCATGGCCGCGAACGTGTGGATGGTGATCTGGCCGAACCAGCAGATCGTCATCGCCAACGCCCGCAACGTGCAGGCGGGCGGCGAAGCGAATCCGGACGCGCCGGCCGCCGGTCGCCGCGGCTGCGATGGCCTCCCGGCAGAACACGATCTTCTCGCTGCCGTTGCTCGTCTTCATGGTCGGGCGCGTCGCACTTCTACAACGTCGTGCCACTGGGACCAGACGCCGGGCGGCGCGAAGTGGGGGCTCTACTTCATCGTCGGCATCGCGATCATCGCGGTGCTCGAGCTGAACGCGCTGGGCAAGATCAGCGGCACCGGCAGCGGCGGCCTGAACGTGATCTACGAGACGCACAAGAACGCGATGTACACCGGCTTCGCGCTGATCGTGTTCTTCTACGTCTTCGCAGAGATCGTCCTGCGCCGATAGCGGCCGGCGCCGATCGCGTCAGGCGCAGCTCGCGTCAGAGACCGAGTGAGGTGGCGAGTGCGGCCCGGTGGGTCGCGCTCGTGCCGAACAGCTGCTCGCCGGACTTGGCCCGCTTCACGTAGAGGTGCATGTCGTGCTCCCACGTGTAGCCGATGCCGCCGTGGATCTGGATCCCCTCCTTGCCGAGGAGGCGCTGGCAGTCGCCCGCCGCGGCCTTGGCGACCGAGGTGGCGCGGTGGCGGCGCTCGTCGTCCTCGGCGATCGTGAGCGCGGCGAAGTACCCGGTCGATCGAGCCCGCTCGAGCGCGATGAGCATGTCGGCGAACTTGTGCTTGGTCGCCTGGAACGAACCGATCGGCACGCCGAACTGCACGCGCTCCTTGGCGTAGTCGATCGACACGTCGAAGATCGTCTGTGCGGTGCCGACCATCTCGAGCGCGAGCGCGACGGTCGCCTGCTCGACCGCGCGCCGGAGCTCGGTTGCGACCGCGGCGCCGGTGCCGAGGACGCGGTCCGCTGACACGGCAGTGCCGTCGAAGCGGACGTGCGCGAGCTTCCGGCTGAAATCGAACGGGATGACCGGCGTGAGGTCGACCGCGCGCACGGGGACGACGACGGCGCGGACACCTTCGTCGCCGGTCGTGCCCGGGTCGCGCGCGACGACCACGAGCTCGGTCACCGCGTCGGCTTCGATCACGAAGCGCTTTTCGCCGCGCAGCAGGAACTCGTCGCCGGCGCGTTCGAGGGTCACGGTGGTGTCGGAAGGATCGAACGAGCCATCGGCCTCGCAGATGGCCAAGCTGCCCGCGAGCCCGTCGACGGCCACCGCGCCGAGCCAGCGGGCGCGTTGCTCGTCGGTACCGCACTCCTGCACCACCGGCACGAACTGGGTGATGGTCGACAGCAGCGGACCCGGCGCGATGACGCGTCCGAGCTCCTCGGCGAGGATCGCGGCCTCCACCGGACCGAGCCCGACGCCGCCGAACTCCTCGGCGATCGTGAGGCCGGCCCACCCGAGCGCGACGAACGTGTCCCACAGCGCGGTCGGCCGCGCGCCGGTCTCGACCACCGAACGGGCGAGCGTGACCGGCGCTTCCTTGACGAGCACCGTGCGGATCGCTTCGCGCAGGTCGTCCTGGTCCGGAGAGAAGTCGAGTTCCATGCGGGCGCCAGACTACGGGTGCCTAATCGGCCGACGCGTGCGTGCCCGCGGCCCCGACGATCTCGGCGAGTGCGCGCCGGTCGACCTTTTCGCCCGCGGTGAGCGGCAGCCCGTCGAGCGGGTGCACGGCCTCCGGCAGCTTGTACGCCGCGAGTTCGGGCTTGGCGTAGTCGCGCAGGTCGGCGAGCGTCGGGACCCGCCCGGCATCGCGCGGGACGATGACCGCCACCCCGATCTCGCCCATCACCGGATCCGCGCGTGGCACGACGGCGACGGCCGCGAGATCCGGGTGCTGCGACAGCACCGCTTCCACCTCGACGGGGTAGACGTTGTAGCCGCCCCGCACGTACATCTCCTTCGACCGCCCGACCAGGTGCAGGCGGCCGCGGTCATCGAGCCAACCCATGTCGCCGGTGCGCACGAACCCGTCGGCGGTGAACGTGGCGGCGGTGGTCTCCGGGTCGCGCCAGTAACCGGCCATGACCGCGGGGGAGCGGAGGCACACCTGCCCGATCTCGCCGGTGGGCAACGGTGCGTCGCTGTCGTCGAGGATCGCGAGGTCGACGCTGGCGTGCGGGCGTCCGACGCTCTCGATCGCATCCTCGTCGGGGTCGTCGAAGGCGGTGCCGAGCCCGATGCCGGCCTCGGTGCACGAGTAGCGGGTCGAGAGGCGCGCGCCGAACCGGCGGCGCGCCTCCTCGGCCAGCCCCGGAGTGACCGGTCCGCCGCCGACGACGATGAACTGCACCGACGAGAGGTCGTAGTCGTCGAAGTTCGGTTGCCGCAGCATCAACGCGAGCTGGGTCGGGACACCTGCGACGGTGCTCATGTGCTCGCGTTCGAGCAGCGCGAGCGCGTCGGACGCGCGCCAGCGCGTCATGATGAAGTTCGTGCCGCCCCGGCGCAGGTTGCCGGGCAGCTTCGTCATGAAGCCGAGGTGCGCGAACGACGTGCCGGAGAACGAACGCCCGCCACCGTCCCATGTGTCGCCGACATCGGTCTGGGTGATGAAGGCGAGTTGCCGGTTGGTGTACAACGCGCCTTTCGGGACGCCGGTCGTCCCGGACGTGAAGATGATCGCGACCGGCCGGTCGGGATCGTCGGCGAGTGCGGGCGGGGTGCCGGGCGCGCGGTAGTCGGCGAGCACACCGTCGAGCGACGCAGCCGCAGGCCCGTCGATGACGAGCTTCGGATCGGCGAGGTCGAGCACGGCGGCGCGCTCGCGCGCCGACAGCCGGTCGTTGACGCCGGCAGTGATCGCGCCGACTTTGGCCGCGCCGCAATACGCGAGCAGGTACTCGGGCCCGGGCGGCAGCACCAGCGCGACGACGTCGCCTTCGCCGACCCCCCGTTGCGCGAACCCGACTGCGATCTCGTCCGAGACGCGGTCGATGTCGGCGTACGTCACGTTCCAGCCGGCTTCGGTCACGTACGCAGTACGATCGCCGAACCGGCGAGCCGCTTCGGCGATAGTGGCGGGAAGCGCGGAACCCATGAGCGAAGCGTATACATCGGCCGGAGACGGCAGATCGACGGGCGGCGGCACATCGGCCCGCGACGGCGATCGTGGCCGCCGTCGTCGCAAGGGCGACGTCGTACCCGGCACTCCCGCGCGTACGCGCGAGCTGCGCGCGCAGGGGCGCAAGACGATGAGTCGCTTGCTCGACGCCGGGATGCGCGTGTTCGGTGAACGCGGCTTCCACGCCGCGCGCGTCGATGACATCGTGCGCGCGGCGCGCACGTCGCACGGCACCTTCTACCTCTACTTCGCGAACAAGGAGGATCTGCTGCGCACACTCGCGACCGAGTGCGCACAGGAGATGGACGCGCTCGCCGAACCGGCTCGGGCCGGTCGGCCCCGATGCCGAGGGCTACGCCGAGTTGCAGTCGTTCCTCGAACAGTTCTTCACGATCTACCGGCGCTACGGACCGATCCTGCGCGCGTGGATGGAAGGGCACGTCGACGATCGCCACGTCAGCGCGCTCGGCGTGAAGGCGTTCACCGACATCGCGACCGCGCTCGGCAAGCGCATGCGCGAGGCGGGTGCGCGCGGCGACAACGCGACGATCTCTGCGCTCATGGCCTTGCTCGAACGCTTCGCGTACTTCCTCGTCTCACGCCGACTCGAGTTCGACAGCGACGTGACCATCGACACGGTCACCCCCGTTGTCCACCGCGGCTTCTTCGCCGCTCCCCTCACTGTCTGAACCCGCGGAACCCGCGGTGCCGGGTGGTGCGCGTTCTTCACGCAGTGCAAGGTAGATCGCCTTCGATCGCGCCGAGCATCGGGATCGCGAACAGTCCACCGACGAGGCCGCCGGCCGACACGCCGACGAGCGCGGCGACCATCGTCGCGGGCGGCGAGAGCTGCACCGCGCGGCCGATGATCAGCGGCTGCAGCACGTGGTTCTCGAGTTGCTGGTACACGAGGAAGATCGCGAGGCACGATCGACCCCGATGACTGCGCCCTGCGCGTCGTGCCGAGCAGCACGAACGGCACCGCCCCGAGGAAGCCGCCGATCTGCGGGATCGGGTTCGTGATCGCGACCCACACCGCGATGAGCGGCGCGAGCGGGACGTCGAGTGCGAGCGGCGGCGATGAGCATCACGACGCCGGCGAGCACGGCGACGAACAGCGTGCCCGCGATGTAGCGGCCGATCACCTGGTAGACGAGGCGGCCGAGACGATCGGCGGCCGGTCTTCGGCGACTCGGGAACGAGCCGGCGGACGCTCGTGACGATGTGCTCACCGTCGAGCAGGATCGTGATCGCGAGCAGGATCGTGAAGCAGCGCGGCCGCGACACCGTCGGCGATCGGCCCGGCCGCGTTCTCGATCGGCTTCGAGTTCGCGCTCAGGTGCTTCGGCAGCGTCGTTCAGCCACTGCTGCACCTTCTCCGACGCGTTGGCCTCGCGCAGGCGACGGCCCGACGATCGGGAGCTGGCCGAGGTCCTTGACCGTCTGCGGGATCTGCTTGTTGAAGTCGCGGACCTCGCGGATCGTCGGCACGGTGATGAGCGCGATCACGAGTCGCGAACAACGAGCGCGAACAGTGACGAGCACGATGCCGGCCGCGGTACGGCGGTGCCAGCCCGTGCGCCGCTTCAGCGCCTCGACGAGCGGGTTGAGCGCGAGCGCGAGCAGCGACGCGATCGCGAGCGACGAGAGCGTCCGCGGGATCGATCGGATGAACCAGACCGCGATCGCGAACAGCGCGACCGCGACGGCGAGCGGGATCGCCGAGCGGGGATCGAGGTCGATCGCGGACGTGCCGGCGAGCCCGGTTCGCGCGGCGGCAGTCGGCCGACGATGGCCGAGGGTCCGAGAGGAGGCGTCGCCACGTCGGTATCGTACGAGCCGATGGTCGACGTGGCGCGGACGCTCCGAGTGCGGCTGTCTGTTCGCTCCGCGCTCGCGCTCGTCTTCGCGGCTCGGCCTCACGGTGCTTGTTGCTCGAGATCGCGCGCGACGCCGAGCGGGTCATCGCGTGGGCGCTCACCGCGATGGCGATCGCCGCGCTCGTCTATCCGGCGGTCGCGTGGCTCGCGCACTTCCGGTTCATCCCCCGCGCGCTGGCGGTGTTCGTCGCTGGTGCTGCGTCGTCCTCGGCGCGCTCGGCTTCGTCGGCTACAAGATCGTGCACGACGTCTCCGACGCGATGAGCAGCCTGCAACAGGCCGCGCCGCAACGGGCGGGCGAGCTCGAGAAGGACTCCGAGTTCTTCCGGGAGATCAAGCTGAAGGAGCGGGTCACGCAATCTCGTCGACGCGATCCCGCAGCGCCTCGCGGGCGGCGACGCCGCCCGAGGCGATCAAGTCGGCCGCGACGCAAGGCGTCGCGTTCCTCGCCGGGTTCATCCTCACGATCTTCTTCGTGCTCTACGGCAACCGCGCTCTTCGACGGCGGCCTCGCGTCAGATCGACGACGAGACGCGCGCCGGCGCGCGAGCCGAGTTCGTGCATGCGCGACGGCTCGCGCGCGGGCGCTGTTCTTCGCGCGCGTGAAGCTGCTGGGAGGCGGTCGTCGAGGCGATGCTCGCGTTCACGATCGCGCGCGCCGCCGGCGTCCCCGGCGCGGCCGCGCTCGCGGTGTGGGTCGGCTGTGGAGCTTCCTGCCCGTCGCGGGGGTGGTCATCGGCGCGTTGCCGATCGTCGTGTTCGCGGCGCGCACACCTCGACGACGGATGCGGTCGTCGTCGCGGCTCGCTTCGTCGGTGATCTGATCGGCGACTGGCTGGTCAACCGCTGGCTCGAACGGCGCACGGTCTACGTCGGCTCGTTCGCGATCGTGCTCGCCGCGTTCGGCGGGCTCGAGCTCTACGGGCTCAACGGCGCGCTGCTGTTCATGCTCGGCGCGGTGTTGATCGTCGTCCGATCATCACCGAGTTCGGGCCGGAGGAGGTGGCCGAAGCGCTCGCCGCGCCGCTCGCACGCCGACGGCCAGTCCCGAGCGAAGCGGCAGTGAGTCAGTCAGGCGCCGAGGATGACGGTGCTCGCCGACGAGAACCAGCCGCCGGTGCCGTTCACGCACGCGAGCTGCGCGTTCTCGACCTGGCGGCCGTGCGGCCTCGCCCCGGAGCTGACGGGTCGCTTCGACGAGCAGGAACATGCCGCGCATGCCCGGGTGGCAGTGCGAGAGGCCGCCGCCGTCGGTGTTCGTCGGGAGCGCGCCGCCGAGGCGGAGCTTGCCGTCCTCGACGAACGGACCGCCTTCGCCGGGCTTGCAGAAGCCCGAGCGCTTCGAGGCTCGCGAGCACCATGTGCGTGAACGCGTCGTAGATCTGGCAGGTGTCGATGTCGGCGGGCTTCACGCCCGCTCGTTCGAACGCGAGCCGGCCGCTGTCGTACGGCGGGGGAGCGGGTGAAGTCGTCCCACTCGCTCATCGTCGTGTGGCTCGACGCCTCACCGGTGCCGAGCACCCACACCGGCTTCTTCGCGAGGTCGCGGGCCCGCTCTTCGGTGGTCAGCACGACCGCGCCGCCGCCGTCGCTGCGGATGCAGCAGTGCAGCTTGGTGAGCGGGTCGGCCATCATCCGGCTGCTGTTGACCTCGTCGATCGTGATCGGGTCGCGGTAGAAGGCCTCGGGATTGAACGACGCGTTGTAGCGCGTGCTCACCGCGATCTCGGCGAGCTGCTCGATGCGTGGTGCCGAACTCGTTCATGTGGCGCCGGGTGGCCATCGCGTACTTCGAGATGAGCGAGTGGCCGAACGGCACGTCGAACTGGATCGGGCCCGCGGCCGCCGAAGCCGAGGTTCGCGGTGCGGCGGCGGGCCTTGAGGTCGGCGCGGGTGGTGGATCCGTACGCGAGCACGACGATCTCGACGTGGCCGGCGAGGATCGCCGCGGTCGCGTGCTCGACCATGAACTCCCACGTCGAGCCGCCGACACCGGTGCCGTCGATCCAGGTGGGCCGCAGCCCGAGGTATTCGCAGATCTCGATCGGGGCGAGCATGCCCATGCCGCTCGAACCGAAGCCGTCGATGTCGGCCTTGGTGAGCCCGGCGTCGGCGATGGCCCGCGTGCGTGGCCTGGTAGTGCAGCTCGAACGGCGTCTTCGTGTCGACGCGGCCGATGTCCGACAACGCGGCGCCGACGATTGCAACCTTCTTCGTGCCCGCCATCAGCGCAGTTTCCACTCCACGCGCTTGCCGGACGCGAACAGCTTCTGTCCTTCGGCGATCGAGTCCTGACTCGTGCCCATCGCGACGTACGCGTAGCCGAGCCGCACCGCTTCGCGTTGCGGCATCGAACGCGTCGACCAGATCGCACGCACCGTGCCTTCGATCGCGAGCTTCGGCTGCGACGCGATGATCGCCGCGAGCTCGCGGGCCCGCGTCACGCAGCTCGGCGCCGGGAACGACTTCGGTCACCATGCCCGATCTGGAACGCGCGCTGCGCCGACATGCGCTCGTAGTTGCCGAGGAGCGACAGCCGCATGATCTCGCGTGAAGGGCGTGATGCCCGCCATGTGGATCGGCTCGAACGCCGCGGTCATGCCGTAGGTGACGTGCGGGTCGAAGAACGTGGCGTGTTCGGCCGCGACGATGAACTCGACCTCGCCGAGCATGTAGAACGCGCCGCCGCACGCCATGCCGTTGACCGCCGCGATGACCGGCTTCCAGAGGTCGCACGACTTCGGACCGAGGTTGTCGCCGGGATCGTTGAACATGAACGGCGTCGCGCCGCTGCCGACGACGTCGGTGTCGGTGGTCTCGTCGCCCTCGCCGCCCATCTGCTCCATGCGGTCGATGCCGGTGCAGAACGCCTTCTCGCCCGCGCCGGTGAGCACGATGCAGCGCACGTCGTCGTGGCGCCGCAGCGCGCGCCACAACGTGTGCAGCTCGCGTTGCATCAACGAGTTGAACGCGTTGTGCACGTCGGGCCGGTTCAGCGTGACGACGGCGACCCCGTCGTCACCTTCGTCGTAGGTGATCGTCTCGAACTCGGGGAAGCTGCACCCGGCTCACGCCCGGCGTTGCGCGTCGATTCCGGGGTTCTCGCTCTGGAACACGTAGCGGTTGACGATGCGGCCGATGTCGGCCGGGTCCCACTGCTTCGGCGAGCCGT
>CAVUYD010000005.1:0-236384 GCA_963745645.1 uncultured Actinomycetes bacterium
ATTGACGCGGTATACCACGTAGTTGTCTGGGGACACCTGAGGATACCGGAATGGAAACCTTCTACAGGCTGTCCGAAGACATATTCTTCCGGGTTGAAAACGATAGACTGCGGTGGCCATGGTCTTGCCAGCGGGCAGCGTTGGCGTGAAATCCGATTTTTCTATCGAAGCAATCGTCGCTGGGCTACCGTCGGGCATAGCAGGCACTGCTTCCACCGGGACAATGATTTGAGCGCCATCAGGAGTGGTAATAATTCCTGATCCCCAGTCCCGACCGAGCCGCTTGCACTATCGCCCTGCGTCGCCTTGCGATGGCGAAGTTGGCGTCGCTTTGTCGTACACGTTGGCGTCGTCAGTATCGGCAACGCGAATGCGGCACGTGGCGCCGACAGAGGGGGCGATCGTTCCAGCGGGTAAGTGTGAGTGTTGTTAATCGCGGTGGCGATTTTGCTGCCAGGTTGCGCCGGGCGCTTTAGGGACAGCGAAATGGTGACGGTCGTGACGTCGTTATCCGTCCATGTGATCGCATGGGTTGAACCGGCGTTCCACGTTTCACCGCCGTTGGGAGAGGTTAGCGTGATACTGGCCGACGGGTTGTTTTCGTCATCTTTCTTACAGGTAATCACAACGAAGAGCAGTGCGAGAAGCAAGAGCAGGAACAGGCGGAGTTCATGATTCACCTCGGCGGGTTGGTAGGTGGACGTGCGGATGGAAGAAGCTGCGCGAGCAATCTTCAGTATTGAAATCTACGAACTTCATAGATGAAAACAAACATGCCAAGTGGTTACTTCAGGCAGTACGAAGTTCGGAATGTTCATTACCTGTTCGTCCGTTATCGTTAAAGTGTTGAATTGACAGGGAACTTAAAGTAGGAGTAGTTTATCCAGAATCAGATTTGGCGTGAGAAACAAAAAACGGCGGCTCGTATGAGCCGCCGTTTTCGTGTTATTCGTGTAGATCCGATTTACTTGGCGGGCTTGTTCAGTGTCACACGCGGCGCCATTTGCGGAGGCAGAAATTCCACGGAGGTGCCAGTGACATTGAAACGAATGACCTCGATGGTCTCGCCGCTATTGATGGTCGGCGTGTAGGTCTGGGTATTGCCCTGCACAACGGTACGCACCTGAATCGGCTGGGAGGGCATGCCGTTGCCGCAGTCGTAGTACCAATCCACTTCGACGATGTACTTTCCAACAGGCGGATTTGTCTGCCAGAAGATGTTCTCGGGCCGGCCATTGATGTAATTGCCGCAGAGATTGTCGCGGTCGAGTTGTCCACCCGTAGCGGTGACAGGGTTGCCGTAGTAGCAGCGTTCACCCGATGGCTCAGTTACCCACAGATCGAGGTCGAGCGCACTCTCGTTGAACCACGTCAGAGTGACCTGCACGGCTCCGGTTCCGACGGGCAGGGTGGGCGTCGGATTGCAGACGCAGCGACCGGTGTCCGGACCGGCGTCGGCAGCGGTAGTGAATTGCGAACAGAGATTCTCGGGCTGCGACTTATTCCACGGATCGGCGACGATGAAGCTATCGCGACCGCGAGTGTACTCGTTGGGGTTGAATTCATCGCCGAACTGAGTGCAAATCCAGTAGCTGCCCTGCGGCAGGCGGTAATTGCTTTCGTTGGAGATGCCGATGTGACCGACGGGCGCCCACAGGCCGCCCATGCCATACTGGGGCATGTACTGCAGGTCCTGAGCCGGATACTCGAGCGTGAACGAGTCCACGCAGAAGGTGAACCAGGTGTGGAGTGACAGGTTTTCGATGTGGACACATCCCCAATCTGTGGGTCCCGGCGTCACGAGCGTACCAAACCACATCGAAAGGCTGATTGTTTGGGCTACGATGGCTTGACGTTCGGCATCATAATGACTCGGGAACACTTCGGGTTGCTGGGTCGTGGGATTCACCCGAATCATTCTCTAGGTTTTGCGGATCTGATCCAGGGAGAAGCGGGATGGAAATCTCAATCGGCTGGGCGAGAATCATGCCTTCAGGACCAAAACGATAGACGGGAGTGCCGATGGTCTGGCCCGAGGGCGGGGTGGGCGTGGCATTGTTATCGCGTTCGATGGAGAACACGACCGTGCCCGGATCGCCGTTTTCGTACCGAGGAACGGCACCGAGCGGCACCCGGATGCGCGCGCCGCCGGGAGACTCGATGGAGGCCTCCTGATCGGAATTCACGGCACCGCTAGCGTTATCGGTGGCGCTTTGGGCAATCGCGAAGTTGGCATCGCTGTCATCGTACACACTGCCGCCGGAGGCATCGGCCACCCGGATACGGCAGGTTGCGCCAACCGAGGCGGTGACGGTCCACGAGTACGAGTTGTTGCTCACGTTTGAGGCAATGGCCGTCCATTGGCTGCCGCCGTCTGTGGACAGCGAGATGTTCACGGTCGTGACCTCGTTGTCCGTCCAGGTGATGGCATGGCTACTGGCGACATTCCAGGTTTCACCGCCGTTGGGAGACGTGACGGTGATACTGGCGGACGGGTTGTTGTTCTCTTCGTCCTTCTTACACGTAACGACCAAAGCAAGCAGTGCCAGAATCAACAGGAGCAGCAGGCGGAGTTTCATGGTTTACCTCGCGGTTGGTAGGCGAACATGCAGAAGGGATAGAAAGGAGTCCTAAGTAAGAGAATGTACGAAACTTCACAGATGAAATCAAACGTGCACAACGTGCATGTCTCGGGGGCTTACCTGCTGTGTGAATCCATACCAGCAAGTCCAATTTAATCAACCGATTGAGAGGCCTCTAAATTCAACTGTGACGATTTAATCCAGAAAGCAAAACGGCAGCGAAGAGCTGCCGTTGGGAGAGACTTGATGCAAGAGTGACGGTCAGATTGCCGAGAGCGCGAAACGGGCGCCGAGTTGGAAGGTGAAAAAGGAAATATTCACTTTGCCGTTGTAGAGCTGCGACTGGTAATCGGCGTCGAAGCTGTGATACTGGATATCGCCGATGATGCTGAGCGGGCCGGGTGGTTTGAGCAATCCACCGAGTTCGAGAAACCAGCCGACACTGGTCTTGGAGGATTCGTCGGTATTGTAGGACTGATCACCGGACGTGCCACTGAGCGAAGTTTTGGTCTTGCCGATGGTCACGCCTCCACCAACTGTGGGGACAAGCGGAAGCGGCGTGGAGCCGAGAATGTGCCAGCGCAAGCCGATCACGGCGCGGTTGATACTCCAATCGCCGCTGATCTTGGTGCTTTGGCCGGCGACATCGTACTTGGCATCAGCGGAGTGCTTGCCGAAACGATAGCCCGCGTAGATACTGCCACTGCCGCTGGTGATGCCGACGTCCACTTCGCCGCCAAGTCCAGTTTTCGCACCGGCGCCATCATTGGCAATATCGGTCTTGCTAAAGTCGCCGGTGGGGCTGTTGACCTGCAGATTGGCGCCGATATAGGGCGACGGCATTAAGGCCAGAGCCGGCACGGCGATGACCAGCAAAAGCACGATCAGTCCATAACGCATGAATATTCTCCTTGTGAAGGTTCGCGGGAAAGCCCGATGAACGAGAGCGCGGCGGGTATGACTTTCACACATTTAACTCTGCCAGGACCCCACAAAGTTTCACGCCCTATGAAACGGAGCCTATAAGCGATAGACCACGCCACCATGCAGGGCCACAAAGGCGATATTCAGACTGCCGTTCCAGAGTTCGTGATCGAAGGTCGCATCGAAGTCATGATACTGCAAGGCGGCGAGGAAGTCCGCCACCGGCGAGAGGCGAATGAGGAACCCACCTTCGAGCATCGGCGAGAGCGCCGCGTCACTTCTGGCTGACGTGGAGACCGTGTCACCGAAAATGATGCCGGAGGCGTCGGCCACGACCCGACTCCACGAGAGCGCGAGACCGACAAACGGCGCGACGGGGCCCGGATGCGAGCGGCGCGTATGCAGGCGCGCACCGAAGAGCCATTGATTGATCGTCCAATCACCTTCAATATCTGTAGGACCATAGAAGTAGTACGGTGGCGGAGCCGTCTTTCTCGGTGGCGAGGAACTGCTCGCCCATCTCCCAGGGCTTGTAGACGCACAGGTTGTTGCCGACCATGCGCAGCACCTGGCCGGTGACGTGGAGCGCGTCGTCCGAGGCGAGGTAGACGACTGCGGGGGCCGAGTTGCCGGGGTTCATCGGGTCGAAGGACTCGTACTCCTCGGCGCCCTTGACCTCCATGCCCGGCATCGCCTGCGCGACCATACGCGTCGCGCCGCCGGGACCGACGCAGTTGGCGCGCACGCCGTAGCGCTTCAGCTCGAGGCTGGCGATGATCGTCATCGCCGCGATGCCGGCCTTGGCCGCGCCGTAGTTGATCTGGCTGGCCTGACCCTGCAGAGCCCGCGCTCGACACGGTGTTGACGATGGAAGCACGCGGCTGGCGCCCTTCCTTCGACTCGTTGCGCCAGTACACCGACGCGTGGTGCATCGTGTTCCAGGTGCCGTACATGTGCACCTTCACGACGGTGTCGAAGTCCTGAGGCGACATCGAGAACATCATGCGGTCGCGCAGGATGCCGGCGTTGTTCACCAGCACGTCGAGCTGGCCGAAGTGCTCGACCGCGGTGTTGATGATGTTCTTCGCGCCGTCGAAGTCGGCGACGCTGTCGTAGTTCGCGACGGCTTCGCCGCCCCGCTTGACGATGACGTCGACGACGTCGTCGGCGGCGCGCTTGTCGCCTTCGCCTTCGCCGCTCACCGATCCGCCGAGGTCGTTGACGACGACCTTGGCACCGTGATCGGCGAGCATGATCGCTTCGCCGCGGCCGACGCCGTTGCCCGCTCCGGTGACGATCGCCACCTTGCCGTCGAGCATGCCCATTTGCGCGGTCCCCCTCGGTGCGAGAAAACTGACGTTGGCGTCACGTTACCGCGGCCGCGCGACCCGCTGCCCATCCCGGGCGGGATCGGCGCACCGCGCGGTGCCCTCGAACGTACGGAGCAGCGCCATGGGCCGGCTGCAGGACAAGGTCGCGATCATCACCGGCGCGGGCCAGGGGATCGGCCTCGCGTACGCGGCAGCGCTTCCTCGAAGAAGGCGCGAAGGTCGTCGTCGCCGAGATCAACGACGAGCGCGCGCAGCACGCGCTGCAGTGCTCGGCGGCAATGGTGGATCACGTCGTTCGCGACCGACATCTCCGATCCCGACTCCGCGCAGCGGTGCGTCGACGAGACCGTCAGCACGTTCGGCACCGTCGACATCCTCGTGAACAACGCCGCGCTCTACTACGACATCGACAACTTCGACCCGAGCTACGAGTACCTGCAGAAGGTCACCGCCGTGAACCAGCACGGCACGTGGTTGATGACCCGCGCCGCGGCACCGGTGATGGTCGAGCACCAGTACGGACGGGTGATCAACCAGTCGTCGGGCGCGGCGTACATGTACGGCATGCCCGAGATGCCGTTCAGCGGTCTCGGCAACTACAGCTACTCGATGACCAAGTGGGGCATCGTCGGGCTCACGAAGTTCATGGCGCGCCAGCTCGGCCAGTAGAACATCACCGTGAACTGCATCGCGCCAGGCGTGACGATGACCGAGGCGACGAAGAAGATCGTGCCCGAGTTCTACATCAACGGCATCACCGCGCAGACCGCGATGAAGAAGACGCTCGAACCGGAAGACCTCGCCGGCGCGTGCGTGTTCTTCGCGAGCGACGAGGCCCGGTTCGTCACCGGGCAGGTGCTGGTCGTGGACGGCGGTCTCGCGATGCCCGCCTGAGTGTGTGTGCTTTCGTGATCAACGGCGTGCGCCCGTGATAGGTGGTTGGGTCGAGACCGAGTTCGAACCGGTGCTCGATGCGTTCGCGGCGAACTTCGACGAGCGGGGTGAGGTGGGCGCCGCGGTGTGCGTCTACCGCGACGGTCGTCCGGTCGTGGACCTGTGGGGCGGTGTCGCCGATCCGGCGACCGGTCGGGCCTGGGCCGAAGACTCGATCGTCGGCGTGTTCTCGTCGACGAAAGGTGTCACGGCGGTGTGCGCGAACCTGTTGATCGAGCGCGGTCAACTCGATCCCGACACGAGCGGTCGCGACGTACTGGCCCGAGTTCGCGGCCGCGGGCAAGGAAGCGATCACGGTGCGGCAGGTCATGAGCCACCAGGCGGGCTTGCCGCTGGTCGAAGGCGTGTTCACCCTCGACGAGGTGCTCGCGTGGGATCCGATCGTTACGCAGCTCGCGCGCCAGGAGCCGATCTGGGAACCGGGAACGAAGCACGGGTACCACATGCGCACGTATGGCTGGCTCGTCGGCGAGGTCATCCGCCGCATCACGGGCACCACGGCCGGCGGGTTCCTGCGGCGCGAGATCGCGGAACCACTCGGCATCGACTTCTGGATCGGCTTGCCCGACGAGATGGAGTCGCGCGTCGCCCCACTCGTGCCACCGCGCCCGACATGCGGGCCGCGCTCACGCCCCTCCGTGACCGACTCCTCCTCGCGCGGCGTCTTCGACAACCCTTCCGGCCTCTTCAACTACGACGACATGTGGAACACGCGCGCTGCCGCGCCGCGGAGCTGCCGTCGTCGAACGGCATCGGCAGTGCACGTGCCCTGGCGCGGCTCTACGCATCGCTCGTCGGCGACGGCGTTGACGGCGCGCGAACGCTGCAGCCGGCGACGGTCGACACCGCGACCGCGGAGAACGTGCGCGGGCCCGACGCGGTGATCATCGAGGAGACGGCCTTCGGCCTCGGCTTCATGCTCGGGTCGAGCTTCGGCGCCGCCAATCCTGACGCTGCATTCGGTCACGCCGGCGCGGGCGGTTCGTTATCGTTCGCCGACCCGAGCACCGGCGTCGCGTTCGGTTACGTGATGAACGACCTGCGCTTCGACCCGGGTGGCGACCCGCGCAGCGAATCGCTCGTGCGCGCGACCTACGCCGCGCTCTCAGCCTGACTGTCGCGTCCCGTAGCTCGAGCAGGTCAACGCACGGCAAAACCGCCGACGAGGCCGACGGTGCCCGGCGACAGCAGGGGCGCTTGCGGCCATCCCGGCGCCCAGACGTAGATCGCGTCCGTCTGGAATACGACGAAGTTCCGGCTCGACACCGCCCACTGCTCGACGCCTTCGGAATCCGGAACCACCTCGACGGCCATGTTCGTGAGGTCGATGGCGGCGAGATGCGTCTGATCGTTCCCGTCCTGCACCTGGACGTAGACGCGCGACCGGTCCGGCACGAACGTGGATCCACCGTACGGGAACGTGTTCGTGGGCAGCGCGTCCGTGCGTCCGGATTGCAGGTCCGTGACGTAGGTCGCACATGCGCTCCCGCCGTTCGCGCACGCCTGGTCGTACCAGATGACGCGCGTCGCTCCGGCCGCGGTGACGACCGGATCGCGCGCGGGTACGGGTACCGGCACGGTGCGCGCGCCGGCCGGTCGCGGGGTCCCAGACCTCGAAGCTGCTCCCTTGTGTGAACGACGCGGGCCGACCGATCACGAGACCGTCGCGCACCGCGCCTTCGGGCGCCACGGGCGATTCGTAGGTCGTGCCGCGTGCAGCCGTCGCGACCGTCGACGTGCATGAGCTCGTAGCCCGCGTCCGCTCGGCGGACGGTCCACGCCTCAGCCGGCGTGCGGCCCGGCAGCACGTAATTCGCGAGGCCGAGCGAGACCAGATCGCCCGCGGACGACGCGAACCAGGCTTCGCCCGCTCGGATCCACGCGAAGCCACCTTCGAGCGCGACGAGGCGCGGGAGCGTGTCGTCGGAGGTCCCGAGCGAGAGGTCCGAGAGGTGGGCGACACGTTGGCGGCCGGTGTCGATGTCGACGGTCGTGAGCGTGTCGCCGTTCTGCGAGATGATCGCCAGCGCGCCGGCTGCGGGAACCGGCGCGACCGCGCCCGACCCACTGAACAACGGGATCACCGGCGCGATCGGCACCGCGTCGAACGACGCGATCGAGTCGACCCGGCCGACGCCGTCGACGGTGCGCTCCACCGCGCCGTCGGCGGTGCGCAGCACGACGAGCCGACCGGGCCGGTCGGACCAGTCGGCCACGACGACATGGGCACTGTCGGCGCTGAAGTCGAACGGCACCGCGGCCGCGCTCGTGTCGGACCCGGCCGGCGAGAAGCGCACCTGGATGTCGCGGCGGGCGACGACGGAACCCGTGGTCAGGTCGACGAGGACGAGGGCGCCCGGTCCCGCGAGGTTCGTTGCGACCTGCAGGCCGAGGTAGCGCCCGTCGGGGGAGAAGCGGCCGTACGCGCGTCCGGAGTCGAAGAACGGCAGGATGCCACCGGCCAGCGTGACGTCCCGACCCGACCCGACGTCGGTGACATGGAGTCCGCACGCAGTCGCCGGGCACGCGATCTGCCACGCGACGCGATCCGGGTGTGTCGCGACGACCGACAGTTCGTCACTCGCGCCGGTCTCGACCAGCGGCTGGGTGAGTGGGCGCGGTTGCTGTCCGGGAGTCCACACGAACAATGCGGGGCCGTCCGGTGCTTGCAGCAGGAACCCGCCGTGGACCGCCGCGATCGTGTGGAGGTCGGAGCTCGGGAGGCGCGTGGGTCGCGCCGGCGCCGATGATCCGGCTCACGACGCGCTGGATTCGCGATCCACCACCCGTCCCCTTCGACCGCGGGGAAACGCGAGTCCGTCCGACGCGTTGGTGCTGCCGCCGTGTGGGTCCGCCACCGTCGCGTCGAGGCCGCGCCGCACGAGCACGCGACCGCCGCCGCGACTCGAGACGGCCGCCCGGCCGCCCGCACCCGCGACCGGCGTGTCGACGTTGCCGGTCGTGCCGTCGACGAGCACGAGCTGACCGTCGAGCCCGAGCGCGAAGCGGCCGCCGAGCGCAGCCCACGCGGTCGGCCGGATGTCCGGCAGCGTGGCCGGGGGCGAGAGCGGCGATGTCGCCGTCGGATCGCCGCGGCCGGCGCTGCCGTTCGACGCCAAACCAACGGACGCGTCGCGGCCGCCGTCACCGCGGTGACGGCGACGGTCACACCCGCGACGACGAGCACCAGCGCACCGAGCGCCAGGATCCCGAGCGTGATGACGCGGTTGCGACGGGGCGGTCGGGCGCGGTCGTCTGCGTCTGCGTCGGGATCGGGATCGCGGGGGCGCCGCGCCGGGGCGTGACCGGCTCGTCGGTGAAGAGGTCGATGACTTCGAGCGCATCGTCGTCGTCGGGTGGGCGCTTCGCCACGCCATCATTGTGGACCCCGACCCAGCGCGTCGGTACCGGCGACCAGTGGAAACCCCACCATGTGATTGGTGCCTGGTGCACTGTGGGGGTGCACAACTCGACCATCTGATTGGTGTCTGGTGCACCGTAGCGGGTGCACAACTCGACAATCTGATGGGTGGTTGATGCACCTGAGCGGTGGACAGGCGACAATCTGATATCGGTTGTGCTGCCCCGGGGTGGTCAGTCGGCGAAGGGATCGGGGGTCGCGAGCTCGTCGCGCAGCGGCGACTTCTGCACCTTCCCGCTCGCGGTGCGGGGGAGCGTCGTCGCGGACCTCGAGCCGTTCGGGCAGCTTGAACCGCGCCAAGCCCGCGCTCGAGCAGGTGGGCGCGCACGTCGTCGAGCGTCGGCGTCGTGCCCGGGCGCGCGATCACGAACGCGCACACCTTCTCGCCCATCACCGGGTCGGGCATCGCGACGCACGCGGCTTCGGCGATCGTCGGGGTGGGTGACGAGCAGCGCTTCGACCTCCTGCGCGGAGATGTTCTCGCCGCCGCGGATGATGATGTCCTTCAGCCGGTCGACGATCGTGAGGTACTCGCCGTCGTACACCGCGAGGTCGCCGGTGCGGAACCAGCCGCCGTCGACGAACGCGTCGGCGTCGAGCGCGCGCGTCGAGGTAGCCGACGAACATCTCGGGCCCGCGCGCGAGCAGCTCGCCCGGCGTGCCGGGCGGCACGTCGGCGAGCGTCTTCGGGTCGACGATGCGCAGCTCGGCCGCGCCGATCAGCGGGCCGTCGGTGGTCGCGTCGCGTTCCGGCGTCGTCGCCGAGCCGCCCGGTCGTGAGCGTCGGGTACTCCGTCGAGCCGTACGTGCGCTTGCACCAGCAGTCGAACGCGGCGGCACCTTCGCGCACCATCGCCGGCGCGACGCCCGCGCCGCCGAGCGAGAACAGGCGCACCGAGCGTCGGTCGGTCGTCGCGAACGCGGGGTGGTCGATCATCGTGCGCATGAACACCGGCGTGCGAGATCATCACCGCGATGCGCTCGCGTCTCGACGAGCTCGAGCGCGCGGCCCGGCTCCCACGTGTCCATGAGCACGGTGGTGATCGCGTTCGTGACCGGGAGCAGGACGCCGTAGGTGAGGCCGGCGACGTGCGTGACCGGCATCGGGAGCAGCAGCGATTCGCCCGGCGCGCATCGTCGTGCGCGGCCGCGATCGTGTCGGCCTCGACGCGCAGCGACTGGTGCGTGTGCACGACGCCCTTCGGCTCGGAGGTCGTGCCCGACGTCCACAGGATCACGGCGCGGCGTCGTCGACCCGACGCGAGCGTCGGGCGCGGGCTCGCCGTGCCAGCCGGGATCGCGCGCCGTCGCGCACGACGATCACGTCGCCGTCGAACCCCGCGGCGCGCACCAGCGCGAGGTAGTCGGTGCCGCGGAACGTCGCGCGGGCACGGCGATCGACGCGCGCCGCGTCTGCGCGAGGATGAAGCCGACCTCGTGCGCGCCGCAGCGTCGGCGTGATCGGGCTCGCGATCGCACCGCACCGCCAGATCGCCCAGCAGAACACGACCGCTTCCCACCAGTTCGGCAGCTGCCACGCGACGACGTCGCCCGGCCGCACCCCGCGCTGCCAGCAGCCGCGGCCGCGACGCGCGTCGACCGCGCGCGCAGGTCGTCGATCGTCAGCCGGACGTCGCCGTCGACGATCGCGAGGTGCGTCGGCGTCGGCCGCCGCGAGCCGGTCGAGCAGCGTCTCGTCGGTCCAGATGCCGCCGCGCGCGCCAGCGCGCCCGGACGTCGGCGGGCGCGTCGGCGTGTCGCGGTCGGCGGTCACTGCGCGCCGTAGACCGGCGCCGGGCGCGGGCGCCTTGGCGAGCAGCTCGTGCACCGCGGCGCCGACCTCGGCCGGTTCCCAGCGGGCGCCCTTGTCGACGCTCGGGCCGTGCTGCCAGCCGTCGGCGACCGAGATCATGCCGCCCTCGACCTCGAAGACGCGGCCGGTGACGTCGCGCCGACTCCGCGCTGCCGAGCCACACGACGAGCGGCGAGATGTTGCGCGGGATCGTTCGACGTCGAAGCCGCCGATCGGGGACCTGCATGCGGTCGGCGAAGACCTCTTCGGTCATGCGCGTGCGCGCCGCGGGCGCGATCGCGTTCGCGGTGACGCCGTAGCGGCGCCATCTCGGCCGCCTCGACGAGCGTGAGCGCGGCGATGCCGCCCTTGGCCGCGGAGTACGCGCCCTGGCCGACGCTGCCCATGAGCCCGGCGCCCGACGACGTGTTGACGATGCGGGCGTCGACCGGCTCGCCGGCCTTGGCTCGCGCTGCGCCAGTACTCGGCCGCGTGCCGCGTCACCGCGAAGTGACCCTTCAGGTGCACGCGGATGACCGCGTCCCACTCTTCCTCGCTCGTGGTGAAGAGCATGCGGTCGCGGACGAAGCCGGCGTTGTTGACGAGCACGTCGAGCCCGCCGAACGTGTCGATCGCGGTCTGCACGAGGCGCTGCGCGCCTGCCCAGTCGGCGATGTCGTCGGTGTTCGCGACGGCCTCGCCGCCGAGCGCGTGGATCTCGTCGACGACGTCCTGCGCGGGCCCGGCGCTCGCCGCCGCGTGCCGTCGCGGGCGACGCCGAGGTCGTTGACGACGACCTTGGCGCCTTCACGCGCGAAACGCGAGCGCGTGCTCGCGGCCGATCCCCGACCCGCGCCGGTGATGACGACAACGCGCCCTCGGCACAGCACGGTGGGTACCCTACCGGCGTGCAGTTCGGGGTCACGATGTTCGTGACCGACCAGACGATCGGGCATGGTCGAGTTCGCGCGCGCGGTCGAGGATCGCGGGCCTCTCGCTCGCTGTACCTCCCCGAGCACACGCACATCCCGACGAGTCGCCGCACGCCCCCGCCCACCGGCGACGACGAGCTCGCGGAGGAGTACAAGCGCACGCTCGATCCGTTCGTCGCGCTCGGCGATGGCGGCCGCGGTCGACCGAGCGCCTCGTGGTCGGCACCGGCATCTGCCTCGTCGCGCAGCGCGAGCCGATCGTGACGGCCAAGGCGGTCGCCACGCTCGACGCGCAGTCGGGCGGCCGCTTCGTGTTCGGCGTCGGCTTCGGCTGGAACGCGGACGAAGATCGCGAGTCACGGCGTCGACATGCAGCGACCCGGCGCGACATCGCGCGCGAGCACGTGCTCGCGATGCGGCGCTGTGGCGCGACGACGTCGGCGAGTTCCACGGCGAGCTACGTCGACCTCGCGCCGTCGTGGTCGTGGCCGAAGCCGGCGACGCCCGGTGGCCCACCGGTGCTCATCGGTGGCGCGGCCGGCCCGAAGCTGTTCGCGCACGTCGCCGAGTACGCCGACGGCTGGATCCCGATCGGCGGGCGCCGGCGTGCGCGACGCGCTCCCGGACCTGCAGCGCGCGTGCGAAGCGCGCGGATCGCGACCCGCAGACGCTGCGCATCGTGCCGTTCGGCACGGTGCCCGACGCCCGGGCAAGGTCGAGTACTACGCGTCGATCGGGATCACCGAGGTCGTGCTGCGCGTCCCGGGCGGCGCTCGCGACCAGGTGCTGGCGGCGCCTCGACCGCTACGCCGAGCTCGTCGGGTCGTGAGTCCGGCGATCGTCGGCCTCGACGCCACGGGTTCACCGGAGGCGTGGCGCGCCGCGGGCTTCACCGTGCAAGCCGGCGAGGGCGGTGAGCAGGCCGTCGCGATCGGGTCGGTGCGAGTGCGGATCGGCGATGAGTCCGGCACCGGCATCACGGGATGGACCTTGGCCGGGATACCGGAGGGCATGACCGCGCTCGACGGGTTGCCGACACACGCCGGCGAGGCGGTCGGTGTGCCGCCCGTCGCGCATCCGAACCGCGCGACCTCGATCGATCACGTCGTCGTGTGGTCGGTCGACGACGCCCGCACGATCGACGCGCTCGTCGCTGCCGGCTTCGAGGTGCGGCGCGTCCGCGAGGACGCGCGGCCGGTCTGCGGCAGACCTTCGTCCGCGCGGGTGAGGTCATCATCGAGCTGGTCACGCGTGCCGACCGCGAGCCGCCGGCCGACCCTCAGCCCGCGGTTCTTCGGCATCGCGTGCACCGTCGCCGATCTCGACGGGTGCGCAGCGCTCCTCGGCGACGCGCTCGGTCCGATCACCGACGCGGTGCAGCCGGGCCGGCGCATCGCAACGCTCCGCGGCAAGGCGATCGGACTCGAGGTCCCGATCGCGTTCATGAGCGCCGACGAGCGACTGGCGACCGCATGAGCCTCGCGCCGCTTCCCGAGGACTGGGACACCGCGCTCGCCGTCGTCGCTCACCCCGACGACATGGAGTACGGCGCGGCGAGTGCAGTCGCGCGGTGGACCGGTCAAGGCAAGTCCGTCGCGTACCACGCTCGTGACGCGTGGCGAGGCAGGCATCGACACGCTGCCGCCGGAGGAGTGCGCGCGTGTGCGCGAAGCCGAGGAGCGGGCCAGCGCGGCCGTCGTCGGGGTGACGAGCGTCGAGTTCTTCGGTCACGCCGACGGTGTCGTCGAGTACGGGTTGCCGCTCCGCCGCGACGTCACGGCCGCGATCCGTCGTCACCGACCCCAACTCGTCGTCACGCTCAACCATCGCGACTCGTGGGGCGGCCACTCGTTGAACATGGCCGACCACCGCCACACCGGCGCGGCGGTGCTCGACGCGGTGCGCGACGCCGCGAATCGATGGGTCTTCACGGATGCGGGCGCGCCGTGGACCGGCGTGCGCTACGTGTGTCTCGCCGGTTCGCCCGAGCCGACCCACGCGGTCGACGTGACCGACACGCTCGACCTCGGGATCGCATCGCTGCGGGAACACCGCTCGTACCTGAGCTACGTCGGCGGTGGCACCGACTTCCTCGTCGACATGGCCGCGGCCGCGGGCGCGGAGTTGGGCACCAAGTACGCGACGTCGTTCGAGGTCTATGAGTTCTGACCGTCAGCGGCCGCTGGCCGAGAAGTGCTGGTAGTCCTTGAACGAGTTGAAGTTGCCGCCCCAACCCCAGCCGATCGCGCCGAATGCCTGCGTCACGACGTCCCCCGCGTGGATCATCCCGGGATCGGCGCGGTTGCGGTCTACGTAAGGCGCGGCCGCGGGGTCGAAGACGTGCCCGTCGCGGTAGACGTAGGGGTTCTGGAGCGGGTTGATGTCGATCGCCTTGCCGTACGCGTGCTCGGACCAACTGCTCCCGCCCGTGACCGCGCGGCAGTTGAACGCCGACGTGTTGTTCGCGACCACCGAGGCATCGTCGCTCCCGCCGTACGCGTCGACGAGCACCATGCGCTGGATCGGGTATCGCGCGTCGTACAGCTTCTTGAAGACGCCGACCACCCGCTCGGCCACATCGGTGTGCACGACCATCTCACCGGTGTGGGTCGCGCCGTCGAACCCGATGTACGGGAGCGCGAGCAGCCGCAGCTTCGACGGACCGACCGGGCAGCCCGCGCGCCACGACGCGGGCAGGCGCGACGCGTCGACCGGAGCCGAGGTTCCCGCGTAGCCGGCGACGGGCGCATAGGGGAGCGGGGGGATCGCCGGCGCGGCCGGCGCCGTCGGGCGCGCGCTCGGCGCTCTCGGTGACGCGGGTGCGGTCGGCGCCGGCGCCGGCGCGGTCGGGGTCGCGGTGGTGCGGGGCGTCGAGGCCGGTGCGGTCGGGGTCGGAGCCGCCGTGCTCGAGATCGGGCTCGAGGTTGTGCTCGAGATCGGCGGTGACGAGGTCGTCGCATGCGCCGGCCGGCGTGGTGGCCGACGTGTCCGCATGCGATGTGCCGTCGCCAGCCGATCCGCACGCGGTGAGCAGGCCCGCGACGAGCGCGGCCAGAATCCATGGATGCCCGACGTGCGCTTCGTGACCTGCGCGACGCTGCCCGCGCCCGATCCCGACACGCCACTCCTCGTGGACGCGCTCCGGGCGCGCGCGCGGTCGACGTCGTCGTCGACGATTGGCGCGACCCCACGGTCGACTGGCGCGACGCGCCGTTCACCATGTTGCGTTCCCCGTGGGACTACGTCGAACGGCTCGACGCGTTCCTCGGCTGGGCGGAGCACGTGGCAACGCTATCGGCGCTGTGGAACCCGATCGCGCTGATCCGATGGAACACGCACAAGGCGTACCTGCTGGAGCTGGCGGCGGCCGGCGCGCCCGTGGTCCCGACGGTCCTCTTGCTGGAGGGGAGCGCGGCGGCGCTCGACGGCATCGCCGACGCGCAAGGGTGGAACTCGGTGGTCGTGAAGCCGGCGGTCGCGGTCGGTGGGCAGGGCGCGGGCCGCTTCGACGTCGCCGATCCCGCGGGTCAGGCGCACCTCGACGCGCTGCTGCCCGCCGGCGACGTGCTGGTGCAGCAGTACGCGCCGGCCGTCACCGAATCCGGCGAGTACTCGGTGGTGCTCGTGGACGGCGCGGTGACGCACGCGGTCCGCAAACGACCGAAGCCGGGCGACTTCCGCATCCACGAGCGCTACGGCGGCGCGCTCGAGCCGATGACGCCGACGGCGGCGCTCACCGAGCTCGCGGTGCGTGTGGTCGGGACGCTGCCCGCGCCCGCGCTCTACGCGCGGGTCGATGTCGTCGAGCTCGGCGGGCGGTTGCACGTGCTCGAGGTCGAGGTGACCGAGCCGCGGCTCTACCTCGAGCTCGCGCCGCCGAGCGCGGCCGCGACCGACCGGCTCGTCGCCGCGATCAGGTCGA
The DNA here is from genome assembly GCA_963745645.1 of uncultured Actinomycetes bacterium. Taxonomy (GTDB): domain Bacteria; phylum Actinomycetota; class Acidimicrobiia; order IMCC26256; family PALSA-610; genus CAVUFH01. Next base: position 15,859 of record CAVUYD010000005.1, read on the forward strand.
CCGCGGGCATCAGCCGCGCCGGCTGAACCGGCCCGTACGATGCCCTCCGCCCGACCGACCCCGGACCGACCCGACTGCCGCCAGACCGAAGGAATCCGCATGCCGCTCGGCTACATCCGTGTCGACCCCGCCGACTTCCCCGAGGTCGACACGGCCTGCCTGCGCTGCGGGCAACCGGCCCGGCTGCGGTTCGCGGGGCCGTGCCCGACGTGTGTCGACGAGCTCCGGGCCGTGATGCGAGGCGATGCGCACACGGTCGACGCCGAGTACGTCCCGAAGATGAACGTCACGCCGAACGCCGTCGCGCTGAAGGACTGACGGCAGTTATCCGACCCTGACGCGACGGCGTGGGGGACCGCTCGGTATCGTTGCGAGCGCATGGCCGGCACGCGCACCAAGGACTGGGCGGAGGTCGACTTCTACGCGATCCTCGGCGTCGCGCCGGAGGCGACCGAAACCGACATCGGCCGCGCCTACCGCCTGCTCGCCAAGCGATTGCATCCTGACGCGGGTGCGACGGACCTGCAGGCCGAGCAATTTCAAGGAAGTGTCCGCGGCCTACGCGGTGTTGAAGGACGGCAAGATCCGGCGCGACTACGACCTCGTCCGCAACGACGTGCTCGAACGTCAGGCCCGCGCCACGCCGCGCCCGGCACCCGCCGTCCGGCCGACAGTTTCGCGCCCGACCGGCGCGTTCCGGGCGGCCAAACCGTCGCGCGGCTGGACGAAGGCGCGCTCGTGGATGGCCGTGATCGGCGGCACGCTCACGACGATCCTCGGCGTGATCGTCGCGATCGTCGTCGTCGATCTCCGGATGCACAGTGGCGATCCGGGCGTGCAACCCGACGCCGCGCGCGACATCACGCTCGCGATCGTCGCGTTGAAGCTGTTGATCGGTGGCCCCGTGTTCACTGTCATCGGGGCGCTGCACCTGCGCGGTCGCCCGCTCCCGCGCTTCGTCGTCATCGCCCGCTGACCGGTCGGTCAGGCCGGCGTGGGCGCGCGTTCGGCGCGGGCGCGGCAGGTAGACGAACAGCGCGATGCCGGCGCACACGAGTGCGACGCCGACGACGACGAAGGGCCACGGACTCCATTCCTCCGTGCAGTTCACGCCGCCCGCGTTCGTCGTGCACACGTCGCCGGGTCCGTCACGGTTGAGGTACGCGACATACAACACCGGGAGCGCGAGCCCCGAGACCAGGCCCGGGAGGCCGGCGGACGCGCGCGTGGAGCGCACGAGGAGCGCCGTGACGCCGATGGCGATCGGCAGCACGAAGATGCCGATCGTCAGGATCCCGAGTACCGCGAGCGCGTCAGCGTGCCCGCGGCGAACCAACCGAAGAACGCCGCCCAATCACCCCGCGTCGGCCGCACGGGCGCGCTACAGCCGCTCGATGATGGTGACGTTGGCCTGACCGCCGCCTTCGCACATCGTCTGCAGTCCGTACCGGCCGCCGGTGCGTTCGAGCTCGTGCAGCAGCGTGGTCATCAAGCGTGCGCCCGTCGCGCCGAGCGGGTGGCCGAGCGCGATGGCGCCACCGTTGACGTTGACGCGCGCGAGGTCCGCGCCCGACTCCTTCTGCCACGCGAGCACGACCGACGCGAAGGCTTCGTTGATCTCGACGAGGTCGATCTCGTCGAGCCGCATGCCGGTCTTCTGCAGCGCGTACGCGGTCGCCGGGATCGGCGCGGTCAGCATCCATACCGGATCGGCGCCGCGCACGGAGAGGTGGTGGATGCGGGCGCGGGGCGTCAGCCCGTGGGTCTCGACCGCGCGTTCGCTGGCGATGAGCAGCGCCGCGGAGGCATCGGAGATCTGGGACGAGACCGCGGCGGTGAGCCGGCCACCGTCGACGAGCGTCGGCAACGAGCGGATCTTGTCGAGGTTCGGTTCGCGGGGCCCTTCGTCCTGGGTCACGCCCGCGAGCGGGACGATCTCGCGGTCGAAGCGGCCTTCGGCGCGCGCTCGTAGCGCGCGCTCGTGGGACTCGACCGCGAACGCCTCCATGTCGGCGCGGGTGATGTCCCACTTCTCGGCGATCATCTCCGCGCTGCGGAACTGCGACACCTCTTGCGTGCCGTAGCGCGCTTCCCAGCCCGGTGAGCCGCGAGAACGGATTCTCGAAGCCGTACGGCTCGCCTGCGAGCATCGCCGCGCTGATCGGGATCGCCGACATGTTCTGCACGCCACCGGCGACGACGAGGTCGGCGGTGCCCGACATCACCGCCTGCGCGGCGAAGTGCACGGCCTGCTGCGACGAACCGCATTGCCGGTCGACGGTGGTGCCCGGCACTTCGTCGGGGAGTCCCGCGACGAGCCAGCACGTGCGCGCGATGTCGCCCGCCTGCGGGCCGATCGTGTCGACGCAACCGAACACGACGTCGTCGACGGCGGCGGGATCGACGTCGACGCGGTCGATCAGGGCGCGGATGGAGTGCGCGCCGAGATCGGCGGGGTGCACCTGCGCGAGGCCGCCGTTGCGCTTGCCCGACCGGGCTGCGCACGGCGTCGACGATGTAGGCCTCGGTCATGTTCCTCACTCTCGGCTCACCCGGTACTACAGGATCGCGCGTCGGAGGACGCGGCCCGGTGCAAGGGTGCGTCGCCCCAGCTCCGGGCCAGGGCCCACGCCCGCTTCATGTAGAGGTGCAGGTCGTACTCGGTCGTGTAGCCGATCGCACCGTGGCACTGGAGCGCGACGCGTGGCCGTCGAGCAGCGCGGCCTCGTCGGCCTTGAGCTTCGCCATGCTCACGTGCGTCCCGTCGAGCGTGACGGCGGCGCGGTAGACGAGCGGGCGCGCGAACTCGAGCGCGAGGCGCGCGTTCGCGAGGTGGTGCTTCACCGCTTGGAACGAACCGATCGGCACGCCGAACTGGTGGCGTTCCTTCGCGTAGTCGACGGTGAGCTCGAGCATGCGGTCGGCGAGGCCGCACTGCTGCGCGGCGATGCCGAGCACGCCGCGGTCGAACGCGGCGACACGATCGCCGTCGACGCGGTTCGAGTGTCGCCGCGCACCTCGAACAACCGGCGGGCGCCGTCGACCGACGGCGCGGCGACGAGCGTCGATCGTCGCGGCGGTCGAACCGGCCCGTCGGTCGGTGATCGATCACGTCGACGTGTCGGCCCACGGCGACGAGCTCGTGCGCAGTGGCAACGACCAGGCTCGGACCGCCGAGCAGCGGCGACGCCGAACGCGGCGGTCTCGACGATCGGTTCGGGCACCGCGTACCGTCCGGTCTCCTCGAGGATGAGCACGAGGTCGACTATCGTGAGCCCGAGGCCGCCTCCGCTTCGGGCGCGAGCATCCCGACCACACCCATGTCGACGAGCTGGTCCCAGAGCCCGGGCACGCGCCCGGTGTCGTTCGTCCACGCGTCGCGCACGTGCGCGGGCGTGCACTCCTTGTCGAGCAGGTCGCGCACCGCGTCGCGGAACGCGAGCTGGTCTTCGGTGAAGGCGAACGCATCGTCAGCTCCTCGGCAGTCCGAGCACTCGTTCCGCGATCACGTTGCGCTGGATCTCGTTCGTGCCCGCGTAGATCGGGCCCGCGAGCGCGAACTCGTAGCCCTTCATCCACGCCGCGGTCTCGCCGTCGAGCAGCTCGGCGTGGTCGGCCGAGCAGTTCGAGCGCGAGCTCGTGCAGTCGCGACGTCGAGCTCCGACCAGAACACCTTCACCATCGACGACTCCGCGCCCGGCGCTCACGCCCGTCGACGATGCGGGTGACGGTCCAGAACGTCTGCCAGCGGTACGCCTCGGCGTCGATGTACGCCGCGATCGAGACGGTCGCGCACGACGCGGGTCGTCGCCGCGCTCGTGGTACAGGTCGATCAGCCGTTGCGCGGTGGCGAGGAAGCGGCCGGGCGAACGCAGCGTGAGCCCGCGCTCGGAGCCGGTGGTCGCCATCGCGACCGCCCAGCCCTGGTTGGGCTCGCCGAGCACGTCGGCGTCGGGGACGAACACGTCGTCGAAGAACACCTCGGCGAACCCTTCGTCGCCGTCGAGGCGTTCGACGCCGCGCACGGTGACACCGGGCGTCGCGAGGTCGACGAGGAAGTACGTGAGGCCCGTGTGGCGTTCCGCGTCGGGGTCGCTGCGGAACAGGCCGAAGAGGTGGGTGCAGAACGCGCCGCGCGTCGTCCACGTCTTCTGGCCCGACAGCCGCCAGCCGCCGCGGCGTCGTCGCGCACGGCCTTGCTCTGGATGCCGGCGAGGTCGCTGCCGGCGTTGGGTTCCGACCATCCCTGGCACCACGTCTGTTCGCCCGACGCCATCTTGCGCAGGATGCGCGCCTGCTGCTCGGCGCGTGCCGAACTCGAAGATCGTCGGCGCGAGCAGGAAGATGCCGTTCTGCGTCACGCGCTGCGGCGCACCGGCGCGGTAGTACTCCTCTTCGAAGATCAGCCACTCCCAGAGGCTCGCGTCGCGGCCGCCGAACTCCTGCGGGCCACGACACCACCGCGTAGCGGGCGTCGAACAGCGTGCGCTCCCATTCGAGGTGGGCGGCGAAGCCGGCGCGGGTGTCGCCCGACGGCAGCGCCGGACGCGGCACGTTCGCCTCGAGCCAGGCGCGGCACTCGGCGCGGAACGCCTCTTCTCGGGGCTGAAGTCGAGATCCATGGGCCCGGAGGGCGGTCGGTGCGGGGCGGCCGGATCGTAGCCAAGACCGGTCGCGGGTCTCGGGGTGGCGGTGGCAGGAATCGTCCGGAGAATGTCATTGCTGCCAGAGCCGGGCGGTCCCGCACAATGGCGCGCATGAGCCGCCGCGTCGTCTTCGTCGTCTACCCCGGGATCACCGCGCTCGACCTGGTCGGGCCGCACGAGGTGTTCGGCGCGCGCCGGGCGGCTACGAGCATCGTGGTCGCGGCGCCGCCGCCGGGCCGATCGTCGACGACGCGCGGGCCCGGCGATCGTCGCCGACCGGTCGTTCGCGTCGGTCCGCGGCCCGATCGACACGCTGGTCGTCGTCGGCGGCGAGGGCGCGTTCGCGGCGGCGCGCGACGCCGAAGCTCGTGCGCGCGGTCGCGAACCTCGCCGCGCCGGAGCCGGCGGGTCGCGTCGGTGTGCACCGGCGCGTTCGTGCTCGCCGCCGCCGGGCTGCTCGACGGCAAGCGCGCGACGACGCACTGGCTCGCGTGCGACCGCCTCGCGCGACCGGCTATCCCGAGATCGAGGTCGAGAGCGATCGCATCTTCGTGCAGGACGGCAACGTGTGGACGTCGGCCGGCGTGACCGCGGGCATGGATCTCGCGCTCGCGCTCGTCGCCGACGACATGGGCCAGGACGTCGCGCGCTGCGCGTCGCCCGCCAACTCGTGATGTACGTGCAGCGACCGGGCGGCCAGGCGCAGTTCAGCGCGCAGCTCGGCGCGCAGACGCGCCGCGCGCGATCCGCTGCGCGAGCTGCAGAGCTGGATCGGCGAGCATCCCGGCCGACGACCACAGCGGTCGAGCGGCTCGCCGGCACGCGTCGCGATGAGTCCCGCGCCACTTCGCGCGCGTGTTCCGCGCCGAGGTCGGCTGCACGCCGGCCGCGTACGTCGAGCAGGTGCGGGTCGAGGTCGCGCGCCGCCTGCTCGAGACCACCGGCGCTCTCGGTCGACGAGGTCGCGCGCGACCGCCGGCTTCGGCACGCCCGAGACGCTGCGGCGCGCGTTCGCCCGGCGGGTCGGCGCGAGCCCGACCGAGTACCGAGATCGTTTCCGTTCGTTCCAACCCGCCTAGCGACGCCGAGCCACAAGGAGCATCCGTGGACATCGTCTGTCTCTTGTTCGACGGCATCACCGCGCTCGACATCGTCGGGCCGTACGAGGTGCTGCAGCGCCTGCCCGAAGCCGAACGTCAAGTTCGTCGCCGAAGTCGGCGGGCGAGGTCCGCACCGACAACAAGTTCCTCGCGCTCGTCGCCGACTACTCGCTCGCCGAGGTCACGAGCGCCGACGTGCTCGTCGTGCCCGGCGGGTTCGCGACGCGCGCGCTCGAGACACGACGAGCGCGCTGCTCGAGTGGATCCGCGCGATCGACGCGACGACGCACGTGGACGACGTCGGTGTGCACCGGCTCGATGCTGCTCGCGGCCGCCGGGCTGCTCGACGGCAAGGAGGCGACGACGCACTGGGCGTCGCTCGACCGGCTCGCGGAGTACGGCGCGATCCCGACGGGCCGGCGCGTCGTCGAGCAGGGCAAGATCGTGACCGCGGCCGGAGTGTCGTCGGGCATCGACATGGCGCTCACGCTCGCGGCGCGCATCGCGGGCGACGAGTACGCGCAGGGCATTCAGCTCGGCATCGAGTACGACCCGCAGCCGCCGTTCGACGCGGGCTCGCTCGACAAGGCCCCCGCCGCACGATCGTCGAGCTCCTCGCCAGACATGTACGCCGGCCGCGTCTCGACGTCGGCGCTCACCGGGTGACGATGACGGCGGAGCCGTGGCCGAAGAGGCCTTGGTTGATCGACAGGCCGATGCGGGCGCCTTCGACCTGGCGGCCCTCGGCCTGACCGCTGGAGCTGCCACGTGAGCTCGCACACCTGGGCGATCGCCTGCGCGGGCACGGCCTCGCCGAAGCAGGCGAGGCCGCCGCTCGGGTTCACGGGGATGCGGCCGCCGATCGTCGTCGTCGCCGTCGCGGACGAGCTTCTCGGCCTCGCCCGGCGCGCACAGCCCGATCTGCTCGTACCAGTCGAGCTCCATCGCGGTCGAGAGGTCGTACACCTCCGCGCAATCGAGGTCGTCGGGGCCGATGCCGGCTTCCTCGTAGGCGCGGTCGGCGATCGACTCCTTGAAGCCACGCGTGCTCGCCGGATCCGTGCCGCACCGCAGAGTCGGTGGCGAAGTTCGGCAGCTCGATCGTCGTCTGCGGGTAGTCGGCGTCACCGTCGAGATCGCGGCGACCCGCACCGCGTCGCCGGCGCCACGTGCTGCGCGCGTAGTCGAGGCTCGAGATGACCAGCGCGGCGGCGCCGTCGCTCGTCGCGCAGATGTCGAGCAGGCCGAGCGGCTCGGACACGATGCGGTGCGGTGAGCACGTCGTCGATGCTCACTTCCTTGCGGTAGCGCGCGTACGCGTTCGCGAGCCCGTGTCGCGCGTTCTTCACCTTGACGCGGCGCGAAGTCCTCGCGCGTCGCGCCGAACAGCTCCATGCGCCGGCGTGCGTACAGCCCGAAGTAGGTCGGGTTCGTCGCGCCGAGCAGCCGGAACCGCAACCAGTCGGGATCGTCGCCTCGCTCGCCCTTGTTCGGTGCGAGGAAACCCTTCGGCGTGGTGTCGGCGCCGATCACGAGGGCCACGTCGCACAATCCGGCGAGGATCTGGGCGCGCGCGGTCGACGAGCGCGGTGACGCCCGACGCGCACGCGGCGTACGACGACGCGACCTGCGCGCCGTTCCAACCCGAGCGCCTGCGCGAACGTCGCGCCCGCGACGTAGCCGGGATAGCCGTTGCGCATCGGTCTCGCCGCCCGACACGAACTGGATGTCGGACCACGCAACGCCCGGCGTCGGCGAGCGCGGCCTGCGCGGCCACCACGCCGTACTCGACGAAGTTGCGGCCCCACTTGCCCCATGGGTGCATGCCCACGCCGAGGACCGCGATGTCGTGATCGGCCGTCATCGTGCGCCTCCACTGGCCGAGCCGCTGCCAGCGGCGCCCATTGCCACACGACGTACTCGTGCTCGTCGTCCTCGTAGAGCGGACCGAGCACCAGCTCCATCGGCATGCCGACTTCGAGGCAGCTCGGCGTCGGCGCCGGTCGCGAGCGGTCCGAGCACCACCATCTGTTCGCGCGTCGAGCTCGACCGCGCACACCGTGTACGGCACGAACGGATCGGGCGCGACGTACGGCTCGGGCGGCGCGTAGTGGTTCGTCGTCCACGACCACAACCGTGCCCGGCGCGAGAGCAGCGACCGGTTCGCGCTCCTCGCCCGGCGCGCGCGGGGTTGCCCGACATCGCGATCGCGGTCGGCCAGAAGTAGCGAGCCCGACTCCTTGCCGCGCGCGCCGACGAGCTGCGGCGCGGCCTCGTCGATCGTGAACCAGCCCTCGACGGCCGGTACCGCGTCTCCTGTCACGACAGCTCTCCCAGTCGTTTCAGCGTGTGCTTCCGCTTCGCGACATGATGCGCGCGATCAGCGTCGGCGACGGTCGGCAGGTCGTCGATCACGCCGACGACCTGCCCGCTCGACAGTACGCCGCCGTCGAGCCGGCCCTCGACGAGCCCGGCCCGCAGCAGCATCGGCGTGTTCGCGGCGAGGATCACCTGCGTCCACTTCGAGGTCGCCCTCGCGCTTCATCGCCGCGGCCCTCGCGCAGCATCCCGCGCCACGACGCGCCCGACATCTTCTTGAAGGCGACCGCGTTGCGCACCGCACGCGGCAAGCCGCGTGACCGCGTTCGCCGTACTCGAGCTCGTCGACGAACTCGGTGCGCAGCACGCGGTGCGGGACACCGTCGATGCGCGTCGTCACGACCGTGTCGGTGACGGACTTGCCGAGGTAGTACCGCTTCACCGCGTCGGGCACGGTGCTCTCCTGCGTGAGCAGGAAGCGCGTGCCCATCGCGACGCCCGGCCGCGCCGTACGCGAGTGCGGCCACGAGGCCGCGGCCGTCGAAGAAGCCGCCGGCGGCGATCACCGGGATGTCGACCGCGTCGACGACCTGGGGGAGCAGCAGCGTGGTCGGCGACCGGGCCGGTGTGACCGCCGCCTTCGCCGCCCTGCACGATCACCGCGTCGACACCCCACGCCGCGACCTTCTCGGCGTGGCGGCGCGCGCCGATCGACGGCACCACCGCGCACGCCCGCGTCCTTCAGCTGCTTGATCTGTTGCTCGCTCGGCGCGAGCGCGAACGACGCGACCTGCACACCCTCCCGGATCAGCAGACGCGACGCGCGCGTCCGCGTCTTCGGCGTCGGCGCGCAGGTTCACGCCGAACGGCCGCTCGGTCCGCGCCTTCACCTCGCGGATCGCGCCGCCGAGCTGGTCGTACGTCATCGTCGCCGACGCGAGGATTCCGAGCGCACCGGCGTTCGCGGTCGCCGAGACGAGCCGCGCGCCCGCGACCCAGCCCATCCCGGTCTGCACGATCGGGACGTCGATCCCGAACGCGTCGCAGCAGCGCGGTGCGGATCGGTCAGGATTCGGCACTTCCTGTTCGCCCAGCCCGTTGGGGTCGATGACCTCGCGGATCAGCCGCACCTCGTCGTCGGTCGGCAGCCGGATCTCCGGCACGTCGCCGTGCCGATCGCGAGCTCGAAGCCCGTCGCCGCGATCACCTCGTCGACGGTGACACCCGGGTGCACGGAGCGCAAGCGCATCCGGTGGTCCGGGGTCTCGAAGTCGAGGACGCCGAGGTTGGTGACGATGCGCACGATCGCGTGGAAGCGGCCCGCGGCCCCGAGCTCGCCGGCGCGGTCGTAGCCGACCCCGCTCACGACGTCGACTGCAGGGACGAACACGCGCGTCGTGTGGCTCGGGATCCAGTACGACGTGCTGTCGTTGATCGTGTTGCCGGGCGCGCCTCGCATACCGAGCAGCTGCGTACGCGGCTGCGCGTGGGTGCCGATGAACGCGAAGTTCTGGTTGCCGTACTTGTCGATCTGACTCGCGCCCATCATCACGTGGCGCCGCCCGACCACACCATGTCGAACATCGCGCGGTACGGGTTCCAGCCCGCCGACCATCTTCTCGGGCGCATCGACGCCGACCGGGCATGATGTTCTCGACGAGCAGCGCTTCGCCGTCGGTCATCACCAGCTGCGGCCCGAACGTCGCCTTGGCGAGCCGGCCGCCGATCATCGGGCAACGTGCCGATCGGGTTGGCGAGGATCTCCCCGTCGTCGCGGAAGCAGTCGGCGATCGCGGCCGCACACACCTCGGCCCGAGTGGGCGGTCCGTCACGCTCATGACGCGCACCGCCTGTCTGGTACTCGGCTTCGGTCACGTCGATGTACTTGGCTCGGAACTCGTACCACGCCTCGTCGCGTCTTCGCAGTCGCCGCGTACGCCTTCTGGAACGCTTCGTCGCGCGGGTAGTCGGGCACGCATTCGGTGAAGTGCGCGCCGTTCGGCGTCTCGACCACACCGTCGGTCATCAGCCGGTTGATGCGCAGCGACTGCGGCGGTCCCTCGCTTCAGGAAGTCGTCGGTGTCGACGATGCGCTCGACCGCTCATGAAGCGGCGCTGCGCCGCCATGCACATCAGGTCGTCGAAGTACGGATCGACGTTCAGGTACTGGCCGTTGCCGCCCTGGTCGCCGCGGTGCATGTGAATCAGCGCGACGTCGAGCGTGAGCGCGGGCATCGCGACGAGCTCCTCGCCGTCGGCGTACGGCGAACGCACCGTGCGCAGGTCCGGGTTGCACGCGCATCACGTCGGAGCCGAGCCCGACGCGCGTCGGCAGGAACGGCACCCGCCACGCCGCGGCCTGCAGCCCGAGCAGGAACATGCCTTCGTCGAGCTCGGTCGTGCTCACCGCGCCGGCCTGGCGGGCGTTGCGGAAGTGCGGCTCGAGCGCGATCGAGTCGAGCGACACGAACGCGTAGACGACCTCGCGTCACCTTGCCGGCCCGGCACAGCACACCGACATCGGGCCCGCCGTACGACACGATGCGTGAGGTCTTGCACCGACGAGCGGCCAGCGCCCGCACCAACGCCATCGGTTTGCGGCGCGACCCCCAGCCGCCGATGCCGACGGTCATGCCGTCGTGCACCTCGGCGACGACGTCGTCGATCGTCACGCGCTTGTCGGGTATCGGCAACGGGAACTCCCAGGGACGTGACGGCCAAACCGACCTGATGGGGCGTCAGATCGTAGGACCGGGGCCGAGGAGCAGGCGAACGAGGGCGATAGCGTGCCCGGAATCCGCGTGTGGTCGACCGAACTCACGGAACACGTCGGCGAGCGGGTCCAACTCCAGGGCTGGCTCCTCAACCACCGCCCGCTCGCGCGGGTCGACTTCGCGATCCTTCGTGACGGAAAGGGCGAGTGCCAGATCGTCGCCACCGACGACGGCGAGCGGGCCGAGCTCGCGAAGTGGTTGGACGAGACGGTGTTCGAAGTCGAGGGCACGCCGAAGCTGAACCCGCAGGCACCGGGAGGTGTCGAGCTGGTCGAGCCGAAGTTCACGCTCGTCCAGGCGACGCCGGAACCATCGCCGGTGAACCTTCGAGTGCCCGAGCTCAAAGAACAGCTGCCGTACGTCCTCGACCATGCCGCGGTGTCGTTGCGTCACCCGAAGCGGCGCGCGGTGTTCCGGCTCGGCGCGCTCTCGCTCGCGGGGATCCGCGCCACGCTCGACGCGGCCGGCTTCGTCGAGATCCAGACGCCGAAGATCGTCGCGTCGGCCACCGAGACCGGTGCGAACGTCTTCCGCATCGACTACTTCGGTCGCCCCGGCTATCCTCGCGCAGAGCCCGCAGTTCTACAAGCAGATGATGGTGGGCGTGTTCGAACGGGTGTACGAGATCGGCCCGGTGTTCCGCGCCGAACCGCACGACACGGTGCGCCACCTCGCGGAGTACGTGTCGCTCGACGTCGAGCTCGGGTTCATCGACGACCACTTCACGGTGATGGCCGTGCTCCGGGACCTGCTCGCCGGCATGGTCGGGATGATGCAGGACACGCGGCACGCGCGAGCTCGACCTGCTCGACCTCACGCTCCCGAACGTCCCCGACACCATCCCGCACCTCGGCTTCGTCGCCGCGCAGGAGCTCATCGAGCGGGAGACCGGGGAGAAGGGTGTCGTCGGCGAGCCCGACCTCGCGCCTGCGCACGAGCGCTTCCTCGGCGAGTGGGCACTCCGTGAGCACGGCTCCGACTTCCTGTTCATCGTCGGTTACCCGATGTCGAAGCGGCCGTTCTACACGCACCCGAACCCGGAACGGCCCGAGTACTCGAACAGCTTCGACCTGCTCTTCCGCGGGCTCGAGCTCGTCACCGGTGGCCAGCGCCTGCATCGCTACGACGACTACGTCACGGTGCTCGAAGCCGCCGGCCAGGACCTCGCGCCGTACGAGTCGTACCTCGAGGCGTTCAAGCACGGCATGCCGCCGCACGGTGGGTTCGCGATCGGGTGGGAGCGCTGGATGGCTCGTCTCGTGGAGGCGAGCAACATCCGCGAGACGACGCTCTTCCCACGCGACATCAACCGCATCCAGCCGTGACCACGTTCGACTTCGTCGGCCAGGTCGTGCTGGTCACGGGTGGGAGTCGCGGCATCGGGCGCGGCATCGCCGAACGCTTCGCCGGCGACGGCGCCCGCGTCGTCGTGTGCGGGCGCACCGCGCCTGCAGCCGGCGCGTTGCCGGAGAACGTCGAGTTCGTCACGGCCGACGTCCGCGATGCCGACCAGGTCGCCGCGCTCGTCGACGGCATCGCGGAACGGCACGGCCGCCTCGACGTCCTCGTCAACAACGCCGGTGGCGCACCGCCCGCCGATACCGCGACGGTGTCGCCGCGGTTCAGCGCCGGGATCATCGCCCTCAACCTCACCGCCGCCGCTCGTGTCCGCGCAGCTGGCGAACGGTGTGATGCAGCGGCAGGAGCAGGGCGGCAGCATCGTCAACATCGCGAGCGTGAGTGGCATCCGGCCGTCGCCCAACTCGGCCGCGTACGGCGCCGCCAAGGCCGGCCTCATCAACCTCACGCAGACGCTCGGCGTCGAGTTCGCGCCCAAGGTGCGGGTCAATGCGGTGACCGTCGGCCTCGTCGTCACCGAGCAGGCCCACCTCTTCTACGGCGACGAAGCGGGGATCGCCGCGGTCGGTGCCACGGTGCCGCTCGGGCGCATGGCCGACCCGACCGACGTCGCCGACGTGTGCCTGTTCCTCGCCTCGCCGCTCGCCCGCTACGTCAGCGGCGCCAACGTCCTCGTCCACGGCGGCGGCGAACGCCCCGCCTACATGGACGCCGCCGAAAACACCCAACCCACTGTTTGAACCGAACACGCCCCTGTGGGCGCGTTCGGGTTCGAAACAGTCGGGGGACGGTCAGGGGTGCTGGCTGCTGACGGACACGACCTCGCCGGTCATGTACGACGAGAGGTCGCTCGCGAGGAACACGATCACGTTCGCGACTTCCCACGGCTCGGCCGCACGCCCGAACGCCTCTTTGGTGGTGAGCTCGTCGAGCAGCTCCTCGGTGGTCACCTTGGCGAGGTGCGGCGTGCATCGCGAGGGACGGCGCGACCGCGTTGATGCGCACGCTGTGGTGCGCGGCCTCGATCGCCGCGCAGCGGGTGAGCGCCATGACGCCCGGCCTTCGCCGGCCGCGTAGTGCGCCTGTCCTTCCTGCGCGCGCCAGCCGACCACCGACGCGTTGTTCACGATCACGCCGCTCGCACGCGGGTACATGTGCCGCAGCGCGGCGCGCGTCATGCGCATCGTCCCGGTGAGCGTGACGTCGAGCACCGAGGACCACTGCTCGTCGGTCATCTCGGCGAGCGGCGCGGTGCCGCCGAGGCCGGCGTTGTTGACGAGGACGTCGACCGGGCCGAGCTCGTCGATGACTGCGCGAAGCAGCGCTGCACGTCGTCTTCCGACGTGACGTTCGCGACGATCCCGAGCGCGCCGAGCTCGCGGCCGACTCGTCGAGCCGGCGCTCGTGGATGTCGGTGATCGCGACGCGCGCGCCCTCCTCGACGCAGCGCTTCGCGGTCGCGAACCCGATGCCCGGTGCCCGCGGCCGCGGTGACGAGCACGGTCTTGCCTTCGAGCAGGTTCCGGCCTCCGGATAGGCGAGGCGGCGTCGCCGGGTTCGTGTGGGTCATCGTCGGCTCCTTCGGCAGGCCGAGCGCCTGCTCGCCGATCACGTTCTTCTGGATCTCGTTCGAGCCGCCGTAGATCGTGTCGGCGCGCGAGTAGAGGAAGAGGCGTTCGCCAACCGGTCCCGTCGGGACGCGGCGATCCCGGGCGCGCCGAGCACGTCGACGGCGAGCTCGCCGAGCCCGCGGTGGAACGTCGCCCAGAACAGCTTGTGGATCGACGTGGCCCGGCTCGACGGTGCCGTGTCTCCATCATCGGCAGCGTGCGCAGCGCGTGGAAGCGCATGACGCGCAGCGTCATCCACGCGTCGGCGAGGCGCTGGCGGACCACGGGATCGGCCGCGAGCCCGTTGCGCTGCGCGAGGTCGGTGATGTCCCGCAGCTCGTTCTCGAACGCGAGCTGCTGGCCGAGCGTCGACGCGCCCCGCTCGAACGCGAGCGTTCCCATCGCGACGCGCCAGCCGCCGTTCGACCTCGCCGACGACGTTCTCGGCCGCGGTGCGCGCGCCGTCGAAGAACGTCTCGTTGAACTCGCTGTGCCCGGTGATCTGCACGATCGGCCGGATCTCGATGCCGGGCTGGTCCATCGGCACGAGGAGGTACGAGAGGCCCTTGTGCTTCGGCGCGTCGCGGTCGGTGCGGCAGAGCACGAAGATCCACTGCGCCCAGTGCGCGAGCGACGTCCACACCTTCTGGCCGTGACGACCCACTCGTCGCCGTCGCGCTCGGCGCGCGTCTGCACGTTCGCGAGGTCGGAGCCCGCGTTCGGCTCGGAGTAGCCCTGGCACCAGATCTCGGTGCCGCTGCAGGATGCCCGGGAAGGAAGCGGCGCTTCTGGTCGTCGCTGCCGAAGTGCACGATCGTCGGCCCGAGCAGGCCCTCGCCGACGATGCCGACGCGGCCCGGGCCGCCGGCGCGCGCGTACTCCTCGTAGAAGATCACCTGCTCGACGAGGGTCACGCCGCGGCCGCCGTACTCGGCCGGCCAGCCGAGCCCGATCCAGCCGTCGCGGCCGAGCTCCTGCTCCCACTCCCAGCCGTTCGTCGAAGAGCTCGTGCTCGTCGCCCGGACCGCCGCGCCCGCGCACCTTCGCGAACGCGACCGTCGAGACGATCGGTGAGCCACGCGCGCGCCTCGGCGCGGAAGCGTTCTTGCTCGGCGGTGAAGCGCAGGTCCACGGCCGCGTACGGCACCTCGTATGCTCCCGCGACGTGAGCGTGCGCGAGGGCTCGTCGGCGAGTCCGAGTGGTACACCGGCCCGACCGAGGGGGAGTGATGGAAGCGAGGGGGACTGCAGTCGTGACGGGCGCGAGCCGGGGCATCGGCCAGGCGGTCGCGCTCGAGCTCGCGGCGACGCGGCTTCGACACGATCGCGACGATGCGCAACGCGCGCGACGGCGACGATCTCGCCGGCGTGCCGAACCTCACGGTCGCCGCGCTCGACGTGACCGATCCCGCGTCGATCTCGCTGCCCGACGGGCCTGCGCGTGCTCGTGAACAACGCCGGCGTCGAGAGCGACAACCTCCCGCTCGAGGTGATGCCGGCCGAGGTGTGGCGGAAGCTCTTCGAGACCAACGTGTTCGGTCTCGTCGAGGTCACGAAGCAGGCGATCCCGCTCATGCGCGCGAGCGGCGGCGGAGTGATCTGCAACGTGACGTCGTCGTCGATCGCTCGCGCCGGTGCCGTTCCTCGGCGCGTACCGGTCGAGCAAGGCGGCGGTCAGCGCGATCGGCGAGTCGCTCGCGCGCCGAGGTCGCGCAGTTCGGCATCCGCGTCGTCGAGATCATGCCCGGCCCGATCGAGACCGACATGCTCGCCGCGTCCGACCGGCCCGCCGCCGCGATCGACCACGAGCCGTACCGCGCGCTCGCCGAGCAGATGTGGGAGACGCCGCCAGGGCATCCGCGCGCTGTACACGCCCGCCGACGAGGCGGCGCGCCGCATCGTCGACGCGATCTGCGACGACGACGGCCCGCTGCGCTACGGCTGCGACGACATGAGCGAGGGCATGCTCGCGGGCTGGAGCACCGCACCGCCGACGAAGCGTGGATGCGGCCGCATGCTGCGGTCGTTCCGTCGTGATCACCGGCCTCGCGCACACCGCGCTGCACGTCGCCGACGTCGACGCCGCGGTCGCGTGGTACCGCGACGTGCTCGGCCTCACGCGTGCTGTCGCCGCCGTACCGGATGGAAGGCGACGCGATCACCGCCGACATGGGCGAGCTCGTCCCCGCGCCCGTCGTGGTGAAGGCCGCGATCGTCGGCGTCGACGATGCGCGACGACCGCGTCATCGAGGTCATCGAGTACCCGGGCGCGCCGACCGGCGTGCCCGGACGCCCGTCGGTGACTCGCGCTCGGCTACACGCACGTCGGCCTGGTGTGCGACGACATCGCCGCGACGCGCGCCGAGCTCGAAGCGAAGGGCGTGCGGTTCCTCGTCGACGGCATCGCCGACGTCGCGGGCGTGCGCACCACGTGGTTCGCCGACCCGTGGGACAACGTCTTCATCCTGGTCGAGAAGCGCGCCGCGCCCGACCGCGCCGTACTACCGCCAGTACTGACGCTTCAGACCGACGTCACCCGGCCGGCGGACCGAACGGTGTGGCGATGTACCAGCTGTGGCCCTCGGGATCACGCACGCCGTACTCGCGTTGCCCGTAGTCCTCGTCGGTCGGCTCACGGACGATGGTCGCGCCGTTCGCTTTGGCGTGTGCGAAGTCCGCGTCGACATCAGCGACGTGCACGACGACCCCGGCCGTCTCGACGCCCGATGTCCGCGGCGTTGACAGGCCGCCCGCAGCTGCGTGCAGCCAGATACGTCGATCGCCGGCGCGGACCTCGGCGTGGATCACCTCACCGTCACCGTTCTCGAGGATGCCGGCCGACGTGAAGCCGAGCACCGAGACGAGGAAGTCGTGCCCGGCACGGATGTCTTCGTAGGGAACGACCGGGATGATGTCCGAGTGCGCGTTCGCCATGTCGCAAGCGTACGCGTCTGGTTCTCGACGGTGCAGTAGGTTCGTCCAGTGAGCAATCCGGTAGACGACTTCCTCCGCCGGTGGCGCATCACCCGCCGGATGACGCTCGACTACCTGGATTTCGTCTCGGACGAAGTCCTTGATGTCCGGCCGACACCGACGTTCCGGACCATGCGCGAGCAAGCCGTGCACTTGGCCGAACTGCAAGGCGTCTACCAACTCGCGTTGCGCGGCGAGGTGGTCGACTACGAGCGGCACGCAGAGTTCGCGCCGGCCTCGGACGCGCGCGTGGACATCGTCGCGGCGCTGGCCGATCGGGACCTCGAGTATCGGGTGTTGGTCGAGGCGTTGCTCCACGCGGGCCCGACTTCCGGCTCGAGTGGTACGGCATGACGCTCGCCGACTTCGACAGCCATCACGCTGATCACGAGCGGCTGCACCAGGGTCAGTGGATCGCGCTCACCGCGCTCGCGGGTCATCAGCAGCCCCCAGAGTCGGCTCGAATCTGGGTCCTGTAGCCAAGGTCGCGGCCGGATGTGCAACGCTCTGTCGCGCGGCTGAGAGCCACTGACGTTCGGAGCATGCATGGCATCGGTGATCGGGGACGCAGCGTCGAGCGTGGGGTCGGAGGCCTTCGACGAGTTGGTCGGGCAGTCGAAGCGCAAGTGGGCGTTGGTGCTGGTCGCATTCATCCTCGGAGGCGTCGTCACCGCGGTGGTGGCCGTCCGGCTCCGGAGGCGCATGGCCGGCGAGACCGCCGGCGGAGTCGACGCGGACGCCGCGCTGCCCTCCGGTTCGCATCCGTCCGCGGCGCGAGACATCACCGCGCCGAAGGCCTCCACGTGGGCCCGTCGGCGCGCGCAGATCGCCCACACGGATGCGGCGATGCGAGCACGCGTCGGCCGCGCCGCGAGTCAGTTGCGCATTCGCGGTCAGGGGTAGCGGGAGCAGCTCAGCCAGTTCACGCATCTCTCGCTTGCTGGTCACGTGGCGGAAGGATGCTCGACGAGACCCATTCGGCAAGGATGTGGGCGAGCCGAGCGGTGTGGTTTCGGTGACGAAGACGGAGTGAACCAATGAGCACGTTCCCGCCGATCGCCGAGTACGGCTTCTTGTCGGATTGCGAGAACAGCGCGCTCGTCGCGCCGGACGGCGGCGTCGAGTGGTTGTGCCTCCCGCGGCCCGACTCGCCGAGCATCTTCGGCGCGTTGCTCGATCGCTCCGCGGGATTGTTTCGCTTCGGGCCCTCGAACGCGAACGTGCCCAACCAGCGCAGGTACGTGCCGGGGACGAACGTGCTGGAGACGACATGGCACACGCCGACGGGTTGGATGACGGTCCACGACCTGCTCGTGATGGGTCCGGCGCCCGCAGATCAACGGCGGCCGACCTGGCACCGCGTGCCGGACGACGCGACGGCACAAGGGACGTTGTTGCGCATCGCAACCTGTTGCAGCGGACGTGTCGAAGTCCAGACGAACTGCTTCCCGATGTTCGACTACGGGCGTTCGCAGGGAACGTGGGCGTACGCCGACGAGGGATACGACAAGGTCACCGTGACGTCCGGCGACCTGGTGCTGGAGCTCGCGAGCAGCATGCGGCTCGGGGTGCTCACGGCGCGCGCGTACGGACGCACCATGCTCGACCAGGGCCAGACGGCATGGATCGCCCTCTCCTGGGGCGGCCCGGTCCCGGTGGACGAGGACGATGCGTTCGAGCAGCGCACCGCGACCGAGAAGTACTGGCGGGACTGGTTGAGCCTCGCGAACGTCGCCGACCACCGTTGGCGGCCATACGTCGAGCGCAGCGCGCTCGCGCTCAAAGGGCTGAGCTATGCACCGACCGGGGCGATCATGGCCGCGAGCACGACGTCGTTGCCCGAGACACCGGGCGGCGAGCGCAACTGGGACTACCGCTACACGTGGATCCGCGACAGCGCGTTCATGCTGCGTGCGTTGCATGCGCTCGGGTTCGACTGGGAGGCGTTCGAATACTTCGCGTTCGTCGTCGACGCGGTGACGGCCGGGCGGGCACCCGGCGAGTGGGAACTGCAGATCATGTACGGCATCGGGGGCGAGACCGACCTGACCGAGCACACCCTCGACCACCTGTCGGGGTATCGGAACTCGCGCCCGGTGCGCACCGGCAACGGCGCCTACGACCAGCACCAACACGACGTGTGGGGGATGCTGCTCGACGCGGTTGCCATCCACCAGGACCGCGGCGGCCAGATCGCCCCTGCGGTGTGGGCCGGGATCTGCGCGTTCGTCGACCGGGCGATCGAGCGCTTCCCGGAGCCCGATCAGGGGATCTGGGAGATGCGCGGCGACCCCAAGCACTTCGTCGCGTCGAAGGTGTTGTGCTGGGTGGCCGTCGACCGGGGGATCCGGCTCGCGCGCATTCGTGAGGACGACCAGCACCTCGAACGGTGGCAGGCGGCGGCCGACGCGATGAGGGCGGAGATCCTCGAGAAGGGTGTCGACGACCGCAACGTCTTCACGCAGCACTACGACGCCAAGGACCTCGACGCGTCGAACCTCCTCATCCCGATCCTGGGCTTTCTGCCCGGCGACGACGAGCGGGTGCGCGCGACCGTGCTCGCGATCGCGGACGAACTGACCAACGACGGCCTGGTGCTGCGCTACCGCGTGGACACCACCGACGACGGCCTCTCCGGAGAAGAGGGAACGTTCACGATCTGCTCGTTCTGGCTCGTGTCGGCGCTGGCGCTCGTCGGCGAGACCGGCCGCGCCCACGCCTTGTTCGAGAAGCTCCTTTCGTTCGCGGGCCCGTTGCACCTCTATGCGGAGGAGATCGACGCGAGCACCGGCCAGCACCTCGGCAACTTTCCGCAAGCCTTCACCCATCTCGCACTGATCGATGCCGCGTTGCGCCTCATGGCGCAAGAGCAGCAGCACGAGCAGGATCTGCGCGACTGAAGGAGGACCGATGGCCACACCGAGCGCGCGGACCCGGCCAGTGGTGAGGCTGACCGGCGTCTGTATCGACTGCGCGGACGCGGAAGCACTGGCCGAGTTCTACGGCCGGCTGCTCGGGTGGGAGGTCACGGACCGCGACGGCGAAGGTTGGATCGCGATGCGCGATCCCGCGGGCGGCGTCGGGTTGCTGTTCCAGTCGGAGCCGGCATACCGCGCGCCGCGATGGCCGGAGGAACCTGACAGCCAGGACAAGATGTTGCACTTCGAGATCCAGGTCGACGACCTCGACGCGGCGGTTGCGCACGCAGTCGAGTTGGGCGCACGAGTCGCCGACCATCAACCCCAGCCGCGGGTGCGCGTGATGCTCGACCCGGCGGGTCACCCGTTCTGCCTGTACCTCGACTGAGTCGTCACGCCTTCCCGTTCCCGAAGACGCTCGTAGAATCCGCGGCCGTGGGGGCCACTCCGTCGCTCATCGGTCGCAGCACGGAACTGCGGCGGATCGACGAAACCATCGCGGAGGTGGCGGGCGGGCGGGCGCGGGTCCTGTTCATCGGCGGCGAAGCCGGGATCGGCAAGAGCGCGTTGTTCGGCGCGGCGCTCGACCGCAGCCGGCTCGCGGGCTTCGGCATCGGCGCGGGCGCGTGCATCGAACTGTCGACGCCGCTGCGGTTCCTGTCGGTGCGCGCCGCGCTGCACGACCTGCTGCAGGACCTGGACGTGATGCCGTCCGAGCCGTTGCTCGCACCGTTGCTGACGGGCCGGTCGCCGGAATTCGACGTCGAGCCGGTCATGCTCATGGAGGCGTTCATCGACCTCCTCGACGACCTCGCGCGGCGCGCGCCGATCGTGCTGGGGTTCGAGGATCTGCAGTGGGCGGACGAGTCCGCGGCCGAGTTGCTCACCTACGTCGTGCGCCACGTCTTCGATCAGCGCGTGCTCCTGGTCGGGACGTTCCGCAGTGCCGAGCTCCCGCGCGGCCATCCGATCACCTCGCTGATCTCCGACGCCCGCCTGCGCGCCGTCGAACGCATCGAGCTCGGCGGTCTCGATCGCAACGACCTGCGCGCGTTCGTCCGCGCGCGCACGAACACCGAACCCACCGAAGACTTCCTCGACGAGCTCGAGCGGCGTTCGGGTGGGAACCCGTTCTTCGCATCCGAGCTGTTGCACGCGAATCTGCACCGGCCTGATGGTCTGCCCGCGTCGATCGCCGATGTGCTGGCACTGCGGCTCGATCCGCTCTCCGTCGACGCGGCTGAGGTCGTCGCGGCGGCGGCGGTGCTCGGCGACCACGCGCCTTCGGATCTGCTGGTGCGCGTCGTCGACCGACCGGCGAGCGATATCGACGACGCATTGCGGGTGGCCGTGGACGCGCAGGTGTTGACGGTCGACGCGAGCGGCGACGTGATCGGTTTTCGGCACGCGCTGCTCGGCGAGGCGGCGTACGCGCGCCTGCTGCCCGCGCAACGGCGCGCCCTGCACGGCGCGGTCGCGTCGGCACTCGCCGACAATCCGGCCCTGGTCGAGCGGGCGATGTTCGATGCGTCGCTCGCCCACCATCTGGATCGGGCGGCGCAGGCCGCACCGGCCCTCGTGGCGACGTTGCGGGCCGCGCGCGCGGCCCGTGACGACCACAAACCGGTGGAGGCGGTCCGGCACTACGAGCGGGCGCTGGACCTCTGGGACCGGGTCGAGGACGCCGAGGCGCAGGTGGGCGAAGACAACCTTGCGGTGCTGATGGCCGCGGCGGCGGTCGCGCTGGAAGCCGGGCGCGACGACGGCGGCCTCGAGTTCCTCGACCGTGCGCTCGCGGTGCTCGATCCCGATACCGACCTGGAGCGCTGGATCGACGTGGCCTGGGAGGTGATGTACCGGCAGTGGTTCATCGGCGACTCCGCATCCGCAGTCGCGCTGCTCGACGAGGCGTGGTCCCGATTGCCGGCGGACTGCGCGTACGCGCGAGCGGGCGCTCCTGCTCGAGCGACGCGGTTTCATGTGCGCGGTCGGCGGCGATGCTGCAGCCGGGATCGCGTCGAGTGAGGAAGCGGTGGCCATCGCCCGCGAGCTCGGCGACGCGAGCCTCGAGGCCTACGCGCTCGTGTCGCTCGGGATGGCGCGCGCGTACGGCGACGAGGTCGAGCGCGGGGTCGACGATCTGCGCGAAGGGTGCACCCTCGCGCGTGGTGCCGACAACTCGGTCGCGTTCGGCCGGGGCATCGTGAACCTCGGACTGGTCCTGAACGCGGAGGGTCGCCCGGTCGCGGCGCGCGACGCGTGCCTCATCGGATCCGAGATCGCGCGCGAGATGGGGCTCGAGCGGAGCTACCTGAGCCCGATCTCGGCGATGCTGGCGCGCGCGTACACGTCGCTCGGGGAGTGGGACGACGCCACGCAGGTGCTGGACCAGGCGCCGTGGCTGCGCTGGCCCCGCACTCGGACGTACGAGGCATTGACGCGAGCCCAGCTCGCGCTCGGCCAGGGCGACTACGACGCGCTCGAACCGCTGCTCGTCGACGCGACCGGCGACCTCGCCGGCAACGTCGCACACGAGGTCGCGCGCGTCACGACCGAGGTCGAGTTCCGGCTCGCGCGTGCGCGCTTCCGCGACGCGAGCGACCTGGCCGAACGTTGGATCGACGTGGCCGAAACGAGCGCGCCGGCGAGTGCGGTGCGGCTCTGCGCGCTCGCCGCCCGCGCCGCGGTCGACGCCGCGCAGGGCATCGACGCGGCCGGCTGGGCCGCGCGTGCGGAACGGCTCGTCGCGGGCGGCGCGGCCGGTGTCGCCGACGCACGGGCATGGTGCGCAGTCGCGCGGGCATGGGCCGCGACCGCGGCCGGCGCATCCCGGCTCGAGCACTGGGCGACCGCAGCCGGCGCGTTCGACGAGGTCGAGTGCGTGGTGCGCGCGGCCGAAGCGCGCGCGGAGATGGCGCGTGCGCTGCTCGATGCGGGCGACCGGCTCGGCGCGCGACAGGTCGCGCGCACCGCACGCGAAGTCGCGGCTCGCGCCGGCGCGCTCCCACTGCTCGCACGCCTCGATCTGCTGCTCGAGCGCGCGGGTGCGAACGAGACGTCGAGTGGCCCGGGTGAGGCGCTCGGCCTCACCGACCGCGAGGTCGAGGTCCTTCGCCTGGTCGCACTCGGTCGTACCAACCGCGAGATCGGGCGCGAGCTGTTCATCTCCGTGAAGACGGCGAGCGTGCACGTCTCGAACATCCTGCGGAAGGTCGGCGTCGCGAACCGCACGGAGGCCGCCGCGCTCGCGCAGCGGGCCGGACTCGTCTCCTGACTCGGCGCCGGCGCGGGCTATTCGACCGCGCCCGACGCGCGCAGCGCGCCGATGGCATCGGGGTCGAGCCCCAGCAGGTCACCGAGCACCCAATCGGTGTCCTGGCCGAGCGTGGGGCCGGCCCGGTCGTAGCCGGATTCCGAGCCGGACAGGCGGAAGCCGTTGCGTTCGTAGAGGCCCACGCCGAGGAACGGATGCTCGTGGGTCTCGAAGTGACCGCGCGCGGCGAGTTGGGGATCCTCGTGGAGGTCGCCGAAGTCTTCGACCGGCACCGCTTCCAGCCCGGCCGCCTGCAGGAGCGCCGCGACCTCGCCGCGGGTTCGGGCCTGCGTCCACGCGCCCACCAGCGCTTCGACCTCGTCCTCAAGGGCCGTGCGGGCGGAGGCGGTGGCGAGCGCCGGGTCGTCGATGCCGATGATGCGCGCGAGCGCGGTCCAGTCGGCGTCGTCGTGGCACGCGATCGCCACCCATCGGTCGCCGACGCCGTTCTCGTCGACGCAGGGGAACGCGCCGTGCGGCACCGCGCCGGCGCGACGGTTGCCCGTGCGCAGGCGGATGACACCGTCGACGGCGTAGTCGAGCAACCACGGCGCCAGGCTGTAGACGGCGGACTCGACCTGCGAGAGGTCGACGTACGCGCCATGGCCGGTGCGGCGCCGGTAGAGCAGCGCGGCCGCGAGCGCGGTCGCGACGTAGCGGGGTGCGAGCGAGTCGGTGATCGTGCCGCTCGGGCCGACAGGCTCCCGATCGGGCCAACCGGTGAGCGCGTTGTAGCCCGCGAGTGCGGAGCCCTGACCGCCGAAGCCGGGGTAGTCGCGGTGCGGACCGGTCTGGCCGTTCAGGCATGCGCTCACCATCACGACGTCCGGGCGGATCGCGGTGAGCGCGTCGTAGTCGAGCCCGAAGCCGCGCATCGCGCGCGGCGCGAAGTTCTCGGCGACCGCGTCGGCCCATTCCACGACGAGTCGGCGTATGAGTGCGACTGCATCCGGTTGCTTCAGGTTGAGCGTGACGTTGCGCTTGCCGACGTTCAAGCCCGTCGTACATCGGCGCGCCCTCGAGCCCGTGCGGGTTGTTGGGACCGAGCGCGTACACCCGAAGGAAGTCGGGCCGCGACTTCGACTCCACCCGCAGGACCGTGGCGCCGTGCTCGGCGAAGTACCGCGTCGCGATCGGCCCCGCTGCACCGGAGCCGAACTCGAGGATCCGAACGCCGGCCCACGCCTTCCCCGACTGTTTGAACGGTTCACGCCCCGCTGGGGCCGTCCGGGGTGCAAACAGTCGGGGCGATGCGGGCGGGCGCACGGGTGCGACCTCGCCGTCGGCGGCGCGCACCGTGACGAACGTCTGCGGGAACCGCTCCACATCGCCGACCGGGCCGAAGAAGCTCGCGCGCGGCGAGCTGGGCCGATGCGTAGATCTCGCGCGGCGAGTTCGCGGGTGCGAGCATGAGGTTCGTCTCGCACGCGATGTCGTACAGCTCCTGCATCGTGTGCGTCGCGAAGTAGGCGGCGATCGGCTGCTCGATTGCGTGCAGCTCCTCGTCGGTCGCGGTGTTCTGGTTGAAGTCGTTCCAGTCCCGGGCCATCAACGCGTCGTCACCCGTCAGCTTCGAGAGCAGCTCGAGGCTGGGCACGCGTGCCTTGCCCCCACGCAGCCCGAACGACACGAAGCCGTCGAGCGTCGGCCAGATCTCGCGCGTGCGGCCGATGTTGGCGCCGCGCCGGGAACCTCGGAATCCGGTCTGCGGGAAGCGGGCCGGCGTCGCCATGTTCGCGACGAGCACGACTTCCTGCATCGAGACGTCGACCCGCTGCGGTGCGCCGGTCCACAATGCGGTCAGCGCCGCGAACGCGGCTTCCGGGCCGGTGTGCGCGTACGCAGTCGGTTCGCTGGATCGCACGGGCGCGCGGTCGGGATCACCGGTGCAGAACATGTTGGAAGACGCCGCCATGACGCCGAGGTCGGTGGCGCGCCACCCGGCGCGCGGCCCCTCGTTACCAAACGGCGTGATGCTGCACCCAGATCGCGTCCGGGGCGCGGCTCGGGTCGAGTTGGTGGACGCCCGGGTACCCGGGGGTGTCGAACACGATGTCGGCACCGGCGAGCAGGTCCGCGAGCGCGGGATCGTCGGCGGCGAGCGCGTGCACCGCCTTGCCCGCGTTCCACGCGCGCGCGACGTTCCCGGTCAGGGGGTCGCCGCTCGGCGGCACGACGCGGGACGACCGACGCGCCCAGGTCGGACAAGATGCGCCCGGCTCGCGCGGCCGGGTCGTGCCCGAGATCGAGCACCTGTAGGCCATCGAGCAAGCCTTGCGACACGCGGCGATCCTCCCCCTAAACTGACGCTCGTGTCAGCTTAGGTTCGGAAGGGGAACTGCTGCATGACGGAACAATCTCGCCCGGAGCAACCGCGGATCGTCGACGCCGACTGCCACATCCTCGAGCCGCCCGACATCTGGGACAACTGGCTGCCGTCCAAGTTCCAGGAAAAGGCGCCGAAGCTGATCAAGGACCCCGAGGGTGGTGACGCGTGGCTCACGGCGGTCGGGGGTGATCCCGACCCGATCGGTCTCGTGTCGACGCCGGGCATGCCGTTCGACAAGTTCCGGTGGTTCGGCGTCACCTACGAAGAAGCACGCGCCGGTTGCTACAACGGCGAAGAGCGCGTCAAGGACATGGACCGCGACGGCGTCTACGCCGAGGTCCTGTTCCCGCCGCAGCGCACGATGTCGCACTTCCTCGGTGACGACGACGACGACTTCGTCCTCGCGGGCATCGAGGCGTACAACAACTTCCTGTTCGAGGAGTTCTGCGCGCCCGACGCCGCAGCGCTTGATCGGTCTTGCGCAGATCCCGTCGCTCGGCATCGACACGTCGATCGACGCGCTGCGCAAGGCGAAGGCGCGCGGCGCCAAGGGCGTGCTGATCTCGAACTGGCCGTCGGGTGCCGACAACCTCTCGCGCGACGACGACCCGTTCTGGGCCGCGGCGGTCGACGAAGGCCTCCCGGTGTCGATCCACATCAACATCATCAGCCGCCGCCAGCGGGCCAACAGCCGCAAGGCCGCGGCGAAGTCCGGCAACCAGCTCTACGACATGCGCAGCGAGGCGACCCGCGCCAAGGCGATCGGCGGCATGAGCCACGTGTTCTCGATGGCCGCCGGCAACATCTCGTCGATGCTGTTCACGGGCGTGTTCGAACGCTTCCCCGAGCTCCAGGTGTGCTGGATCGAGACCGGTGTCGGCTGGATCCCGCACCTCCTCGAGTGCGCTCGACGACCGCTGGTGGCGCAACCGGGTGTGGGGCGACCTGCCGCTCACCGAACCACCGTCGTTCTACTGGTACCGCAACAACGCGGCGTCGTTCATCACCGACCGTTCCGGCATCGCGCTGCGCCAGCAGGCCGGTGTGCGCAACATCATGTGGTCGAGCGACTACCCGCACCACGGCAACGACTGGCCGTACTCGCGCAAGGTGATCGAGGAGACGATGGGCCACCTCCCCATCGAGGAGAAGCGCCTCATCACGGGCGGCAACGCGGCGCGCATCTGGAACATCGACACGCTAGGGCGGCGCGCTACGTCGGGTCGGTTCGTCGGCGACACGCACGCCGCCGACCCCGGTGTGGGTTTCGGCTGCGGTCTTCAGCGCTTCCAACGTGAGGCGTTGGATCGTGCGCTGGTGCACGTAGTTGAGCACCTGGTCGGTGGCCGGGATCATGCGTGACGTGTTCGCGGTGAGCTGTTGCTGGATCGACGACCAGCTCGGCCGGGTCCCAGTCGGCGCGCGTCTTGCCCGAGAGCATGTCGTGCACGTCGTGCTGCAGCGCGCGGAAGTGGCGCACGTAGATCGCGCCCAGCTCCACCAGGATCTCGGGTGGCATGCCCACGGCCTGGAGCTCGGCGACGGCTTTCAGCACCCCGAGGTCCGCGTCGTCGTAGGCCTCGGCGCCGAATTCGGCCGGGTCGGGGAGCAGGCCGACCTGGCGGAGCCCGTCGACGATCTCGGGGTTGACCCCCGACTCTTCGACGAGTTCGGCGAGCGACAGCTGGCGGCGGTTGTCCCCGCCGAACAGCCGCTCGAGCCCGGGGCGATCGGCATCGAGGACGGCCCGGATCGCGGCGAGCGAGAAGCGCTGCGCCTGGAGGTCCCGGATCTGGGTGAGCCGATCGAGGTGCTCGGGGCCGTAGAGCTTGTGCCGCCCGGCGCGTTCCGGCGGGGGCAGGAGCTGCTCCCGGGCGTAGTAGCGGATCGTGTCCACGGTCACGCCGGCCCGCTGGGCGAGCTCGTCGATCCTCCAGGTGGGCGCCAAAACCGGCCTCCGGGTGAAATACCCACGACTTGACAGTGTTGACACTGAGAGTAGATACTTACAGTGTTCTCACGCCAGAGTTGTCACTCTGCCAGCCCTGACTACGCCAGCCGGGGCTCAGACAGCAACTACTCCGCGAAACGTACACCAGTCCCCGAGGTCGAGATATGCAGCCTGCACTGAACACCATGGTCACGAGTCTCAACGACGATCGCCGCGACGCGATCTCCTGGCTCGTCAGTCAGCTCCGGTGGGAACGAACCTTGGATCGTTTGCGTTTGAGCGAGGAAGGTCGCGTCGAACAGGCGGCCTGAGACCTCCTCCCCGAGGTCGCGCCGCAGTCAGTCCCCCCTGGCCTGCGGCCTGCCGGTACCGGGTCCCCCGCTCGGACGGCAGCGAAGGTTCGGCCCCGGTCTTCGGACCGGGGCCGCTTCGCGTCCCGACATATTCCGCAGGGCGCGTCACGCGCCGCTCGGTAGCGTCGAGCGGATGGCACGCGCCACGCCCGCCACCCGCGCCGCCGAACACGCGAGCATCGACTTCCGCGTGCACGAGTACGCCCACCGCGCCGGCGCGGAGTACGGCGCCGAGGCGGCGGAGCAGCTCGGTGTCGACCCGGCGCGCGTGTTCAAGACGCTCATCGCGTCCACCACCGACGGACGCCACGTCGTCGGCGTCGTGCCGGTCGCCGCGCAGCTCGATCTGAAGGCGCTCGCGAACGCGGTCGGGGCGAAGCAAGCCGGCTTGGCGGAACCGGACGACGCGCAGCGACTCACCGGATACGTCCTTGGTGGCATCAGTCCGCTCGGTCAGAAGCGAGGGCTCGACGCGGTCGTGGACGCGAGTGCGTCTGCACACGACTCCGTGTTCGTGAGCGGCGGTCGACGCGGGCTCGAGATCGAGCTCGCGCCGCGCGACCTCGTGGAGCTCACGCATGCCACGCTCGCGGAGATCGCGCGATGGTGATCCGTCCGGCCACGAACGACGACGCGCCGCGCGTGCTCGCGGTGTGGCGCGACGCCGGCGCGGCGCCGGGTGCGACCGACGACGAGGAGTCGATCGCCGGGCTGCTCGGGTTCGATCCCGGTGCGCTCCTCGTCGCGGAAGTCGACGGAGTCGTCGTCGGCACGCTGATCGCCGCGTGGGACGGCTGGCGGGGTGACATGTACCGGCTCGCCGTCGTGCCCGACCTCCGGCGCAACGGCATCGCGGCCGCGCTCGCGGCCGCGGGCGAGGCGCGCCTGCGCGCCCTCGGCTGCCGGCGCATCACCGCGCTCGTCGTCGGCGAGCACGAACACGCGGTGCGCTTCTGGACGAGCATCGGATACACCCGGCACGCCGGTCAGCTGCGGTTCGTGCGCTGATGGAGCACCTCGCCGAGCGCCTCGCGCAAATCCCCGGTGTGCGAGGTGGTGACGCTGGGCGGGTCGCGCGCGCGGCGGGCACGGCGCGCGCGCACTCCGATTGGGACTTCGGGCTCTACTCCCGCACCCCGATCGATCCCGAGGACGTCCGCGCGCTCGGTTTCGCCGGGGAGGTGTTCGCGCCGGGGGAGTGGGGGACCGTCCCGAACGGCGGCGCGTGGCTCGAGATCGACGGCGCCCGCGTCGACCTCGTCTACCGCGACCTCGCAACGGTGGAGGAGTGGACGGCCGATGCCGA
Organism: uncultured Actinomycetes bacterium; assembly: GCA_963745645.1. Lineage (GTDB taxonomy): Bacteria > Actinomycetota > Acidimicrobiia > IMCC26256 > PALSA-610 > CAVUFH01. The sequence goes on from CAVUYD010000005.1 coordinate 44,810, forward strand.
GGCCGGAAGGTTCCGCGTGTTCCGGGAAGTGGGCTACGTCGCGGGCGCGCCGACGTACAGCTACGCGGCCGAGCTCGCGATCAACCGCCACCTCGTCGGTTCGCTGCCGCGTCCCGAGTTCCCGGCGGCGCTCCGGGCACGCGCGCCCGAGTTCTGGCACCGGCTCGCGATCGGCGGTCTGAAGTTCGCCGACGCCCATGCCCGACGCGACGACGCGGTCGCGTGCGCGGGCAACCTGGCGGTCGCCGCCCTCGCGACCGCGCACGCGCGGATGTCCGCGCGCGTGGCGAGTGGTACCTGAACGAGAAGGATCTGCTCGCCGCGCGCCGGACTCGACGACGTGCAGCCCGTGTTGCGCGCGCTCGGTCCCGACCTGCTCGCGGCCGTCGCACGCGTCGAGGCCGTGCTCGGCGCGACCCTAGACGGGCACGTTCAGCGTGATGGTCATGCCGTCGGTGACGTTGCCGGTGACGGTCGGCGTCTGTTGCGAGACGCCGTCGCTGAACACCATGTCGGTCGCGAGCGAGGTGCGGGCCAGGTTCGTGACGCTCTGTTCGTAGCCGTCGGTGGCGTAGACGAGGTTGCACGCGTCCTCGGGGAGCGCGAGCTGCGAGGTCGCGACCGGTGTGCCCGCCTTCGTCGCTTCGGCGAGGCTCGGGTACACCTCGAAGTGCATGTGCGGCCAGCGGCCCGAGTACGCGGCCGGGAAGATCGTGGTGAACGTGACCGAACCGTCGCTCCCGGCTTCCTGCACGCCGCGCAGGTAGTTCTGTCCGCGGCCGCCCTGCGAGTACATCGAGTAGTTCCCGTCGCGGTCGCAGTGCCACAGGTACACGGCGGCGCCGGCCAGGGCGCCGCCGGTCGCGCTGTCGAGCGACGGTGAGCTTCACCGTGCGCGGGGACGCCCTCGGCCGTGCCGCTCGACGAGCCGAAGCTGGACCGGATGTCGCGTGCGCACGATGCCGCTCTCGGTCAGCACGTTCGGACCGTTGGTGCCGTCGCCCGGGATACGGCCCGGCCGTCTCTTCGGGGATCGGCGTCGTGCTCGATCCGCTCCCGGTCGACGTCGTCGTCGACGACGACGAACCGGCCGCGGTCGACGAGGTCGTGCTCGCGGCCTTCGAGTCGGAGTTGTTGCTGCTGCCGCAGGCGGCCGCGACCGCCACGACGGCGGCGCCGCCGAGGAACTTCAGCGCCTGCCGGCGGTGCACGAGCGTCGAGAGGTCGATGACGTGCGGACGCAGCGAAGGCCCGCTGGCCGTAGGCCGCTCGGACGAGAGCGAGGGAGCCATGTTCGACGCCAACCCGCGATCGTGGTCGTCGACGGCGTCCTCGTGCGGGTGGTGCGGGCGGGGTGCCATGAGCGCTCCTGGGTGGGGTGCGGACTCCGATACCTTGCCGCGCCCACCCGAGAGCTGCTCGTGCGCCCGCCGTGAGCTTCCTGGGAGCCGGCCTCAGCTCGGGCTGAGCGCGGTGGTGGCGGCGAGCTGGCGCATGAGGTCGTCTTCGCCGACCGCGGCCCAGTGGACGACACCTTGGCCGGCGTCGTTGCACTGCACGATGTGGAACTGCTCGACGCTCACCCGGTTGCCGCTCGGGGCGATGCCGAGGAACGGCTCGCCGGTGTGCGTGCCGGTGAGCGATCACGCGTGCCGCGACCCGATCGCCCTCGGCGACGAGGTCGTCCACCGACATCGGCAGGTCCGGGAACGACGCGCGGAACATCGTGATGATCGCCTTCAGGTGGCCCCGGAAGTCGCCCTCCTCGTCGGTGAACTCGTGGCGGTCGACGGCGCCCGGGGCCAGGCACTCGTCGACCACGTCGAGGTGGCCGGCGGTGAAGCCTTCCTCGAAGACCCGGCGCACGGTCTGCTTGTTCGCGTTGGTGTCCATGACGGGATCCTCCTAATCCGATACCATTACTCGTATCTAATATAGGAGCTTGTACCGAATGAGCGAACGTGTCAAGCGGCGTGCCTACGACGCCAGCCGGCGGCAGGAGCAGGCCCGCGCGGCTCGCGCCCGCATCCTCGCCGCGGCGCGCGATCACTTCCTCGCCGACGGCTACGGCGCGACGACGGTTGCCGCGATCGCCGTCGACGCGGGCGTGTCGGTCGAGGCGATCTACAAGGCGTTCAAGAACAAGCCGGGACTGTTGAAGGCCCTGTTCGACGTCGCGATCGCGGGCGACGACGAGCCGGTGCCGCTCATGGACCGCGAGTTCGTCGGCGCGATCAACGCGCAGCCCGATCCGGCGGAGAAGCTGCGCATGTACGCGCGGCATCTCGCGACGTCGATGGCACGCACCGCGCCGATCCAGCTGCTCGTGCGCTCGGTTGCGGCGGTCGATCCCGACATCGCCGCGGTCCACGACCAGCTGCAGCGCGAACGCCTCACGGGCATGACCGCGTTCGCGACGCACCTCGCCGAGAGCGAATCCCTGCGCGACGGCATCCGCCGCAACGACGCGCGCGACATCCTGTGGACGTACACCGCGGTGGAGCTCTACGAGCTGCTCGTCGACGGCCGCCGCTGGTCGAACGCGCGCTACCGCGACTTCGTGGCCGACGCCCTCATCGCCGCGCTCGTCGACCCGCTGATCGGGCGTCAGGAGTCCGGCGTCCAGTCGGTGCCGAAGTCCTCGGGCGTGAATTCGCGCGGCTCGACCAGCGACGAGCCAGTTGCCGGAGTTGTCGCGCATGAGGGCTTCGACGCCGTAGGGCCGTTCGGACGGCGGCTGCACGAACTCGACGCCCTTGGCGGAGCAGTTCCTCGTACAGCTTCTGGCAGTTGTCGGTCGCGAGCCCGAACCCGCTCATCGAGCCGTTCGCGAGCGAGCGACGGATCGCGTCGGCCATCTCGTCGCTCGAGCGGCGGCCCGGGAGTCATGAGCGTCACCTGCAGCTCGGGCTGCGACGGGTGACCGACGGTGACCCAACGGAAGCCTTCGCCCATCTTGATGTCGGACCGCTCCTCGAAGCCGAGCACGTCGACGTAGAACTTCTTGGCCTCGTCCTGGTCGGTGACGTACAGGGTAAACAGCGAGATGTTGGTGATCATGCAGTCAACCTACGACCGGGTCGCTACGAGGACGCTTCTCCGAAATTGCGGAATCCTTCCGTCGATCGCTGAGCCCGTGCATGAACACGTAGCAACCGGGAATGCGCGGCGCGCCGTCGGCGAACTTCGCCTGGTACTGCGACGGCGAGACGCCGACGAGGTCACGGAACTTCGAGCTGAAGGAACCGAGACTCGTGTAGCCGACGCGGTGGCACACCTCGGTGACGGTGAGGTTCGTCGCGCGCAGCAGGTCCTGTGCGCGCTCGATCCGGCGCTCGGTGAGGTACACGCGCAGGCGTCTTGCCGTACGTCGCCGCGAAGCAGCGCAGGAAGTGGTACTTCGAGACGCCCGCAGTCGCCGCGAGCCCGTCGAGGTCGAGCGGTTCCGCGTACTCGCGATCCGCGGTGTCTCTCGCCCGACGCAGGTGTACGAGCAGCGCCTCGGGAACGCGTGTCATCGGTAGCCGGTGACGTCGGCCGGGTTCCCCGGATCCTGGACCTCGACCAAGTAGCGCCACGCATCCGGCCGGCTGCCGTCGAGATCGGTGAAGCCGTACACCCGTGCGAGCGCGCCACTCGACAGCGATTGACCGTTCCAGCGGGCGACGTCGGGATCCTGGGCGAGCGCGGCGACGGCGCGACCGACGAAGGAAGGCGTCTCGGAGATCGCGAAGTGCGGCGTGACCTTGGTGGCGTCCTGCCAGTTGGCTTCGGTGACACCGAAGTTCTCGAGCATTTCCTCCGACCGCAGCCACCCCGGAGTCAGCGCGACCGCGGTCGCGCCGTGCGGCGCGAGCTCGTGTCCGAGTGCGAACGCCATGCGGTTGACCGATGCCTTGGCGAGGTCGTAGAAGAACGAGACCCGGTAGTTGGTCGCGTTGTATTCGGTCGTCCCGTCGTTCACCTCGACGACGAGGCCGCCGGGCTGCTCGATCAGCAGCGGCAGCGCGAAGTGGCTCGTGATCGCGTGGGTGTCGACGCCGAGGTGGAACGTGCGCAGCCCGATGTCGAGGTCGGACTCCCAGACCGTCTTGTCCCACTCCATCGTGGTCGCGCCCCAGATGTCGTTCACCAGCACGTGCAGCGCGCCCTGTTCGGCGCGGATGCGCGCGACCAGCGCGGCTACCTCGTCAGGTACGAGGTGGTCGACTTGCACCGCGATGCCACGCCCGCCGGCGGCGTCGACGAGTTCGGCCGTCTCCTCGATCGTCTCCGGCCGTCTGCATCTCCGAACGTTGCGCGCGGGTCGTGCGGCCGGTGCAGTAGACGGTCGCGCCGGCCGCGCCCAGCTCCACCGCGATCCCTCGCCCGGCTCCGCGTGTCGCGCCCGCGACGAGCGCGACCTTTCCTGCCAACGTTGAAGTCATCGCTCGAACCTAGGCCGCGACACGTCGGCAAGGACACGCTCGACGTCGCTCGGTGACGCCCCGATGTCCGCGAGGCCGCGCTCGATCAACGCCTGATCGCAGCCCACGATTCGCAGGTGGCCGGCGATCGCTCGGTACCGGTCTCCGCGTCCGCGGGCGATCTCCGTGAGCAGACGGAGCTCACTCGCGACCGCCGGAACGCGGCCGGTGCCACACGCGATGAGGTCGAAGTGTTCCCACGGACCGGTGCCGAAGCACTCCATCGTGTCGCGATCCGTCGCGACCTCGACCGTGCTCAGCTCGATCGTGATCTCCGGCGCGTGGAGCCGCGCGAAGTACTGGCTCGCATCGGGGATCCATGCCGGGGCCGTCTCGACCTCGAACTCGATCGACAAGGCGTCGAACCACGCATCGACATCGATCCGATCGCGAAAGAGGATGTCGATGTCGCGACCGGCATCACGATTCCTCGCAACGCGGACGATGCGCTGCCGACGAGCCGGAACTCCGCGGGCGGCACCCGCGTCAGCGATCGCGGTCAGCACGCGGTCGACGTCGACGCGGTCCGACGGCCATCCCGCGCACGATACGCCGGGCGCGCGAGGACGGTGTGCGTGTCAGCTCACCAGAGCTGGTCGACGTAGGTGTCGGTGCCGACGACGGTGCGGAAGAACGGCGCCACGAGGTGCGTGGTGGCGAGGCCTTCGGACTCGACGCGGTCGGTGTAGGCGCGCACGGCCGCGAGCGTGTCGCGGACGTCGCCCTTCACGAACAGCATCTGCAGCAGGCGCTCCGGGCCGCCGGCCTTGCTGCCGAGGTCCATCGGCACGTTGCGCGGTTCGTTCTCGCCCGGGGAGGGCGTCCACGAGCTGACGATCTCGATGGTCGAGCCCGCGAGCAGATCCGGGACCGCCCGTCGCGCGAGCTCGTCGTGGAGCCGGCGCGCGTCGCGGCCGATGCCGTCGAACCAGACCAGGACGATGCCGTCGTAGCCGTGGTCGAGGGCGAGCTCGACCGGCACCGGGTCGTCGTCGCGGTACGTCGGCGCCGAGGTGGTCGAACAGGATCGTGTGGATGTGCCGGCGCTCGGGGAAGCCGCGGCCCTCGGCGTAGAGCGCGTTCACCTGCGGTCGGGCCCACGTGGAGAAGTGGTCCTCGTGATGACCCTGCTCGACGAAGTAGATCGCGACGTACGAACCGGCGTCGGGCGGGCTCGCGATCGTCTCGTCGTCAGTCGGGCCAGCGCGCGTCCTTGAGCTCGCGCGTCGCGACCCAGCGGCTGCCCGCGAAGAGCCACGGGCCGATCATGCAGCCCGCGTAGAAGTGGTCGCGCTCGTACCAGCGGTTGTACGCGCGCTCGTACCCCTCGTGCGGGTCGACGAGCGTGAGCAGCATGCTCCCGACCTTGATCGGGTAGTCGCCGACACCTTCGGGAACGAGCGGATACGTGTCCTTCACGCTCGGACCCAGCGGGGGAGGAACACGTCTTCGACCTTGGCGAACACGACGCGCACGGGTTCGCCGATCGTGATCGTCGCGGGATCGATCTCGTTGATCGCGCCGTCGGCGTCGGTGACGAGGTTGCCCACGAAGCGGATCAGCGGATCCTCGTCGAGCTCCACGATGATCACGTTGTACGGCGCGAACTCGGAGTAGGCGGGGAGCAGCGGCGGGTGCGGGACGATGTACGACCAGATCGCGACCGCGGCCCGCTCGTCGCGTCCCACTTCACGTCGGTCGACTGGCAGTGCGGGCACATCGGGCGGGGCGGCATGCGCCGGCGGCCGCAGCGCGCCGCACGCCTGCACGAGCAGCTCACCGCGCGCGGTCCCTTCCCAGAACGGCGCGGACGTGGGCTCGTCGAGAGATCGGGGAGCAGCCAGCCGCTCTCCATCACGCCGCGTTCCTTCGTGAACAGGAGCGCGGACGTCGGGACGCCTTCGCCGCTCGTGACGAGCGACACGTCGGCGTTCGGGACCTGGCACGTGGACGTGCCGCGGATCTGGCGCACGCCTTCGAGGATGAGGTTGAAGCCGTGCACGTACGCCTCGGACATGCCCCCGCCGCTCGTGTTCACCGGCAGCCGGCCGTCGGGGCCCTCGATCGCGCCGTCGTCGGTGAACGGGCCGCCCTCGCCGCGCCCGCAGAAGCCGTAGCCCTCGAGCGAGAGCGGGATCAGCGGGCTGAACGCGTCGTAGAGCTGCGCGACCTTGACGTCCTCGGGACCGACACCGGCGTTGGCCCACAGGCGCTTCGCCGCGGTCCACGCCGGGACCGCGGAGCGGATCGTCGGTGAAGTAGTTGGTCATCGTCTGGTGCTGCGGCGGCAGTCCTTGGGCGAACGCGTGGATCCACGCGGGCGGCTGCTCGGTGTCGACCGCACGGTCCGCGCTCGTGATCACGACGGCGAGCGCGCCGTCGGTCTCGAGGCAGTTGTCGAAGAGGCACAGCGGCTCGGAGATCCAGCGCGCGTCCATGTAGTCCTCGCGCGTCATCGGCTTGTGACCCATGGTCGCGGCCGGGTTCATGCTCGCGTGCTTGCGGAACGCGAGCGCGACGTTCGCGAGGTGGTCGCGCGTGCCGCCGTATTCGTGCATGTACCGGCGCATCAGCATCGCGATCTCGTCGACCGGGCGCAGGATGCCGAACGGGCGCGTCCACTGGCCGCTGTCGGCGAGGCGCGCTTCGGCTTGCGCCCACGGCCGGCTCGCGGGATCGGCCCGCTTGCGCGCCCGCCACGCCACCGCGACGGTGCACTGCCCGGTCGCGACGGCCATCGCGGCCTGCCCGATCACGCCGCAGCCCGCGCCGCCGCCGAAGCCGACCTGTGAGAAGTAGGTGATGTCGCCGAGGCCGACCGTCGCGGGCGACCTCGACCTCGCGGTTCGGCTCCATCGTGTAGCTGCGCGAGCCCGTCGACCTCCTCCGGCGCGATGCCCGCGTCGTCGAGCGCGAGCGCGATCGCCTGACACGCGAGCGAGAGCTCGGTGTCCGGGAGCCCCTTGCCGAACGCGGTCTGCCCGATCCCGACGACCGCCGTCTTGTCGTTGATCAGGTCAGGCACGCCATGGTCCTCGCTCCGACGACTGGCGTCGAGACGTTCGCGCGCGATCCGACGCCAGCTGGAAGGGTTCACCAGCCTTTCCAGTCGGGCTGGCGGCGTTCGCGGAAGGCGGTCATGCCTTCGGCGGAGTCCTGCGGTCATGGTGTTGAGCTCGACGAGCATCGCCTCTTCCTCGAGGTGGTCGCGACGCGACAGCTCGGACGCGTCGTGGAGCATCTTCTTCGACCAGCCGATCGTCTTCGTCGGACCGCTCGCGAGCCGTTCGGCCCACTCCTTCGCGGTCGCCTGCAGCTCGGCGGCGGGCACGACCTTGTTCACGATGCCGAGCTTCTCCGCGTCGACGGCGGAGAGGTCGTCGCCGAAGAAGATCAGCTCCTTGGCCTTGTGCAGCCCGACGAGCCGCGGCAGCAGGTAGGCGACGCCGCCGTCGGGGATGAGGCCGCGGCGCACGAAGATCTGGATGATCTTGGCGTTGTCGGCCGCGATCACGAGGTCGGCCGCGAGCGTCGAACATCGCGCCGCCGCCGGCCGCGGTGCCGTTGAGCGCGACGATCACCGGCTTCTCGCAGTCCTGGATCGCTCTGCATCAACGTCTCGAAGCCGCGGCGCATCATGTTGATCCCGGCGCCGACGACTCGGTCGGGCGCGCCCTCGGGGCGCTTCCTGCATCGGCTGCGGCACCGAGAGGTCGGCACCGGTGCAGAAGTGCCGTTCGCCGGCCGCGGTCAGCACGATCGCCGCGCACCGCGAGGTCGACGTGCGCGTCCTGGAAGTGCTGGATCAGGCGATCACGCACGTAGAAGGGGATCGCGTTGCCCTTGTCGGCGCGGTTGATCGTCAGCCACAAGCACGCCGTTCTCGAGCTCGCGTCGCAGCTCCTCTTCGACGTCGAGCGTAGGGGAGTCGGGACTCACTTCTTGACCACCAGGGCATCCAGGGCGACCGCGCCACGCGGCCGCACGACGAGTGGGTTGATGTCGAGCTCGCGCGACGTCACCGGCGAGGTCCATCGCCAGCCGTTGCACCTTCATGATCGTGTCGACGAACGCGTCGATGTCGGCCGGCTTCTGCGCCGCGCACGCCCTGCGAGCAGCTTGTAGCCCTTGAGCTCGAGCGAGCGCGCGCGCGCGCTTCGGCTTCGTCGAACGGCGGCACGCGGAACGTCACGTCACCGAACACCTCGACGAAGATGCCGCCGAGGCCGACGGTCACGACCGGACCGAAGAGCTCGTCCTGGGACACGCCGATCAGCGTCTCGACGCCGCCGGTGACCATCTCGCGACCGAGCACGCCTTCGATCCGCGCGCTTGCCGATCGGCCTTCTTCGCCTTGCGCGAGCAGCTCGTCGTACGCGGCGCGCACGTCCTTGGCCGAACCGACGCCCACCTTGACGAGTCCGGCGTCGCTCTTGTGCAACAGGTCCGGCGACGAGACCTTCATCACGACCGGGAAGCCGATCGCGTTGGCGGCGCGCACCGCCGCCGCGGCCGAGTTGACCAGCTCGTCCTTCGACGACTTGATGCCGTACGCCTTGAGCAGCTGCTTGCTCTGCCATTCCGACAGCGCCTCACCCGGCGCGAGATCCGGCGAGGAGCTTGCGGCGCCTTCTTCGCCGCCGGCGACGGCGTCGTCGGCGCGGTGTCGAACGGCGAGCGGTAGCGCGCGGCGAACGTCCAGTAGTCCTGGTACGCGCGCACAGCGCGTCGACGCAGTTGTCGAACGTGCGGAACACCGGCAGACCGCCGTCGAGCAGGCGCTTGTAGTACGTGTCGTCGGTGCCCGACGGGCGCACCCCACACGACGAAGATCGGGCTTGGTGCTCGTCTTGGCGACGTCGATGATGTCGCGCGTGAACGGCTCCGAGAACGTCACGACCGCGCCGGTGATCGGGATCACGACGATGTCGACGTTGTCGTCGGCGAGGATGACGTCGAGGATCTTGCGGCCGCGCGAGTCGGCGACCGGCGGGCCACCGCAGTCGACCGGGTTCGACACGCGCAGGTAGCTCGGGATCAGACCGTCGTGCAGCGCCTGCTGCGACTTCTTCGTGAGATCGGGGATCTGCAGGCCCGCGGCGGCGACCATGTCGGCCATGTGCGCACCGGTGCCGCCGGAGATCGCGTACACGCAGATGCCCGGTTGCTTCTGCTTCTTCGCCCACGTAGGTGGCGCGTCCGGGCGGGTGCGCGCGAGCGCGGCCGAGACTTCGAGGAGGTCGTCGAGCCCGTCGACGCGCGTCACGCCGAACTGCCGGAACACCGCGCTCGTGACGGCGTCCGAACCGGTGAGGTGGCCGGTGTGCGACGCGGCCATCGACTGGCCCGGCCGCGGTGCGGCCGACCTTCACCATCACGATCGGCTTGCGCAGCTGCGCGGCGTGATCGGCCGCGAGCATCAACGTGCGGCCGTCCTTGAACCCTTCGATGTAGCAGGCGATGACACCGACTTCCGGCTGATCGGCGAAGTAGCGCGCGAAGTCGGCGAACTCGAGGTCGACCTCGTTGCCTGTCGGTGCCCAGTGCGTGAGCCGGATGCCGATCTCCTGGCCCTGGAACACCGGGCGGCCCTGGTGACCCGACTGCGTGATCAGCGCGATCGACGGGCCTTCGAGGTCGGCGCGGAACTCCTCGAACGCGTTGAGGTTCGTGTTCGGGCCGAGCAGGCGCACGTCGCCCGAGCGCACGAGCCCATCCAGGCGCCGCTCGAGCTTCTCGCCCTCGGTGCCGGTCTCCGAGAACCCGGCCGCGAAGATCACCGCGAACTTCGCCTTGCGCTGCAGCACCTCTTCGAACGTGTCGACGGCGCGCCCGGTGAGGATGATCGCGAGATCGAGATCGCCGGGGACCTCTTCCAGCGACGCGTAGCACTTGTGCCCGAGCACGGTCTCGTAAGTCGGGGTGCACCGGGTAGAAGGTCGCGCCGTGCTGCGCGGCCCACGCGGAGAACTTGCGCGTCATCACCGAGTTCGGTTTCGCCGACTGCTCCGAAGCGCCGATGACCGCGATCGTCTTCGGGTTGAGGAACGTGTGCAGGTCGACGTCGCGGAGGCGCAGCGGTCGACCGGAGACGTCGACGGCCGAGCGGCTCGCGGGGACGGCCGGGCGATCGGTGGGCATGCGGCAGCTCCGGGGAAACGAGAGACGGAAGGGGCGCGGCGACCCTACCGAGGTCGCCGGAATTCGCAGCGAAGGCGCATCAGTATGACGTGAGCGTCAGGTACCCGGCCACTTGGAACGGGGCGACGGGCAGGTCGTGACAAGGCCCCGACTATCGTCCGGCGAACCGCACGAGGAGGGCGTTCGCCCTGCAAACCATCGCAATCGTCGGCATGTCGCTCGCCGGTCTGCGCGCGGCCGAGACGTTGCGCCGCGAGGGCTTCGACGGCCGGATCGTTGCGGTCGGCGCCGAGCCGCACCTCCCGTACGACCGGCCGCCGCTGTCGAAGGAACTGCTCGCCGGTACGTCCGAGCCGGACGACATCGTGCTGCGCAAGCAGGGCGTCGACGACCTCGACCTCGACTGGCGTCTCGGGCGGCGGGCGACCGCGCTCGACCTCGCGACCCGCGCGATCACGCTCGACGACGGCGAGACGGTCGCGTTCGACGGCCTGATCATCGCGACCGGGTCGGTGGCGCGCCGGCTGCCGATGCATCCCGATCTCGACGGGGTGTTCACGTTGCGGTCCTTGGACGACGCGATGGCGCTGCGCGCCCGGCTCGAGCAGGGGCCGAAGGTCGTCGTCATCGGGGCCGGCTTCATCGGCGCGGAGGTCGCGGCGACCTGTCGTGGGCGTGGCCTCGACGTCACGATCCTCGAGAGCCTGCCCCACCCGATGGTCCGCGGGCTCGGGCCCGCGCTCGGTGACGTCATCGCGGCCGTGCACCGCGAGCACGGCGTCGACCTGCGCACCAGCACCCACGTGAAGGGCATCGACGGCGACAGGCACGTCGAGCGCATCCGCCTCGGCGACGGCTCCACCCTCGACGCGGACCTCGTGGTGGTCGGCATCGGCGTGACGCCGGCCACGCGCTGGCTGCAAAACAGCGGGTTGACGCTGGACGACGGGGTCGTGTGCGACGAGACGATGCTCGCCGCGCCGGGAGTGGTCGCGGCGGGTGACGTCGCGCGCTGGCCCAACCCGCTCTTCGATGGTCAAGTCATGCGGCTCGAGCACTGGACCAACGCGACCGAGCAGGGCGTGCACGCGGCGAAGCGCTTGCTCGCGGGCGACACGGGTACTCCGTTCGCGCCGGTGCCGTTCGTGTGGTCCGACCAGTACGACCGCAAGATCCAGGCCGTCGGGACGATCGCGGGCGACGCCCACGTGCACGTCGCGCACGGCACGCTCGACGACCGGCAGTTCGTGGCGCTGTTCGGCCGCGACGAACCGGATCATCGGCGCGCTCGGTTTCAACCGACCCCGCCAGGTCATGCAGTACCGCAAGCTGATCGCCGAGCGCGCCTCCTGGGACGACGCACTCGCGCACTCGCGCACGTGAGCGGCGGACCCACGCGAGCGTCGCTCCTGACGCGCCGCTTCGTTCTCGTCGTCACGTGCGGTCTCGCCTACTTCCTCGCGCTGGCGATGTTGACGCCGGTCATTCCGCACTACGTCGAAGACCAACTCGACATGGGGTCGATCGCCGTCGGCGTCGCGGTTGGCACGTTCGCGTTCGGCGCGATCATGCTGCGCCCGTTCGCGGGTCGGTTGGGCGATCAGATGGGCCGGCGCCTGCTCATCGTCGGCGGTGCGTCGATCGTCGCAGCCTCGACGGCGTGCTACGGCCTCGTGCCCGCGCTCTGGTGGCTGGTCGCGGCGCGCGTCGTCACGGGAATCGGCGAGGCGGCGTTCTTCGTCGGCGCGGCCACGATGATCACCGACCTCTCACCCGCCGACCGGCGCGGTGAAGCCGTCAGCTACTGGTCGGTTGCGGTGTACGGCGGGCTTGCCTTCGGACCCGCGCTCGGTGAGCTCGTACGCGGCGATGACCGCTACACCTTGGCGTGGCTCGTCTCCGCCGGCCTCGCGCTCACCGCGGCACTGCTCGGGCTCGCGACGCGCGAGGTTGAACGCGCGACGCACGAGCGGACGCAGCTCATCAACCGGGCCGCATTGCTCCCCGGCACAGTGCTGTTCCTGGGACTCATCCCGCTGGCCGGCTTCAGCGCGTTCATGCCGCTGTACGCCGAGGACCACCTCGGGATCGCTTCCGGCCCGATCTTCCTGCTCTACGGCGTGCTGATCCTCGGCGTCCGCATCCTCGGCGCGCGCATCCCGGACCGCATCGGCGGGCGTCGAGCGGGAACGATCGCGTTGGTCTTCGCCGCGATCGGTATCGGCCTCGTCGCCGCGTGGCCGACGGTCGCGGGGCTCGTGATCGGAACGATCGTCCTCGCGATCGGCATGTCGTTCATGTATCCGGCCCTCTTGCTGCTCGCGCTGCAGCGCGGGACCGACCAGGACCGCGCTTCGGTTGTCGCGACGATCTCGTCCTTCTTCGACCTCAGTCAGGGCGTCGGCGCGTTCATCTGTGGTGCCGTCGTCGCGCTCACGGGCAATCGCGGCACGTTCGCGACCGGCGCGGTCACCGCGGTGCTCGGACTCGTGCTGCTGCGGACCGGTGTCGGCGCGGCCCGAAGCCGTGCCCCGAGTCGGGCCGGGGCGCTCGGCGCCGAAGTTCCGGCGCCACTCACGCACGAATAGGCCTTGCCCGCGCGCGGGAAGCGCCACCATCGCTCCCGACCGGGTGGGTCGGAGGGAGCATGTCCGAGATCGGCGCGGCCGCCGTACGCGCGGCGCAGAGACTCGTTCGCCGGTGGATCTCCTGTCGCAACGAGAGCGCGAAGTCGCCTCGCTCGCGGCTTCCGGCCTCACGAGCCGGGTCATCAGTCAACGTTTGAGCATCGCCGAGCGCACGGTCGAGAACCACCTTCAGCGCGCGTTCACGAAGCTCGGTGTGCGGAGCCGCGCCGAGCTCGCGATGGCGTTGGAGATCGAACACACGGCGAGTTGACGCGCGCAGCGCGGGTAGCGTCGGGTCATGCCGTCGTTGCTCGTGACGAACGACTTCCCGCCGAAGCACGGTGGTATCCAGTCGTACCTCTACGAGCTGTGGCGTCGTCTCCCGGCGGAGGCGACGACCGTGCTGACGACCCAGTTCGACGGCGCGGGCGCGTGGGACGCGGCGCAGCGGTTCCGGGTCGAGCGCGTGTCGGCGCGAGTGCTGTGGCCGACCAGGAAGCTTCGCGACCGCATCGACGCGCTCGCACGTGAAGTCGCGCGCGGACGTGATCTTCGTCGATCCCATGATCCCGCTCGGCGTGCTGGCGCCCAAGCTCACCGCGGCGCCCTACGTCGTCGTCGCGCACGGCGCCGAGATCACCGGCTACGGACGCGTTCCCGTATCCAGGACGTGGGCCCGCCGGGTGCTCGGAGGCGCGGCCGGCATCATCGCGGCCGGCTTCTACCCGGCCCGAGAGGCGGAACGAGCAGCCGGACGGCCACTGCGCGGGCTCGTCATACCTCCCGGTGTCGACGTCGACCGCTTCCATCCCGTCGACGACGAAACGAAGAAGCTCACGCGCAGTCGCCATGGCCTCGACCCCGACCGCCCGCTCGTGCTCGGGTTGTCGCGCCTCGTGCCGCGCAAGGGCTTCGACATCCTGATCGATGCGTGCGCGACGCTCGAAGGAGTGCAACTCGCGATCGGGGGCGCGGGCCGGGACCGCAAGCGACTCGAACGTCACGCGCGCGGGCGCGTGCAGTTCCTCGGCCGCGTGCCTGATGCCGACCTGGCCGCGCTCTACGCATCCGCAGACGTCTTCGCGATGTGTTGCCGCGAGCGTTGGGGCGGCCTCGAAGCCGAAGGCTTCGGCATCGTCTTCCTCGAGGCTGCGGCCTGTGGCGTGCCCGCAGTCGCGGGTCGGAGCGGCGGGGCGCACGAGGCGGTCGAAGACGGCGCGACCGGTTTCGTCGTCCCACCGAAGGATCTCCGTGCCGTCCGCACCGCGATCGACCGGCTCGCTTCCGATCCCGAGCAGCGCGCGCGAATGGGCGCGGCCGCGCGCCGGCGGGCGGAGGCTCACTTCTCCTACGACCTCCTCGAGGCACGCTTGGCTGCCGTGGCGGCCGGCGATCTCGACGCGCTGCAGCCGCTCGACCTCACGTCACGCTGAGGCACCCGGAGCAGCAGCCCAGCGTCCCGAACGTGTCGCCACCGACGAGATTGGACGCGATCGACGAGAACGCGACGTAGCGGCCGTCGTCGCTCAGCGCGACGCCCGAGTTGACGCCTCCCGTGCCGAGCACACCCTCGACGGGAGTGGGGGGATGGGACGAACGCGCGATCACGGCGCAACCGCCGGTGCTGCCCGCCACGAGAAAGGCGGCGAAGATGGTCGCGGCTCTGCGGAACATGGCACCCTCCCTGCGTGCCATCACCATGCCGGGCGCACACTCGGATGTATTGAGTACCGAGGTACTCAATTCCGGCGCACTCGGTTCGACGAACGAGGAGGAGCGTGAAAGGCGAGCGGATCGTGCAACTGTCGTGGGCGAGCGTGGCGCTGTTCGCGGTCGTCGGGGTGCTCGACATCTTCATCGACGCGTTCGATCCGATCGCGCTCGGTGTCTGCGTTGCGTTGTTCTTGTGCTCGCTCCCGATCTGGGTCTACGCGCTCGGGCTGGCGATCGTGCGCTCGAGCCGCGGGGACGACATCGCGGTTGCGAGCCTCTTCTTCCTACAGGGATCGGCGCCGGCTGCAGTCCAGAGGCAGGCGCTCGGCGCGGTCGCGGCCAGCATCGTCGTCGCGATCGCCACCGCCTGGTTCAACCCGTTCGCCGTGCTCGTGCCCATGCTGCCGCTCGGCCTCGCCGGATTGTGGGGTGCGCGACACGGCGAGTTTCCGCCCCGCCGCGTCGGGAGATGAGGGATACTGCTGGCCATGGCCGACACCGCGAGTGAACGCATCCGCGTCGAGGCTCCTGCGGCCCGCTGTCTCGACGTCGCCCTCGACTTCGAGTCCTATCCCGAGTGGGCGCGTGACGTGCGCGAAGCCAACGTGGTGGAGACCGACGCCGAAGGACGGGGCGCCAAGGTGGAGTTCCGTGCCGCCGCACTCGGCAAGAGCATCCGCTACCTGCTCGAGTACGACTACACCGAGCTCCCTGACGCGTTCTCGTGGAAGTTCCTCGAAGGTGACATGCTCCGCCGGCTCGACGGCAGCTACCGCTTCGAGGCCGAGGGCCCCGACAGCACACGCGTTCACTACGAGCTGACCGTCGAGCTCGCGGTTCCGTTGCCCGGCCTGCTGAAGCGGCGGGCTGCGGGTCTGATCATGGGCAGCGCGCTGAAGGAGTTGAAGAAGCAGGTCGAGTCGGTCAAGTGACCGGGCTCGCGCCCTAGGAGGAACACGAGGCGCGCGGGTAGCCTTCCGGCCCCATGCGAATCCTGCTGTTCACCGGCAAGGGTGGCGTCGGCAAGACGACCGTCGCCGCGGCGACCGCCGCTCGCATCGCGGCGTCGGGCCAGCGCACCGTCGTGCTGTCGACCGACCCCGCCCACTCGCTCGCCGACGCGTTCGACCTGCCGCTCGGCGACGATCCGACGCCGATCGCGCCGAGGCTGTGGGGTCAGCAGCTGAACGCCCGCGTCCGCTTCGAACAGGCCTGGGACGACGTGCGCGAGTACATGGTCGGCGTGCTCGACTGGGCGGGCGCCGATGCCGTCGAAGCCGAGGAGCTCGCCGTCGTCCCCGGCCTCGAAGAGGTGTTCGCGCTCGCCGACATCAAGGCGTTCGCGACATCGGGGGAGTACGACACGGTTGTCGTCGACTGCGCGCCGACTGCCGAGACCATCCGTTTGCTCTCCCTCCCCGACATCCTGAGCTGGTACATGGACCGGGTGTTCGAGACGCAGCGCCGGGTCACGAAGCTCGCGCGTCCCGTCCTCGACCGGCTGACGTCCTTGCCGATCGCCGGTGACCGCGTGTTCGCGGCGATCAAGCAGTTCTACGACCGACTCGACGGTGTCCGCGATCTCCTGATCGACGGCGACGTCACGAGCGCGCGACTCGTCGTGAACCCCGAACGCATGGTCGTCGCCGAAGCCCGCCGCACGTTCACGTACCTCTCGCTCTTCGGCTACCACGTCGACGCGGTGATCGCGAACCGAATGCTGCCGAACGAGATCTCGGACCCGTGGTTCGCGCGCTGGAAGGCGACGCAGTCCGCGCACCTCGAGCTCATCGAGGACGCGTTCGGGCCGCTGCCCGTGCTCGCGGCCGAGCTCGCCGGCCACGAGCTCGCGGGCCTCGACGAGCTCGCGGCCTTCGGCGCGACGCTGTACGGCGATCGCGATCCCGCGAGCCGCCTGGCCGCGATCGAACCGCTGCGCGTGGATGCCGTGGGCAAGACCATGGTGCTCTCGGTGCACCTTCCATTCACCGAGCGCAACGACGTGAGCCTCGGCCGGAGTGAGGAGGAGCTGTTCCTCACGGTCGGGCCGCACCGTCGCGCGTTCCTGTTGCCCGACAGCCTGCTGCGACGCGAAGTCGACGGGCGCCCGCCTCGCCGGCGACCGCCTCGAGGTCGAGTTCGTATGAGCGACCCGACTCCGAGCGACCCGCCCGCGTCGGACGCGCTCGGGCACTTCTGGCGCGCCGCGCACGAACTGCTTGCGGCGGCGCGCACCGTGATCGACGCGGCCGACTCGCTCGTCGAGGAGCAGCTGCAGGGCAAGTCCGACGAGCCGGCACCGCGCGTCCGTCGCATCGATGTCGACTAGCGCTTCGGGCGCGACCATCGGCCTGGACATCGGCGGCACGAAGGTGCTCGGTGTCGTGCTCGACCGCGACGGCGCGATCGTGCGGGAGCTGCGCAAGCCGTCGCCGGTCTCGGAGCTCGCCGCGCTCGTGAAGGTGTGCGCCGCGATCATCGACGAGCTCGATGCCCCGGGTGCTGCGGTCGGCGTCGGCGCGGCCGGGCTCGTCGACTTCGAAGGCCGGCTCACGTACGCACCGAACATCCCCGGCGTCCGGGAAGCACCGCTGCGCGCCGATCTCGCGCGCGCGACCGGTCGCGCCGTCGTGGTCGACAACGACGCGAACGTCGCCGCCCTCGCGGAGCACACGCAGGGCGCGGCCGCGGGCGCACGCGTCGCGCTGCATGGTCACGCTCGGAACCGGTATCGGTGGCGGCCTGATCGTGGACGGGCGGATCTACCGCGGCGCCAACGGGTTCGCGGCCGAGTTCGGGCACGTGACGGTCGAGCGGGGCGGCCCGATCTGCGCGTGCGGAGAGCTCGGCCACTGGGAAGCGATCGCGAGCGGCAACGCGCTCGGCCGCATGGCCCGTGATCTCGTCACGTCGGGCCGCGGCGCGACCATCCTCGCGGCCGCGGGCGGAGATCTCACCGCGGTGAGCGGCGAGGAAGTGGCGACCGCGGCAGCCGAGGGCGACATCGACGCGCAGAAGTTGCTCGCGCACTACGCCGACAACATCGCGCTCGGCCTCGCGAACCTCGCCAACATCCTCGACCCGGAACGCATCGTGATCTCCGGCGGCGTGGTCGAGATGGGGCCACTCCTGTTCGACCCGCTGCGCGCCGCGTTCCGCGCCCGCCTCGAAGGCACGCAGTACCGCCCCGAGATCCCGATCCTGCCCGCGGTGTTCGGCGAGCGCGCCGGCGCGGTCGGCGCCGCGCTGCTCGCGCGGACAGCCGCATCCGCATGAGGACCGAGTCACGATGAGAATCGGTTACGCGCTCCCGACGTTCGTCGACGATCCCGAGCTGCCGATCGCGGTGGCGCGGCGGGCCGAGTCGGCCGGCATCGACGGTGTGTTCGTCTACGACCACATGTGGCGCGATGTCCCACCCCCGCGGCGCGGCGCGCTCGAGTGCTTCGCGCTGCTCGGCGCCGTCGCGGCAGAGACGGATCGGGTGCACCTCGGTCCGCTCGTCGCGCGCGCACCCTGCGGCCGCCGGCGTCGCTCACCGCCGCGCTGGACACCGTGCACCGTGTGAGCCGGGGCCGGTTGATCGCCGGGCTCGGTGCGGGCGACCACCAGATCCGGGCCGAGAACGAGGCGTTCGGGCTCGGCCACGGCTCGATGGGCGAGCGCGTCCACCGCGCTCGTCGCCGGCGTGCGTGCCGCGCGCGATCGTGGCTATCCGGTGTGGGTGGGCGGGAACGTGCACCGGGTCGGTGCGGCGATCGCGCTCGCCGACGGATGGAACACGTGGGGCGGCACGGTCGAGAGCTTCGCGGTCAACGCCGCCAAGGTCCACGAGCTCGCACCGGGCGTGACGCGCACGTGGGGTGGCCTCATCCTGCTCGGCCGCGACGACGATCACGCCGTCGAGAAATCCGCGACGCGCCGGGTCGGGCCCGAGGTCGTGTACGGCGGACCGGTGCGGGTCGCGAGGCGGTTGCAGGCACTGGAACGCGCGGGCGCGGCGTGGGTCATCCTGGCTCCCGTGGACGCGTCCGATCCCGAGAACGTCGACCTGCTGGCCGAGCTGGTGATGCCGCGGCTCGCGCAGCCACAGACGCGGCGACCGGATCCGCGGCGCAGCGGGGCCTGACGAGGTCCCGACCGGCGACGAGCCGAACAGCTACGAGCCGAGCAAGAGCGACGCGGCGCGGGCGAGGCTGTCGCCCATCGAACGGTCGCGCGGCAACCCGGTGCTCCAGAACGTCAGCTCCGCGAACCACACCGAGCCGAGCACCTGCATGATGTCGTCGAGGTCCGGCAGCTGCTCGCCGTCGACCGCGTCACCGATGATCGCTCGCAGCGTTGCGTTGATGTCCTGCTTCGTCGCCGCGCCCGTGTCGTCGGGCGACGACATCGCGATGAGCATCGCCTGGATCACGCGGGGCTGGCGTTCCAGCGCACGCGACGCGTGTCGCAACACGTCGGACACGCGCTCGGCTGCGGTCGCGCCGCGTGGGGGCCGGGCGTCGAGCCGTTCGCGGAACGTGCCGGCCTGTTGCGCGAGCGCGGCCAGCAGGAGCTGGTCCTTGGACGCGTAGTGGCGGTAGAGCGTTCCGAGCGCGACCTCGGCTCGGGCCGCGACGTCGCGCATCTGCACCGCTTCGTATCCACCTTCCGCCGCGAGTGCGGTGGCGGCGTCGAGGAGACGGCGCTTCCGGGCTGCGGTTTCGGCGGCGCGCGTCCCGCGTCCCGCACGAGTGGGTGCGCTCGTCACGAGGCGGACCGTAGCGCACACCTAGAACGTGTTGCAGTTCTTACTCGAGGGTTGCGTAGTTCGTGGCGCGATCGCCGGCGCGCTTCCCGAGCGTCTCGGTCACGCACGCGCGCGAGGTCGGCCAGGAATTCGTCGATCACCGGTGCGTTGCCGGCGCTGACCGTCGCGTGCAGCGAGTCGGGCGGCTGCTTGCCGGTCGAGGAACCAGCCTCGTGCGTGCAGCGCGTCGCCGAGCGCGAACACGTCGAGCCGATCTCGCGACTCCGGCGCGATCGCGATCGTCACGATCTGGGCCTCGGGTTCGCCGAGCACGACGCAGCCCGGCGATCGCGCGCACGCCCGCGATCATCCGGCGGGCGCGCGTCGATCGTCGGTCTGCGGTCAGGCGCCGGTAGCCGTCGATGCCGAGGTGGTGCATGACCGCCCACGCCGTCGCCATCGGCAGGCCCGGCCGGCGTGCCCTGCATGCCGGGCGACGCGTAGAACCCGCCGAGCCAGTCGTCGAACACGAACGTCTGGTAGCGCGCGCAGCTCCTTCGTGCGGTGCACGAGCACCGACGCGCCCTTCGGCGCGTAGCCGAGCTTGTGGATGTCGGCCGAGATCGTGGTGACGCCGTCGACGCGGAAGTCCCACGGCGGGACGGTCTCGCCGTTCATCTCCATGAACGGCAGCACGAAGCCGCCCATGCACGCGTCGACGTGCATCGACGCGCCGACGCTCGGCCGCGACGCTCGGCGAGCTCCGGGATCGGGTCGATCACACCCTGCGGGTACTGCGGCGCGGAGCCGACGACGAGCACGGTGTTGTCGTTCACGTGCGCGGCCATCGCGTCGACGTCGGCGCGGCAGTCGGCGCGCACCGGCACCTTGTGCACGCGCGACGCCGAAGTAGTGCGCGGCCTTGTGGAACGCGGCGTGCGCGCTCGTCGGCGATGACCATCTCGGGCGCGGTCGACGCCGCGTTCGGCGCGGCCGCGCTCGCGCGCGGCCTTCACCGCCATGAGGATGCTCTCGGTGCCGCCCGACGTCATGAACCCGGCCGCGCCCGGTGCGTGCCGTGGAACAGGTCCGCGACACGCACCGACGACCTCGGACTGGATCTCGGCCAGGCTCGGGAACGCGCGCGGTGTTCAGCGCGTTCTCGTGCAGGAACATCGCGGCCGACGGCTTCGCGCGACCTCGCTGCACCTCGGGGCCGCCGTCGTAGACCATGCCGAACGTGCGGCCGTCCTGCCAGCGCGCGTCGCGTGCGCGCTTCTCCGTCAGTGCCGCGATGACGTCCGCGGTCGACATCCCGTGCTCAGGCAGCGCCATCGCAGGGATCGTAGGAGGCCCGCGCCGCGCGCCGCGCGGTGAGGGGCGAAGCGGGTTACGGCTGGAGGCCGGAGTCGGGCACGCTGCCCGAGTCGTCCGAGTGGCCGCCGTCGCCCGGCACCTCGACGGTCGCCGCCATGCACGGCGCCGCCGCGGGCACCTGTGCGGTGCCGCTTGCGCCTTGCGTGATCGCCTGGCACGAACCGTTGGGCAACGAGGTGACGAGCACGATCGTGTCGGCGTCGATGACCTGCACCGAGACCTCGCCCGGCGAGGCCGCCTGATTCCCCGCGACCCACGTGATGCCCGGCTCCGCCTTCTGCAACGAGGCGGGCGTGACGCTCGCGAACGAGCCCTCGTCGGAGTACACGGCTTGCGCGGCTTCCTGCGCGCTGAGGAGCTGGTTCTGCGCGCCGAGCTGCTCCGCGTTGTGGACCGCCTGGACGGGCGCGTCGAGGGCGTCGTGCACGCCGTCCTTCGTCTGCATCCAGACGAACACGATCGCCGCGAACAGCAACACGATGCCGCCGCCGATGAGCGCCATCTTCCGGTCGAACTTGGGCAGCGTGTACTTCTGCTTGGTGATCGGGACCTCGGCCGGGATCAACGGCAGGAGGTCCTCGACGTCGCGCGGTGCCGCGCTGGCAGCCGGTGCGGTGGGCGACGCGACGGGGAGGAACTCGTCGAGCGGCGGTGGCGCGGGCGTGTCGACCAGGTTGGGCCGGGCGGGGCTGGGGCGAGGCGGGGCCTCGCTGCGCGGGCTGAGCGTGGGGAGCGGCGGCGGGGGACCGCCCACTCGTACGGGCGCCACCGCGGCCACGACCGGCGCCTGGGCGCGGATCATCGTCCCGCACCGCCTGCACGTGTCCCAGGTTTGGGGCACGAGGTAGGAGCAGCCCGGGCACCGGATCATCACGGGATAATCGGCGTTCTCGGGGGACAACTTCAGCCTTCCGGCGTCATGTTTTGGTGCTGGGTGTTCGTTGCCTGTCAGAGGCCGGCGGCCGGCCGCCCGAAATGCGGATCCCCGAAGTATTGCTGGGCCAGCTCCGGACGGGGTTGCACGAACACGCCGTCGGCCTCGGCGGTCAGTACATCATCCGCCCAGACCTCGGCTCGACTCATGATGCGGCGCCCCTCGGTGCGGTCCACCCAGGCCCGGAACCGGACCTCGCGGAACAGCGGAGTGGGGCGCCGGTAGTGAATCGTGAGCCGGGCGGTCATGCCCGGTTGGCCGGCGTTGATGTTCGCGATCCCGAGCATCTCGTCGAAGGCGCACGCGATCCACCCGCCGTGGACGTACCCGGGCGGACCCTCGTAGGCGGCGCCGAACACGCCCCGGCCCTCGACCGCGCCGTCCACCGCCTCCCAGTCGATGCGGGGCGACAGCGGGCTCGCCTCGCCGACGATGGGGGAGCGGGGGAGGTAGTCGCCGTGATCGCGCGGTTGGTAGCCAGGACCTTCGGCCCGGCCGCCGCCCAGCCGGACCGTGAGTCGGTCGACCTCCCGCGCGATGTCGAGCAGGGTCTCGGCCTCGACGGCTTCGATCGTCATCGTCGCGTCGATGAGCGCACGCAACGACGTCGCGAGGGCGGCGCGCTCCGGCTGCGCAAAAGCGGGCGAGTCGGGGAGTCCGGGTGCGGCTTCCGACATCAGCGGCCCTTGTACTCGGGTGCGCGCTTCTCCGCGAACGCTGCGCGGTCCTTCCTGCGCGTCCTCGGAGGCGAAGACCTCCCACCCGATCGCGTCCTGGTGCTGCATCGCGTCGAAGTCGCTCATGTGCTCGGTTTCGCGCCACGCACGGAGGATCGCCTGGGTCGACAGCGGCGCGTTCGCGGCGACCTGGGCCGCGACCGCCTTGGCGACCTCGAGCGCGGTGCCCTCCGGGACGACGCGGCCGATGAGGCCGATCTCCTTCGCCTCGAGCGCGGGGATCGGCCGGCACGCGAGCAGGATGTCCATCGCCTGCGTGTACGGGATCTGCCGCGGCAGACGGCACGCGGAACCGCCGAGCGGGAAGAGGCCGCGCTTGGCTTCCCACACGCCGAACGTCGCGCCTTCGCCCGCGATGCGGATGTCGGTGCCCTGCAGGATCTCGGTGCCGCCCGCGACCGTGTAGCCCTCGACCGCGGCGATGAGCGGCTTGGACAGCCGGTAGTCGCGCAGCAGCGCCTTCCAGTGCGGGTTGTTGCCGCGGGCCATGACCGCTTGCACCTTCGGATCGGTCGATTGCTGGCCCATCGCGACGAGATCCGCGCCGGACGAGAAGTGGCCGCCGGCGCCCGTGAGGATCGCGCAGCGGATGTCGGGGTTGTCGTCGATGTACTCGTAGCCGAGCACGAGGCCGGCGAGCATGTCGCCCGACAGCGCGTTGCGCTTCTCGGGCCGGTTCATCGTCAGGATCACGACGTGGTCGTCACGTTCGACCGTGCAGTGCTGGGTGGTGAGGTCTTCGAGGAGCGTCGTCACGGGGGCGAACAGTAGAGCAAGGAAACCGGGTCGCCTGGCACGAAACGAGAACGTGTTCTACTCTGCGCGCCCCGCCGCCTTCCCGGAGGATCATGCCGATGGCCGGCTTCTGGAGCTACGCGAAGAAGACCCCGACTACATCGCGATCGTCGATCCCGATGGCACCGAGAACCGCGCCGGCGACGTGCTCGCGCGCGCGAACCAGCTCGTGCACGCGCTGCGCTCGCTCGGGATGGAGCAGGGCGACACCGTGGCCGCGATCCTGCCGAACGGCCGCCACCCGATGCACGTGTACCTCGCCGCGCTGCAGGCCGGTTGGTACTACGTGCCGATCAACTACCGGCTCTCGCCGCCCGAGGTCGCGTACATCCTGCAGGACTCGGAAGCCAAGGTGTTCATCAGCCACGAGCGGTTCGCCGATCTCGCGAGCGCGGCGGCCGAGGAAGCCGGCATCCCCGCGGCCAACCGGCTCGCACACGGGAGTATCCCGGGCTTCCGGTCGTTCGACGAGGTCGTCGACCCGCAACCGACGACGATGCCCGAGAACCGCAGCGCCGGCGCCGCGATGCACTACACGTCGGGCACCACCGGCAAGCCGAAGGGCGTGAAGCGCGCGCTGTCGGGCATCGACCCGGACACGAGCGCGGAGCTGTTCACGTTCCTGCTCGGGATCTTCGGCATCACGCACGCGGGCGACAACGTGCACCTCTGCACGTCGCCGAACTACCACACCGCGGTCACGACGTTCGCGGGCAACTCGTTGCATTCGAAGCACACGGTCGTGTTCATGGACCGCTGGGACCCGGAAGAGGCGCTGCGCCTCATCGAGCGTTACGGCGCGACCCACACGCACATGGTCCCGACGCAGTTCATCCGCATGTTGCAGCTGCCCGAGGAGACCCGGGCGAAGTACGACGTGTCGTCGATGAAGTGGGCGATCCACGCCGCCGCGCCGTGCCCGGTCGAGACCAAACGGCAGATGCTCGAGTGGTGGGGCCCGGTGATCTGGGAGTACTACGCCGCAACCGAGGGCGGCGGCACGATCGCCCCGCCCGACGAGTGGGTGAAGTACCCCGGCACGGTCGGGCGGGCGTGGCCGACGAGCGAGCTGAAGATCACCGACGACGACGGCACCGTCATGGAGACGGGCACCCCCGGCACCGTATGGATGCGCATGGGGGCGGCCACGTTCGAGTACAAGGGCGACAAGGAGAAGACGAGCAAGTCCCACGACGCCGAGGGCTACTTCACGGTCGGCGACATCGGCTTCTTGAACGAGGACGGCTATCTGTTCCTCTGCGACCGCAAGAGCGACATGATCATCGCCGGCGGCGTGAACATCTACCCGGCCGAGATCGAAGGCGTGATCCACGAGCACCCGGATGTCGCCGACGTCGCGGTCTTCGGCGTCCCCGACGACGACATGGGCGAGCAGATCAAGGCGGTCGTCGAACCGATGCCCGGAGTTGCCGCGGACGAAGCGCTGCGCGCGTCGATCCTCGAGCACATCCAGGGCAAGCTCGGCAAGTACAAGTGGCCGCGCTCGATCGATTTCGTCGAGGAGCTCCCGCGCGAGCCAACAGGCAAGTTGTTGAAGCGCACGCTGCGCGATCCCTACTGGGAAGGGCGCGAGCGCGCGATCTGACCCTTCGGGACCTCAACGAGGCTGACGTTGTTCAACGAGGACGGTTCATGACTGGAACGCTGACCGCCCACCACGTGCTCGAGTACCCGGGCGGTTACACCGCGCTCGGTCGGGCCCGTGATCGGGCGCTTCTTCACCGGGCTCCGGGACGGACGCATCGAAGGCGTACGGCTCGCCGACGGTCGCGTGCTCGTGCCGCCGGCCGAGTACGACCCCACGACGAGCGAGGCGATCGCGCCCGACGGCGACCACTGGGTCACGCTCGGACCCGCCGGTCGCGTGCAGTCGTACACTTGGGTCGCCGAACCGCGACCGGGCAAGCACCCGCTGACGAAGCCGTTCGCATTCGCGCTGATCCGGCCCGACGGCGCCGACACCGCGTTGCTCCACGCGGTCGACTGCGGCAGCGCCGATGCGATCTCGGTCGGCGCGCGCGTCGCGCCGCGCTGGAAGGCGGAGCGCACCGGGCACATCACCGACATCGAGGCGTGGGTGCTGCTCGCCGACGGCGAAGAGCCGCAGCCCGCGCCGTTGCACGTGCCCGAGGCGGACGAGCAGCCGGTCACCGGCATCGTCTCCGAGACGCGCCTCGAGTACGAGCTCAACGCGGGCGAAGCGGTCGCCGCCTACCTGAGCGGTCTGGGCGAGGGCAAGATCGTCGGTGGTCGCGCGCCTTCGAGCGAAGACGTCTACGCGGCATCGCGCGGCACCGACCCGAAGACCGGCGAGCCGACTTCGATCGAGGTCGACGTGCAGGACACCGGGGTGATCACCACGTTCTGCGTCGTGAACGTTCCCGGCCTGTCCGAGCTCGCGCCCGAGATCCCGTACGTGTCGGCGCAGATCATGCTCGACGGCGCCAACAACACCTTCTTCGGGCTCATCCGCGGCGTCGAGGTCGACGACGTCCACATGGGCATGCGCGTGAAGGCCAAGTGGGCCGACGTGCTGAAGCCCGATCACCGCAGCATCGAGTGGTTCGAACCGACGGGCGAACCCGATGCTCCCTACGAGCTCTACAAGGACTACCTGTGAGAGACGTCGCACTCGTTTCCTTCGCGTACTCGGCGGTCGCCAAGGATCCGGTTCACAACGAGGTCGAGATGATCGTGCCCGTCGTGCGCGAAGCGGTCGCGGAGTCGGGATTGCCGCGCCACGACATCGGTTTCACGGTTTCCGGCAGTCTCGACTACCTGCAGGGCGGACCGTTTGCGTTCGTGAGCGGGCTCGACGCGGTGGGCGCGTGGCCGCCGATCCGTGAGAGCCACGTCGAGATGGACGCGGCCTGGGCGCTGTACGAAGCGTGGGTCGCGATCCAGACGGGTGAGGTCGACAGCGCGCTCGTGTACGGGTTCGGCAAGTCCTCGATGAGTGACCTGCACGAGGTCATGACGTTGCAGACCGATCCCTATTACGTCGCACCGCTGTGGCCGTCGATGGTCGACATGGCCGCGTTGCAAGCGCGCGCCTACCTCGAGGAGTCGGACCGCGACGAGCGCGATCTCGCCGAGGTCGCGGCACGCGCGCAGCGAAACGGGCAGCAGAACCCGAACGCGGTGCGCAAGGCTGACGTCTCCGCGGACACGCTCCTCGGCGCGCCGGTGACGCACGACCCGCTGCGCGACGCCGACATCGCGCCGGTCACCGACGGTGCGGTCGCGGTGGTGCTCGCCGCCGGCGATCTCGCCCGCTCGGTGAGCGAACGGCCCGCCTGGATCAAGGGCATCGAGCACCGGATCGAGGCGCACGGACTCGGGGTGCGAGACCTCACCGAGTCGGTGTCGACGCGCGCGGCCGCGCGCGCGGCCGGCGCGACCGGTGCCTTCGACGTCGCCGAACTGCACGCGCAGTTCAGCCACGAGGAGCTGATCCTCGCCGAGGCGCTCGGGCTGAACGGGAACACGAGCATCAACCCGTCCGGCGGTCCGCTCGCGGCGAACCCGGTGATGAGCGCGGGCCTGATCCGCATCGGCGAAGTCGCCCGCCGCATCAGCGCCGGTGAGGCCGGCCGCGGCGTCGCGCACGCGACGAGCGGCCCGTGCCTGCAGCAGAACCTGGTCGTCGTCTTGGAAGGCGACGAGTAGCCGTGCGGACGCAGTGGAGCCCCGACAGCCGAAGGCCGCTTGGCGCGCAACGAAGGGAGCCATTGGTCGTGCGGACGCAGTGGAGCCCCGACAGCCGAAGGCCGCTTGGCGCGGAACGAAGGGAGCCATTGGTCGTGCGGACGCAGTGGAGCCCCGACAGCCGAAGGCCGCTTGGCGCGCAACGAAGGGAGCCATAGACATGGCCGGGAACCGGGTGGCCGTTGTCGGTGTCGGGCAGACCGTGCACCGCACCGCGCGCAAGGACGTCTCGCTGGCCGGCCTCGTGCGCGAGGCCGCGGTCGAGGCGCTCGAGGACGCGGGCATGACGTGGGCCGACATCGACGCGGTCGTGATCGGCAAGGCCCCCGACATGTTCGAGGGCATCGCGATGCCGGAGCTGTACCTCGCCGATGCACTCGGCGCGGTCGGCAAGCCGATGATGCGCGTGCACACTGCCGGTTCGGTCGGTGGCTCGACGGCGATCGTCGCGGCCAAGCTCGTCGCGGCCGGCATCCACGAGCGGGTGCTGACCGTCGGGTTCGAGAAGCAGTCCGAGTCCAACGCCACGTGGGGCCTGTCGGTGGCGATGCCGTTCCAGGCGCCGCTCGTCGCCGGCGCCGGCGGATACTTCGCGCCGCTGATCCGCGCGTACATGTACCGCTCCGGCGCGCCGCGCTACATCGGGCACCTCGTCGCGGTGAAGGATCGGCGCGCCGCGCTGCGCAACCCGAAGGCGCACCTGCACATCCCCGACATCGACCTGAAGATGGTCGAGGAGTCGTTCCTCTTGTGGGACCCGTTGCGCTACCTCGACGTGTGTCCGTCCTCCGACGGCGCGATGGCGTTGGTGCTCGGCAGCGAGAAGGTCGCGGAAGCCGCGCCGAACCCCGTTGCGTGGATCCACGGCATGGCGATGCGCAGCGAGCCGACGATGTTCGCCCGCCGGGATCAGGTGAACCCGCAGGCCGGCCGCGACTGCGCGAAGGATCGTGTACGCGCAGGCCGGCATCACCAACCCGCGCGAGGACTTCGACTGCGCCGAGATCTACGTGCCGTTCTCGTGGTACGAGCCGATGTGGCTCGAGAACCTCGGGTTCTGCGCGGAAGGCGACGGTTGGAAGCTGACCGAAGCGGGTGCGACCGCGCCCGACGGCGACATTCCGTGGAACCCGTCCGGCGGCGTGCTGTCGTCGAACCCGATCGGCGCGTCGGGCATGGTCCGGTTCGGTGAGGCCGCGCAGCAGGTGCGGCGCAAGGCCGGCGACTACCAGGTCGAGCTGAAGACCGGGAAAGCGATGGGCCAGGCCTACGGCGGCGGCTCGCAGTTCTTCTCGATGTGGGTCGTCGGCAGCGACAAGCCGGAGTAGGGACCAGAGGAGTGCGGACGCAGCGGAGCCCCGCCCGCCGGAGGCCGATCGGCGCGCAGCGGAGGGAGCCATGGACATGACCAACTCGATCGTGTGCGCGAGATCCTGGCGCTCGCCGACCAGATGAAGGTCGACGAGCTCATCGAGTACTTCGCGGAGGACTCGGTGATGGAGCTGCCGTTCGCACCGGGCCGGATGGAGAAGCGCTACGACGGCAAGGCCGCGATCCTCGGGTTCCAGCAGTTCGCCAAGGACTCGTTCTCGACGTTCTCGATGACCGTCGACGCGATCCACGAGACCGCCGATCCGCACGTGGTGGTCGCCGAGCACCACAGCAACGGCGTCGTCGCCGCGAACGGCCGCCCGTACGCGAACACCTACTGCACGATCTTCACGTTCGACGACGACGGCCTGGTGGTGGGCTGGCGCGAGTACTACGACGCCGGCGTTGTCGTGCGTGCGTTCCGGCCTTAGCGTTACGCCTTCGCTTCGTTGAAGCGCGCCGCGAAGATCTCGAGAAGCCGCGCGTTGGCCGCGTCGAGATCGGCGAGGTCCCGCCGCAAGTAGACGCTTATACCTCGGTCGAGGAAGACCGAACCGAGGTAGAGCTCGTGCGTCGCCTCGAGCAGACGATCGACGGCGGGCATGTCGGCACGGTCGTGATGGACGACGTAGAACGCCTGCACCTGTGCGACCTGCGCGCCCAGCGGCGAGAGCGTCTCCGGCGTGGGCCGCGCGGTGTCGATCTTGACGATGGCAACCGGCTCGCGGTCATCGCGGTCCGCGTCGATCGCGTCGACGGAGCGCACGGTCGCGTGCGGGTACTCCTGCGCGAAGTAGTCGGAAGCCGCCCCGTGCGCGTCACCGACGTCCAGCACGGTGTGCACGCCGGCGAGGAACGGGAGGAAGGGGAACGCGCGCCCGGAGCGGATATCGGCGTCGCTGACTGCCGGCGCATCGAGATCGGCACCGGTTGCGGCGGCGAGCACACGCAACCGTTCCCGCGCGTCGTCGCGATCGGCGAGATCTCTGCGCAGGTATACCGCCTCGCCCTGGTCGAGGAACAGCGCGCCCATGTACAGCTCGTGTGTCGGTGCGAGCAGGTCCCGGAGTTCGCGTCGTGCCGCGCGAGTCGTACTCGAGGTACAGGGCCTTCACCGTCGGCAAGAGCGCCCGCAGGCTGCGGATGACGTCGGCCTCGCAGCCCTCGACATCGACCTTCATGACGTCGATGCGCTCGATGCCCTGTTCCGCCGCCCACGCACCGGCCGCGCGCAGCTGGATCATCTCGTGCTCGTCGAGGTTCACGCCCCGCTTGAAGACCGAGCCGAGGATCGAGTCGCCGTCGCCGTGGTAGAGCGGCAGCTCTTCGTCCGAGGAGAAGAGGCCGATCGGGTGCACCTGCACGTTCGCGTACGCAGCCCGCGTTGTGCTCGAGGTGCGCGAGCGCGTCGCGGCCGGGTTCGAACGCATGGATCTGGGCCGCGGGGTAGTGGCGGGCGAAGTGCACGCTCGTCGCGCCGCAGTTCGCGCCGACGTCGAACACGACCTGCACGTCGTCCACGAAGCCGAGGTGGGGATAGGTGTTGCCGCGCAGGATCTCCGAGTTCACCCAGCGGGAAGTGAGCGTGTCGGCCGCTTCGAACTCGATCGGGTCACCGTTCTCGTCCGGCACCGTGAACTGCATCGGGCGCAACGTACCGGTCCCGGACCGGGTCTGCATCGTGGGCGGTCGGGACGGGTACAACTGCGGCATGCCGAGATCGATCTGGAACGGTTCCCTCAGCTTCGGACTCGTGAACGTGCCCGTCCAGCTCTTCAGCGCAGTCACCGCCAAGGACGTGCACTTCCACGAGTTCCAAGCCGGCACGGGCGCGCGGATCAAGCACAAGCGCGTGTCCGAGCGCACCGGCAAGGAGGTCGACTACTCCGACATCGAAAAGGGCTACGAGACCTCCCGCGGCAAGTACGTCATGGTCACGCAGGAGGAGCTGGAGTCCGTCGAGCCCGGGAAGTCGCGCACCATCGACATCGAGGACTTCGTTGAGCTGGCGGAGATCGATCCGCTCTACTTCGACAAGCCGTACTACGTCTCGCCGCAGAAGGGCGCCGAGAAGTCGTACGCGTTGCTGCGCGAAGCGATGGCGAAGAGCGAGCGCGTTGCCATCGCCCGGTTCGTGATGCGCACGAAGCAGTACCTCGCCGCGATCCGCGTGGCCGACAACGTGATGGTCCTCGAGACGCTCTACTTCGCCGACGAGATCCGCGACGCCAACGACCTCAACGTCCCGAAGCGCACCAAGGTGCCGGACCGCGAGCTCCGCATCGCGCAGCAGCTGATCGACAGTCTCACCACCGAGTGGAAACCCGCGCGCTACGAGGACACCTACCGCGAACGCGTGCTCGACCTCGTGCGCCGCAAGGGGAAGGGGCAGTCCATCGACGTCGAGCGCCCGCCGCAGGAGGACGCGAAGGTCGTCGATCTGGTCGAGGCGTTGCAGCGCAGCCTCGACGCCCGGCGGCCGAAGTCGCGGGCTCGACCGGCCCACGCACGGGCCCGCAAGGCGACCAAGAAGACGGCGCGCGACGGCCAAGAAGCCGGCCACGCGGACCCGTCGGGCCAGCTAGGCCCGGCGCTGATTGCCGGAGGAATAGAACCTGTTCTAAAATCGACGGGATGACCCGCCGCTTCCCGTTCCCGATCCCGTTCGGCTGGTTCCAGGTCGCGTTCCCCGACGACCTCGCGCCCGGCGACGTCACCGCCCTGCGCTACTGGTCGCGCGACCTCGTGCTGTGGCGGGACGAAGCCGGCGAGTTCCATCTCCAGGACGCGTACTGCCCGCACCTCGGCGCGCACATCGGCATCGGCGGGACCGTGCACGGCAACGAGGTCGCGTGCCCGTTCCACGGATGGAAGTACGACGGGACCGGTGCGTGCACGAACATCCCGTACAGCGAGCGCGGCAACAAGAAGGCGAAGCTGCGCACATACCCCACGGTCGTGCGCAACGGCTTCGTGCTCGCCTGGTACCACCCGCACGACGAACCGCCGCAGTGGGAGATCCCGGTGATCGACGAGATCGGCGATCCCGGCTGGACCGACTTCTTCTCGTCGTCGTACGTGATCCACACGGTGCCGCAGGAGATGTCGGAGAACGGTGCCGACCCTGCGCACTTCCAGTTCGTGCACGGCACCGACGACGTGGCCGAGTTGGAGTCCTACGACACCGACGGACCGTGCTCGGTGATGCTGTCGAAGCAGTCGTTCGTCACGCCGCGCGGCGTCACCGAGGGGCGCATCGACGTCTACAACTACGGCCCCGGCTTCTCCAAGGTGTGGTTCAGCGGCATCGTCGACGCGATCAACATCGCCACCACTACGCCGATCGACGACGAGAAGACGCAAGTGCGGTTCAACTTCGTCGTGCGCAAGTTCGACGACGCCAAGCTGACCTCCACCGTCGCCAACGCGTTCGTCAAGGAGATCAACAAGCAGGTCCAAGAGGACCGGCCGATCTGGGAGCACAAGGCGTTCATCCCGAGCCCGGCGCTCGCCGACACCGACGGCCCGATCCTCAAGTTCCGCAAGTGGTACAGCCAGTTCTACGCCGAGCCCTACGAGCTCCCCGCCTGAGGCTCTCTGACCTGCACATTCCCGTCGCATGACGAGCGCGGAAGCTCCCTGCCGCGCCGCGCTGCCCCTCACCCCGTCGTCGCGGGCGAGAACCATCGGTTGTCACGCGCGCCTATCGCAGCGATGTGTTCAGCTTCCGGCAATGACCCGCAACGTGACCGCGTCGTGGAGTGCGGGTGCGGCTACTGATGTGGCCGTGAGGGTGATGTCGGAGATCGCGTCCGTCGGTGTAGTCGCGTCGGCGCGGAACCTGACTCCGAGCAGCACCGATCCTCCCGGCGGCACATTCGGGTAGGTGAATCCGGGTCCGGTGACGGACGCGGTGATGTCGAAGTAGCCGTAGGTGTATTTCACATTGAATGGCGCGTTCGCCTGGGGAGCCGTGAGCGTGACGTCGCCCGCGACGTCACCATCGTTCTGGATCAGGATCGCGTAGATCCAGTCTCCACCGGGCATGATCGAGTGGTACCAGAGATGGAGCGGGACCGGTGGCGTGTACTCGTTGTCGTAGAACAGTTGACCGTCGCTCCGGCGCTTGATGATCAGGTCGGGCAGAGCAGTGTCAGCTCGAAAATTGAGGTACGCGGACTCGACGGCCTCAGAGATGACGGCAGCGAAGACGCGCGGACGACCCGGCGGGGAGACAGTCGATGCCATTGACGATGCGCTGCACGACAACCTGATGTGTGAAGGTGCCCGCCGCATCCGTTGTGGTCTCCCCGAGCGGAACGCACGTCCTCGTATACGTGCATTCCGCTATCACGACGGATCGCGAGGCCAGCCAGTCGGCTCCGCTCGCCGTGACCGTCTGGCCGCTCACGAGATCGGTGTTCGGCATGACAGTCAGCGTGGGCTGCTGGGCCGACGCGGTCCCACCGACGAACGTCAAGGTCGACGCAGTCACCAGCACCACGACCAGGACACGGATCGTTCGCATCGTCGACCACCTCATTCCGACACAGGCCCGACCACGAGGCACCTGACCGCGAGCGTCGCGTGACTCGCGAGTCGCCTCTCGGGGCGTTTCGTTTCATGCTTCCGCTTCGATGCGGCGCAGGCGGGCTGCTCTCGGTCCCGGCGAACGCGAAGCGAGGGGCCGCTCGGTTGGTCAGCCCCCCGCCTCCTGGTCTGCGGACTGCCGCCTCCGAGCAATAACCGGTGGCATCCGTGCCGCTAAAGATGTCGTACACCCCCGACCGAACACGCCGCAAGAGGACAGTCACGTGCGCGTGGCCATCGACCGCACGGCCGCGGGCTGCTCGCTCGACGACGACATCGACAAGGAGCGGGTTGCACCACGAGAGACCCCGAGCACTTTCGAGCACCGTTTCGCCGGCGCCTCGTCTGCGATGAGTTCGCAGGTCGGCGCTGGAGGGCTACGGGACATTCCGTCCAGTCCGCCGTTGGCCCGCGAAAGCCTGCGAACGTCCGCTCGAGGAAGATCTCACGAAGATCGCGCCGGAAATGTGCGGGAACGGGTCGGGCCGCTGCGACCGGATTAGTTCGCGGAACCGCGGTCGACGAGTGCATGGCGCAATGTGTCGACAGCGGTCCGACCCCTCGTGTAGGGCTCAGCCGCCAGACGCTGCAAAAGCGACGGCGTCGCGACTCCGAAGCTACGGTCGAGCGCGGTGGCGGCGTCCTGCAGCAGCTCGTACTCGTGCCGAGAGATGTGGCGGGTTCTCTTCTCGGAATGCCGGTCAGCGAGGTGCCGTAGCGCGTCGGCAAGTGAGAGACCTTCGTACTCTTCCGGGCGGGGCATGAGGCGCGTATCGGCGTGCCCGCACGCTTCCATTAGGAACTTTCACGTTCGCGTCGTGCGGTCGCCTTCGGTCAGGGCAATCCGAACGTGTAGCCGTCGATGTAGACGCGTCCGTTCGCGATCGCCGCGGACACCCATTCCCCGGCGTTGGCGAAGGACGCCAGTGGCGCACAAATCTTGGGAGTGACCGAGCAGCCGGTGGTCCCGGACGCATCGAACGCGTACAAGTGATCGTCGTCTGCGGCGATGTAGACGACCCCGTTCGCGACCACCGGCGACGCGTTGACGAAGTCGCGGGCGGCCGTGCTGCTCCAGAGCGGCGCACCCGTGAGCGCGTTGTACGCATGCAGCAGCGTCTTGTTGAGGTGCCCACCACTGACGTAGAGCACGCCGTTCGCGATCGCCGGCGATCGTCCGTTGCCGAATTCCCAGAGCGGGCTGCAGACCTTCGGGGTGCCCGAGCATCCGGTCACGCCGTTCGCGTCGTACGCGCCGCCGAAGTAGTAGACCAGCCCGTTGGCGACCACTGGGGAGCCGAAGCTCTCTTCCACCGACTCCGAGAATGTGCTCCACAGCGGGCTGCAGACCTTCGGCGTGCCCGAGCATCCGGTCACGCCGTTCGCGTCGAAGGCATGGAGGAAGCCGTAGCCGCCGGTGTAGACCACTCCGTTCGCGACTGCCGGCGATGACTGGTCTGCATCGCCGACGTCGGCGTCGCCATACGGTGAGGACCAGAGCGGGCTGCAGGTCTTCGGCGTACCCGAGCATCCCGTCACGCCGTTCGCGTCGAAGGCGTACAGGTTGCCCCGGTCGGAGATGTAGACGATTCCGTTGGCGACCGTCGGTGACGAGTTCGAGTTACCCGACTCCAGTGCTGCCGTCCACAGCGGGCTGCAGGTCTTCGGCGTGCCTGAACAGCCGGTCACGCCGTTCGCGTCGTAAGCGTCAAGGTTCCCGCCGCCGGCATCGTTCGTGGCGGCGAGAAACACGACCCCGTTCGCAACCGCCGGCGTTGTCGCTTCGGACTCGGTGCTCATCCCGTGACCAACCCACAGTGGCGCACAGGTCTTCGGAGTTCCCGAACAGCCCGTCGCTCCCGGTCGCGTCGTAGGCGGTCAGGCCCACGTCGTCGACCCCGTAGAGCACGCCGTTCGCGACCACCACCGATCCGTCGAAATAGGAGCCATGTCCGGTCGTGAAGAGCGGCCGCAGGTTCGCGACGTTCCCGACGCCGATCGTTGTCTCGGTGTTGTTGTAGCCCGTGTGCGCGGGTCCGTACCGGAACATCGGCCAGTCGCATCCGGCGAGCAGCAACGCGGACACGATCAGCAGTGCCGGCCATCGCCACCCGAAGTGCTGTCTCGCCACCATCACTCACCCCCAGGGGGCAACGCGTGCTCGGGTTCACGCTACGAGGACACGAGGGCGCGCTGTAGAGGCGTTCGACCCTCGATCCTGCCCGCCGATTTCGCGCTGGAACGCGTGGCCTTGGGGCTAGGTCCCCGGCACCGTGACGCTGCCGGCGAACCGGTTGCTCGTTATCGGGGTTCCGAACGGGTTCGGATCCTCGATCCGGTCGTAGGTCGCGGTGCCCGTCGCGCCGGCGAGCGCGCCGGTTCCCCCGGTGAACTCGATGTCGAGGTGCGTGAAGAACCGGAACAGCGGGGGCTGCGGTGGGGGGAAGACGCGGTCGGGCACGACGGAGCCGCTCGCGATGCCCGAGAGCACCCCGCTTCCGAGCACGGCCGTTACGAGACCGTCGCCGAGAAGCCACGGCTCGGGCGGGTTGAAGTTGACGTTGCACGCCAGGATCGTGACGTCGCCGTCACCCAGTTCGGCGAAGGACGCGCGGAACCCCACCTTGAACGGATCGCTGCACCTCGGGTGCGCGTCCGGCGGGACGAACGTCGTGAATCCGTCGTCGTCGAACGTGTAGGTCCGCGAGGGCGGCGTCGTGCTGGCGGTCGAAGACTCGGGCCGCGGGGGTACCCGGTGCTTGCAGAACGCGGACCGATCGTACGGTTGGCGCGACCCACAACGCTCCGGCCGCGAACGCGCGCCGTTCGCAAGAACCTTCGACGTGTCGCCGGCGTCTCGCCCACGGTCCCCCCTTGGTCGGCCGCGCCGGAACTATCGCACCCGGGGGCATCGAGCCGTCAGTGGCGATCCATGGAGAACTCGAGCACCTGCGTGAGCCGGATGTTGTTGCCGGACGGGTCGCGGAACGACGTGTCGATGCCGTAGGGCTGCGGCGTGGGCGGGTCGTTGAAGACGACACCGCGCGCGGACAGCTCGTCGTAGGCGGCCTGGCAGTCGTCGGTCTCGAGGAACAGTGTGCCGCCCGCGCCCTTGGCGACGATCTCGGCGAGCTGTCCGCTCGTGGCGGCGTCGAGCATCGGGGGCGGCGGCACCGGCATGAGCACGAGCCCGATGTCGTCCTGGCCGGCGGGGCCGACGACCAGCCAGCGGAAATTCCATTCCGGCATGGTCACGTCCGAACGGACCTCCCAGCCCAGCGTGCGCGTGTAGAACGCGAGCGCCTCGTCTTGGTCGTGCACCCAGAACTGCGCGTTGGCGATCTTGATCATCGGATCCTCCTCGTGTCTGTACCGGCCACGCTACGGACGCGCCCGGGATCCGGCTTCTCGAAACGTGCGGTTCTGCGGCCGCCCGTATGTACGCGCGACGCAGTCGGGGATGCGGATGTGGCGTGACGCGGGCGGGAACATCGCGCGGTAGGCGAGGGGCGCAATGCCGTACACGCGGCGGAAGCTGGTGATGAACGACCCGACGCTCGTGAGCCCGACGGCGAAGCAGATCGTCGGTCACGCTGCGGTCGGTGTTGCGCAGCAGCGCCGCGGCCCGCTCGAGCCGGCGGGTCAGCAGGTACTGGTGCGGCGCCTCGCCGAACGTGCGCCGGAACTCCCGGCTGAAGTGCGCGGGTGAGAGCGCCGCGGCCTCGGCCAGATCCGCCACGGTGAGCGGCTCGAAGTAGCGCGCGTCGGCGAGGTCCTTGGCCCGCAGGAGGTGACGGGCGGGCGGCACCACGTGACGAGTATCGCGGAACGAACAGGTCCTGGGCGTGCTCGCGTCCTCGCCGCCCTCCGCCGACCGCACGGACTTCGACGCCGTGACGCGGTTCGACCCCACCCTGGGCGGTAGGGCGGGGTCGAACCTTTCACAGGGCATTGAGCCGAGCGCGCCCCCCATAGGCAAGATCAGCGCTCGTTCAACAGCCCAGCCAGGTACCGACGGTAACAACGAAACCGCGGAACTGACACGGCGCGAACGGGCCCCGAAACTCTCCCGAACTCAGCCGTCTCCGGAGGCGCGGCGCGCCGAACTCGCTTACGCTCGCGGCCGTGACGAGGACCGTTGTGCTCGTCCACGGTTCCTGGCACGGCGCCTGGTGCTGGGCGACCGTGGTGCGCCACCTCGACGAGGCCGGCGTCCGGGCCGTCGCCGTCGACTTGCCGTCCGTTTCCGATGCGGCCGCAACACTTGCCGACGACGCGGATCGCGTCCTCGCCGAGCTCGACGAGATCGAGGAGCCCGTGCTGCTCGTCGGCCACTCCTACGGCGGCGCGGTCGTGACCGACG
Source organism: uncultured Actinomycetes bacterium (assembly GCA_963745645.1). Lineage (GTDB taxonomy): Bacteria > Actinomycetota > Acidimicrobiia > IMCC26256 > PALSA-610 > CAVUFH01. The sequence goes on from CAVUYD010000005.1 coordinate 82,385, forward strand.
CGGGGCTCCACCCTCGCGTGGAACACCTCGTCTTCCTGAGCGCGTTCCCGCTCGAGGAGGGCGAGAGCGTCAGTGTGACCGCGGTCCCCGGTGGCGAGACGATGACGCTCGGCGCGGCGATCGTCGCCGACGGCGACCTCGGTTCGGTCGACCCCGCGTGTGCGTTCGATCTCTTCTACCACGACTGCACGGACGAAGTCGCGGCTGCCGCCATCGCGCGGCTCCGGCCGCAGTCGCTCGCTTCTCGATTGGGCACACCGCGCGTCATCTCGTGGCGGGAGAAGCCGAGCACGTTCATCCTCTGCACCGAGGACCACTGCCTGGTGCCTTCGCTGCAACGCAATCTCGCCGCGCGCGGCCGGTGTGACGATCGAGATAGCGAGCAGTCACTCGCCGTTCCTCAGCCGGCCCGAGGAGCTCGCCGGCGTGCTCGCACGCCTCGCGTCAGCCTGACGCGTCGGTTCGGATGAGCGCCGCGACTTCGGAGAGCGACGCGACCCGTTCGCAGTCGCAGTCGAGGTGCAGCTGGAACGGATCGACGAGGAACGGCCGCAGGCCTGCGTTCCGCGCGCCGGCGACGTCGAAGGCGGGCGTGTCGCCGACGTACCACGCGTCGGTCGCGGCCACGCCCATCGCGTCGAGGGCGATCTCGAAGATCCGCGGATCCGGCTTGGCGACGCCGACCGCCGTCGAGTCGACGATGCACTCGACCTCGACGCCGGGCCCGGCGCCCACCTGCGCGACTTCGTACTCGCGGAGCTGCTGTTCGACGGTGCCGTCCGAGTTCGAGACGATCCCGATGCGCACACCGGTCGCGTCGAGCGCGCGGCAGACCTTCCCGCGAACCGGGCGCGATCCGCGACCAGAGGGCCGCGACCGCGTGCTCGCTCGCGAGGTGCTCGAGCGCGCTCGCGCGCAGTTCGTCCGGGACATCGCACGCGGTGAGGAACCCGTCGAGGTAGCGGTCCCAGTACAGCGGCCACTTGGTGTCGACCGTCACGGTGTCGAGCTGCGCGGCACCGGCGTAGTGGGCGCGGTCCAGGAGCTCCGCCGGCGGCGAGAAGTCGGCGCGGCCCAGCGCGCCGAGCAACCGTTCGTGCGACGGCAGGAACAGGACGCCGCCGACGTCGAGCAGGACGGCTTTGGGCTCGGGCACCGGAGCACGTTAGCCAGCACCCGTGCCGCCGCCGCGCCGAGCCGCACCGCTCCTGGCGGAATGAAGGAGGAGGGCGAGGCCGCAGTCACTAACCTTGCCGGCATGGAGTTCCGCCGGATCAACGCCCTTCCTCCGTATGCGTTCGCGCAGATCGACGCGTTGAAGGTGCAGCTCCGGCGAGCCGGCGAGGATGTCATCGACCTGGCGTTCGGCAATCCGGACATGGCGTCGCCGCCGGTCGCGGTCGAGAAGTTGGTCGAAGCGGTGCGCAACCCGCGCAACCACCGGTACTCGACGAGCCGCGGGATCCCCAAGCTGCGCGAAGCCGTTGCCGAGCTCTACCAACGGACGTTCGGCGTCACGCTCGACTTCGAGACCGAGATCTGCTCGACCATCGGTGCGAAGGAAGGCTTCTCGCACCTGATGCTCACGCTCGTCGGACCCGGTGACACGGCGCTCGTGCCGAGTCCGTCGTACCCGATTCACATCTGGGGTCCGATCCTCGCCGGCGCAGGCGTGCACTACGTGCGCATGGGCCCCGGCCAAGACTTCTTCGCGAACTTGCGCGCCGCCTACGAACAGGCGTGGCCGCGGCCGCGCGTGATCGTCACTTCGTTCCCACACAATCCGACGACCGCGTGCGTCGACCTGCCGTTCATGGAAGAGCTCGTCGAGTTCGCACGCGATCGCGACATCGTCGTCGTCAACGACTTCGCGTACGCCGATCTCGGGTTCGACGGCTACCAACCGCCGTCGATCTTGCAAGTGCGGGGCGCGAAGGATGTCGCGGTCGAGCTGTACTCGCTCACGAAGTCGTTCTCGATGGCGGGCTGGCGGATGGGCTTCCTCGTCGGCAACGCCGAGATCGTCGCCGCGCTCGCGAAGTTGAAGTCGTACCTCGACTACGGATCGTTCCAGCCCATCCAGATCGCGGCGACCGTCGCGATGAACGAAGCGCCCGATTTCCCGCGGGAGATGAACGAGATCTACCGCGGCCGACGCGACGCGCTGATCGACGGGCTCGCTCGCATCGGCTGGCACATCGAGCGGCCCAGGGGAACGATGTTCGTCTGGGCGCCCATCCCCGAGCCGTACGCGGAGATGACGAGCATCGAGTTCGCGACCATGGTCGTGCAGGAAGCCAAGGTCGCGGTGTCGCCCGGCTCCGGCTTCGGCCCCGGCGGCGAGGGCTTCGTGCGCTTCGCGCTCGTCGAGAACGAGCAGCGGATCCAACAGGCCATCCGTCACCTGCGCAAAGGCCTCACCAAGCTCGGCTGACGCGCCGCGCCGGCACCCGGCGGGGCCGCCGCTGTCTCAGCCGTCGGCGAAGATGGTCGGCATGTCCGTCGACCCGCGCCGCCGCCTCGGGCGGGGAGTGATCGTCGACGCCGGCGATCCCGTCCCCGAGGGGTGGGGCGGCACCGAGCGGGTGACGATCGACGAGTCGGTGCTGGCGGTGCCGGGCGCGGTCGTGGCCCGGCTGCACGACGCGTGGGCGCGGCGGGAGCCCGTGGTGGTCGATCTGGGCGTCGACGTCTCGGCGCTGCGCGCGCCGGAGACCGACGATCGGCCCCCGTACGAGCTCACACCGGCGTTCGAGTTCGCGCGCGAGCACCTCTACTTCCTCGCGCGGTCGAACAACTACGACGCGCGCCAGGACGACGGGCGCAGGGGCCGGCTGGTCTGGGGGCCGACCCTGGAGGCGGCGCGGCTCGGCGCGACCGAGGGCGGTCCACTCGACGTCGTGCTCCCTGACGGCACGCCCGCCTGGCTCGACGGCGGACCGCGGGCGGGAGCACCGGCCGGCGTCGAGGGTGCGATCGTGCACCGGGTCCGAGTGCAGCACGGTGGCCTCACACCGGATGTCGACGTCGACGTGGTCGCCGATCTCGCGCCCGACCAGCTCGCGGCCGTGGCGCATGCGGGGGGTCCGGCGCGGATCATCGCACCGGCCGGTTCCGGCAAGACGCGCGTGCTCACGGAACGGTTCCGTTTGCTCGTCGCGCAACGCGGTTGGGGTCCCGCGCCGGTGTGCGCGGTGGCCTACAACGTGCGGGCCAAGGCGGAGATGGAGCAGCGGCTCGCCGATGTCGGTCCCGGTCCGCTGCGCAAGATCCGGACGCTGCACGCGCTCGGCTTCGACATTGTCCGGCGCGGCTCGCGACATCCGGGACGTGCTCACCGAGTGGGACGTGCGCCGGCGCATCGAACCGTTGCTCCCGATCCGTCCGCGCGCGAACACCGATGTGTACGCGCCGTACCTCGAAGCCCTCACGGAGGTGCGCCTCGGGCTCGTCGCGCCCGATGAGGTCGAGACGCGACGTGACGATGTCGAGGGCTTCGCGGTGATGTTCGAGAAGTTCCGCGACCGCATGGCGGCCGACAGCGTGATGGATCACGACGAACAGATCTACGGCGCGCTCGAGGTGCTGTTGACGAACGTCGCGATCCGGCGCGAGCTCCAGGCCGAGTGCCGGCACCTCCTCGTCGACGAATTCCAGGACCTCACGCCGGCACAGCTCCTCATGCTCCGCCTCGTCGCCGCGCCCGCGTACGACGTGTTCGGCGTCGGCGACGACGACCAGGTGATCTACGGCTACGCGGGCGCGGATCCCGCGTTCCTCATCGACTACGACCGATTCTTTCCCGGCGCGGCGCACCTGCAGCTCGAGGTCAACTACCGGTGCCCGCCCGATGTGGTGCGTGCGGCCGCGAACCTGCTCAGCTACAACCGCGTCCGCGTCCCGAAGACGATCCGCGCCGCGAAGCCCGCCGGCGGCGCCGCGCTCACCACCGCGCGTCACGCACCCGAGCAGCTGCCGGGTGCCGCACTCGCGCAGGTCCGCGAGTGGCTCGACCGCGGCGCCGACCCCGACGACATCGCGGTGCTCACCCGCGTGCGCTCGGTGTTGCTGGGTGCCCAGCTCCTGTGCGCGCGAGGCCGGCATCCCCGCCAACGCGCCAATCGGGATCGAGGTGCTCGACCGCACCGGCACGCGCACCGCGCTCGCGTACCTGCGGCTCGCAGTCGGTGCCGCGGGCGACGCGCTCGCCGGGCCCGACCTCGCGATCGCGGCGCGCCGGCCCAGCCGCTCGCTGCGTCGTGAACTGCTGCAACGGATGGCGAGCCGCAAGCACTGGCGCCGCAACGCGTTGCGCGGCATCGCCGCGACCGGGAACGGCCGGCTCGATGACTTCCTCGACGACCTCGACACGCTCGCGGCGGAACTGCGCGCCGGTGCCGACACCGAGATGCTGCTCCGGCTCGTACGCGACACGATCGGGCTCGGTGGCGCGCTCGAGACCCTCGACCGCGGCGGACGCGGGCCCGAGGCGAGTCACCGCGACGATCTCAACGCGCTCATCTCCGTGGCCGGGCTCGCGCCGGATCCGGCCGGCTTCGAACCGTGGTTGCGCAGCGTCCTCGACCGGCCCAGGGTCGACGCCGTGGCGGGGGAGGTGACGCTTTCTACCGTGCATCGCGTCAAGGGCATGGAATGGCCGAACGTCGTGGTGCTCGGCGTCCACGACGGGCTGATGCCGCACCACCTCGCCGACGACGTGGAGGAGGAGCGGCGCGTGTTCCATGTCGCACTGACGCGCGGCGACACCGCGGTGCACCTCGTCGCGGAGACGCCGGCGCGCACGCGGTTCCTCGACGAGATCGAACGGCCCACGCCACCGAAGGCGGAGACGCCCACACCGGTGCGCATGCGACCCGCTGCCGCGCGCGGCCTCGTGGCCGAAATCGGGATGGAGCTGACCTACGCGGGGTCCACCGGCCCGATCACCGAGTTGCGCCCGGAGGCCGCGGTGATCGCCGCCGAGGAAGGTGGCTCGGTCGTGATCCCCTACGGCGAGCGCGTGGAGCACGAGGGTCGGCGGGCACCGCTGCTCGCACCCGAAGGCGTGACGCTCGGTGCGGCCGACGACAAGCTGCTCGAGTCCCTGAAGGCGTGGCGACGCGATCGGGCCAAGGCCGACGGCGTGCCCGCGTACGTCGTCCTGCACGATGCTCACCTCCAGGGCATCGCGGCGCGGCTTCCGCAGTCGCTCGCCGAGCTCGCACGCTGCCCGGGCATCGGCCCGACGAAGCTCGAGCGCTACGGCGACGAGATCGTCGCCGTGGTCGCGGATGTAACGTCCTGACGATGCAGCTCCCGGCCGACGTGCGTGCGATCGTCGACTCGGATGCGCTCGCGCACGTGGTCACCCTCGACGCCGACGGCGCGCCGCACGTGACCCTCGCCTGGCTCGGCCGCGATGGCGACGAGCTGCTGATCGGCACCTTGTTCGACCAGCGGAAGCTGCAGAACATCCGACGCGACCCACGCGTCTCGGTCTCCCTCGAAGCCGGCCGGCGCAACGAGCAAGGGCTGGACGAGTACGTCGTGCTCGAGGGCACCGCGCGCGTCGTCGACGGCGGTGCGGCCGCACTGCTCCAAGAGCTCGCGCGACCTACCTCGGCCCCGACGTGAAGTTCCCGCCGATGGACGACCCGCCCGCCGGCTTCACCGTGCGCATCACGGTCGACCGCATCCGGGGCGTCGGTCCCGAAGGATTCCGCCGCGCCTAACGCGCGACCGATCAGCGAGTGAGGCCGCGGAGGCAGAACGCGACGGCGAGATCCGCGACGCGGTCGACCGGTTCGCTCGCCTCGACGAGGTAGTGCCGGGTGAGCTCGGACACCACGCCGTGGATGCCGTGCGCCAGCATCTCCGGGTCTTCGTCGACGATGCGGCCTTCGACGATGCCGTCCTTGAGGTGGCGGATCGTGTCACCGATCGCGATCTCGCGGTTGCGGTGCAACACCGGGGCGAACGTCTCGTCGGTCGCCGCGAACGCGATGATCGAGAAGTACTCGCGATGCATCTGGAACCACGCGAGCGACGCGCGGATACCGAGCTCGATGCGGCGGACCGGATCCGGTTCGTCGCCGATCGCTTGCTGCTGCTGCTTGCGCAAGCTGTGGTTCGAGGCCTTCAACAGCTCGGCGAGCAGCTCCTCCTTCGAGGAGAAGTACCAGTAGAAGACGCCCTTGCCGACGCCGAGCGCTTCGACGATGTCCGACACCGATGTGGGGTGGTAACCCCGTTCGGCGAACAATCGCGCCGCGCAGGTGATCAGCTGCTCACGCCGTTCACGACCGCGTTGCGTGAGTTTCCTGCGCATCGGCGTCCACGCTACTCGCCGACTTGACCGGTCGGTCAACAACACGCGTGGCCGGCGTTCGGGCTCCGAACGCGGGTTCATCCACGCGTCACTCGCTTGTCGACCGCACGTGACACGCGCGAGACCTGGCCGCCACACCGCGAGCGGACACTTGCCCTACCACAGAGGCGCGACGAAGGAGGTCATTGCATGCGCCGTCTGATCACCTCGCTGTTCCATGGTGTCGGCTACGAGCTGGGTCGAGGCCGGGCCGTGGCCAACGTGCAAGGGGATCTCGCCGACCTCGAGCGGGCGCTGGCATCGGTCGATGCGCTCGCAGCCCGGTTGGCTGCCCGTGCTGCGTACGGACGCGCAGCGTGAGCGTGCTCATGGAGTTTGCACGACGGGAGCCACCGGGGGCTTCGGGCCAGACGGTTCTCGGAGGCCGGACGGCTCACAGTCATCGGTACCGGCATAGCCTTCTCCCGAACGGGGGAAGGGACACACGTGCTCTATTGGGTCGTCAAGGGAACGCTGACTCCGGTCCTGCGGACCGGGTACCGGATCCACATCGAGGGCAAGGATCACGTCCCCCGTGACGGTGCGGCGATCATCGCCGCCAACCACCGTTCGTTCCTGGATTCGCTCTTCCTGCCGCTCGTCATCCCGCGGCGGGTCACGTTCGTCGCCAAGGCCGAGTACTTCGACGACAAGAAGACGGCCTGGTTCTTCCGGGGCGTCGGCCAGATCCCCATCCGTCGCGAGGGCGGGAGTGCGAGCGAACGGGCGCTCGACGCCGCGATGGACGTGCTGCGTGACGGCGGTGTCTTCGGCATCTATCCCGAAGGCACACGCACACGTGACGGTTACATGCACCGCGGCCACACCGGCGTGGCCCGGTTGGCCATGCGGTCCGGCGCACCCGTGATCCCGGTGGGCTTGATCGGCACCGACGAGGTGCAGCCCACCGACAAGAAGATGCCGCGCTTGTTCAAGCGCGTCGCGATCCGGTTCGGTGAGCCACTCGAGCCCGCGCGCTACGGCGATCGCCCCAACGATCATCTCGCGTTGCGCGAGTACACCGACGAGATCATGTACGAGATCGCACAGCTCTCGGGTTACGAGTACGTCGACACGTACGCGACCCGCAAGGCCGACGACATCCCCTCCGAGGTCGCGCACGTCGCGTCCTACGCGGAAGCCGACGCGCTCGCGAGCGCGGCCTCTTAGTCGCGGGCCCAGTCGCGAGAACGGTCCACCGCGCGCCGCCACTCGGTCAATCGCGCCGTGCGGGCGGCTGCCTCCATCTGCGGGACGAATGATGCCTCGGATCGCCAGGTCGCGTTCACGGTCGTGGGCGCGTCCCAGACGCCCTCCGCGAGCCCCGCGAGGAACGCGGCGCCGAGCGCGGTGGTCTCCTTTATCGCGGCGCGGCGCACGGGCACACCCAGCACGTCAGCTTGGAACTGACACAGGAGGTCCATGACCGACGCGCCGCCGTCGACGCGCATCTCCGGAAGTGTCGTGCCGCTCGCGGCGGTGATCGCCTCGACCACGTCCGCGGTCTGGAGCGCCATGGCCTCGACGACTGCACGCGCGATGTGCGCGCGTGTCGTGCCGCGTGTGATGCCGACGATCGTGCCGCGCGGATACGGGTCCCACCACGGGGCGCCGAGGCCGGTGAAGGCGGGCACGACGAACACGCCTCCGGTGTCGGGCACTGATGCTGCGAGCGGGCCGGTCTCGGCCGTGTCGCCGATGATCTCGAGTCCGTCGCGCAGCCACTGCACCGCCGCGCCGGTGACGAAGATGGCGCCTTCCATCGCGTACGACACGACACCGTCGAGGGACCACGCGACCGTCGTGAGCAACCCGTCGACCGGACGCGGCAGGGTTGCGCCGACGTTCGTGAGGACGAACGAACCGGTGCCGTACGTGTTCTTGGTGAGGCCCGGCTCGACGCACGCCTGGCCGAACAGCGCGGCTTGCTGGTCGCCGGCGATGCCGCTCACCGGCACGGCCAGACCGGCCGCGCAGTCCGGACGGGTGGTGCCGAACCGGCCGCTCGACGGCATGACCTCGGGGAGGCATGCGACCGGCACGCCGAACAGGTCGCACAGCTCGGTGGACCATGCGAGCGCGCCGATGTCGAAGAGCATCGTGCGGCTCGCGTTCGACGGGTCGGTCGCGTGCACACCGCCGTCGACGCCACCGGTGAGGCGCCAGAGGATCCACGTGTCGACGGTGCCGAACGCGAGGTCGGCGTCGTTCGTCACCCCGCCGTCGCGGAGCAGCCACTCGAGCTTCGTGGCGGAGAAGTACGGATCGAGCACGAGTCCGGTCAGCTCGCGGATGCGGGGTTCCTCGCCCGCAGCGCGCAGCGTGGCGCAGCGCGTCTGCGGTACGGCGGTCCTGCCACACGATCGCCCGGGCGCGGCGGGGCTCCGGTGCGCCGGTCCCAGACCACCGCGGTCTCGCGCTGGTTGGCGATGCCGACCGCGGCGATCGTCTCGCCCAGCTGCGCGACCGCTTCCGCGACCTCGCCGAGCGTCTCGACGGTCACCCGCCAGATGTCCTCGGCATCGTGTTCGACCCAGCCGGGCTGCGGGAAGTGCTGCGGGAACTCGCGGTACGAGCGGGCGCGCGGCACACCGTGCTCGTCGACCGCGAACGCGCGCACCCCGGTCGTGCCGGCGTCGATGGCGATCACGACTGGCATGCGTCGCCCTCCTTCGGCGCGACCAGCGCGGTCGCCACCTCGACGCCGTCGGGGCCACCCCCGAAGTCGAAGCGCAGCGGCCGCCGCTGGAAGCCTGTCACCTGCAGGCGGCGCAGGGGCGTCCGGCCCGTGTCCTCGACGGTGATGCGCTCGAACCGCTCGTCGAACACCTTGCGCAGCGGGCGACGGGTGAAGAACCCGCACGACCACAACATGAGGCGCCGGTCGGTGACGACCACGAAGTCGCGGTGACGCGAACCGAGGAGCCAGTTCCAGCGGCCGTCACGCGAGATCCACGCGCGGGTCCAGGCCTGCAGCTGTTCGTCATCGACGAGTTGCGGGGTGATCAGGTCACGCAACCGGAGTCCGGCCCGGCTGCGCCCGAAATCCACCATCAGTGGTGTGCCCCCAACTTGTTCCCATCCGCGGCCGCGAAGCGCGGCAGGATAGGACAGCGATGACAGCCGTCGGGGGCACGACGAGAGTGAGGGTCCATGAGGATCGGGATGCTGACCGGCGGTGGCGACTGCCCGGGGCTCAACGCAGTCATCCGCGCGGTGGTGCGCAAGGGCGAGGGCCAGTACGGGCACAACATCCTCGGCTACCGCCACGGCTGGCGGGGGGTGATGGCCGGTGAGTCGATGGACCTGGGCATCGGTTCCGTGCGCGGGCTGCTCCCACGCGGCGGCACGATCCTCGGGACGTCGCGCACCAACCCGTACAAGTCCGAGGACGGCGCGGCGAAGGTGAAGGCGACGCTCGCGAGCGACCGCGTCTCCGCGCTGATCGCGATCGGCGGCGAGGACACGCTCGGTGTCGCGCACAAGCTCGCGACCGACGGGGTCAACGTGGTCGGCGTGCCCAAGACGATCGACAACGACCTCTCGGCGACGGACTTCACGTTCGGTTTCCACACCGCGGTGCAGATCGCGACGGACGCCATCGACCGCTTGCACACGACCGCCGAGAGCCACGACCGCGTGATGGTCGTCGAGGTGATGGGCCGGCACGCGGGGTGGATCGCGACCTACTCCGGGCTCGCAGGCGGCGCCGACATCATCCTCGTCCCCGAAGAGCCGTTCGACATCGAAGAGGTCTGCAATCGCATCACGCACCGCCACTCGCGCGGTGCGAGCTTCTCGATCGTCGTCGTCGCCGAAGGTGCGACACCCGTCGCGGGCACCATGGAGCTCTCGTCCGGCGAAGTCGACGAGTTCGGTCACGTGCGCCTGGGTGGTGTCGGAAACCGTCTGGCCGAGGAGATCGAGCAGCGCACAGGCTTCGAAGCGCGCTTCACCAACCTCGGCCACATCCTGCGCGGCGGCAGCCCGACGGCGTACGACCGCGTCATCGCGACCCGTTTCGGTATCGAAGCCATCGACGCGGTGAACGACGGCGAGTTCGACGTGATGGTCGCGCTGCACGGCACCGATGTGATCCGCGTCCCACTCGAAGCCGGCGTCGAGAAGTTGAAGACCGTCGACCAGAAGCTCTACGACACCGCGGCAGTCTTCTTCGGCTGACTTCGGCACGAGCGACCCTAGGATCACGTCCATGGGGAGTGCGCTGGACGAGCTCATCGAGTTGCTGCACCTCGAACAGCTCGAAGTCAACCTGTTCCGTGGCTTGAGCCCGGACGAGAACCGGCAGCGCGTGTTCGGCGGGCAGGTCGCGGGGCAGGCGCTCGTGGCCGCGGGCCGCACGGTCGAACACGGGATGGTGCACTCGCTGCACGCGTACTTCCTCCGCCCTGGTGACCCGCGCGTCCCGATCATCTATGACGTCGACCGCATCCGCGACGGCCGCAGCTTCACGACCCGCCGCGTGGTCGCGATCCAACACGGGAAGGCGATCTTCAACCTGTCGGCCTCCTTCCACGTGCACGAGGAGGGACCCGAGCACCAGTACGCGATGCCGGAGGCGCCCGACCCGGAGTCGTTGCCGACGATCCGCGAACGATTGACCCCGCACGCCGATCGCTTCCCACCCGAGTTCGCGGACTGGATCATGCGCGACCGCCCGATCGACACGCGTTCGGCGGACCTGCCGCGATGGCTCGATCCGGAGCCTGGGGTGCGCGAACCCGAGCAGCTCGTGTGGTTCCGTGCCGACGGCCGGTTGCCCGACGACCAACTGCTGCACGACTGCGTCGTCGCGTACGCGTCGGACCTCACGCTGCTCGACACGGCAGTCATGGCGCACGCGAACTCGTGGGACGACGACCGCTTCATGATCGCGAGCCTCGACCACGCGATGTGGTTCCACCGGCCGCTCAAAGCGGATGAGTGGCTGCTGTACCACCAGCGCAGTCCGTCGGCCCAAGCCGGGCGTGGCCTCGCCGAAGGGTTCATCTACCGGCGCGACGGTGCGCTCGCGGTCACGGTGATGCAAGAGGGGTTGATCCGGCCGGTGAAGCCGGACTGGCAGACCCCATGAAGTGCGACTGGCCGGTTCCATGAGCGTCGATCTCCGGTCCGACACCGTCACGGTGCCGACCGCGGCGATGCGCCGCGCGATGGCGGACGCGGAAGTCGGTGACGACGTCTACCGCGAAGACCCGACGGTCAACCGGTTGGAGTCGCTCGCGGCCGGGCTGCTCGGCAAGCAAGCCGCGCTCTACGTGCCGTCGGGCACGATGGCCAACCAGCTCGCGATTCGCGTCGCCGAGCACACCTGGCACGGAGGTCCTGTGTCCGGCGCGCGCCCACGTGTACCGGTACGAAGCGGCGGCCGCGCCGATGAACAGCGGGGTGCAGCTGCACCCGTTGCCCGACGACCGCGGCGCGATCGCGCCGGACGCAGTCGCGGTCGCGTTCGCCGGCGCCGCGCATCACCGGCCGGCGGTCTCGCTCCTCTCGCTCGAGAACACGCACATGCCCGCGTCCGGATGGCCACTCACCGGTGCGGAGATCCGCGCGGTCGCCGACATCGCGCATGCGCACGGCGCGCTCGTCCACGTCGACGGTGCGCGCATCTGGAACGCGGCCGATCGCGCTCGAGGCACCGCCGGCCGAGCTCGTCGCCGCGGCCGACACGGTCATGTTCTGCCTGTCGAAGGGTTTGAGCGCGCCGGTCGGCTCCGTGCTCTGCGGGCCGCGGGACCTGATCGACGCGGCGCGTGCGCAGCGGCAGCGGCTCGGTGGCGGCATGCGTCAAGCGGGCGTCATCGCGGCCGCGGGGGTCGTCGCGCTGGAGACGATGGTCGAGCGACTCGCCGAGGACCACGCCCGTGCGCGCCGGTTCGCCGATGCGCTGGCCGAACGGTTCCCGGGCGCGCTCGATCCCGAAGCGGTGCGGACGAACATCGTGTGCGCGGCGCTGGCCGCGCTCCCGGACGACTTCGTGGCCCGGCTCGCGGCGGCCGGCATCCGCGCGGGAACGATCGATCCGGCGACGGTCCGCTTCATCACCCACAAGGACATCGACGACAACGACATCGACACGACGATCAAGGCGATCGACGCGATCGCGGCTGAGTAGCCTCCGCACGTGCTGGACGCCGAGGTTCCCGGCCGCGTGCTCGCGGTCTACGCCCACCCTGACGATCCGGAGATCTCCGCGGGCGGGACGCTCGCGCGGTGGGCGGACGCCGGTGCCGAAGCGCACGTGCTCGTGACGACACGTGGCGACAAGGGGACGTCCGATCCGGACGCCGACACCGAGGCGCTGGCCCGCCTGCGCGAACAGGAGACCGCGGCTGCGGCCCGCGTGCTCGGGCTCGCGTCGGCGCGCCATCTCGGCTACGAGGACGGTGAGCTGCCGGACGATCGGGCCTTGCGCGCCGACATCGTGCGGGCCGTGCGCGCCATCCGCCCCGACATCGTGCTGTGCCCGGATCCGACTTCCGTGTTCTTCGGCGACGGCTACATCAACCACCGCGACCACCGCGTCACCGGGTGGGCGACGATCGATGCGGTGTCGCCCGCGTCGGGGAACCCGCACTACTTCCCCGAGCTGCGGGCGGAAGGGCTCGACGTGCACCAGCCGCGCGCGGTCTACCTGTCGGGCACCTTCGAACCGAACGTCTGGATCGACATCGCGGCCACCCTCGACCGCAAGATCGAGGCGCTGTTCTGCCACGCGAGTCAGCTCGAGGCGACGGGGGAGTGGTTCCGCGAGTTCCTGCGGGAGTCGGCCGAAGCGGCCGGGAACGCGGCGGGGACTACGTACGCGGAGGGCTTCCGCCGGATCCTGATCGGTTGACAGGGTCCGGCTCGGGCCCGATCAGCGGTGCGCCGGGTGGGTGCGCCCGCCACTCCGACTGCGCACGCAGCACCAGGCCGGCCACGATGCCGGCACCGACAGCCGCGATCGCGGCGCCGACGAGCGCGCCGCCCACGAGGGCCGCGTCACACGAGTGGGTGTGGACCTGGGTACCCGGCACGCCTTCGAGCAGCTGCTGGGCGACGGTCGGCTTCTCGGTGCAACTGGTGTTGACGATGCCCCAGCCGATCGCGCCGCCGAGGCCGCCCGCGATCAGGATGGCGACGAACGCGAGCACGAGCAGCCCGCGACCGGGGCGATTGGGATGGTCGATCGTCGGAGCCGTCGGCCGGTTGGTGGAACCGTCGGGCGCGGGCAGCGTCACGAATCGATCGTATCGGCGGATCGTACCGGCGCACCGATGCGCGAAACTCAACCGGTGCACCATTGGACGGTTGCCGGAGGGCTGGTCGAGACGCCGGATGGTGTGCTCCTCGTCCGCAACGTGCGCCGGGGTGGCTTCGAGGACTGGAGCACGCCGGGCGGTGTGATCGACGACGAGGACGCGTCCCTGCTCGCCGGACTGACCCGCGAAGTCGAAGAGGAAACCGGGCTGCGCGTCGCGGAGTGGAGCGGCCCGTTGTACGAAGTGCAGGCCGTCGCCCCTGACATGGGTTGGCACATGCGCTGCGAGGTGCATCTCGCGGGTCGCGTTCGCGGGTGACCTGCGCGTCGACGACCCCGACGGCATCGTCGTGGAGGCCGCGTTCGTCCCCGCCGGCGAGTGCCGCGACCGGCTCGCGTCGTGCGCGCCGTGGGTGCGCGAACCCCTGTGCGCGTGGTTGAGCGAACGTTGGGACGCCGACGGACACCGGCAGTTCTCCTACGAAGTGCGCGGTACGTCGCGCGATGCACTGCACGTGGTGCGAAGCGCCTGATGCGCGATCGTCCCGACATCCTGCACGTCGACCTCGACGCGTTCTACGCGTCGGTCGAGCAGCTCGATGATCCCGCGCTGCGCGGCAAGGCGGTGATCGTCGGCGGCACCGGCAACCGCGGTGTCGTGTGCGCGGCGAGCTACGAAGCGCGTCGCTTCGGCGTCCACTCCGCGATGCCGACGGCACGGGCGCGGCGCGCGTGCCCGCACGCGGTGTTCCTCCCGCCTCGCTTCGATCGCTACTCCGAGCTCAGTGGCGCGGTGATGGAGATCCTCCGCGCGGTGACGCCACTGGTCGAGCAGCTGTCGATCGACGAGGCCTTCGTGGACGCGGGCGGGGTCCGCCGCCGGTGGGGTTCGGGCGCCGAGGTCGCAACGATGCTGCGGACGCGCGTCCGCGCCGAGACCGGGCTCACCGCGTCGGTCGGCGCGGCGTCCACCAAGTTCCTCGCCAAGCTCGCGAGCGACATGGCGAAGCCCGATGGTCTCCTCGTCGTGCCGGCCGGAACCGAGGTCGCGTTCCTCGACCCGCTCCCCGTGACCCGCCTCTGGGGAGTCGGGCCGGCCACCTTCCGTACACTCGACCGGATGGCCATTCGCACCATCGGCGACGTCGCGCGCGTGCCCGAGCCGGTGCTCGTCGGCGCGCTCGGTGACTCGCTCGGCCGGCACCTGCACGCGCTCGCCCACAACGAAGACGATCGTGCCGTCGTCCCCGAGCACGAGACCAAGTCGATCGGGGCCGAAGAGACGTTCGGAACCGACCTGCACACCCGCGCCGAGTGCGAGCGCGAACTCGTGCGGCTCGCCGACCGCGCGACCGGCGTGTGCGCTCGGCCGGACTCGTCGCGCGCACCGTCACGCTGAAGGTCCGCTTCGGCGACTTCGAGACGAAGACGCGGGCGCGCACGCTGCGCGAGGCGACCGACCTCACCGCGCGTGTCACCGACACGGCCCGCCTGCTCCTCGCCGGCTTCGAGGTCGAGCGCGGTATCCGGTTGTTGGGCGTGTCGCTCTCGCAGCTCGCATCGGCCGGCGCGGTGCAACAGGCCTTCGCGCTCACGCTCGACGACACGTCGGTGGCAACTGCGCGTGGCGAGCTGCAAGCCGCACTGGAGAAGGCGACCGATGCGGTGCGTGCGCGCTTCGGTGACGGTGCAGTGCGCCCGGCTGTGCTGCTCGACACAGACGAGCGCCGGTGAACGGACACCCCAAATGATCGGGACCAGGCGATGATCCGGATCGGGCTGGTCGGGTGCGGCCACATCGGTACCGTGCACTCGTACGCGATCAAGCAGCTGGTGGATGCCGGCTTGGTCGACGCCGCGCTGACGGCGACGTACGACACGGATCGCGAACGCGCCGCGCGCGTCGCCGCGCATCACGACGCGCGACCGGCCGCGTCGCTCGCCGAGCTCGTCGAAGGCGTCGACGCGGTGTGGGTCTGCACGTGGACTGCGGCCCACCTCGAAGCGGTGTCGGCTGCCGCCGACGCCGGCCGCGCGATCTTCTGCGAGAAGCCGCTCGCGCCGACGCTGGAAGCGTGCGAGCGCGTCGCCGCCGCCCTGGAGCGCGTCCCGCACCAGGTCGGGTTGGTGTTGCGCCACGCGCCGGTATTCGCGCGCGCCGCGGAGCTCGTCGGGTCCGGTCGGTACGGCCGGCCGCTCGCAACCACGTTGCGCGACGACCAGTACTTCCCGATCCAGGGGCAGTACGGGTCGACCTGGCGCAAGGACGTCGCCGCGGCCGGTGGCGGCACGCTGATCGAGCACTCGATCCACGACGTCGACATCCTGCGGTGGCTGCTCGGCGATCCCGTCACCGTCGCCGCGCACACCGCCAACCGCTTCGGGTACGCCGGCATCGACGACATCGTGGCGATGACGATGACGTACGCCGACGGATCGGCGGCGCAGCTGACGAGTGTCTGGCACCAGGTGCTGTCACGCGAGTCGAGCCGGCGGCTCGAGGTGTTCTGCGAAGGGGCGTACCTGTGGACCGAGGACGACTACCTCGGGCCACTCCACGTGCAGACGAGCGAGGGGGCCGAAGTCGTCGAGAGCCCCCTTCCGGAGTGGGCCGAGCGCCTCGCGGTGCCCGAGGTCTACGCCAAGGCCGTCGCCGCCTACGCCACGCCGACCAAGGAGTTCCTCGATGCGCTCACGGCCGGTGGCGGCACCGCGGTCGGGCACCCCTCGGCGGCGACGGCGCTCGCCGCCCATCGGATCGTGGCCCGGGCCTACGCGCTCCGCGGCCCGCGGCGGGGCTCCGGAATCGCTCGATGTTGCCGAAGAATCGAGCAGGATCGGCTGATCCGCGGGACGCATCCGGCGCCTCGCGTTGTTGGCACCACCGGCGCGCGAGAATGGGGGCCTATGCCGCTCTCCGAGGAAGAGCAAAAGATCCTCAAAGAGATCGAGGCTCAGCTCAACGCGACGGATCCCGCTCTGGTCGAGCAGGTTTCGCGGACGACGCTGTACCGGCACTCGGCTCGGATGATCCGCTGGGCGGCCCTGGGCTTCCTCGGTGGCCTCGTGCTGCTCGTGTTCACGTTCGCGGAGAACCTGTGGGCCGGGCTCATCGGCTTCGCGGTGATGCTGGGCTGCCTGCTCATCATCGAGCGCAACGTCCGGAAGCTCGGCAAACACGGCCTGGCCAGCATCACCGGCGGCCTGAAGGCGGGCGGCGGCCTCAAGGGGTTCTTCGGCGAGCACGGCCGCGCCTGGCGCGAGCGGTTCCGCCGCGACGACTCCTGACCCGAGGTGGCGTACTCGGTCGCGCAGGCCGCGCGGCTCACGGGCTGCACCGCATCGCAACTCCGGCACTGGGCCCGGCGCGGCCTGGTCGAACCCACCGGACCCGAACGGCAGTACGCGTTCCGCGACCTCGTCGCCCTGCGCGTGGTTCGCTCGTTGCTCGACGCCGGGCTTTCCTCGGCGCGGGTCGGGAGCGCGTTGCGGTCGCTGGTCGCCGCCGGTGACGACCTCGCGAGCCTCCGCCTCGTCACCGACGGGGTGACGGTGTACGCCTGCCACGACGACGGGCAGATCCTCGACGCGCTGCGCGCGGGCCAGCTCGCGCTGTTCGTCGCCGTCGACCGCGTTGCCGCGGACGTGGAAGCCGAGGTCCGGGCGTTCGACCACGAGCGCGCCACCTTCGTCGCGCAGTTGCAGGAACCGGAGTCAGGCGAAGCGCGGGGTTAACGGCTCCGGAGTGCCGCGGCGCGGGTCGAGCCGGCGGCGCCAGCGCACGAACGGCGAGATCTGGTGCCCGATCGCCCGGTCGATCGCGTCGACCTTGGACCACGCTTCGTCCGCGTCGGCCGGCGTGGGCGTCTCGGGCGCGAAGAGGGCGGCCGTCTGCAGCTGCGCGAGCTCCATGAGCGCGGGTCCGGCGTCACCGGCGCCGTGCGCGGGCGCGTGCCGGAGCGCGAACTCGATCGGCGTCGCCGACGGTTTCGGTTCGACCCCCGCCTCCGCGAGATGTTCGAGCGCTTGCGCCCACGCGCCGAGCACCCGATCGCGCGGCTCGACTGCGTGGCGACGATGCCACGAGCGGCGGAACGCGATGAGCACGAGCACCGCGAGCGCGATCAGCGCGAGCAGGATCAGGACCGCGAGGAGCACGGCCACCGCGACGAAGAACTGCCCGACCGCGCTTGCGTCGTGCGGCGTGGCCGAGGCATTGCTGTCGATCGACAGGCCGCCGCCGACGTCCCTTCGGGGGGTGTTGCTGCCGCCGGAAGTCGGTGTTCCCGGCGCGGTCGTCGCGGTTGTCGACGAGCCGGACTGGTTCGTTTGCGCGTTGATCGGTGGCGACACGCTCGGGTCGCCGGTGCCACCGGTGACGTTGGCGCCGCGCCCCGGTGTCGGCTCGAGCGGCACCCATCCGAGGCCGGCGAAGTAGACCTCCGGCCACGCGTGCGCGTCCTTGTTCTTCACGTGCCAGACACCGTCTTCCGGTGTGCCGTACGAGTAGCCGACCGCGACGCGCGTCGGGAGCCCGACCGCGCGCGCCATTGCCGCGAAGGCGGACGCGAACTGCTCGCAGTATCCCTGCTTGTCGGCGAACAGGAAGTCCTCGAGCGTGTTGATGGAGTGCGACCGAGCGACCTTGTCGTTGTAGGCGAAGCCGCCGTCGTGGTTCAGGTAGCGCGCGATCGCGTCGGCCTGCTCCCACGGCGTCGTCGCGTTCTCCGTGACGCGTCGCGCGAGATCGGTGACGCGTTGCGGGAAGTTCGCGGGAAGGGCGCGGTAGCGCGCGCGTACGCGGGATCGGTGACGGGCGGCGACGCCTCCTTCTCCGTTTCGCTCAGCACCGGCACCGCGGACGTCACCTGGTAGCTGAGGTCACTGATCTCGTTGTCCGGTTTCAGGTAGACCGTGGCGGAGCTGTCGACCACCAGCGCGTGCTCGAGGTTGATCTCGACCGGGTGGTACGCGGCCGGTAGCCAGTGAGGATCGGAGTCCCTGATGTCGAACTTCTGCACCAGTTCGTCGGAGTGGCGCGGCTCGCGTGGCGGCGTCAGGCGCGCGGCGGGCTCGCCGGTGTCCTCGAGCGTCCAGAGCGTGCCGTCGTACTTGTCGAGCGCGATGACGCGCCAGTACACGGGCTGCTTGTCGCCGATGTCGACCGTGAACACCTCGTGCTCGGGGTTCTCGAGCAACTTGGCCTGGATGCTGACGATCGGGGTGGTGGCCTTGAGCAGCCCGCTGTTGCCGCCCTTGCCGAGCGACCGGTAGTCGAACCACGCATCACTGCGAGAGCCCGGGAGCAGCGGCATGATGACCGCCGCGGCCAGCACCACCACGAGTGCGCCGAGGATCCCGCCCTGCAGCACCTTCGACTCGCGCTTCTCGCCGGCGTGGAACCAGCTGCGCCGTTCCGTCATCTCCGACTGGTGCAACGCGACCAAGTACAACGTGGCGGCGAGGCCGTAGGTGATCGTCGACCAGGCCCAGCCGGTGTCGGCGAGCGCCGCGATCGCGACGAACAGCACGAGACTCGGGGCAATCGCGCCGAGCGACGCGTCGTAGCGCCGCGCCGACCACTCCGCGATCGCGCCCGCGAACCAGAGCGCGACGAGCGCGAGCAGCAGCGCGCTGCCGACCGCGGGAACCGGCACCACTGCGGTGCGGAGCACGTGCGGCGCGTCGCCGAGATCGTGGAAGTACTGCCGGAACGTCTCCGATGTGGGAAGGCCGTGGCGCGTCGTGTCCGGTTCGACGGCGTACAGCGTGAACACGAACCCGCCCACGACGACGAGCAGCGCCGCGAGCCACGCCGGCAGCTTCCGGTGGTCCGTCCACGCGAGCAACGCGTGCGGTGCGATCGCCGCGATCAGTGCCGCGCCCAGCCACGCGCGCTCGGCGAACACCGTGGTCAGCCCGAGGGCGACCGCGACGGTCAGGCCCGCGCGCGTGATGCAGACAAGGGGAGTCGAGCGCTGCGCTGCCACAGGAGCACGGTCCGGTTCCAGGAGTCGGTCAGGGAGGTGTCGGGGCCGAACGGCACGACGATCGGCCGGAAGCGGCGGCTGCGCACCCAGACCCCCGCGCCTTCGGGCATCGTCGTCACCACCGTGAGCATGCCGCTGCCCCGCAGGAGCACGCTGAGCGCGCCGCTGTCGTCGCCGCGCATGCGCCCCATCACCGCGACGAGCGCACTCGTGCGGCGGCGCGTGGTCGTCGCGACGATGCGGTCCGGGCCGTGCGCCTCGACCACCGCGAGCTCGTCCATGACGCTCGCGAGGCGGCGCCGGCCCGACGCACCCACGAGCACGCCGGTGCTGAGGATGAGCTCGTACGGCCGGCCCGCGCGCTCGCACGCGTTCACGACCGATGCCGTCGCTTCGACCGCGCGTTCGAACGACGCGCGGTCGTGGCTGCCGGGGCGGACGTCGAGCATGACGAGCACCGGTGTGCGCCGGCGCGCCTCGTTCTGGCGCATCATCAGGCGCTCGCGGCGCGCGGTCGAGCGCCAGTGCACGCGGCGCAGGTCGTCGCCGGGCTCGTAGTCGCGCAGGTTGAGGAACTCGCCGCCCGGGTCGAGCCGGCCGTGGGCCACGCGGCATGTCCCGGTCGAGCTCGTCGCCGCCGGTCTCGGGCAGCGCCATGATGTCGTGCACGCGCGGGAAGACGATCACCTCTTCGGTGCCAAGGACGCGCCGCGTGCGGCTCGCGAGACCGAACGGGTCGGCGACCGTCGCGCGCAGCGGTCCGATCTCGAACCGACCGCGCCGATCGGTGGGGAGCCGGTACGCGGCCCGCGGCGATCTTCGCCGGGTTCCAGCGGCGCGAGCAGGAAGCGGGCCGAGCGGCGACCGCGGTCGAAGGCGTCGGAGACCGAGAGCGTCGGCATCCTCCGGGTCGAGGTGGACTCCACGACGACGTCGACGCGACCGTCGACGCCGACCTGCAGTCGCTCGCGCAGGTGACGGTTCGCGTGCAGGCGGACCGGATGGGAGCGGACCCACACCGCGGCGACCGCGAGCAGCAGCAGGCCGATGCCGGCGAGCACGACGAGCTGGACCAGGCCGAGAAGCCGCGAGCCGATGTACAGACCGGTCGCGGCACCGACCAACGACCAGCCGCGCCGAGTGAGCATTCGCCTCAGTCCTGGCGGTTGGCCGGTACGGGCACGCAGTCGAGGACCGACGCTGAGGACGTCGGCCGGGCTCGACGCCGCGCATCATCGCTTCCGGACGAGAGCACCAGCCGGTGCTCGAGCACCGACGGCGCGAGCGCCTTGACGTCGTCGGGGACGACGTAGGCGCGGCCGATGCTCGCGGCGAGCGCGCGCGACGCGCGCTGCAACGCGAGCGCGCCGCGCGGGCTCACGCCGAGCATGAGGTCGCGGTGATGACGGGTCGCGTCGGCGAGGTCGACGATGTAGCCCTGCAGCTCGGGCGCGACGTGGATGCGCGCGAGCTCCTTGGATCCACACCGCGACGGTCTCGGCGTCGGTGACCGGCTCGAGCTCGTCGGACGATCGATCGTCGCCCTCGCCGTGCGCGTCGAGGATCGCGAGCTCGGCGTCGCGGTCGGGGTAGCCGATGCGCAGCCGCAGCAGGAACCGGTCGAGCTGCGCCTCGGGCAGCGGGTAGGTGCCTTCGAGCTCGATCGGGTTCTGCGTCGCGATGACCATGAACGGCTGCGGCAACTGGTAGGTCGTGCGCGTCGACGGTGACCTGACGTTCCTCCATCGACTCGAGCAGCGCCGACTGCGTCTTCGGCGACGCGCGGTTGATCTCGTCGGCGAGCACGACGTTCGCGAACACGCCGCCGGGACGGAACTCGAAGTCGCTGCGGGCGCGGTCCCAGACCGACACGCCGGTGACGTCGGACGGCAGCAGGTCGGGGGTGAACTGGATGCGGCGCCACGAGCCGCCGATCGAGCGGGCGATCGCCTTGGCGAGCGACGTCTTGCCGACGCCGGGGACGTCCTCGATCAGGAGGTGGCCTTCGGAGAACAGGCACACGAGCGACAGGTGCACCGCGCGGCGCTTGCCCCGCAGCACGCGTCTCGATCTGCGCGGCGAGCGCGTCGAACAGGTCTTTGAAGGACTGCTCCGGGCGGGGCGCGACTTGCACCGTTGTCGACCTCCGTCGGGGGCGACCTGGCCACGGCGAGCCGTCGCGAGCCCACGCTACCGCCGGTCCGATGGCCACGTACCGTCCGGGCGTGGAGCCGAACCGCGGCGACCCAGGCATGACGCACGCGCCGCGTTTTGGTTCCACGTGCGCCGGCGCGCTCGTCGTTCGCGCCGCACCTGTGGTGTACCGCAGTGCGCCAATGGTTCCGGTCCGTGCCGCGCGCGGTGGTGGCGGCGGCCGCCCCTTCTCCCGGTGCCCGACCGCGTCGTACCTCGCGGTTCCGGCTCGAGACCGCGTACGGCCCGGCGCGCACCCGTCGGCGGCCGACGTCGTCGGTACCTCGAATGGTGCCGCGCCAGCGGCCTGACGCCCGCGCCAGCGACCTGCAGCCTCGCACCGCGAAGTCGCCACGAACCGTGCGCCGCGCGCCGGTACACTCTGCCGCCGCACGGGAGGTGAGGACTCCGTGGCCCGAGCGCTCCTGCTCAACGCCAGCTTCGAACCGCTCTGTGTCGTCTCGTCTCGCCGCGCGGTCGTGCTCGTGCTGAAGGAGAAGGCCGAGATCGTCCACCGCAACGGCGCCGAGTTCCGTTCCGAGCGCCGGATCGTCCCGGTCCCTACGGTGATCCGGCTGGTGCACTTCGTGCGGGTGCCCGTTCCGGGCGACCGCGCCGCTGTCGCGCCGGGCCGTCTTCGCGCGCGACGACCACCGGTGCCAGTACTGCGGCAGCAACGGCCGAGAACCTCGACCACGTCCTGCCGCGTTCGCGCGGCGGTCCGCACACGTGGGAGAACGTCGTCGCGTCGTGCCGCGGCGTGCAACGCCCGCAAGGAGGCGCGGCTGCCGAACGAGTGCGGGATGGTGCTGCGCCGCCGCCGGTCGCGCCGCACGCGACGACGTCGCTGATCGCGTCGGCCGGCCCGATCGATCCGGTCTGGCACAAGTACCTCGGCCGCTCCGAGGCCGTTCCGCCTGAGCGGCGAGCGGTCGTCCAGCCTGAGCGGCGAGCGGTCGTCCTGCCTGAGCGGCGAGCGGTCGTCCAGCCTGAGCGGCGAGCGGTCGTCCCGCCTGAGCTACTTCTTGCGGCGCGTCAGGCCGGGCGCGAGTCCGAGCAGCACGTTCTCGAGCCGCTCGATCTGGCGCCCCTGCCGCTTGACCTTGCGCCCGTGCCGCTTCACCTTGCGCTCCATCTTCTCGAGACGCGCCAGCAGGTCCCGCGGGACCGGGTCGGAGGTGAGCGCGGCGGAACCCGTGAGGTCGAGGCTGCGGGCGTCCTCGACCGCGATCTGGCGGATGCCCTCGGCCGTCACCAGCGCCTCGCGCCGGATCGCCTCGGCTTCGGCCCGCGCCTGGGCGAGCAGCCGGGCGGCGACGTCGATCGCATCCTGATCCGTGCTGGCCACCCCCAGATCATCGCCGAACTTCGCGGCGCCGTTGCCAATGCCGCGCCGTGTGACCAGTGTGACCAGTGTGAATTCGGGCGGTGTGAATTCGGGGCCACGTAGGCTTCCCAGCCCGTCCTGACCCGAGGTCCTCACGTGCCGGAACCCGAGCGGTTCTTCTTCGTCCACCTCAATCGCACCGGTGGCACGGCCCTGCTGCGGCGGCTGCGCGCGCGCAGTTCCCACCGGAGGCGATCTATCCCGGCCCGGGCGACGGCGAGCCCCCGACGAGCACGCTCTCCGTCGAGCACTTCCTCGAGCGGTGGGACCGGCGGGGGTCCGAGATCCGGCTCGTCGCCGCCCACTTCCCGATCGCCACCATCGACCGGCTGGGTGTGCCGTTCCGCACGTTCACCTTGTTGCGAGACCCGGTCGAACGCACGATCTCGAACCTCGGCCACTACCGGCAGGTGACGCCGGAGGCCGCGGGGCGGTCGCTCGAAGCGATCTACGCCGAGCCGCTGCGCTTCGACGTGGTGCACAACCACATGGTGAAGATGTTCTCGCTGACACCGGCCGAGGTGACGAACGGCATGCTCAGCGAGGTGTCGTTCACCCCCGAGCGGTTGCAGCGAGCGAAGGATCGCCTGGCCGGGGTCGACGTGATCGGCGTGCAGTCGGAGTTCGCGGCGTTCTGCGCCGCGCTCGAGGCCCGCTTCGGCTGGACGCTCGGCCCCGACGGCTTCATGAACCGGACGCTCGAGGCCGTCGAGACTTCGGACGCGTTCCGGGCGCAGATCGCCCGCGACAACGCGGACGACGTCGCGCTCTACCGCTTCGGTTGCGAGCTCTGGCCCAGCGCCCGAGCTGACAGGTGGCCCAGCGCCCGAGCTGACAGGTGGCCCAGCGCCCGAGCTGACAGGTGGCCCAGCGCCCGAGCTGACAGGTGGCCCAGCGCCCGAGCTGACAGGTGGCCCAGCGCCCGAGCTGACAGGTGGCCCAGCGCCCCAGGAGCCGGAGCGCCGAAGGGTTTTGCGGGCGCGCCGGGCGTCGCTGGGGCACGCGCGGGCGGATGGTGGCGCGGAGTGGGTTGACGTGGTGGGGAATGGTGGCTTAGGGTGGCGCCTGGTGGTGGAAAGGGGAGGATTTTCCCCACCGGGAGTGGCAACGGGGCAGACAGGGGTGCGGGCCGATGTTCTTGGGAGAGCACCAGCACTCCCTCGACGCCAAGGGGCGGGTCATCCTGCCGGCCCGCTTCCGGGATCAGCTCGAGGGAGGAGCGGTGATGGCGAAGGCGCTCGACGGATGCCTCGCCGTCTACCCCAACGCCGAGTTCGCGCAAGTGGCGGCCCGCCTGCAACGACGCCCGCAACCGCGGGGCGCGCGAGCGCCAGGCCGCCCGCACGTTCTTCGCCGGCGCGGTCGAGATCACCCCGGACAAGCAGGGAAGGGTCGCGATCCCGCCGACCCTCCGGGAGTACGCGGCCCTCGATCGCGACGTGATCGTCGCCGGCAACTTCGACCACATCGAGCTGTGGGACGCGCAGCGGTTCCGCGAGCACGACCGGGCCGGCACGGCCTCGATCGTCGAAGGCGAGGGCATCAACGACTTCGCGTAACCGGCGCAAGCCGTAGGTGCGGTCCGGCGCTCCCACGCTTCGTTGTGATGGAGCACCGGAGGCGGAAGCCGCATGGACATTGAAAACGTTCGGAGTCCGGTGCGCCGGGCCCGACTCCAATCCCCCGGCCGGCGCGGTTGTCTGCCCCTACTCCGCCCGCTTTCAGCCGTCGCCGACCCGGGGAGACATCCCGGGCGGCAACTGTCGACCGGGGGGTTGGAGCCGGGGCCGGAGCGGATGCGGCTTCGGAATCACGGCGATCAGGAGCATTACGGATCAGGAGTCAGGCGTGCAGGCGGAGTTCTCGCATCTCCCGGTGATGCCCCGGGAGGTGGTGGAGCTCCTCCTGCCCGTGCCGGCCGGGTTGTTCGTCGACTGCACGGTCGGCGGCGGCGGGCATGCCGCGCTCCTGCTCGAAGCCCGGTCCGACATCCGTCTGCTCGGGATCGACCGTGACGCCGATGCCGTCGAAGCCGCTCGGGCCCGGCTCGCGCCGCTTCGGGTCGCGGGTCCAGGTGGTGCACGGACGATTCGAGGAGCTCGGCGATCTGGTCGCCGAGCACGGCAAGGGGGAACAAGTCATGGCGATCCTGATGGATCTCGGTGTGAGCAGCCCGCAGTTGGACCGCGGCGAGCGGGGCTTCTCGTACCGGTTCGACGCGCCGCTCGACATGCGCATGGACGCGAAGCAGGACCTGACCGCGGCCGCGGTCGTGAACGGCTACGACGAAGCCGAGCTGGCGAACGTGATCGCGCGCTACGGCGAGGAGCGCTTCGCGCGGCGCATCGCGCACGCGATCGTCGCGGCCCGCCCGCTCGCCACGACGCGCGAGCTCGCCGAGGTGGTGCGCGACGCGATCCCGGCGCGCGACGCGCCGCCGGGGCCCGCACCCGGCGCGCCGCACCTTCCAGGCGATCCGCATGGAGGTCAACCGCGAGCTGCCGAACCTCGCCGACGGGCTCGACGAGTCGGTGCACCTGCTCGGGCCCGGGGGCCGGGTGCTCGTGCTCGCGTACCACTCGCTCGAGGACCGGATCGTGAAGCAGACCTTCGCTCGGTGGGCCGGTGAGGACGCGGAGTCCGCGCCGCCCGCCAAGCTCCCCGTCGAGCCGGCGCGTCGCCGGGCGCTTGCCCGCCCGCTCACCCGGCGGCCGCGCCGGCCGACTCCCGCCGAGATCGCGGCCAACCCCCGCGCCGAGAGCGCCCGGTTGCGTGCCGCCGAGCGCGTGATCGAACTGCCATGACCGCCGATCCCGCAGTCGATGCACTCGCCGCCGCGCCCGATCCCGCGCGGGTCTCCGACGCGAGCAGCGGGCGCAGGCTCGCCATCTCGCCGCGTCGCGCGAGGTCGCACGCGTCGCCGCCGGCCGCGTGCGTGTCGCCGTGTGGGTGTCCGCGCTGCTGACCGCGATCGTCGCTGTTCGTCGCTCGTCTCGTTCCACGTCCTCGCGGTGCAGCACGCGTTCGCGATCGATCGACTCACCGAGCAGAAGCACGACCGAGGAGCTGCGGTACGAGCGCTTACGGGCCGAGGTCGCGACGCTGTCGTCGCCGCCGCGATCGTCGACGCCGCCAAGCGCATGGGGATGCAGGCGCCGCAGACCGTCGACTACATCGACGCCTGCCGGCAGCTGCTTCGCGCCACGCCGCGCCGGATCGCACGTCGAGCACGCTGGCCGACGTCCACGGCGAGGCGAAGAAGAGCCTTGACCCCTAGCCATCGCCCGCCGCCGCGGCGCCCGGCGGGTGCAACGACGCGCCCGCCGCGCCCGCCGCGCCCGCTGCCTCCACTCGCACCGCGCGCCGCCCGGTCCAACCGTCGGTGCACCGCCGCGTCCGAAGCGCGTCCGACCGCCGCGCGCCGCGCACCCGCTGCGCCGGCTCGGCTTCTGCACCGTGCTCGTCGTGGTCGTGTTCGGACTGCTGTCGCTCGCGCGTCACCCAACTTCAGGTGCTGAGCGGCGATCACTACCGCGCGATGGCGCTCGCCCAACGACTCCGGACGATTCCGTTCAGCGCGGAACGCGGCAGCATCTTCGATCGCAACGGACGCGACCTCGCGATCTCGGTCGACCGCACGACCGTGTACGCCGACCCGACGTTCGTCCCCGACCCGGCGCTGTACGCGTCGAAGCTGGCGCCGGTCGTCGGCGTCGCGCAGCAGACGCTCTACGACCGGCTCGCCGACAAGTCGCGCGCCGCTTCGTCTACATCGCGCGCACGGTGGACGACGCGACCGCGAAGAAGGTGAAGGATCTCGGCCTCGCCGGGGTCGCGTTCGTGCCCGAGTCGCTGCGGCAGTACCCGTCCGGCAGCCTCGCGTCGACGATCCTCGGCCGGGTCGGCACCGAAGGGTACGGTCTCGATGGCCTCGAATCGCGTACGACAAGCAGCTCCATGGGCACTCCGGGCGAGATCACCGTGGAGCGCGACCAGCGCGGCCGCGACATCCCGGACACGGAACGCCGCAACGTCCCGGCCCGTCCCGGCACCGACCTCGTGCTGACGGTCGACGAGGGGCTGCAGTACCAGGTCGAGAGCTCGCTCGTCGACCAGGTGACGGCGACCGCGGCCAAGGGCGGCATGGCCGTCGTCGTCGACGTCCACACCGGCGACGTCGTCGCGATGGCGACGGTCGATGGCGCGACCAACGGCGTCGCCCACGCCGCCGCGCTCGCCGGCGAGGACACGAACCGCCCGTTGACCGACCTGTTCGAGCCCGGATCGACGAACAAGCTGATCACGATCGCGACCGCCATCGAACACGGCAAGGTCGGGCCCAACACCGAGTTCAAGGTGCCCCCGAGCATCAACGTCGGCGTGGAGAAGTCGTACAGCGACGCGCACCGCGTCAACGGCATGGAGCACTGGACCACGACCGACATCCTGCGTGAGTCGTCGAACGTCGGCACGATCATGATTGCGAAGTCGTCGTTCACCAAGAGAGCTCGCCGCCGCGCTCCGGAACTTCGGGCTCGGCAAGCCGACGTCGATCGACTTCCCCGGACCAGCCGACCGGGCTCTTGCTCGATCCGACGAAGTACTACACGACCGGCCTCGCCGCGAGCGCGATCGGCTACGGCGTCGCGGTCACCGCGATGCAGATGCTCGACGTGTACGCGACGTTCGCGAACGGCGGGGTGACCGTGCCGCCGCGTCTGCTCGACGCGACGATCGACGAGCACGGCGACCGGCAGCCGATCGCGCGACGACCCGGCCAGCGGGTGATCTCGCAGAAGACCGCGACCACGATGAGCCAAGATGCTCGAGCGAGGTCGTGCGCAACGGCACCGGCGCGTGCGCGTCGATCCCCGGCTACACGGTCGCGGGGAAGACGGGGACGTCGCGCAAGGCCGCGGCGCACGGCGGGTACACGCTCGGGGACGATGGCGTCGTTCGTCGGGTTCGCGGCCCGCGCAGGACCCGCGCTTCGCCACGATCGTCGTGCTCGACGAACCCGCCAACCAGTACGGATCGGTCGCCTCCGCGCCGGTGTTCTCGGAGATCGTGCAGGCCGCGCTCACGCAGTACCGCGTGCCGCCCGACGACACCGCCGCCCCGAAGCAGTACGACGCCGCCCGCGCCTACGCGCAGCACGCAGGGCAGCAACTGCTCGGTGCCGCACGGCGAAGCCTTGAACCAGGTGCTCGCACAGCAAGGCCGCGGCGGCGCAGGCCGCGGCCCAGGCCAAGGCGGCCGCCGCGAACGGCGCCCCGGCGCGCCGCCGACCACAGGCGCGGCAGGGACGCCCGGTACTGTCGCCGCCGACCCGTCCCCGAGCCAGTAGGGGGGCGCGTGCGCTGCACGACCTCCTCGACGGAGCTCGACGTTCTCGGCCGTTCGAGGTGATCTCGACGTCGACGTGCAGTCCGTCGTCCACGACAGCCGCGAGGTCGCGCCCGGTGCACTGTTCTGCTGCATCCGGGGTGCGGTCACCGATGGGCACGCCTACGCGGCGGCCGCAGTCGGCGCGGGCGCGATCGGGCTCCTCGTCGAGGAGGATACTCGACCTCCCGGTGCCGCAGGCCCGGTTCGCGTCGGTGCGCGCCGCGCTCGGACCGCTCAGCGATCGGTTCTTCGATCATCCGTCGCAGGCGCTGCGGGTGCTCGGTGTCACCGGCACGAACGGCAAGACGACGGTGACCCACGTGCTGCAGGCGATCGCCCACGCGAACGGCGAACGCGTCGGGCCGTGATCGGCACGCTCGGGACGCGTCGTCGGCGACACGACGCTGCCGCACCGGTGCACACCACGCCGGAAGCGACCGAGCTCCAGGCCTCGCTCGCGCGGATGCGCGACGCGGGCGTGGGCACGGTCGCGATGGAGGTGTCGTCACACGCGCTCGAACAGCACCGCGTCGACGGCACCCACTTCGCCGCGGTGTGCTTCACCAACCTGTCGCACGACCACCTCGACTACCACGGGACGATGGACGCGTACTTCGAGGCGAAGGCGCGCCTGTTCGACGGCGCGTTCGCGACGCGCGCCGCGATCA
The DNA here is from genome assembly GCA_963745645.1 of uncultured Actinomycetes bacterium. Classification (GTDB taxonomy): domain Bacteria; phylum Actinomycetota; class Acidimicrobiia; order IMCC26256; family PALSA-610; genus CAVUFH01. The sequence goes on from CAVUYD010000005.1 coordinate 111,645, forward strand.
CGTCGACGACCCGCGCGGTCGCGCGCTGGCGCGTGCGCGCCGCGGCAGCCGGCATGGACGTGTGGACGTTCGCGATCGACGACGCTGCGGCCGACGTGCACGCGCGCGATGTCGAGCTGACACCGGAGGCGACGCGGTTCACGCTCGTGTCGACCCGTGACGACGCAACCGCTGCCGTCGAGTCGCAGCACGCTGCTCGGACGGTTCAACCTCGCGAACCTGCTGGCGGGCGCGGCGACGGCGCGCGCCGGAGGTCTCCCGTGGGACACCGTCGTCGCCGGCCTCGGCGCGCCCGTGCAGGTGCCGGGCCGCTTCGAACCGGTCGACGCGGGCCAGCGCCTTCGGTGTGCTCGTCGACTACGCGCACACGCCCGACGCGCTCGAGCGGGTGCTCGTCGCGGCCCGTCCGCTCGCGGCGCCGGGTGGCGCGGTGGTGGTCGTGTACGGCTGCGGCGGTGATCGCGATCGGGCCAAGCGGCCGCTGATGGGCGCGGCCGCGGCCCGCTTCGCCGATCGTGCGTATCTGACCTCCGACAACCCGCGTTCGGAGGATCCGGCCGCGATCATCGCCGACGTGCTCGCCGGCGTCGCGGCGGATGCCGCACCGCCCCTCGTACGACCCGTGGTCGAGATCGACCGCCGGCGCGCGATCGCGCGGGCGATCACCGAGGCGAACGCGGGCGACGTCGTCGTGATCGCGGGCAAGGGTCACGAGACCGGGCAGATCGTGGGCGAGCGAGGTCCTGCCGTTCGACGACCGCACCGTCGCCCGGGAAGTCTTGGAGACGTTGCCGTGCGACTGACGGCCGCGGAGATCGCGAGCGCGCGCCGGCGGCGAAGTCGTCGCCGGTGACGCCGATGTCGTCGTGACGTCCTGGGGCTTCGATTCGCGCGCGCTCGCGCCCGGTGCGTGCTTCGTCGCGCTGACCGACCACCGCGACGGCCACGACTTCGTGAACGACGCGTTCGCGCGCCGGCGCGCACGCGGCACTCGTCGAGCGCTCGCGTGCCGCCGTCCACGTCGACCGGGCCACCCGCACGCCCTGGTGCGGGTCGCCGAACGTGTTGCGCGGGCTGCAGGACGTCGCGCGGTCGGTGCGCCGGGACCGCGCCGGCCTCGTCGTCATCGGCGTCACCGGGTCGACGGGCAAGACGTCGACGAAGGATCTGCTGGCCGCCGCGCTGCCACCCGGCGATGCCTTCGCGAGCCCCGAGTCGTACAACAACGAGTTCGGGCTCCCGATCACGCTGCTCAACACGCCGGCGCCGGCGCACGTCGTCGTCGCGGAGATGGGGGAGCGGTTCCCGGGCGATGTGGCGTTGCTGTGCGAGATCGCGCAGCCGCAGTTCGGCGTCGTCACCAACGTCGGCCTGGCCCACGCCGAGCACCTCGGCGGCCCCGAGGGCATCGCCCGCGTGCTCGCCGAGCTGCGTGGAAGCCGTGCCCGCGGCCGGCGCGGTGGTGCTCAACGCCGACGACCGGTGGACACCGTGGTTCCGTGACCGCAGTGCCGGCGCCCGTCGAGACGGTCGGGTTCGCGCCCGATGCCGACGCATCGGATCACCGATGTCGAAGTCGCCGACGACCTGCATCCCGACGTTCTCCTTGGGGGCAGCCGGTTCCGGGTCGGGCTGCGCGGTGCGCACCAGGTGCACAACGCCGCGATGGCCGCAGTGGCTGCGAGCGTCGCGCACGGCGTGCCGTTCGCGGAGAGCGCGGCGCGCATCGCCGACGCGCGCGGCTCGCGCTGGCGGATGGAGCTCGTCGAGACGCCCGACGGGCTCGTCGTCCTCAACGACGCGTACAACGCGAATCCTGCATCGATGGACGCGGCGTTGCGTGCGCTGGCCCATCTCGGCGTCGACGGTCGCCGCATCGCCGTGGTCGGCGACATGCGCGAGCTCGGCGCTCACAGCGCGACGGCGCACGGATCGGTCGGCCGCCTGGCACGAGAGCTCGGCATCGACGTCCTGATCGGCGTCGGCACCGGCGGCGCCGAGATCGCCGCCGCCGCCGGCCGGCGCGGACACCGACATCTACACGGTCGCCGATGCTGCGGCCGCGGTGGCGGCTCATCGCGAACGCTGGCGCGGCCGGGTGATGCCGTGCTCGTGAAGGCGAGCCGGGCGCTCGGCCTCCAGGCCGTCGCCGCGCAACTCCTCCAGCGGGAGGCGCTCGCTTGATCGCCCGGCCGACGCAGGAGGCGCTGCTTGATCGCCCGGCCGACGCAGGAGGCGCTCGCTTGATCGCCCGGCCGACGCAGGAGGCGCTCGCTTGATCGCCCGGCCGACGCAGGAGGCGCTCGCTTGATCGCCATGTTGATGTCGGCGGCGGCGGCGTTCTTCGTCGCGGTCTTCGGCACGCCGCTCGTGATCCGTGCGTTGCGCAAGCGTGGCATCGGTCAACAGATCCGTGACGACGGACCGATCGAGCACCCGCACGTGCACAAGGCCGGGACGCCGACGATGGGTGGCTTGGCGATCGTCGGCGCGGTCGTCGTCGGCTACCTCGTCGCGCACATCCGGCGTGCCGACGTCAAGTTCTCGAGCACGGGATGGACGCTGCTGATCCTGATCGTCGGGCTCGCGTTCGTCGGCTTCGTCGACGACTACCTCGGTGTGCGCGCCCGCCGGAACCTCGGCTTGCGCAAGCGCGGCAAGACGCTCGGCATCGTGCTCGTCGCGCTGCTCTTCGCGATCCTCGCGATCAACTGGGTGAACGTGTCGACGATGCTGTCGTGGACGCGGCCGCTCGACTTCGATTTCACGACCCTCGGCTGGATCATGTGGGCGATCCTCGTCGTCTACGCAGTGGCCAACGCGGTGAACCTCACCGACGGTCTCGACGGGCTCGCGGCCGGCTCGTCGGCGCTCACGTTCTCCGCGTTCGTGATCATCGCGTTCACGGAGTTCCGGCACCCGGAGATCTACGGCGTGGTCCCGGCGCAGGCACTCGACCTCGCGATCGTGGCCGCCGCGCTCGTCGGCGCATGCGCGGGCTTCCTCTGGTGGAACGCCGCGCCCGCCAAGATCATCATGGGCGACACCGGTTCGCTGGCGCTCGGCGGCGCCATGGCCGGGCTCGCGCTCCTCGGCCGGACCCAGCTGCTCCTGCCGATCCTCGCGGGGCTGCCGCTCATCGAGGCACTCTCGGTGATCGCGCAGGTGATCTCGTACCGCGGCTTCCGCCGCCGAGTGCTGCGCATGGCACCGATCCACCACCATTTCGAAGTCGGCGGATGGTCGGAGTTCACAGTGATCGTGCGCTTCTGGCTGTTCTCGGCGATCTGCGTCGCGCTCGGTGTCGGCATCTTCTACGCCGACTTCCTCCGGTTCGGGCTCGAATGACGCGCGCGCTGGTGATCGGTCTGGCCGCGACGGGCGAGGCGGTGGCGTGCCGGCTCCGGCGCGAGGGCTGGGCGGTCGACGTCACCGACGACCGTCCGGGCGGCGAGGCGTACGGCGCGCGCGAAGCAGCGCGTGCTCGACGCGGGTGCGCGCGTCTTCGAGGCACCGAATGCGGACTGGTACGCCGACGCGGCGGCGACGAGCGCCGTCGTGGTCCCGAGCCCGCTCGTCACCGAGGCGCATCCTGCGGTCGTCGCGGGCGCGTGCGGCAGGGGTCGCGGTCCGCAGCGAGATCGACCTCGCCGCCGACCGGGCGCGTGTCCCGATCGTCGCGGTGACCGGAACCAACGGGAAGACGACCGTCACCAGCCTGACCGCGGCGATGCTGGAAGCATCGGGCCGGCGTGCGGCCGCGGCGGGCAACATCGGCCGCACGCTCCTCGACGCGGTCGACGACGACGTCGACGTCCTCGTCGCCGAGGTGTCTTCGTTCCAACTCGCGTTCGCGGAGACGTTTCGCCCGAAGGTGGCAGTGCTCCTCGGACTCGCCGAGGACCATCTCGACTGGCACGGCACGTTCGACAACTACGTCGCGGCGAAGTCCCGGATCTTCGAGCACCAGCATGCCGACGATCTGCTGGTGTTCGACGCCGACGACGCGATCGCGTCCTCGGCCTCGACGCGCGCGCCGGCGCGCCGGATTGGCGTCTCGTTGCACGAATCGCCGAACGCGTTCCACGTTGCGGGCGACGCGCTCTGCCTGCCCGATGGTCACGCCTTCGCGTCGCTGTCGGACATGCGCCGCGCGCTGCCGCACGATCGCACGAACGCGCTCGCTGCGGCTGCGGCCGCGTTCGAGGTCGGCGCGACGGCGCCCGGTGTGCGGGAATCCCTCAGCCGGTACGAGACCATGCCCCACCGCGTCGCTCTGGTCGGCGAGCATGGTGGGGTGCAATTCGTGGACGACTCGAAGGCGACCAACCCGCACGCGACCGTGCACGCCGTCGCGGCGTTCGACTCCGTGGTGCTCCTCGCCGGCGGACGGAACAAGGGCCTCGACCTCGCCGCGCTCGCCGCTGCCGCGGATCGGATCCGGGCGGTCGTCGCCTTCGGTGAGGCGGCGCCCGAAGTGACGGCGGCATTCGCAGGCGTCCGGCCCGTGGAGACCGTCGGTTCGATGCACGACGCCGTCGCCGCCGGCGCCCGGCTCGCGCGCGCCGGTGACGTGGTCCTCTTGTCACCGGCGTGCGCGTCGTTCGACGCGTACGCGAACTATGGCGCTCGCGGCGACGACTTCGCGGCCGAGGTGCGCGCGTACATCGCGCGCCGCATGGAAGCCGGCACGGAAGCGGACGCGCAATGACCGCGATCACCCCGCGCATCGTGATCGGCCGGATCAGCCAGCGCACCACACGCACCCGCGCCGCCCGCGCGCACGCGCGCGTGGTCTTCCCGCGGCCACCGACCTATGTCGTGCTGTGCGCGACGATCGCGGTGCTCAACGTGATCGGGCTCGTGATGATCCTGTCCGCGTCTTCGGTCGCGGCGCTGAGCAACTACGGCTCCTCGTGGTACTTCTTCAACCGGCAGCTCGCATGGGCGCTGTTCGGTGCGCTCGCCTTCGTCATCGCGGCGCGCACCGACTACCACTCCTGGCGTCGCATCGCGCCGTACATCCTCGTGGTCACCGTCGTGTTGCTCGTCGCAGTGCTCGTACCGGGCATCGGGATCGTCGTCGACGGCTCCCGGCGCTGGCTCGGGACCGGGCCGCTGCGCATGCAACCGAGCGAGATCGCGAAGATCGCGCTGCTGCTGTTCGGCGCGGACGTGCTCGCGCGGCGCGCAGACTCGCTCGCCGACTGGCGGGCGTGGAGCCCGGTGCTCGTCGTGGGTGGCGTGCTGTGCGGGCTCGTGATCCTCGAGCCCGACCTCGACTCGACGATCGTGTTCGGTTTGATCGCGGTGTCGATGCTGCTCGTGGCCGGAGTGCGTATGAAGCACTTCACCGCGCTCGCGATGACCGGTGTCGGCCTCTCGGCGATCCTGGCGATCGCGGCGCCGTACCGGCGGGCACGCGTGTTCGCGTTCCTCGACCCGTGGTCGGACACGAGCAACACCGGCTACCAGATCGCCCAGTCGCTCATCGCGCTCGGCAGTGGCGGTGTCGGCGGTGTCGGCCTCGGCAACGGCCGGGCGAAGTGGATGTTCCTCCCCAACGCGCACACCGACTTCATCTTCGCGATCGTGGGTGAAGAGCTCGGTCTCGTCGGCTGTCTCATCGTGCTCGCGCTCTTCGCGGGCTTTGGGATCGTCGGCTTCCACGTCGCCCGCAACGCGCCCGACCGCTACGGGATGCTGCTCGCCGCGGGCATCACGACGTGGGTGGTCGGCCAGGCCGCGATCAACCTCGGCGCGGTCGTGGGGCTGCTGCCGGTCTCGGGGATCACCCTGCCGTTCCTGTCGGCCGGCGGGTCATCGCTCGTGTTCTCCATGGCCGGCGCGGGAATCCTCGCCAACGTGGCGCGCCAGTCGCTTCCGGCTTCCCGCGCGATTCCTTCGATGCGCCCACCGGCGCGCACGCCGGCGCGAGCGCGCCGGGCCGGCCGGTGAGCGAGCCGACCTTCGCGATCCTCGCCGGCGGCGGAACGGGTGGACACGTCTATCCCGCGCTCTCGCTCGCGCAGGAGCTCGTGGCGCGCGGCCACGAGCCGTCGTCCGTCCACTTCGTCGGCGGCAAGCGCGGGCCCGAAGGTCGCGTGGTCCCGGACGCCGGCTACTCGATCGACCTCTTGCCGGGACGCGGCCTGCAACGCCGGCTGACGTTCGCGAACGTCGGCGTCGTGTTCGAGACGCTCGTCGCGTTCGTGCGTGCGTTCGGCATCGTGCGCCGCCGGCGCCCGCGCGTCGTCGTCGGGTTCGGCGGCTACGCGTCGTTGCCGTGCGTGGTCGCGGCCTGGATCTGGCGGATCCCGCGCGTCGTGCACGAGCAGGACTCCGTGATCGGGCTCGCGAACCGCATCGGTGTGCGCCTCGGCGCGCGTGTCGCCGCCTCGCTTCCCGGGGTCGAGGGTCCCGATGTCGTCTTCACCGGCAATCCCGTGCGCGCCGAGTTCAAGGATTTCGTGCGGCACGTCCAGGCGCCGCCGTTGGTCGCCGCGTTCGGCGGCGCGCTCGGTGCGCGGCAGCATCAACCGCGCCACTGTCGGTCTGTACGACCGCTGGCGGCGATCGCGACGACCGCGCCGTGCACCACGTCACCGGTCCCCGCAACGTCGAAGCGTGCGCGGCGGAGCTTGCCGCCCTGCGCAAGGACGGCGACGTTCTCGACTACGAGCTCGTCGGGTACGAAGCCGACATGCCGGGGCTGCTTCGCACGTGCGACCGTCGCGGTGTGCCGGGCCGGCGCCGGCACCGTCGCCGAGCTCACGGCCGCCGGCCTCCCCGCGGTGCTCGTGCCGCTGCCCGGCGCGCCGAGCGATCACCAGGCGCGCAACGCGAGCACGCTGGCCGGCGCGGGCGCCGCAGTGGTCCTCGCCGACGGCGACTGCGACGCGGTGCGGCTCGACGCGGTCGTCACGGAGCTGCTCACCGCGCCGGAACGCCTCGCCGCCATGGCGAGCGCGGCGCGCCGGTTGGCGCGGCCCGATGCGCGCGGCACGTCTGGCCGACCTCGTCGAGGACCACGCCGCGGCTGTGAACGACGAACCGGTCGCACGTGCGGAGGTCGAGGTCCCGGTGCTCGATCTCGGGATGCCGCGGACGGTCCACATCGTCGGCGTCGCGGGCGTCGGCATGAGCGCGATCGCGCTCCTGCTCGCGCGCATGGGTCACCGGGTGAGCGGCTCCGACATCAAGGACTCGACGGTGCTCGCCCGTCTGGCCGCGGCCGGTGTCACCATCCACATCGGCAACCGCGCCGTCCACGTCCCCGCCGATGCCGATGCCGTCGTGTACTCGACCGCGGTTCCGCTCGACAATCCGGAGCTCGTCGCGGCGACGTGCGCAGGACATCCCGGTGATCCACCGGGCGGCCGCGCTTGCCGCGATCGCGGCGACCCACCGCACGATCGCGGTCGCCGGTTCGCACGGAAAGACGACGACCTCGTCGATGCTCGCGTTGATCCTGCGCGAAGCCGGATGGCGACCGAGCTTCCTCATCGGCGGCGAGCTGAACGAGGTCGGAACCAACGCGGCCTACGGGGACGGCGGCTGGCTCGTGGTGGAGGCCGACGAGAGCGACGGCACGTTCCTCCGCATCGCGCCGGCGGCGGCCGTCGTCACGAACGTCGAACCCGATCATCTCGACCACTACGGCGGGTTCGATCCGCTCGTTGCCGCGTTCGAACGGTTCATCGACGGGGTGACGGGGCCGGTCGTCTGCGGAACGGACCAGCCGATCGCGGCCGCGATCGCGGCGGCCCGCCCGCACGTGCGGACGTACGGCGAGCATCCGGGCACCGACTACCGCGTCGTCGACTACCGCGGCCGCGCCGAGGGCTGCCACTTCGCGCTCGTGGCCGACGGCGAACGCCTCGGAGAGCTGGTCGTGCCGATGGGGGTGAAGGCCGCGACCAACGCGGCCGGCGCGGCCGCGATGGCGCTCGAGCTGGGAGTCGGGTTCGACGACATCGCGCGCGGCGCTTGCGCGGCTTCGGTGGCGTCGCCCGCCGGTTCCAGTACCGCGGCGAGCGGGACGGTGTGGCCTTCGTCGACGACTACGCCCACCTCCCGGCGGAAGTCGCAGCCGCGATCGCCGCCGCGCGCGAGGCGTTCCCGGGTCGGGTGATCGTGGTGTTCCAACCGCACCGCTACTCCCGCACCGCGTCGCTGTGGGCCGACTTCGCCGACGCGTTCACCGGTGCCGATTCGGTGTTCATCACCGACGTGTACGCGGCCGGCGAAGCGCCGATCGCGGGTGTGAGCGGCCGGCTCATCGCGGACGCCGTCGCGGCGAAGCACGCGGAGCTCGACGTGACCTACGTCCCGGTGCGCCGCGACCTCGACGACCTCCCGGCCCGTCACGCGCTCGCGGGTGACGTCGTGCTGACGCTCGGCGCCGGTGACCTCACCACGCTGCCCGATGTCTGGATCGCATCGTGAGGGGTGCTCCGGTGACGCTCACGAACGTGATCACCGCGCTCGAGCGTGCGCTACCGGGTCAGGTCGAACGCGACGCATCGAGCGCGGCGCGCACGACGTACCGCTGTGGTGGCTCGCTTGCCGCGCTCGTGCGGGCCGATACCGAAGCCGATCTCTCGACGATCGCATCCGTCGTCCCGGCCGACGTCCCGGTGCTCGTGATCGGCCGCGGCTCCAACCTCTTGGTCGCCGACACCGGCTACGACGGGATCGCGCTCGACGCTGAGCGGCGCGTTCGAACACGTCGCGCTCGACCGCGACACCGGTCGTGCGGCCGCGGGCGGGGCGGTGGCCCTGCCGGTGCTGGCGCGCCGAGCCGCGGCCGCCGGAGTCGGCGGCCTCGAGTTCTACGTCGGCATCCCCGGATCCGTCGGCGGCGCGGTGCGGATGAACGCCGGCGGCCACGGCCGGCAGACCGCCGACGTGCTCGTCGACGCCCGCGTCTGCGCGCTCGACGACGGGGTCGGCCGCGACCTCGGCCCCGAGGACCTCCGACTGGGGTACCGCACCTCGGCGGTCCGCGACCGCGACGTCGTGGTCGCGGCGTCGTTCGCCGGGCACCCGGACGACCCCGCGTCGTGCGGTGAGCGCATCGACGAGATCGTCCGCTGGCGCCGGGAGCACCAGCCCGGCGGCCAGAACGCGGGCTCGGTGTTCACCAACCCGAAGGGTGACGCGGCCGGGCGGCTCATCGAGGTCAGCGGTTGCAAGGGGCGACGCATCGGCGGCGCGCGAGGTATCGGAGAAGCACGCGAACTTCTTCGTCGCGGATCCCGGTGCCAGCGCGGCCGACGTCTACGCGCTCGTCCGCGAGGTCCAGCACGTCGTCGAAGTCGAGACCGGCGTACGCCTCGAGCCCGAGCTCCACCTGATCGGATTTCACTCGGAGGTCGTCCGGTGACCACCACGATCGATCCGCGCATCCGCGAGCGGCGCATCGAGGTCAAGCGCGAGGCCGGCCGCAAGCGGCTGCGCGTGGTCCTCGGTGCCATCGTCGCGTTCGTCGCGGTCGGCACCGTCTACCTCACCGTGCAGTCGCCGCTCTTCGACGTCGACCACGTGCGCGTGGCGGGTTTGCAGCATCTCGACGCCGCAACCGTCGCGGGCGCGGCCGGCGTCCGACCCGGTGCACCGTTGTTGCGCGTCGATACCGCGGCGGTCGCCGCGCGCGTCGAACAACTGCCGTGGGTCGCGAGCGCCAAGGTGTCGCGCGCGCTCCCCGGGACGTTGCGCATCACGGTCACCGAACGGGTTCCCGTCGTGTGGGTGCGACGGGACGACGCCCACGTCGCGCTGCTCGCAGCCGACGGCACCGCGATCACCGACACCGACGCGCCGCCGCGCGGGGCTCGTCGAAGTGCGCGGCGTGCGGCGCGTCCCCGCGATCGGGGCGCGGCTCACACCGGCGCGCGCGGCCGGTGCGGCCGCGACGATGCCACCGGAGCTCGCGGCGCGCGTCGTCGCGGTCGACGTGACCGCGGACGCCACGACGCTCGTGCTCGAACGACGGCGCGCAGGTGCGGTTGTGCACGCCGACGGACCTCGCTGCGAAAGGTGCGGCCGCGCTCGCGGTGCTGCAACAGCTCGGCGAGCGCTCGTTCGCCTACATCGACGTGTGCGTCCCGCAGTCACCCGTGTCGAAGTGACACCGAGGGTGTTTGCTTCCGCGCCCGCGCTCCGTTACAGTCTCGACGCATACCACAGGGTGACATGATGGTCAACCTTCAGTTGAGGTTGAGAGTTTGTCGCTCGCAGGTCCCGAGGGAGCACGTCCCGAAGGGAAGCCCGAAGGGAAGGTCGCCCAGATGCTCGGCGCTCCGCAGCACTACCTCGCGGTGATCAAGGTCGTCGGCGTCGGCGGCGGAGGTTGCAACGCGGTCAACCGGATGATCGACGCCGGCCTGAAGGGCGTCGAGTTCATCGCGATCAACACCGACGCGCAGTCGCTCCTGCTCTCCGACGCGGACGTGAAGCTCGACATCGGGCGGCAACTCACGCGCGGGCTCGGCGCCGGTTCCGATCCCGAGATCGGGCGGCAGGCCGCCGAGGAGCACCGCCAGGAGATCGAAGAGGTGCTGAAGGGCGCCGACATGGTGTTCATCACCGCGGGCAAGGGCGGCGGCACCGGCACCGGTGGCGCGCCGCTCGTCGCGGAGATCGCCAAGCAGCATCGGCGCGTTGACGATCGGTGTGGTGACGCGTCCGTTCGGCTTCGAAGGTCGCCGGCGCTCGGTGCAGGCCGAGACCGGCATCCAGAAGCTGAAGGAGAAGGTCGACACGATCATCATCATCCCGAACGAGCGCCTGCTCCAGGTGAGCGACGAGCGGACGTCGATGCTGAACGTGTTCAAGATGGCCGACGAAGTGCTGTTGCAAGGTGTGCAGGGCATCACCGACCTCATCACGACGCCGGGCCTCATCAACACCGACTTCGCCGACGTGAAGATGATCCTCACGAACGCGGGGTCGGCGCTGCTCGGCGTCGGCTACGCGTCCGGCGACGGTCGCGCCGGTCACCGCGGCGCGCGCCGCGATCTCGAGCCCGCTGCTCGAGGCGAGCATCGAAGGCGCGCGCGGGATCCTGTTGAACGTCAGCGGACCGTCTGATCTCGGCCTGTTCGAGCTCAACGAAGCGGCCGAGATCATCGGCGAGGCCGCGCACCCCGACGCGAACATCATCTTCGGCGCGGTGATCGACGACGCACTCGGCGACGAAGTGCGCATCACCGTGATCGCGGCCGGCTTCGACCGCTTCGAAGGCGAGCAGAAGGCGGTGAGCCGCTCGTTCGCCACGGTGGAGGGCAGCCTCGGCCTCGACGACGAAGACTCGCTCGCCGGTGACGACGCACTCGACCTCGGCGACGACGACTTCGACGTCCCCGAGTTCTTGCGCTGAGCTGCCTGCCCGAGCTCCTCTCGGCCACGCTCGGCCCGGTCCGCATCTGGTGCAGCGGCCGGGGCGGCGGCATCTCCGCGCCACCGTACGAGTCCTGCAACGTCGGCACCCACGTGGGCGACGAGCTCGTGTCGGTCGTCCGCAACCGGCGGCGTGTCGCCGAGGCCGCCGGCCTCGCGGATCCGAGCGAGTGGGTGTGGGTCGACCAAGTGCACGGTGTCGAGGTCGTGGCCGCGGACGGTCCGGCATCGATGCCCCCGGTCGCCGACGCGTCCATCACGACGACACCCGGCCTGCCGCTCGCGATCATGACCGCCGATTGCGCGCCCGTCGTGTTGGCGTGCGACGACGCGGTGGGCATCGCGCACGCCGGGCACCGCGGCCTCGTGGGCGGGGTGCTCGAGGCGACCGTGGCGCGCCTGCGCGCGGGTCGGGCATGGCGATGTGCACGCGTATCTCGGACCGTGCATTCGCGCGGAGTGCTACGAGTTCGGCCCGCGCGACCTCGAACGGCTCGTGGACCACTTCGGCCCCGAGGTCGTCGGCCGCACCCGTGCGGGGAAGCCCGCGTTCGACCTCACCGCCGCGGTCCGCATCGCGCTCGGCGCGCCGGTGTCGACGTGTTCACCGACTGCGGGATCTGCACGTTCGACTCCGCCGACCACTTCTCCTACCGGCGCGACGGCACGACCGGGCGGCAGGTCACCGTCGCGGTGCTGACGTGAGCACCGAGCGTTCCGTCGCCGAGCACGTCGCCGGTCAGCTCGCCGGCGTGCGCGCCCGCATCGCCGCGGCCGCGCGCGACGCGGGCCGCGAGCCGGATGCGGTGACGCTCGTCGCGGTGTCGAAGACGGTGCCGTTCGACGCAGTCGAAGCCGCGGCTCGCGGCCGGTCAGCTCGACCTGGGGGAGAACCGGGCGCAAGAACTGCGCACCAAGGCCGAGGCGTTCGCGACCCGTGCACCCGCGCCGATTTGGCATTTCGTGGGACAACTCCAGCGCAACAAGGTGCGATTGGTGGCGCCGTACGTGACGTGCTGGCAGTCGGTCGACCGGCCCGAGCTGGGTCCCGAGCTCGCGCTGCGCGCGCCGGGGCGCGGGTCCTCGTGCAGGTCAACGTGGGCGTGGAGCCGCAGAAGGCGGGCTGCGACCCCGCCGCCGCACCCGGGCTCGTCGACGAGCTGCGCGCCGTGGGCCTGGAGGTGACCGGCCTCATGACGGTCCCGCCGGCCGGTGTCGATCCGCGGCCGCACTTCGCGGCGTTGCGGGAGTTGGGCGAACAGCTCGAACTGCCCGACCTCTCGATGGGTATGACAGCAGACTTCGAGGCCGCGATCGGCGAGGGTGCGACGATCGTGCGCGTCGGGAGCGCCGTCTTCGGTGCTCGCCGCGAGGGCGGCGGTCTGCGACGATAGGGTGGCGCGACGGACGCGCCCTCGAGGTGTCTCTCAGGGTTTTCGGAGGACGCGAGCATGTCGGTGTTCCGCAAGGCGATGGTCTACCTCGGCCTCGTCGACGACGATGAGTACTACGGCGACGACGGCGGCTACTACGAAGACGAGTCGTACGAAGAGCCCGCGGAACGGCCCGACCGTTCCGACCGAACCGCGGCGCGACCGCGCCCGCGGCGAGTGAACCGAGTCCGGTGACCGTGATCCGCAGCCGTCGCGAACGAGAAGAGGCGGCGGCGCCCGTCGCCGCACCGGCGCGTCCGTCCGCCGTCACCGCGGTGCCGATGCCCGCGGCGCGTGTGCACGTGATGGAACCGCGCGGGTTCAACGACGCGGCAGGAGGTCGGTGATCGGCTCAAGGCCGGTCAGCCGGTGATCTTGAACCTGCAGGGCGTGGACCGCGATCTCCAGCGCCGCCTCATCGACTTCTCGAGCGGTCTGGCGTACGCGCTGAGCGGGACGATGTCGAAAGCGGCGGATCAGGTGTTCCTCCTGACGCCGTCGAACGTCGAGGTTTCCGAGGAGGAGAAAGAGCGCCTGCAGGCCCGCGGCCTGTACCGAGCGGCCCGCGGTGAGCCTGAAGGATCTGCTCTGCGCGCTCGTCACGGTCTATCTGGTCGTGGTGCTGGCCCGCGCCTTGCTCTCGTGGTTTCCGATCCGGCCGGGAACGCCGGTCGCCACGATCTCGCTCCTGCTCCGCGATCTGACCGAGCCGGTCCTCGCGCCGCTGCGCCGGGTGATCCCGCCCGTCGGCATGTTGGACATGTCGGCCTTCGTGCTCATCATCGCCCTCGGCATCCTCCGCACCGCGATCTGTTCATAAGTCTCTGTTCACCTGTCACTGTTGGTGAGGCCACGGTTGGTGACGCCACGGTTGGTGACGCCACTGTGGTGAGGCCACGGTCGGTGAGCGCGGCGTTCACCTCAGGTTCGAGCCCGGGTGACCGATGAGGCGAGCGACGCGCGACGGACGCGTTGGATACCCGCCGTCCTCGAGACCCAGGATTAGTCTTTTCGCATGGAGATCACCCCTCGAGAACTCCGAGACGTCGAGATCGCCGAAGCGTTCCGCGGTTACAACCGCGAGGTCGTCAACGACCTGCTGGAGCGGGCGGCCGCGACCGTCGACGCGAGCAACGAACGGGTACGCGAGCTCAGCGACCGCCTGAAGGCGGCGCAGCTCGAAGCCGATCGCAGTCGAGAGACCGAAGACATCCTCCACCGCACCTTGTTGCTCGCGCAGCGCGCGGCCGACGAAGCCGTCGCCGAAGCGCAGCAGAAGGCGCGGGCGATGATGGAAGAAGCCGAGCTCGAATCGCACAAGCTGCTCGCCGAAGCGCAGACCGAAGCCCAACAGCGCGGCGACGAGGAACGCATGCGCCTCGAGGGCGAGGTCATCGATCTCGCGGCGCGGCGCGACACGCTGCTCGCCGACGTCGACACACTCACGCAGTTCGAAACCGATTACCGCGACCGGTTGGCCGTCGCGCTCGAACAAGACCTCGAAGCGCTGCGCACGCGCACGACCGCCGCGCCCGGGCCCGTGCCCGAGGTCGAGCCGGTCGAACTGCCGGTCGCGCCCGAAGGCATCGCGCGCTCGGAGCCCGCGGCCGCGTTCCTTCCCGAGCCCGAACCGGCAACTGACGCCGCACCCGCCGAAGACGCGCCCCCGTCCTTTACGGCCTACACGCCGGGACTCGACACCGACACGAGTGCGCCCGAAGCCCCGAGCAACAACACGTTCACCGACAGCTACGGCACGGACGCCTCTGGCACCGACAGTGACGCGCCCGCGACCGACGCGTCCGTTGCGCACGAATCCGCCACCGGCGCGCTCGCGCGATGACGACGCGCACGACGACATCGCAAACGAGGAACCGATCGCGAGCGTCAGCGAACTGACCTACTTCGAAGCCGAGACGTTCGTCGCGACCACGTACTCCGAACCGACGCCGAGGGTCTCCGAAGTCGGCGAGTCCGATGCCGGGCTCGCGGACGCGGGATACGCCGGGACCGACACGACGCCCGCGGACGACGCCGGCAACGTCGACGAGCCGACGCGCCAGGTCGACATGACTGCGCTGTTCGACGCCGAGGCCGCCGAGGCCACGCCCGCCGCGAGCCCGTGGGAACCGTCGCCCACCTCTGCCTACGAGCCCGAGCTGGTGACGCCCGAGCCGGCCGTCGACGCCCCGGCCCGGCCCGACAGCAGCTTCGACATGCTCCGCCCCGACGTCCTCGACGCCGAGGTGCTCGACGACGACGCCTTCTTCGCGACGTTGCGGGAAGCGGTCCACGACGACACACCGCTCGGTCCTCGGGACGAGCAGGACGACGACACCGACATGTTCGGTGAGGGCGGCGAGCGGAGCTCGTTCCGCGACGTCTTCCGCCGTCGTCGCTGAGTCGCCCGACCCCGCCGGCGCGGCGATCGGGCCCCGCCGCGGGACGTCCCGGCACGGATGAACGGCATCGGGTCCGATGCGGGCTACACTCCCGCAGCTTCGAGGGCCTGAAGCGCCCTCCGCGCCGCAGTTCGAGCGGCGGGCGACGACCCAGAAGGACCACATGCCCAGGGCGACCAAGGCCGCCGGCCCGGCCAAGAGCACGGCGGCCAAGACCCCGGCCAAGAGCCCGGCCAAGCCGGCCGCCGCGCCGGCACGGAAGGCGACGCCGGCCGCGGCCAAGGCCGGCGCCCGCAAGGCGACCGCCCGCACCTCCAGCGCGCCCGCGAAGCGGGCCAAGGCCGCCACCCCGGCATCGAAGCCCGCGAAGAGCCCGGCGAAGCGCCCGGCGTCCAAGGCGAAGGCCGGCCCGGCCAAGAAGCACGCGGCGCCGCCGGCCAAGAAGGTCGCGAAGGCGGCGCCGGCCAAGGCCAAGGTGACCGCGCCGAAGCACGCGAAGGCCGCAAAGGCCCCGGCGAAGGCGGCCAAGGCCCCGGTCAAGGTGAAGGGGCCGGCCAAGGCTGCGGCCAAGACGCCGGCGAAGGCGGCCAAGGCCGCGCCCGCCAAGGCCACGGCTGCGAAGAAGACCGCGGCGGCCCCGGCGAAGGCGACCAAGGTCGTCAAGGTCGCACCGGCACCGCCGCCGCCGAAGCCGAAGAAGCTGCCGCCGCCGCTCGCGCCGAGCACGCTCGAGAAGCTGCGCGAACTGCTCGACGAGGAGCGGCGACGCCACGCGCGCCAGGCCGAGGAGCTCGAGGCCGAGGCCGAGCAGCTCGCGTCCGAGCGCGAGCAGGGCGACACGCAGTTCGACGAGGAGTCGGGCGAGGGCGACACGGTCAGCGTCGAGCGCGAGCGCGACCTCTCGCTGTCGGCGACCGCGCGCCAGACCGTCGACGACATCGACCGCGCGCTGGCAACGCATCCCGACGCGGCATGTACGGCGTGTGCGTCACGTGCGGTCGACCGCATCCCGGTCGCGCGGCTCGAGGTCATCCCGTGGGCCGAGCAGTGCGTGAAGTGCAAGGCTCGTGGCGAACGGCGTCGCTGACGCACGCGAGGCACCGCACCCGCGGCCGCGCCGCTGTGGGTCGTCGCGGCGCTCGTCGCGCATCGTCGCGATCGACCAGCTGACCAAGGCGTGGGCCGTCTCCGCGCTCGCCGGACGGCCCCAAGCACGTCATCGGCGACTTCGGTCGTTCGAGCTCGTCGCGCAACGCGGGCAGCGCGTTCAGCCGCTTCCAGGGCTACACGCCGGTGCTCGCGGTCGCTCGCGATCGTGATCGCGGTGTTCGTCGCCCGCGCGGTGCGCCAGCGCGACCGACCGCTGGATGCTGGTCGGCCTCGTGCTCGTGCTCGGCGGCGCGCTCGGCAACCTCGTCGACCGGTTCGTCCGCGTCGCCCGGCTTCCTGCGCGGCCACGTCGTCGACTTCGTCGCGGTCGGCTGGTTCCCGGTGTTCAACGTCGCCGACTCGTGCATCACGATCGGCGCGATCGTGCTCGATCGTGCGCACGCTGTTCGCGCCGCGCCGCGCGACAGTGAGCCGAGCACCGATGATCGACGGTCCGCTCACGGTCCCGGCCGCGCTCGACGGCGATCGGGTCGATCGCGCGCGTCGCGCTCCTCACCGGCTGGCCCCGCGCCGACGGTGCAGGCGCTGATCGACGGCGGCGCGGTCCTCGTCGACGGCCGCGCGGTCGGCCAAGAGCCATCGCCTGCACGAGGGCGAGCGTGGTCGAGGTGCTCGACGAACCGGTGCTCGATCCGACGTCCGCCCGGACGCCGAACCCGACGTCGATGTCGACGTGCGTTACGCCGACGACGACGTCATCGTCGTCGCCAAGCCCGCCGGGACTCGTCGTGCACCCGGGCGCCGGCCACTCCGCGGGCACGCTCGTGCAACGGGCTGCTCGCGCGCTATCCCGAGATCGCAGGCGGTCGGCGATCCGTTGCGCCCGGGCATCGTGCACCGCCTCGACCGCGACACGAGCGGCCTGCTCGTCGTGGCGCGCATCCGCGCGCGCGTACGACTCGCTCGTCGCGCAGCTCGCGGCGCGCGCGGTCGACCGCGCGCTACGTCGCGCTCGTGTGGGGGCGGCTCGCGTCGCCACGCGCGGCATGATCGACGCGCCGATCGGCCGCTCGGCGCGCGCGCCGCACGCGCATGGCCGTGCGCGACGCGGGCAAGCCGGCGCGCACCGAGTACGAGGTCGTCGCGACGTTCGACGAGCCCGATGTGCAGCCTGCTCGAGTGCACGCTCGAGACCGGGCGCACGCACCAGATCCGCGTGCACCTCGCCGCGATCGGCCATCCGGTCGTCGGCGACGGCACCTACGGCGGCTCACCGCGACTCGATCGCCGCTCGACCGGCCGTTCCTCCACGCCGGCGACGCTCGCGTTCGACCA
Source organism: uncultured Actinomycetes bacterium (assembly GCA_963745645.1). Lineage (GTDB taxonomy): Bacteria > Actinomycetota > Acidimicrobiia > IMCC26256 > PALSA-610 > CAVUFH01. The sequence goes on from CAVUYD010000005.1 coordinate 129,328, forward strand.
CCCGGCTACGGGCGAGCGGGTGCGAGTTCGAGGAGCCGTTGCCCGCCGAGCTGCAGGCCGTGCTCGCCCGCTGGCCCGCGGCCGAGCTGAACCGAGACGCCGGTTCGTCGTCAGGTCGGACGGCGTCGGGGTGGCCGACGCGCGTGCGCTCGACGAGGTCGGCGAGCGTGACCCGCTCGAGGACGCGGCGGGACTCGTCGTCGACGCCGACCCACACCTCCTGCAGGATGCAGTGACCCTCGCAGTGGTCGGGGTGCTCCGCGAGCGGGAGCTGCGGACCTTCGACCGCGGCGACGATGTCGGCGAGCGTGATCTCGATCGGGCGGCCGGGCGAGCACGTAGCCGCCGCCGACGCCACGCTTCGACCGCACGAGGCCGGCACCCTTCACCGACGAGCAGGATCTGTTCGAGGTACGGCTGCGGGAGGTGCGTGCGCTCCGCGATCTCCTTCACCGAGGTCGGTCGTTCGGTTCCGTGCAGCGCGAGCGACAACAACGCTCGGGCCGCGTAGTCGCCGCGCGTCGACATCTTCATGCCCCCATCGCTCGCGTAGATCGTCGGCGGACGTCGCCTCGCGATCTACGCTGCCGACGCGAACCACGTGCGCGGCGCTGCCCGCGCTCGACGGCGCGTCGGTCGCGGGCATCGTCCCGGCACTCGCTCGGAGGTCAGGACGGTCGCTGGCTCCCGGAGGCGGCGCGGGCCGCCGAGGCCGTCGTGCTGCTCGTGCTCGACGGGCTCGGGCTGGAACGCGCTGCGGGCGCACGCGGCGATCATGCCGACGCTCAGCGCGATGACGGGCGGCCGCATCACGACTGTGGTGCCCGTCGACGACCGCGACCGCGCTGACCTCGATCGCGACCGGGCTCGCGCCCGCGCAGCACGGCGATGCTCGGCTACCGGATGCGTCGTGGGCGCGCGACGTGCTCAACGTGCTTGCGCTGGACGGTGCCCGGCGACGCGCGCCCGCCGGATCCGTTCGACGTGCAGCGCCACACCGTCGTTCCTCGGCCGCGAGGTTCCGGTCGTCACGAAGTCCGAGTTCCGCAACGAGCGGTTTCACGAACGCGCACCTGCGCGGCGCCCGCTTCATCGGCTGGCACACGACCGCGGCGCTCGTCGAGCACTGCGCTCGGCTGGTCGACGCCGGCGAACGGCTCGTGTACGCGTACTACCCGGGCGTCGACAACGTCGCGCACGAGTTCGGGTTGCACGACGCGTTACTACGCACGCGAGCTCGCGTTCGCGGACCGCCTCGTCGGCGACCTGCTCGACGGTGCTGCCGGCCCGCGCCACGCTGCTCGTCACTGCCGATCACGGCCAGATCCATCTCGAACGCGACGACTGGATCGACCTCACCGAGCTCGCGACCGATGGTCGACGCGATGGCAGGCGACGGTCGCTTCCGCTACCTGTACGCGCGCCAGCGGCGCGGCCAAGGAGCTCGCTGGCGGCCGCGCGCGAGCTGCTCGGCGATCCACGCGTGGGTGTGGACGCGCGGCGAGCTGCTCGACGACGGCTGGCTCGGCACGGGCGCGACCGGGACCATCCCGGGTCGCATCGGCGACGTCGTGCTCGCGGCCGCGCGACGCCGTCCGCGTTCGTCGATCCCGCGCTCGCGAACGAGGTCCGCCTGCGCTCCGGTCACGGCAGCCTCACCGCCGACGAGATGTACGTGCCGCTCGTCGCCGCGCCGGGAACGGGTGCGTAGCGTGCCGGACCCGGAGGTGGAGCCGCGCGCGTCGTCGCGTTCACGCCCGACGACTGGCCGCTGCTGCGCGCTCTCCGCCTGCGGGCGCTGGCCGAGGATCCGTACGCGTTCGGATCTAGTCACGCGCGCGAGCTCGAGTTCGACGAGGCAACGTGGCGCGAACGCACCACGCGGCATGGCGTACGCGACGGTCGACGGCGAACCGGCCGGCATCGCCGGCGCGGGCCTCCCGGACGACGACTCGGTCGAGCTGCTCGGCATGTGGACCGCGCCCGAGTTCCGCGGTCGTGGGGTCGGGCGCGCGCTCGTCGAGTGGGCGGTCGCGGCCGCGCGCGAGCAGGGCCGGCACCGGGTCGGGCTCTGGTACGCGGACGGCAACGACAGCGCCCGCCGCCTGTACGAACGGTGCGGCTTCGTCGAGACCGACGATCACCCGGAAGCGCCGTACGCGAAGGCCGACCACCGCATGGTGCTGCACGTGCGCGAGGCGCACGGTGCCGACGTGGGGGAGCGCGGCGACGAGCTGGGCTTCGACGAGCTGGTCATTCCGGTGCTGCGGGTCGCGGACGCGGCGTGCGCGGTGCGCTGGTACGCGCGCCTCGGCTTCACGAAGCAGTGGGAGCACCAGTTCGAGGCCGGATTCCCGTGGTTCGTGTGTGTCGCGCGTGGGCCGATGCGGCTCTACCTGTCGGAGCATTCCGGCGACGCCCGGCCCGACACGTTGCTGCACCTGAACGTCACGGACGTCGACGACATCGCGGCCGAGTTCGGCGAGCCCGTCGACGAGGACGGCCTCGCCGGCCGGCAGGTGAACCTCGTCGACCCCGACGGCAACCGGCTGCGGGTCGCAACACCCCGCGGCTGAACTCGCGCTTGCCGTTCCCGCCCGAATGCGTTACCGTCCGGTTACATGTAACCGTTTGGTGACACGACCGTGAGTCGGGGAGGTCGGGATGGGAACCGAGATCGGACCCTACGCAGTGCGCCGGAGCATCTGGATCGACGCGCCACCGGAGAACGTGTGGCAGGAGTTCGAGACCTTCGAGCGCATGGCCGACTGGTACGGCATCGGGCACGCGCTGTTGGAGTACGAACCGCACGTTGGCGGACGGGTCGTCACCGATGCCGGGGGCGACCACGACGGCGACCAACCGTTGGTGTTCGAGGGCCGCGTCCTCGTGTTCGACCCGTCGCGCGAGCTCACGTTCGAGCAGGACTGGCTCGAGCACGGCTGGACCGCGCCCGTGCTCATCACCTTGCGCCTCACGCCGGTCGACGGCGGCACGCTCGTCGAGCTGTTCCATCACGGCTTCGAGCGTGTGGCGGACGACCCGGGCGAGTTGCTGCGCGGGTTCGAGGAAGGGTGGACCATGCGCCAGCTCGAGATGTTGCTCGCCCGTGTCGCGAAATAGACCCGTGTCGCAAAAACGGGACGTCTTCGGCGCGCTCGCCGACCCGACCCGCCGGATGATCCTCGAGCACCTGCTCGACCGGCACGAGATGACCGCGGGGGCGGTGGCGTCGGAGTTCCCGCACATCAGCCGGCCCGCGGTGTCGAAGCATCTGGGCGTGCTGCGCGACGCGGGTCTCGTGCGCGCGACGGGAGGACGGGCGCGAGGTGCACTACGCACTCGATCCGGCGCCGCTCGCGGCCGCCTACGAAGCGTGGTGGGCGCGCTTCGTGCCACTCTGGGACGCGCGCCTGGCCCGCCTGAAGCGCAACGTCGAACGGGCGCCGGCGACCGGCGGGCACCCGCCCGCCGCGAAGGGGCGTACCCGTCCGCGCTGAAGGCCGGCGCCGTGACACCCGGTGACCGGCGACGCTGGTGACCACCGGCTCGGCGCGCTATCGTCGAATGACAGCAATGTAGTTATCCCCAGGTCCCTGTGGACGTCCTGTGGACGCTCTGTGGACGCCCGCCGGGAGCTGGGGACAGTTGTGGATGGCGGAGGCCCCAACTGCCTGATTCACATGCCTGATTCGTTCGTCCATCTGCACCTCCACACCGAGTACTCGATGCTCGACGGTGCATCGCGGATCGGCGAGGTCGTGGCCGCGGCCGCGGCCGACGGTCAGCCGGCGGTCGGCATCACCGACCACGGCAACATGTACGGCGTCCTCCCGCTGTACGAAGCCGCGCGCGACGCGGGCGTCAAGCCGGTGCTCGGCATGGAGGGCTACTTCACCAACACGTCGCGCTTCGATCGCCCGAAGCGCGCCGAGCACGAGATCTTCCACCTCACGCTGCTCGCCGAGACCGAACGAGGGCTACCGCAACCTCATCAAGGTCACGAGCACGGCGTACCTCGACGGCTACTACTACAAGCCCCGCACCGACTGGGAGCTGCTCGAGCGCGCACCACGAGGGCATCACCGCGACCACCGGATGCCTCGGTGGGCTCGTGTCGCAGCTCATCCTGCAGGACGAGCCGAAGGCGCGGCGCTGGCCGCGGCGGCGCGGTTCCAGGAGATCTTCGGGCGCGAGCACTTCTTCGTCGAGCTGCAGGACCACGGCATCGACGACGACGCCAAGGTGCATCCGCCCGCTGCTCGACATCGCGCGCAAGCTCGGCGCGCCGCTGCTCGCGACGAACGACAGCCACTACACGCACAAGGAACACGCGGAGGCGCACGACGCGCTGCTGTGCGTGCAGACCGGCGCGTTGCAGAGCGACCCGAAGCGGTTCAAGTTCGACGGCAACGACTTCTACATCAAGAGCGCGGCCGAGATGCGCGACCTGTTCCGCGGAGGTGCCCGAAGCGTGCGACAACACGTTGCTGATCGCCGAGCGGGCCGAGGTCGAGCTCGAGTTCGGGCAGGCGATCCTGCCCGTCGTTCCCCGTTCCCGAAGGGCACGACGAGAACTCGTACCTGCGCGAGCTGACGATGCGAGGGCGCCAAGGAGCGCTACGGCCAACGACCGCGCGCTGCACGTGCGTCGAGCGCATCGAGTTCGAGCTCGACGTCATCAAGTCGATGGGGTTCTCCGCGTACTTCCTCGTCGTCTGGGACCTCGTGCGCTACGCGAAGTCGCGCAGCATCCGGGTCGGGCCCGGGCGGGGGAGCGCGGCCGGTTCGTGCGTCGCGTACTGCCTGCGCATCGTCGACATCGACCCGATCAAGTACGACCTCCTGTTCGAGCGGTTCCTCAACCCGGGCCGCAAGCAGATGCCCGACATCGACATGGACTTCGACTCCCGCTACCGCGGCGAGATGATCCGTACGCGGCGCAGCGGTACGGCCACGACCACGTCGCGCAGATCGTCACGTTCTCGACGATCAAGGCGCGGGCCGCGGTGCGCGACGCCGCGCGGTGCTCGGCTATCCGTACGCGGTCGGCGACAAGATCGCCAAGCTGATGCCGCCGCTCGTGATGGGCCGCGACACGCCGCTGCACGCGTGCCTCGAGAAGCAGGACAAGTACGCCGACGGCTACAAGATGGCGGCCGAGCTGCGCGAGCTCTACGACGACGACCCCGACGCCAAGCGCGTCGATCGACGTCGCGCGCGGGCTCGAAGGGCTGCGCCGCCAGGACGGCATCCACGCGGCCGCGGTCGTGATCACCCGCGAGCCGCTCACCGAGTACCTCCCGATCCAGCGCAAGCCCGAGCCCGGGATGCCGATCGAGGAAGCGCCGATCGTCACGCAGTACGAGATGAACGGCGTCGAGCGAGCTCGGCCTGCTGAAGATGGACTTCCTCGGCCTGCGCAACCTCGACGTCATGGAGGTCACGCTCGAGCTCATCGAGCAGTCGACCGGGACCCGGCCCGACATCGACGACGTCGCCGCTCGACGACCCGAAGACGTTCGAGCTGCTGCGCCCGGGCCGACACGATCGGCGTGTTCCAGCTCGAAGGCGGCCCGATGCGCGCGCTGATCCGCTCGCTCGCACCGCACGGTTCGAGGACGTGTCGCGCGCTCGTCGCGCTCTACCGGCCCGGGCCCGATGGGCACGAACATGCACACCGAGTACGCCGACCGCAAGAACGGCCGGCAAGCCGGTCGTCTACTACCACCCCGACCTCGAGGAGATCCTCGCGCCCACGTACGGGCTGATGATCTACCAAGAGCAGCTCATGCGGTGTCGCGGAAGCTCGCGGGCTACACGCTCGAAGAGGCCGACAACCTCCGCAAGGCCGCGGCCAAGAAGAAGCGCGACCTGATGCGCGAAGGAGCGGTCGAAGTTCGTCGACGGCTGTGAACGCGAGCGGCTACGGCCCCGAGTTCGGCAACGAGATGTTCGACGTCATCGAACCGTTCGCCGACTACTCGTTCCCGAAGGCGCACACCATCGGGTACGGCTTCATCGCGTACCAGACCGCGTGGCTCAAGGCGAACTATCCCGGTGCAGTACTTCGCCGCGCTGCTCACGAGCGTCAAGACGAACCTCGACAAGGCCGCGGTCTATCTCAACGAGTGCCGGCTGCTCGACATCCCGGTGCTCGTCCCCGACGTCAACGCGTCGGAGAGCGACTTCTCCTGCGAGTTCGGTGACGCTACAAGAGCGGGGAGGTCGCAGAGACGCACTCGGCGCAGCCCGCTCGGCGACGCGACGGGTGGAGGAGTCCAGGGGCCGTCCGCTTCGGCTTGTCGGCGGTGCGCAACGTCGGCGAAGGCGTGTCCGCGCTCATCATCGAGGAGCGCGAAGCGAACGGGCCGTTCACCGACTTCCACGACTTCTGCGACGCGCGTCGATCCCGACGGTGCTCAACAAGCGCACGATCGAGTCGCTGATCAACGGCGGCGGGTTCGACTCGCTCGGTCATCCGCGCCAGGGCCTGCTGCCTCGTGTTCGAGCCGATCGTCGACGCCGCGCTGCGCCGGCGTCGCGAACGCGAGCAGGGCACGATGAGCCTGTTCGACCTCGGTGGCGACGCGCGGCCGACGGCGTCACCCGGTGTTCGACGACCGGCTCGCGATCCCCGACGTCGAGTTCGACAAGACCGAGCGCCTGCGCGTCGAGAAGGAGATGCTCGGTCTCTACGTGAGCGACCACCCGCTCATGGGCGCCGAGCGGGCGCTGCGCCGCTACGTCGAGTGCTCGATCGCCGATCTCGCCGAGCTCGACGACGGCACGATGCGCACGGTCGCGGGCGTCGTCACCGCGCTGCAGCGCAAGTACACCAAGCGCGGCGACCTGATGGCCACGTTCGTGCTCGAGGACCTCGCGTCGTCGATCGAGGTGATGGTGTTCCCGAAGACGATGGCGCACGTACGGCGAGCTGCTCGCACCCGACGCGATCGTCACGGTGAAAGGCCGCGTCGACGGACGCGACGACACGCCGAAGCTGATGGCGATGGAGATCACCCGCCCCGAGATCCACCTCGACAGCGGGCCGCCGGTGCGGCTCCGGGTCAAGGCGAGCGCGCTCACCGACGAACGGGTCGCGCGGCTCAAGGAGATCCTCGCCGCGCACCCCGGCGACAGCCCGGTGTTCCTGCACCTCGTCGGCCCCGACAAGGAGACCGTGCTCCGCCTCGGCGACGAGTTCTGCTGCGAGCAGCGCCAACGGCCTGTTCGCCGAGCTCCGCATCCTCTTCGGCGCCGACTGCATCGTGTAGTCGGTCGCACTCGCTGCGCTCGTCGCGATCGCGCGGCTACGTGTGCGCGATGACGTTCTCGGAGAACTTGCCGAGCTGCGTGCGGAGCGTGTCGAGGTCGAAGCCGAGCGGCGGGACGATGAAGCGCGACACGCCGAGGTCCGCGTAGCGCTTGACCGTGTCGAGGTCGAGGCCGCCTCCGCTCGAGACCTCGATGGCGTCCGGGTCGCGGCCGGCGACCTTCGCCGCCGTGCGCATCTCGTCGAGCAACGGCAGCAGCCCGTCGTGCTCGCCCCGGCCGGGGAAGAAGCCGTCGCCGAACCGGCCCGCGCGCCGCGCGGGCCGCGGCTGTGTGACCACCGATGTGGATCTTCGGCCCCTCCGCGCTCGCCGGTTTCGGGTACGACTGCAACGGCCCGAACTTCGTGAACTGCCCGTCGAACGCAGTCTCCGGCTCGCGCCACAACCGGCGCAGCACCTCGATGTGTTCGTCGGTGCGCTTGCCCCGTTCCGCGAACGGCACGCCGAGCGCGTCGAACTCCTCTTCGAGCCAGCCGACGCCGACGCCGAGCTCGACCCGACCGCCCGAGAGCCGGTCGAGGGTCGCGATCTCCTTGGCGAGGATCACCGGATTGCGTTGCGGCAGGATCAAGATGCCGGTCGCGAGCCGGATGCGCGTGGTCGCGGCCGCGACGTACGCCAGCCAGATCAACGGGTCGGGAATCGGCACGTCCTCGCCGCCCGGCATCCGTCCGGTGGGGGAGTACGGGTACGTCGACTGGTAGCCGGTCGGTACGACGACGTGCTCGACGGTCCACAGCGACTCGAAGCCGAGCTCCTCTGCGAGCTGCGCGAGGCCCGACCGCCATCCCCGGGTTCGGAGAACGGACCAGCGTTGGCGAACATCAACCCGAACTTCGATGCGACGCAACGACGATGGCTCTCTCTGCGCGCCGAGGTGGCGGCTGCGCCGAGGGCGGGGCTCGTTCGTCCGCACGGTTACGATCCGCCGATGCGAATCGGGATCCTGGGGGCGACCGGCCCCGCGGGCGCGGGCTCGCGGCGCGGCTCGCGAGTGTCGGGCACGAGGTGTTGTTCGGTTCGCGAGCGGTCGACAAGGCGCGCGCGCGCGGTCGACGAGCTCGAGAAGGAGTGGGGCGACCGCGTGGCCGGGCCGCCTGATCGCGTGCGACAACGCGTGGGCGTGCGACGCGCCCGTCGTGATCCTCGCGGTGCACGCGGAGTCGGCGATCCCGACCGTGCAGGAGCACGCCGAGCGGCTCGCCGGGCAAGATCGTCGTGTCGATGGCGAACAACCTCGTGAAGCACGGCAACGAGTTCAACGCGGTGCTGCCGCCGCACGGTTCGGTCGCGGCCGAGATCCAGGCGCTGCTGTGGCGCTCGCGCGTCTGCACCGCGTTCCATCTCGTTCCCGCGGCGGAGTTCGGCGAGATCGACCACGAGATGTAGAGCGACGTCGTCGTGCTCGGCGACGACGACGAAGCCAAGGGCACCGTCATGGAGATCACGAGCAGCATCCCGCACCTGCGCCCGCTCGACGGCGGCTCGTTGCGCAACGCGGTCGGGCATGGAGACGTTCGCGGCGGTGCTGCTGACCGTGAACATCCGGCACAAGATGCGGGCGAGCCTGCGGCTCACTCGGTCTGTAGTCGAGCAGTAGCGGCTCGTCCGTGACACTGCGCCTCTACGACACCGCGCGCGCGGTCGTGCCGTTCGAGCCGCCGCAGACGGTGCGCATGTACGTGTGCGGGATCACGCCGTACGACTCGACGCACCTCGGGCACGCGGCGACGTACCTCACCTACGACATCCTCATCCGCCGGCTCGAGGAGCTCGGCCACGAGGTCGGCTACGTCCGCAACATCACCGACGTCGACGACTCGATCCTGCCCAAGGCACGCGAGCTCGGCGTGCCCTACCTCGAGCTGGCCGAAGCCGAGATGGCGCGCTTCCACAGCGACATGGCCGCGCTCGAGATGCGCGCCGCCGATCGCGGAGCCGCGCGCGACCGAGTCGATCGACCTGATCATCGAGCTCGTCGGCCAGCTGCTCGAGTCCGGCAACGCGTACCTCACCGCACGGCACCGCGTACTTCGACGTGTCGATCGTTCCCGCGCTACGGCGAGCTGTCGCACTACTCGCGAGGAGCAGATGATCGCCTCGCACGCGCGCGCGGCGGCAATCCCGACGACCCGCACCGCCGCGCACCCGCTCGACTTCGTGCTGTGGCAGCCGTCGCTCGCCGACGAACCCGCGTGGCGCGCGCCGTTCGGCGTCGGCCGGCCCGGTTGGCACATCGAGTGCTCGGCGATGGCGATGCACGAGCACGGCCCGACGATCGATCTGCACGGTGGCGGCACCGATCTCATCTTCCCGCACCACGAGTGCGAGATCGCGCAGAGCGAGAGCCTCACCGGCAAGCCGTTCGTCACGCACTGGCTGCACTCGGCGATGGTGAACTACGAGGGCGAGAAGATGTCGAAGTCGCTCGGCAACCTCGTGTTCGTCGAGCGACCTGCTGAAGACGGCCGACCCGCGCGCGATCCGGCTCGCGTTGATGCGCCACCACTACCGCCACGGCTTCGAGTGGTACGACACCGATCTCGAAGAGGGCACCGCGCTGCTGCACCGTCTGCTCGCGGCGGCGCGAGCGCAACCGACCGGACCCGATCCGCGTCCGTTCGCGCAGCGCGTGCGCGACGCGATCGACGACGACCTCGACACGCCGCGCGCGCTCGACGCGCTCGACGACCTCGCGAGCGCGATCCTCTCCGGCGGCGACGACCCGACCGCGCACACGGTGTTGTGCGAGCTTGGGCGGCTGCTCGGCGTCGACCTCGAGCCGGCCCGTCTCCGTTCGCTGAACGCGCCGCACTGATCTCGGACGCGGCGAGGCGGAATACGCCACGGGCCACCGTGGCCCGCTGGTAGCCTCGCCGCGTCCCGATCGCCTCCGACGATAGAGACACACATGAGCGAGCAGATCACGGTCACGCTCCCCGACGGATCGAGCGGGAGTACGCGTCGGGGAACGACGCCGGCCGAGGTCGCGGCGTCGATCGGCAAGGGGCTCGCCAAGGCCGCGATCGCGGCCAAGGTCGACGGCGAGTGGGTCGATCTCGAACGCCCGCTCGACCGACGACGTCCGGCTCGCAGATCGTGGTCGCCCGACTCCGACGACGGCCGCGAGGTGCTGCGGCACTCGACCGCGCACGTGATGGCCGAGGCCGTGACCCGGCTCTTCCCGGGCGCGAAGGTCGCGATCGGCCCCGCGATCGCCGACGGCTTCTACTACGACTTCGATCTCCCGAACGGCGCAGACGTTCAGCGACGACGATCTCGGCCGCATCGAGGACGAGATGCGGCGCGATCGTCAAGGCGAATCAGGCTTCGTGCGCTCGGAGCTCACCTACGACGACGCGCTCGACGCTGTTCGCCGACCAGCCGTACAAGCAGGAGATCATCGAGAAGGTGCGCAGCCGGCGCGGCCGACGCCGAGGACGCGGGCGAGGCCGGCGGCGACGGGCGGGCGTGTCGGTGTACCGCAACGTCGTCTGACGGCCGACGTCGAGTTCACCGACCTGTGCCGCGGCCCGCACGTCCCGTCGCACGCGGCAAGCTCGGTGCGTTCAAGCTGCAGAAGGTCGCCGGCGCGTACTGGCGCGGCAACGAGAAGGGCCCGATGCTGCAGCGCATCTACGGCACCGCGTGGGAGTCGAAGAGCCGCGCTCGCCGAGCACCTGCACCGGCTCGAAGAAGCCGAGCGGCGCGACCACCGCAAGCTCGGCGTCGAGCTCGACCTGTTCTCGTTCCCCGACGAGATCGGCTCCGGCCTCGCGGTGTTCCACCCGAAGGGCGCGCTCGTGCGGCGCATCATGGAGGAGTACTCGCGCCAGCGCCACGAGGCGGCGGGCTACGAGTTCGTGAACTCGCCGCACATCACCAAGGAGAACCTGTTCCAGATCTCCGGGCACCTCGACTGGTTCGCCGACGGCATGTTCCCGCCGCTGCATCTCGACGAGGGCGGCAGAACGGCGAGGGCATCAACTACTACCTGAAGCCGATGAACTGCCCGTTCCACATCCTGATCTTCAAGCAGCCGCACGCGCTCGTACCGCGAGCTGCCGCTGCGGATGTTCGAGTTCGGCACGGTGTACCGCTACGAGAAGTCGGGCGTCGTCCACGGCCTCACACGCGTGCGCGGCATGACCCAGGACGACGCGCACATCTTCTGCACCAAGGAGCAGATGGCCGGGGAGCTCGGCGTCGCTGCTCGACTTCGTGCTCGACCTGCTGCGCGACTACGGCCTCGACGACTTCTACCTCGAGCTGTCGACGAAGCCCGAGGACAAGGCGGTCGGGCACCGACGACGGAGTGGGACGAAGCGACCGAGGCGCTGCGCGTCGCCGCGTCCGACAAGGGCCTCGAGCTCGTGCTCGACGAGGGCGGCGGCGCGTTCTACGGACCGAAGATCAGCGTGCAGGCGCAAGGACGCGATCGGCCGCACCTGGCAGATGTCGACGATCCAGCTCGACTTCCAGCTGCCGCAGCGCTTCGACATGCACTACATCGGCGCCGACAACGAACGGCACCGCCCGGTGATGATCCACCGCGCGCTGTTCGGCTCGATCGAGCGCTTCTTCGGCGTGCTCGTCGAGCACTACGCGGGCGCGTTCCCGGCGTGGCTCGCGCCCGTGCAGGCGACGGTCCTGCCGGTCGAGCGACCGCCACGACGCGTACGCGTTCCGCGTCGTCGACCGCTTGAAGGCCGACGGATACCGCGTCGAGATGATCGACGGTTCGTCGCGGCAGCCTCGGCGCGCGCATCCGGCGGGCGAAGACGCGAGAAGGTGCCGTACGTGTTGGTCGTCGGCGACGACGACGTCGAGAACGGCACCGTCGGCGTCAACCAGCGCGGGAGCGAAGATCCCGAGCGCGACGTCACGGTCGACGACTTCGTCGAGCGGCTCGCGGCCGAGGTTGCTCGAGCACGTCGATGCCGCGGAGCGCCTGGGTCTCGAGACGGTTGTGGGCCGACTGGCGCTCCGACGTACGTGTCCGGCCTCACCGACGACAAGGTCACCGACGACGGCGATGCGTGCGTGCTCTGCCGGCTCGCCGCGACCGACGACGACGAAGGCGCTCGTGCTCGAACGCACGTCGCACACGATCACGGTGATGAACCTCTACCCGTACGGATCGGGCCACCTGATGGTCGCCCCGCTGCGCCACGTCGCCCGCGTTCGACGACCTCGACGACGACGAGAACGATCGCGACTGCGCGCGGGCGCAGCTGCGCGCGGTGCGCGCGATCCGCGCCGCGTACGGCCCCGACGGCGTCAACGTCGGCGCCAACCTCGGCCGGGCCGCGGGCGCCGGCGTTCCCGGGCATCTGCACGTGCACGTGCTGCCGCGCTGGAGCGGCGACACCAACTTCATGACGTCGGTCGCGCGAGGCCCGGGTCCTGCCCGAGAGCCTGCGACGCGGCTACGACAAGCTGAAAGCGGTGTGGCCCGGGTAGCGTCGGCGCGCCGCTGACCACGCCCGACGACCCGCAACCGCGATGAACCCGAGGGCGACCAGCTCCCCGAGGACCTCGACGTCACCGCGTACGTCGGGCCCGTACGTGTTCCCGGACATCAAGCGCCGCCGGATCGCGGGAACGATCTACGTCGTGCTCGCGCTCCTGTGCCTGTGGGCGGGGTTCGCGATCGACAACGGCGGCTTGCTGTTCGGCGCGGTCCTGCTCGGCGTGATCGCCGCGTACCACTTCGTCGCGGGTTGGCCGCTGACGCATCGACCAGACCGAGGCGCTGGCGGTCGCGAGTCGCACGGTCGGATTCCCGGTCGGGCACGCGTCGGCGCAGCTCGCGTGGCGCGGACTGCGCTCGCCGTCCGACGTGGCGCATCCTCGTGTACAGCGCGGACGAACCGCCGAGCATCCGCGGTCTCGTCGAGCTCGACGCGGTCGACGGCCACGTGCTCGGCGAGTACACCGAGAACAACCCCGAGGACTGGTCGCAGCTCATGACGACCACCGGCGACGAGGAGCCGCGGTGAAAGCGTTCTTTGCCGACTTCCGCAAGTTCATCATGCGCGGCAACGTCATCGACCTCGCGGTCGCCGTCGTCATCGGCGTCGCGTTCAACGCGGTCATCCAGTCGTTCGTCAACGACATCATCAACCCGATCATCGGCGCGATCTTCGGCAAGCCGAACTTCGACCAGCTCACGTTCAAGATCGGTGACGGGGTGGTGCGCTACGGCGCGTTCCTCACCGCCTTGATCAACTTCCTGATCATCGGCTTCTCGCTGTTCGTCGTCGTGCGCGGGTTCACGCATCTGCAGAGCCGACTGAGCAAGCAGAGCGAGGAAGAAGCCGAGAAGTCCGAGAAGGACGTGCTCGTCGAGATCCGCGATCTGCTCGCGTCCCAGCGCGGCGCATAGTCGCTAGGGCGTCGTTGCCGGCACGCTCGTCGGCAACCCGCCCGGCGCACCGACTGTCGGCGCGGGTTCGGTGCCGGCGCCGCGCTCGGCCGCGGGGCAACCCTGTTGCGCGAGGCCGACGATGCCGCAGAGGTACTGCGAGTCGACCAACCACTGGCCGGTGCCGTGCAGCGCGTTGCCGATGACCGGGTACGGCGTGTTCAGCTCGTCCGCGCCGTCGACGGTGAGGCTGTAGAGCACCTGCGCGTGGTCGCCGAGGTCACGCACTCCGATCACGAGGAACTTGGTCCGGCCGGAGTACTGCCGGTCGTGCGCGACCCCGGCCGCGATCGCGAGACGTTGCTCGTCCGGACTGAGCGTCGGCGAGGTGGTGATCGCGGCAACCCGCGCGTCGGCGGTTGCGTCGGGGTCGGCGACGACACAGGAACGGCGCCGCGATCTCGGGTGCGGTGTCGACCGCGCTCCAGCCGTCGGGCGGTTGCACCGGCTTGTCGGCCGAACGTGGCGCATTGCTGACCGACGTAGGTGGCGAGCTGGCACGTCGTCGCCGCGGCGATGCGCCACTTCCCGTCGACGAGGACGGCGGCGCCGTTCTGCGGGTCGGTGATGATCGGCGACGGTGCGCCGCCGTAGTAGATGCTGTACACGACGTTCGCCCGATCGGGTGCGACGAAGTCGACGCGCTGGATCCGCAGCTCCGCCTGGTCGGCGGTGTCCTTGTACCGCGTGTAGCCCTCGTCGGCCTGCTCGCGTGTGGTGCCGTCGGGCTCCCGCGCCGCGTAACGCTCGTCGGCGTTCCGGCTCAGCAGCGCCCAGTACGCGTGCTGGATGCCGATCTCGGCGTCGCGTTGATCGGCGAGCCCGAGTTGCGTCGGCGTGAGCGTGACGTACGCGTCGCCGAGCACGCCCGCCACCGCGGCGCGGACTGCGTCAAGATCGGCGCCCGGATCGAGCGCGAGATCGATGCGGTCGAACGTGCCGTCCTCGAGCGGCTGCGTCGCCGGCACCGCCGCCAGCGGTACGCCGGTGGTGTCCATGCCCGGCAGGTCGAAGACGCCACTGACGGTCCGCGGCACCCCGCGGTGGCCGGATTCGCCGGGCGCGGCACCCGTCGCCGATGGTTCGAGATCGAGCGTCACCTGATCGCCGACCGACACGTGGATGCGGTCGGCGAGATCGCGGTCGATCAGGAGCTGGTCGGCGCGGGTCGGGAGCGCACCGGAGACGAGCGAGACCTCGGAGCCCTCGTGATACGAGAACAGCACCGGGGTGCGGGGCGGTCCGGACGTGGAAGGGCTGAACGGCTGCAGTTCACCACCGGCCGAGATCGGGGCGAAGCGCTGCACGATGCCGCTCGCCTCCTGGACGCCCGGGATCGCCGCGAGCTGGTCGCGCACGGACGTCGGGATGCGCCCGCGCGCGCCGTTCTCGTCGTAGGTCTTCGACAGCACGACTGCGTCGATGTCGCCGAGCAGAACGTTGGGCGCGAGCAGGCGCAGGTCGTTCGGCGCATCGTGACCGTCGCGCGTGACGATCAGTACGCCGGCGAGCGCCGCGGCAGGCGACCGCGCACGCGGTCGTCGCCGCGAGGGCGCGCCGGGTCCGGTGCCGCCGTGCTCGCTTCCGCAGCGCGGGCACCGGTTCCGGCTCGGCGAGCGGGGTGTCGGAGAGGCGGCCGAGGGCAGCCGAGAGCCGGTCGTCGAGTTCAGCCATGTGCGGGTTCCGGTTCGTCGTCTTCGTCGTGCAGCGTGATTGCGAGGCGGCGGCGGGCCGAAGTCAGCGTGGATGACGCGGTACCGATCGCGACTCCCATCGCGCTCGCGACCTCGGCCTCGGTGAGTCCACCCGCGTAGCGCAGTGCGATCGCGAGCCGTTCCCGCTCCGGGAGCGCGCTGACCGCGTCCCAGACCTCGATCGCTTCGTGGCCGCTCTGCGCCGCGGCCGTCGTCGTCTCGAGTGAGGCGAGCAGGCGGGCTTCGGTCGCGGCCGCGCCGGGCCCGGCGGTGCAGAAGGTTCACCGCGACGCGGTACGTCCAGCCCGAGGGCTCGCCCATCGTCGACACCCGCCGCCAGGCGGCGAGCGTGCGCGCGAATGCTTCTGAGGTCACGTCCTGTGCGAGGTGCCGGTCACCGCACGCGACGGTGAGCGTCGCGAGCAGCCGCGGATGCTCGGCCCGGTACCACTGCTCGAACGACGCAAGGTCGTCGCTCGTGTCGCCCACGTCGCGTGTCCGTCCCCCGCGTGCCCGATCCCGATCGGCTCGATGCTGGCACGGATCGCGGTCACTGCCGGTACAAGTCACGGCGCCGGCGATTCCCTGGGTGCGCGCCAAGAAATTCGCGACGCGTCCGGCTGTGACCCTCGCGAACGCGCCGGCTGTGACCTCGCTACGCGCCGGCTGTGATCTCGCTACGCGCCGGCTGTGATCTTGTCGACGAGGTGGGCGGGGACCGGGTCGTAGTGGGAGTGGCGGGCGGTGAAGCGCCCTCGCCCCCCGGTCATCGAGCGCAGGTCGATCGCATAGCGCAGCACCTCGGAGGTCGGCACCGTGGCGACGATCTCGACCTCACCGTTGCCGACCGACGCCGAGCCCTGGATGCGGCCGCGCTTGCCGTTGAGGTCGCCCATGATGTCGCCCTGGTTCGCCTCGGGCACGGTGACGACGAGCTCACTCACCGGTTCGAGGAGCACCGGGCCCGCCTTGGCCAGCGCGTCCTTCAGGCCGTGCGCGGCCGCGGTCTTGAACGCCATCTCGGAGCTGTCGACCGAATGCGCCTTCCCGTCGAAGCACGTGACGCGCACGTCGACGATCGGGAAGCCGAGCGCGCCCCCGACTCCGCGGTCTCGGTGACGCCCTTCTCCACCGCCGGGATGTACTGGCGGGGGATGACACCGCCGACGATCTTGTCGACGAACTCGACACCCGAGCCGCGGTCGGTCGGCTCGACGCGCAGCCACGCAACCGCGAACTGCCCGTGACCGCCGCTCTGCTTCTTCACCTTGCCTTCGGCTTCGGCTTCGCCACCGATGGTCTCGCGGTACGCGACCGCGTACCTCCTCACTCTCGACCTCGACGCCGAACTTCCGCGCCAGGCGCTCCAGCGCGATGGAGAGGTGGGTCTCGCCCATGCCCCGGAGCAGCGTCTGGTGTGTCTCGGGATCGCGCTCGATGCGCAGCACCGGGTCTTCCTCCTGCAACCGGTGCAGCGCGTTGGCGAGCTTGTCCTCGTCGGCCTTGGACTTCGCGTGGATCGCCACCGCGAGCAGCGGTTCGGGGAGCGCGAACGCCTCGATGTCGGACGTCGCGCCCTTGGTGGCGAGCACGTCGCCGGTCGCGAGATCGTTGAGCTTGGCGACCGCGGCGATGTCGCCGGCCGCGACCTCCTCGACGGCGTCTTGTTCCTTGCCCCGCATGGTGAAGAGCTGGTGCAAGCGTTCGTCGGCGTGGGTGCGCGCGTTGACCAGCACCGCGTCGTGCTTCACCGAACCGCCGAGCACTTTGAACAGGTTCACGTGCCCGACGTACGGGTCGACGATCGTCTTGAACACCTGCACCGCGGTCTGCCCGTTGTTCGTGGTCGGCGCCGGGGCTTCATCGACGAGGAACTTGGCGAGCCGGTCCACTCCGATCAACCGTGTCGCGCTGCCGCACAGGACCGGGAACACGCTCGCGCTCGCGATGCCGTCGGCGAGTGCGTGCGCGAGCTCGTCGATCTCGATCTTCTCGTCGCCGAGGTAGCGCTCCATCAGCTCGTCGTCGCCGACCACGATGCCTTCCACGAGCGAGTCGTGGATTTCGTGCTCCTCCATCTCCATCTCCGAAGGGATCGCACCCTCGGTGCCGCGCGGTGCCTCTTCCGAATAGGTGACCGCGCTGTCGTTCAGGAGCTCGACGACGCCGCGCAGGTCGCCCTCTTCGCCGATCGGGAGCTGCAACGGTGCGACTCCCGCGCCGAACCGGTCCTTGAGCTGATCGAGCGTGCGGGAGAACGACGCCCGCTCGCGATCGAGCTTGTTCACGAAGATCGCGCGTGGGACGCCGAGCTGTTCGGCGAGCTTCCACGCCACTTCGGTCTGCACCTCGACGCCTTCGACCGCGGAGACGACGAACAACGCGAGATCGGCCGCGTGCAGCGCGGCCGCGACATCACCGACGAAGTCGGCGTACCCGGGCGCGTCGAGCAGGTTGACCTTGTGGTCGTCCGACTCGAACGGTGCGAGCGTCAGCGACACGGAGATGCCGCGCCGCTGCTCCTCGGGATCGAAGTCGGAGACCGTCGAGCCGTCCTCGACCTTGCCCATGCGCGTGGTCGCGCCCGCGACGAAGAGCAATGCCTCCGCCAAGGACGTCTTCCCGGCGCCACCGTGGCCCACCAGGGCGACGTTGCGGATCTTGGCGGTCGGGAAGGTCTTCACCCACGAACCCCCTCGGGGAGATGTGACTGTCCGGTTGCGGGAGTCTAGGAACGGCGTGCGCCGCCGGACCAGGGCTGACCGCCGGTCCGGCCGGGGTGTCAAGCGTTCGGGAGCCAGGCTGGTACCCTCGTCGGACTGCTCGCGGACGCGAGCACCGAAGACTTCCGGACGGTGGCCGAGCACGGGCACCGTAGGAACCCATAGGAGACGTCATGCTCGACCGGCGCTGGCGCGGCGGTGTCGAGCGGGGACTCAAACCCCTCGGCGAGCAGCTGCGACGCATCGGTGTCAGCCCCGATGCCCTCACGGTGTTCGGGCTCATCGCCTCGGCCGTGACCGCCGTGCTCATCGCGACCGGGCACCACGGTTGGGCGGTGGTCGGCGTGATCGTGGCCGGCGTCAGCGACCTCCTCGACGGCGCGATCGCGCGCGGGAGCGGGCAGGCGAGTCCACGCGGCGCGTTCTTCGACTCGGTCGCCGACCGCGCTTCGGACGCGTTGCTGCTCGGTGGCTGCGCGTGGTGGCTGGCCGGCGAGTCCGCGCACCTGCCCGTCCTGGCGTTCGCGGTCGCCGCGCTCTCGATGATCATCTCCTACGAGCGGGCGCGCGCCGAGGCGCTGGGCATCAACGCGCGCGGCGGCCTGATGGAGCGCGCCGAACGGTTCGTGTTCCTGAGCATCGGCCTCGCGTTCGGCATCCTCGTGCCGGTGCTCTGGGTGATGTTGGTGCTCACCGCGTTCACCGCCGCCGACCGCTTCCGGCGGGTGTACCAACAGGCCGATCGTCCCCAGCGCACGCACCCGACGATCCGCCGGACGCGCGACGCGAACGGCGAGCCCCGGCCCGCGTTGCGCGACTGGTGGGCAGCGCGGCGGGTCGACGGTGACCGCCGCCGGCGGCATCGGTCTGCCCGGCGCAGCCCCCGCCCGTAGTCGCGCATCCATGCCCGGTCGGTTCACCACCTGGAGCTACCGCGCCGCGGGTGCGATCGCCGAGACCTTGCCCCCTCGCATCGGCGAGCCTCTCGCCGGCGTCGCGGGCAAGGTCGCGCGCCGGTGCATGCCGGGCCGCCGTGCGCTCGTCGCCCGGCACCAGCGCCGAGCCGCGAACGCATCCGGACTCGACATCGACGCTGCTGTCGCGGGCGCGTTCGATTCGTACGCGCGCTACTGGTACGAGCTGCTGCGGCTCCCGCGCGCGGTCCGCGACGGCGAGGTGCCGGCGCACTTCACGATCGCGGGATACGAGCACATCGAGCAGGGGTTGCGTGCGGGCAACGGTGTGATCCTCGCCCTGCCGCACCTCGGCGGCTGGGAGTACGCGGCGGCGTGGATGGCGCACAAGGGCCATCGCATGCTCGCGGTCGTCGAACCGATCGAGCCGCCGGAGCTGTACGAGTGGTTCGTCGGCCAGCGCCGCGAGCTCGGGCTTGACGTCGTCCCGCTCGGCCCGGGCGCGTCGGCCGCCCTGTTGAAGGCCCTCCGCGACAACCGCATCGTCTGCCTCCTGAGTGACAGGGACCTGACCGGCGACGGCGTCGACGTGGAGTTCTTCGGCGAGCACACGACCCTCCCGGGCGGCCCCGCGACGCTCGCGCTGCGGACAGGGGCGACGCTGCTGGCGGCGGCCGTCTACTTTCGACCGGGACGCAACCATGCGGCCGAGGTGCGACCGCCGGTGCCGGTCGTACGGGAGGGCCGGTTGCGGGAAGATGTTGCCCGGATCACGCAAGCGCTCGCCCACGAGTTCGAGGCGCTGATCCGCGAAGCACCCGAGCAGTGGCACCTGATGCAGCCGAACTGGCCCAGCGACGGAAACGAGTGACCGAGCATGAGACCTGGCGACCGTAGGGAGCGACTGAGTGAGACCTGGGACCGTAGGGAGCGACTGAGTGAGACCTGCGACCGTAGGGAGCGACTAAGTGAGAGTCGTCATGACCTCGCCGTATTCGTTGTCGCGCCCCGGTGGTGTGCAAGGGCAGGTGCTCGGGCTCGCACGCGAACTGCGGCACCTCGGCGTCGACGTGCGCGTCGTCGCACCGTGCGACGGGCCGCCGCCCGCGCCCGGTGTCGTGTGCGTCGGTCCGAGCGTCGAGTGGATCTCCAACGGTTCGGTCGCGCCGATCGCAGCTGACGGGTCTGCGGCCCGGCGCACCGCGGAGGCCATCCGCTCGATCGAACCGCATCTCGTGCATCTGCACGAGCCGGCGGTGCCGGGGCCGTGCCTCAGCACGCTGATCGGGTTCAACGGTCCGATGGTCGGGACGTTCCACGCGTCCGGTGAGCTGCTCCACCAGTGGAGCCGGCCCGCGATGCGCGGGTTGATGTCGCGCCTCACGACGCGCGTCGTGGTCTCGGAAGCCGCGGGCGACACCGCCCGGTTGAACTGGGGCGGCGAGTACGAGGTGCTCTGGAACGGCATCGAGGTCCACCGCTTCGCGAACGCGACGCCGACGCCGTCGCCGGTGCCCGCGGTGTTCTTCGTCGGCCGGCACGAGCCGCGCAAGGGCCTGGCGCCGCTGCTCGACGCGTGGTCGCGACTCGACCGGGACGCGGTCCTCTGGGTCGCGTCGACCGGGCCGCAGACCAAGGAGCTCCGCAAGCGCAAGGTCGCGAACGTCGAGTGGCTGGGCAGCATCGCCGACCCGGAGCTCGAGCAGCGCATGCGCGGCGCAACCGCGTACTGCGCGCCTTCGCTGCATGGCGAGTCGTTCGGCGTGGTCCTCCTCGAAGCGATGGCCGCGGGCACACCGATCGTCGCGTCTGCGATCGAGGGCTACGAGAACGTCGCCCGGCCCGGCCGCGAAGCGCTGCTCGTCGAGCCTGGAGCCGTCGATGATCTGGTCGACGCGTTGCGCCGCGTGCTCGACGACGCCGCGCTGCGCGCGCGCCTCGTCGAGGCCGGACGGGCGCGTGCCGCGGAGTTCTCCATGGCCCGCCTCGCCGAGCGCTACGTCGAGCTCTACGAGAAGGCGGTCGTCGCCGCACCGCGGGCATGACTGCTCCAGGAGTGTGAGCGAGATCGAACAGCTCGCGCTCGAGACCGCCGCGTGTGCGGGACGCGGTCGCGCCGAGCCTCGGTGAACCGGGCGCGCGGGAACGTGTCGGCGTGGCACCCGGCGGTGACGTCACCATGGCGATCGACGAAGTCGCGGAAGAAGTGGTCGCGCACTGCCTCGCCGCCGCGGGCGACATCGCGTACTACTCCGAGGACCGCGGCTACGTGGCGTACGGCGACCCGCGCGCCATCTTCGTTGTCGACCCGATCGACGGCACCCGACCGGCCGCGGCCGGCCTGGAGTCCTGTTGTGTCTCCATCGCCGTCGTTCCACCTCGGCTCGACGCGACGCTCGGTGACGTGTCGTTCGGCGTGGTGCACGAGATCAAGAGCGGCGATCGGTTCCTCGCGAGCCGCGGTGGCGGCGCGCGCGCCGAGCGCGTCGACGGGAGCCCGATCCCGCTGCACCGTTCCGAGAACACCGACCTCGGCGCGTTGTTCTGGACCGCTGGGCTTGCGTGGCCGACCAGTGGTGCCGGTGTCGATCGCGCTCGAGCCGTTGATCGACGGTTCGTCGATGCGGGGCGGTTACTTCGATCTCGGCTCCGCCACGTTCAACATGACGCGCATCGTCACCGGGCAGCTCGATGCGTACGTCGACATCGGACGCCGCCTGGTCGACGAGCTGCCGGAACTGGAACCGCACTTCCGCAGGGTCGGTGACGGCGCGGTCTGCACGAACTTCCCGTACGACGTCGCGGCGGCCGGGCTGATCGTGCAGGAAGCCGGCGGTGTGTTCACCCACGCCGACGGCCAGTCGCTCGACTCCCACCCCGCCGTCGGCTCCGGCGACGGGTTCGGCCTCGCGGTGCTGGTCGCCGCCTCGCCGCCGCTGCACGCGTTGCTGCAGGCCGAGGTGGATCGCGGCATGGACCGGGTTCGCGCCTGGCTCCGCCGGGACGAATCCTGCTGAGGGCGGTGCGTCGGCCACGCGGCGCGACTCCCTACAATGACGGTGTTCGCCGACTCGGGAGGGTTCCCGGTGATCGCTGCAATCATCATCATCGTGATCATCGTGCTCGCGGTGATCGTGTTCATGGTCCTGTACAACGGCCTGGTCCGGCTGCGGAACCGCGTCGACAACGCGTGGTCCCAGATCGACGTCCAGCTCCAGCGCCGGCACGACCTCATCCCCAACCTGGTCGAGACGGTCAAGGGTTATGCCGCCCACGAACGCCAGACGCTCGAAGCGGTCACGCAGGCGCGCAACAACGCGGTGCAGGCGCAGGGACCGGCCGAGCAGGGTCAAGCCGAGAACGTCCTGACCGGCGCGCTGCGGCAACTCTTCGCAGTCGCCGAGGCGTACCCGGATCTGAAGGCGAACCAGAACTTCCTCAACCTGCAAGAGGAGCTGACCGTCGTCCGAGGACCGTGTCGCCTACGCGCGGCAGTTCTACAACGACAGTGTCCTCAGCTACAACACCAAGACGCAGTCGCTTCCGTCGAGCATCCTCGCCGGGATGTTCAACTTCTCGCAGCGCGAGTACTTCGAGGGTGAAGAGGCGTCGCGCGAGGTGCCGCGCGTCCAGTTCTGAGCACCTCCCCACAGACTGCTGACCATCTCTCACCGTGTACGAACAAATCGCGTCCAACAAACGGCGTAGCGCGCTCCTCATCGTCGGCTTCGGGCTGCTCGTCGGGATCGTCGTCTTCGCCATCAACTACCTGATCGGCGGCGGGCTCATCGGGTTCGCGATCGCGGCAGTCATCGCGATCGGGCTCTCGTGGGCCTCGTACTTCAACAGCGACAAGGTCGCGTTGGCGATGAGTCACGCCAAGCCGGCCGACGAGCACACGTACGCGAGGTACCACAACCTCGTCGAAGGGCTGTGCATCGCGAGCGGGTTGCCCAAGCCGCGGCTGTACATCATCGACGACTCCGCACCGAACGCCTTCGCGACCGGCCGCAACCCGCAGCACGCGGCGATCGCGGTCACCACTGGGCTGCTCGAGAAGATGAACCGGGTCGAGCTCGAAGGCGTGCTCGCCCACGAGCTCAGCCACGTCAAGAACTACGACGTCCTGATCATGACGCTCGCGGTGACGATGGTCGGGATCATCGCGCTGCTCTCGGACTTCTTCCTGCGGTTCATGTTCTGGGGCGGCGGTCGCCGGGGCAGTGACGACCGCAACAACCCGGTCGGTGCGATCATCGCCCTGTTCGGGATCGTGCTGCTGATCTTCTCGCCGATCATCGCCCGCATGATGCAGTTCGCGGTGAGCCGTCAGCGCGAGTACCTCGCGGACTCGTCGGGCGTCTCCCTCACGCGCTATCCGCCCGGGCTCATCTCCGCGCTGAAGAAGTTGAAGGACGACACGACCGTCATCCACACCGCGTCCAAGGCCACCGCGCACCTCTGGATCGAGGAACCCCTCGACACCGAGAGCAAGCGGCCGGGCGTGAAGATGAACAAGTTGTTCGCCACGCACCCTCCGCTCGACGACCGCATCGCGGCGCTCGAAGCGATGTAGCCCCCAAACTTCCGAGGTCCCTCCGAATGTCTCGCGTCCGTTCCCGCGTCTTCGTCTGCTCGCGCTCGCCACCGCCACCCTCGTCCTGAGCGTGTGCGGTGGCGGCGACGACAAGACAGAGGTGTCGAGCGACTCGACCACCCGCTCGACCGGCGCGACCACGACGACGGTCGCACCGATCATCGCCCCGCTCACGGGTGCGGTCGACCCGACGGGTGCGTCGGCGACCCGTCCGGCGCTGACGGTCAAGATCGACAACACGCCTTCGGGACAACCGCAGTTCGGCGTCGACCAGGCCGACGTCGTCTACGAGGAGATCGTCGAGTCCGGGATCACCCGGCTCGCCCTCATGTTCCAGTCGCAGGCGCCCGACAAGATCGGTCCCGTGCGCTCGGTGCGCAACACCGATCAGGCGATCGTCTGGCCCGTCGGCGGCATCTTCGCGTATTCGGGCGGCGCGCCGATCTCGGTGAAGAGCATCAGCCAAGCGCCGGTGAACCGGATCGACGAAGACGACGCGGGCGACGCGATGTTCCGCGACCGCGCGCGCAGGCGCCCCTTCAATCTCTACGGCGTCGGGCCCCGTTGTTCGCGAAGGGCGGCCAACCGGTTCCGCCGCCTGCGCTCTTCGCCTACCGCGCCGGCGATGCGGCGCCGGCGGGAGGGAGCCCGGTGAGTGCGTTCAACGTCGGGTTCAAGAAGGGTTTCGCGATCGACTGGACGTGGGACGCCGCGACGAAGCGGTTCACGCGCACGCAGTTCGGCAAGGCCGCGGTCACCGGCACCGGCGCGCCGATCGCACCGCAGAACGTCATCGTGCAGTTCGTCGACTACGTCGGCGGGAAGCCGCCGGGTGGCGCGGGGCAGGAAGGGTCCGAGGCCGTGATGGTGGGCAGGGGCAATGCGTGGGTCTTCACCGGCGGCCGGCTCGTGCAGGGGACGTGGCAGCGAGCGGCCAAGGACAACGTGACGAAGTTCGTCGATGCCAAGGGCGCGGAGATCAAGCTGGCATCCGGTCAGACCTTCGTCGAGCTCCTGCAGAACGGCTATCCGGTGACGGTCGCCGCGCCCGACGACCGGGGCCGGCGGCTGAACCGCAGCCGCGCAGGTCGCAAAAGGGGCGCCGAACGCCGAAAGGCGCGCCGGTACACTGCGTGCATGGCCGACGAGCGCACCACCGGTACCGCCCGCGTCAAGCGGGGTCTCGCGGAGATGCTGCGGGGCGGCGTCATCATGGACGTCGTCAACGCCGAGCAGGCGAAGATCGCCGAGGACGCCGGCGCCACCGCGGTGATGGCGCTCGAACGGGTCCCCGGCCGACATCCGCCGCGACGGCGGTGTCGCCCGCATGAGCGATCCCGCGATGATCGAGGGGATCCAGGCCGCGGTCACGATCCCGGTGATGGCGAAGTGCCGCATCGGTCACTTCGCCGAAGCGCAGGTGCTGCAAGGTCTGGGTGTCGACTACATCGACGAGTCGGAGGTGCTCACGCCGGCCGACGAGGCGTACCACGTCGACAAGTGGGCGTTCACGGTTCCGTTCGTCTGCGGTGCGACCAACCTCGGCGAGGCGTTGCGACGCATCAGCGAGGGCGCGGCGCTGATCCGCTCGAAGGGTGAAGCGGGCACCGGCAACATCGTCGAGGCGGTGCGCCACCTGCGCTCGATCCTCGGCGACATCGAGAAGCTGCGCATCGCCCGCCCCGAGGAGCGCTACGGCTGGGCGAAGGAACTGCGCGCACCGATCGACCTTGTCGAGGAAGTGGCCGACCGGGGCGAGCTACCGGTGCCGCTGTTCTGTGCCGGTGGCATCGCGACACCCTCCGACACTTCGCTCGTGATGCAGCTCGGCGCGCAAGCGGTGTTCGTCGGCAGCGGCATCTTCAAGTCGTCCGAGCCCGCGAAGCGGGCGCGTGCGATCGTCGAGGCCACGACGCACTACGAGGACGCGGAGATCATCGCCAAGGTGTCGCGCGGTCTCGGTGACGCGATGCGCGGCGAGGAGATCGACACCCTCGACGTCAAGCTCGCCGACCGGGGTTGGTGACACGCGTGTTCGTGAGGCCCCCAGGTGGTCGGGTTGGAGGCAACGCCCTCTTGCCGTAGGCCCCGACGCGTCGCCGACGGGGCGGGGGTGAGAGTGGTCGGGACGGAGGCGGCAGCCTCCTGCCGTAGGCCCGCCCGCCGAGTCGACGGGGCGAGGGTATTCAGGTGAAAATTGGTGTGCTCGCCTTGCAGGGCGCGTTCCGCGAGCACGCGGAGGCGCTGCGCGGCTCGACGCTGACGTCACGCTCGTCAAGCGGCCCGAGCACCTGGCCGCAGTCGGCGGGATCGTGTTGCCCGGTGGCGAGTCGACGACGATGGACAAGCTGCTCGACTCGGCGGGCCTGCGGGAACCGTTGCGCGAGCGACTCGACGACGGCCTGCCCGCGCTGGCGACGTGCGCCGGCCTCATCGTGCTCGCCCGCGAGGTGGTCGACGGGCGCCCCGACCAGCAGCCGCTCGGCGTGATCGACGCGACGGTGCGCCGCAACGGCTACGGCCGCCAGCGCGAGTCGTTCGAAGCCGACCTCGCCGTGCGCGACCTCGACGGGGGTACGTTCCGGGGCGTGTTCATCCGTGCGCCCAAGGTCGAGCGCACGGGTGATGCCGTCGAAGTGCTCGCCGAGCACGAAGGCGTCCCCGTCTTCGGCCGGCAGGGGCGCATCTACTTCTCCTCCTTCCATCCCGAGCTCGCGAACGACCTGCGGTTGCACGAGCTCTTCATCCGTGAGGTGGCGTGATGTCGGGTCATTCCAAGTGGCATTCGATCAAGCACAAGAAGGGCGCGGCCGACGCGGCGCGCGGAAAATTGTTCGCGGTGCTGATCCGCCAGATCGAGGTCGCGGCGCGTCAGGGCGGTGGTGATCCCGAGTCGAACGCGACGCTCCGCACGATGGTCAGCAAGGCGCGTGACAACTCGGTGCCGATGGACACGATCCAGCGCGCGATCAAGCGTGGCACCGGCGAAGAAGAAGGCGTCACGTACGAGGCCATCTCGTACGAGGGCTACGCCCCCGGTGGTGTCGCCGTGATCGTGCAGTGCCTCACCGACAACCGGAACCGGACCGGCTCCGAGATCAAGAACGTCTTCAGCCGCAACGGCGGGTCGTTCGCGGAGCCCGGCGCGGTGTCGTGGCAGTTCGAGCGCAAGGGGATCGTGGTGCTCGAGAAGGCGGTCGCATCCGAAGACGATCTGATGCTCGCGGCGGCCGACGCCGGCGCCGAGGACATCGAAGACCTCGGTGACACGTGGCAGGTCACGACGCCGCCCACCGAGCTGCACGCGGTGCGCACCGCGCTCGACGCCGCGGGTTTCGCGACGAAGTCGGGCGATCTCACGATGATCCCGACGACGAGCGTCGAACTCGACGACGAGAGTCAAGCGAAGCAGGTATTGCGACTCATGGACGCGCTCGAAGAACATGACGACGTCGAAGCCGTATACGCGAACTTCGACATCCCCGACGCCGTCCTCGAGGCGGTGTCCGCGTGATTCAGCTCGGGGAGGTCGCACCCGGATTCACGTTGGCGGGGATCGAGCAGGGCCAGCGCCGCGACTTCTCGTTGGCGGAGTTTCGCGGCCGCAACGTCGTGCTCGCGTTCTACCCCGGCGACAACACACCCGGCTGCACGCGGCAACTGTGCTCGTACCGCGACGACTGGTCCGAGTTCGAACGCATCAATGCGGTGCTCCTGGGCATCTCGCCCCAGGATGTCGACAGCCACGAGAAGTTCGCGACCAAGCACAACTTCCCGTTCCCGCTGCTCGCCGACACCGACAAGTCGGTGACGGAGGCGTACGGCGTCGGCGCGCCGATCATCGGTGTGCGGCGTTCGGTGTTCGTCGTGGACGGCGGCGGCATCGTGCGGTACGCCGACCGCAAGCTCATCGGCGCGACGTTCGTGCCCACCGACAAGCTCGTGCCGGTCCTCGCCGGGCTCGGCTGACGCGCACCTGAACAGCCGACGGCACGCCGGGCGCACGATCGCGAGGCGGGGACCGTCCGCTACCCTCGACCGATGAGGCGAGTCCGGTTCGGACGCCTGCGCGTCCTCACCCTCCTTGGGTTCCTGGTCGCCGGCCTGTGCCTGCTCACCGCGTCCGGCCGCTCGGCCGCGCTCGAGGCCGCGGATGCCGGCTCGGCGCGGCGTCGCCGCCTCGTTCGACCAACTGCCCGAGGCGCCGGCCCAGATCGAACGTCCGACGGTGCGCGTCTGCGCGCCCGTGTCGTTCCGGCCTGCCACCGAACCCCTCGGCGCGGTGAGCCGCTCGATCGCGCTGCGCGTCGTGCTCTTCGCGCTTGCCGTCTCCCTCGCGTCCGGCCCGGCGCTGCGCACACGCGTCGCTCGGCAGTCGGGCTCGCGTGCGCCGCCGCGACGTGATCACTGCGCGTCCTTGACGCGTCGAGATCGTGTCCGCCCCGCGCACCTCCGGCGCGCGCCCCGGCCCGGGAGCAACGCATGTCTCCGACCGATGTCACCACCCGCCCGACCCCGGTACGTCGCCGGGCTCCCCTCATCGCGCTCGTCGTCACCGGTGCGTTGCTCGCAGTCGGGCTGATCAAGCTCGCGTCCGCCGCGATCGCGACGCCGAAGTTCGTCCCGCGCGTCACGTTCGTGAACAGCACGCCGTACGGCGTCGATGTCGACCTGCGCAACTCCGATCGTGGTGGGGTCGTGCTGCTCGGCCGCGCGCTTCCCGAGCAGAGCACCGCGAAGCACGAGGTCTACGACGGTGGGGATCGCTGGATCTTCGAGTTCACGCGTGGTGGCGTGGTCGCGGGGGAGATCGAGATGACGCGTGACGTGCTCGATCGCACCGGTTGGCGCGTCACCGTGCCCGCGTCCGTCGAGCAGCGGCTCGCCGACGCCGGGCAACCGCCGTACCCGAGGGAAGGCTCGCGTTGAGCGACCGCCGCGTGACGTCGACGTCTCGTCGCGACGCATAATGAGCGCATGGACACCGAAGCCGCCCTGCGCTTCGCCGCGAGAACCACCGGGGCGTCCTGGGCACGCGGCGCCAGAACGGACGTCCCCAGATGTCGCCGATCACCTGCGGCGTCGACACCGACGGCAAGGTCGTGATCAGCACGCGGGAGACCGCGGTGAAGACCAAGAACGTTCGCCGGGACCCGAACGTCTCGTTGTGTGTCTTCGCGGACTCCTTCTACGGCCCGTGGGTGCAAATCGACGGGAGCGCGGAGATCGTGTCGTTGCCGGAAGCGATGGACGGGCTCGTCGACTACTACCGCAGCATCTCGGGTGAACACCCCGACTGGGACGACTACCGATCCGCGATGCAGCGCGAGAAGCGGTGCCTGATACGCATCACGGTCTCGGCGGCCGGTCCGGACGTGAGCGGATGAGGCTCTTTCCCGGGCGCTCTGGCCGAACGACCGGATCGGCGCGAGGCTTCGACGCATCCGGACTCAGGGGGAACGCATGCAGATCGGCATGACGGTGAACGGCCGCGCGCGAGGACCACGACGTCGAGGCGCGCACCTTGCTCGTGCAATACCTGCGCGAGGCGTGCGGTCTCACGGGAACGAAGATCGGATGTGACACGTCTTCGTGCGGCGCGTGCACGGTGCTGATCGACGGCGAGTCCGTGAAGTCGTGCACGATGTTCGCCGCTCAGGCCGATGGCACGTCGGTCACCACGATCGAAGGCCTCGCGACCGACGGCGAGTTCCATCCGGTGCAGCGGGCGTTCCACGAGCAGCACGGCCTCCAGTGCGGCTACTGCACGGCCGGGATGGTGATGGCGTCGGTCTCCTTCCTGGAGGAGAACCCGAACCCGACCGAGCGTGACGTGCGCCTCGGCCTCGAGGGGAACCTCTGCCGCTGTACCGGCTACCACAACATCGTCAAGGCCGTGCTCGCCGCGGCCGCAGCGGGCGGCGGGGGAGTCCCACGGTGACCGCGGTCACCGAGCCCCGCACCCAGGTCCTCGGTCGGCGCACCCTGCGCAAGGAGGACCCGCCGCTGCTCACTGGTGAGGCCCGCTTCGTCAACGACGTCGTCGTGCCCGGTGCCGCGCACATGCGCCTCGTCCGCAGCCAGATCGCGCACGCGAAGATCGTCGGCATCGACACGGCGCGCGCCAAGGCGATGCCCGGCGTCATCGACGTGATCACGGGCGCGGAGCTGATCGACGACTTCGCCGCGCCGCTGCCGTGCGCGTGGCCCGTCACCGAAGACATGAAACACCCCGATCACTGGCCGCTCGCGCGCGACGAGGTCCGCTTCGTCGGCGACGGCGTCGCGGTCGTGCTCGCCGAGACCGCACGGCAAGCCGAGGACGCGGCCGAAGCCGTCGTGGTCGACTACGAGGAGCTCCCGGTCGTGCTCGACCTCGAGGACGCCGCGGCCGATACGAACCTCGTCCACGCCGAGCTCGGTACCAACAGCTCGTACACGTGGACGCTCATCCCGGATCCCGACGCGGTCGATCGTGCGTTCGCGTCGGCAACGCACACGGTGAAGGAGCGCTACCTCCAGCAGCGCCTGATCCCGATGGCGATGGAACCGCGCGGGGTGTGCGTGATCCCCGAGCCGTTCGGCGGCGACTACACGATCTACTCGTCCACACAGGTCCCGCACTTCCTCAAGATCTTCATGGCGATCGTCACTGGGATCCCCGAGCACCGGCTGCGGGTCGTCGTACCCGCGGTCGGCGGCGCGTTCGGGTCCAAGCTCGACATCTACGCGGAAGAAGCGCTCTGTCTCGCGATGGCGAAGCGCCTCGGTCGCCCGGTGCGCTGGTCCGAGGAGCGCGGGGAGAGCACGCTCGCGACGGTGCACGGCCGCGGCATGATCCAGGACATCGAGCTCGCCGCCGATGCCGACGGCAAGATCACCGCGGTGCGGGTGCATCTGCTCGCCGACATGGGCGCGTACCTCCAGCTGGTCACGCCCGGCATCCCGCTCCTCGGCGCGTTCGTCTACCACGGGCTCTACGACATCCCCGCGTACTCGTTCACGTGCACCGGCGTGTTCACGAACCGGACGCCGACGGACGCCTACCGCGGCGCCGGCCGTCCGGAAGCCACGTACGCGATCGAGCGTGCTGTCGACGCGCTCGCCCGCGTGATCGGCGAGGACTCGGTGGAGCCGCGCCGGCGCAACTTCATCGCCGCGGACGCCTTCCCGTACACGTCCGCGGCCGGACTCACGTTCGACTCCGGCAACTACGAGCCGGCGCTCGACACGCACGCTCGCGCACGTCGGGTACGACGAGTTGCGCACGGAGCAGCGGGAACGGCGCGCCGCCGGGGCCACGAAGCAGCTCGGGATCGGGCTGTCGAGCTACGTCGAGATGTGCGGGCTCGCACCCAGTCGCGTGCTCGCGTCGCTGCGTTACGTCGGCGGCGGTTGGGAAGCCGCGACGGTTCGGATGTTGCCGACCGGGAAGGTCCAGGTCGTTTCGGGCACCGCACCGCACGGTCAGGGCCACGAGACCGCGTGGTCGATGATCGTGGCCCAGAAGCTCGGCGTCCCGATCGAGGACATCGACGTGTTGCACTCGGACACCGCGATCGCGCCGCTCGGGCTCGACACGTACGGATCCCGTTCGGCGTCGGTTGGCGGCGCCGCCGTCGATCTCGCGACCGATCAGGTCATCACCAAGGCGCGCGCGATCGCCGCGCACCAGCTCGAGATCTCGGAAGCGGACCTCGAATTCGTGGACGCCGAGTTCCGCGTCAAGGGCACGCCCTCGCGCGCGATGGCACTCGGCGCGATCGCGTTCGAGGCGTTCACGATGCACGATCTCCCCGAAGGCATGGAACCCAACCTCGAGGGCAAGGTCGCCTGGGACCCGCCCAACTTCACGTTCCCGTTCGGCGTCCATGTCGCAGTCGTCGAGATCGACGAGGAGACCGGACGGGTCGAGCTGCTGCGATACGTCGCCGTCGACGACTGCGGCAACCAGCTGAACCCGTTGATCGTCGAAGGTCAGATCCACGGCGGTGTCGTGCAGGGAGTGGCGCAGGCGCTGTGGGAGGAAGCGGCGTACGACGAGCAGGGCAACCCGCTGAACGCGTCGCTCCTCGAGTACCTCGTGCCGTCCGCGGCCGAGCTGCCGAGCTTCGAGCTCGACCAGACCGTGACACCGAGCCCGACCAATCCGCTCGGCGTGAAGGGCATCGGCGAGGCGGGCACGATCGCGGCGACGCCCGCGGTCATGAACGCGGTCGCCGACGCGCTGACGCCGTACGGCATCACCGACATCGACATGCCGGCCACCCCGCAACGGGTGTGGACGGCCATACAACAGGCACGATCGGGCCAGCTTGCCGGATCAGGCAGGGCGTCCCGGTCCGGAGGTGCGCAGTGATCCCGGCGGCGTTCGAATACATCCGTGCCGACTCGGCCGACCAAGCGGTCGCGCTCATCGGCGAGCACGGCGAGGACGCGAAGTTCCTCGCCGGTGGCATGTCGTTGATCCCGCTCATGAAGTTGCGGCTGGCGACACCCGCGGTGCTCGTCGACGTCGGTCGCGTCCGCGACCTGTCCTACGTCCGCGACGGTGGCGACCACATCGCAATTGGCGCGCTGACGCGCCATCGCGCGCTCGAGACCGATGGCCTGCTCGCGCAGCAGTGCGGTGTGCTCCGCGCCGTCGCGGCGCAGGTGGGGGACAACCAGGTGCGTCACCGAGGGACGCTCGGCGGCTCCGTCGTGCACGGCGACCCGGCCTCGGACCTGCCCGCCGCGCTGCTCGCGCTCGACGCGACATTCGTCGCGCGCGGCCCCAACGGCGAGCGGACGATCGCGGCGTCGGACTTCTTCTTGGGCTTCCTCGAGACCGCGCTCGGATCCGACGAGCTCCTCACCGAGATCCGCGTCCCCAAATCCGGGGCAACGGGCTTCGCGTACGAGAAGTTCAACCGGCGGGCCCAGGACTGGGCGATCGTCGGCGCGGTCGCGGCGCGCATGAACGGGGATACGCACGTCGCGCTCGTGAACATGGGCTCGACCCCGGTGCGCGCGTCCGGTGTCGAGGCCGCGCTCGCGCAGGGTGCGAACCCGACCGACGCCGCCGCGCACGCCGCCGAAGGCACCGAGCCGTCGCAGGACCTGAACGCGTCACCGGAGTACCGCCAGCACCTTGCCCGCGTCCTCGTCCGCCGCGCCCTCGAAGCTGTTTGAACGAACCCCGCCCCACTGGGGCTCCGTCGGGTGCAAACAGTGTCGGGGTGGTCGTGCTCGCGGCGGGGCGGGGTGTGCGGTTCGGCGGTGACGTGCCGAAGCCGCTGCTGCAGTTCGGTGGCGCATCGCTGCTGCACCACGCGCTGGATGCCGCGACGTCGAGCGGGGTCGGGCCGGTGGCCGTGGTGGTGTCCGACGACCGGGTTGCCGCCGCCGTTCCGGCCCGCGTCGAGGTCCTGCGCAACGACGCGCCCGGAGTCCGGGATCGCGTCGAGCCTCCAGGTCGCGCTGCGCGACGCTGACGCCGAGCGCGGATGTCGACGCAGTCGTCGTGGGCCTCGCCGACCAGCCCCTCGTCGGCGCGGAGGCCTACCGGCGGGTCGGAGCCGCGGGCGCGGCCGGTGCCGCGCTCGCAGTCGCGACCTATGAGGGCCGGCGGGCCAATCCCGTGCTCATCGGCCGCGAACACTGGCCCGAGGCGCTCGCGCTCACCGGCGACGAAGGCGCGCGTGTGCTCCTGCGCCGCTACGGTCCCACCGAGGTGCCGTGCGACGGCACCGGCACGCCCACCGACATCGACACCCCCGAAGATCTCGCCGCGTTGGAGGCCCGATGGAAATCAGCGACAGCTTCCGAGTGAACCGTTCGCTCGACGAGACCTGGAAGGTGCTGCTCGACATCGAGCGCATCGCGCCGAGCCTGCCCGGCGCGGAGCTGCAGGAGATCGAAGGCGACGATTACCGCGGTGTGGTGAAGATCAAGGTCGGGCCGATCACCGCGCAGTACAAGGGCACGGCGAAGCTGGCCGAAGTCGACGAGGCGCGCGCGCCGCATCGTGCTCGACGCGTCGGGCCGCGACACGTCGCGGGCAGGGCAACGCCAAGGCGAAGATCGTCGTCACCATGAAGGAAGAAAGTGGCGGCACGCTCGTCGACGTGAACACGGAACTGTCGATCACCGGCAAGGTCGCGCAGTTCGGACGCGGGGTGCTCGCCGACGTCTCGTCGAAGCTGATGGGCCAGTTCGTCGAGAACCTCGAACGCGATGTGCTCGCGGACGACACCGCCGCCGCCGCGGACGCCGACGCTCCCGCGGTCGCGAGCCCCGAGCTCCCCAGCGCGGCACCGGTCGCGGCCCGTGGCCGGTCCGCGGCAGATCGACGCCCGCCCGGCCGAACCGGTGGACCTGTTCGAGGTCGCGGGTGCGCCCGTCACCAAACGCCTGATCCCGCTCGGCATCGGCCTGCTCGTGCTCTTCGTCGTCTGGCGCGCTCCTGCGCCATCGCTCACGCTGAGCTCCGAGGCGAGCGATTCGCATCCGCGGCGGCACCGGGCCGCCCTGTCTAGGATCGAACCTGTGTTCGATCCGGCCGGGCCCGTGCTCGGCATCGACCCCGGGCTCTCGCGCTGCGGCTACGGCGTGGTCGGCACGCGAACGCGGCCGCATGCGGGCGCTCGCGTGCGGCGTGATCCGCACCGATCCCGCCGCTCCCGCTGCCCGACCGCCTCTCGGCGCTCGCCGACGAGCTCACCGCGCTCGTCGCCGAGTTCGCGCCGTCGGCGGTCTCGGTCGAGCGGGTGCTGTTCCAGAACAACGCCCGCACCGCGATCAGCGTCGGTCAGGCCAGCGGGCTCGCGCTCGTCGCGGCGGCCCGGGCCGGCGTGCCGGTGACGCAGTACAGCCCGAACGAGGTGAAGCTCGCGGTCACCGGCGACGGGCGCGCCGACAAGCTCGCGGTGCAGACGATGATCACCCGGCTGCTCGGGCTGCGCGAGGTCCCGCGTCCGGCCGACGCGGCCGACGCGCTCGCGCTCGCGTGCTGTCACGTGTGGCGCGCGCCCGCTCGCCGCGCAGGTGGCTCGATGATCGGATCGGTGCGGGGCACGGTCATCGAGCGTTCCGCGACCGGCGAAGCGCTCGTGGAGGTCGGCGGCGTCGGGTACCGCGTGCTCGTGCCCGTGTCCGCGGTGCCGTCGTTGCCGCCAGGCGCGCCCGCGTTCCTGTTCACGCATCTGCACGTGCGCGAAGACGCGATGGTGCTCTACGGGTTCCCGACGCGCGACGAGCGTGACACGTTCGAGGCGCTGATCGCGGCGAGCGGCGTCGGCCCGAAGCTCGCGCTCGCCGATCTTGTCGGTGCACACCCCGACGGCGTTGCGCCGCAGCCTCGCCGAGGACGATCTCGCCGCGCTCACGCTGGTGCCGGGCGTCGGCAAGCGGACCGCGCAGCGCCTGCTCGTCGAGCTGAAGAGCCGGCTCGAAGTCCCCGACCTCGATCTCGGCGGCGCGCCGGTACCGAGCGCGGGCGCGCGCGCGAGGTGCGCGAGGCGCTCACCGGGCTCGGCTACTCGTCCGACGAGGTGCGGGAAGCCATCGGGCAGCTGCCCGAAACCGGCGAGGTGGAAGAGCTCCTGCGCGGCGCGCTGCGACTGCTTGCGGGGGCCCGATGAGAGACGAGCTGATGCGCGACGAGCTCATGCAGCCCACGGCCGATCCGGTCGAGGCCGCGGAGGAGACGACGCTGCGGCCCCGGCGGCTCGACGAGTTCGTCGGCCAGCCCCGCCTGCGGGAGCACCTCGAGATCATGTTGAGCGCGGCCCGTCAGCGCGGGCAAGCCGTCGACCACGTGCTCCTCGCCGGGCCGCCCGGCCTCGGCAAGACGAGCCTGGCCGGGATCATCGCGGCCGAGATGGAGGCTCGCTTCCAGCCGACGAGCGGGCCTGCGCTCGAGCGCGCGCGGTGACCTCGCCGCGATCCTCACGAATCTCGACGACGGTGACGTGCTGTTCATCGACGAAGTGCATCGGTTGCCACGCCCGGTCGAGGAGGTGCTCTATCCCGCGATGGAGGACTTCCAGCTCGACATCGTCATCGGCAAGGGCCCCTCGGCGCGCTCGATCCGCCTGGACCTCCCGCGCTTCACGCTGGTGGGCGCGACCACTCGCACCGGCCTCATCACCGGTCCGCTGCGCGACCGCTTCGGCTTCGTCGCGCGGCTCGACTACTACGTGCCCGAGGAGCTCACCGCGATCCTCGCGCGCGCGGCGCTGATCCTCGGCGTCACCCTCGATGCCGAAGGCGCGCGCGAGATCGCGCAGCGTTCCCGCGGCACGCCCCGCATCGCCAACCGGTTGCTGAAGCGTGTGCGCGACTACGCCGAGGTGCGCGCCGACGGCGTCGTCGACGAGAAGGTCGCCCGCGACGCGCTCGCGCTGTTCGAGGTCGACGGACGCGGCCTCGACAAGGTCGACCGGGCGATCCTCGGTGCGCTGTGCCGCACGTTCGGCGGCCGGGCGGTCGGGCTCGGAACCCTTGCGGTCGCCGTCGGCGAAGCACCCGAGACGGTCGAGGACATGTACGAACCGTTCCTGTTGCAGTGCGGGCTGCTCGAGCGCACACCGCGCGGGCGGGTCGCGACACCGGCCGCCTACGAGCACCTCGGCTTGCACGCCCCCGACACACCCGGCGAGGCTCCGGGCCTCTTCTGAACCCGAGCCGGTCGGCCCAGCCGCACGGAGTGGTGTCCGAACCTGACGGAGTGACTTCATGTCTGATCTCGTGAACTACGAGGTGCGCGACCGCGTCGCGCACGTGACCATCACGAACGGGAAGGCGAACGCGCTCGCGCCCGAGGTCATCGCCGGGCTCGACGCCGCGGTGAGCCGGGCCGAGGACGCGGGCGAGGCCGAGGTCGGCGCGCTGTGCATCACGGGCACGCCGGGCATGCTCACCGGTGGCTTCGACCTCAAGGTGATGCGCGCCAGCCCGGAGGCCGCCGGCCGCCTCGTGACCGATGGCGGAGCGCTGTTCAGCCGTCTCTTCGGCTCCGAGGTGCCGGTGATCGTCGCGTGCAGCGGCCACGCGGTCGCGGCCGGCGCACTCCTGCTCCTCGGTGCCGACTACCGGATCGGCGCCGCGCGGTGACTTCCGCATCGGGCTCATCGAGACCCAGCTCGGCATGGTGCTGCCGCGTTGGGCGGCCGAGCTGGCGCGGGAGCGGCTCTCCGTGCGGCACTTCCAGCAGGCGACCGTCGGGGCGCGCATGTACGACCCCGAGGGTGCGGCGGACGCCGGGTTCCTCGACGCGGTGGTCGAACCCGACGCGCTCGCGGAGGCGGCCGCGACCGAAGCGCAGTACTGGGCCGGGCTCCCGCGCGGCGCCTACCGCGGTCAGGTCCTCATGAACCGGGGGGAGCGACTCGGTCGTCTCGCGCGACGCGATCGCCGAAGATCGGGGCCGAACGTTCGACATCCGGGAGTGACGCTGAGAGTGCGGTGAGGAGCGGCAGCCGGATGACCCCGGAATTCGTGGATGACCGGTGCTAATTTCCTCTCTTCGTGCTCGCAATCGTCTGGCTCGTCCTCATGGCCGGGGTGTTCTACCTGCTGCTCTGGCGCCCGCAACAGCGCCGGATGTCGCAGGTCCGGTCACTCCAGGGTCGCCTGCAGGTGGGTGACGACGTCCTGACGACGAGCGGGATCTTCGGCACGATCGTCGAGCTCGGTGACGACGATCTGCGCCTCGAGATCGCGCCGGGCACGGTGGTGCGGGTCGCACGCGGTGCGATCGGCGAGCGGCTCACCGCGGACTCGGACGCCGACACCGCCGACCCCGACAGCGACTGAGCCAGAAGCGAGCCTGAAGTCGTGCCAGAACTGAGTCTGAAGTTGTGAACGTCCGCAGACAGATCATCATGTTGGTGACGACGGTGGTCATCATCGTCGGCACGTTCGCGTGGACGCTGGCGTCGTCCAACCGCCCGGCGCTCGGCCTCGACCTCCAGGGCGGGATCTCGATCGTCCTGTTCCCGGTGAAGGGCACCGACACCTCTGCGCTCGACACCGCGGTCGACATCATCCGTCAGCGCGTCGACGGCCTCGGCATCGCGGAGCCCGAAGTGCAACGGCAGGGCAACACGATCGTGGTCGACCTCCCCGGCGTGAAGGAGCGCGAGAAGGCGGAGGAGCAGGTCGGCCAGACCGCGGAGCTGCGGTTCCGACCGGTGCTCCAGACCTTCCCGTGGGGCACGCCGCTCGTCGCCGAGTCGACCACGACGACTGCGCCCGGCGCCACGACCACGACGGCGCCGGGCGCAACCACCACCGCCGCCGGCCGCGACGACCTCGACGACCATCAAGGGCAGCGGCGCGGGCGCGCGCACGGTGCCGACGACGCCGATCGCCGCGGTCCGGCCCGCGCAGGAGCCGCCGACCACCGCGCCCACGACGCACCGACCGCGCCGACGACGGCGACCACCGCGCCGGCCATCGCGACCCCCAAGCCCGGCCAGACGTGCAAGGACGTGCTCACACCGTCCACCGCGAACGTCGCGAGCGCGACGGTGATCCTCCCGGGCCGCGACACGAAGTCCGGCACTCCGGACGCGTGCTACCTGCTCGGGCCGACGCTGCTCAACGGGCGCAACGTCTCGTCCGCGTCGAGCCAGTACGACTCCAACACCTCCTCGTATGTCACCGAGATCACGTTCAAGACGAACGAGTTCGTGGACAAGGTCGCCGGGCCGTACGTCAACAAGCAGGTCGCGATCGAGCTCGACGGCGTGGTGCAGTCGGCGCCGACGATCAACCCCGGGATCACCGGGAAGCACGTGCAGATCTCCGGGTCGTTCACGAAGGGCGAAGCGAGTGACCTCGCCCGGCTGCTGCGGTACGGCGCGCTGCCGGTGCAGTTCGACCGGGACCAGCAGACGGTGCAGAGCATCTCGCCGACGCTGGGCAAGGACCAGCTGCACGCCGGCATCGTCGCCGGCATCGTCGGCCTCGTGCTGGTCGCGCTCTACATGCTGGCGTACTACCGGCTGCTCGGCCTCGTCGTGGTCAGCGGCCTCGCGCTCACCGGCCTCCTGTTCTTCACGATCACGTCGTACCTGTCGGCGAGCCGGGGTCTCGCGCTCACGCTCGCGGGCGTGACCGGTCTCATCGTCTCGGTCGGCGTCACGGTCGACTCCTATGTCGTGTACTTCGAGCGACTCAAAGACGAGATCCGATCGGGCAAGACCGTCCGCTCGTCCCTCGACAGCGGGTTCCGCCGCGCGTTCCGCACGATCATCGCCGCCGACCTCGTGTCGCTGCTCGGCGCGGTCGTGCTCTACTGGCTCGCGGCCGGTTCCGTGCGCGGCTTCGCGTTCTTCCTCGGCATCTCGACCGCGATCGACCTCGTGCTCGCGTACACGTTCATGCACCCGTTCGTGACGCTGCTCGCGCGCCGTCCGAGCCTCGTGCGCATGCCGGGCGTCGGCATCGCCGCCGGCCTCGACGTGCCGGAGATGGTGACGTGACAGCCACATTGCCGCCGGCATCGTCCTCGGCGTCCGACGCCGGTCGAGGACATCCCCGGTGTCACCCGCCGGCACCGACCGTCGGACTTCTACCACGAGCGCACGAACTTCCAGTTCATCAAGCACTCGCGCCGGTGGCTGATCCTCTCCGGCACGCTGATCCTGATCAGCCTCTCCGCGTTGGTCTTCCGCGGCCTCAATCTCAGCATCGAGTTCGAGGGCGGCACCGCGTGGCAGGTCACGATGGCGAACGGCAAGAACGCCAGCACCACCGACGTGCGGGACCTCCTCGACCCGCTCGGCTTCACCGACGCCAAGGTCTCGACGCTGTCCGGCACGAGCGGTGACAGCGTGCGGGTGCAGGCCGAGATCATCAAGGACCCGAT
The DNA here is from genome assembly GCA_963745645.1 of uncultured Actinomycetes bacterium. Classification (GTDB taxonomy): domain Bacteria; phylum Actinomycetota; class Acidimicrobiia; order IMCC26256; family PALSA-610; genus CAVUFH01. The sequence continues at coordinate 168,879 of CAVUYD010000005.1, forward strand.
CCGATCGATCCAGCAGGCGCTCGCCGACGCGTCGAACCAACAGGTCGCCGACATCCTGTTCGTCCGCAACGACGACGGCAGCGGCACCTTCACGTTCCAGACCGCCGCCAACAAGACGGTGACGCAGCCGCAGGTCGAGAAGGCGCTCGCGGCCACGGGCTACTCGGACGCCAAGGTAACCGTCGACGGCCAGAACGTCACCGTCGCGTTCGACAAGCTGCCCGACGAGCCCGCTCACCGACGTCGCCGCAGAAGCTCGCCGACTACGCGGGCGTGAACGTGAGTGAGGTCAGCGTCAGCACCGTCGGGCCCACGTGGGGTCGAGACGGTCAGCCGCAAGGCGCTCGCAGGCGCTCATCATCTTCTTCATCATCCTCGCGCTGTACCTGACGTTCCGGTTCGAGTGGAAGATGTCGGCGACGGCGATCGTCGCGGTGATCCACGACATCATCGTCAGCGTCGGTGTGTACGCGCTCTTCCAATGGTCCGGTGACGCCCGCGACCGTCACCGCGTTCCTGACGATCCTCGGCTTCTCGCTCTACGACACCGTCGTCGTGTTCGACAAGATCAAGGAGAACGAGAAGAACCTGCTCGCCACCGGGAAGTCGACCTATCCCGAGATGGTGAACCGTTCACTGAACGCGGTACTCATGCGTTCGCTGTCGACGACGATCGTGGCGTTGCTCCCGGTGGTGTCGTTGCTGATCGTCGGGTCCGTGATCATGGGCGCCACCGCGCTCGAGGACTTCGCGCTCGCGCTCGCGGTCGGCCTGGCTGTCGGTTCCTACTCGTCGATCTTCGTGGCGTCGCCGCTGCTCGCGGCCTGGAAGGACCGGGACCCGAAGTACAAGGTGCTCCACGACCGGCGCCGCCGCACCACGATGGCCGCGGCTTCGGTCGCCACGGGTGTCCCGGTGGTCGAGACCGACGACGACGAACCGCGCGAGAAGGCAGTGGTGGAGGCCGGGATCCCGGGGCCGCCCGCGGTCGGCCGCAGCGAACCGTCGCGTCCGCGCACGCCGCGCCCGCGCCAGCAGCGCCGCCGCAAGCGCCGGTAGTCACGACGACAGGAAGCGCCGGACGAGCGGGGCCGCTCGGTACCATCTCCCCATGACTGGGGAGTTCCTTCGGAAGCACGTGCGCGACATCGCGGACTATCCGAAGCCCGGCGTCGTCTTCAAGGACATCACGCCGCTGCTCGCCCATGCCGAGGCCTTCACCCGCTCGGTCGACGCGCTCGCGCAACCGTTCGCAGGCCGCGCATCGACAAGGTGCTCGGAATCGAAGCGCGCGGATTCGTGTTCGCGGCGCCCGTCGCGTACAAGCGCACGGCCGGGTTCGTGCCGGTGCGCAAGGCCGGGAAGCTCCCGTGGGAGATCGAGCACGAGGAGTACGAGCTCGAGTACGGCACCGACCTGCTCGAGATCCATCGTGACGCGATCGAGCCGGGCGAGCAGGTGCTGGTCGTCGACGACGTGCTCGCGACCGGCGGTACCGCCTCGGCCGTGGTGCGCATGGTCGAACGGCTCGGCGGCGAGGTCGCCGGCCTCGCGTTCCTCATCGAGCTCGAGTTCCTCGCGCGGCCGGAAGAAGCTGCCGGGCCAGGACGTTCACACGGTTGTCTGTTATGCATAGCTCGATGGGTGTCGACCACATGTCGTGGCGACATGGTGTGGATCCCGTGAAGGCCGTCCTGCCGCGCCGGCACAAGGCGCCGGTCGATTCGGCGCTGCGGCCGCTGCTCGACGCGGTTCCAGCGCGCGGCACCCGCGCGCGACACGACGCTCGTCGAGCACGCGTTCGAGGTCGCCCGCGAGGCGCACAAGGACCAGGTCCGGCGCTCGGGCGACCCTTACATCGCGCACCCGTTCGGCGTCGCGGTGATCCTCGCGGACCTCGGGCTCGACGACGTGACCCTCGCGTGCCGCGCTGCTCCACGACGCGGTCGAGGACACGTCGGTCACGATCGACGACCTCGTCGCCGACTTCGGCCCCGACCTCGACCGCCATCGTCGACGGGGTCACCAAGCTCGACCGGCTGCAGTTCGACTCCAAGGAAGCGCAGCAGGCCGCCACGATGCGCAAGATGCTCGTGGCGATGGCGAAGGACGTGCGCGTCCTGCTCATCAAGCTCGCCGACCGCCTCCACAACATGCGCACGATCGCGTCGCTCCCCGAGGAGAAGCAGAAGCGCATCGCGCAGGAGACGCTCGACATCTACGCGCCGCTCGCGCACCGCCTCGGCATCCAGGACGTGAAGTGGCAGCTCGAGGACCTCGCGTTCGCGGTGCATGCACCCGAAGCGCTACGCCGAGATCGAGCTGATGGTCGCTGCAGCGCGGCGCCGGAGCGCGAGGGCAGCCTCGACGACGTGCTCGACGCAGGTGCGGTCCGCGGCTCGAGCAGCTCCACATCGACGGCCGAGGTCACCGGCCGGCCGAAGCACTACTGGTCGATCTACGAGAAGATGGTCGTGCGGGGCAAGGAGTTCGACGAGATCAACGACCTCGTCGGCGTGCGCGTCATCGTCGATTCGGTCAAGGACTGCTACGGCGCGCTCGGGTCGATCCACACGCTCTGGCGGCCGGTGCAGGGCCGGTTCAAGGACTACATCGCGATGCCCAAGTTCAACCTCTACCAGTCGTTGCACACGACGGTGGTCGGGCCGCAGGGCAAGCCGGTCGAGTTCCAGATCCGCACCGACGAGATGCACCGCCGCGCCGAGTACGGCGTCGCCGCGCACTGGGGCTACAAGGAACAGCACAACCCCACGGAGGACCTCGTCTGGCTGCAGCGGTTGGTCGACTGGCAGCAGGAGACGGCCGACCCGGCCGAGTTCATGGCAGAGCCTGAAGATCGACCTCGAACAGGGCGAGGTCTTCGTGTTCACGCCGAAGGGCATGGTCGATGACGCTGCCGACCGGCGGCGACCCCGGTCGACTTCGCGTACTCGATCCACACCGAGGTCGGGCACCGTTGCATCGGCGCACGCGTGAACGGGCGGCTGGTGCCGCTCGACTCCGACGCTGCAGTCCGGCGACACCTGCGAGATCTTCACGAGCAAGGTCGAGGGCGCGGGCCCGAGCCGCGACTGGTTGCAGTTCGTCCAGACGCCCCGGGCGCGGTCGAAGATCCGCCAGTGGTTCTCGCGCGAGCGGCGCATCGACGCGATCGACGACGGGCACGCGACGACCTCGTGAAGGCGCTGCGCCGCGACGGTCTGCCCGTGCAGAAGCTGCACGAACTCGCCCGTGCTCGCGAAGGTCGCGGAGAGCCTCAACTACGTCGACCTCGAAGCGCTGCACGCCGCGCTCGGCGAAGGTCACGTGTCGGCCAAGGCCGTGGTGCAACGGGTGCAGCGCGAGCTGCGCGGCGGCGAGGACCAGCTGCCGGTCACCGTGCAGCGCCCGCCTCGGGCCCGCAGTCGCAAGAACGCGACCGGCGGGCGTGCACGTCGAAGGTCTCGACGACGTGATGGTGCGGCTGTCGCGCTGCTGCACACCGGTGCCGGGCGACGAGATCATGGGCTTCGTCACTCGCGGGCCGCGGCGTCTCGGTGCACCGCACCGACTGCGCCAACGCGCTGAGCCTGACGAGCCAGGTCGACCGGGTCATCGAGGTCGAGTGGGACCACGACGCGCCCGGCACCTACGTGGTCGTCGTCGAGATCGAGGCGCTCGACCGCTCGAAGCTCCTCCGGGACGTCGCCGAGGTGCTCTCGGAGCACCACGTGAACATCCTGTCCTGCACCACCGCAGACCCAGCCCGACCGCGTCGCCCGGCTGCGGTTCGAGTTCGAGCTCGCCGACCCGGACCATCTGGATTCGATCCTGCGGCGCGGTGAAGCGGGTCGGCTCGGTGTACGACGCGGCCCGCGTCCTGCCTGGTGGGCACACCTAAGCACTGCTGAGGGACTGCCGGTCGCACAATCCGGCTAAACCACGGACGGTGGTCGACCGATACCCCCCTGAGGGCGCGCACCGGACGCGCGTCCACACGAGGGGATCGCATGGCGCGCGTGAAGATTCGCGCACACATCCGACGGGCGAGAACGGACGAGTCGGGCATGACGCTGCTCGAGCTCGTCGTCGCGTTCTTGATCTTCGGGATCGTGATGCTCGGCATCGCCCACACGATGGGCACCGGTCTGGCGCTGACGCGCACCAACCGCCACCGCAGCGTGGCCGCCAATCTGGCGTCGCAGGAGATGGACACGGTCCGCACTGTCGACTTCGCCAGCGTTGTCGACAAGTCGTACGCGACCTCCGTCGACGGCGTGAACTACGACATCGACCGCGTCACCACATGGGTGCCGAAGAGCGCGACGTCGGGACCGTGCAACACCACGAACCCCAACCCGCAGGTGCTGCGCGTCCGCGTGAGCGTGACGTGGCACGACATGAACGGCATCCCGCCGGTCGTGTCCGACACCGTGCTCACGCCGCCAATCGGCGCGTTCGACCCGAACACCGGGCACATCGCGGTCAAGGTCACCAACCGTGACGGTAAGCCGACGCAGTACGTCCACGTCGAACAGACGGGGCCGAAGGCGGACACCGCCCAGACCGACGCCGACGGCTGCGCCTTCCTCGCGTTCCTGCCGGCGGGCACGTACGGCATCAAGCTGAACGAGCCCGGCTACGTCGACGACAAGAACGTCTTGGCACCTTCGGTCTCGGCAACGGTCGTCGTCGGCGCGACCAAGTCGCTGTCGTTCCAGTACGACCAGGCCGCCCGCATCGCGGTGACGATGGCCGGCGGCCCGACCACGCCGGTGCCGAACGACCTGCCGGTCACGGTCTGGAGCAACAACAGCAAGAACGTCACGATCCCCGGAACCGGCGCGACGCGTGTCGTTGACGGTTTGTTCCCGTTCTCGTCGGGCTACTACTCGTGGGCCGGCACGTGCGCGGATGCCGATCCCGAAGGCGACAACATCGTCGACGACGGCTCGGGCGGGAAGAAGAACCTCGGCAAGTACTGGCCGGGTGCGACGCGCGGCACGCTGATGAGCGTCGACCCCGGAGGTTCGGCGAGCGCCACGCTCGGGCTGCACGACGCGAGCGTCCGTGTCGTCAACGCGCTCGGGTTGCCGCAGATCGGTGCGACCGTTGTCGCGACGCACGCGTCCGACAACATCTGCGGCGGTGAGACCCATGTGGTCGGCACCACCGATGCGCTCGGGAACCTGACGACCGCGTTGCCCTGGGGGACGTGGCAGCTCTCGGTCCAGGGCCGCTCGCCCTCCGGTTCGTGGCCGACGACCCTGCTCGATCCCCGCAACCTCACGCCCACGAACACAACGGTGACGGTGCTGTGATGCGCGATCGACTCCGCCTGCGTCGCGAAGAGGGCGGGTACTCCGGCCTCCTCGAGATGGTGACCGTGCTCCTGCTGCTCGGCATGATCCTCGGGACGGTGTACTCGACGATCTTCTCGACGCAGGACACCGTGCTCGGCGCGAACGAGCGCCTGCGCAACCTCGACGAAGCCGCGCACGATCATGGCGGTGCTCACCAAGGACACCCGCACGGCGGTGCGGTTGCAGGCGGGCACGTCGCCGTTCATCCTCGCCGACAAGAACGAGGTCACGTTCTACGCGAACTTGAACACGACCGACGCGCCGAAGAAGGTGCACATCTTCATCGACAGTGCGAGCCAGCTCAAGGAAGAGGTGTGGGCGGGTACCGGGACGAAGCCCAACTACACGTTCCCGGGCGCGGCCAAGACGCGCTTGGTCGGTCGGTTCGTGGCGAACAACGCGAGCAAGCCGATCTTCGAGTACCTCGATGACGCGAACAACGTGCTGCCCACACCGTTCGAGCGCGACTGACCTCTTGAACGTCAACGGCGTCCGCATCACGCTGCGCGTGAAGCGCAGCAACGGCCAGAACGTCGCGACCACGACGTTGATCAATCGCGTGCGCCTGCCGAACCAGGACTACGACGCCACAGCGGGTGGAGGGTGAGCATGTACCGCCGAGATGACGAGCGCGGTCTCGCGTTGATCGTGGTCATCCTGACCACGACGATCCTGGCGTTGCTCGCCACGACGGTCGTGGCGTACGCGACGAACTCGCAGAGCATCTCGCGTCACGACCAGGACTGGAACGGTGCGCTGTCGGCCGCCGAGGCCGGGATCGACGACTACATCTTCCGGCTCAACGACAACGACCTCTACTACACGTACGGGAACCCGGGCGCGCCGGCGCCGAACACCGCGCCCGCGCCGCCCGACGGCAACCTCGCTTTCACCCAGTACGTGCCGGTCGCGGGTGGCTCGACGAAATCGCTGTACCGCTACGACATCGACCGCTCCAAGCTGAACTCCTCGGGCCGCCTCACCATCTCGTCCACGGGGCGCGTCGGCAAGACCGAACGGACCGTCGAGCGCGACGATCCGGCGCCGGAGCTTCCTCGACTACCTGTACTTCACCGACTACGAGACGAAGGACCCGGACGCGTACTCCGGGTCGCCGTTCAGCACGTCGGAAGCGCAGACGCGCTGCGCGCTGCACTACGAGGGCCCGTTCGGCGCCCGCCGCGACGAGAACGGCCGGTCCGACTACACCGGTGACAGTGACTCGAGCGGCGCCTACTGCACGGACATCAACTTCACGTCCGGCGACGTCGTCAAGGGGCCGCTCCACAGCAACGACGCGATCCTCGTGTGCGGCAGCCCGACGTTCACCGGTCACACCACGACGGCGTTCACCGGGGAAGGAACGCCGCTCAAGCGGTACCGGGTCAACACCGGCGGCAGTTGCACGGGCAGCCCCAGCTTCGTCGGCGCCGATCCTTCGTACGCGACCGACATCCAGATGCCGCCGACGAACAAGGCGTTGAAGAACGAAACCGTGAACGTCAGCGGAAACCAGGGCGGCTGCCTCTACACCGGCCCGACCCGTATCCGGTTCGAGTCGAACGGCACCATGACGGTGAAGAGCCCGTACTCGAAGCAGACGAACAACGCCTGCCCGACGAACGGCAACGGTGCGCTGCCGAAGAACGGCGTGATCTTCGTGCAGAACGTGATCTCGTCGCCGTCCTCGGACGCGAACTACTGGAACCCGTCGACGGCCTGCCCGAACTCGACGTACACCGCGGCGACGAAGACGTGGACGAGTGCGAGCGGCTCCTACACGAGCCCCGCGCACCCGCTCGGCTACCCGATCACGATCAGCGGGAACAGTGACCAGAACTCCGAGTACGACTGCCGGGCCGGCGACGCGTTCGTCGACGGCACGCTCGACGGTCAGATCACGATCGCGGCCGAGAACAACGTCGACGTCATCGGCAACCTCGTCTACAAGGACGGTGTCGGCGGCGACGACCTGCTCGGCCTCATCGCCGACCAGTACGTCGAGATCTACCACCCGGTGGACTGCACCAACGTCGACCCGTCCTGCGAGATGGACGCCGATGTGCCGTCGCGCGCTCGATTCAACGGATCATCGTTCTCGCCGACGAGCGAACCGTCGAGCAGTTGGGACCGGCCGGTGTTCAAGGACCCGGCCGTGAACGCCGCGATCCTGTCGCTGCAGCACTCGTTCCGGGTGCAGCAGTACAACATCGGTGACAAGAGTCAGCTCGGATCACTGCACGTGACCGGCGCGATCGCGCGAGAAGTTCCGTGGCGCCGTCGGCACGATCAACAGCACCGGGTACCTGAAGGACTACGTCTACGACAACCGGCTGCAGTACTTGTCGCCGCCCAAGTTCCTCGACCCGGTGAAGGTCTCGTGGGGCGTGGCGACCTGGGCCGAGGTCAAGACGCCGGCCGCATACAGCTGACCGATCCGCGGGACACGGCCGGTAGCATCCGGCCGTGTCTTCGGGTCGAGATGTGTTCCGCGCGCCGATACGGGACGCGCGACGTATTGCCGCCGGAATCGGATCGGTGGCAGGCGCTGACGGCGCGCTTCGCGACGCGTGCGACGCGTGCCGGCTTCGGCCTGCTCGTCACGCCGATGTTCGAGCACATCGAAGTCGTGCAGAAGCTCGGGTCGAGCACGGATGTCGTGCGCAAGGAGCTCTACGACTTCGAGGACAAGGGCGGCCGCGTGCTCGCGTTGCGCGCCGACGGCACCGCGTCGGTGGTGCGGGCGTTCGTGCAGCACCGACCGGTCCTGCCGTGGAAGGTCTGGTACGTCGCGCCGAACTTCCGCTACGAGCGGCCGCAGGCCGGCCGCTATCGCCAGCACTGGCAGGTCGGCGTCGAGGTGCTCGGTGTCGAGGATCCGGGCGTCGACGTCGAGGTCATCGCGCTCGCGCAGGGCTTCTACCGCGAGCTCGGGCTGCAGCGGTTCCGGCTGCTCGTGAACTCGATGGGCGACGGTGCGAGCCGCGCGCGGCTACCGCGAGGTCCTGCTCGAGTACTGGCGCGCCCACAAGGACCTGCTGGGCGACGAGATGGCGCGCGCGGAGACGAATCCGTTGCGCATCCTGGACTCGAAGCGTGAGGACTGGGCCGATCTCTTGGAGCGTGCGCCCCAGATCGGCGAGTACCTCTCGGCAGAGGCCGCCGAGCAGTTCGAGCAGGTGCAGGAAGGGCTGCAGGCGCTCGGCGTCTCGTTCGAGATCGCGCCCCGGCTCGTGCGTGGGCTCGACTACTACACCGGCACGACGTTCGAGTTCGCGAGCGACGCGCTCGACGCCGCGCAGAACGCGATCGGCGGCGGCGGGCGGTACGACCGCCTGGCCGAGGACATGGGCGGTCCCGCGACGCCCGGCATCGGCTTCGGCATCGGGATCGAGCGGGTGCTGCTCGCGTGCGACGCGGAAGCCGCGTTCGGCGCGCCGAGACGCGCGTCGACGTGTTCGTGATCGACAGCGTCGGCGGCACCGAGGGACTGGTGCTGATCGAGGAGCTGCGCGCCGCCGGCATCCGTGCCGACCGCGCGATACGGAGGCCGTGCGTTCCGCAAGCAGATGGCTGCCGCCGACAAGTCCGGCGCGCGATACGGCGTCGTCCTCGGCGCCAAGGAGATGGCCGACGGCAAGGTCGGCGTCAAAGACCTCACGACCGGCGATCAGATCGACGTCCGCCGCGACGAAGCCGCCGCCTACCTCCAAACCCGCCTCGAACTCCCGTAGTCCCCGGCTGCGGGCACGCGTTGCCGGACCAACGTCGGTACACAACTCCACCATCTGATTGGTGCCTTGTGCACGCCTGCGGTGCACAGAACGACAATCAGATGGCGCGGTTGCTGCGCGCCGGCGTTGCTGTCTCACCCGCTCCCTACCGTGGCGCCGCATGTCAGACGCGCACCGTCTTCTCGATCGAACCGCTCGCCAACAGCACGGCCTCATCACCCGGTCGCAACTGCGATCGGCTGGCTACACCGATCGTCAGATCGCGGGCCTGGTCAAGCACCTGCGCCTGCGCCGAATGCGCCGAGGCGTCTATGTCGTTGGCGGAGCGCCTGCTTCCTGGCATCAAGCGCTCCTTGCCGCGCAGCTCGGCGCGGGCGACACGGCCGTAGCGTCTCACAGTTCGGCGGCTCGTTTGTTGCAGTTCCGATACGCGCCGGACGACGGATTCGAGCTGACCGTGAAGCGCAATCACCCGGTGACGCTGCCGGGTGTGCAAGTTCACCGCTCGGTGCTGCTCGGACCGAGGGACGTGACCAGTCGCGACGGCGTCCCGTGCACGACCTTCGAGCGAACGTTCTGCGACGAGACGACACAGCTCTCTTGGCTCCAGCTGAGTCGCGTCCTCGATGACGGACTCCGACGTAAGGCGACGACCGTGAAGCGCCTGCACGAGTGCTGCGCCCGGCTCGATTCCGGGCCGAACCGGCGGCTCCGCGTCGTACAGGACCTCCTCGCACAACGCGACGCGGCATACGACCCCGGTGGGAGCGACGCCGAACTCCGGTTCCTCCGCGTCATCGACGAAGCGCGCTTGCCGCCACCGGTCCAGCAGTTCGAGGTCCGGCCGGCGCGGCGCACGTACTACCTCGACTTCGCGTGGCCGGATTGCATGGTCTTCGCCGAGTGGTACGGACTTTCATGGCACTCCGGCGCCAGTGCGGTGGCCTACGACAGTGCCCGCCTTACCGAGCTCTCGGCGGCGGGATGGCGCCCACTCATCTTCACGACTGAGTCGTCCGACGCCGAGAGCGTCGAACGCACGAGGGTTCTGCTCGCCGACGTTGGCCGTATTCACGACCTCAGAGGTGCATAGGCCACCAATCTGATCGTCGGTGTTGCCACCGCACAGGTGCACAGGACACCAATCTGATGGTGGGATTGGCCACCGGGCGGGGGAGTTGGGACGCCGTAGCCTGGCGTCCATGGCGAAGGGGCCGGATCTGTTCGGCGCGGCGGTGGAGGAGCGGTTGGCGCGGCGGGCGCCGCTGGCCGCCCGGCTGCGGCCGACGACCCTCGACGAGGTCGTCGGCCAGCGCCATCTCCTCGGCCCGGGGAAGCCGCTCCGCGTCCTGATCGAGGCGGACCGCCTCTCGTCGCTCATCCTCTGGGGACCGCCCGGCGTGGGCAAGACGACCATCGCCAAGCTCGTCGCGGGCGCGACCGAGAAGGCGTTCGAGAGCCTTTCCGCGGTGTCGGCGGGGGTGAAGGACGTCCGCGAGATCGCGGAACGAGCGCGCGGCCGGCTGGGCGAGCGGGGCCAGGGCACGATCCTCTTCCTCGACGAGGTGCACCGCTTCAGCCGCGCCCAACAGGACGTGCTGTTGCCGTTCGTCGAGGAAGGGCTCCTCGTGTTCGTCGGCGCGACCACCGAGAACCCCTTCTTCTCACTCACCGGTCCGCTCCTCTCGCGCAGCACGCTGTTCCGTCTCGAGCCGCTCGACGATGACGACTTGAACGAGCTCGTCGAACGCGCGCTCACCGACCGTGAGCGTGGCCTCGGAAACGAGCCGGCGACCATCGCGGACGACGCGCGCAAGCACCTCGTCGATCGCAGCGAAGGTGACGCGCGCCACATCCTCACCGTGCTCGAGGTCGCGCACGCGCTCACGGTCGAGGACGGCCGCGACACGATCACGCTCGAGGATTCTGAAGCTGCCCTCGCGCTCCGCAGCCTGCGCTACGGCGACGACGAGCACTACGACGTGATCTCCGCGTTCATCAAGTCGATTCGCGGTTCCGATCCCGACGCCGGCTTGTACTGGCTCGCGCGGATGGTCGAAGCGGGCGAGGACCCGCGCTTCATCGCGCGCCGGCTCGTGATCCTCGCGTCCGAGGACATCGGGCTCGCGGACTCCAACGCGCTCGTCGTGGCCGACGCGGCCGCGCGTGCGGTCGAGTTCGTCGGGATGCCGGAGGCCGGCCTCAACCTCGCGCACGCGGTGCTCCACCTCGCCCTCGCACCGAAGTCGAACAGCGTCAAGGCCTCGCTGTTCAGTGCCGTGGAAGCCGTCGAACGCCAGAAGGCCAGCCCGGTGCCGAAGCACCTTCGCGACAGCAGCTATCGAGGGGCCCAGCGCCTCGGCCACGGCAAGGGCTACGTCTATCCTCACGACGCGCCGGAGGGTTGGGTGCCGCAGGAGCACCTGCCACCGGAGCTGGCCGGTGCGCAGTTCTACCGGCCGGGACGCCACGGGGCCGAGCCTGCGCTCACCGAAGCGCTGGACCGGCGCCGCCGTTCCCGCGACGAAGCAACAACCGCCGACGAACGCGAACGCGCGCAGAACGGAGCCGATGATGGACACGGGTGACGTGCTCGCCGTCGTCGCCGCGACCGTCGTCGCGATCCTCGCTGGGGTTCTGATCGCCGCGCTCTACTCCCTGGCGCGCACGCTCCGGACCCTGCGGACAACGGTCGAGCACCTCCGCGACGAAACCATCGCACTGCTCGACGACGCGCATGACGCGGTTCGTGAAGCGACCACCGAAGTGGACCGGATCGACCGCCTCGTCGGCTCGGCCGAGAAGATCAACGACGCAGTCGACGGTGCGCAACGCATGGCGTACAAGACGCTCGCGTCACCGGTCGTGAAAGCGATGGCGTTCGGAAGCGGCGTCTCGCGCGCCGCGCAACGCATACGCGAAGGCGAGCCGCCGGCGCCGGCTCCCGCGCGGTCGAAGGGCCGCAAGCGGAAGCGGGTGCACTAGATGTTCAAGCGGTTCTTCTGGCTCCTCGTCGGTTTCGCGCTCGGGCTCGGTTCCTCCTGGGCGATCGCGCGCAAGCTGCGGCAGGTCGCGGCGCGCTATGCGCCGACCGAAGTCGTGGACCGCTGGGGCGGGACGATGCGGGCCGCCGTCGACGAAGGTCGGGCCGCGATGCGGTCCCGCGAAGCCGCACTGAAGGAAACTCTGGCGCGAGGGGCCGGGCAGTAACCTGCATCCGATGGTTTCCGGCTCCACGAACGTCCCGAGGGGTGCCGACGAACTGCGCCAGGCGTTCGTCGACTTCTTCGTCGTGCGCGGTCACACGCCGGTTCCGTCTGCGAGCGTGATCCCGGTCGACCCGACCGTCCTCTTCACGATCGCGGGCATGATCCCGTTCAAGAGCTACTTCACCGGCGACGAGACCCCGCCGTTCACCCGCGCGGTGTCCGTGCAGAAGTGCGTCCGCGCCGGCGGGAAGCACAATGACCTCGACGACATCGGTCGCACCAACCGTCACTTCTCGTTCTTCGAGATGCTCGGCAATTTCAGCTTCGGCGACTACTTCAAAGCCGAGGCGATCCGCTTCGCCTGGGAGTTCTACACGCAGGTGATGGAGGTCGACACCGACCGGTTGTGGGTCACCGTCTACGAAAAAGACGACGAAGCCGAACGCATCTGGCGGGACGAGATCGGCTTCCCCGCCGAACGCATCCAGCGCCTCGGCGAGGACAACTTCTGGCGCATGGGCGACACCGGCCCGTGCGGTCCGTCGTCGGAGGTCTTCTGGGATCTCGGCCCCGACCACGGCCCCGAGGGCGGCCCGATCACCGACAGCGACCGCTACATCGAGATCTGGAACCTCGTGTTCATGACGTATGACCAGCGGGCCGACGGCACGCGGGTCCCGCTTCCGAAGCCGAGCATCGACACCGGCGCCGGTCTCGAACGGAACCTCATGGTCGCGCAGCGCGTCGACGCGATCTGGGACATCGACGTCTTCCAACCGCTCATCGCCGCGGCCGAGCGCGCCACCGGTGTGGCGTACGGCACGAGCGAGACCCAGGACATCTCGCTGCGCATCCTGGGGGAGCACGCGCGCACGATGACCTTCATGGTCAGCGACGGCGTGCGGCCGTCGAACCAGGAGCGTGGCTACGTGCTGCGGCGCATCATCCGGCGCGCGGTGCGCCACGCGTACCTCCTCGGAGCACGTGACCTCGTCACGCCCGCGCTCGTCGACGCCACCATCGACGTGATGGGCAACGCGTACCCCGACGTCGTCGCCCACCACGACGTGATCGCCAAAGTGATCCGCCGCGAGGAGGAGTCGTTCCGCGCCACGCTGCAACGCGGCCTCGACATGCTCGACGAGCTCCTCGTCGCGGGCGACATCAGCGGTGAGGATGCGTTCTTCCTCCACGACACGCTCGGGTTCCCGATCGACCTGACTCGTGAGATCGCGGGCGAGCGCGGTCACACGGTCGACGCCGACGAGTTCGAAGCGCGCATGCGCGAGCAACGCCAACGGGCGCGCGCGGCCGCCGACGAAGCGGGCGCGGTCGCGGGCGCGGGCGCGCCGGTGGAGGTGTACCGCGACATCGTCGACGTGTACGGCACCACCGAGTTCACGGGACGCGACGAGTACACGTCGGAGGCGACGGTGCTTGCGCTGCTGCGCGACGGCGACCGCGTCGCGCAGGCCGACGCGGGCACGCGTGTCGACGTCGTGCTCGATCGAACGCCGTTCTACGCGGAGTCGGGCGGCCAGGTCGGCGACACCGGCACGATCACGACCACCCACGCCACCGACGACGGTGGTGTCCTCGACGTCGAGGACACGCGTTACGGGCTCCCGGGCGTGCTCGTCGTCCACCAGGCGCTCGTCCGGACCGGCACCGTCGCCGAGGGTGACACCGTGACCGCGGCGATCGACGGCGTTCGCCGCGACCGCATCCGGCGCAACCACACTGGCACCCACATCCTCCACTGGGCGTTGCGTGAAGTGCTCGGGTCGCACGTGCAGCAGGCCGGCTCGCTGGTGGCGCCCGACCGGTTGCGGTTCGACTTCAGTCACTACGAACCCGTCACCCACCAGCAACTCGTCGAGGTCGAGCGGCTCGCCAACGCGCAGATCATCGCCGATGTCCCGGTGCGCCACTTCGAGACGAGCAAGGCCGAGGCCGAACGCCTCGGCGCGATCGCGTTCTTCGGCGAGAAGTACGGCGACACCGTGCGAGTGCTGGACGCCGGCCCTTCGGTCGAGCTGTGCGGCGGTACGCACGTGGACGCGCTCGGCTTCATCGGCCCGATCAAGATCGTGAGCGAAGGTTCGATCGGTTCCAACCTGCGGCGCATCGAGGCGATGACCGGCGATGGGGCTCTCGAGTACATCGAGCAGGAAGAGCAGCTGCTCCGCCGCACCGGCGAACTGTTGCGGGCGGCGCCAAGGGAACTGCCGGAGAAGGTCGAGCGGCTCGTCGAGCAGGTGCGTGCGCTCCAGGATGAAGTGCAACGGCTCAAGGCGCGCGAAGCGACGGCTGCGGCAGGTGATCTCGCGAGCAGCGCGACGCGGGGCGTGCTCGTCATCCGGCACGACGGCCTCGGCACCGGCGAGCTGAAGCAGCTCGCGGTCGAGACGTTGCGCGCGCTCGGCAGCGGTGTGGTCGGGCTCGTCGGCAGCGCGGACGGCAAGGCCGCCGTCGCGGTCGCGGTCAGCAAGGACCTGGTCGAACGGGGTGCGTCGGCGGACGCGATCGCGGGCCCGGCGGCCAAGGCGCTGGGTGGCGGCGTGGGGCGCGGCAAGGATGTCGTCGCGGGCGGCGGTCCGAAGGTCGACGCGGTCGACACCGCGCTCGGGCTCGCGCGCGAGCAGGCGGCCGAGTGGCAGCAGTGACCACCCGCACCGGGCGTGTGCTCGGCGTGGACCTCGGGTCGAAGCGCATCGGCCTCGCCCTCTCGGATCCGACGCGCACGATCGCGTCGCCGCATTCCGTGCTCGCGCGCGGCCGCGATCATGCCGTCGACCACGCCGCGATCCTCGCAGTTGCGCGCGAGGCCGACGCGGACACGATCGTCGTCGGGTTCCCGCTGTCGTTGTCGGGACGTGAAGGCCCGGCGGCCCGGGCAACGCGCGTCGAGGTCGAGGAACTGCAGGAGATCGCGGGCGCGACGATCGCCGTGGTGGTGCACGACGAGCGGCTCACGACGGTGACCGCCGTCGCCGCGCTCGGCGAAGCCCGCATCGGGCGCGAGGAACGGCGGCAGCTGGTCGACAAGGTCGCCGCCGCGGTGATGTTGCAGTCGTGGCTGGAGAGCGGGGGACGATGACGCAAGTGCTGGACGACCCCGAGGCGCCCGACCTCGATCTGCGCCACCGGCGGCGCGTCTGGGCCGCGGTGGTCGTGCTCGTGGTCGTGCCGTTGCTCGTCGTCGGCGGCAGCGCGATGTGGTTCTGGTGGCAGCTCGATCCGCCGGGCAAGGCGGGCAGCGTGGTGCAGGTGCGGGTCGACGACGGCTGGAGCGTCTCGCGCATCGGCGACGAGCTCGTCGACCGCGACGTCATCGGCTCGTCGGTCGTGTGGAACGTGTACACGCGCCTCAAGGACCGCAAGGACTTCCAGGCCGGCACGTACACGCTCCGCAAGGACATGGGTGTCCGCAACGCGGTCTCCGCGCTCGAGGCCGGGCCCAAGATCGACTACACCGAGCTCGCGGTGCCGCCCGGGCTGTGGACCCAGGAGGTCGCGCAGCGGGTCGGTGACCAGCTCCCGGGTCGCACCGCAGACGCCTTCCTCGCCGCGGTCCGCAGTGGCGCCAAGCGGTCGAAGTACCAACCCGCGGGCGTCACGTCGCTCGAGGGGTTGCTGTGGCCCGACACCTTCCGCGTCGCCGACACCGACGACGAGATCGACGTGCTCGGCTCGATGGTGAGCGAGTTCGAGCGGAACGCCGACGCGCTCGGTCTCGAGAACGCGACCACCGAAGGGCATACGCCGTACGAGATCCTCACGGTCGCGTCGTTGATCGAGGCCGAAGCCAAGGTCGACGAAGACCGGCCGCTGATCGCGTCGGTGATCTACAACCGGCTGCGCATGGGGATGCCCCTTCAGATCGACGCGACCGTGCTCTACGCGAGCGGCGATCCCACCAAGCAGACGATCACCCAAGCGGACCTCGACCTGGACTCGCCCTACAACACGTACAAGGTCAAGGGATTGCCGCCGACACCGATCGCGAACGTGAGCGCGGCGTCGCTCAAGGCCGCGCTCGCGCCCGCGCAGACCGACTACTTGTTCTACGTGATCGGCGACAAGGACGGCCGGCACAAGTTCGCCAAGACCTACGCCGAGCAGCAGGCGAACATCGACGCCGCCCGGGCCGCCGGCCTGCTGTGATCGCGCGGTGATCACCGGCGCGACCCGGCTCGCCGGCATCATCGGTGATCCGGTGCGGCACTCGCTGTCGCCGCTCCTGCACAACACCGCCTACGCCGAGCTCGGGCTCGACTGGGTCTACCTCGCCTTCCCGGTCCCGGCGGGCGACGCCGCGGCGGCAGTCGACGCGATGCGCGCGCTCGATCTCGTGGGCTTGTCGGTGACGATGCCGCACAAGACCGACGCGGCGGCCGCCTGCGACGAGCTGACCGACGACGCCGCCGCACTGCGCAGCGTCAACACCGTGACCCTGCTCGAAGACGGCCGGATCCACGGCGACACCACGGACGGCGAGGGCTTCGTCCGCGCGTTGCGCGAAGCCGAGTGCGAACCGGCCGGCGCGCGCGTGCTCGTCCTCGGTGCAGGAGGCGCGTCGCGTCCTGTCGTGCTCGCGCTCGCGCGCGCGGGCGCGCGCGTGACCGTCACCGCCCGGCGTCCCGACGCGGCCGCGGCCGCCGCCGCGCTCGCGGGTGCGCCGACGGTCCCGTGGGCCGAGCGCGACGCGGCGGTGGCGGGCGCCGATGTCGTCGTCAACGCGACTCCGATCGGTATGGGCCCGATCGGCATGGGGTCGGCGGCGACGGACGACGGCGCGGTGCCGATCGCCCCCGACGCGCTGCGGCCCGGCCTCGTGGTCGCCGACCTCGTGTACCACCCGCTCGAGACTCCGCTGCTCGCCGCGGCACGCGCCGCGGGCGGCCAGGTCGTCGACGGGCTCGGCATGCTCGTGCACCAGGCCGCGCTGCAGGTCGAGCGGTGGTCCGGGCAGCCCGCGCCGGTCGCGGCGATGCGTCGGGCGGTCCGCGCCCGGCTCTGAGGATCGCCGCGCTTCGAGAATTGGGCGAGTCGCTCAACTTTCGGGGCTCCCGCGCCGAAATGAACTGGTCGGGAGGGAGCCGTGCTCCAAGGAACGTTCGACACTCTGTCATTCTCCGAGGTGAACCGCCTGCTCGCGGCTTCGCACAAGACCGGCGCGCTCCGTATGGACGCCGGCGTCATCGCAACCTGGTGGTTCGAAGACGGTGTGTGCCGAGCTGCAGAGGGCGGGGATCTGGTCGAGCCCGTGACCGACTCGCGAGCTGCTCGCGCGCATGGTCGACATCGGGTTCGTCGTTGCTCGGCACGCAGGCGGGACGTTCCGTTTCGTCGCGGAAGAGCACGCGCCCTGGGAGTCCGAGGTGCGGCTGCCCGTCGACGCGGTGCTCGTCGAGATCGACGGCCTGCTCGAGCAGTGGCGCGAGATCGAGGTCGTGATCCCGTCGCTCGAGTGCCGTCCGGTGCTCTGCGATGAGCTCGGCACCGATCGACTCGAAGTCGACGCGGAGACGTGGCGGCTCATCGTGCAGATCGACCGCCGGCGCACGGTTCGCGACCTCGCGCACCGCACCAGCCGGAGCGTGTTCGAGCTGTGCCGCACCCTCATCGAGCTCGTCGAGCTCGGCGCGGTCGCCATCACCCCCGAAGTCGTCGTCGCCCCGTCGCCGCCGCCCTCCGGGCGTCGCGCGCCCGGGCCGGGTGCACCGGTCGGGTACGTGCAGCCCGAAGAGCCGTACGGCCCCGGCGTCGACTCCGCGCATCCCGGACCGTCGTCGGTCGAAGCGAGCGACGAACGCAAGACCGGCGATCGCGGCGCACTGCTTCGCGTCTTCTCCGCCCTGCAGAGCTGACCGCGCCCGCGACGCGGGTCGCGCGTACGCGCGTCCACGCGCGCACCGTCACCAGCGGGCGCGAGAACGACTGTGCAGATGCGCGCTACAGCCGTTTCCAAGTCCTGCCGATAGCGCAAAGTCGGGAGGACGAGGAGGCTTACGCTGTCGGACAGTAACGCGAACACGCTGGGTGACCTTCTCATTGCCGAAGGTCTCCTCACCGAAGCACAGCTCGACGCGGCTGCGGCCGAGCAGGACGAGACGGGCAAGCCCCTCGGGCGCTTGCTGATCGAGCAAGGCATCATCACCGAGGCCGAGCTCGTCCGTACGCTCGCGAACCAAGTCGGGCTCGAGTTCATCGACTTGTCGGACCGCGTCGTCGACCCCTCGGTCGCGTCGCTCGTCACAGAGGCGGTCGCGCGGCGATACCAGGCGATCCCGGTCGCGTGGGAAGACGGCAAGCTCGTCGTCGCGATGGCCGACCCGTCGAACGTCTTCGCGGTCGACGACATCAAGGCGATGGCGAAAGCCGAAGTGAAGATGGTCGTCTCCACGGCCTCGCAGATCATGGAGACGATCGAGCACTTCTTCCGCGTCGACGGCGATGTCGACGCGGTCGTGCAGGCGGCCGCGGACGAACAGAACGACGACACCGATCTCGGGAACATCACCGATGTCATCGAGGACGCGCCGATCGTCAAGTTCGTCAACATGCTCATCACGCAGGCGACGCAGGACCGCGCTTCCGACATTCACGTCGAGCCGACCGAGCACGACCTGCGCATCCGGTTCCGCATCGACGGCGTGCTCCACGAAGTCATGCGGTCGCCGCGCAGCATCCAGAACGGTGTCATCAGCCGCCTGAAGGTCATGGCCGACATCAACATCGCGGAGCGCCGCGTCCCGCAGGACGGCCGCATCTCGATGAAGATCTCCGGTCGCGGCATCGACCTCCGCGTTCGCGACGCTTCCGACCGTGTACGGCGAGAAGATCGTCATGCGCATCCTCGACAAGGGCCAGGCGTTGCTTCGGCTCGAGGAGCTCGGCTTCCTGCCCGAGACGCTCGGCCGGTTCGAGAACTGCTACCGCAAGCCGTACGGCACGATCCTGGTCACCGGACCGACCGGTTCCGGGAAGTCGACGACGCTGTATGCGGCGCTGAACCAGGTGAACGAGCCCGACCGCAACATCATCACGGTCGAGGACCCGGTCGAGTACCGGCTGCCGGGCATCAACCAGGTGCAGGTGCACAACAAGGCCGGCCTGACGTTCGCCTCCGCGCTGCGATCCATCCTCCGTGCCGACCCCGACATCATCCTCATCGGTGAGATCCGTGACCGTGAGACCGCGATCATCGCGATCGAGGCGGCGCTCACCGGCCACCTCGTGCTCTCCACGCTGCACACCAACGACGCCGCGTCGACACCGATGCGACTCGTCGAGATGGGCGTCGAACCCTTCCTCGTCACGAGCGCGCTCGACTGCATCGTCGCTCAACGCCTCGCGCGTCGCCTGTGCGACAAGTGCAAGGAGCCCTACGAGCCGACCGAGCCCGAGCTCGCGGCGGCCGGCTGGCCGCTCGAGGAGCTGACCGCCGGCGAGTGGCCGACGCTGCACAAGGCGATTGGATGCCCCGCGTGCGGACGCACCGGCTATCGCGGCCGGTTCGCGCTCCACGAGGTCATGCCCATCACCGAGGAGATCGAGCGGTTGATCATCGAGCGCCGCTCGACCGAGGACATCGAGAAGGTCGGGGTCATGCAAGGCATGTTGCGCCTGCGCGACGACGGGTTGCGCAAGGTCGGCCTGGGCCAGACCTGCCTGGAGGAGATCTTCCGGGTCGTGGCCTAATCCCCGCTCAGAGGGCCGCTCGGGCCCCGGCTCGGACAGCCGGCGTGAGATGCGCACGCGCGGGTCGTCCTCGCCTCAGGTTTGTCTTTTGGAGGGTTCAGCACTCAGCGGGGCCCGCCGATACGGAACAAGTAGACCCCCCGCCGCAGGCGCCGCAGGAGATATCGGATGCTGGCCAGTCAAGCCCGTCGGTTCGGAGAGACGTTGGTGGAACGCCACGTGCTCTCTCGTGACGACCTCGAACACGCACTCGACGAAGCGCAGCAGCAGCAACTGCCGTTGCCGGCCGTGCTGTTGCGGCGTGGCCTCGTCGGCAGCAAGGACCTCACCGCCGCGCTCGCGGCGCACATGGGGATCCGCTTCGTGGACTTCCTCGACACGCCGATCCACCAGGACGCGCCGACGCTCGTTCCCGCAGACGTCGCCCGCAAGCACCTCGCGCTGCCGGTCGACTTCGAGGAGCGCAAGCTCGTCGTCGCCTTCGCCGAGCCCGCGGACGACAACGCGGTGGCGGCCATCGGCAGCGCGACCGGCTACGAGATCATCCCCGCCGTCGCCGACCGCGCCGAGCTGGTGCGGGCGATCGACATGATCTACGGCGCCTCGGCCAACCCCGGCGCGGTCGCCAACGACTCGATGGGCCGTGTCGAGGTCGTCTCCGAATCGCCAGGCGAACCGACCGCCGACGACATGCACATCAACGATCTGTTGGATCTGGTGTTGCAGTACAAGGGTTCCGACCTCCACCTCACTGCCGGCTCGCCGCCGATCGTGCGCGTGCACGGTGACCTCCACCCGATGTCGCACCTGCCGACGCTGAACGGCTCGCAGATCCGGCACATGGTGTATTCGATCGTCTCGCAGAAGCAGCGGGAGAAGTTCGAGAACGAGCTCGAGCTCGACACGTCATACGCGTTGCCGGGCAAAGGCCGTTTCCGTGTCAACATCTTCCTGCAGCGCGACTCCGTCGGCTGTGTGATGCGTGCCATTCCCTACGAGATCGTGGACTACGACTCGCTGGGCGTGCCGCCGGCCGTGAAGACGTGGGCGTACCTGCCTCGTGGTCTCGTGCTCGTGACCGGCCCGACCGGTTCCGGCAAGTCGACGACGCTCGCATCGTTGATCGACATCGTGAACCGCGAACGGGCGGTGCACATCATGACGGTCGAGGACCCGATCGAGTTCCTGCACCACCACAAGCGTTCGATCATCAACCAGCGTGAGGTGGGGGAGGACACGCACTCCTTCGCCAACGCGCTGAAGCACGTGCTGCGCCAGGACCCCGACGTCATCCTCGTCGGTGAAATGCGTGACCTCGAGACGATCTCGACGGCGCTGACCGCGTCGGAAACCGGTCACCTCGTGTTCGCGACGCTGCACACGCAGGACGCGCCACAGTCGATCGACCGTGTGATCGACGTGTTCCCCGCGCACCAGCAACAGCAGGTGCGGGTGCAGCTCGCCTCGGCGCTGCAGGGCATCTGCACGCAGCAGCTCATCCCGACCCGGGACGGCGCCGGCCGCACGATCGGCTGCGAGGTGATGATCGCGACGCCGGCCATCCGGAACCTCATCCGGGAAGGCAAGGTGCACCAGATCTACTCGATGCTCCAAGCAGGCGGGAAGCACGGCATGGTCACCATGGACATGTCGCTCGCCCAACTCGTCCGAAGCGGCAAGATCTCCCTCGAAATGGCGCTCGAGCGCTGCGCCAACGAGGAAGACCTCCGCCGCCTGCTCAACGGGTGATCCGACTCGATGGCTGAAACCTACACATACAAAGTCCGCGACCGCGCGGGGAAGATGGTCGAGGGTTCCCTCGAAGCGGACAACGCACAGCTCGTCGTGAGCAAGCTGCGTTCGATGGGCTACGTGCCGATCGAGATCCAGCAGACGAGCGGCAAGACCCTCAGCCGCGAGATCAAGATCCCCGGCTTCTCGGACCGCGTGAAGCTGAAGGACGTCGCGGTCTTCTCGCGCCAGTTCGCGACGATGATCAACGCCGGTCTCTCGCTCCTCCGCGCGCTCTACATCCTCGCCGAGCAAACCGAGAACAAGGCGCTCGCCGAGATCACGAACCAGGTGCGCATCGATGTCGAGAAGGGCGCGTCCCTCTCGCAAGCGCTGTCGAAGCACCCGAAGGCGTTCAACCGCCTGTACATCGCCATGGTGAAGGCCGGTGAGATCGGCGGTGTGCTCGACAGCGTGCTGCTACGTCTCGCCGACACGATCGAGAAGCAGGTCGAGCTGCGCCGCAAGGTGAAGTCGGCGATGACCTACCCGGCCGTCGTCGCGGTGCTCGTGCTCGTGATCGTGAGCGCGATGCTCCTGTTCATCATCCCGATGTTCGAGGACCTGTACACGGAGCTCGGTGGCAAGCTGCCGCTGCCCACGCAGATCCTGATCAACATCTCCAAGATCGTCCGAACGTACTGGTGGCTCATCTTCGGTGGTGAAGCCGCGGCGGTGATCCTGTTCCGCAAGTGGATCGGCACCGAGAGCGGCCGCAACCAGTGGGACGCGATCAAGCTGAAGGCACCCGTGTTCGGTCCGCTCGTCCGCAAGACGGCGCTGGCCCGGTTCTCCCGCACGCTCTCCGCACTCGTGCGCTCGGGTGTGCCGATCCTCGAGTCGCTCGACATCGTCGCCGAGACGGCCGGCAACCACGTGGTCGCCGAAGCCACGAGGGACACGCAGCAGGCCGTCAAACGCGGTGAACCACTCGCGCGAAGACTCGAAGAGCATCCCGTGTTCCCACCGATGGTCGTGCAGATGATGGCGGTCGGTGAGGAGACCGGTGCCATGGACGAGATGCTCGACAAGATCGCCGACTTCTACGACCAAGAGGTCGAAGCGACGGTCGACGCGCTGACGTCGTTGATCGAACCGCTGCTCATCGTCGTGATGGGTGTCGCGGTCGGCGGCATGGTCATCTCGCTGTACATGCCGATGTTCAACATCATCAAGCTCATCAAGTAACGCACTCCCAGCGTTCCAACCCGTTCGCCCGCCCGCGAACTCGAACTGGCGTCGAATTCGTTCGCTCAGCGAACGATATTGACGCCAGTTCGGCGTTTGGGAGGTCGTCGGCGTCAGCGGGGGGCGTCGAAGAGGTACCGGAGCGCGCGGGAGAGGTTCGCGTGCTGGACGGTGACGTGGAACTCGTCGGGGAGCACGACGCTGTCGATCTCGAGGCTCGGATAGTTGCGGCTCCGAAGCGACGCGACCATGCGCTCGGTGTCGGCGACCATGTCGATGTAGCGGAGGCCGGCCTTGCTCCGCTCGTCTTCCGGGAGACGGCTCGCCTCACGCTGACGGCCGTCGTGGTCTTCGTGGGCGCCGACCGAGAAGAACGCCTTCGCCGGTAGGTCGTCGTGGGTGGCGGCGTAGCCGGCTTCGCACCCGAAGATCGTGTCGTCGTGCCACCACAGCGACGGGCTCCCGATGCCGTAGCGGGTGAACGTGTCGGGCCGCGTGAGCAGCACATAGGTGCCGAACAAGCCGCCGAGCGAGTGGCCGAAGTACGCGGCATCGTGCGCGTCGACGCGGTAGCGCGACCGCACCCACGGTTGCAGCTCGTCGCGGAAGAACGCAAGGAAGCGATCGGCGCCGCCCATCAGTGTGTGCTCGGGGAAGATGCGCTGGAACCACGGGTCGAACGTCGGGGTGAAATCACGGGCGCGGAGCACGATCGTTTGGTCGATCCCGCCGGTCCGGTAGCCGACACCGACGACGAGGAGCGCGGGCAGGTGGGCGGACAGCTGCATGAACCGAACGATCTCCACCGCGCCGGCGAACAGCCCGTTGGCGTCGGTGACGTAGAGCACCGCGGGCGGAACTGCAGCCGTGTCAGCGGTGTCGCCGCAGTGGCCGACGAAGATCTTGAACTCGGCGCCGACCGCGTCCGAACGGAGGTAGTGAACCTCCGTGTCGGCAATCGGTGACTCGTCGTTGGTGCTCACTCACCGGTCCTTCGTTCAGTCGTCGAGTGCCGCGAGCCCGTCGGTCAGGAGCGCGTTCCCGAGGCGGCGCAGGAGCCCTTGCTGGGAGTCGTCGACCTCCGGGAACGAGATCGCGTGCTCGCACCGGGCACCGTAGGCGAGGTGGTACACCATGCGCGCCGCGATGACGCGATGCCGGTCGGCATCGAACACCTCGCCGCGTGCGGTCTCGTAGTCGGTGAGGAAGGCGCGCATGGCCGCGTTCGCAGGGAAGTGCTCGCCGACCGGCCGGGACCAGTCGACGCTGTGGGTGACCATTGCGTTCGCGACCGCGAACAGCTCGGGTTCGGTGCAGACGCTGTCCCAGTCGTAGATCGCGACGACGGCACCGGCGGCGACGTTGACGTTCTCGATGCGCCAGTCGCCGTGCACGAGCACGGGCGGGTCGAGCCGCGCTGCGTCGAGCACATGGCGGGCGCGCGTCGCCAGCGCGTCGATCCATGCCGCGCCGGCGGCCGTCGCCGCGAAGTCGAACCGGGCCGAATGCGGTTCGGGGAAGAGCGCGGCGGCGGGCATCGCCATCGGGTGCTGCAGGGCCGGGTCGTCGTCGAGCCCGAGCGCGCGGCCGACGGTGACGAACTCGGCAAGTCCGTGTGCGAGCGCCGCGCCGCACGGTCGGGTCATGGCTGTCGGCCATCGGACCGGACCGGAGGAAGGCGTCCGCGGTGATGTGCACCGAGCCGTACGGGACCGGCGCGACCAAGGGCTCGGGCCCGGGCACCCCGTGCGCCACGAGCGCCTCCTGCACCCGATTGCTCGCCGCCAGGTACTCGAACGTCAACCCGGGCCGGTGCACCTTCACGACGACGTCGCGCCCGTCGGTGAGGCGCAGGCCGTGGACGCTCCCGCTGCTCGAGTCGAAGAACAGGTAGTCATCGATCGCGGCGCCGAGGTACTTGCGACACCACGCGTCGACCGCGCCGGCGATCGCGTCGGGCTCGTTCGTCCCGAACGCCAAGCGCTCCAGCGGCAGGGCGGCGCCGCCCCACTCGGCGACTTGGGCCGCGATCACGTGTCCGAGTCCCGCGGCTCGGGGCCGTTCGGTCACCGGCTTCGGAGGCTCACCGGCGTACGGGTTCGGGCGCGGCGGTCGTGCGCACCCGGGGTGCGAGACGGCGGGCCGACGCGATCACGAGGCCGGTCCCGCCCCCGAGTGCGAACGCCACCAGCGCGCGCACGGCCGGTGCCGCGAGCGCGGAGGGCAGTTGCGAGCGGAACCACGACGCGACGTCGCCGATGCCCCCGCGACGATGAACGTGACCGCGGCGATGAGCACGAACGGCGCGCTCGATTCGTCGTTGCCGCGCGCAACGCGGTGAGCGCGAAGACGCCGACGCCGATCGCGACGAACGACAGGACTTGTGCTCCGAACTGACCGGCGACTGTGGTCGCGACCTCGGACCAGCTGCCCACCATGTGCAGCAGCTCGGCCCAGACGAGGAGCGCGAGCGTCAGCGACACGGTCAGGCGCCAGGCGTGCTGCGCCGCGAGCACGATGACGCCGGCGATTGCAAGCGTCAGGACCAGCCACGGCCACCACGGACCGGGCGCGACCCACGCCAGGTCACCCTCCACGACGACGGGACGACCGTCGACGGTCAGCGGGACGGACCACTGGGATGCCTTGAACGCGCCGGTGCCCATGTAGTGCGCGCGGTGGTCGTGCCAGCGGGCGTGGTTCGCATCGCTCACCTTGTGCCACTCGGGCGCCGCCGACGCGTCGTAACGGGCGGGGATCTTCGCCGGTGCGTTGAGCGAGCGGTTCTGGAACACGGCGGGGGAGCGGGTGTTCTCGAAGACGCCGTCCGGGCCGACGCGAAGGTAGGGCTCGTTCTCGTAGCCGCTCACGACGACGGTCGCGCCCGAGTCGTTCGTGAGCTCGAGCCGGCGCCCGTTCTCGATGACCTTGACGCTGAGGCCCGGTGTCACGGGCGCGATCGCGAGCACGCGGCTCCGGACATTGGTCGGCTGCAACCCGCCGACCCCGTGCGCGGCGGCCGGCGCGGCGTCGAGGGCGAGCACCGCGCACAGGAACGCGAGGGCGCACAACGTCCGACCGAGCCGCATCGCCACATGGTCGCGCCCGGGCGCTCGCGGCGGCGGATCAACCTGGGTGCGGCTCAACGTCCGAAGACACCGTCGTGGATGAGGTCGAACGCGACGAGCGCCATCGCTACGGCGGTGAACGCACCGAGGGCCCGGGCCGTGCGACCGCGCGGCGGGTGCGTCCACGCCTCCACGAGCCCGGTCGTGACCAGGATCGCGAGGAACGCGCCCCCGATGGTTGCGCCCCGCCCGAACTCGGCGGCCCACGCGATGACGCCGGCCACCGCGGCCGGCCCCGCGAGGAGCGGCACGCCGTAGGGCCAGCACGCGAGCCGGAGCGGCCGCGCGGCCGGGTACGCCGCCACCCGGCCGGCCGGTCCTTGCCAGAGCAGATCGAGGGCGGGGACGATCACCACGATCCCGGCCGCGAGCTCGGCCGCGCCGGCAGAGATGCGGAGCCAGTCGAGGACCGGGTCGGCCACCCCGGCGACCAGCGCGAGGACGGCGAACGCGACGACGCCACCCGCGACCACGATGACGGAGCGGTCGCCTCGCGTCCGCCCTTCGGCGAGCGTCCCGACGCCGATCGCGGCCACGGTCGGGTCGAGCAGCACGAACAGGAAGACCGCGAGTCGTAACCCGTCCTTCATCGCTTCTCCGGTTCGAGCACGTCGGCAAGGCCCAGCAGACCGGTGATCGGGTGTTGCTCGTCGTCCATGCGACTCTGCCCCGAGTCGAACCACGCGCCGCTGACACGGGGGTCGTCGCCACCGCGCTGGCGAGCGATGAGCAGACCCGCGCCGCACTCCGCGCTCCCGCGGATGTCGTCGCGCAGGTCCGCGAGGCGGTGGTCGGTGCGGGCGAGGTGGGCGAGCGCGGCTTGACCTTCGACCCAGGTTCCGAGCGCCGCCGCGCGGCGCGACGGTCCGTGCGTCCACGAGTACGGCGCGCCACTGTCCTTCTGCGCCTCCCAGCGGATGAGCGCGGCGAACCGGCCCGCGAGTGCCCGGGCGTAGTCGGCTTCGGAGTCACCGATCGGCCACGACGCCATCTCCGCGAATCCGTGCGCCGCCCAGTGGTCGTTCAACGGACCCACGGGCACGAAGTCGCGATCGTTCCGTTCCGTGGCAACGAAGTGCGCGGCGCGGAGCGCGGCGGTGCGGTACGCGTCGTCGGGCAATGCGTTCTGCAGCCGGGCCAGCGCCCACATCGCTTCGCTCGCGTAGTACTGCGAGAGCGTGACGCGATCGGGCTGCCCCGTCGTCGGGTCGTAGGACACATAGAAGTCGCCGTTGTCGCGTTGCATGGAGACGATGAAATCGCCCAGCGCGCGCATGGTGTCGTCGTAGTCAGTGCTCCCGGTCGCCACGCGCCGCTCCGCGAGAGCGGCGAGCATCAACGCGGCCCCGCCCAACGGTGCGGTTCCGTCGGCTTCGGTGAGCGCGACGCCGTCCGCGTTCGTCGCGAGGTTGTCGAGCATCCACGCAGTCGCGCGGTCGCCGGCGGCGAGCGCCCGGTCATCGTTCATCGCCGCGGCGACCTGGTAGAGCGCGAGCGTCGCACCGGCGTGGCGCACGCTCGAATAGCCGCCGAGGTCGTTGCCGGCGCGGTCGATCTGGTAGCGGAAGGTGCCGTCGGGGAGCTGGTTCGCGATGAGCCAGTTCGCGGCCTTCTCCGCCGCGTCGCGCGCTTCCGCCGCGGTCGGCGCGGGGCACGCTTCGGGCGCGGCGACCGTGACGCGCGCGCCGACGAGGACGACGGCGCACGTCACGAGGAGCGCCCAGAGGCGGCGGGTGAGCATGGCCCCCGATCCTGCCCCGAAAGCCATCGGACTGTCTGCTCAAGCGCTTTCCAGAAGCTGCCGATAGCACGCATTGCGGAAGGGCTCGATGACCCCTTTCGCGGCATGGACGGATTTCGAAAGGGGTCATACCAGTGCAGTTGATTCACTCCCTCACGTCCCGTCGGGACGAAGACGAGGGCTTCACGCTCATCGAGCTCATGGTCGTGGTCTTGATCATCGCGATCTTGATCGCGATCGCCATCCCGACCTTCCTCGGTGCCCGTCAGCGGGCGCAGGACCGTGCGGCGCAGTCCGACATCCGGAACGGCCTCACGGCAGAGAAGACCTTCTACACCGACGTCGAGTCGTACTCGAACGTCACCGCGTCGATGAAGGCGATCGAGCCCTCGCTCAGCTGGGGCACGAAGACGATCGTGACGACCGGTGACGTGGCGACCGGTGACGGCAACGTCGTCTGCCTCGAGCAGAAGTCGAAGTCGGGCAAGATGTTCGCCCTCGCGGACATCGCGACCGGTTCCAGCGCCGGCACGTACTACAACTCCGACGCCGGTGGCACGTCGGTGTGCTCCACCACGGTGGCAACGCTCGCCGGTTGGAAGACGACCGGCTGGTAAGCCGATCTCAACCGTAAGTGCGAGAGGCCCGGGCTTCGGCCCGGGCCTCTTTCGCGTCACGCGGATCGATCGGTTTTGTTCAGGCGACATACTGCTCGATTGGAGGGAGACGAAGGTTAAGGACGGACCCCGCAACTCCGATATGGATGCAGGCGAGGAAGTGCCGGGCACGACCCCTCGCTTGTCCAGACCACAGGAAAGGGGTCAAACCAGTGCAGTTGATTCAGTCCATCAAGTCCCGCCGGGACGAGGACGAGGGATTCACGCTCATCGAGCTCATGGTCGTCGTGCTGATCATTGCCATCTTGATCGCGATCGCCATCCCCACGTTCCTCGGTGCCCGTCAGCGGGCGCAGGACCGTGCGGCGCAGTCCGACATCCGGAACGGCCTCACGGCAGAGAAGACCTTCTACACCGACGTCGAGTCGTACTCGAACGTCACCGCGTCGATGAAGGCGATCGAGCCCTCGCTCAGCTGGGGCACGAAGACCATCGTCACCGTCGGTAACGTGACCGCGACGGACGGCAACGTCGTCTGCCTCGAGCAGAAGTCGAAGTCGGGCAAGATGTTCGCCCTCGCGGACATCGCGACCGGTTCCAGCGCCGGCACGTACTACAACTCCGACGCCGGTGGCGCGTCGGTGTGCTCCACCACGGTGGCAACGCTCGCCGGTTGGAAGACGACCGGCTGGTAAGCCGATCTCATCTGCAAGTGTGGGAGGCCCGGGCTTGCGGCCCGGGCCTCTTCGCGTCTCCGCGTCCCGCGTGTCGCGCGCGTGTGCACCAACATTTGACGCGCCGTCCGAGCGAGCCCTCAAGCCACGCTCCGTGGTCTCCGATACCCACACTGGCGAGGAAATCCCATCATCCCCCCTCGCTCTCCAGACCACGCGAAAGGGGTCTAGCAGTGCAGTTGATTCAGTCCATCAAGTCCCGCCGGGACGAGGAGGACGGGTTCACGCTCATCGAGCTCATGGTTGTCGTGCTGATCATTGCCATCTTGATCGCGATCGCCATCCCGACCTTCCTCGGTGCCCGTCAGCGGGCGCAGGACCGTGCGGCGCAGTCCGACATCCGGAACGGCCTCACGGCAGAGAAGACCTTCTACACCGACGTCGAGTCGTACTCGGCCGTCGCCGCGTCGATGCAAGCGATCGAGCCTTCGCTCCAGTGGGGCACGAAGACGATCGTGACGACCGGTGACGTGACGACCGGTGACGGCAACGTCGTCTGCCTCGAGCAGAAGTCGAAGTCGGGCAAGATGTTCGCCCTCGCGGACGTCGCCACCGGTTCGACCGCCGGCACGTACTACAAGTCCAACGCGGCAGGGACGTCGGTTTGCGCCGTCGCTCCGGCCGGGTTCACCGCCGGTAACGGCTGGAAGACCACCGGCTGGTAGGCCGAGCCTCTGACCGGAACTGAGGACGGTCCCGGGCTCAGGCCCGGGACCGTTTTCCTTCAGGAACTCCGGCGTCCGGACGACGTGACGACATGACCACCACGACCCTGCCGGCCGAACCGGTTCCGGCACCCGCCGAGGGCGACCACCCTGCCGCGCGTGCGGCTGCTGCTGCTCGGCGTGCTCGTGCCCGCGCTCGCGGCCATCGCGTGGACGCTGCTGAAGTCCACGGTCGTGCTCCCGTGGTTCGAGGGTGTGCACGGTTGGATGTTCAGCCGCGATCTCTTCGTCCCGCTGCCCGCGGCGCGCTACGTGTCGCAGGGCGCGGTGTTCCAGATGTACGAACCCTCGGCCGGCTACGCGTCGATCGGCTATCCGTACACACCCGCGCTGCCGTTCTTGTTCGCGCCCGTCGCGTGGATCGCGGACCACTTCGCGCTCACCGACAACCTCAAGTACCCGGTCGCGCGTCCGGGCCTCTTCTTGATCTTCGGGCCGGTCGCCGTCGTCCTCGGCATCGTGCCGTTGATGGTGTCGATCGGTTCGGTGTTGCGGGCGCACGTCTCCGCGGCCAAGACGCTCGCCGCGCAATGGGCGGTCCTCGTCGCGACCGCATCGGTCACCCTCGTGTACATCCACCCCGAGGACGCGATCGCGTGCGCGAGCCTGATCGGCAGCGCCCACGCGGCCTCGAAAGGCAACTGGCGCCGTGCCGGCGTGCTCGTTGCCGTTGCGATCCTCTTCAAGCAGTGGGCGGTGATCCCGTCGCTGGTGCTGCTCGCGGCCGCGCCGCGGCGAGCACCGTCGCATCTACTCGTTCTACGGATACCTCATCCCCGTCCTCGTCATGGCGCCGTTCCTCCTCGCAACGCCGGAGGCGACGTTCGAGGCGATGACGGGCGCGCAGGCGACGCTCACGCTCGGCCATCAACAGCTGTGGACGTCGATGGTGTTCGGCAGCACCGAGCTCGCCAGCGCGACGCTGCTGCGGCTCCTCTGGATGGCAGCGGCCGGCGGCATCGCGTGGCAGGTGCGCAACCGCAGTTCGCTCATCGCGCTGCTGGGCGGTCTCGGCGCGGTGATGCTCGCGCGCCTCGTCTGCGAGCCGACGATCTTCGCTTATTACCTCGGGCCTGCGTTCGCGTTCGCGATCCTGTGCGCCGCCTTGCTGCGGCTGCCGTTCGGGTTGCGCGCGTTCTGCTCGGTGGCCCTTCAGTTGTGGTGCGGGTTTCACCACTTGCCGGAAGCACTGTGGTGGCTCGTTCTCGGTGCCGGCACGGCGTATGTGTGCGCTCCTCTCATCATTGCTCTGCGCCACGACGTCGTTCCTGCCCCGGTGCGGCCACAGGCGGTGCCCATACCGGCCTGAGCGGGAAAGGGAAATGCTCCATGGAAGGAACACGACGACAACGGGAGGAGGAGGGATTCACACTCATCGAGCTCATGACCGTTGTGCTGATCATCGCGATCTTGATGACCATCGGGTTGCCGGTGTGGTTCAGCGCGCGCGTCAACGCGCGTCGGACCGGGCTGCGCAGAGCCTCGTGATGGAGGGCCACCGCGCGCTCCTCGTGACGCTGGCCGATGCGAAGGACCTGTCGACGGTCACGCTGGCGGACCTGACCGCGGTCGAACCGGCCTTGCGGTTCGTGGGTTCGGGTGTGAACGCAGAAGCGAAGCAGGACCAGCTGTCGGTCACGATCGCGAACGACGGCACGTACGACTACGCCATCTTGACGACGCATGCATCCGGCGACGGGTGCATCGCGGTGCGGGAACGGCAGGGTGCGGGAACCGACTTCGCGCGACTGCCCGGAACCTCTCCGTGTCCGGCCACGGCCTTCGGCCCGACCTCGGGCTGGGGTCCGGAGTGGACGAAGCTGACATGAGCCACCGGTACGCCGGACGGACGCCGCACGCGCCCGTCCGGCGGGTACCGTCGCAGTCGTGACGGCCTTCGTCGCGATCGCCTGTGGGGTCCTCGGGCTCCTGGTCGGTTCCTTCCTGAACGTCGTCATCTGGCGGGTGCCACGCCGCGAGTCCATCGTGTTGCCGGCGTCGCACTGCCCCTCGTGCGACGCGCCACTCGCGCCGTACGACAACATCCCGGTCGTCTCCTGGGTCGCACTCCGGGCCAAGTGCCGGCACTGTGAGAGCCCGATCTCGGCGCGCTACCCCGCGGTCGAGCTCCTGACCGGTCTGCTCTTCGTCGCGGTCGGGGCGCGATTCGCGGATTCGTGGGTGCTGCCCGCGTATCTGGTGTTCACGGCGGGGCTCGTCGCGCTCTCGCTCATCGACCTCGAGCACTACGTGCTCCCGAACCGCGTCCTCTACCCGGTCGGGTTCATCGTCGGTGCCGTTGCTGTTCTTGGGTTCGTTGCTCGACGGCGACGTCGGCGCGTTCGGGCGGGCACTCCTCGGTGGTGCCGCCGCCTTCGCGGTCTTCTACGTCATCCACATCGTGTCGCCGCGCGGCATGGGGTTCGGCGACGTGCGGCTCTCGTTCCTGCTGGGCTGCTTCCTCGGCTACCTCAGTTGGTGGCACGTCTTCTTCGGGATCTTCGCCGGATTCCTCTACGGATCGATCGTGGGCCTCACGCTCGCCGCCATCGGCAAGCGCGGCCGCAAGCAACGCATCCCGTTCGGGCCGTTCCTGGCCGCCGGGGCGATGACGATCATCCTCGTCGGCCAACCCCTCATCGACGCGTACCGTGGCTGAACACCCCGCAATGAGCGGCTTTCGCTCATTGCGCGCACGAAGTGTTCAACACCCGGCGTTGTCGTGCCGATATCAGGCTGGTGCGTCGATCGACCATTGATGCCAAAGGATCGTGCTGTGTTGATTGTGGATCAGAGGTGAAGCGGTGGCTGCAACAGACCACCACCTGCTCACGGTTCGGGAAGTCGCCGACGATGTTCGGGTCTCCACGATGACCGTGTACCGACTCATCAAGTCCGGCGCGTTGCCCGCAATCCGCGTCGGGAAGCATTTCCGTATTCGTGAAGTCGATCTCAGTCGTTACCTCGACGCGCAGACGACTGTTCCGGGAGGGGGACAATGGCCCGCCGCCTGATCGGCCTTGACATCGGGACCAACGCGGTCACGCTTGCCGAGATCTCGCCAGGGAATCCGCCGCGCCTCGAACGCTTCGGACAGGTCGCACTGCCGGCCGACGCGATGCGTGAGGGCGAGGTCGTCGACGACCGTGCGCTCATCGACGCGATCTCGCGTCTGCGTTCGGAAGTCGACCTCAAGAAGGCGCCGGTGCGCCTCGGTCTCGCGAGCCCCCGTGCGGTGGTTCGGCAGGTCGAGATGCCGGCGATGTCGCGTGACGAGCTCGCCGGTGCACTGAAGTACCAAGCCGCCGACCTCATCCCGATCCCGATGGACGAAGCCGTGCTCGACTTCGCCATCCTCGGGAACTCGACGAGCGAAGACGGCGAAGCCCTGATGCAGGTGCTGCTCGTCGCCGCGCACGAAGCGCCGACCGCGCGCCTCGTCGCCGCGGTCGAGTCCGCCGGCTTCAGCGTCGCCGCCGTCGACCTCCTTCCGCTCGCACTGATCCGGGCCCTGACGCACGCCAACCCGAACAGCACCGAGGTGCCGGGCGGCGAGGGCATCGTGTCGTTCGGTGGCGGCGTCACCGCGATCGCCGTGCACGAAGGCGGCATCCCGCGCTTCGTCCGTGTGCTCGGTACCGGTGGGCGCGAGCTCACCGACGCGATCGCCGGCGAGCTGAACATCCCGCCGGAGACCGCCGAGGCGTTGAAGCGCCAGCTCGGCCAAGGTGGCAGCGACGAGCTCGTGACGCGAGCCCGCACTGCGATCGAACGTCCGCTGACGATGTTGCTGGACGAGGTCCGCAGCTCGCTCGACTACTACCGCAACCAACCGGGCGCGGCGCGACTGCTGAGCGTCGTCGTCACCGGTGGTGCGTCGCAGCTCCCCGGGCTGCCCGAGCGTTTGTCGACGCTCATCGGGCTCCCCGCCGAGCCCGCGACACCGCGCAGCCAACTCGCGATCGGCGACATCCGGTTCCCGGAGAGCGAGTACCCGCGCCTCGACCCGTACCTGCCCGCCGCCGTGGGTCTCGCCCTCGGTGGTGCCGGCGTCGGCACCGTCGTCGACCTCGCGCCGCGCACCCGCAAGCGTTCGAAGTCGGACTCGGGTGGTGCCGGCGGTCCCGGCATGCTCAAGCCGGTCCTCGCAGTCGCCGCGGGACTGATCGTGGTGCTCGGTGTGCCGACGTTCCTCGCGCACAAGGGCCTCTCGGACAAGAAGCACGAGAAGGCGTCGGTCGAGCAGCACAACACGCAGCTCCAGGCCGACATCAACTCGAAGGCCGACATCCAAGCGGCCGCGCAGGAAGTCGACTCGCTCAACGCGCAGGTCGCGACGCTGCTCAAGAACGACGTCTCGTGGAGCCACGAGCTCCAGGAGATCTCGAAGACCATGCCCGCAGGCACCTGGCTCGACACGTTCCAGGGTGCAGTCACTGCGCCGGTTCCCGTCGCGCCGACGCCGGCACCGGCGGAGGGCGACAGCTCGAGCAGTGACAGCTCGAGCAGCGACAGCTCGAGCAGCGATACGGCCACACCGCCGGCGGCCGAGGCCGCACCGGTGCCGACCGGACTGCAGGGCACGGTCACGTTCCAGGTGAAGGGTCACACCTACACGGATGTCTCGGCGTGGCTCCGGTCCGTCGGCGACCCGAAGACGTTCCCGACGCTCACCGGCCTGTGGGTCGGCACCGCAACTGCGGCCGTCGACGGCAACGCCGGCCCGATCGTCTCCTTCAGCTCGACCGCCGACCTGACCGACTCGGCCCGCAGCCATCGGTTGGAGAAGTTCCAAGGAGGAACGCAATGACCGGGTGGGTGCGGAAATGAACAATCGCACGATCACTGCTTCGGTGGTGGCCTCGATTGCCATCATCGCCGTGTGGTGGCTCTTCCTGTTCTCGCCGGCGCGCAGCGATGCGAGCAAGGTCGGCGACGAGCTCACCACGGCCAAGGCGCAGACGCGGACGCTCGAGGTGCAGAAGAAGCAGATCGACGACCTCGAGAAGCGTGCACCGCAGATCAACGCGGAGCGCGACAAGCTCCGTGCCGCGGTGCCGCAGGACGCCGACCTCGCGTCGTTCATCGACCAGGCGAACGAGCTCGGCACGGAAGCCGGCATCACGTGGGTATCGGTCTCGCCGACCGAGCCGACCGCAGGCGGTGTCGCCGGTGAGATCCCGCTCAACATGCAGGTGACCGGCGGCTACTTCCAGGTGCTCGACTACCTCAACAAGCTCGAGAACATGCCGCGGCTCGTCATCGTCGACCAAGTTGCGCTCACCGCGACCGCGTCGGCCGAGGGCGCCAGTGCAGCTGCGCCGCAGTTGTCGGCGACGTTGACCGCTCGCATGTTCAGCCAGGGTGGTGCGGCGGCAACCGTCGCACCCGACGGTTCGACGACGCCGACGAGCGTCGCCGGTGGCGGCGGTGTCGCGGCACCGCAGGGAACGGAGAGCTGAGATGCGACAACTCGAGCGCCGACAGATCGTGCTGTTCGCGATCCTGGGCATCGTGCTCGTGGCCTTGCTGATGTGGAAGTTCGTCCTCAGCGGCGGTGGCGACAGCTCGACGGCAGTGCAACCCACGACGGTCACCTCGGTGGCCAACGGGCAGGCGCAATCCGACCCGGCCGACCCGAACGCGACCACCGGGACCGGCGCGACCGGCACCGGCGCGACCACACCGACGACGACCGCGTTCGTCGACGAGCCGTTCGTGGTCGGCGCGTACCGGGATCCGTTCGCACCCGCCGGCTGATCGCCGGCGCGATCGGGTCGCGTGATCCACGCGGGCCATCATGACGACGTGTTGGCTCGCGTCTGGTCGCTCTTCGTCGGCATGCTCGGTGGCGCCGCGATTGTCGGCGCCCTGCTCGTCGGCCACACGCTCTTCTTCGACCACGGCCGCGACGAGATCGCGGCCACGGGGACGACGTCCACGAACGTGGTGACAACCAGTGATCCGGCCGCGGCGTCGACCACGACGACCGTCGCCGGTGGCGACGCGACCAACACGCCGGCCGCGCCCGCCGCCACCGCGCCCGCGGCGACCACACCCACCACCGAACCGGACACGCTCGGCGCGCTCGGCAACGACACGCCGATCGATCCCAACTCGGACCCGTTGCCGGCACCGCCGTCGGGAACCGTCACGCTGCTCGACGTCTTCACCGAGAACGACGTCACGTTCGCGACCGTGATGGTCGACGCCGACTCCTACAACGTCAGCGCCGGCGACACCTTCGCCGCGAACTACCGCCTCGATGCGATCAACGGCCGCTGCCGCGCAGCTCCGCCACGGCAACAACGCCTTCGAGCTCTGCGTCGGCGCCTCCACGCAAACCTGATCGCCGCGCTGGTTCCAACTGTTGGAACGGATGGGGGCACCGCGGCCCTCACCCGGTACATCGGAGCGCGCCGCCCGTCGCTGCGCAATTCCTTCCTCGCAATCCCTTCCTCCGGCGAGACCGGTGAAGTCGCACGGTGGCGGGCAGGGCCTCACCTATCCTTTTTGGGTGCTCCGCTTCTTGACCGCGGGGGAGTCGCACGGTCCCGCCCTGGTGGTCACCGTCGAAGGACTCCCTGCCGGACTCCCGATCCTGCTCGAGGACATCGCCGGCGAACTCGCCCGCCGCCGGCTCGGGTACGGGCACGGCCCGCGGATGCGCTTCGAACAGGACGAGATCGAGTTCCTCGGAGGCGTCCGGCACGGGCGCACGCTCGGCTCGCCCGTCGCGATCCTCGTGCGTAACAGCGAGTGGGCCACCGGACGCTGGGCCGCAGAGATGGACGCGGCGCCCGGCCGAACCGAGACGCCGCTGACGCAGCCGCGCCCGGGCCACGCCGACCTCGCCGGGATGCAGAAGTACGGCTTCACCGACGCGCGCGACGTGTTGGAGCGGGCGAGCAGCGCGGGAGACCGCGGCGCGCGTCGCGGCCGGTGCGCTGGCCAAGGCGTTGCTGTCGCACCTCGACATCGCGGTGCTCAGCCACGTCATCCAGCTCGGTGCGTGCACGGGCATCGGCGGCGCGGCGACCGCAGCCGGACGATCTCGGGCTCGTCGACACGTCCGAGGTCCGCTGCTTCGACACCGACGCCGAGCACGAGATGCTCCGCGAGATCAAGGAAGCGGCCAAGGCGGGCGACTCGCTCGGCGGTGTCGTCGAGGTGCTCGGGTACGGCGTGCCGCCCGGGCTGGGATCACACGTGCACTGGGACCGTCGCATCGACGCGTTGCTCGCGCAGGCGCTGATGAGCATCCAGGCGATGAAGGCCGTGGAGATCGGCGAGGGTTTCGACGTCGCGGGCCGGCGCGGCAGCGTTGCCCACGACACGATCGCGTGGGACGCGGGCGAAGGGACGTACCGGCGGGAGTCGACGCGCGCGGGCGGGATCGAAGGCGGCATGACGACCGGCGACCTCCTCGTCGCGCGCGCGGCGATGAAGCCCCTGGCGACCTTGAACCGCCCGGTGCTGAAGACCGTCGACGTCGAGACCAAAGAGGAGACGGTGTCGTTCAAGGAGCGCACCGACGTCACTGCGGTGCCCACGGCCGGAGTCGTCGCGGAGACGATGGTGGCGCTCGTGCTCGCGTCCGAGGCGCTCCGCAAGTTCGGCGGCGACTCGCTCACCGAGTTCGTGCGCAACCACGACGCCTACCGAGCGTCGCTCTCGTGACCGGCGCGCCGCAACCCGAGGCGCGCCACCTCGTCCTCATCGGCTTGATGGGCGTGGGCAAGACGACCGTCGGCCGCCGGTGCGCGCAGCGCCTCGGGCGTCCGTTCGTCGACACCGACGACCTCGTCGTCGCGATGACCGGGATGCCGTTCGCCGAAATTCTTCGCCGAGTACGGCGAACCCGCCTTCCGCGAACTCGAACGCCAAGCAGTTGCCGATGTGAGCGCGTCGCCGGAACCTCTGGTCATCGCGTGCGGCGGCGGCACGGTGATCGACCCCGAGAACCGAAGCCGGCTGCGCGCGACCGGCACCGTCGTGTGGTTGCAGGCGCCGGTGCCCGTGCTCGCGAACCGCGTGGGCAGCGGCGAGAGCCGGCCGCTCCTCGCCGGCGACCCGGTCGGTGCGTTGACACGCCTCGGCGCGACGCGCGAAGTCGCGTACGAAGCGACCGCGCACGGTCAGGTCGACACCGGCACGCGCGACGTCGACGCGGTCGCCGACGCGGTGCTGGAGCTCTATCTGGGAACCGGCGCGTGAACCGGCGGGTGCGCGTCGATCTCGGCGACCGCGGCTACGACATCGTCGTCGGCACCGGCGCGCTCGAGGAGCTCGCGTCCGTGCTCGCGGGCCGGCGGAAGGTCGCCGTCGTCAGCCAGGACCTCGTCGCGCAGGCGCTGCCGAACAGCGTGGGCGAGCCGTTGAAACGCGCCGGCATCGACAACAAGCTGTTCACGATCGCCGACGGCGAGGCGGCCAAGACGCTCGACACCGTGCAGCAGCTCTCGCGCGCCTTCGCGCAGTGGGGGTTGCTGCGGACGGATGCCGTCGTCGCGTTCGGCGGCGGTGTCGTCGGCGACACCGCGGGCTTCGCGGCGTCGGTGTACTACCGCGGGGTCGACGTCGTGCAGGTGCCCACGACACTGCTCGCGATGGTCGACTCCGCGATCGGCGGCAAGACCGGCGTCAACCTGCCGGAGGGCAAGAACCTCGTCGGTGCGTTCCACCAACCCCGCGCGGTGCTGATCGATCCCGAGTTGTTGCGCACGCTGCCGGATCGCGAGTTTCGGTGCGGCCTCGGTGAGGTGGTCAAGTACGCCTTGCTCGGTGACGACGAGCTCGCGACGCTCCTCGACGATCGCGCCGACGCCCTTCTCGCGCGCGACCCGGCCGTGCTCACCGAGGTCATCGCCCGCTGCGTGCGCGCCAAGGCCGCGGTGGTCGCGGCCGACGAGCTCGAGCGCACCGGCATCCGCGCCGCGCTGAACCTCGGGCACACCGCCGGCCACGCGATCGAGAGCGCCGCGAACTACGCGCTCGCGCACGGCGAAGCGGTGGCGATCGGGCTCGTCTTCGCGACGAACCTCGCCGCCGCGTTGGAGCGCATCCCGCCGAGCGCGGTGGCGCGCGCCGACACGCTCGTCCGGAAGCTCGGGTTGCCCGTGTCCGCGCCGCCGGGGCTCCAGGCCGACGAGCTCCTGGAGCTCATGGCGCGCGACAAGAAGTCGGAGGGCACGCTCACGTTCGTGCTCCCGGGCCCGAACGGGATCGAGCGTGTCGACGATCCGGACCGGGCCGCGATCGACAAGGCCTTCGCGGCGATCGGAGTGACCAACTGATGGCGACGATCCTCTTGCTGTCCGGCCCGAACCTGAACCTGCTCGGCACGCGCGAGCCCCAGTTCTACGGCACCACGACGCTCGAGGAGCTCGTCGCGCTCGCGCGCGAGACCGCGGCGAAGTTCGGTCACGAGCTGGAGCACGTGCAGTCGAACCACGAGGGCACGCTGATCGACGCGATCCACGGCGCCCGCGGGCGTTGCGCAGCGATCGTGTGCAACGCGGGCGCCTTTTCGCACTACGCCTATGCCCTCACCGACGCGCTCGCCGCGTACGACGGCGTGAAGATCGAAGTCCACCTGTCGAACCCGCACGCACGCGAGGCCTGGCGGCACAAATCGGTGCTCACGCCGGTCGTCGACGGTGTCATCGCGGGGTTCAAGGAAACCGGGTACAGAATCGCGATCGAAGCCGTCGCCGCGCGGCTGGAGGAGACATGACCGAGATGACCACCACGCTCGCGCCCATGGATGTCGCGGGTCGGCTGCCGCGGCTGCGCGCCGCGCTGGCTGCCGCGGACCTGCCTGCGCTGCTCGTCACGAGCCGGGCGAACGTGCGCTACCTCACCGGGTTCACCGGTTCGGCCGGTTCGCTGCTCGTGAGCGCCGACGACGCGATGCTCGTCACCGACGGCCGCTACCGCACGCAGTCCGCGGAGCAGGTCGCCGGCGCGGGCGTCGAGGCGCGCGTCGAGATCGGGCTCACGATGGCGGAGCAGCGCGAGATGTTCGCGCGCGCGGTCGCCGGCTTCGGGCGTGTCGGGCTCGAGGAGTACTCGATCACCTGGGCCGAGCAGCGCGACTTCGCCGCCGCGTTCGCGGGCGTGGAATTGGTTCCGGCCGGAACACCCGTCGAGGACCTGCGGCGGGTGAAGGACGCGGGTGAGATCGACCGCATCCGGGCCGCGTGTGCGATCGCGAGCGATGCGTTCGAATCGTTGCTTCCCCGGTTCGGCGACGGCATCTCCGAGCGCGAGTTCGCGCTGGCACTCGAGTTCGCCATGCGCGAGCGCGGCGCGAGTGGGAACAGCTTCGACCCGATCATCGCATCGGGGCCGAACGGTGCGAAGCCGCACGCGAACCCGAGCGACCGTGTCGTCGAACGCAACGAGCTGATCGTCTGCGACTTCGGGTGCATCGTCGACGGTTACTGCTCCGACATGACGCGCACCGTTGCGGTCGGTGATCCCGGTCCGGACGCGCGCCACCTCTACGAGGTCGTGCTCGAGAGTCAACAGGCGGGCCGGGACGCGGTCGCCGCGGACGTCGAGTGCGCCGACATCGATCGCGCGTCACGCGATGTCATCGCGGAGGCCGGTTGGGCGGACGAGTTCTCGCACTCCACCGGTCACGGCGTCGGCCTCGAGATCCACGAGGCGCCTCGGGTCGCGTCGACCGCCCGTGATACCTTGCTCGTGAGCGACGTCGTCACCGTCGAACCCGGCGTGTATCTCCCCGGCGTCGGCGGTGTCCGCATCGAGGACACGGTTGTCGTCACCGCGACCGGCGCCGAACCGCTCACCCTCACCCCCAAGGATCTCGTGCTGTGAGCATCTCCACCAACGGCCTGAAGCGAGGCATGGCGCTCGACCTCCCCGAAGGCTTGATGACCGTCGTCGAGTTCCAGCACGTGAAGCCGGGCAAGGGCGGTGCGTTCGTGCGGACCACGCTGAAGAACTACCGCACCGGCGCGGTGATCGATCGCACCTTCCGCGCCGACGAGAAGGTCCCGCTCGCGGTCATCGACAAGCGCGAGATGCAGTTCCTCTACCGCGAGGGCGAGGACTACGTCTTCATGGACAACGAGAACTACGAGCAGCTCCACGTCACGCGGGGCGCGGTGGGTGATGCCGTCAACTACCTCAAGGAGGGCGACGAAGCCGTCCTGCCGATGTACAAGGACGAAGTCGTCGGCATCGACCTGCCGGCTTCGGTCGAGCTGGAGGTGACGGTCACGGAACCGGGCATCCAGGGTGACCGCGTGTCCGGTGCTCGCAAGCCGGCCACGTTGGAAACCGGCCTCGTTGTGCAGGTCCCGCTGTTCGTCAACGTCGGAGAGCGCGTGAAGGTCGATACGCGGTCCGGCGAGTACCTGTCGCGCGCCTGAGCGCGCGGACCGGTCAAGGAGGAGCGGTGTCGACCCGTCGAGAGGCGCGAGAGCGGGCGCTCGGCCTCGCGTACGAGTGCGAGCAACGCAGTCTCGGGGCCCCCGAGCTGCTGGCCGAGCTCCCGGTGGCACCGGACGAGTACGCGCGCGAGCTCGTGCTCGGCGTCGACGCGCACCATGAAGAGATCGACGCGATGATCCGCAAGTACTCCGAGCACTGGGCCCTCGAGCGGATGCCCGTGATCGATCGGACGCTGTTGCGACTCGGGGCGTTCGAGCTGTGCTGGATGCCGGACGTGCCGACGGCCGCGGTGATCAGCGAGGCGGTCGAGCTCGCGAAGCAGTACTCGACGAAAGACTCCGGGCGGTTCGTGAACGGGTTGCTGTCACGCATCGCGGAGTCGGTGCGCCCCGAAGCATGAGTCGCGACGCATGAGCGGGGGCGACACCGAGACCATCACGGTTCCCGACACGATCGAGGAGCTGCTGCGCGACGCGCGCACCACCAGCGACCGTCCGTGGGTCGTCATCGTGTGGGACGACCCGGTGAACTTGATGCGCTACGTCGTGTACGTGTTCCAGAAGCTGTTCGGCTACTCGCGTGAGAAGGCGACGAAGCTGATGCTGCAGGTCCACAACGAGGGCAAGGCCGTCGTGAGCAACGGGACGCGCGAGAAGTGCGAAGGTGACGTGGCCCGCCTCCACGCGCACGGTCTGTGGGCGACGCTGCAGCGCGAGGATCACTAGGTGTACCCGTTCGATCGCGCTCCTGACGGCCGGCTCGTCGTGACGTTCTACGAAGGCCACCAGGTGTTGCTGACGATGCTGCTCGCCGAGGTGCGCGCGCTCGTCGAGTCGCCCGAGCGGGACACCCGCGTCTCGGACCGGTTGTTCCCGGTTGCGTACCTGGATCCCACCGAGGACGTCGCCGAGCGCGAGTGGCAGGCGCTCGTCCACGACGACCTGGTCCGCGGCAAGCTCGCCGCCTTCGACGACATCCACACGCTGCTCGCCGACGGCCGGCCCGGCGCCGACGGCACGATCGGGTTCGTGCTCGACGCCGAGCAGGAGGAACAGCTCCTCGCGGCGCTCAACGACCTCCGGCTGGTGCTCGCGGAGCTGATCGACGGCGACGACGCCGCGGCCGGTGCGGGCGCGCACGATCCGGGCACCGTCGACACCAGGGACCTGCTCGAGTGGTTGACCGCGATGGTGTCGGAGCTGGTCGACCTGAAGCTCGGCGACTTCGGCCCGACCGAAGCGCACGACTGAACCGCCCGTTCAGCAGGGGTGATTTCGTCGCCTAGCCTTTCTTCGGCATGCAGCAGTCGATCGCGCCCGTCCCCGGCGGCTCACGAGATCCCCGGGCGGTGGCCGGCGCGCTGTCCGACACCGTGGAGAGCGCGGTGCGCGGCGCGCCCGACACCGTGCGGCTCGCGCTCGTCGCGCTGCTGTCCGGTGGCCACCTGCTCGTCGAAGGGGTGCCCGGCACCGGCAAGACACTGCTCGCCAAGTCGCTCGCGGCCGCGATCGGCGGCCGGTTCGGGCGCGTGCAGTGCACGCCGGATCTGCTCCCGGCGGACGTCACCGGCACCTCGGTGTACGGACCCCGCACCGGTGAGTGGGAGTTCCGCGCCGGCGCGATCTTCGCCAACGTCGTGCTCGTCGACGAGGTGAACCGCGCGTCGCCGCGCACGCAGGCCGCACTCCTCGAACCGATGGAAGAGCACCAGGTGACGGTGGACGGCGAGAGCCACCCGTTGCCGCAGCCGTTCTTCCTCGTTGCCACGCAGAACCCGTACGGGAGC
Organism: uncultured Actinomycetes bacterium; assembly: GCA_963745645.1. Taxonomy (GTDB): domain Bacteria; phylum Actinomycetota; class Acidimicrobiia; order IMCC26256; family PALSA-610; genus CAVUFH01. The sequence goes on from CAVUYD010000005.1 coordinate 212,026, forward strand.
GCGGGTACCTTCCCGCTGCCGGAGAGCCAGCTCGACCGGTTCGCGCTCGTCGCGGTGCTCGGGTTGCCCGGCCGCGCCGCCGAGCGCGAGATCCTCGAGGGTGAAGGTGGTGTCGACGCCCTGGCCGCGATCGATCCGGTCACGACCCCGGAGGAGCTCTCGGACACGATCGTCGCGGTGCGCCAGGTGCACTGCGCGCACTCGGTGCTCGACTACGTGCTCGACGTCGCCGACGCGACCCGCGTCCATCCGGACGTGCTGCTCGGCGCCTCGCCGCGCGCATCGCTCGGCTTGCTGAACGCGGCCCGTGCGCACGCCACCGTGATGCGCCGCGATTTCGTTTCCCCGGACGACGTCAAAGCGGTCGCGCCCGCCGCGCTCGGCCACCGGCTCACGCTCTCGAGCGGCGTCGATCCCGTCGCCGGCGCGCGCATCGTCGGCGAGATCACCGGCACCGTCGCCATACCGTCGCCTTGACGGGCGACAGCCGCGATTGGACCCGGCCCGACGACGCCGGAGCCCGCGCGCCGGCGGCCGGCCCGTCGGCCCGTCTCCCATCGGAGCGTGCGCACGGCCCCGGCGACCTGACGATCACCGCCGTCGTGCTGTTCGCGCTGGGCGCGTACGGCGTCGCGGCCGGCGGCGTCACCGGCGAGGAACGCGCGGTCGCAGTCGGGATCTTCGCCTTCACGCTGTTCGCGATCGGTGTGGTGTGGCCGATCGTGACGCTGTCACGCGTCGAGATCGCGGTCTCGGCGCCGTCGGACGCAACCGTGGGTGACGAAGTCCGCCTGCACGTGCAGGTGCGCGGACGGGCGTCGCGGGTCGAGATCCGAGTGCTCGACCCGAGCGGCCGGTGGTGGCGCACCTCGGTGCCCACCGCAGGGATCATCCCGCACTTCGCGACGCGCCGGGGTGTGTTCGACCACGTCCGTGTGCAGATCCGCACTTCGGCGCCGCTCGGTGTCTTCGTGCGGACGCGCCAGGTGCGCGTCGCACTGCCCGCACCGATCGCGGTCGCACCGCCGCGCCCGCACGGCCGGCGCGATCGTGCAGCCGGTCCGGCCGCGCGCGTCGACGCGCCCGCGGCGGAGGCGGTGTCCGGAACGGGTGCCGACCTCGTGCGCACCGTGCGCCCGTACGTTCCCGGCGACCCGGCGCGGCTCGTGCACTGGCCGTCGAGCGCGCGGCGCGGCACGCTGGTCGTGCGTGAGCACGATCCGCCCGCGAACGAAGGCGTCGCGCTGGTCGTGGATCTCACGGAACCCCCGGGGCTCGCGGGTTCGGAGTCGCCGGCGGAGACTGCGGCGAGCCTGGCCGCGGGCATCGGGCGCGCGGTCCTCGCCCGCGGCGGGCGCGTGCTCCTGGCGACGAACGAACCGGACGGGCCGCGCCTGGCGCCGGTCAGCGACGCACGTGAGCTCGGGCACCGGCTCGCGTACGCGACGAGCGGCGCGCCTGCGACGCCGCCCGACGACTGGCCGCAGCAGTGGGTGCGCGCCGCGGACATGAGCGTCGACCGGCTTCCGGCCCCGCCGCGGCCGATCACCCTCGAGCCACTGTGACCGGGCGACCATGAGCACCGTGCGGACGCAGCGGAGACCTTCACGCCGTAGGCCCGTCGGTTCGGAGCGGAGGGAGCCATGAGTACCGGCTCCCCGCCGCGCGAACGCCGCGACCCGGGCGCACCCGGATCGCCGTGGCGACCCGTGGCCGTCGTCAGCGCGATCGCCCTCGGCGCGATCGGCGCGGCGGCCGCACCCCGGCTCGGGTTCCCGGCCGCACTCGGTGCCGTGGCCGGCGGCCTGGCCGCGATCCTCGCCGTCGTCGCGCTGCCGTCGCTGCCGACGCGGCGCGTCGCGGTGGTGATGCTCGGCCTCGCCGGCCTGGGCGCGCTGCGCCACGCCGCACTCCCGACCACCGACAGCACGCTCATCGTGCTGTGGGCCGGCGCGACGCTCGTCGCGCTCGTGCTCGTCGACCGCGCCCAGGCCGAGCGCATCCCGCAACTGGCGCAAGGGCACGCGCTCGCGCCACGCGTGCCCGAGGCGTTGCGAGTCGCCGCGCTCGTTGCCGCGATCGTGGTCGTCGTCGCGGTCGCGGTCGTCCCGACGGTCACCGACCACGTCGGCCGGCGCATGTGGCCGGGCACGCTGCCGTCGCTCGGGGACGGGCTCTCCGCGCCCGGTTCCCTGCGGACGACACCCCGACTCGACATGACGAGCCGGCCGCGGCTCTCGGACCGCGTGGTGTTCACGGTCGACGCGCCCGCGCGGACTTCTGGCGGGGTGAGGTGTTCGACACCTGGGACGGTCAGAGCAGCTGGACGCGCCGCGACGAAGGCGTGCCGGCGCGGCTGCAACGCGACGGGAACACCTACCAGTTGCAGCCCGATCCGTACGACGTCGGGGCACTGCACGGTACGGCGATGCGCCAGACGTTCCACATCGAGACCGGGTTCTCGGAGGTGCTGTTCGCGGCGCCGAGCGCGGTGTCGGTCGAGTCCGATCGCATCATCCTCGGCCACGCCGACGGCACTGCGATGGTGCGCGGCGAGTTCGGCAAGGACGCGGTCTACACGGTCGTGAGCAAGAGCAGTCTCCCGACCGCCGACGACCTGCGCGCGGCCGGGCAGCTGGAGGTTCCGCGTGCGGTCGAGCGCCAGTACGCGGCGCCGCCGCAGACGTCACCGCGCGTCCGCGCCCTCGCCGAGCAGATCACCGCGAACGCGCCGACCACTTACGACAAGGTCCGTGCCATCGAGCAATGGCTCTCGACGCACACCCGGTATTCGCTCCAAGCGCCGCTGTCGCCGCGCGGCGCCGATGTCGTCGACTACTTCCTCTTCACGTCGCGCCTCGGTTGGTGCGAGCAGGTCTCGAGCAGCATGGCGGTGCTCGCGCGCAGTGTCGGGATCCCCGCCCGCCTCGCGACGGGATTCGTCCCCGGCGAGAAGGACGGGCTCTCGGGTCACTTCGTCGTCCGGGAGCGCGACGCGCACGCGTGGACCGAGATCTACTTCCCCGGGGTCGGGTGGCAGGGGTTCGATCCGACCGCTTCGGTGCCGCTCGCGGGCGACGCACCGCGCGCGGGATCGTGGATGGACGAAGCGCGCGACCACCTGGTGCAGTTCGCGATCGCGCTCGGACTCCTGGTGTGGCTCGCGATCTCGGCGCCGCACCTCGTCGCGCGCTTCCGGCGCCGCTTCCGCCGGCGGACGTCGTGGGCGAGCAGCGCGCTCGGCCGGCTCGAACGCTTGGGTGGCGCGCGTGCGTCGCGCGCGAGCACCCGCGGAGACGCCGCGCGAGTACGCCCACGCACTCGCGGACCGGCTCGAAGATCCGCGCGTCGACAGCGTGGGCGCGGTGATCGACCGCGACGAGTTCGCGGCCGCGGGCGCCGATCCCGCGGCCCGCGCCGAGGCCGACGCCGTCCTCGACGAGCTGCTCGCCGCGCACCATGGCCGGCAGACCGTCGCGGCCTCCCGCGCCTGAAAACCCCGAATTCGCACGCGGGCGACTGCTACCCTCGGCCGGACCGTGAAGGGGATCCCGAGAGGTCCCTACGGAGGAGATGCAATGCCCGCGCGCGACGCGCCAGCACACACGCCGTCAGTCGACAACGCCCCCGGTCCCGACCGCAAGGGTGAGGCCGGTCCCGACCGCAAGGGTGAGGCCGGTCCCGACCGCAAGGGTGAGGCCGGTTCCGGGCCGGTGCTCCGCACCCGCGTCTTCGACGCCGCCGACCTGCGCCGGGCCATCACCCGCATCGCGCACGAGATCGTCGAGCGCAACCACGGCGCGCAGGACACGGTGCTCGTCGGGATGTACACCCGTGGCGTGGCGCTCGCGCCGCCGCATCGGTGCCGCGATCACGAGCTTCGAGGCAGTGGACGTGCCCACGGGCACGCTCGACGTCGCCTTCTACCGTGACGACATCGGGTTGCGGCCGGTCGCGCCGCTCGGGCCGACCGAGGTCCCCGACATCACCGACCGCGTGGTCGTGCTCGTCGACGACGTGCTGTTCACCGGGCGCACCACGCGGGCCGCGCTGGAAGCGCTCCTCGAGCTGGGGCGACCGCGCGCGGTGCAGTTCGCGGTGCTCGTCGACCGGGGTCACCGGGAGCTGCCGATCCGGGCCGACTACGTCGGCAAGAACCTGCCGACCAAGATCGCCGAAGACGTGCGTGTCCGCCTCACCGAGGTCGACGGGACGCCCGACGCGGTCGAGATCTGGGGTGAGGACGCGTGAAGCACCTGCTCTCCGTCGACGATCTCGCCGGGCCCGAATCCGGCATTTCGGGGGCGCGCCGGCATCGAAGCGATCTTCGATCTCACGGACGCGTTCGTCGAAGTCACCCGCCGAGACATCCCGAAGGTCCCGGCGCTGCGCGGCAAGACGGTCGTCTCGCTGTTCTACGAGGACTCGACCCGCACCCGGCTGTCGTTCGAGACCGCGGCGAAGCGGCTCTCGGCCGACACGATGACGTTCTCGGTCTCGTCGTCGTCGGTGAAGAAGGGCGAGAGCCTGCTCGACACCGTGCAGACGATCGAAGCGATGGGCGTCGACGCGATCGTCGTGCGCCACGCCGCCGCCGGCGCGGCCCACCGGGTCGCGTCCTGGTCGCAGGCGAGCGTCGTGAACGCCGGCGACGGGCGCCACGAGCATCCGACGCAGGCGTTGCTCGACGCGTACACACTCCGGTCGCATCGCGGCCCGTCGCTCGACGGGTGCCGCATCGCGATCGTCGGTGACATCCGCAACTCGCGTGTCGCCCGCAGCAACGTGAAGGCGTTCCACGCGCTCGGCTGCGAGGTCACGTTCGTCGCGCCGCCCACGCTCGTGCCGGACCGCCTCGACGGATGGCCGGTGACGGTTGTGTACGACCTCGATCAGGTGCTGCCGGATGTCGATGTCGTCTATCTGCTGCGCATCCAGCGCGAGCGCATCGACCAGGCCCTGTTTCCTTCGATCCGCGAGTACGCGCGCCGATGGGGGCTCACGGTCGAGCGCGCGGCGCGGCTCAAGCCGGACACGTTGGTGATGCATCCCGGACCGATGAACCGGGGAGTCGAGATCGCGGACGAGGTCGCGAATTCGACGCGATCCCTCGTGACCGAGCAGGTGGCGAACGGTGTCGCGGTCCGCATGGCGGTCCTGTGGTCGCTGCTCGGCTCGGGAGGCCCGTTTGTCTGACTCGCTTCACACGAACCCGCCGGAGCTGCTCGTACGCGGCGGGCGGGTGCTCGACGCGACGGGGGAGCGCGCCGCCGACGTACGGGTGGTCGACGGCCGCATCGCGGAGGTCGGCCCTGCGCTCTCGGCCGGCGCCGGCGCGACCGTGCTCGACGCGGAGGGCGCGATCGTCACGCCCGGCCTCGTCGATCTCCAGGTCCATTTCCGCGAGCCCGGCCGCGAGGACGCCGAAGATGTCGAGAGCGGCGCGCGCGCGGCTGCGCTCGGTGGCTGCACTGCGGTGGTGTGCATGCCCAATACGGACCCGCCGCTCGACGACGCGGCGGTGGTCGAAGCCGTGCTCGAACGGGGCCGGCGGGCGGCGTGCGACGTACGCGTGGCCGGCTGCATCACCAAAGGCCGCAAGGGCGTCGAGCTCGCGCCGCTCGGCGAGCTCTACGACGCGGGTGTGCGCATCTTCACGGACGACGGCGACTGCGTCGCCGACGCGCAGGTGATGCGGCATGCGTTCGAGTACGCGTCCGCGCTCGCCGGCGCGGTCATCGCGCAACACGCCGAGGATCCCGCGCTGGTGCGGGGCGGTCACATGCACGAAGGCGCGTGGTCGGCGCGGCTCGGGATCCCGGGCCGGCCCGCGGAAGCGGAGTCGTCGATCGTGGCGCGCGACCTCGCACTCGCGCGGATGACCGGCGGCCGCTATCACGTGCTGCACCTCTCGGCCGCGCAGTCCGCGCACCTGGTGCGCGCCGCGAAGGCCGAAGGCGTGCGCGTCACGGCCGAGTGCACGCCGCAGCACCTGGTACTCACCGACGAGCGCTGCGCGGGCTTCGACCCGGTGTTCAAGATGAACCCGCCGCTCCGCGAACAATCCGATGTCGATGCGCTCCGCGCCGCGCTGATCGACGGAACGATCGACACGATCGCGACCGACCACGCACCGCACGCGCGCGAGACGAAAGACGTCCCGTTCGAGGATGCCCCACCCGGCATGCTCGGTGTCGAGACCACGCTCGCCGTCGTGCACACGACGCTCGTCCAGCCCGGCGTGCTGACACTTTCACAGGCGTTCGCCGCGCTCTCGTGGCAGCCCGCACGCATCGCCGGCGTCGACGCCGACGGGCATGGGGGCCCGATCGCGCCCGGCGCACCGGCGCACCTCTGCGTCTTCGATCCGAACGAGGCCTGGGTCGTCGACGCGCCACGACTCGCGAGCCGGTCCGTGAACTCGCCGTGGGACGGGTGGAAGCTCACCGGCCGCCTGCGCCACACGGTGTTCGCGCGGCGTCCCGACGGTCCGCGAAGGAGTGCTGGCATGAGCATCGAAGTCTCGCGTCTGGTGCTCGCCGACGGCGCGGTGTTCGAAGGCGTCGCCGTGGGTCACCGACCTGAATCCGGTGTCGCGGCGGGTGAAGTCGTGTTCAACACCGCGCTCTCCGGCTACCAGGAGATCCTGACGGATCCTTCCTACGCCGGGCAGATCATCACGTTCACGTACCCCCACATCGGCAACTACGGGGTCAATATCGACGACGACCAGGCGGCCACGCCGCACTGCCGCGGTGTGATCGTCCGCGATCTGGCGCGCCGCGCCTCGAACTGGCGTGCCACCGACGACCTCGACGGCTTCCTGCGCCGGCACCGGCTCGCGGGGATCGCGGGCATCGATACCCGCCGCCTCACGCGCCACATCCGCGAAGCGGGCGCGCTGCCGGGTGCGTTCGGCGTCGCCGATCCCGACACGCTGCTCGAAGCGGCGCGCGCCGACGGCGGCACCGATGGACACAACCTCGCCGGCGTCGTGACCACGCGCGAGCCGTACACGGCCGGTCCCGACGACGCGCCGTACTTCGTCGTCGCGTACGACTTCGGCATCAAGCGCTCGATCGTCGAGCAGTTGGTTGCTGCGGGCTGCCAGGTCGAGGTCGTCCCCGCGTCCACGAGCGCGGCCGACGTGCTCGCGCGGGAGCCAGACGGCGTCTTCCTGTCGAACGGTCCCGGTGACCCCGCTGCAGTGGTGGACGCGCGGGAGAACATCGCGGCGCTGCTCGGAACGGTGCCGGTCTTCGGCATCTGCCTCGGGCACCAGATCATGGGCCTCGCGCTCGGCGCGAGCACGTTCAAGCTGAAATTCGGCCACCACGGTGGCAACCACCCGGTGCAGCACCTCGAGTCGGGCCGCGTCGAGATCACGAGCCAGAACCACAACTACGCGGTCGACGCCGGGACGCTCCCCGACACCGCCACGGTGTCGCACCTGAACCTGAACGACGGCGACGTGGAGGGCGTGCGCTGCCGCGTCGCTCAACGCCTTCAGCGTGCAGTACCACCCGGAAGCCGGGCCCGGGCCACACGACGCGCGGTACCTGTTCACGGAGTTCACGGAATTGATGAGGACCAGCAGTTGACGCGGCAATGGGAGCGGCAGTTGATCGGGACGGCCGAGTAGTGCCGGGCCGCGACGACCTCGAAACGATCCTGCTGATCGGCAGCGGCCCGATCGTCATCGGGCAGGCGTGCGAGTTCGACTACTCAGGGACACAAGCGTGCCGCGTGTTGCGCGAAGAGGGCTATCGCGTCGTCCTCGTCAACTCGAACCCGGCGACGATCATGACCGACCCCGAATTCGCCGACGCGACGTACGTCGAGCCGCTCGACGTCCCGACCCTCGCGCGCATCATCGAGAAGGAGCGTCCGGACGCGCTGCTCCCGACGCTCGGGGGGCAGACCGGGCTGAACCTCGCGGTCGCGTTGCACGAAGAGGGTGTGCTGGACGCGTACGACGTCGAGATGATCGGCGCCAACGTGGACGCGATCCGTACCGCCGAGGACCGCCATCTGTTCAAGAACGCGATGACCGAGATCGGGTTGCGGGTCCCGCCGTCGGGCATCGCGTACACGGTCGACGAGGCGAAGCGCGTTGCCGGCGAGGTCGGCTATCCGGTGATCATCCGGCCCGCGTTCATCCTCGGCGGCGGCGGCACCGGCATCGCGCACGATCGCTCGGAGATCCTCGAGGTGGCATCGCGCGGCCTGGCCGCGAGCCCGATCTCCGAGATCCTGATCGAGCGGTCCGTCACCGGTTGGAAGGAATTCGAGCTCGAGGTCATGCGCGACCACGCCGACAACGTGGTCGTCGTCTGCTCGATCGAGAACGTCGATGCGATGGGCGTGCACACCGGCGAGTCGATCACCGTCGCACCCGCGCAGACGCTCACGGACGTCGAGTACCAGGCGATGCGTGACGATGCGTTCGCGTGCATCCGGCGCATCGGCGTCGAGACGGGCGGCTCGAATGTCCAGTTCGCGGTCGACCCCCGCACCGGCGAACGCATCATCATCGAGATGAACCCCCGCGTGTCACGATCGAGCGCGCTCGCGAGCAAGGCCACCGGGTTCCCGATCGCGAAGATCGCGGCCAAGCTCGCGGTCGGCTACCGCCTCGACGAGGTGCGCAACGACATCACGCGCGAGACGCCTGCGTCGTTCGAACCCACCATCGACTACGTCGTCACCAAAGTGCCGCGCTGGGCGTTCGAGAAGCTGCCGGGGGCCTCGCCGGTGCTGGGCACGCAGATGCAGTCCGTCGGTGAGGTGATGGCGATCGGTCGCACCTTCCCCGAGTCGCTGCAGAAGGCACTGCGGTCGCTCGAGACCGGGCGGGCCGGCCTCAACTGCGACCCGGCCGAGCACGAGCTGGACGCGCTCGAGGTCGACGAGCTCGTGCGCGCGGCCGCGGTGCCGACACCCGAGCGCATCTTCCAGGTCGAGGCCGCGCTGCGGAACTTCGTGTCGGTCGAACGCCTGCACGAGGTCACCGGCATCGATCCCTGGTTCCTCGACCAGATGCTGCAGGTCGTCGAGGAGCGGGACCGCTTGCGTCAGGTCGGCCGGGCGGGGATGAGCCGCGCCGACTGGCGGCAGGCCAAGCGCTTCGGGTTCGGCGACACGCAGCTCGCGTACCTCTGGGACACGGGCGCGGACGTGATCCGCGCCGCCGCGCGTGGCTGCCGGCGTCGACGTCACGTACAAGACCGTCGACACCTGCGCGGCCGAGTTCGCCGCGTTCACGCCCTACCACTACGGCACCTACGAGGACGAGGACGAGCTCGCGCCGTTGACGCGTGAAGCCGTCGTGATCCTCGGAAGTGGTCCGAACCGGATCGGCCAGGGCGTCGAGTTCGACTACTGCTGCGTGCACGCCGCGTTCGCGCTGCACGACGCCGGTTACGAGACCATCATGGTGAACTGCAACCCCGAGACGGTGTCCACCGATTACGACACGAGCGACCGCCTCTTCTTCGAACCCCTCACCTACGAGGACGTGCTGAACGTCTGCGAAGGGCTGCAGCGGGTCGCGACCTCGGGCGCGCTGAAGGGCGTGGTCGTCTCGCTCGGCGGGCAGACACCGTTGAAGCTCGCGGTCGCGCTCGAACAGGCGGGCATCTCGATCCTCGGCACGTCCCCCGCATCGATCGACGCGGCGGAAGATCGCGAGCGGTTCAACGCGCTGTGCGAGCGGCTCGAGATCCCGCAGCCCGCGGGCGGCACCGCGATCAGTCCCGACGACGCGGTCGCGATCGCGCAGTCGGTCGGCTACCCGGTGCTCGTGCGCCCGTCCTACGTGCTCGGTGGGCGCGCCATGGAGATCGTGTACGACGACGACGACCTGCGCCGCGCGATGGGTGAGCTCGCCCACACCGGGTCGCTCGGGCGCGAAGGGGGACTCTCGGCCGAACGGCCCGCGCTCGTCGACCGGTTCCTCGAGGATGCGATCGAGGTGGACGTCGACGCGCTGCGCGACGTCGAGGGTGAGTGCATCATCGGCGGGATCATGGAGCACATCGAGGAAGCGGGTGTGCACTCGGGTGACTCCGCCTCCGCGATCCCGCCGCCGACGCTCGCGGCCGGCGTGCTGCACACGATCGAACGTCATACGCGCGCGCTTGCCGCTGCGCTCGAAGTCGTCGGCCTCCTCAACGTGCAGTTCGCGGTCAAGGACGGGCAGGTGTTCGTGATCGAAGCGAACCCGCGGGCGAGCCGCACGGTGCCGTTCGTCAGCAAGGCCACCGGTGTGCCGCTCGCGAAGGTGGCGGCCCGGCTGATGGTCGGCGCCACGCTCGAAGCAGCTGCGCGCCGAAGGGCTGCTGCGACCGCCCGCGGTCGGTGACCACGTCGCGATCAAAGAAGCGGTCATGCCGTTCAACCGCTTCCCGGAGGTGGACACGCTGCTCGGTCCGGAGATGCGCTCGACCGGCGAGGTGATGGGCATCGACCGCACGTTCGGCATGGCGTTCGCGAAGAGCCAGGCCGGCGCGGCAACACGCTGCCCCAGAAGGGGACGGTCTTCTTGTCGCTTGCCGACCGCGACAAGGCGGCGGGGCTGGTCGCGGCGCGCCGGTTCGCCGAGCTCGGCTTCTCCATCGCGGCCACCACCGGCACGGCGGCGGCGCTCGAAGCCGAGGGGATCGTGGTCGAGACCATCGTGGCCAAGGTGGGCGAGACCCGGAGCGGAGCAGACGCCATCGACCTCATCTCGTCGCGGCGCATCGACCTGATCGTGAACACGCCCCGCGGCCGCGGACCGCGGGCCGACGGGATGCACATCCGGCGGGCCGCGATCGCGAACGGTGTGGCCTGCGTCACCACGGTGGCCGCCGCCGTCGCCGCGGCCGCCGGCATCGCCGAGGCGGTGAGCCGCGAACCCGACGTGCGCTCGCTGCAGAGCTACCACCGGGACGGCCAGTTGCGGCTGGAGGTCTGACCGGTGCGGATCCGCCTGCCTCCCCGGCCGGGCGGGGCGCGGCGTCGACATGTCCGTCACGCTCGGTGCGGGCACGCTGCCGAATCCCGTCGTCGCCGCGTCCGGCACGTTCGGTCACGGCGACGAGCTCGCGGCGCTGTGCGATCCCGCGCGGCTCGGGGCGGTCACCACGAAGTCCGTCGCCGCGTACCCGTGGGCGGGCAACGCCGCGCGGCGCGTCACCGAGACGGCGGGCGGCATGCTCAATTCGGTCGGTCTGCCGGGCCCGGGCATCGACGTGTGGAATGGCACGCGATCTCCCCGCGCTCGAAGCGCGGCGGCGCGCGTCGGCGGCACGCGCGTGCGCCGGGACGTCGCGATGACGGGCGAGATCACGCTCCGCGGCGACGTCCTCCCGATCGGGGGCGTCAAGGAGAAGGTGCTCGCGGCGCGGCGCGCCGGCATCGGCACGGTCATCCTTCCGAAGGCGAACAGGCGCGACCTCGCGGAAGTGCCGAAGGACGTCCGGCGCGACATGAAGTTCGTCTTCGCCGCGAGGGTGGACGACGTCCTCTCGGCCGCCTTCACGGGACCCGCCACCGCGCTTCGGCCGCCGAAGCGGCATCCGGCCGCGAAGAAGCCCGGGAAGGCCGCGTGAAGAAGGCTCCCGGCCTCCCGCCCGAGGACGCGATCGTCGCCCGCCTCGCGGCCGCGTTCGCGACGCGCCGGAGGGACGTCAAGGTGGGCATCGGCGACGACGCCGCCGTCGTCGTGAGCCCCGACCGCCTCGCGGTCACGACCGACGTCCTCCTCGAGGACCACGATTTCCGCAAGGACGCCGATCCGCGCCGGCTCGGGCGCAAGGCGATGAACGTCAACCTCTCCGACCTCGCCGCGATGGGCGCCCGGCCGCTCTGGGCCGTCCTCGCGCTCGGCCTGCCGAAGAAAACGAAGCCCGAGTGGCTCGACACGCTCGCGGGCGGCGTGAAGGAGGCGGCGGCCGAGCACGGCGTGGCCGTCGTCGGCGGGGACCTCAGCGCGTCCGACAAGGTCTTCGTCGCGGTGACCGCGATGGGCCACGCGCCGGAATCTCCGCTCCGGCGCTCCGGCGCCGAGCCCGGGGACGCCCTCTTCGTCTCCGGGACCCTCGGCGCCGCGGCCGCGGGCCTGCGCCTCCTCGAGAAGGGCTTCCGTCTCTCGGCCGAGCGGGTCGCGCTCGACCCCAAGGGCCGCCGCGTGCCGGCGCCGCGCGCCCAGGAGGTCGCGCGGCTCATCCGCCACCAGATCGACCCGCGCCCGCAGCTCGAGCTCGGCACGACCCTCGCGGCGGGCTCGCTCGCCTCCGCGGCCATCGACGTTTCGGACGGCCTCGCGCGCGACCTCTACCGTCTCTGCCGGGCGTCCGACGTCGGGGCCACCGTCGACGCGGGCCTCCTTCCCGTGGATTCCGCCCTCGCGGACCTCGGCCCGCTCGCGGGACTCGATCCCCTCGCGGCCGCGCTCTACGGCGGCGAGGACTTCGGCCTCCTCTTCACGGTCCCGAAGAGGAAGCTCGCCGCCGTCGAGGGCCTCGCGGGGCGCTTCGAGCTGCGGCGCATCGGCACGGTCGACGACGGCGCGGGCGTGAGGCTCGTGCGCAACGGGCGGCGGGCGCCCCTGCCCGACGCCGGATTCGATCACTTTGACGCCGGCTAAGGGGTCGTTCAAGGCCCGCTTTCTCCACATGCTCGGGAGCGATTCGCCCCCCGAGATCGTCGCGGCGTCCTTCGCGATCGGCGTCGCGATCTCCTTCACGCCGCTGATCGGGCTGCACTGGATCATCGCGCTCTCGCTCGCGGTCATCCTGAAGCTCAACAAGGTCGACGTCCTTCTCGGCACGCTCGTCGTGAACCCGCTGACCCTGCCCGCCGTGGGGGCGATCGCGCTCCCGATCGGACGGTTCCTCCTCCAGGCGAGGCGCGAGGCGATCGCGCACCTGCCGTGGCACGAAATGTTCCGCCGCTCGTTCTGGACGGCCGCCGGTCCCACGATGCGGGCCGTCGGCGCGCAGATCGCGGTCGGGATGTTCGCGCTGTCCCTCGTCGCCGGCGCGCTCACGTACGTCCTCCTGCTGCGGCTCATCCGGCGGCACCGCGCGAAGATCGCGGCGAAGGCGGTTCCGGACGTGGCCGGCGAGGGCGTCGAGCCGGACTAGGAGCCGCGGGTCGGGAGGCGCGGACTCGCCCGGGGCCGGGCCGAGCGTCGAGGTCGTCGCCCGACGCCTCCGAGATCCGCACCGTAAAGAGCACCGAGCCCAGGAGGACGGCGTCGCCGTGCCGGAGCGGACACGGCCCGCCGGGCGCTCTTCCGTTCACCGTCGTCCCGTTCTTGCTCCCGAGGTCCTCGAGGACCGCCTCGCTCCCGCGCACGACGACGCGGGCGTGGCGGCGCGACACGGTGGTGTCGTCGACGAAGACGGAGCAGTCGGGGTCCCGGCCGAGGCACGTTCTCGCCCGGGGCGAGAGGCACCGGCCGGCCGTCCCGCACGAGGGTGAAGGGGCTGACGACGCCGGGCCTCGCGCCCGAATCGGCGGCGGCGTCGACGGAGAAGGCGTATCCGAAGCCGTGCACGGTGCGCAGGCAGCCGTCGCGGTGGCCCTTCTCCCCCATCCCTTCCCGGAGCTCGGCGACGAGGTTCGCGAGGTTCGCCTCGACGACGAACGTGTCCGGCCAGAGGGTCTCCTGGAGCTCCGACTTCGCCATGGCGCGCGGGCGGTTGCGGACCAGGATCTCGAGGAGCGCGAACGCCTTGGGCGACAGCGGGACGGGCGTTCCGCCGCGGAAGAGCCGGCGGCTCTCCGGGTCGAAGACGCAGTCGCCAAACCTCAGGGCCACTTGGATCTCCCGAAGAATATCAATTCCCTGCGAATGGCCTGTGATTCCCGGGGCGCACGGCCCCATGTTGTTCGCATGAGCCGCGCAGCGTACCGGCGGATGTCCGGTTCGCGGCGGCCATCGCGCTCCTCCTCGCCGGAGCATTCCGTGGGGTCGGCCAGGAAGCCACGATCCTGGCCGGAGAGGCGTTTACGCGCACCGCCTTCGGGATCACGTTCGACGTCCCCGCCCGGGACCGGACGACGGTCACCGAGGCCTTCGCGGATGTCGGCTGGATCCCGGACGGGCCGGACGGGAAAACCGTGAACCCGGAGGCGGCGCTCCTCCTCTGGCGGCAGCGGGACGGCGGCGCGAGGCGCCTGCGGGCCGTCCTCGTCGGAATCTACGACGACGTGCGCTGGAACCGCCGGATCGCCCGGGACGCGGACTTCGTCCTCACGTTCGAGAACACGACGTTCCCCTGGGCGCGGTCGGAATACGCGGGCGGCGAACGCCTCCAGAGCGGAAGAGCTCGACTGGCATTCGATCCGCGCGGGCGCCGGCGTCGCCTTCCGGCGCGCGCTCGCGCCGGGTCACGCCGACAATTTCTTCGAAGGGTCCCTCTCCTACGAGCCGGGGTTCCTCTTCTTTTCGAAGGGCTCCTCGGCGGCACCCGCGTTCGTCGACCCCTCGAACTCCTATGAAGGACGATTGCACGCGCGCGTCCGCGCGGATGCGCTCACGCGCAACCTCCTCGAGCTTCCCGCACGCCGGATGGGCCGCCGGGTCTCGACGCCTGGGCCGCCCACCGCGCGGGCTGGGAGGACTGGGGCGGCGGCCCGACGGGCGCCCATGCCGCCGCGGACACCCGGGCGTGGACCGCCCTGCAGCGGGTTCGCCCTCGCCGCGCTCCCGCTGCCCGTCGGGGACGCGCCGGCACCGCGTCCTGGCGGCTCGGTCTACGCCGGGACGGGCTCGGACCTCGACCGCTTCTCGGCGTTCCGGCTGTCGGGCGGATCGAACGCCGGGGACTACGAGACGATCGCGCGCCCCGTCCTCCCGACGGCCGGCCTCGACGAGATCGTCTCGCGCGGCTACGTGATCGCGAGCCTCGAGCTCGCGGCCCAGCTCGCGTTCTTCCTCTTCCTGCACCTCAGGGGCACGCTCGCGTCCGTCGACCGGACCGTCCGCGACGCGTCCGGCACCCCGATCCAGCGCACCGACTCCCCGAACGCCGTCACGATCGGCCTCACGAGCGGGTTCTTCTGGTCCTCGGAGATCGAGCTCTCCTTCTCGCGTAACGCCGCGCTCGAAAGCCGGAGCGGGGACGGGTTCACGGCGGGGCGCGACGGCGTCTACGTCTCGTTCACCAAGACCTTCTGACCAATTGTCCGCCGGGGAGGCAAGCGCCTAGAATCGATCCCGTCACGTGACGCTCCACTCAGGCGACCGCCTCGGTGCGTACGAGATCCTCGCGCCGCTCGGCTCGGGGGGGCATGGGCGACGTCTGGCGCGCCCGCGACACGCGCCTGGGCGCGACGTCGCGATCAAGGTCCTGCCGGACGCGCTGGCATCGACCCCGTCGCCCGCGCGCGGTTCGACCGCGAGGCCCGGGCCGTCGCCGCGCTCTCTCACCCGAACATCCTCGACCTTCACGACGTCGGCTCGAGGGCGGCGTCTCGTGGGCCGTGACGGAGCTCCTCGAGGGGCAGACGCTCAAGGCGCGGCTGGACGAAGGCGCCGCTGCCGTGGCGGCGCGCCGCGGAGATCGCGCTCGCGCTGGCGGAGGGTCTCGAGGCGGCGCATGCCCGCGGGGTCGTGCACCGGGACGTCAAGCCGTCGAACGTCTTCCTCACGTCCGACGGGCGGGTGAAGATCCTCGACTTCGGCATCGCCACGCTGGACGACTCGATGAGCCTTCACGGCCGCCTCGCGCGACGTCACCGGAGCCTCAGGCGATCGTCGGCGACGCCGGGTATCTGTCCCCCGAGCAGATCCGGCGCGAGAGGGCCGACGCGCGGAGCGACATCTTCGCGCTCGGGTGCGTCCTCTACGAGATGGTCACGGGTCGGCGGACGTTCCCCGGCGAGACGCCGCCGGAGGCACTCGTCGCGACGCTGCGCGGCGAGCCTCGCGATCCGGCCGACCTCGTGACGGGTCTCCCGCCCGAGCTCCGCCGCCTGATCCTCCGCTGCCTCGAGAAGAAGCCGGACCGCCGGTTCCAGACGGCCGCCGACCTCGGGTTCGCGCTGCGGATCCCCTTCACGGGCTCCGGGAGCGTCGCACCGAGTTCGTCTCCGCGACGGACGAGACCGAGGTCATCGCCCCGGCAGCGCGGGCCCGTCCGCAGCCGGGTCGCCTCGGTGGCAGCCGGCGGAGCCCTGTCTCGCCGCCGTTCTCGCGGCTGCCGCCGGACTCCTGTTCTTCCGCAAGGCCCCGGGCGCGCTCGCGGTCCTGCCGTTCACGAACGAGACCGGCGACCCGGGGAACGAGTACCTCTCCGAAGGCGTGACGGTTTCCCTGATCGACGCCCTCTCGAGGACGCCGGGGCTCTCGGTGCTCGCGCGGGCGACCGTCTACTCGAAGCCGCAGGGACGCGATCCGCGCGAGGCGGGCCGTTCCCTGCCAGGCGCGCACGGTCCTCGTGGGTCGGGTGCGGCGGAAGGGACGCGATCTCCATGTGAACGCCGAGCTCGTGGACGTCGCCAGCGGGGCTCAACTCTGGGCGGGAGAGGTGACCGACCACGAGGGGGACGCCGTGCCCGCCGCCGCGGATCTCGCGCCGCGCATCGCCCGCGTGCTGAGGCCCGCGCTGACCGCCGAGGAGGAGAAGCGCGTCGCCGGCCGTCCCCACGACCCGAAGGCCTGGGACCTCGTCCAGCGCGGCCGCTTCTTCCTGATCAAGCGCACGGAGGAAGGGATCTTCAAGGCGCTCGGGTACTTCCAAGACGCCGCAATCCTCGACCCGCGCGAAGCCGAAGCGTGGTGCGGCCTCGCCGAGGTCTACCACCTCCTCGCGTACTACTTCCTCGCGGCGCCCGCCGAGCTCGTCGCGAAGGAGCGGGATTTCGCGGCACGGGCCGCCGCGCTCGACCCGAGCCTCTCGGGCCCGCACGCGATCCTCGCGGACACACGCTACTTCATCGACCACGACTGGCCCGGCGCCGAGAAGGAGTTCAAGCTCGCGCTCGCCCTCAACCCGACCGACGCCGAAGCGCGCCAGTGGTACTCGAACTTCCTGACCGCGTCGGGTCGCTTCGACGAGGCGCACGCCCAGATCGCACGGGCCCGATCCCTGGATCCCCTCAACTACGTCATCCAGATGGACGCCGGGCTCGCCCGCTACTTCGGCGGAGACCTCGAGGGCGGCGAGGAGGAGATCCGCCGCGCGATCGAGATGGCTCCCCACGAGCCGCTTCCCCACCTCTGGGTATCCCTGCCCCTGCTCGCCCGGCAGCGCTACGACGAGGCTCTCGTCGAGCTGCGCAGGGCGCGCGAGATCGAGCCGGGCTTGCCGGAAGCGATCGCGTTCTCGGGGCTACGCGAGCGCCCTCGCCGGCCGCGCCGCGGACGCCGAAGCCGCGCGCGCGCGAGCTCGACGCCCTCGCGAAGACCCGCTACGTGGGCGGGTTCCCGTTCGCGGTCCTCACGCTCGGACAGAAGAAGTGGTCCGAGTCGCTCGGCTGGCTCGAGAAGTCCTGCGCCGACGGCGACGGCCGTCTCGCCTACCTCGGGGTAGAGCGGGGATTCGATCCCCTCCGGAACGACCCGCGCTTCGCCGACGTCGTCCGACGCCTCGGGATCCCGAGACGGCGCTGACTCAGCCGAACTCGGCGAGCGCCCGCGCGAGTCGCGGGCCCGGGCGCGGGATCGCGCGCGCGATGTCGGGCAGCAGCATCCGCGCGCGGGAGCGCGCCGTCGGCTCCCGCAGCGCGTATTCGAGGAGGTCCGCGGCCGCGGCCTCGTCCGCGGGATTCGACCGGACGGCGCGCGCGCGCTCGGCCCCGGCGGCGAGCGTCCGGCCGGACGCCTCGTAGCGTTCCGCGAGGAACCGCCGCGCCTCGACGTTCGAGGGGTCGGAGACGAGCGCCCAGCGCGCCTCGTCCCACGCCTCGGATTCGCGGCCGAGGCGCACGAGGATGCGGCGCGTGGGCGAGCCGGGCCGCGACCGCGCCGTCCCCGTTCTCGACGGCGTCATCCCACGCGTCTTCGGCTTCCACGAGCTTCCCGCGCGCCTCGAGGAACGCCGCGCGGTGGTAGGCGATCGGGTACGAATCCGGGAGGGCCTCCGCGCCTTCATCGAACGCCCGCCCGGCCTCCTCGAGCCGCCCGGCCTCCTCGAGGACCTTCGCGAGCCCCCAGCGGCCGTTCTCGTACGTCGCGAAGATCTGGATCGAGCGCCGGTAGCAACCGACGGCTTCGTCCCACTTCTTCTCGTCCCAGCGCTGCTTTCCGAGGAGAGCCCACGCGTCGTAGTAGCGCGGAAAGATCTCGACGGCGCGCGCGAGGTGCGGGATCGCCGTCTCGCGATCGCCGCGCAACTGGGCCTCCCACGCGACGTTGTAGTGCGCCTTCGCCGAGTTCGGGACCTTCACGACCATGTCCGCGTAGAGGGTCTTGTCGTCCGCCCACACCAGATTCCGCACCGCGGCGCCGACGCCGTACGCGAGGACCGCGGCGGCGAGGAGCGCCTCCTTCCACGGGACGCGCGACGGCCGCGGCACCTCGAGCGCGAGGCCCGGAGAAGGCCGGCGGCGAGCGCCGCGAGCCCGGCGGATGGAAGGTAGGCCAGGCGCTCGGCCCAGATCGTCCCGATCACAAACGGGACGTTGGAGACCGGGAAGAGAGAGCCGGCGAAGAGGCAGGTCCCGAGCGCGGCGAGCGGGCGGCGCCGCCAGAACGTGATCGCGAGGGCGAGGAGCGCCGCCAAGAACGCGATCCCCGCGTACGCACGTCCCTCGCGGAAACTCTCCGCGAGGCGCAGCGCGTACGCCGAGTGGTCGGCCGAGAGACCGATCGGGAGGAACGTCCGGAGCGCGTACAGGCCCGCGAGCGAGAGCGCGTTGGCGGCGCGCAGCGCCGGCTTCATCACGACGAGGGGATTCTCGAGATCGAAGATGCCCGCCTCGCGCGAGACGAGAAAGCCGTGGATCACGATCACGCGGACCGCGAAGAGGACCGCGATGGGGCCCAGGAACCCCGAGAGAGCCCGGCGCGCGGATCGCGGAAGCGCGGCCCACGCCTCGCGCGGCGAGCCGGCCCCGGCCGCCCCTGAAGAGCTCGCCGAGGAGGACGACGCCGGGCGCGACGATCGCGTTCTCCTTCACGAAGACGGACACCAGGAAGACGCCGAGCGCTCCGGCGTAAGGCGTGGCCCGCAGCCGCTCGCCGGCCGTCGCCCGCAGCCACAGGCGCGCGACCGCCAGGACGCTGAGCGCGGCGAGGAGCTCGGCGCGGCCCACGAGGGACGTGACGGCTTCCACGTGGATCGTGAAGACCGCGAAGAGGGACCCCGCGGCGAGCGCGGCGCGCGCCGCGAAGCCCAGCTCCACGAGCCACGCCGCGAGGAAGACCGTGACCGCCGCGTGGAGCGCGATGTTCACCGCGCGAAAGAGCCACGCGCGGTTTCCGTGGATCCAGCGCTGGACGGCGTACGTCAGGAGGAGGACGGGACGGTAGTTCTGGGCCGACGCGAGCGAGCCGCCGAAGTACTGCGTCGTGAAGACCTCGTCGACCTTCGACGGCGAGGCGATCCGCTCGTTGCCCAGATGATGAGCTTGTCGTCGTACGTGAAGTCGGCCGGCAGCCCGTTCAGGAACGGCAGCACGGCGAGGATCGCGAGCCCGAGGGCGGCGGCCCGGCCGAGACGGGGCTCCGGGGCGGCGCTCACGGTGCTCATGCGGGTCGGCGGGCCGGGTCGAGGCGGTCCACGAGGGCGTCGCCGAGGACGTTCGTCCCGAGGACGAGGACGAGGATCGCGACCGCGGGGGCGAGGACGACGTGCGGGGCGTCGAGGACGTGCGTCCGCCCGCCCGCGAGCATCGCGCCCCACGAGGGGGCGGGCGGGGGGACCCCGAGGCCGAGGAAGGAGAGCGCGGACTCCGCGAGGACGGCCGCCGCGAGGTGCAGCGTCGCCTGCACGAGGAGCGGCGACGCGACGTTCGGGAGGACGTGCACCGCGAGGAGACGCGCCCGCGACGCGCCCGCCGCGCGCGCCGCGGCCACGAAGTCCCGCGTCGAGAGGCGCCGGGCCTCGGTGCGCGCGAGCCGGGCGTACGGCACCCAGCCCACGGCCGCGAGCGCGACGACGGTGTTGCGGGCGGAGGGCCCGAGGACCGCCGCCAGCGCGACGGCGAGGAGGAGCCCCGGGAACGCGAGGACGAGGTCCACGAGTCGCCCGAGCGCGGCGTCCCACGCGCCGCCGCGCTCTCCCGCGAGGAGGCCGAGCGTCGAGCCGAGCGCGGCCGACAGGAGGACCGCGGCGCCCGCGACGCCGAGGGAGACCGTGGCGCCGCGCAGGAGGCGCGAGAAGAGATCGCGCCCGAGCTCGTCGGTCCCGAGGGGAGGCGCCGAGGCCGGCGGGACGAGGCGGCGCGTCAGGTCGATGCGCGTCGCGGGCGCCGACGGGAGGAGCGGCGCGAGGATTGCCGCGAGGACCGCGAGGCCGAGGACGGCGGCCGCGACTTTGGCCGGGGCCTTCACGCGGCGCCCCCCGGGACGCGCGCGCGGGCCCGCGGGTCGAGGGCCGCGGCGAGCGCGTCCACCCCGGCGTTCACGAGGATGAAGGTCACCGCGATGAAGAGCACGCAGCCCTGCACGAGCGGGTAGTCGCGGCGCTGGATGGACTGGACGAGGAGGCGCCCGACGCCGGGCCAGGAGAAGATCGTCTCGGTCACGACGGCGCCCGTGAGGAGCGACCCGAACTGCAGGCCCGCGACGACGAGGACGGGCGGCAGCGCGTTCCGTCCCGCGTGGCGCAGGATCGCGACGAGCGGACGTTCCCCGCGCGCGATGGCCGCCGCGACGTAGGGGCGGTCCATCTCCTCGGCGAGGCAGGCCCGCACCATCCGCGAAAGGAGTGCCGCGAGCGCGAAGGCGAGCGTGGCGGCCGGGAGGACGATCGCGCCGCGCCCGTCGCGCCCCGAGACGGGCAGGAGTCCGAGCCCGACCGAGAAGACGAGGACGAGGAGAGGCCCCGAGACGTAGTTCGGCGTCGAGACTCCGAGGAGCGACGCCGCGCGAAGGATGCCGTCCAGGGGCTTGCCGCGCGCGAGGGCGGACGCGACGCCCGCCGGTACGGCGACGAGGAGAGCCCCGAGGAAGGCGGCGCCCGCGAGCTCGGCCGTCGCGGGAACGGCCGCGAGGATCTCCCGCGTGACCTTGCGCTTCGTGAGGATCGACGAGCCGAGGTCGCCGCGGAGCGCGCCGGACAGCCACGCGGCGTACTGCCCGAGGAGCGGCCGGTCGAGGCCGAGGTCCCGGCGCAGGCCCGCGACGTCCGCCGGCGCCGCGCCCTCGCCGAGCATCGCGGCCGCCGGGTCGCCCGGGATCATGTGGATCAGGAAGAAGACGACGGTGGCCGCCCCGAGGAGGAAGCAGCGGGACCTCGATCAGGCGTCGGAGCGGCGGCACGCGCGGAGTCTAGCGTCCGCGCGCGTCAGCCGATCCGGAGCTTCTTCATCTCGTACAGGAGCGACTGGCGGGAGATGCCGAGGAGCTTCGCGGCCTCGGCGCGCCGCCCCCGGGTGGCCTCGAGCGTCGACTCGATCGCCTCGCGCCGCGCGTCGTCGAGCCGCTCCTTCCAGCGCCGCGCGGCGGGGCGTGAAGCGGCCGCCTCGCGGATCGGCCGCGGGAGGTGCTCGAGCCCGATGACACGGGCCGGAGCCGCGAGCGTGCACGCCGACTCGAGCGCGGCGAGGAGCTCGCGCGCGTTGCCGGGCCAGCGCCAGCGGTCGAGCGCCGCCGCGGCGTCCGGCGAGAGGACCGCACGCCCGTCGAGCGCACGCGCGACGAGGCGCGCGCGGTCCCGGGGACGCTCGCGCAGCGGGCGGAGCACGACCTCGTGTCCCGCGATGCGGTAGAAGAGGTCCCCGCGGAACTCGCCGCGATCGACGAGCGCCGGCAGCTCCCGATGCGTCGCCGCGACGACGCGGAGGTCCACGCGCCGGACGGCCGTCTCTCCCAGGCGCCGCACCTCGCCTTCCTGCAGGACGCGCAGGAGCTTGCCCTGCAGGGCGAGAGGCAGGTCGCCGATCTCGTCGAGGAAGAGCGTGCCCCCCGACGCCTCCTCGACGAGGCCCCGCCGCTCGCGGTCGGCGCCCGAGAACGCCCCGCGCGCGTGGCCGAAGAGCTCCGACTCGGCGAGCGTCGCGGGGAGCGCCGCGAGATTCACCGCGACGAACGGTCCCCGGCGGCGGGAAAGCCGGTGGGCCTCGCGCGCGACGATCTCCTTCCCCGTGCCGCTCTCGCCGCGCACGAGGAGAGCGAGGGCCGACGGGGCGATCCGCGCCACCTCCTCGAAGACGGCCCGCGTCGAGGCGTCCTCGGCGACGACGTCGGAGCGGGGCGGCGCCGCGGCCGGAGCCGGCGTCGCCGCGGGCGCGCTCCTCTCGAGGAAGGCGGCGAAGCGCTCCTCCGCCCGTGCGAGCCCCGCCCGGGCTGCGGCACGCCGTCCGAGGCGCACGAGCGGCGCTCCGCCCGGCGCCGCGAACGCCGCGGGAAACCGGCCCGCCCACTCGAAGAGCCGGCGCACGGCGAGGCCGGCGTCGCGGGAGAGCGCGAGAGACTCGAGCGCCGCGAGGGGCGCGTCCCCGGGACGGGCGCCGGCCGCGAGGACCTCCTCGGCGGCGAGGAGCTCCCGCTCGCGCGCGTCGACGTCGCGCGGGTCGTGCGGCCGTCCGAGGTCGCGGCAGGCGGACGCGAGGAGCCGGCGCCTCTCGGCTCGGTCCGGGAGCTGTTGTCCGGGATCGCGGCCGCCTCGGCGACGAGACGCGCACATCCGTCCGCGTCCCCCGCACCCAGACGGCGCTCCGCCTCGAAGAGGAGGATCTCGCGCCAGACGGGGTGCGCGGCCGTCGGCCGCCGCGGCGAGCTGCTCGGCCTCGCGAAACGCCGCGGACGCGGCGGCGTCGTCGCCGTCGAGGAGGGCGAGCTCCTGGGCGGCGGGAAGGGCGAAGAGGATCTGATGCGCGCGGCCCGCGGCCCGCTCGTGGGCGAGGACGCGCTCGAGCACCGGCCGCGCGGCGGGCGCGTCCCCCGCCCGGAGGAAGAGGTCGATCCGGTTCCCGAGCGCCGAGAGGTAGCGCGCCTCGTCCCCCGCCTCGGCGTAGAGCTCGAGCGCGTCGTCCAGCTCGCGAGCCGCGACGTCCAGGCGGCCGCCGTCCAGGGCCGCGTACGCGACGTCGTAGGCCGCGTCCGCGCGCCCGCGGACGTCGCGCGCGAGCTCGCCCGACCTCCGGAACAGGGCGATCGCCTCGCCGGTACGGCCGAGGTCGTTCGCGAGGTAGCCGGCGGTTCGCGCGGCCCGCGCGGCGAGCGCGATCCGCGATCCCGCCGAGGAGCCGCTCGGCCGCGGCGAGGCCCGCGGCCGCCTCCGCGTAGCGGTGGGCGCGCTCGTCCAGCTCGGCGCGGAGCAGGAGCGCCTCGACGCGCGGGAGGGCCGGGGGCGGGGAGGACTCGGCGAGGCGGTCCAGGATCCGGCGGGCTTCCGCGTTCCGGCGCAGCTCGACGAGGAGGGCCGCCCGCGCGAGGTCTTCGTCGTCGCCTCCCCCCGGGCAGAGCGCGAGGGCGCGGGCAGGCTCGCCGAGGCGGGCGAGAGCGCGCGCCGCGGCGACGCGGCAGGAGCAGGGGGCCGCCGCGGCGGCGAGGTCCGGCTCCTCCCGGGGCGCGCGCGCGAAGAGCGCCGCGGCGAGCGCGGTGTCGCCTCCCTCGAGGAGCTCGAGCGCCGCCGCGAGATCGCGCGGATCGCCGCGGGCGAGGGCCGCCGGCACGAAGCGCGCCGGCGGGAGCCCGATCTTCTCGAGGCGGGCGACGGCGTCCCGCCGGGCGCCCCGCGGCGCCCGGGACGCGAGGAGCGCCCGCTCGCTCCCGTCGCGGAACCGGTACGACGCGTCGCCCGCCCGGACGGACATCCGGCGGACGCCGCCTGCGCGAGCGCATCCGCCGCGCGCTCCGGTATGACGCCGGCCGCGGCCGCGGCCTCGGCCGCGTCGAAGCCGTCGGCGAGAAGAGCCGCGGCCTGGAGGACCGATCCGGCCGTCTCCCCGGGCGCCGCCTTCGGGGACCGCGCCGCCGGAGCGCGGATCGAAGCGCGCGGTGAGGGCACGCGCGGTCTCGAGGAACCGTCCCGGATCCGCCGCGGCCGCTGCGGCTCCCGCCTCGTTCCAGGCCTCGAGCGCGGAGGCGAGCGACACGAAGGGCAGGTAGAGGAGCGACGCGGCGTCGCCTTCCGCGATGCGGAACCCGAGCACCCGGCGCTCCTCCCAGGGGCGCAGTGCGCCGGCGCGGGCCTCGAAGACGTGGAAGCCCAGGGCCGGCAGCGCCTCCGAGAGAGCCCGCCGCGAGCGCGCGT
>CAVUYD010000006.1:0-600386 GCA_963745645.1 uncultured Actinomycetes bacterium
GCGCGGTGTCCTGCGTGAAGCACGCGATGAGATCCGCCTCGAGCGCCACCATCGACCGCGCAACGACCGCCGCGACGAGCGCCTCACGGTTCCCGATGTGATGAAGCACGGTCGGATGGGAGAGACCCACATCGTGCGCGATCTCCTGGAGGCGCAGCGCATCGGGCCCCACCTCGCGAAGCCTCTTCTCCGTCGCCGCGAGGATCGCCTCGCGCGCATCCTCGGACGAGAGGCGGCGGCGACGCGACGCGGGCGTCTTCGGCTTCCTCTTCGTTTTCGCCGTCGTCTCGTCTTCTTCACGGAGCTGACCATTGTTTCTGCACGCGACCCAGTTGACAAGTTTGTAGATAGCGCTATCTACAAACGTGTCGACAGTGCTGCTCGGGACGCTGCCTGAGCGGCCTTGGAGGAGGTTTGTCCATGCTCAGCTCGTCGTCGCCCCGTACACGTCCCATGGTCGCTCTTCGCGCGCTCGGCGCGCTGTCGAAGGACCCCGATGACCTGCCGCAGGTCTTCACGATCATCGACAACCTCCCCGGCCGCGCGCCGCAGCGAATGCTCGCGAGGATGCGCAGCACCGAGGATGGCCGCCAGCTGCTCGCCACGAAGCCTGATCTCGGCGCGCGGCTCTCCGATCGCGAAGCGCTGCGTGCCCTTCCCGGAAGGTACGCTCGGACGCGCCTACCTCGCGCTCGTGGAGCGCGAAGGGATCACGCCGCAGGGCATCGTCGATGCGAGCCTCGCCGGCGGGGCCAGCACCGAGACGCTGTCCGACGACATGCGCTTCCTCCGTGATCGCATGCGCGATACGCACGATCTCTGGCACGTCGTGAGCGGCTACGGCCTCGACCTCGTCGGCGAGGCCGCGCTGCTGTCCTTCTCGTACGCGCAGACGAGGAACCCGGGCGTCGGGCTCGTCGTGTTCCTCGCCGTCGTCAAGGGCGAGCCCAAGATCTGGCGCGTCCTGCGCGAGGGCTATCGCCGCGGCATGCGCGCGGAGTGGCTCCCCGGGATCGCCTGGGAGACGCTGCTCGACCGTCCGCTCGACGAAGTCCGGGCGCGGCTGCGGGTCGGAGCTCGCGCAGACTACGAGCCCGTGACGAGCGCAGAGCTGCGTGCGAACGGCTCTCGCACCTCGCGCCGCGTAGGTGCAAGATGAGCCGCGGGAAGCGCGAATGAGCCGCCCGCGGTGGTACGCTCGGGCTCGCGATGAAGCGCCCATTGCCTCGCGGCAGTCACCGTCCTCGCGCTCGCGCTGACCGCCGCCGATGCGTCGGCGCAGCAGCAGCAGCAGCAGCAGCCGCAGCCTGCCGCGCCCGCGCCGCGCCAGCCGCTCCGGTCCCGGCTCGCGCCCGTCGGGGCCCCCGTCCGCGTCCACCTGCGCACCTTGAGGAACAAGGGCACCGCGCGCATGTACATCCATCGCGCCGACGGGTCGTACACGTTCGTCTGTGCATCGCCGTGCACCGCCGACGTCCCCGGGAACAGCGAGTTCCGCGTCATGCTCGCGAGCAACGACGAGGAGCCGCACACCTTCGTGTGCCGTCCGACCTCGGCTCCGAGGTCGACCTCGAGGTGCGGCCCGCGTCGGTGGGCCCGCTCATCGGCAGCATCGTCTTGATGGGCTCGGGCGGCGCCTTCGTGCTGAGCGGTCTGCTCTTCATCGCGCTCAGCGACGTCACCAACTCGTCGCTCACCGGAGGCAAGCCCTCGTCGACGAACGCCGAGGTCTCCAGCACGTACAAGACCACGGGCTACGTGTGCATCGGCATCGGCGCGGCCGCGGCGGTCGCCGGCTTCGTGTGGCTGCTCTCGCGCTCGCACGAGCCGCAGGTGAACGAGTCGCCGTATCGCGAGCCCGACGTGTACGGCCGTCGCGAGACGTTGCTCGGTGACGTCGCCGTCGCCACGCCGCGCGACCCGACGACCGCCAACCCGCGCTTTGCCTGCGCCGTTCATGCCCCTCCAGTACGGCTTCACGTTCTGACCCGATGACGCGCGCGGCCCGATCGTTTCCCGGCGCTCGACGTGCATGCGCGGCCTCGTGATGGTCCTCATGACCGTCGATCACGCCTCCGAGACGATGAATCGCGGCCGCGTGTTCACCGACTCGGTCCTCTTCTGGAAGCCGGGCTCGCCGCTCCCGGCCGCGCAGTTCCTCACGCGCTGGATCACCCACCTCTGTGCGCCCACGTTCGTGCTCCTCGCCGGCATGTCGCTCGCGATCGCGGTGCAACGGCGAGCCGCTCGCGCGAACGGGACGACGCCGCCGAGCGCACGATCGATCGCTACATCCGTCACGCGCGGCGCGCTCATCGTCGCCTTCGAGATCGCTGTGGATGTCGCCGGTCATGCTCGACCCGGGGCGCGTGCTCTTCCAGGTGCTCTACGCGATCGGCGGCTCGCTGATGGCCATGGCGCTCTTGCGCCGGCTCTCCGATCGCGCGCTGATACGGTGGCGCTCGCGATCCTCCTCGGCGGCGAGGCGCTGTCGGCGCGCTCTCGCGCTTGGCGTCGAGCGCACGCTGCCAGCGGCGCTCTTCCTCACGGCGGGCCTCTTCTTCGACGGTCGCTTCATCGTCGCGTACCCGATCTTGCCGTGGCTCGGCATGATGATGCTCGGCTGGGTGCTCGGCCGTCGCTCCTGGCGTGGCGCGCCGCAGCGGCGGACGGGAGCATCGCGCGCCGCGCGTGCTCGCGACGTGCGGCGTCGTCGCGCTCGCGACGTTCGTCGTGCTGCGCGGCATCGACGGCTACGGCAACATGCTGCTCCACCGCGACGACGGCTCGCTCGTGCAGTGGCTGCACGTCAGCAAGTACCCGCCGAGCATCACGTTCGCGACCCTCGAGCTCGGGATCGCGTCGCTGCTGCTCGCCGGCTTCTTCGTGGTGACCCGCAAACGCCCCGGATTTCGGCGGTCCTCTGCAGCTGTTCGGTCGGTCGCGCTCTTCTACTACCTGCTGCACATCCACCTGCTGCATCTCGCGCGTGGATGCTCGGCATTCACGACAAGCTCGGGCTGCGTCCTGCTACGTCGGCGCGCTCGTCGTGCTGCTGCTCCTCTACCCGGTGTGCCTCGGTATCGGCGCTTCAAGGCGTCGCATTCCCCAGGGTCGCGCGCTTCATCTGTAGGCATAAGCTCGCGCCGAGCACGATGGCCGAGCCCTCCTCCAAGAAGCCGTTCCCCGTCGTCTACGTCGCCGGGCCGGCGGTCATCCTGGTGCTGATCGGCTTCCTCGCGCTCTGGCAGTTCCTGTCGCCCACGGAGCGGAAGGTACCGGTCGCGTACAGCGATTTTCTCGCCGACGTCCACGCGGGCAGGGTCGACGAGATCTGGATCCACGATCGCGACATCCGCTACCGGCTGCGCGTCTCCGGCGCCAAGTCCGCGATCAAGGACACCGTCGGTCCCATCCCCGACCAGGCGCTCGTCGAGTCGCTGAAGCCGACCGACCCGAACGCGCCGCTCCCGAAGATCGTCTTCGAGAAGTGAGAACTGACATGACCGCCGTTCGTCGCATCGTCGTCGTCGCGCTCGCTGTCGTTGCTCCTCGCGTCGATGCTCGGCTGCACGCCCACCGCCGTGGTCGGGTACACGCCGGGCGGCGCCGAGATCGTGCGCATTCCGCTGCGCCTCTCGAACGTGCATCTCGTGCGAACCAAGACCCCCGTCTTGATCGACTCCGGGACCCTCGGCGACATGGACGATCTGCGCCACGCGCTCGACGACTACGGCGTCCGCCCGAGCGATCTCCGCCTCGTGGTCCTCACGCACGGTCATGCCGATCACGCGGGCCTCGCTGCCGATCTCCGTCGCTCGACGGGCGCGAAGATCATGCTCGGCGCCGGCGACCTCGGCCTCGCGCGCGCCGGTCACAACGACGAGCTGATGCCCACCGGCTTCATGGGCAGCCTGCTGAAGCCGTTCATCACGTCGGTCTATCCGGAGTTCGTCCCCGACCTCGTGGTGCGGGAGCCCGTCGACCTCACGCCGTGGGGCATCGACGGCCGCGCCATCGCGATGCCCGGGCCACACGCCGGGCTCGGTGGTGGTCGTCATGTCGGACCACAGCGCGTTCGTCGGAGACATGATGCTGGGCGGCAGCTTCGGCGGTCAGCTCGCGCCCTCCAGCCCCGGCGAGCACTACTACCAGGCCGATCGCGCCCAGAACCGGCGCAACATCCACACGCTCCTCGGGATGGGCATCGAGAAGTTCTATCTGGGCCACGGCGGGCCGGTCGCGCGCGCCGACGTGATCGCCGCCTTCTCCGACCGCGCCGACTGACAAGCCGCCTCGATGACGGCAGAATGCCGCCGCAGTGGGGAACCTCGATCGTCCGCTGGCCGCTCCGCGACGCAGCTCGAACAGCCGCGGCAGCCTGCTCCGCAAGCTCGCGCTCGTCTTCGGCACGCTCTTCTTCGTGGGCTTCGTCGTATCGCGCCTCGATTTTTCGCGCAGCTACACGAGCCTGAAGCAGACCGGCTTCGCGAGCGGGTCGAAGGAGGGCAACTACAGCGCGATCGTCGACGACCTCGCCACGATCGCCGCGAAGGCCGGCGGCTCGCTCCGCAACGTCGAGAGCGCCGGCTCGGTCGACAACGTCGCGCGCCTCGCGAGCGCGGCGCGTCCGGGCGGCAGCTGCGACGTGGCGTTCGCGCTCGCGCAGGACGGCTCGGGGTTCGAGGCGAGCCCACGCCTCGAGCTTCTCGGACGCCTCCCCAAGGCCGAGAGCGTGTTCTTTCTCGGCCGCGATGCCGACGCGATGACCGAGCTCGCGCAGCTCGCGCACAAGAAGATCGGCGTCGGTCCGGCCGGCAGCGGCACCGAGCGCCTCGCCAAGCAGCTCTTCGAGCTCCCCGAGCTGAAGCCGCTCGGCGTGCAGCTCGTGAACGAGCCGCTCGCGACGCAGCTCGAGGCGGCGAGGAACGGCCAGCTCGATCTCGCGATGCTCGTGATCGACGAGGACGCGCCGCTGCTCGTCAACGCAGTTCGCGACCTGGGCCTCCAGATCGCCGGCTTTTCCCACATCGACGTGATCGCTCGGCGGCTCCCGCACTTCCGCACCGGTCGCATCGGCGCCGGCGCAGTACGAGGCGGTGAAGGTGCTGCCGGCGCAGGACAAGCGCGTCTTGCGCGTCGAGACGCTCGTGCTCGGCAACCGCTGCGCGTCGCGCTCCGCCACCATCGACATGCTCAACGTCCTCGAGCGGCGCTTTCCCGACTTCGTTCGCTTCAACAAGGACACGCCGAACGCGACCGGTCTCGACCTGTCGCCCACCGCCAAGGGCTTCTTCGAGCACGGCGGCCCCGAGCTCGCCGACGAGTACGCGCCCTGGCTCGTCGACGTCATGCCGCCCGCCAACTGGGCGTATGTCGTGATGGGCATCAGCCTCCTCTTCAACGCGATGGGCGCCGGTCATCGCTTCCGCCTCTGGCGCATCGACGACGCGCGCGTGAAGCTGGAGAGCGAGCTCTCGCCGCTCTTCGGACCCAATGTCACGCTCGGCGACATCTCGCGCACGCAGCCCGAGGGCAAGCTGACGCGGAAGGACGTGAAGGACACCGTGCTGTCGCTCATCGCGCAGCTCGAGACCCTCGCGGCGCGCTCACGACGGCAGTCGCTCTCGGTGCTCGTCCCGATGGGCCAGGAGATGGCCTATCGCTACCAGGAAGAGATCATCTACCAGACGCTCGCCGTGCTCCGGGACTTCGTCCGGCGCGCGGAACCCCAGGCCGAAGCCCAGACCGCCTGATTCGCCATCGCGGACGTCGCGAAGGCGCCGTAGACTGCCCTCCCCGTGGACCTGTACGCCCAGATCGCCGGCTTCGTCGTCGCCGCTTCGGTCACCGCGATCGTCGTGGTGCGCGCCGCCACGGCGCCTGCGCCGCCGCCGCCGAGGCACGCCACCGAGCAGCAGCTCAAGAGCTTCGCGATCAGCGTCGCGTCGCAAGAAGACGAGTGGCGCGCCAAGGCCGCCGAGGGATTCCCCGCCGACAACTGGTCGCAGCGCGACGATTTCCACGGCCGCGAGGCGCAGCTGGTACGCGACCTCGCGCGGTAGCTCGCACGTGCCGTACGAGGACGTGTTCCGCGCCATCGACGATGACCTCCACTGGAACGTCGCGCGCGGCGTCGTCATCCGTGGTGGTCGCAGCGCGAACGCGGTGCCGTGCCATCCTCGGCCGATCTTCGATTGAGGACGCGAGCACGTGATCTCCCGCCTCGCGCGTCATCTCCCGCTACGCCTCGCGTTCTTCACGCTCCTCGCGGCGGTCTTGGTGTGGCCGGTCCTCGGTGACGCCGCGCGCCTCAACGAGTTCCGCGACGTCCACCACCTCTTCCTCTACGAGCGCTCCGCGATCGACACGATCAAGCGCTACGGCGAGCTGCCGCTATGGAACCCCTATTATTGCGGGGGATTCGACGCCGTCGCGGCGCCGCAGACACGCTTCGTCTCGCCGACCTTGCTGCTCGGCCTGCTCTTCGGCGCCGAGCGCGCGGAGATCCTGACCGTCTTCTTCTTCGCGATCGTCGGCATGGAGGGGATGTATCGCTGGCTCCGCCTCCGCACCACCGAGCCGCTCGCGGCGCTCGTCGTCGCGCCGATCTTCGCGCTCTCGGGTCAGTACGCGGTCGCCTACAACCGCGGCTGGATCCAGTTCATGGGCTTCCAGCTCGTGCCCTGGATCCTCTACGGCATCACGCTCGCGGCGCGTCGTAAGTGGCAAGGCATGGCCGTCGCGTCGATCGCCTTCGCGTGGATGCTCGGCTTCGCGGGCTTCTTCGCGGCGCCGCTGGTGGCCGTGGCGGCGGTGCTTCGAATCGCTGCGCGCGCTCATCGAGCAGCCCCGAAGCGCGCGCCGGCGGTCCATCGCGATGCTCGCGGGCACGGCGAGCTTCATGGCGATGGTGGCGTGCGTGCGCTTGTGGCCGGTGGCGGAGACGCTGCTGTCGGCGCCGCGCGTGATGGCGGGCACACCGGGTCATGCGCCGCGCGCGCTCCTGTCGGCGCTGGTCGGCTTCCTCGCCATCAAGGACGGCAACACCGAGCTGCAAGGCAGCTTCTACGTCGGCGCCGCGTTCCTCGCGCTCGTCGCGCTCGGGTCGCATCATCGCAGCGCCGCGGCGAGCCTCCTCATCGCGCTGCTCTGCGGTTGGCTCGCGTCGGGCTATGCGACGCGCATCTCGGCGTTCGGACTCCTCCGCGAGGTGCCGACCTTCGCGGCCGTGCGTTATCCGGAGCGCTTCTTGTGGCTGGGGATCCTCTTCGCGAGCGGCGCGGTCGTCTCTGCGCTCGCGCGCGTGCCTTACATCGGCGAGACGAGACGATGGCGCGTCGCGACCGCGGTCGTGCTCACCGGGGCCGTTCTCTTCACGATCGGCTCGGAAATAGCGGCATTCCATCGCGTCGCGACCCACCGCACGCTGGGCACGGTCACCACCGATCGCCAGGCCGAGTTCCACCAGGCGCGCGGAAATCGCTGGCTCGCGGTGCACCTCGAGTCGCAGAACATCGGCTCGCTCGGCTGCTACGAGACGCATCGTCTCGCCGAGTCGACGCTGCTCCGCGGCGATCTCCCGCAGGAGGAGTACCTCGCGCCGGACGCCGCCGATGCCGGCAAGGTGAAGCGCGTCTCGTGGTCGCCGAACAAGATCGTCGTGCATGCCGACGTGTCGCGCCCGGCGCGTCTGCTCGTGAACCAGAACTGGGCGCCGGGCTGGCACGCGTCGGTGGGCAAGGTGGTGTCGAACGAAGGCCTCCTCGCGGTCGA
Source organism: uncultured Actinomycetes bacterium (assembly GCA_963745645.1). Classification (GTDB taxonomy): domain Bacteria; phylum Actinomycetota; class Acidimicrobiia; order IMCC26256; family PALSA-610; genus CAVUFH01. The sequence continues at coordinate 7,777 of CAVUYD010000006.1, forward strand.
TCTGCCGGCGGGCGTGAACGACGTCGCGCTCACGTTCTTGCCGTGGTCGACGCTCGGCGGAGCGGCGACGACGCTGACGGCGCTCCTCGCGCTCGCCCTCATCGGGTGGCGTGCGCGGCGTCACGGCGAGCTCTTCACGCGGCGTCAGTGGTTCGTGACGGTGCTGCTCGTGCTCCTGCCCTGGGGAGTCGCGGCAGCAGCTCATCGCCGCTTCGCCCGACGACAAGTGGCCGCCGCCGGCGATGAAGAACGCGAACGGCACGCCCGCGCTCGTCGCCGACGACGAGCACCTCGACGCGATGCCGGTGGGCGCCGCGTACGCGCTGCCTCTCCGCGTCGAGAACGGCAAGGTCAGCGGGCCCGACGAGCACCAGAACCTCCTCGTCGAGGTGTATTTCCGGCGACTCGCGAGCATCCCGCGCGCGACGACGATGTTCGTCCACATCGAGCGGCGCAAGGATCAGCCGGAGGTCGCCAAGGACCAGGAGGGCTTCTTCAACGCCGATCACCAGGTGGTCGGCGGCAGCTTCTACCTGTCGGACGCCCCCGAGGGCCGTCTCGTCCGCGATGCCTTCGGCGCCCACCTGGACAAGGCCGCCAGCGGCACCTGGGACGTCTGGGTCGCGTTCGGCGACGTCTCGGGCAAGAAGGGCCGCTCGCGCGTCGTCGAGCCGGGCAAGGCGACCGTGAGCAGCGACCGCGTGCGCGTCGGCACGTTCGTGATCCCTTGAACGGGTCTGGTAGGCTCGCGGGCACTCGATGACCGCGCCGCGCTCGTCCGATCCGCATCGCAAGGTCGCCATCGTCGCCTCGCGTCGCCTGCGCTGGGTCGCGCTCGTTGCGTTCGCGCTGCTCACGAGCATGTACGCGTGGTGGCCGATCATCGCCGCCTATCCCGCGACGCAAGGGGGCGACGGCCCCGTGTTCCAGAAGGCGCTCGAGGCCGAGCACGCGAGCATCGCGCGCTACCACGAGCTGCCGATGTGGAATCCGTACGAGTGCGGCGGTCTACCGCTCTGGGACAACCCGCAAGGGCCCGCCGGTGCGCCGCTCGCCCTCCTGATGTTCGTGACCGACACCACGAAGGCGATGATCGCCTGGTACGTCCTGCACTCGGCGGCCGGCTTCCTCTGCATGTGGATCTTCGCGCGCAAGGATCTGAAGCTGACGCGCGCGGCGTCGATGCTCGCGGGGCTCGCGTGGGCCTACTCCGGCTTCCACCAGCAGCACTATGCGGGCGGGCACTTCGTCTTCGTCTCGTTCCTGTATCTGCCGCTCGCGCTCTATCTGTGGCGACGCGCCGAGCACGACCTCCGGGCGGCAGGCGGCCTGGCCATCCTGGTGGCCTGGATGTTCCACGAGGGCGCGGTCTATCCGCTTCCGCATCTCATGCTCGTCCTCGGCGCGGAGACGCTCATGCGCCTGTGGCCGCTCAGGCGCATCAAGGCCATCGTGCGGGCGGCGCTGGTGGTCGGGGTGCTCGCCTTCCTCCTCGCGGCGAGTCGCATGCTCCCCGTGGCGGACCAGCTTCGCGCGCACGTGCGCCCCATCGGCGTCGAGACCGATTCCCTCCAGTGGGAGACGCTCAAGGCCATGTTCCTGGACCGCTCGCATTCGCGCGGCGTTCCCGGTCAGACCTACGTGTGGCCGGAGTACGGGACGTATTTCGGACCGCTCCTCGTCTTCATCGCCGTCGCGGGCATGCTCGCGGGCGGGCTCGAGAGCTTCTGGCTCTTCGCGCTCATGCTGTTCTGCGGCGCGCTGATGTGGGGCCACGCTGGTCGCTTCGCGCCGTGGCACATGCTCAAGAGCTACGTCTTCCCCTTCAAGGAGATGCGGGTCCCTTCGCGCTTCCGCGTCGAGGTCTCGATGTTCGTGGCCGCCTTCATCGGCATCGCCGCCGACAAGCTGCCGGCGCGCTTCGCGACGCTCCCGCGCATCGGCACGGCGCAGCTTCGGGAAGACGGCGCGCGGGCTCGTGTTCCTGATCGGCCTCGTGGGCGTCGGCGACATGATGGGCGTCGGCATCGACTGGTTCCGCGTCTGCTTCTACAACCCGCCGCTCGCGAAGGTGGTGCCGTCGCCGCACCTGTATCTGGGTGGACCAGACCTGGCCGCCAACTTCGTGGATCAACCGCGGCAGAACCGCGGGCGCATCGCGTGCTGGGAGGAGTGGGGCTGGAACCAGGGCGCGGCGCTGTGGGAAGGCGACGTGCCGCAAGCGAAGGCAGGCAGCGATAGCGTCGTCGTCACCGACGTCTCGCGCACCCAGAACACGTTCACCGTCGAGGTCGACGCCAGCGCGCCGAGCACCGTGCTCGTCAACTCGACGTACGACAAGCAGTGGCGGAGCGACGTCGGCACGGTGCGGAACATGGGACAACCTGCTCGTGGTCGACGTGCCGCCGGGTCACTCCGTCGTGCACCTCCGCTACCTGCCGCGGCTCTTCTGGCCGGGCGTCTTCCTCACGCTGCTGGGCGTCGCCGCGACGTCGGCGCTCTTCTGGCACCTGAATCGCCGAGAGGCGCCGGGTCCGGGACCCCTCAGCACGTAGTAAAGGAGGTTCTCAAGATCCGTCACATCTCGTCGCAGTGGGCAGAGCTCCGGGCTTCGACCCGATCTCGATCTGCGGGCACGAGAGGCCGACAAGGGAAGGGCCAGGCATGCGCGGCCCTTGTCCTCGGCGGCGAGGTCGGCCTGGGACGCGGGCGTCGCGTGGCGAGAGCCGCGCCTGCGGCTCACGCATCCTGTCGGATGCGGAGACGGGGTCTGCTCTCGCCTTTGCCTGGTTGGCCTCTCGGGCGCGTATTCACATCGTGTCTGACGAGACGAGATGTGACGCGTCGTGAAAGTGACGGCGTGACGGCCTGCCCGACACCCGTTCGCGACCTCGTGGCTGGGCACGACGAGGGACGTCGCGACGCGAAATGTGTGTTTGAGCGACCTTGCGTTTTCCCCATAATAAGTTAGAATCGCCCCATTACTGATGAGCAAGCGTCGCACGCCCGTCCAGCTCACCTTCGAGGACCGCCGGCACTTCACGCGGGCCGGGAAGCCGAAGAAGCGTCCCGGGCCCAAGCCCTCGGCGTTCGCGAACGTGCGGCACCGCACGCGAGCGGTGCACAAGTACTGGAATCCGCTGCACGTCACGATGCGCGCGCGGCGTGGGCTCCCGAGCTTCCGCGCAGAGACGCTCTTCGCGGCGTTCGAACGCGCCGTGCGCAGGACGCGTCGCGACGACTTCCGGGTCGTGGAGTTCTCCGTGCAGGACGATCACCTCCATCTCATCGTCGAGGCGGACGACAGTGACGCCCTCGCGCGCGGTATGAAGAGCTTCTCCGTGCGTGCAAATCGCCTGTTCAACGCAGCGCTCGGCCGTGGGCGAGGCCAGGTCTGGGCCGATCGCTACGACCGTCGCGATCTCACGAGCGCGCGCCAGGTACGTAACGCGATCGTCTACTGCCTCGGGAACTACAAGAAGCACCAGGCCGTGACGAGCGGGATGCCGCGCATCGACCCGTGCTCGTCGGCGCGTTGGTTCCAGGGCTGGACGGCGCTTCGCATGCACGACGACGGCCTACGCCCCACCGAAGAAGCGCGCACGGTGCTCTTACGCACCGCGTGGCAGAAGCACGGCTTCATCCATCCGGGCGAAAGACCACGAGCGCCAAGCTGACGAGCTCAGGCGCCCGCGCCTCGGATGCGCGTGACGCGATCGCTACTCTGAAGAACTCGCAAATCTCGCCAGGCACGATCCGAACGCGCGGTGTCCGACGGACGCATCCTCATCGGATGCGCCAAGAACGGAGACACGAAGATCCCGTCTCCGCATCCGATAGGATGCGTGAGCCGCAGGCGCGGCTCTCGCCACGCGACGCCCGCGTGCCAGGCCGACCTCGCTGCCGAGGACAACGGCCCGCGCGTGCTCTGGCCCTTCCCTTGTCGGCCTCTCGTGTCGGCAGCTCGCGATTGGCTCGGACCCTAGGCTGAAGGGCATTTACTACTTGGTGACGGGGCTCCCGCCAGGGAGGCTCCGAGCACGCGAGCGGGCCTCGAGCGCGGTCAAGTAGGCGTTCAGCGACTCCATCACCACGAGGTAGGGGTCGCGCGTGCAACGATCCTCGCGGATGGTCTTGGCGCGTGATTCATCTTTGAGCGCGTCGCCGAGGCGCCCGGCGATGCGATCGAGATCGCCGACGCGATACGAGACGCACGGACGGCGCGGGCCGTAGCGCTCCGCATCCTCGCGCTCGAGCGTGATGCGATCGCGTCCCGGAGGTTCCCAGTAGGCCGCCAGGCCGCCCACCGAGGGGTGGAGCGCCAGCACCGCCGTGTCGTCCTCCGGCCGCGTGAAGGCCGGCAGGATGCCTGCGGTCGCGGCGAGGACGAAACAGCCGAGACGGAACGCAAACGCCCTTCGCCCCTCGCGATCGCGCAAGAGCACCGCGACGCCGGCCGCGCCGAACATCGAGGCGCAGACGAGGTACCACGGCGTCGTCGAGGTCCAGCCGAACCACTCGCCGACATGATGCGGAACGAAGCCCAGGTAGGTCGCCGGGAGCGCGAACTGCGTGAGCGGACGCGGGAGCGCCTCGGGGAGCGTGTCGTAGACGAGCCCGACGACACCGATGCAGACGACGCCCGCCATCGCGAGACCGCCGGCGATCCCTCGCACCATCGCGCGCCAGGTCGAGCCGCGCTTCGCGAGCGTCTGCAAGACGAGCGCGGCCGCAAACGCCGCGGTCGGAGGCGCGCCCGCGAGGTAGCGCGGCCCCACCGTCCAGCCCCCGCGCCACTCGACGATACCCGCGGCGACGCCGAACATCGCGACGAGGACGAGCGAGCTGACGAGCGCCGACACTCGCTGCGATCGGCGCAGGAGCGGCGTGCCGCGTGCCAAGAAGACCATGCAGGGGAGCGCGCCGAGCGCGAACCACATGAACGGGCTCATCGAGAAGAAGCCGAAGCCGATGTCCATGGAGAGCGCCTTCAGCGCGACGGGGTCGGGCAGCTGCACGCCGAACAGGCCTTTCTGGTGGGCGGCGGCGAACGAGGCCGTCTCCAGCACTTGATGGCCCGGTTTCAGCGGGTCGCCGTACGCCCGCCACTGGAAGTGCGCGACGATCGCCGCCGGGATGAGCCCGCCCAGGGTGAGCGCGAGGATCTGCGTGGGACGCCGGAAGATCAGGACTCCGAACACCGACAGCACGATCGCGACGAACAGCGCGTGGTACTCGAACGCCACGCACGCGCCCGCGAGGAAGCCCACCGCGAAAGCGTGCGTCACCTTCCGGCCCCGCGCGTCGCGCGGGCTCTTGCGCATGGCGCGCTCGGTGATGGCGAAGCAGAGGAACGCTGCGCACGCGTAGAGCGTGTGACTCGCGTAGATCTGGCTGTACGCGAGGTAGTTCGTGCCGAGCCCCGCCGCCGTCACCGTCGCGAGGCGCAGCACGACGTCGGGCACGAAGGTGCGGAGGTATCGCTCGAAGAAGATCAGGAACAAGAAACACGGCAGCTGGACCGTGAAGAGCCGGAGCACCCAGGTGGTGCGGCGTAGCCAATCGAGCTTCGCGTCGGCGGTCGAGGCCTCGACCGGATGACGGTGGCCGAACAGCGCCTGGACCTTGCCGTAGACGAAGTAGACCGGCACGCCGAGGTAGGTCGAGAGCGGCGTCTTCACCATGAAGTAGTGGAGCTTGCCGCCGTCGAACTTCGACGGGACGTGGGCCATGTCGTTCACCCAGCCGTAGGTGGCGACCTGTTCGTCGACCGTGAGCACCCTGTCGTCGACGAGCGCCATCGTCGTGTAGACGCGGACGAGCTCGTTGGGGTTGTTCACCGCGCGCAGGTACGGGAAGAGCGCGAAGAACGGCAGCACGCAGAGCACGAAGAACAGGCGGACGCGCTTGTGCCTCGGTGCGCGGCCTCGCATCGCGCGCCGTTATAGCTCAGTCGGCCGCGCCGCGTCACTTCGTGACAGGTGCCGTTTCGGCCGGTTCCCCAGCCTGTTCCTCGGAGAGCCACACGGTCTCCTCGAGCGCCGGGCGCTGGCGGCTCGTCCAGACGAACCAGATCGAGATGCCGATCGTGAGCGCGCCGTGCAGGTAGTACGACTCGTTCGACATCCACGGACCGACGTTGTCCATGAGGCTCGAGAAGTCGAACTTGGGCTTCTGGACGATCGCATACCAGAGCTTCGAGGCCACGAAGATGACGCCCGCGAGCTCCAGGAGGCGGCGCGGGGTCCACGGCAAGCGTGCCGCACCGGACGCCGCGAGGAGCACGATGATGGGCATCAGCTCGATCGCCCCGCGCGACTGGCTGTTGAACAGCATGAGGAACGCCATGCCGAGGGCGGCGTTCAGGCCGAAGCCAAGGCGGCGCGCGTCGTTGCACACGTTCCGCCAGCACCAGAACATGAGGAGGATGGCCGGACCGAAGAACCCGACGTGCGCGAAGAGCGACACGAGCGGCCGCTGGACCGCGAAGAAGACGAGGCCCTTCAGGACGTCGGTCATGGCGAAGTCCGCCGCCTGGGGAATGCGTGTGTCGGGCGCGCTGGCGATCCACGCGACGATCTTCGAGACGGCGACCAGCGTTGCGACCGCGAGGACCTTGCCGAGGATGGCGTCGCGATCGCGACGAACGAGCTGGCGAAGGCTCGGTCCGACGCGCACCAGCTCCTTCAGGGCGATGAACGTCACGAAGCAGAAGAGCGCGCACGAGAGGCGGAAGAGCGTCTTCGTGGCCGGGAGCTGCCCGTACGGCGGCACGTAGTCCGCGAGGGTGCTCGCATACCAGGTGATGAAGGCGGTCAGGAGCGCAGCGACGCCGAGATCGATCGGCGAGGGCTTCGCGAAGGCCGCGCCGGTGTCGGGTGACCCGGCCGTGAACGGCGCGATCGAGGCATCGTTCGAGGCGGGCTCACGCGGGAAGAAGAGCATCACCGCGCCGACCTGCGTGGCGCTCGGCCAGATGAACCCGCCCGCGGCGGAGACCACCGCGAGCACGACGTAGCGTCGCGACAGATACGCCCAGACCTGCAGACTGCCGATGGCGAGCGCCATGCCGTCGACCAGGACGGGATCGAACGGCAGCCAGTAGAGCGTGACGAAGTTGAAGCTCGCGAGGAGCGTGGCGGCGACGAGGCCCGCGCGCGACAGTCGCAGATGGCGAGCCGCGTTGATCCAGCAGGCGAGCGCGATCGAGATCGAGATCGCATTGGCCGCCTTGTAAGCGGAAATGATGGTGGGGTCGTCGGCGGGCATCCGCAGGACGTTCAGCGCCGCACGGACGAGGACCGGGCTCAGGCATCGCTGCGCGGTATACCGGTTGAGGCCGAGGCTCGGGAGGTGCCCGAGGTGCCCGTCGAACGCCTTCACGATCGAGGCATAGATGACGCCGTCGTCGCCGATGCCGTTGCGCACGATGTAGATCTCGGTGGTGTACACGAGCACGATGGCGATCGCCGCGAGCGCGACGAACAGCAGCGGCGCGACCGAGAGTCGGGCGAGTGGGCTCGCCGAATCCGCCTGCAAGAGCGCGTTGGGCGCGAACGCCGGCGCGCGGAGCCACGCCACGAGCGGGCTGGCCGCGGCGCGCCGAGGTCCTTGCGGTCCTGCCGACACGCTGGAGTCAGCGGCGCGCTCGCGCGATGGATCCACGGCGACGCACGCTATCATCAAGTCGCTTATAATGCGCAGCGCATGACGAGCGCGACGTGGCGATGAATTGGAGCGAAATGCCTGACGTCGACCTCGCGCGCATCAGCCCGGTCCTCGAGAAGAACGGCGACGGCATCTGGAAGCCGAAGGCGAAGCGCACCGAGACCATCAGCTTCCCGGAGCACGGTCACGACGCGTGCTTTCGCCTCGAGGACGCGTCCCTCTGGTTCGCGCATCGCAACGCGTGCATCTCCGCGGCGCTCCTTCGTCACGGCGTCGAGGGCCCGCTGCTCGACATCGGCGGAGGCAACGGCGTCGTCAGCAAGGCCCTCGACGACAAAGGCATCGAGACCGTGCTGCTCGAGCCCGGCCTGGACGGCGCCCAGAACGCACGGCGCCGCGGCGTCCGCAACGTGGTCTGCGCCACGCTGCACGACGCGGCCTTCGAATCGGGCTCGTTCGGCGCGGCCGGCGTCTTCGACGTCATCGAGCACGTGGAGGACGACGCGGAGCTCCTGCCGCCCGCGTCCCGATCGCCTACGTCTCCGCCCCTGCGTCGCCCTTCGTGCACTTCCACGACGCGATGGTGGACTTCCTACAGGAGGCCGGGTGCGACGTGACGAGCCTCAAGCTGGCCGAGCAGGGAGTGGAGGGCAACGGCCACGCGATGATGCTCGAGAAGAACAACGCCGAGGCGCTCGAGCCGATCGCGCGCTGGATCGAGGCGACGGTCTCGGCATGAGCGACGGCCGCCTGGCCGGCAGGGTCGCGATCGTCACCGGCGGCGCGGGCGGCATCGGTGGCGCGACCGCGCGACGGCTGTCGGCCGAGGGCGCGCGCGTGGTGGTCGTCGACCTCGACGGCGACCGCGCGGCCGCCGTCGCCGTGTCGCTGCCCGGCGAGGCGCTGGCGGTCGCGGCCGATGTCGCCCTGGAGGCCGACGTCGAGCGCTATACGGCGGCGGCGGTGCAGCGCTTCGGACGCATCGACCTGCACCACCTCAACGCCGGGATCCCGGGCACGCTCGCGGCGCTGCCCGAGGTGCGCACCGCCGACTTCGACCGCGTGCTCGCCGTCAACGTCCGCGGCATGTTCCTCGGGCTGCGCGCCGCCTTCCGGCAGTTCGCCGCACAGGGCGGCGGGGGCGCGATCGTGACGACCGGCTCCATCGCGAGCCTGCGCGGAAGCGCCGACCTCTTCGCCTATCACGCGTCCAAGCACGCGGTCGTCGGCATGACGCGCAGCGCGGCCGTCTACGGCGGCCCGCTGGGGGTGCGCGTCAACGCGGTGGCGCCGGGGATCGTGCCCACGGAGCTGTTCGCGAGCGCCGGCGGCGCGGCCGGCGGTGGCAGCGACATGGTGGCCCGAGCCGCCACGACGCCCTTGCGGCGCGCGGGGACGCCGGAGGAGGTCGCGGCCCTCGTGGCCTTCCTGCTCAGCGACGAGGCGGCCTACATGACGGGCGAGGTCGTCTCGGTCGACGGGGGCGCGACGGCGACCAACACGCTGCGTCCCTCGGGAGGCGCCGGGGCCTGGGACCCCGCCGCGATCGACCCGCGCGTGTAGTTCCTGTTAGGAGATCGAGGAGACGGACGGGCGGGGCATAGCCGGCGGAGGGCCCGGGTACGCGCCAGACATGACCGATCCTCGTCGCCCCGCCGCCACCACCACCGACTCCGGGATCCCCGCCGCCAGCGACGAGCACTCCCTGACGGTGGGCCCCGCCGGCCCGATCGTTCTGCACGACCACTACGTCGTGCAGAAGATGCAGCACTTCAATCGCGAGCGCGTGCCCGAGCGCGTCGTCCACGCCAAGGGCGGCGGTGCGCACGGGTTCTTCGAGGTGACCGGCGATGTCACGCCGTTCACGAGGGCCTCGTTCCTCTCGCAGATCGGCAAGCGGACCGATGTCTTGCCCGCTTCTCGACCGTGGCCGGCGAGCAGGGCTTCCCCGACACGGTGCGCGATCCGCGCGGCTTCGCGCTGAAGTTCTACACCGACGAAGGCAACTTCGACATGGTCGGCAACAACACGCCGGTCTTCTTCGTGCGCGATCCGTCGAAGTTCCAGGACTTCATCCACTCCCAGAAGCGCCTGCCCGACACCGGCCTGCGCTCCAACGACATGCAGTGGGACTTCTGGACGCTGTCGCCCGAGAGCACTCACCAGGTCACGATCCTGATGTCCGACCGTGGGATCCCGGCCAGCTGGCGCCACATGGACGGCTTCTCGAGCCACACGTACTCGTGGATCAACGCCGGCGGCGAGCGCTTCTGGGTCAAGTACCACGTCAAGACCGCCCAGGGCATCCAGAACCTGACCGGCGACGAGGCCGCGCGCCTGGCTGGAGAGGACGGCGACCACCACCGCCGCGACCTGCACGACGCCATCGCCTCGGGCGACGCGCCGGAATGGACGTTCTACGCGCAGCTGATGCCGTTCGCTGAGGCGGCCGATTACCGCTTCAACCCCTTCGACCTCACCAAGGTCTGGCCCAAGGGCGACTACCCCCTCGTGGAGGTGGGACGCATGGTCCTCGATCGCAACCCCGCCAACTTCTTCGCCGAGGTCGAGCAGGCGAGCTTCAACCCCTCGAACCTCGTCCCCGGGACCGGCCTGTCGCCCGACCGCATGCTGATGGCGCGCATCTTCAGCTACCACGACACGCATCTGCACCGCATCGGCCCCAACTACGAGCAGCTGCCGATCAACCGCCCGCAGTGCCCCGTGCACTCCTACAACAAGGACGGGCAGATGACCTATCACCACGCCGGCGACCAGCCCGTGTACGCGCCGAACTCCTACGGCGGGCCGGCGGCCGACCCCGCCAAGGGCGTCGAGATCGGGTGGGACGTCGACGCGGCCGAGCTCGCCCGGACGGTGTACGAGCACCACGCCGCCGACGACGACTTCTCGCAGCCGGGCACGCTCGTGCGCGAGGTGATGGACGATGGCGCCCGCGAGACGCTTGTCGCGAACATCGTCGAGCACGCCTCCGACGACGTGTCGAGCGAGATGCAGCTGAGGGTCATCGCCTACTGGGCCCGCGTCGACGACCAGATCGGCGCCCGGGTCGCGGCCGGGCTCGGGCACGGCAACGGGTCGTCGTCGAACGGTGAGCTGCGCGAGGCGCAGGAGCTGATCGACGCGCGCGCTGGCACGGCCTGAGCGCGGCGCGGGCGGTCGTCGCGCGCTGAGCGGCGGCGGCCTAGCGCCGGAAGGCCCGGACGTCGGGCGCCGCCGCGCTGCGCGCGGTCGCGCCCGCGCTGCGCGCAGCCGCGCTCGCGGGTGCGGGCCACGGGGTCGACGGTCCGATCGGGATGGCCCGGCGAGCATCGCCGCCGTGGTACCCACTCACGCAAGACCGCTCATTACTGCCTACGGCGGGCCGAATCCGGCGGTCAAGGCGAGACCCGACATCCGGTCGGGGTGTTCGACGGCTGACTCGGCTGGGCTAAGGCGAGACCTGGGCGGCGTCGACCGCCGCCGCATCGTGCGCGTAGATCCACTCCACGGCCTTGATGGCGAAGTCCGTCCCGCCGCCCGCCATCAGCGCGTCGCGCTCGCGCTGGCGCTCGCCGTCGGGCAGGTGAAAGCGCGTCTTGTTCTCCGTCGACAGCGCGTGGATGCGCGAGGCGCGGGGCGTGCGCAGCTGCTCGTAGCGGCGCAGCGCCGCGTCGACGTCGGGTTCACGGGCCAGGCAGGCGGTGAGCGCCGCGCCGTCCTCGAGCGCCTGCGCGGCACCCTGGGCCATGAAGGGCAGCATCGGATGGCACGCGTCGCCGAGCAGGGTCACGCGGCCCAGCGACCACCGCTCGAGCGGCGGGCGGTCGAAGAGGGCCCAGATGAAGGTGTCGTCGACCGCGCCGAGGATCTCGTGCAGCTGGGGATGCCAGCCCTCGAAGGCCGCGATCGCATCGGCCGGGTCGCCGGGGTCGGTCCACGACTCGCGCGTCCAGCTGTCCTGCTCGACGATCGCGACGAAGTTCACGAGCCGTCCGCCGGCCACGAAGTAGTGGACGAAGTGGGCCTCGGGGCCCATCCAGATCTGCGCGGTCACCTCGAGGTCGAGGTGGCGCAGGCGCTCGGCTGGGACCAGCCCCCGATAGGCGGCGCAGCCGGTGAAGACGGGGTCATGCGGGCCGAAGAGCATCTGCCGAACGGCCGAATGGATGCCGTCGGCGCCGACGAGGAGGTCGACCTCGATCGTCGTGCCGTTGGCGAAGGTCGCCTCGACGCGGTCGCCGTGGTCGGTGAGCCCGGTCAAGAGGTGGCCGACGTGGAGGCGTTCGGGCGGGAGCGCGCTGACCAGCGTGCCCAGCAGGTCGGCGCGGTGCATCTGGTAGTGAGGGAAGCCGAAGGCCTCGATGACGGCATCGCCCAGCTCGGCGCGAAGCAGCGTGCGCCCGTCGTCCCAGCGGCGCTGGTGCCAGGCCTCGGGGCGGACGCCCATGCGCGCCAGCTCGTCGGCCAGGCCCAGCCGGTGCAGGACCCGCGACGCGTTGGGGCTGACCTGGATGCCGGCACCCACCTCGCTGACGGCCGCGGCGCGCTCGTAGACGTGGACGTCGAGCCCGGCCTGCAGGAGCGACACCGCCGCTGCCATCCCGCCGATGCCGCCGCCGACGATCGCCACAGAGGTCGGGGGCGGCGCGCCCATGGGTGAACCCTAGGCCACGTAGACGGGCGTGCCCACCGGCGTGCGGGCATAAAGCGAGATGACGTCGGGGATCCGCATGCGCACGCAGCCGTGCGAGGCGTCCTGGCCGATCGAGCCGTACTCGCTGGGGTCGATGCCGTGGATGCCGGCGCCGCCGTTGAAGGCCATCCAGCGTGCCTTGATCGGGTCATCGGGGCCGGGCGGGATGACCTTGCCGGCGAGCTTGCCGGCCCAGGCCGAGTTCGGCACATACCAGGACGGGTTCGTCTGCTTCCACTGCACGTCGTAGAGGCCCTGGGGCGTCTCGAGGCCCTGCTTGCCCACGGCGATCGGATAGCTGTGGGTGAGCTTCAGGTGCTGGTAGAAGCGCAGGACGTGGTCGTGGCGGTCGACGATGATGTAGGCGGCTTCCTTCTCGGCCAGCTGCGTGCTGGAGACCTTCGGGGCCACGGGCTTGGTCGTCGCCGGGATGTCCGCCGAGTGTGAGGGGAAGACAAGGGCGGATGCGAGCGCCCGCTTCAGGGCGCCCTCGTTCAGCGCGCGGCCGTCGTGTGAGGGCGTCACGGTCAGCCCGGTGGCGCTGGGCGACACCGAGGCGTCACGCGGGGCGCGGCGCATCGCCGCCGCGACCCTGTCGACGAGCTGCGGCACGACGCCGGCGGCGTAGTGGAGCTTGAGCGGCAGGCTCTCGTGCAGGCGCCAGCCGGAGACGTCATGCATGACCCGCCGGCCGATCCAGCCGCGGCGGCTGTCGGCGCGCGCGCGCTCGAGCGCCGCATCGACGTCGGCCGTGAGCCGGCTCTGGCCGGGGGCCAGGACGAAGGTCCGGCCGTCGGCGTGCACGGTCAGCGTCCGGCGGCGCGGCGCCACGGCACGCTGCTCGAGCCGGGTCCGAGCGGCGTCGACGCTGAGCCCGCCGACGTCCACGCCGCCGATGCGCACGCCGGGCGCGAGGCGGTCGCGGTGGGACTGGTCGTCGATGTAGGCGGCCGCCAGCGCGCCCGCCACGAGGACGAGCAGGATGCCGCCGGCGAGGAGCACCGGGCGAACCCGATGCCGGCCCCCCGGCGAGAAACGGCGGCGCTCGCGAACCGTCGTGCTCATGCCACCAGGGTGCCACATCGGGCGGGATGCAGACGCAAATGGCCCGCACGGGCCATCCAGACCGCCGTTCGTCGAGATGACCCGGCCGGGCGAAGTCGGCCGGCGGACGCGCGCGGATGATCGGCGCCAGTCGTCAACGCAACTCGATGGAGGCTCGTCATGCAGTCCCAGCATCGCTCCCGCCGCACGCGCATCGCCGCCACCAGCCTGGTCCTCGCCGCCCTGTCAGCGCCCGCCGCTCAGGCCAGGCCAGCGTTCGATGCGCCGGTCGGCCACCGCGAGCCTCAGCGTTCCGCGGTCGTCGTGAGATCGAGTCCCGATAGTGGCTTCGATTGGGGCTCGGCCGGCGTCGGCGCGGCCGCTGGCGCCGGGCTCGTCCTCGTCGGGGCCGGCAGCTTCGCGCTCAGCTACCGCGGCCGCGTGCGCCTCGCTCGCTGAGCCGCCGCCCGAGCTTGCCCGCGACGCGGGCGCGCGCGACGATGGGCGCGTGCCCGCGGGCGAGCTCATCGGCCGCGAGCGAGAGCTCGCGAGCCTCACGGCCATGCTCGGCGATCCCGAAGCGCGCCTGGTCACGGTCACCGGTCCGGGAGGAGTAGGCAAGACGCGCCTGGCGCTGGCGGCGGCCGAGGCGATCGAGCGCGAGCTTCCGGGTCGCGTCGTGCGCACCTACCTCGCCGCCATCGACGATCCGCGTCTGGTGGTCGAGACGATCGCGGACGCCGCCGGCGCGGGGTCATCGCCCGGGGCCTCGGCGCTGGAGGCGGCCATCGGGGCCCTGCGCCACCAGCAGGCTCTGCTCGTGCTCGACAACTTCGAGCACGTGGCACGGGCGGCGCACGACGTCGGCGCCCTGCTCGAGGCATGCGGCGGGGTCACGGCCCTCGTGACCAGCCGGCACGTCCTCGGGCTCTCGGGAGAGCGAACGTTCCCGCTGGCGCCGCTGGCCACGCCCGCCGAGGACGTCGACGACGTCACCCCGGCGGTGGCGCTGTTCGTCGCCCGCGCCCGGGCCCGCGACCCGGAGTTCCAGCTCACGCCCGACGTCGCCGCGTCGGTCGCGGAGATCTGCCGCCGGCTGGACGGCCTGCCGCTCGCCATCGAGCTCGCCGCCGCGCGCGTCGCGGTGCTCCCGCCGCCCGCGATGCTCGCGCGCTGGGACGCCGCGATGGGGCTCGACCTCGAGGGCGCGCGCGACCTGCCGTCGCGCCAGCGCACGCTGCGCAGCGCCTTCGACTGGAGCTATGACCTGCTCGAGCCCGACGAGCAGGCGCTGCTACGGCGCTTGGCGGCCTTCGTCGACGGCTTCGACGTGCAGGCTGTCGAGGCCGCCCAAGGCGGAGACGGCGGCGCGCTGCGTGCGCTGGAGCTCGATCCGCTCTCTGCGCTCGCGGCCCTCGTCGACCGCAGTCTGCTGCACCGTGAGACGGGCCCGGCGGCCGAGCCGCGCTTCGCGATGCTCGTGACGGTGCGCGGATATCTGCGCGAGCGCCTGGTCGAGTACGACGAGCAGGCTGCGGCGGATCTGTGGATGGCGACCGTCTGCGCCGCGGGGGCCCACCACGAAGGCCTCGTCCTCGGCGCTGGCTGCTCGGGCGAGGAGCTCGACCGGCTGGACCGCGAGCTGAACAACCTGCGCGCGGCGCTCGAGGTTCTCTTGGTCCAGGCCCCGGGGCGGGCGGTCGGCCTCGGCGCCGATCTCTATCGCCTGTGGAGAGCGCGCCACGTCCGCGAGGGGCGCGACTGGCTCGAGCGTGCGTTGCGGGCGGGCGGGCCCGACGTGCCGCCGGGAGTGCGAGCCGCGGCGCTGTTCGCCGCCGCATGGCTGGCGCACTTCCAAGGCGACTACCCAGCCCAGCACCGCATGGCGCACGACTGCCTGGCGGCGGCGCGGGCGGCCGACGATCCGCTCATCCTGGGACGCGCGCTGTACGTCACGGGTGTCGCGCTGATGGACGACGACACGGCGGCCGCCGTCGTGCGCTACCGCGAGAGCCTTGCCCTCAGTGAGCGCATCGGCGACGACATCGGCGTCGCCACCGCCAGCAACGACCTCGGCGAGATCGCCCGCGAGCAGGGTTCGCTCGACGAGGCTCAGGCGCTCTATGGGCGAGCGCTCGAGCTCTGGCGGGCCATGGGCGATGCGACGGGCGTCGCGCGCGGTGCTCACAACCTGGCTCAGGCGGCGCGCGATGCCGGCGACCTTCCGCGCGCCGCCGACCTCCTGCGCGAGTCGCTGGCGGCGACGGCCGAGATGGGCGACCGCAATCAGCGCGCCTCCACGCTGGCCGCCGTCGTCACCGTGGCCACCGGGCGCGAGCCGGGCATCGCCGCCGCCACGCTCTACGGGGCGGCGGAGGCGGCGCTGGAGTCCGCCGGCATCGTGCTCGACCCCATAGACGCTGCGCCGTTCGCGCAGGCGGACGCGCTGTT
Organism: uncultured Actinomycetes bacterium; assembly: GCA_963745645.1. Taxonomy (GTDB): domain Bacteria; phylum Actinomycetota; class Acidimicrobiia; order IMCC26256; family PALSA-610; genus CAVUFH01. The sequence goes on from CAVUYD010000006.1 coordinate 23,636, forward strand.
GAAGGCGACGGTGGGCGAGCAGCGCGCGCTCGAAGCACGGGCGCGCGGGCGTGAGCTCGACCGCGAGCAGATCGATCGCCTCCTCGAGCGCGTGCTCGCGGGCGAGGAGGGCGTCGCCCCCGCCGGCAGCGTGCTCACCCGCCGCGAGCGCGAGGTCGTGCGCCTCCTGGCCCGAGGGCTGACGAACGCCGAGATCGCCGAGCGGCTCGTGCTCAGCGAGCACACCGTCCATCGTCATGTGGCCAACATCCTCCTGAAGCTCGGGGCGCGCTCGCGGGCGGCGGCCGCCGTCGCGGCGGCCGAGCGTGGGCTCCTCTACTGACCGCCATCGAGCGAGCCTCGGGACGACCGCGGCCGGTCGGGTGGGCATTCGCCGGTCATCGGGCATACCTGTCCGATGGGCGCGGTCCGCGATCGGCTGCGGGACCCCGTGGTGTGGGGCAACGCCTTCCTACTCGTCAAGGCCGCGGGCGCGGCGGTGATCGCGTGGGTCCTGGCGCGCTCGGTCTTCGGGCTCGCGCAGCCGTTCCTCGCGCCGTGGGCGGCGCTGCTGACGGTGCACGCCACCGTGTACCGCACGTTTGCCAGCGGCGCGCAGCAGGTCGCCTCCGCCGTCCTCGGAGTGCTGCTCGCCTTCGCCGCCGGCGCGGCCTTCGGCGTCAACGCGGCAGCTCTGGCCGTCGTGCTGGTGCTCGGGCTGGCCGCGGGCACGACGCGGGTCCTGCGCGACGAATCGACGACCGCCGCCACCACGGCGCTCGTGGTCCTCCTCGCCGGCTACAGCGGCGACTGGAGCATGCTCGGCAGCCGCCTGCTCGACACGCTGATCGGCATCGTCGTCGGCCTGCTCGTCAACCTGCTCATCTGGCCGCCGCTGCGCGATCGCACCGCGGCGCGCCGACTCGACGTCATCGACGATCGCCTGGGCCTCGTGCTCAGCGACATGGCGCGCGACCTGCGCGAAGGCCCCGAGCGCGAACAGGTCGACCGATGGCTCGAGCGCACGCGCGAGCTCGACGGCGACGTCTCCGAGGCATGGGCCGTGCTGCGCCAGGCGCGCGAAAGCGGGCGGCTGAACCTGCGCCGCACGGCGGCCGCGCGCGTGGGTGCATCGCACGATCTCCTGCCGCTCCTGGCGCGCCTCGAGCAGGCGATCGCCGACACGCGCAGCATGGCCGCCACCATCGGTCGCGCCCTGCCCGTCGCGAGCTGGGATCCCGAGTTCCGCGACACCTGGGTCGACCTGCTCGCCCGCACGGGCGCCGCGGTCAGCGACGCCGACGCACCCGCCCTCGCGCACGTGCGCGCGGACCTCCTCGCCGTCGCGGGCGAGCGGTTCGGCGACGACACCGGCGCGGCGTCGCGGCCGGCGCAGGGGGCGCTGCTCGTCAACCTGCGCAACATCCTCGAGGCGATGGATGCGGTCGCCGAGGCTCAGCCCGTCGGGGTCGGCGACGCCGCCGGTGGCGCTCACGCGCTGAGCGCCACGACGGTGCGCCCGACGGCCTCGCCGGCCAGCAGCGCGTCGAGCACGGGCTCGATGCCGTCGAGATCGACCTCCCGCGCGATCGCGTCGCCGAGCCCGCGCGGGCGCAGGTCGCCGGCCAGGCGCGCCCAGACCTCCCGGCGCAGATCGGCGCCGGCGGCCACCGAGTCGATGCCGAGCAGGCTCACGCTGCGCAGGATGAAGGGCAGCACGGTGGTCTTCAGTCCGGTGCCCGCCGTGAGGCCGCTGACGGCGACGGCGCCGCCGTAGCGCGTGGTGCGCAGGGCGTAGGCCGTGGCGGCGCCGCCGACCGGGTCGACGGCCGCGGCCCAGCGCATCTTCTCCAGCGGGCGGTCCGACTCGGCGGTCGTCTCCTCGCGCGTGAGGACCTCGTGCGCGCCGAGGCCGCGCAGGTAGTCCGTGCTCGTCGGCCTTGCCGGTCGCCGCCCACACCTCGTAGCCGGCGGTGGCGAGCGCGCCGACCGCCGTGCTGCCGACGCCGCCGCTGGCGCCGAGCACGAGCACGGGCCCGTCGTCGGGGGTGAGGCCGTGGGCCTCCAGCGCGTGGATCGACAGCCCCGCCGTGAGCCCGGCGTGCTGAGGGCCATGGCCTCGCGGGGCGAGAGGCCGCCGGGCAGCGCCACGACCCAGTCGGCGGGAACGCGGGCGTAGCGCGCCCAGCCGCCGTGGTGGGCGTCGTCGAGGTCGTGGCCGGTGACGAGGACCTCGTCGCCGGCGGAGAACGCGGCGCTGTCGAGGCCACGACCTCGCCGGCGAGGTCGACGCCCGGCACCAGCGGCGAGATGCGGGCGACTTGGCCCTTGGGGATGGTGGCCAACGCGTCCTTGTAGTTGATGCTCGACCAGTCGACGCGGACGGCCACCTCGCCCGCGCCGAGGTCGTCGCGGGCCAGGGTGGCGACCCCGCGGTCCACGGCGTCGTCGCGCTGGGTGGCCGCCCAAGGCGGGGAAGGTCTCGGGAATGGTCATCTCGAGGCGGCAGGGTAAGCGCCACAGCCGCGAAATGGAGCGCCATGACACGCCTGCTCGCCGTGCTCGCGACGATCGGGGTCGGCGCGCTGATCGCGCTGCAGCCGCCCATCAACTCGGAGTTGGCCAAGCGCACGAGCGTCGTGGCGGCCGCGTTCATCGCCACGGCGATCGCGGCGCTGGCGCTTGGGGCGGTCGCCGTGGTCCTGGCGAGGCCGGCCAGGTGCGCAGGGTCCCGCCGTCACCGCCGCTCTACCTCACGGGCGGGCTCATGGGCGCCGTCCTCGTGTCGGTCTCGCTCGTGACGGTGCGCACGCTTGGCGCCGGCGGGGTGGTCGCGGCGACGGTTTCCGGACAGCTCGTGGTGTCGGCCGTCCTCGACGCGTTCGGCTTCCTCGGGCTCGATCGGGTCGGTCTCACTCGCCGCGGCTGCTCGGCTTCGCGCTGCTGCGGTCGGCAGGCGCCGCGCTCGTGCACCGCCCGCTGACGCTGGCAGCAGTCGGCGGGTGGTCGACGATCGCGCCGCGCGCCTGCCCTTCCAGGCCCCGTTCGACGGTGGCGCGCTGCTGGCCTGGCTGGCCGCGCGCGCCGTGCCCGGCGTCGAGGAGGTCGACGGCGAGCGCTACCGGCGCAGCCTGCGCCTGCCGCACGGGCCGGGCGTGGTCGAGCTGGCCATGGGCGCCGACTGCGTGAGCGGCCGCCTGTGGCTCGAGGACGAGCGCGACGTCACGCCCGCCGAGCAGCTCTGCCGGCGCCTGCTCGACCTCGACGCCGACCCGCTCGTCGTGGCCGAGCGCCTGGGCTCCGACGCGCTGCTCGGCCCGCTCGTCAGCGCCGCCCCCGGGCTGCGAGTGCCCGGCAGCGTCGACGGCGCCGAGCTCGCGGTGCGCGCGGTGCTCGGGCAGCAGATCTCGGTGGCCGCCGCGCGCACGGGCGCCGGCCGCCTCGTGGCCGAGCACGGGGAGGCGCTCCCGCGCCCGCGCGGCGCCGTCACCTCGCTCTTCCCGGCGTCCGCAGTGCTCGCCGCCCTCGACGCCGCGCGCCCGCCCATGCCGCGCGCCCGCGCCGTCGCGCTCATCGGCCTGTGCCGCGCGCTGGCCGACGGCGACCTGCGCCTGGACCCCGGCGCGGACCGCGCGGAGGCCCGGCGGCGGCTCCTGGCGCTGCGCGGCGTGGGGCCGTGGACGGCGGGCTACGTCGCCATGCGCGCGCTGGGCGATCCCGACGTCTTCCTGGCCGAGGACCTCGGCGTGCGCCACGCGCTGCGCCGCCTCGGCGGCCCCGACGACCTGCGCGCCGCGCGCGCCCTCGCCGTGGCCTGGGCGCCGTGGCGCTCGTATGCATCGCAGCACCTGTGGCAGGCGCCGTCGGGGCCTCCGAAGGTCGAACGTCGGTCTTCCCCCTTGTCGACGGGGTAGGACCGACGTTCGACCCTCGGCGCAGCCGCCGAGCAGGGGGGCAGGCGGGTGGCGGCCTTGGGATGATCCGCGCGTGACCGGGTTCGGCCCCGAGCACCTGCCCTACGGGGTCTTCCGGCGCGCGGGCGAGAGCCCGCGGGTGGGCGCGCGGCTGGGCGATGGCGTGCTCGACCTCGCCGAGCTGGCGGCCGACGGACCGCTCGTCGAAGATCCCGCGCTCTTCGACCAGCCGTCCCTCAACGCGTTCATGGCGGCCGGGCCCGCGACGTGGTCGCGGGTCCGGGAGGAGCTGCGGTCGCTCACCGCGGGGCCGGACGCCGACGCCGGCCACAGTGGCCCTCGACGAGGTCGAGCTGCTGCTGCCCATCGCCGTCGGCGACTACGTCGACTTCTACTCGTCGCTCGATCACGCGACCAACGTCGGCCGGATCTTCCGGCCCGACGCCGACCCGCTCGTGCCCAACTGGCGCCACATGCCGATCGGCTATCACGGGCGGGCGGGCACCGTGGTGGTGAGCGGGACGCCGATCCGGCGCCCCAGCGGCCAGCGCCGCGAGCCGGGGGACGACGCGCCGGTCTTCGGGCCGAGCGTGCGCCTCGACATCGAGCTCGAGCTGGGCTTCGTGGTCGGCGTGCCGAGCGCCGTCGGGGAGCCGGTAGCCGTCGACGCCGCGCTGGACCACGTCTTCGGCGTCGTGCTGGTCAACGACTGGAGCGCGCGCGACATCCAGGCGTGGGAGTACCGCCCGCTGGGGCCGTTCCTGGCCAAGTCGTTCGCGACCTCGGTGGCCGCGTGGGTCACGCCGCTCGCGGCGGTGCTCGACCGCCGCGTCCCCGCGCCCGCGCAGGAGCCCGCGCCGCTGCACTACCTGCGCGAGGACCCCTGGGGCGCTCGACCTCGACCTCGAGATCGAGCTCAACGGCACGACGATCGCGCGCACGAGCGCCCGCCACCTGTACTGGTCCGCGGCCCAGCAGCTCGCGCACCTGACGGTCAACGGCGCATCGCTGCGCGTCGGGGATCTCTTCGCCTCGGGCACCATCTCGGGCCCCGAGCGCGAGCAGCGCGGCTGCCTGCTCGAGCTGGCGTGGAACGGGGCGGAGCCGATCGAGCTCGCCGACGGGTCGATACGCAGCTTCCTGCTCGACGGCGACGAGGTCGTCCTCCGCGGGAGCGGGGGCGACGCGCTGGCGCTCGGCGAGGTCCGCGGGCGGATCGAGCCGGCGGCCTGATGGCGCTGCCCAAGGCCATCCGCCGCCTGGCACCCGACCGCCTGCGCGACGACGTGCGCCTTCGCTCGGTCTTCGTCGGCGCCGGGCTGATCCCGCCGCGCACGATGCACTCCGACGACGACGCCGCCGTCCTGCGCGCGACCGCGACCGGTCGCCGGCGCGTGGTCGAGCTCGGCGTCTACGAGGGCTCGTCGGCCGTCGTGCTGTGCGAGGTCTTAGACCCGGAGGCCGAGCTGCACCTCGTCGATCCCTTCGGCCACCACGGATGGGCGCTGCCCGCGGGTGGGGGGCGACCGAGGGCGCGAGCCGCCGCGTCGTCGCCCGCGCCGCGCGCCGCCACGCCGGCCCGAGCCTGCACTGGCACGTCGACTACAGCAGCGCCGTCGCCCAGCGCTGGCAGGGGGCCGTGGACCTCGTCTTCATCGACGGCGACCACAGCGAGGAGGGCGTGCGCACCGACTGGGAGGACTGGCACGGCTTCGTCGCGCCCGGCGGCGCGGTGCTGTTCCACGACGCGCGCCAGTCGCAGCCGGGGGGCCGCGGCCTGCCCGGGCCGACGGCGGTGGTGGACTCGCTCCTCCGCGGGCCCGAAGCGGTGCCGGGGTGGACCATCGCGCGCGAGGCGGACCGCACGGTCGCCGTCGTCCGCGACGCGGGCTAGAGCCCGTACGCCTCCAGCAGCTTCAGCCACAGCTCGCTGCGCGTCGGGAAAGCACGGCACCGCGTGCCACAGGTCGTCGAGCGACACTTCTCCGATCACGGCGATCGTCGCGGCGTGCACGCTTCGGCGACTCGGCGCCGGTGAAGGTGGCGCCGACGATGACGCGGCGCGCCTCGTCGACGACGATGCGCGCGGTCCCGGCGCGCCGTGGCCGACGAACGAGCCGCCGGCATTGCCGCCGGTCGGGACGTCGACGGCGCGCGCGTCGATGCCGGCCTCCTGCGCGCTGGCCAGCGTGTGGCCCACGGCCGCGACCTGCGGGTCGGTGAAGGTCACCCGCGGGCTCAGGCCCCGGTCGCTGCGCAGCGGGACGTCCCGGCCGAGGATGCGATCGGCCGCGACGCGGCCCTGGTACTTGCCCATGTGGGTCAGCAGCGCGCGTCCGTTGGCGTCGCCGATGACGTAGAGCCAGTCGTGGCCGGGGACGCGCAGGTGTCGTCGACCTCGATCGGATGCCGCGGGCTCCACGCCGAGATCGTCAAGCCCCAGGCCGCGGTCAGGGTGCGCCGCCCGACGGCCACGAGGATCTCGTCGGCCCGAGACGCTCGACGCCGTCGTCGAGCTCGACGGTCACGCGGCCGTCGGCGCGCGAGACGGCGGTCGCGCGGGTGTCGGCGCGGACCTCGATGCCGGCCTCGGCGAAGCGCGGCGCACACCTCGTCGCCCGCGAAGGGCTCCTCGCGTGCGAGCACGCGCGGCCCTGCCTCGATGACCGTGACGCGCGAGCCGAAGGACGCGTAGGCCTCGGCCATCTCGACGCCGACCGGCCCGCCGCCGAGGACGACCAGGCTCGGCGGGACCTGCTCGGACGTACCGCCTCGCGGTTCGTCCACGGGCGCGCCTCGCGCAGCCCGGGGATCGGCGGTATCACCGGCTCGGTGCCGGTGGCGACGACCACGGCCCGGCGCGCGGCAGCCACGTCGTCGCCGACCTGCACGGTGCGCGCCCCGGTGAGCGCGCCCGCGGCCGCGCACGAGCGCGATGTCGCGCTGCTCGAGCCAGGGAGCTGCTCGTCGTCGCTGAGGTGGTGGATGACCTCGTCGCGGCGCTCGAGCGCGGCGCGCGACGTCGAGCGCCGTCGACCGCCTGCGCCGCGCCCGGGATGCGCCGCGCCTCGGCCAGCACCTGGCCGGGGCGCAGCAGCGCCTTGGACGGCATGCAGCCGTAGAAGGAGCACTCGCCGCCGACGAGGTGCTGCTCGACGATCGCGACCTCGAGGTCGCGCATCGGCCAGCCGCCCGGCGCTGACCTCGCCGGCCAGGCCCGGCACCGATGACCACGACGTCGAAGCTGCGCTCGTTCATGGCGACCAGTCAAGTCCGGTGCGACCTGCGTTACAAGGCCATGCCATCCTGCGCGCATGCTCCGCCCGGTCCTCGCGCTCGCTCTTGTCGCCGCGGCGCTCCTCGCGGCCTGCGGCTCGGACTCGAACGCCGGCACGGCCGATACGACGACCAACGCCACCGCGAGCACGAACGACGACGCGGGCGGCTCCTCCCCGGCCGAGGGCCGCGCGGCGGCCGGAGGCTCAGGCCGATGAGCGGGAAGACCCGGCGCACGGTCGCCCGGACCGCTTCGCGCGTGCCGGAGTCCTGGCCGACGTACGCGTCCGCGACGAGCCGCGTCGTCGCCGCGGTCACGAAGGTCGTGGCCAGCGCGGAGAGGATCGCGGTCACGAGGATCGCGCCGAACTGCGCCGCGTTGTCACCGGTGTCGAAGACGGGCGAGCTCGTCGAGACCCCGACCGGGCCTTCGTCCGGCAACGCCGAGAGCAGGACGAACATGCTCAGGATCGACACCGGGATCAACACCGCGACCGACACGGTCATCAGCGCACCGAAGCGGGCGCGGTAGAGACGTACAGCCGCGTCCAGTACCTCGCCGACACTGCGCGGTCGCAGCTCAGGTACCACGGGGGAACCATAACGGTCGGTTGTCGACCGTCATGGTTTCCTCGCAAGGATTTCGTGAGCGTGCTACAGCGTGCGGATGATCGCGGCGTCGCCTTGACCGCCGCCACCGCACAGCGCGGCTGCACCGATACCGCCACCGCGGCGGCGCAGCTCGTTGATGAGCGTCAGCACGACGCGCGTTCCCGACAGCGCCGACGGGGTGACCGAGCGCGATCGCGCCGCCGTTGACGTTGACGACGTCGTCGGTGATGCCGAGGTCTTTCATCGACGCGAGGCCGACGGCCGCGAACGCCTCGTTGAGCTCGAACAGGTCGACGTCGGAGACGGTCATGTCGTGGCTGTCGAGCGCGCGCTTGATCGAGCGCGACGGCTGGTGCAGCAGCGACGGGTCGGGACCGGCGACCATGCCGTAGCCGATCAGCTCGGCGAGCGGCGTGACACCGAGCTCTTCGGCCTTGGCCCGGCTCGTCACGATGACCGCGGCGGCGCCGTCGGAGATCTGCGACGCGTTGCCGGCCGTGATCGTGCCGTCCTTCGAGAACGCGGGACGCAGCCCACCGAGCGACTCGGTGGTGGTGCCGGGGCGGACGCCTTCGTCGGCGTCGACGACGATCGGGTCGCCCTTGCGCTGCTGGATCGACACCGGTGCGATCTCGTCGGCGAAGCGACCTTCCTTCTGCGCGGCCGCGGCGCGCTCGTGGCTCTTCGCCGCGAGCTCGTCCTGCTGCGCCCGCGTGATGTCACCGATGTCGGTCGACGTACTTCTCGGTGCCAGCGCCCATGTGCACCGCGTCGAACGCGCACCACAGGCCGTCGTTGATCATCGAGTCGACGACCTCGTTGTTGCCCATGCGGTACCCGGCACGCGCGCCGGGCAGGATGTACGGCGCGTTCGTCATCGACTCCATGCCGCCGGCGACCACGACCTCCGCGTCGCCGCCTTGGATCATCTGGTCGGCGAGGTAGATCGCGTTGATGCCCGAGAGGCACACCTTGTTGACCGTCATCGCGGGCACGCGTCATCGGGATGCCGCCGTTGACCGCGGCCTGGCGCGCGGTGATCTGACCCGGCGCCCGCCTGCAGCACCTGGCCCATGAGCACGTAGTCGACCTGTTCGGCGTCGATGCCGGCGCGCTCGAGCGCGGCCTTGATGGCGACGCCGCCGAGGTCCATCGCGCTCAAGTCCGGCGAACGCGCCGGAGAGCTTGCCGATGGGCGTACGGGCCGATCCGACGATCACCGAACCGGTCATGGGGCCTCCTCCGCAGAGCGCTTGCTGGGCAGGTCGGACAGTGTAGGGACGGGTGGTTCCGTTCCGCTACTGACCGGTAGGTTCGGGCGCAGGCGGACGCAGCCCCGCTCGCCGCAGGGGCCGGCTCGAAGTGAGAGTGACCCACAGACATGATCGAGATCGATGCCATTCGCGACGCCATCCTCCAAGGTGCGCCCGGCCGACGAGATCGGGGCGCTGCCGCTCCCGGCAGCCGGTGCGGGGCGCCCTCGTGAAGGCCGACGAGCAGGAGATGTTCGCGGGCTCGAGTCCGACGGAGAAGGACCCGCGCAAGTCGATCCACGTCGAGGAGTTCCCGCTGCCGGAGCTCGCCCCGGACGAGGCGTTCGTCGGCGGTGATGGCGTCCGCCATCAACTTCAACACGGTCTGGACGTCGATCTTCGAGCCGCTGCCGACCTTCGGGTTCCTGAAGCGCCTCGGCCGCGAGAGCGTGTGGGGCAAGCGTCACGACCAGCCGTACCACGTGATCGGCTCCGACGCCGCGGGTGTCGTGTTGCGGGTCGGGTCCGCGGTGCGCAACTGGAAGCCGGGCGACGTCGTCACCGTCGCACTGCCTGCACGTCGACGACCAGGACCCGTCGCGCGCACGACGACTCGATGATGGCGACGAACCAGCGCATCTGGGGCTTCGAGACGAACTTCGGCGGCCTCGCCGAGATCGCGGTCGTGAAGGCGAACCAGCTGATGCCGAAGCCCGCGCACCTCACGTGGGAAGAGGCCGCGTGCAACGCGCTGTGCAACTCGCACGAGCTACCGCATGATCGTGAGCCCGAACGGTTCGCAGATGACGCAGGGCCAGGCGCGTGCTCGTCTGGGGCGCGACCGGCGGCATCGGCGCGTACGCGACGCAGTACGTGCTCAACGGCGGCGGCACGCCGGTCGGTGTCGTGTCGTCCGAGAAGCGCGTCGCCGCTGCTCCGCGCGATGGGTTGTGAGGCGGTGATCGACCGCCGCGCCGAGGGCTACAAGTTCTGGAACGACGAGCGACACCGAACAGGACCCGGCCGAGTGGTTGCGGCTCGGCAAGAAGATCCGCGAGCCTGATCGGCCGCGACGTCGACATCGTGTTCGAGCACCCGGGTCGTTCGACGATGGGTGCGTCGGTGTTCGTCGCCAAGCGCGGCGGCATGATCATCACGTGCGCGGCGACGTCGGGTTTCAAGATCGAGTACGACAACCGCTACCTCTGGATGAACCTGAAGACGTTGAAGGGTTGTCACTTCGCGAACTACCGCGAGGCGTGGGAAGCGAACCGGCTCGTCGTGCGAGGCGCAAGATCCACCCGACGATGTCGAAGGTGCTATCCGCTCGACCAGACCGGCGAGGCCGCGCTGCCAGGTGCACCACAACCTCGTCGAGGGCAAGGTCGGTGTCTGTGCCTCGCGCCCGAGGAGGGCCTCGGCGTCACCGACGAGGCGACTGCGCGCGAAGCACCTCGACCAGATCACGTTGTTCCGCCGTCTCGCGATCTGAGCCGTCGCGACCGTACGCCGCGAATGGACATGCTTGCTCACCGAGATCGACCACGTCGCGATCGCCGTCAACGATCTCGAAGCCGCGATCGACTACTACCGCGACGACGTTCGGCTGCGAGGTCGAGCACCGCGAGGTCGTCGAGAGCGACGGCGTCGAGGAGGCGTTGCTGAAGGTCGCCGACTCCTACGTGCAGCTGCTCACGCCGATCGCGCGACGACTCGCCGGTCGCGAAGTACCTCGCGAGCAAGGGCGAGGGCCTGCACCACGTCGGTTACCGCGTCGCCGACTGCGCCGCAGGCGCTCGAGTCGGTGAAGGCGCACGGCCACCGGGTGATCGACGAAGCGCCCCGGCCCGGGCAGCCGCGGCACGACGGTCGCGTTCGTGCACCCGAAGACGGCGTTCGGCACCCTGATCGAGCTCGTCCAGGAGTAGCACTGTGGCCGGGAGTCGAGCGCCGCATGCCGGTACCGCTTCCCACCGCCGACGAAGTGCTCCTGCAGCCGCCCGACGCGGCCGAGGCGCGCATCATCGCGGGCGGGGTCGCGGCCGCGGTCGCGCCGGCCGGCGGGCTCACGAGCCTGCAGCGGGTGCTGATCGAGTCGGTCACCGAGTCGATGACCGGCTTCGTCGGTCCCGGTCGTCGCGGTGCCGCGGCTCGGCCCGGAGGAGTTCGCGACGTGCGCATCGCGCGCCGCGACCGCGGCGTTCCGGCGAGCGCATGGTGCAGTTCATGCTGCTGTGCTGCGCTCGTGCTCGTGCCGCTGCCCGACGAGGTCGTCGACGCGCGTCGAGGACGTACGCGCGCGAGCTCGGCGTCGACGACCGCATGCTGCGCGTCGCGCAGCGCTACGCGCACGGCAGCCTCGGGCTCGCGCTCGATCGACTTCCAGCGCAGCGGCTACATGGAGACGTGGGATCCCGCGCACGCCGAACGCGCTGCACACGTCGCGCGCGCTCGCCGACGCGTGGGAGAGTGCGTGTTCGACGACCGGCGCTCGCCGCAGCGGTGGGAAGCGCTCCGCGAGCTGCCCCGACGGCACGCTCGGCCGCGCAGGTCGCGAAGTTCTACGACGCGCGCGGGTTCGCGTTCCCCGGTCGGCCGCGGAGCGCGCCACCGTTGCTCGCGCAGCACGACTGGGTGCACGTGCTCGCCGACTACGGCTCGACGGTCGAGTGCGAGATCGAGGTGTTCGGGTTCATCTCGCGCGCGAACGACGACCCGCGCGGGTTCTCGCTTGCTCGCGATGGTCGTCAGCCTGTTCGAGACCGGCTACCTCGCCGAGCGGCGCCGGGCTGTTCGAGTACGACCGCGGGCACCTGTCGCACGAAGGCATGGCCGTGCGCCTCGCCGACGCGATGCGGCGCGGCGCGCTCGTGCGGCGCGCACGCGGGCGGCCCCGACCTGCTGACGCGCGACTGGTTCGCCGACGCGGCCCGCCCGCTCGCCGACGTGCGCGCCGAGCTCGGCATCGTCCCCAAGTCGGAGCACGCGATCGCGTCGGGTCGGTCGACGCCGTGGGAACCCGGCGGCATCTCGCCGTACCAGTACGAGTGCGGCGCGCCGAGCCGCGGCCGAGGCCGCGGGCCGCGACGTACGACTCGTACGGCGCGCCGCCGCCGAGTCGAGACCCCTGCGAGGGCCTGCGCCGGCGAACTAGCCTGGCGCGTCATGACTCCACGAAGGCGGGGCACCGTCCGACCCCGGTGCACCCGTCAACGAGCGCCTCGACCAGCTGGCCAAGCTGAAGGAAGAGGCGCGCACGCCCGGCAGCGAGGCGTCGGTCCGGCGCCAGCACGAGCGGGGCAAGCTCACCGCCCGCGAGCGCCTCGAGCTGCTGCTCGACCCCGGCTCGTTCGTCGAGCTCGACATGCTCGCCCGCCACCGCGCGCACGGCTTCGGGATCGAGAACAACCGGCCGCTCACCGACGGCGTCGTCACCGGCTGGGGCACGGTCGACGGCCGCAAGATCTTCGTGTTCAGCCAGGACTTCACGATCTTCGGCGGCGCGCTCGGCGAGGTGTACGCCGAGAAGATCCACAAGGTGATGGATCTCGCGGAGTCGACCGGCGCGCCGCTCGTCGGCCTCAACGACGGCGGCGGCGCGCGCATCCAGGAAGGCGTCGTGTCGCTCGCGAGCTACGGCGGCATCTTCCACCGCAACGTGAAGGCGTCGGGCGTCATCCCGCAGATCTCGGTCGTGCTCGGACCGTGCGCGGGCGGCGCGGTGTACTCGCCCGCGATGACCGACTTCATCTTCATGGTGAAGGGCGTCTCGAACATGTACATCACCGGTCCCGACGTCGTGAAGACGGTCACCGGCGAAGAGGTGACGCACGAGGAGCTCGGCGGCGCGATGACGCACGCGACGAAGTCGGGCGTCGCGACGTTCGTCGCCGACGACGAGCAGCACGTGCATCGAGCAGGTGCGCTACCTGCTGTCGTTCCTGCCGTCGAACAACCTCGAGGACCCGCCGTACTTCGAGCCGACGACGATCCCGAGCGCTCGTGCGACGCGCTGCTCGAGCTCATCCCCGACTCGTCGAACCGCGCCGTACGACATGAAGAAGGTCATCGCCGACATCGTCGACGACGGCGAGTTCTTCGAGGTGCTTCCCGCTCTGGGCGATGAACATCGTGTGCGGGTTCGCGCGCGTCGACGGCCACGTCGTCGGCATCGTCGGCAACCAGCCGCAGGTGCTCGCCGGCTGCCTCGACATCGACGCGTCGGAGAAGGCGGCGCGGTTCGTGCGCACGTGCGACGCGTTCAACGTCCCGCTGCGTCACGTTCGTCGACGTGCCCGGCTTCCTGCCCGGCACCGACCAGGAGTACGGCGGCATCATCCGCCACGGCGCCAAGCTGCTCTACGCGTACTGCGAGGCGACGGTGCCGCGCGTGCAGATCATCACGCGCAAGGGCTACGGCGGCGCGTACGTCGTCATGAACTCCAAGTCGATCGGCGCCGACATCGCGTTCGCGTGGCCGTCGGCGGAGATCGCGGTGATGGGCGCCGGACGGCGCGGTCAACATCATCTTCCGCAAGGAGATCGAGTCGGCCGCCGATCCCGAGGCGCGCCGGGCCGAGCTGGTGCTCGAGTACGAGGACCGCTTCCTCAACCCGTACCAGGCGGCCGAGCGCGGCTACGTCGACGACGTCATCGACCCGCGCGACACGCGGCGCGATGCTCGCGCGCTCGCTCGCGATGCTGCGCACGAAGCGCGAGCAGCTGCCGTCGCGCAAGCACGGCAACACGCCGCTGTGACGGCGTCGCGAGCGACGCCGTCGCCCGAGCACGTCGCCGCGGTCACGGCCGCGATCGCGGTCGTGCGAGGCCGAGCGGCGCGCCGCGGCCGCGGCGACCGCCGGCCGGACGCCCGAGCACGCTGAGCATGTGGGTCGAGGCGTCGCGCCGCTCCGCCCAACGCGCCGCTGCTGCAACGCGGCCCGTGGCGTCTGTCCGGCCGCCTCGGCCGCCGCTCGCAGCGCATCCTGAGGTCGACGCACGCTGACGGGCTCAGTCGCCGGTTGACGCCGTCGATGCGTTCGCGGAGCAGGTCGGCGTGGCCGTTGTGGCGCGCGTACTCCTCGATCATGTGGACGAGCACCCAGCGCAGCGACACGTCGCTCGCCCGAGCGCTTGCGGTGCCCACAGTCGTCGAGCGATGCGAACGACTGCTCGACGGTGCGCGCGTTCTCGCACTCGCTCGCGCCAGTACGGCGAACGCCGTCGTCGACCGATCGGCGTCGTCGACGTCGTCGAAGTCGCCGTCGACGTTGCTCGTCGTCGTAGTAGCGAGGCGGCGCGTCCTCGCCCGCCGAGTCACGCGACGGAACCAGTTCCGCTCGACCTCGGCCATGTGCCGCACGAGCCCGAGCAGCGACATCGTCGACGGCGGGACCGACCGCATCCGGAGCTGCGCGTCGGTGCAGGCCGTCGCACTTCACACGCGAGCGTGTCGCGGTGGTACTCGAGCCAGTCCTCGAGCATCGTGCGCTCGTCGAGCCGGAAGCGCCGGTTCGGTGCGTTCGATCGTCCATGACCGGCCATTCTGCCCGTAGCCTGCAGGGCGTGATCCACGACGCCGAGCTGTTCACCGTCGGACCGGACGAGGTCGTCGTCACGTTCCGCACCGACGACGACGCGAGGTCGAGACGAGCGTCGGCGACCGCGAGGTCACCACGACGGGCCGTACCACTCGGCCCGGGTCACCGGCCTCGAGCCCGACGACCGAGTACCCGCTCGCGCGTCGACGGCGTCGAGGCCGTCGCCGCTGCTGCCCGCCGAGGTCACGACGCTTGGCGCGGCCGTCGGGCCGCGCTGCTCGCGACGATCGCGACCGTGAACGACGTGCACTTCGGCGAGACGGAGTGCGGCATGCTCGGCACGCCCGAGGAGCTCGGCCCGGTGTTCGCGCGCCGAGCCGGGCGAGCGAGCCGTACCCCGAGGTGATGAACGCGGGCGCGATCGACGCGATCGAGCGCGCTCGACCCCGACGCCGTGCGTCGTGAAGGGCGATCTCACCGACCGCGGCACCGAGGAGGAGTACGCAGCGTTCCTGCGACGCGTACTCGCGGCTCGGCGACCGCATGCATCACGTGCGCGGCAACCACGACGCGATGATCACCGAGACGATCGCCGCGACCGGACCCTTCGCGGTCGAGCTCGACGGCGTGACGCTCGCGGTGCTCGACACGGTCCGCCCCGGCACCGACCGCGGCCGCATCTCCGCGCGAGCAGCTCGACTGGCTCGACGACGTCGCGGCGGCGCGCCGACCGGCTCCGGTGCTCGTGTTCGGTCACCATCATCCGTGGGACCCGAGCTCCGACGAGCGCAACGACGACCTACTTCGGCATCAATCCCGACGACAGCGAGGCGCTGTGCGCGGTGATCGACCGCCGGCGAGTCGATCGCCGGCTACTTCGCCGGGCACACGCACCGCAACGCGCACGCGCCGCTTCGCCGCGGCGCGCAACGTTCCGATCGTCGAGATCGCGTGCGTGAAGGACTATCCGGGCGCGTGGGCCGAGTACCGCGTGTACGAAGGCGGCTACATGCAGCTCACGCGGCGCATCGCGACGCCTGCCGCGCTGGCGTGGACCGAGAAGACGCGCGACATGTTCGCCGGCCTGTATCGCGACTACGCGCTGGGGACGCTCGCCGATCGTTGCTTCGCCCAGTCGATCTAGGCGATGGACGCGCTCAGAGGGTTACGGGTCATCGACATGGCGACGGTGTTCGCCGGGCCCGGGCGCGGCCCGGTCACCTCGCCGACTTCGGCGCCGACGTGATCAAGGTCGAAGCGCCGGCCGGCGACGGCGTGCGCCGCATGGGCTGGTTCCCTCCCGACGGCGGCGACTCGTACACGTGGAAGCTGCTCGGCCGGGGCAAGCGGGCCGTCGTGCTCGACCTCAAGACCGACGCCGGGCTCGACGCGCACTGCTCGCCTCGTCGACCGGCGCCGACGTGCTCATCGAGAACTTCCGGCCGGGCACGCTCGAGCGGCTCGGGCTCGGACCCGAGGTGCTCCTCGCCCGCAACCCGGGACTCGTGATCCTGCGCGTCACCGGCTTCGGTCAGGACGGTCCGTACGCGTCGCGTCCGGGGTTCGCCACGATGGCCGAGGCGATGAGCGGCTTCGCGGCGATCAACGGCGAGCCGGACGGGCCGCCGCTGCTCCCGCCGATCGCGCTCACCGACGAGGTCACCGCGCTCGCCGGCGCGTTCGCGGTGATGGTCGCGCTGCGCGCATCGCGATCGCACCGGCGAGGGTCAGGTCGTCGACGTCAACCTGCTCGAGTCGATGCTGCAGATGATGTCGGCGCTGCCGTCGGCGGCCGCGCACCTCGGCTACGACCAGCCGCGCCTCGGCTCGGGCATCCCGTACTCCGTGCCGCGCGGCACCTACCGGTGCGCCGACGGGCGCTGGGTCGCGATCTCGACGTCGGCCGAGTCGGTCGCGCACCGGGTGCTCGCGCTGCTCGGTGTCGGCGACGACCCGCGCTTCGCGACGTTCGAGGGCCGGGCGGAGCACCGCGACGAGCTCGACGCGATCGTCGCCGCATGGGTCGGTGCGCGTCCGTCGACCGAGGTGCTCGCCGCGTTCGAGGCGGCCGAGGCCGCGATCGCGCCCGTCTACTCGATGGGCGAGCTGCTGGCCGACCCGCACGTCGCAGGCGCGCGACGTGTTCGTCGAGGTCGACGGGGTCACGATGCCGGGCCTGACCGCGCGCTTCTCCCGCACGCCCGCGCACGTCCGCCACGCGGGTCGACCACTTGCCGCCAGCACCGCGGCGATCGATTGGGAACCCCGGGAACCGAACCGAACGCCGCCGCCGTAACTCGGGGCATGCCCCCCGCGCGCCGACCGATCCACTGCACACCGCCGGCGCGCCCGGCGCCGCAGACATCGGTGACGCAAACGTCCCGAGGAGAGCTGGTAGAGAAACGCCCGGTCAGGCGGGCCCCAACGAACTCCTCGGGACGAGCGGCTTGCAGTATCCCACGGTTCTCCCCAGGTTTTCCACCGCATGCTGTGGAAAACTTCGAGGACCCGGCTCGAGCACGCGCATGCCGACGCTGCCGGAGCTGTTCGCCCAGACCGTCGCCGATCACGCCGACCAGGTCGCGTTGCGTTGGCAGACACCAGCTGACGGATCCGGTGCGGGCGGGTTCGGCGACTGGACCTGGACTGACTACGCCGACCGGGTCGCCCGGGTCGCGGCGGCGCTGCGCGAGCTCGGGGTCGGGCACGGCGACCGGGTCGTGCTCATGATGCGCAACCGGCCGGAGTTCCACGTCGCCGACACGGCGGTGCTGCTGCTCGGCGCGACACCGATCTCGATCTACAACTCCTCGGCGCCCGAACAGGTGCAGTACCTCGTCGGCCACTGCGAGGCGGTGGTCGCGATCGTCGAGGACATCGGTTTCCTCGAGCGCTTCCTCAAGGTGCGCCGCGAGCTGCCCGCACTGCGTCACGTCGCGGTCGTCGACGACCCCGACCACCTCGCACCGGACGACATCCACCGGTGGGACGAGCTGCTCGGCGCGGCGCCGCTCGACCTCGACGCCGAGCTGGGGAACGCGCGCGCCGACGATCTCGCCACCGTGATCTACACGTCGGGTACGACCGGGCCGCCCAAGGGCGTCATGCTCGATCACGAGAACATGGACTGGACGATGCGAGTCCTTCCGCGATGCCCTGGGGGTCGATCCGACCGGCTTCCGCGTCGTGTCGTACCTGCCGATGGCACACATCGCCGAGCGGATGATGTCGCACTACATGGCCATCGGTTCGGCTACGAGGTCACGACGTGTCCCGACCCCGGTCAGGTCGTGTCCTACCTCGTGCAGGTCCGGCCGCAGATCTTCTTCGCGGTGCCGCGCGTCTGGGAGAAGACGCACGCGGCGTTGCGCGCCGCGGTCGGTGCCGATCCGGAGAAGGCGGCGCAGTTCGACCAGGCGCTCGAGATCGGGTGGCAGATGTCGGAGGCGACCGCGCGCGGGCGAAGCCGTCCCGGACGCGTTCGAGGACCTCTGGGCGCTCGTCGGCCCCGCGCTGCAGAACGTCCGCGCGCTGATCGGGCTCGACCAGTGCGAGATCGCGATGACCGGTGCCGCGCCGATCCCGTTCGAGATCTTGCAGTTCTTCCGCAGCCTCGGTGTGCCGCTCTCGGAGGTCTACGGCCTCTCCGAGACGACGTGGCCCGATGACCTGGACGCCGTTCCGAGTGAAGGTCGGCACCGTCGGACCCGCGTTGCCCGGTGTCGAGGTCGTGCTCGCCGAGGACGGCGAGGTCCTGCGCGCGGCGGCAACGTCTTCCGCGGCTACCTCAACGCACCCGAACAGACCGCCGACGTGTTCGACGCCGACGGTTGGTTCCACACCGGCGACATCGGAGTACTCGACGACGACGGCTACCTGCAGATCGTCGACCGCAAGAAGGAGCTGATCATCACCGCGGGCGGGAAGAACATCTCACCGGCCAACCTCGAGTCCGCGCTGAAGGCCGGCGCACTGATCGGTCAGGCGTGCGTGATCGGCGACAACCGGCCGTACGTGTCCGCGCTGCTCGTGCTCGACACCGAGGTCGCGCCCGGGTGGGCGACGCGCGCACGGCATCGACGCGAGCGATCCCGCCGAGCTCGCCGCGCATCCCGATGTGCGGGCCGAGGTCGAGCGCGAGGTGGACGAAGCCAACGCCCGCTTCTCGAACGTCGAGCGGATCAAGCGCTGGACGTTGTTGGCGGGCGAGTGGCTCCCCGACTCCGAGGAGCTCACGCCGACGATGAAGTTGAAGCGGCGCGGCGTGCACCGCAAGTACTCGGACGAGATCGCCGCGCTCTACGACTGACGCGAACCGTCGGGTTCGCCGGCCGGGCCCGACCTCAGACTTCGGGCGCGAGCTCGACGCGGTCGCGACCGCGGGCGCGCGCTTCGTCGAGCGCGCGTGACGCCTGTTGCACGAGCTCCGTCGCGCCGAGCGCGTGCGACGGGTAGCACGCGACACCAGCCGAGATCGTGAGCGAGTCGCCGACCGGGCTCGAGAGCAGCGAGCCGCGCACGCGCTCGGCCGCCCACACCGCGCCGGCTTCGGCGGTGTCCTCGAGGATCGCGCCGACCATCAGGTCGCCGAGGCGGCAGGCGGAGTCGCTCTCGCGCAACGTGCGCCGCAGCACTTCACCGACGACGCCGAGCGCCTGCACCTGGGTTTCGCGGTCGCTCTCGGTCATGCCGTCGATCTCGAACATCACGACCGAGACCGGCCGCAGCGAGCGGCGCGCGGCCGCGACCTGCTGCTGCACCAGCACCGCGAAGTACTTCTCGTCGTAGAGGCCGGTCGCGGCGTCGAACGCGTGCTCCTGCTTCTCGGGCGTGAGCGGTTCGTCGATCGGCCCGAGCTCGGCTTCGGCCGTGCGCCGGCTCGCTTCCTCGGCGAGCGCGGCGTTGATCGACGCCAGCTCCCGCTTGACCCGGCGGATCTCGTCCTCGGCGGTAGCGAGACGGTCTTCGCTCTGGCGGGCGCGCGCGCCGAGCGCGACCCCGGCCGTGGCCGCCATCACCCCGGCCGCGCCCGCGACGACACCGAGCACCGCGGAGTCGGCCGCGACACCGACGACACCGGCGCCGAGCGCGGCGATGCCCGCGCTGACAGCCACGAGGAGGCGAGGATCCTGCATTCGGGTTCTCATCGGCGGGTGGCAGCCTTTGCCTGAGCGTTGCGGTGCGCGAGTGCGAGGTCCGCGATCTCGCCCATGATGCCAGCGAGTCGGTAGTCCTTGGGAGTGAAGACACGGGCGATGCCGGCCCGCTCGAGCTGCCCCCGGTCGGTATCGGGGATGATCCCGCCGACCACCACGGGTGCGGTGACGCCGGCTTCCCGCAGCTCACGGAGGGTCTCGGGCACCAGGTCGAGGTGGGAACCGGAGAGGATCGAGAGTCCGACGATGTCGACGTCCTCGTCCCGGGCGGCTGCCGCGATCTGGGCCGGCGTGAGCCGGATTCCCTGGTACACGACCTCCATGCCCGCGTCCCGGGCGGCCACCGCGATCTGCTCGGCGCCGTTCGAGTGGCCGTCGAGACCGGGCTTGCCCACGAGGATGCGGATCGGTCCGCCGTCGGCGGCCGACCGCTGCAGTCGGGCCCGGACCTGCTGCAGCTCGTCGCCGGGTCGCACCGAGACCGCGCCGACGCCGGTGGGCGCGCGGTACTCGCCGAACACGTCCCGGAGCGCGCCGGCCCACTCGCCGACGGTGCCGCCGGCCCGGGCGAACGCGATGGTGGCGGGCACCAGGTTCTCGGTCGTCTCGGCCACTTCGCGCAGACGGGCGAGCGCCTTGTCGACCGCGCCCTGGTCGCGCGCGGCGCGCCAGGCTTCGAGCGCTTCGACCTGGGCGCGCTCGACGGCCGGATCGATGGTGACGATGCCGCCGCGTTGCGCGATGTCCGCGAGCGGCGACGGCGCGGTCTCGGTGAACGAGTTCACGCCCACGACCTTCTGCTCGCCCGACTCGATGCGACGCACGCGCTCGGCGCCGCTCTGCACCAGCCGGCCCTTCATCGCGTCGATCATCTCGAACGAACCGCCGCCGTCGAGCACCCACTGCAGCTCGGCCTCGGCGGCCGCGCGCAGCTCGGCGACCTTCGCCTCGACCACCTTCGAGCCTTCGAAGAGGTCGCCGTACTCGAGCAGATCGGATTCGAACGCGAGCACTTGCTGGATACGCAGTGACCACTGTTGGTCCCACGGCGTCGGCAGGCCGAGCGCTTCGTTCCAGCACGGCAGTTGGATGGCGCGCGCCCGTGCGTCTTTGGAGAGGGTGACGCCGAGCATCTCGAGCACGATGCGCTGCACGTTGTTCTCGGGCTGCTCTTCGGTGAGCCCGAGCGAGTTGACCTGCATGCCGTACCGGAACCGGCGCAGCTTCTCGTCGTCGACGCTGTAGCGCTCGCGGCAGATGTCGGTCCCACATCTGTGTGAAGGCGCGCATCTTGCACATCTCTTCGACGAAGCGCACGCCCGCGTCGATGAAGAACGAGATGCGGCCGACGACTTGCGGGAATTCTTCCTCGGGGATCTGTCCGGACTCGCGCACCGCGTCCAGCACCACGATCGCGTTCGCGAGTCCGTACGCGAGCTCCTGGACCGGCGACGCGCCCGCCTCCTGCAAGTGGTACGGGCACACGTTGATCGGGTTCCACGCGGGAACGTTCTTCACCGTGTAGACGATCAGGTCCACGGTGAGTCGTTTCGACGCTTCCGGCGGGAAGATGTACGTGCCGCGCGAGAGGTACTCCTTGAGGATGTCGTTCTGCGTGGTGCCCTGGAGGGCGGCGTGCGGCACGCCCTGCTCTTCGGCGAGCGCGAGGTACATGCCGAGCAGCCACATCGCGGTGGCGTTGATCGTCATCGACGTGTTCATCTCCGCGAGCGGGATGCCGTCGAACAGCTGCCGCATCTCGCCGAGGTGCGGCACGGGGACGCCGACCTTGCCCACCTCGCCCCGGGCGAGGACGTGGTCGGGGTCGTACCCGGTCTGGGTCGGGAGGTCGAACGCGACCGACAGCCCCGTCTGCCCCTTGGCCAGGTTGGTGCGGTACAGCTCGTTCGACGCGCGCGCGGAGGAGTGCCCGGAGTACGTGCGAATGAGCCACGGTCGGTCGGCCATCGCGCCAATTGTCGCCTTCGAACGCCCGAACTACCAATCCGGCGACGCGCCGGCGTGCACAACTCGACCATCTCATTGTCGGATTGGCCACCGTGGAGGTGCATCAGGCACCAATCAGATGGAGGGGTTTCTACGCGGCGGCGTGGAGGAGGGCGGCGGTCGCGGCGGCGGCGAAGACGACGACCAGGAACGGGGCGCGGCGCCAGACGAGGAGGACCGCGACGAGGAGGCCGGCGAACCGCGCGTCGATCTCGAGGTGGTGGCCGGTAGCGAACGTCTGGGTCGCGACGAGCGCGGCGAGCAGCGCAACGGGCAGGAGCTCCGCGATGCGTTGGACGCGCGGGTTGTCGAGCACGCGCTCGGGCACCGACAGGCCCGTCAGCTTCGAGCGCGAAGCAGCCGATGGAACCGGCGATGATCGCAGCCCACATCAGCGGGCCCGCCAGCCGACGATCACCGCGACGAGCGCGGCGCAGAGGACGGGGACACCTGCGGGCACGAGGGGCGTGAGCGCGAGCGCGACGACCATCGCGCCACCGGCGACCATCCATGTCTGCCGTGAACGCATCCGCGGCGCGAGCAGCGCGACGAACGCGGCGGCCGCGGCCGCGTCGAGACCGAACACCGACGGATCGTCGAGCGTCTGCGCGGCGAGCGCGCCGACGAGTGTCGCGAGGTTCCACAACACGAACACCGAGAGCCCGGTCGCGTAGAAACCGAGCCGAGCCGCGCGGTCGGTGTCTTGGGCGATCGCCATTGCGGTCGACTCGTCGATGACGAGTTGCGCGCTCGCGGCCTTCCGCGGTCCGCGCACGCGCAGCAGCGCGGACAACCGGAGGCCGTACAACGCATTGCGGCTCCCGAGCAGGATCGCGGTGGCCGCACCGGCGGCGCCGCTCCCGCCGTTGCTCATCGTGCTGACGAATGCGAACTGCGAACCACCCGTGAACATGAGCACTGACAGCGCGCACGCTTGCAGCACCGAGAACCCACCTGCGGCTGCGAGTGCGCCGAACGAGAGGCCGTAGGCGCCGGTCGCGACGCCGACACCGAGCGCGTTGCGGACGATGCGCGTGCGCGCAACTTCCCAAGGTTCGAGCTCGCTCACGCGAGCAGTCTTACTGGGCGCACGGGGCGTCCGCGCCTACTTCTTCCGGTCGATTACTTCTTGTTGTAGTCGTAGAAGCCGACGCGCGTCTTGCGGCCGAGCTTCTCCGCGCTGACCATCCGGCGCAGCAACGGCGCGGGCGCGTAGTTCGGGTCCTTGAACTCCTCGTACAGCGCCTCGAGGATCGCCAGGCTCGTGTCGAGGCCGACGAGGTCGAGCAGCTCGAGCGGACCCATCGGGAAGTTGCAGCCGCCCTTCATCGCCGCGTCGATGTCGTCGCGCGTCGCGACACCCGCGTCGCACAGCCGCACCGCGTTGTTGAGATAGGGGAACAGCAGCGCGTTGACGATGAAGCCGGCCTGGTCCTTCACCTGCACCGCGTTCTTGCCGCATGTCGTCGCGAACGCGGTCGCCTCGGTGATCGTGTCGTCCGAGGACGTGATCGCGCGCACGATCTCGACCAGCGCCATCATCGGTGCGGGGTTGAAGAAGTGGACCCCGCAGACCTTGTCGGGGCGGCCGGTGACCATCGCCATCTCGACGACGGGCAGCGTCGAGGTGTTCGTGGCAAGGATCGTGTGCTCCGGGCAGATCCGATCGAGGTCGGTGAACAGGTGCTTCTTGGTGGCGAGGTCCTCGACGATCGACTCGATCACGAGGTCGCAGTCGGCGAGCTCGCCGAGGTCGGCGACGGCGCGCACGCGCCCGAGCGTCGCGTCGCGGTCGGTCGGTTCGAGCTTGCCCCGCTCGACCTGCTTCGCCAGCGACTTCTCGAGGCCCGCAACCATCGCGTCCGCGGTCTGTTGCGCACGACTGCGCAGCACGACCTCGAACCCGGTCTTGGCTGCCACCTCGGCAATGCCGGACCCCATGATCCCCGAGCCCACGATGCCGACCCGCTTGACCGCCATGACCACTCCTCTGCCTGGTGAGGGGCGAAAGGTTACCGACGAGTAGCCATCGCGAGCCAACGATGACCATGGCTCCCTCACTGCGCGCCTTGCGGGCTGCGCCTGGCGGGGCTCCGTTCGTCCGCACGTAGGATCGCCAGCCGTGGCTGGGCCGAAGAAGAGCACCGGAACGCTGATGCTGCTCGGCGGGGGCGAATGGCAGGAACCGTGCCGGGACCTGGACCAGGCGCTGCTCGCGCTGTCCGGCTCCGACGAGGTGCTCGTCCTGCCTGCGGCCGCGGCGTTCGAGCACCCGGCGCGCGTCGTCGAGCGGGCCACGAGCTGGTTCGAGTCGCTCGGCGCGCGCGTCGCGAGCCTCGCGGTCGTGAACCGGCGCGACGCCGAGGAAGGCGCCGTTGCGAAGCAGGCGCGCGACGCGCGGTTCATCTACGTGGCCGACGGCTCCCCGCTGCACCTGCGCTCGGTGTTGAAGGGCAGCGCGCTCTACGACGCGATCGTGCGGGCCTACAACGGCGGCGCGGTCATCGCCGCGTCGGGCGCAGCCGCGACCGTGTTCTGCGACCCGATGGTCGACCCGCGGGCGGCGCGTACACCGTCGGCCTCGGCTTGGCGCGCGGCCTGGCCGTGTTCCCGTACCACGGGCGCGCGGCCGACCACCTGCGCGAACGGTCCGTCGAATTGCTGCCGGCTGAGGCGGTGCTCGTCGGACTCGACGAGCACACCGCGCTCGTGCGCGACACCGTGGGCAGCTGGCGCGTCGACGGACCCGGCACCGCCACCGTCTACCGCAAGGGCGACGAACCGACGGTGCTCCGCATCGGCGAATTCGTCGACGTCGCGCCGGTGCCTAGCTCTCGGTGATCTCGACCTTGAACAGGTAGATCGGGATCGTGGGCGGCCCGTCGCCGGTGCCGCCATCGGGCGCGAGCGACGCCATCTTCTGCGCGTTCTCGAGCCCGGCGGAAACGGTACCGATCGTCCCGTAGTCGGCCGGCAGCGTCGACCCGCCACTTCCGGTCACGACGAAGAACTGCGACCCGGCGGTGCCCGCGGGTTCGCTGCCGCCCTTGGCCCACGCCACCGCACCGGCCGCGTAGCCCGGCTGGGCGGGAACTTCGGTCTTCACCGAATAGCCCGGGCCCCCCGCCTGGTCGTCGGTGGGGCTCCCGGTCTGGATGACGAAGTCGCCGGCGGCGCGCTGGCCACTTCAGCCCGTCGTAGAAGCCCTGCTTGGCGAGGAAGACGAAGTTGTTGACGCTCGTCGGCGCGTTCTTCGCGTCGAGCGCGACCGTGATGTCACCGCACGTCGTCGAGAGCGTGGCGGTGTAGGTCTTGGCCGGGTCGATCGTCATCGGCGGCGCCGATTTGAACGAGGTCGGACGGTTCGGGTTCGCGGCCGGCGCGGTGTCGACGCATCCCGCCGGCAGGACGGCCGGCACCGCTGTCGTCGGGGTCGTGGTGTCGGCCGCGGACGTCGAGGGCGGCGTGCTGCTCTTGTTGTCCTTCTTGTTGTTCGTGAACAACGCGGTGATGCCGATGAGGACCGCGACGATCACGAGGCTGACGCCGAAGCGGATCGCCATCGACTTGCGGCGCTCGCGCTTCTCTGCGGCCTCGCGCGCTTCTTTCGCTTGGCGCGAGCGTTCCTTCTGTCGTGCTCGTTTGTCGGCCCGCGTCACAAGGCGGACATCGTAGTGGTGCGCCGCGCGGAAACTCGGTCCGGCCCAGAGCAGGGCCGCTGGTACCGTTGATCAGGTGATTGTCGTCCAGAAGTTCGGCGGCACGTCGGTCGCCGATCCCGATCGCATCCGCGCGGTCGCCGACCATGTCGCCCGTACCCGGCGGGCCGGGAACGATGTCGTGGTCGTGGTGTCGGCCATGGGCAAGACCACCGACGACTTGATCCGCCTCGCCAACGACGTCACCAAGCAGCCGGGTGGCCGCGAGATGGACATGCTGCTCACCGCGGGTGAGCGCATCTCGATGTCGCTGTTGTGCATGGCGGTCGAGGAGCTCGGCATCCCGGCGGTCTCGTTCACTGGTTCGCAGGCCGGGATCCTCACCGACACCGACCACGGCAAGGCGAAGATCCTCGAGGTCCGCGCCGACCGGATCCGCGACGCGCTCGCGTCGGGGCGGGTCGCGATCGTCGCGGGGTTCCAGGGCGTGTCCACGAGCAAGGACGTCACCACGCTCGGCCGCGGCGGCTCGGACACCACCGCGGTCGCGCTCGCCGCGTCACTGGGCGGCGACGTGTGCGAGATCTACACCGACGTCGAGGGCGTCTACAGCGCGGACCCGCGCATCGTCTCGACCGCACGCAAGCTCGCGCACGTCTCGTTCGACGAGATGCTGGAGATGGCCGCGACCGGCGGCCGCGTGCTCGCGCTGCGATCGGTCGAGTTCGCGCGCAACCACGGCGTGAAGATCCACGTTCGTTCGAGCTTCACGTGGGCACCCGGAACGTGGGTCACCGAGGAGGACGAAGCAATGGAGCAAGCCATCATCTCGGGCGTCACCCACGACATCTCCGAGGCCAAGATCACGATCGAGCAGGTCCCCGACCGCCCCGGTGTCGCGGCATCAGTGTTCCGCACGCTCGCCGAGGCCGGGATCAACGTCGACATGATCGTGCAGAACGTCTCCACCGCGGGTCACACCGACATCTCGTTCACGCTGCCACGGGACGACGTGAGCCTGGCGTCGATCGAGATGGAGAAGATCGTCGTCGAAACCGACGCGGCCGGGTTCCGCACCGACGGTCAGGTCGGCCGGGTCTCACTCGTCGGCGCGGGCATGAAGACGCACCCCGGCATCGCCGCCAAGATGTTCGAGACGCTCGCGACCGAAGGCATCAACATCGAGATGATCAGCACCTCGACCATCCGCATCTCGTGCGTGGTGCACGAGCACGACGTGGAGCGCGCGGTGCAGGCACTGCACGCGGCGTTCGAACTGGAGTCGGTACAAGGGGAGGCGACGTCCGCGTCGGCCTCGTCGGCGCGACCGGGATGGTCGGCACCGAGATGCTGCGCATCCTCGAGGAGCGCGCCTTCCCGGTCGGCGAGCTGCGCGCGTTCGCGTCGCCGCGCTCGGAGGGCCGCAAGCTGCCGTTCCGCGGCGGCGACGTCACGTGCGAGGTCCTCGGCTCCGGCTGCTTCGACGGTCTCGACCTCGTGGTCATCGACGTCGAGGACGACCTCGCGGAGGAGTGGGCGCCGCAGGCCGCGGCCGCGGGCGCGCTGGTCGTCGACAACTCGGCGGCGTTCCGCATGGACCCCGACGTCCCGCTCGTGATCGCCGAGGTGAACCCGGCGGATCTCGCCCACCTCCCGAAGCGCATCTCCTCGTGCGGGAACTGCACGACGATGGTGCCGATCACCGCGCTCGCGCCGTTGCACCGCGCCGCGCGCATCGACCGGATGGTCGTCTCGACCTACCAATCGGTGTCCGGCGCGGGGCAGGCCGGGTTGCACGAGCTCGATGCGCAGTGGAACAAGCTCGCCGGGCGCATGGACGAACTGCGACGCGCGGGCACGCTCGCCGCACCGGTCGTCGAAGGCGACGTGTGGGACAAGCCAATTGCTGGCAACGTGATCCCGCTCGCGGGTTCGGTGAAGGAAGCGGGGTACACGTCGGAGGAGTGGAAGATGGTGCTCGAGACGCGCAAGATCCTCCACGACGACGAGATCAAGACCTCGGTCACGTGCGTGCGCGTCCCGGTGTTCGTCGGCCACGCGGTGTCGGTGAACGTCCGCTTCCACCGCGCGATGAGCAAGGCCGAAGCCGTCGAGCTGTTGCGCGGTGCCCCCGGCGTGGAGCTCGTCGACGGCGGCGACGGCTACCCGACCCCGCTCGAAGCGGCCGGCATCGACCCGGTGCTCGTCGGCCGGTTGCGCGAGGACCCGTCGGAACCGGGTTCGTTGAACCTGTGGGTCACCGGCGACAACCTCCGCAAGGGCGCCGCGCTCAACGCCGTCCAGATGGCCGAGATCCTGATCGCCCGCTGATCGCCGCGGAATTCATCCAATCGGGGTGAACCGCGCGCGGGGGCTTCCGTGCGAGGATGCGGCGTGACCACCAGTGCGCCCGCGGCCGAAACACCGAAGTCCCGGCCCGGTCGCCGGCGGTTCCCCATGTGGCGGCGGATCCTCTCCGCGCTGCTGATCGTCTTCAGCTGCGCGCTGATCCCCGTCTCGGTGCTGGCGCTGTGGGTGCGCAACGAGATCCTGAACACCGACGACTACGTCCGCACGGTCTCGCCGCTCGCGGAGAACCAGGACATCCTCGACGCGCTCTCGGTGCGAGTCACCAACACGCTCTTCGAGAACGTCGACGTCGAGGAGTTGGCGAAGGAGAACCTGCCCCCGAAGGTCTCGTTCCTCGCCGGGCCGCTGGCCGGCGGGTTGAAGACCTTCACCCAGGACGCCACGCTGAAGTTCTTCGAGTCCGAGCAATTCCGGAATCTGTGGGACGTCGCCAACCGGCAGGCGCACAAGCAGGTGGTCAACGCGCTCACCGGTGGCGGCACCGTGATCTCCACCCGCAACGGCCGGGTCTCGATCGATCTCTCCGAGATCGCGCTCAAGGTGCGCGCGGAATTGTCGGCGCGCGGCATCGGGATCTTCGACAGCCTCCCGATCGGGACGCTCGCGTTGCGCTACGACCTCTTCGACTCGGAGGCATTGGGGCACGCGCAGAGCGCGGTCCGGCTCCTCAACACGCTGCGGTGGGTCCTGCCCGTGCTCGTGCTGGGCCTCGGCGCGGCCGGGATCCTGCTCGCCGGCAACCGCCGCCGCGGGCTGCTGCGCTGGGGTCTCGGCGTCGTCGTGGCGACACTCTTCCTCGGGTTCGCGCTCGCGCTCGGCCGCGGCCTCTATCTCGGCGCGTTGCCCTCGAGCGCGTCCCAGTCCGCGAACGCGGCCGCGTACGACATCGTCGTAAGCCTGCTCCGCACAACCAACCGGGTGCTGTTCGTCGTCGGCCTGCTCATCGCGCTCGGCGCCTATCTGGCCGGTTCCTCGCGGGTCGCGCTCGCGGTGCGTGGCCGCACCACCGGTGCCCTCGACGGCGTCGGCGATCGCGTGGCGGCGGGCGGCTTCGACTTCCACGGTGTCGCCAAGTTCGTCGCCCGGTACGCGAACGCGCTGCGGATCGCGGGGGTCATCCTGAGTTTCTTGATCCTCGTGATCATGAACCACCCCGGCGTCGCCGCGGTGTTGTGGCTGCTCATCGCCCTGCTCGTGTACCTCGCGGTGGTCACGATCCTCGAGCGCATCGGCCGCGATCGCGCCGTCACGGCAAACGCCGCTCAATAACCGGCCGCGGCCGTCCGACATTGAAGTCTGGCGATCGTGATCAATGGCGAGACGGTCGTCGCCAGGACTGTGCTCGTTCCGGGATGCCGGAAGAGGCGGGCGCTGTTCGCCAAAACCAAAGCCGAAGGCCCGTCCGAGTCCGTACCTCGGTGCGGGCCCTCGGCGCGGCTGCCGGCAATTGACCGGGCGGCCGGAATGGGCGTGGAATTGGTCAGACGCTGGGTAAGGGGACCTGATGCAACAGCCCACTCAAGACCTCTCGAACCGTGCCGAACGAAAGGTGTCGTCGACCATCGACCGCGGCGACGTTTGAGGCACATCGTGACCAGGGCTTTTGACCCGACCGAGGGTGCGACGTCTACGGAGGCGTTGCGGCTCGATCGGCCGCGCAGCATGCCACGCATCGGCGAGATGATGATCGCGCGCGGCCTGATCACCCACGAGCAGCTCGAAGTCGCCCTCGACCACCAGCGGGCCAGCGGCAAGCTGATGGGCGAGATCCTCGTGGAGCTCGGCCATCTCGATGCCGTCGATCTGACGCGCATCTTGGCGGAGCGCCGCGGCTACCAGTTCGTCGACCTGCGTGACCGCGTCATCGACATGACGCTCATGCAGCTCGTCCCCGAGGAGGTCGCGCGCCGCTACAGCGCGCTGCCGCTCGCGCACCAGGACGACCACGTCGTGGTCGCGATGGCACAGCCGGAGAACGTCTTCGCGCTCGACGACCTGCGCGTGCTCACCGAGCTGCCCGTCTTCCCGGTGATGGCGGAACCCAACCAGATCGCGGCCGCGATCGGCCGCTGCTACCAGCGCGCCGACGCGCCCGCGCCGTCGCCGTCGCCATCGCCGGCACCGAAGCCGAGTCCGGCCGCCAGCGCGGCGCCGCTGCGCGAGAGCGCGGCCGAAGCCGTCGCCCACGCGGATTCGCAGCCGCCGGTCCCCGCGCCGAGCGCCGCGCCCGCGGTCGAGCCCGCCGCCGAGGTCACCACCCCCAGCGCCGACGACGAAGCGATCGTCCGTCTCGTGAGCGTGCTCTTCGAACAGGCGATGCGCGAGCGCGCCACCGACGTGCACATCGACGCGCTCTCCGACCGGCTGCGCGTGCGCTTCCGCGTCGACGGTGTGCTGCGCGAGGTCTCGGACGCGCCGCTGCAGCGCGTTGCGCCCCCTGATGAGTCGCGTGAAGGTGCTCGCCGGCTTCGACGTCGGTCGCACCCGCATCCCGCGGCAGGGGCACTTCTCGGTCACCGTCGAGGACCGCGTCGTCGACGTCCGCATCGCGATCCTGCCGACCGGTCACGACGAGTCGTGCGTGCTGCGCATCATCGACCGCGACAGCGGCATCAAGGAGCTCGACGGCCTCGGCTTCACCACCGACCAGCGCAACCGCTTCTCGGATGCGATCCGCAAGCCGCGCGGGTTGGTGGTGGTGAGCGGGCCGAGCGGTTCGGGCCGCACGTCCACGTTGTACGCGACCGCGCACACGCTGAACATGCCCGAGCGCAGCATCGCGACGGTCGAAGATCCGGTTGAGTACGCGATCGACGGCATCAAGCAGCTGCAGGTCGACGAGCTCTCGGGCTTCACGTTCCCGACCGCACTGCGGCTGATCCGCCACAGCGATCCCGAAGTCATCCTCGTCGACGAGATCCGCGATCCCGAGACCGCGACCATCGCCACCGACGCCGCCATCGCCGGCAACCTCGTCGTCGCCGCGATGCACGCGCCGAGCGCGGCCGCAGTTCCCGTTCGCCTGCTCGACATGGGCGTCGGGCCGTACCTCGTCGCCGCGGGGCTCACGTGCGTCGTGGCGCAGCGCCTCGTACGCACGCTCTGCCCGCACTGCGCAGCCCAGGACAACCGCAGCCGCCCCTTGCTGCAGAAGCTGGGGTGCTCGGAAGAGGTGCTCGAGCACGCGACGCTGAAGACGCCCGTCGGCTGTGACGAGTGCCGCGGGACCGGCTACATCGGCCGCCGTGGTGTGTTCGAGGTGCTGCCGGTCACCGACGCCGTTGCTCGACTGGTGCTCGACCACGCACCGGCCGGGGAGATCCGCAAGGCGGCCGTGGCCGAGGGCATGGAGACGCTGCGCAACGCCGCGCTCAACTGCGCGCTCGCCGGCGAGACCTCCCTCGAAGAGGTCCTGCGGGCAATTGCCTGAATCTGGTTACCGGGCGCCATTGCCTGCGCACTATGTGAGACTGCTCGTGTGGGGGTACGCCCGACCGGGCTGGTGACGTTCCTCTTCACCGACGTCGAGGGTTCGACTCGCATGTGGGCCGAGCACACGACGGCGATGGAGCCCGCACTCGGCCGCCACGACGACTTGCTCCGCACCGCGATCGACGGCCGCGACGGATACGTGTTCTCGATCGCGGGCGACAGCTTCGGCGCCGCGTTCGTCACCGTCGAGGATGCGCTCGCAGCCGCGGTCGATGCGCAGGTCGCGTTGCACGAGGAACCGTGGGCGGGCCTTCCCGGTGGGCTGCGCGTGCGCATGGGCCTGCACCAGGGCACCGCGCAGGAGCGGGCGGGCAACTACTTCGGGCCCGCGGTGAACCTGGCCGCGCGCGTCATGTCGGCCGCGTGGGGCGGCCAGATCCTGTGCACCGACGCGATTGCCGGCCGCGGCAATGCAACGTTCGACCGTCTGGGTACTCACCATCTCCGCGACGTCGACGGCACCGTCGCGCTCCATCAGGTCACCGCGCCCGGCCTGCCGGCCGACTTCCCGCCACCGCGCACGCTCGATGGCGCCGCGACCACGATCCCGGCGCAACGCTCCAGCTTCGTCGGCCGCGGCGACGACATCGCGGCAGTGCGGCGCCTCCTCCTGGACCACCGCCTCGTCACGCTCACCGGACCAGGGGGTACCGGCAAGACCCGCCTCGCGATCGAGATCGCGGGCCGCGAGCAGCCGCACCACGACGGCGGCTCGTTCTTCGCGGACCTCGCACCGCTCGAGCACGGCGACCACCTCGCCGCAACAGTTGCGCGCGCGTGTCTCGTTGCGCTCGACGCGAGCCGCGCGCCGCTCGACCAGCTCAGCGACGCGCTGCAGACCCGCAACGTTCTGCTGGTTCTCGACAACTGCGAGCACGTCCTCGACGCCGCGGCCGAGCTGAGCGACCGCGTGCTCGCCGCGTGTCCTGGTGTCGTCGTCCTCGCCACCAGTCGCGAGCCGCTGGAGATCGCGGGGGAGCACATTCGCGTGGTGGCGCCGCTCGGTACGGGCGCGGGATCGGACGCGGCCACGCTCTTCGTGCAACGGGCCGCGGCGGCGGGCGGCGAACTGCTCGACGCTCAAGACGCCGATGTCGCCGCCCTGTGCGCGCGCCTCGATGGGATCCCGCTCGCGATCGAGCTCGCGGCGGCGCGCGCCCGCACGTCCAGCCCGGCGCAGACTCTGGCGCGGCTCGACGGCCACCTCGACGTCCTGTCCGGCACGCGCCGGCGCGTCCCCGATCGCCACCAGACGCTGCGGGCCGCGATCACTTGGAGCTACGAGCTCCTGACCGAGCGGGAGCGGGCCCTGTTCGACCGGCTCGCGGTGTTCGGCGGTTCGTTCGACCTCGCGGCCGCGGTGAGCGTCGCCGGCACTGACGATCACGATGTCTCCGATCTGCTCCACGACCTCGTGTCGAAGTCGATGGTCGAGATCCGCTCGGCCCGTGATGGCGACCGCCGGTACCGCTTGCTCAACAGCCTGCGGGCCTATGCGGGCGAACAACTCCAGACGCAGCCCGCGTACGCCGACGCGATCCGGGCGCACACCTGGCACTACCTCGACACGCTGGCGACGGTGCCGACGTCACGCAACATCGCACGGGCGTTGTGGGCCGAGCTCGAAGCCGATCTCGACGACATCCTGCTCGCGATCGATCGCGCCGAGCGCAGCGACGATCGGAAGCTGCACGTCGCGGCGGCGCGCGCAACGGAACCACTCGCGTTCCTGCTCACCAACATGGGCATGTACGACGAAGCCCGCCGCCGGTGCGAAGCCGCGCTCGCGACCGAGGTCGACGACGCGCTGCGAGGGCAGCTGCTCGTCGCCCGTGCCTTCATGGAGGCGAGCCAGGACGGCATCAGCGACTACTTGTCGTTTGCCGGTCAGGCGTTGCAGTACCTGCAGCCGGGTGACGGCGTCTGGTCCGCGGCGGTCGGGATGACCTCGATCGTCGAGCAGATCTTCCTGCCCGAGCACGCGGCGACCACCCTCGACGGCGCACGGCGCCAGCTCGACGGCAACGAGTCCGAAGGCGCCGACCACGACCGCGCCACGCTCGGCTTCTACCTCGGCGGTGCGCTCATGAACGCCCGCGACTACGACGCGGCGCGCGCGGTGCAGCTGGAGTCGGCGGTCGCTGCTGGCGGCCATCGAGCCGACCAGCCTGATCCGGCTCTGGACGACCGTGGGCGCGGCGATGAGCCTCACGATGCTGGGGCGAGCCGTTGCCGCGCTCGAGCTGCTGGACGAGGTTGCCGCGCTCGCCGACTGGACCGACTGGAGCGCGGACTGGTTCTTCGCTCGTGCGGTCGCGTTGGCATACGAAGACGCGGTCGACGACGCGCACGCGACGCTTCGCTCGATCGGTGCGCGCTTCGACAACGTCGACGTTTCACCGATGACGAGCACGGTCGTCGCGGGTTTCGCTGTCGTCGCGCACCGGCGCGGCGATGACGAACGCGCCCGCACCCTCTTCGAGCCGCTCATCGCGACACGGACGCCGATGTCGACCGCGGTGCTCTACGAGGCGCTGGGCGAGATGGGAGACTGGCCCGCCGCGGAGTTCTCGGACCGGCGGCTCCAGTGGCTCGGCGAGGTCTCGGCCCGGCACGAGGGGGCGCCGCGTTCGGCGTTCTTCGTATGGCTGCGGCGGCTGCTGCGGGAGGAGCTGGGCCGGTAGCGGCACGACTGCGAATGCAGTAGCGGCACGAACAGATGTTCGTTACGCTGGCGAGGTCGATGACCACCGTCGAGAGTCGCCCGCTTCCGCCCACTCCTCATCAGCTCAGCCTCGGTGCCGCGATCGCGCGCGTCGATGGCTTCCACCCCGCGGTCGGCACGTGGTTCCGCCGGCGCTTCCCGGAAGGGCCGACGCCGCCGCAGCGCGAAGGCTGGCCCCTCATCGCGGCGGGCCGGGACACGCTCATCGCCGCGCCCACCGGTTCGGGCAAGACGCTCGCCGCGTTCCTCGAGTGCATCAACCAGTGCTACCTGGCCCACGAGGCGGGTGAGCCGATCACCGGTGTCGCGCGCGTCGTGTACGTGTCGCCGCTGAAGGCGCTCGCGGTCGACATCGCCGAGAACCTGCAGCGCCCCTTGCGTGAGATCGCCGAGATCGCGTGCGAGCTCGGGCTCGACGCGCCGAACATCGAAGTCGGGGTGCGCACCGGTGACACCCCGAGCTCGCAACGGGCGCGCATGGTGCGGACCCCGCCGAGCTTCGTGATCACGACGCCGGAGTCGTTGTACCTGTTGGTCACCAGCGCGAGCGGGCGCGTCGCGCTGCAGACGATCGACACCGTGATCGTCGACGAGATCCACGCGGTCGCGCGCGACAAGCGGGGCGCGCACCTCGCGCTCACGCTCGAGCGACTCGAGGCACTGTGCGACGCGCGGCCGAACCGGGTCGGGCTGTCGGCCACGCAGCGCCCGATCGAGACCGTCGCTCGCCTGCTGGTCGGTGACCGGCCGCTCCCCGCGATCGTCGACAGCGGGCACCAGCGCGCGCTCGACCTCGCGATCGAGCTGCCCGAAGGCGAGCTCGAAGCGGTCGCGAGCGCGGAGCAGATGTCGGACGTGCTCGACCGCATCGCCGCGCTGGTCCTCGAGCACCGCACCACGCTCGTGTTCGTGAACACCCGTCGGCTGGCCGAACGCCTCGCGCACCAGCTCGGCGAGCGGCTGGGCGACGACGTGGTCGCCGCGCACCATGGCAGCCTGTCCAAGGACCGGCGCTACCGGGTCGAAGCGCGCCTGCGCGCCGGCGAGCTGAAGGCCCTCGTCGCGACGGCCTCGCTCGAGCTCGGCATCGACATCGGGCCGGTAGAGCTGGTCTGCCAGATCGGATCGCCCCGCAGCATCGCGACCTTCCTGCAGCGCGTCGGCCGGTCCAACCACTCCCGAGCCGGGGTGCCGAAGGGTCGGCTGTACCCGTCGACGCGTGACGAGCTCGTCGAGTGCGCCGCGCTCCTCGCCGCGGTGCGGGCCGGGCACCTCGACGCGATCCACCTGCCGCGGCTCCCGCTCGACATCCTTGCCCAACAGATCGTCGCCGAGGTCGGCGCGAAGGAGTGGGACACCGACGCGCTGCTACGCGATGTTGCGGCGCGCGGTTCCCTACACCGAGCTCACGCGCGCCCAGTTCGACGAAGTGCTCGACCTCGTCGCGACGGGTGTCGTCACCGGCCGCGGTCCGCGCGGTCGGTACGTGCACCACGACGCGATCAACGGCAAGGTGCGCGGCCGCAAGGGCGCGCGGCTCGCCGCGCTCACCTCCGGCGGTGCGATCCCCGAGATCGGCGACTACCGCGTGCTCGCGGACCCGGACGACCTCTTCATCGGCACCGTGAACGAGGACTGGGCCGTCGAGTCGATGGCCGGCGACATCTTCCTGCTCGGCACGCACTCGTGGAAGATCCGCCGCGTGGAAGCGGGCGTGGTGCGGGTCACCGACGCCGGCGATTCGCCGCCGACGGTGCCGTTCTGGCTCGGTGAGGCGCCGGCGCGTACGGCGGAGCTGTCAGCCGAAGTCTCGCAACTGCGGGCGCGCATCGACGAGTTCCTCGCGCTCGGCGACGCCGACGGCGCGCGGACCTGGTTGCGCGAGGTCGCCGGTGTCACCGGCGAAGCCGCGGTGATGATCGTCGACTACATCGCGTGCGGACGCGCGGTGCTGGGTGCGATGCCCACCCTCGACACGCTCGTCCTCGAGCGGTTCTTCGACGACACCGGCGGGATGCAACTCGTCCTGCACTCGCCCCACGGCGGGCGGATCAACCGGGCGTTCGGTCTCGCGCTGCGCAAGAAGTTCTGCCGCACCTTCGACTTCGAGCTACAGGCCGCGGCAAGCGACGACGCGATCGTGCTGTCGCTCGGGCCGCACCACAGCTTCCCGCTCGGTGAGGTGGCCCGCTACGTCACCAGCCGGACGGTCGAGGAGACCCTGCAGCAGGCGGTACTCGACGCGCCGATGTTCATCTCGCGGTGGCGGTGGAACCTCAATCGCTCGTTGCTGGTGCTCCGGTTCCGCGGTGGCCGCCGCAACCCGCCGCCGATCCAGCGCATGGAAGCCGACGACATGATGGCGGCGATGTTCCCGCAGGCGGCGGCCTGCCAGGACAACCGCGTCGGGCCGGTGGAGATCCCCGACAACGTCATCGTGCGCCAGACGGTCGACGACACGCTGCACGAAGGCCTCGACGTCGACGGGTTGCGCGCGTTGCTCGAACGCATGGAATCGGGCGCAGTGCGCGTGCACACCGTCGACACCACCGAACCGTCGGTCCTTGCGCACGAGATCCTCACCGCGCGGCCGTACGCGTTCCTCGACGACGAGGAAGCGCAGAACCGCCGCACGAACGCGGTGCAGATCCGCCGCGGTCTGTCGGTCGACCTGGCGGCGATCGGCCGCCTCGACCCTGACGCGATCGCCGCGGTGCACGCGGAGATCACGCCGCAACCGGAGTCGAGTGACGACCTCCACGACCTCCTGTGCTCGCTCGTGCTGATCCCGCCGCGCCCGGAGTGGCAGGAGCAGTGGCTCGAGCTCGTCGCGTCGGGGCGTGCCCGCACGATCGACTGCGGCGGTCACGACCGCTGGTGCGCGACTGAGCTCGTCGCGGATGCGGAACGACTGGAATCGAACACGGGCGATGACGTCGCGATTGCGGTCGTACGCGGTCACCTCGAGCTCGCGGGCATCACCACGATCTCCGCGCTGTGCGCGAGCGCGGGACTGCGGCCGAGTCAGGTCGCGATCGCGCTCGCCGCGCTCGAGCACGAAGGTTTCGCGCTGCAGGGCAGTTACACGCCCGACGCCAACGATGTGCAGTGGGTGTCGCGCCGGCTGCTCGCGCGCATGCACTCGTACTCGCGCAAGCGCCGTCGCAGTGGCGTCGAGCCCGCGACCGCCCAGGACTTCCTGCGCTTCCTCTTGCGGTGGCAACACCTCGCGCCGGGCACACAGCTTGCAGGTGTCGAAGGGCTGGCCAAGGTCATCAGCGGGCTGCAGGGCTGGGAAGCCGCCGCGGCCGCGTGGGAGCCCGAGCTCATCAGCCGCCGGCTGCGCGGCTACAACGAAGCCGCACTCGACCGGCTGTGCCACGAGGGCGAGATCGGCTGGTTGCGGTTGACCCCCCGGCCACGCGACATCAACGCACCCGCCGGCGCACCCAACAAGGCGACACCGATCTCCGTCGTGTTCCGCGCCGACCTCGGGTGGCTGCTCGACGCCGCGCGCGACCGCACCGATCCCGAGGAACCGATCGCCGGCGCCACCGCCGAGGTGATCGAGCACCTCCGCGCCCACGGCGCCTGCTTCGCGACCGAGCTCGGACAAGCAACGGGGAGACTGCGCGAGGACATCGAGCGCGGCCTCTGGGACGGCGTCTCGCGCGGCCTGCTCACCGCCGATGGCTTCGGCGCGATCCGCGCCCGCGTCGACCGGCGATCGCAACCGGAGCCGGCGCGGCTCTCGCGCCTGTCACGCGGTGGCCGCCCTCGGCCCGCGGCCGCCGGTCGCTGGTCACTCGTTCCCACCATGCCCCCGGAGGGCGCGACCGACCGCGACGAGCTCGCCGAAGCGGTCGCGGAGCTCCTCCTCAACCGCTGGGGCGTCGTCTTCCGAGACCTCGCGATCCGCGAGTCGATCCGCTTCCCCTGGCGCGAGGTGCAACGGGCGCTGCGCCGGCTCGAGGACCGCGGGCTGGTGCAGGGCGGCCGCTTCGTCAGCGGCTTCAGCGGCGAGCAGTTCGCGCTGCCGGCCGCAGCCGAACAGCTCGCGCACGTGAAGAAGCTCCCGCGCACCGGCGAACGCGTCACCGTGAACGCGACGGATCCGTGCAATCTCGTCGCCACCATCGTCCCCGGCGCGGTCGTGCCCGCGATCCGCACCCGCCGCATCACCTACGTCGACGGCGTCCCCGGCTGACGCGAAAATCGGAAGCGGTCACGCCGACTCCGTTCGTAGGCTGCGACGCTTGGAGCCGATCCTGCACTTGTCGATCCCGGTGCGCGACCTTGCCGAGAGCCGCGCCTTCTACGTCGACCTGCTGGGGTGCGACCTCGGTCGCGTGCGCGACGACTTCATCGACGTCTGGTTCTACGGCATGCAGGTCTCGCTGCACGCGGAACCCGAGCAGGTGCGCCCGATCGAGGAACAGGGCGTCCAGCACTTCGGCGTGACGCTCGGCGCGGAAGACCTGCAGCGGTTGTTGCGGCGTCTCGACGGGCAGCGCGTCACGTGGGTGAGCCCGGTGTCGACCGACTATCCCGGGACCCCGAAGGAGCAGACCAAAGCCAAGCTCTCCGATCCGTCCGGCAACGTGATCGAGTTGAAGACCTACGTCGACCGCGCCGCCGCGTTCGCGCCGGGCGAAGACCGCGATCACTGATCCGCGTTGATCGGTCGGGGTGCCGGGATTTGAACCCGGGGCCTCAGCGTCCCGAACGCTGCGCGCTAACCAAGCTGCGCCACACCCCGTGGTGAGCCTGGACACTGTAGCGGGCGGCCTCCAGCCACCATTGTTTGAACCTCTTCGTGCCCCAGCGGGGCACTCGAGGTTCAAACAGTGGCGGCGCGGATCGCGGTGAGGACCTGGTCGGCGAGCTCGGGGCGGCAGACGAGCAGGTCGGGGAGGTACGGGTCGGGCTGGTTGTAGCGCAGCGGCGAGCCGTCGAGGCGCGACGTGTGACAGCCGGCCGCGTTGGCGACGCCGACAGGCGCGGCGGAGTCCCACTCGTACTGGCCGCCGCCGTGCGCGTACACGTCGCCCGCGCCGAGGAGCACTGCCGTCGCCTTGGCGCCGGCCGAACCCATCGGCACGAGCTCGGCGCCGAGCATCTCGGCCAGACGGGTCGCGAGCTCGGGCGGGCGGGTGCGCGACACGAGAATGCGGATCGGACCGTCGACCGCGGGCGCGAGCGTGGGCGCGGGGTCGGTCGAAAGCACGATGTCCTGGGCCGGCAGCGCGACTGCGCGACGCGGTCGGTGTCTCGTTCTCGACGAGCGCGACGTGCACCGCCCAGTCGGTGCGGCCGGCTTCGCCGTACTCGCGCGTGCCGTCGAGCGGGTCGACGATCCAGACCCGTGCGGCCGCGAGGCGGGCGGGATCGTCCTTCGACTCCTCGGAGAGGATGGCGTCGTCGGGTCGGTGCTCGCGCAGGAACGGCAGGATCAGGTCGTCGGCCTGGCGGTCGCCCTCGCGCGCCGGTGCCGCCCTCGGCCCGGAGCCGCAGCAGGAGCTCGCCGGCACGGCGCGCGGCTTCGGCTGCGAGCGCGTGGTCGTCCATGTGACGGCGACTTCAGGAGGCGCGTTCGAGGAGCTGGCGCGCGGCCCGGCGCAAGACGCCCGCGTCCACGGGCTTCACGAGCATCGCGTCGACATCGGCGCGCCGGCCGAGGAACTTGTCGGCGTCGCGGTCGAGCAGGAGCAGGATCGTCGCCCGGGGCAGCCGGCCGCCGGACTCCTCGAGGCGGAGATCGAGCGCGGCCGCCACCCCGCCCATGTTGCCGATCTGCAGGTCGAGCACGACGAGGTCGGGCTCCTCCCGCTCGACCGCGTCGCGGACCTCCTGGCCTCGCGTCACCTCGACGACCCGCTGATCGGGGCCGACGAACGCACCGCGGACCTGGTCGCGTACCCAGCGCGCGTCGGCGGCTACGAGAATCGTCGTGCTCATCCGGGTCAAACTAGCTCGTCGCCCGTCGGTTCCCCGAGGAGGACCTGGCCGACTTCGTGGAGCGCACCGAAGTCGTACACGTCCCGCGCGAGGTACGGGACGTAGGTGATGCTCGCGGAGCCGAGCCGTTCGCGCAGTCCTTCGAGGTTCTCCCGTTCGTGGATCGCGATGGTGCGGAAGTCGGCGAGGTTGTCGTAGAGCGTGGCCAAGCGATTCGCGACCTCGGGATCCGCGGTCGCATCGGCACGCAAGGCGTCGGACCGCGCGCGCAGGCCTTCCGGGCTTTCGTCACCGAACGTGGGGTGGACGCGGTTCACGATGAGCGCGGCGACTTCCTGGTCGTGGTCGACGAGTCGCGCCGCGAAGAACA
Organism: uncultured Actinomycetes bacterium; assembly: GCA_963745645.1. Taxonomy (GTDB): domain Bacteria; phylum Actinomycetota; class Acidimicrobiia; order IMCC26256; family PALSA-610; genus CAVUFH01. The sequence goes on from CAVUYD010000006.1 coordinate 63,947, forward strand.
CCGCCTCTTCCATGGCGTCGCGGCGCGGCGACGTGACGAGGATGAACGCGGTCGACGCGTCGGCGAGCAGCTGCTCGACGGCGAGCGCGCGTTCGCGGAAGCCATCTTCCATGCCTTCGAACACGCGAAAGAACGCGACGACGTCCTCGATCACCTCGGAGCCCACGACCTTGGCGATCGTGCGCAGGAAGGTGCGCACGGCCACGCTCGCGACCTTCAGGTACGCGCGCGTTGGCACCATCAGCAAGCGGAAGATCCGGTTGTCGAGGAGCCGCATGAGCCGGCTCGGCGCGTCGAGGAAGTCGAGCGCGTGACGCGTCGGTGGCGTGTCGACGACGATCAGGTCGAAGCCGCCTTCGTCGTGCAGCTCGTGCAGCTTCTCCATCGCCATGTACTCCTGCGTGCCGCCGAGCGCGCCGGAGACGTTCCGGTAGAAGGTGTTGTGGAGGATCCGGTCCGCTTGCTCCGCGTCACCCGCGTTGCGCACCACCAACCGGTCGAACGTCGACTTCGTGTCGAGCATCAACGCGGACAGGCGGCCACCGGCGACGGTGCCGGGCGTGCTCCAGCGGCTCCGGTCGATCTCGCTCGGTGAGTCCGACAGCTGCTCCAGCCCGAGCGCGTTCGCGAGTCGCTTCGCGGGATCGATGGTGACGACGCACACGTTGCGACCCTGACGCGCGCCTTCGAGCGCGATGACGGCGGCGGTCGTGGTCTTGCCGACGCCGCCACTCCCGCAACACACGACGACTCGGCTCGTCGTCACGATGTCGGAGATGCTGTCGCGTGCTCGTCGCGGTCGCGGTCATGAGCTCACAGGGCCTGGATCCCGGCAGTGATCGCGTCGGCGAGCACGTCGATCTCCGCGACCCCGAGATCGGGCGTGAACATGAACGGCAAACGGATCTGCGGCAGCGGGAGGTGCGCCGACAAGCCGCGATCTGCTCGGTCTGGATGTCGTGCCGTTCGTCGCGGAAGGCGGCCGCGTGCGCGAGGTCGGCGGCTTCGCGCGAGGACACGAAGCGGTCCAGCTTCTCCGCGTCTGCCGCGATCGGTTCGGATGTGGTCGGCACGCCGTCGGGAAGTGCGGGGAAGCACTCGTTGACGAAGATCGGGCCGAGCGCGACTCCGGCGCGGTCTTCGATCGCGAACGCGGTGTCGATCGCCTCGCTCACCGGCGTCTCTTCCGGCACCGTCACGAGCACGACCTGACACCGCGCCGAATCCTCGAGCAGCGTCACGACGTCGGCGGCCTGCTTGCGGATCGGCCCGACGCGCACCGCGTCGAGCAGCCCGCGGGCCGAGAGCAGGAACGTGATCGCGTGGCCGGCCGCGGGTGCGTCCACGATGATCAGATCGGCCGTGCCACCTTCTTCGAACGACTTGACCTTGCCGAGCACGAGGATGTCCTTCATGCCCGGCACCGCGGTCGCGACGACATCGAGCGCGCCGGACGACGCGAGCCGCTTCGAGATGCGCCGCATCCCGTGGGTTTCGAGGTATTCGAGGAGCGCGGCGTCCGGCGTCAGGAACCGGGCCCGGACCCCTTCGGCGAGGTCGGTTTCGTCGTAGCCGAGCGCGTCGACGCCGAACATCGCGGGCAGCCCCGATTTGCCCTCGACCTCGACAACCAGCACCCTGAAACCGGCGCGCGCCGCGGTGACCGCGAGCGCGGCTGTCACGGTTGTCTTCCCGACGCCGCCCTTGCCCGCGACGATCACGACGTGGGAGGTGGAGCAGAACTGCGCAACCTCCATCTCCTGCATGCTACGAGAGCCCTGATGCCGATCTCTGCTGCCCGCCGAATCCGGATGTTGTTGGCGCTGGTCCTCGTCGTGCTCGGTGGTGCACTGGCATTGCCCGCGGCCGCCCAGGACGTCACCGCGGACGCGCCGAACGGCATCGACGTCGTACAGGTCGACGGGTTGCTCGATCCTCCGAACGTCGCGCTCGTGGAGAGTTCGGTGCGAGCGGCGGAGAAGAACCATTCCACCGTGCTCGTCATCCAGCTCGCGGGAACCGGGCGCGGTCGACGCGAACGTGGACAAGCTCGTCGACGTCGTTGCGAACGCGACCGTCCCGATCGGCGTGTGGATCGGACCTTCCGGCGCGGATGCACGCGGCGCGAGCGCCCTGCTCGCGCTCGGCGCGCCGATCGTGTCGGTCGCGCCGGGCGCGGGGATCGGACCGGCGCACCCGCTGCGGTTCGACGAGCCCGGCAACCCGCCGCGCGGAGGTCGTGCGTGAGGTGCGCGCCGCGCAGGCTGCGAACGATCGGAGCACCAAGAGCGTGGACGCGGTCGTGGACCGCCGGCTGTCGTCGGGCACGGCGGACCGTCTCGGGGTCGTGAACTCGATCCAGCCCACGGTCGGCGACTTCATCGTGTCACTCGACGGCCAGACCGTGACGGTCGCCGGCAAGTCGGTGAAGCTCGACACCGCTGACGTGATCGGCGAGGGGAAGGACCGGCGCCGCCAGCCGAACCAAGAGGTCCACTTCCACAAGCTCGACCTGGGCCAGCAACTCGCGCACACGCTGGACACGCCGTGGGTCGCGTACTTCCTCTTCGTCGCCGGCTTCGCGCTGATCATCTTCGAGTTCTTCACCGCCGGCGTCGGTATCGCCGGCTTCGTCGGCGCGGTCGCGGTCATCGGCGCGTGCTTCGGCTTCTCGCATCTCCCGGTGCAGTGGTGGGCGATCGCGCTGTTGCTGCTCGGCCTGCTCGGTCTCTCGATCGACGTGCAGGCCGGCGGGCTCGGCGCGTGGACGTTCATCGGTGCCGCGTCACTCGTCGCGGGGTCGATGACGTTGTACGGAGGTTCGTCGCGGCTCGATCCGTCGTGGTGGGTCTCGCGCTCGTGATGCGGCGGCACGGTGCTGTTCATGCTCTCGGGCATGACCGCGATGATCCGGTCGCGCTTCTCGACACCGACGATCGGTCGCGAAGAGCTGATCGGCGAGATGGGCGTCGCCGAGGTCGACGTCGCGCCCGACGGCGTCGTGCGCATCCACGACGCGTTGTGGCGGGCGCGCACGAACCGCGCGACCCCGATCACGGCGGGCGACCGAGATACGAGTGGTGGCCGTCGAAGGCATCGTGCTCGAGGTCGAACCGCCCGAAGGCGGCGCGCGAGATCACCGAGAGCGCGCCCGCCGCCCGAAATACCGCGAACTGCTGCCCTTTCTGGGCTGCGCTGTTGTCACCTCGGGGCTGGCCGGATACGTTCCGCCGCCATCGGCGGGCCGAGGGGGTGCAGACATGCGTGGCGCTCGGCATCATTCACGAGACATGGCATCTGCGCGGCCGCGTGCCGCGGCCCGGAGTCCGTCGCTGTTCTTCCCGCCGACGCTCGGCGAACGGCGCGAGGAGCGAGAGCTGCGCGAGGCGCAGCGCCAAGGCGATCTGCGCGCAGTGCGATCGTGCGCGACGACTGCCTCGACTTCGCGCTGCGCGTGCGCGAACCGCACGGCATCTGGGGCGGTCTCACCGAGACCGAACGTCGCCGCCGGCTCCCCGCGACTGAACGACGGCTAGGCCTGCGCGACGCGCGCGCCGGGGATCCGTTCGTCGCCGCGCCGGCGCGTCACGCCTTCGGCGTCGAGGCGCGTGAGCAACGGCACCACGTACTTGCGACTCGACCCCAAGCAGGTCGCGCACGTCCGAGACCGTGAGCGCGCCGCGCTCGACGACGGCGCGCGCGACGCGCGTCCTGCGCGTCGTCGAGCGCGGCGCGCGTGAACAGGACGCCGTCGAGGTCGACCAACGCGCCGGCACGCATCGAGCGCGCGCACGAGCGCAGGTGACGCGCCCAGCTCCGCGGGTGCGGGCGGGATCGAACGGCTGCGCGGTCATCGCGTCGAGGAGTGCGCGGGCCACGGGATCGTCGACGACGGGCGTGCTCGCCGCGCTGCGGACCACGTCGTCGCTCGATCACGAGCCGCGGCTCGCCCGCCAGCGCGGCCCGCAGCTTCGGCGCGTCGATGCCGCACTGCGAAGCGAGCGCAGCGAGATCGACACCCATGGGATCGGTCGCGTCGGCGACCGCCGCGACGGCCCGTTCCCGCACCGATTCCGCGCGGCCGGGCTCACGATCCAGCCGCCGGTGTTCGTGGCCCGGCCCTCGGCGCACGGCGCGCGTGCCCATGCGTCGCCGTCGGCGACGCCGGCGAGCGGGCCGAGCTCGGTCGCGGTCGCACCACGGGCGGGCCGCGAGGACGCGCTCGGCGAGGGGGAGTGCGAGCCGGCGCGGGCGCATCCGCGATCCGGCGGGTCGGCGCCACGTCGAGCACCTCTGCGCCACCGGTCGTCGCGCGGCGCGCCGACGAGCGCAGCACGACCCGATCGCCGGGCGCGAGCGGGAGCGCCGACCGGCAACTGCAGCCGGCCGAACGCGCCACGCGGCCTCGACGTCGCGGTCGATGATGCGGAGCGCGGCGTCTGCTCGCCCGATCCGACGTGCGCGTCGACCGGCCCGCGTCGGGGGAACTCGTGATCGGCCGTGGCCCGCACGACCACGTCGACGGTCGTCGGCGTCACCCACTGGCCGGGGCGCACGACGGCATCACCGCGTCGTATCGCATCGTGATCGACGCCCGCGAGGTTGAGCGCGACGCGATTTCCCGGCCCGACGCGCTCGAGCTGCTCGCGCGTGCGACTCGATGCGACGGATGCGACCGGCGCGCGTGCCCGGCTCCACGACGACTTCCTGGTCGACGCGCGAGCGCACCGCCGGTGAGCGTGCCGGTGACGACGGTGCCGGCACCCGCGCGCCGCGAACACCCGGTCGATCCAGAGGCGCGGACGCCCGGCGTCGCGCGGGTCCGGCGCGCTCGCCAGCACCGCGTCGAGCGCAGCTCGCAGCTCGTCGAGGCCGCGCCCGCTGACGCGTCGACGGCGACGACGGGCCAGGTCGCCAGCCGCGTCGCCTCGAGGTGGTCGGCCAGCTCCAGTTCGGCGAGCTCGAGGGTCTCGGCGTCGACGAGATCGGCCTTGGTCACCGCGACCAGCCCCGGCTGGACGTCGAGGAGCTCGAGGATCTGCGACGTGTTCCTCGGTCTGCGGCATCCAGCCTTCGTTCGCGGCGACGACGAGCAGGGCGACTTCGACCGCGCCGACGCCGGCGAGCATGTTCTTCACGAAGCGCACGTGCCCGGGCACGTCGACGAACCCGACATCGGTGCCGGACGGCAAGTGTCGTGAACGCGAAGCCGAGGTCGATCGTGAGCCCGCGTGCCTTCTCCTCCGCGAACCGGTCGGGATCGGTGCCCGTCAGCGCGAGCACGAGCGTCGACTTGCCGTGGTCGACGTGCCCGGCGGTCGCGACGACGCGCATCCGGCGCCGGCCTCGCCTAGCAGACCGCGTCGCGGAGCGCGACGGCGAGTCGTTCGTCGTCGACGGGGTCGACCGAACGGAGGTCGCACACGACGCGACCGTCCTCGACGCGGGCCACGACACCGTCCAGCACGCAGCCGACTCGCGATCCGCTGCGGACCGGATGCCTCGACCGCGACGCCGACCGACGGGATCGTCGAGGCCGGGCAGCGATCCGCCGCCGGCGACCGCTTCGGTGTCGACGACCTTCGCGCTCGGGACGACGCGGGCGATCGCCTCGGCGCGCGCGCGCAGCGCGTCGACCGGCGTGGTACGCCATGCGCCAGAAGGGGATCGACGTGACGTCGTCCGTCGAGATACGCGCGCGCCGACCGTTGCAGTCCCGGCGAGCGTCACCTTGTCGGCGCGCACCGCGCGCGCGAGCGGGTGCGCCTTGCAGCCGATCCACGAGGTCGCGCCGGCCGACGATCACACCGGCCTGCGGGCCGCCGAGCAGCTTGTCGCCGGAGAAGGTGACGAGCGCGGCGCCGGCCTCGAGGCACTGCCGCACGCCGAGTTCGTCGCGCAGCCAGTCGGGTCGAGCCGGCAGCCACGGCGTGGTCTCGTCGAGCAGACCCGACCCGGCATCGACGACCACCGGCGGCCCGAGCGTCGCGAGCTCCGACACCGACGTCGACGACACGAAGCCGATCATGCGGTAGTTCGACGCGTGGACCTTCAGCAGGAGCGCGGTGCGTCGGTGCAGCGCGCGCTCGTAGTCGGCGAGACGCGTGCGGTTCGTCGTGCCGACCTCGACGAGCCGGGCGCCGGTCTCGGCCATGATCTCGGGAACGCGGAACCCGCCACCGATCTCGACCAGTTCACCGCGCGAGACGACGACCTCGCGGTCGCGCGCCAGTGTCGCGAGCACGAGCAGCACCGCGGCCGCGTTGTTGTTGACGACGATGCCGGCCTCGGCGCCGCACGCGGCGCGAGCAGATGCGCCCGCGTGTTCGTGCCGCGAGCCGCGCACGCCTTCGGCGAGGCGGTACTCGAGGTTGGTGCACCCGATCCCGCCGCCATCGCCGCGACCGTGTCGGCGCCGAGGGGCGCGCGTCCGAGGTTGGTGTGCAGGAGCACGCCCGTCGCGTTGATGACGGGTCGGAGCAGTTGCGCCTCCAACGCGGCCATCCGCGCGTGGGCGTCACCGACGACATCGTCGGTGGACACGGGCTGTCCGAGCTCCACGCGTTCGCGCGCGGCATCGACGGCGGCGCGCGCGACCTGCCGCGCGCAACGCGTGCGGCACGTCTGATTCGAGCGAGGCGAGGACACGCTCGACGCTCGGGAGCTGTCGTCGTGGGTCGATCCCGGCAGCGTACACGGTGAGGAATCCGCGGCCGCCCGCGTCCACGTAGACTCCCAATGTGGAAGCGGTCCGTCGCGCAGGAATTCCCGACACGACGATTCGCAGCGCGGCCACCGTCATGTTGGTACGGGATGCGATCGCGCTGGAGGAGTCCGCGCTCCAGGTCCCCGCGCTCCAGGTCCCGCGCTCCAGGTCCCGCTCGAGGTTTTCGTGATGCGGCGCACGCCGCGGGCCGTGTTCGGGCCGGGCGCGACCGTGTTCCCGGGTGGCGCGGTCGACGAGAGCGACGCGCAGACGCTCGCACACGTGGTCGGGCCCGACGACGCCGCGGCGAGTGCCGAGCTCGGATTGACCGGCGGCGGTCTGCTGCGGCGCGTCGCCGCGGTCCGAGAGTGCTTCGAGGAAGCCGGGATCCTGCTGGCGCGGCACGCGGCGTCGGATGCGCCCGCGCAACCAGCAGCCGAGTGGCGCGACGCCCTCAACGCCGGCCACGCCACCCTCGCGCAGATGCTGGCGCGGACGGCCTCGTGATCGATGCCTGCGACCTGCGCGTGTTCGCGCACTGGCTCACGCCCACGGGTGCACCCCGCCGTTACGACACGTGGTTCTTCGTGGCGCGCGCACCCGAAGGCCAGGATGGCGCGCACGACGACTCCGAGCTGGTTGCGTCCGAGTGGGTCCGTCCGGCCGACGCGATCGCGCGCCACGAGCGCGGCGACATCGACCTCATCTTGCCTACGCTGCGCAGCCTGCAAGCGCTCACGCGCTTCCCGTCGGTCGCGGCGCTGTTCGCCGCGCTCGACCAAGTGCCGCGTGACGAGCGCGGTCGTCTGTGCGTCGTCGCCGAGGCCTCGGGTGAGCGCGTGCTCCTTCCGGAGGACGATCCCGCGCGCGCGGCGCCGTGGACGATCCCACTTCCCGACATCAGTGTGCGCGACGAGCGGCGCATCGTCGCGGGCGGAGGCGTGCGTTGAACCGTGCGGTGAACGACGAGCAGCCCCAGCCGTCGCGATTGATCCCCGGCGTCCCGAGCGCACTTTCGCCGCTGGTACGGCGCGTGCTCGCGCCGAATCCCGGCCTGATGACCGGCCCGGGAACCAACACGTATCTGGTCGGGATCGACGAGGTCGCGGTCATCGATCCCGGCCCGGCCGTCGATTCTCATGTCGACGCGATCGTGGGCGCATCGATGCGCGACCGCGTGAAGTGGGTGCTGCTCACGCACACGCACCCCGACCACTGGCCTGCGGCCGAGAAGATCCGCGCGCAGACCGGCGCCCTCGTCGGGGGGTTCGGCAAGGCGCCCAAGGCCGACGAATTCGATCTGAAGCTCGACCTCGTCCTCGCCGACGGCGCGACGATCGACGGCACCGAGTTCCGGCTCGAGGCGATGCACACGCCCGGCCACGCGCCGAACCACCTCTGCTTCTTCCTCGAGGAAGAGCGGCTCGTGTTCACCGGTGACCACGTGCTCAACGGCACCACCACGGTGATCAATCCGCAACGCGGCGGTGACATGGTCCAGTACCTCGCGTCGCTCGAGCGACTGCGCAAGATCAAGCGGCTCGCGCGCCTCGCGCCCGGCCACGGTGAGGTCATCGAGGACCCGAAGGCATGGCTCGACGAGTACGTCGCGCACCGCAAGATGCGCGAGCGGCAGATCCTGAAAGTGTTGAAGAACGGGCCGGCCAAGATCCCGCAGATCGTCGACGAGCTCTACCTCGACACCCCCGAAGGGCTGATGGAGATGGCGCAGCGCCAGGTGCACGCGCACTTGCTCAAGCTCAAGGGCGAGGGCAAGGTGCAGGGCTCCGGATTCAAGAGCGCCTGGTCACTCGCCGGCTGAGTCGCGCCGGCAGGCGAGGTACACGTCGGTGCGGTAGATCACCTCGACCCGACCGCCGTGGCGCGCGATCACCTCGCCGACGCCGCGCTGCAGTCGTGCGCGCGCCGCGTCGTCGAGGAGGCGGTGGTTGGAGTGCGTCCCCATGAGCGCGGTGTACTCGTCGGCGGAGTAGCGCGCGGACCACTCGATGCCGTGCCTGACGACCGGGTCGAAGCACCTGGACGCATCGAGCTCACCGATCGTCAGGTCCAGCGGCCACTGCGTCGTCAGCGACTCGACGTCCGGAGCGACGGCGGCGTAGACGGCCTGGATCTCCTCACCGAGCGCACCCGCGAACGGCTGCGGCAGGTTCCAGAACAGCGCGATCGTGCCGCGCGGACCGAGCGCTCCGGCGACGCGCGCGGCTCGGTCCGTACCGACGACCCAGTGCCACGACTGGGCCGCGAACACGAGCCGGAACGCCTCCGGTTCGAGCGGCCACGCCTCGAACGTCGTCTCGACCACGTGCGGGTGGATGCGACGGAGCTGTTCGGCCATGCCCGGGCTCGGCTCGATCGCCGTGATGTCGAGCCCACGCGCGGCGAATCCGCGCGTCGCCTTGCCCGTCCCCGCGCCCACCTCGAGCGCGCGGTCACCGGCCGCGAGACCGCCGAAGCGCATCACGGTGTCGAAGAGCTCGTCGGGATACCCGGGTCGCGTTCGCTCGTACTGCTCGGCGACCTCGCCGAACACGGTGCGCTGCTCGCGCGTCACGGCCTCGGCTGCACGAGGTCGAACATCCGCGCGGTGCAACCCGCCATCTCGACCGGCGGGAGCAGCTCGGTGGCGATCCGGTCGGCGATGGTGGTGAACGCGCGCGCGGCGGCCGCGTCGGGCGCGTCGAGCACGACCGGGCGGCCGTGGTCGCCACCCTCCGACACCGCCGTTTCGATGGGGACCGCCCCGACGAGCGGCACGCCCGTGAGCTTGGCGAGGCGCCGGCCGCCGCCCTCACCGAAGATCGCGTGCCGGCTGCCGTCGGGCGCAACGAATTCCGACATGTTCTCGATGACGCCGAGCACCTTCATGTACGAACGACGCGCCATGTCGGCGACGCGCGCCGCGACCTTCTGTGCGCCCTTCGCCGGCGTCGTCACCACGAGCATCTCGGCTTGCGGGAGGAGGCGCGACAACGCCATCTGGATGTCGCCGGTGCCGGGCGGCATGTCGATCAGCAAGTAGTCGAGGTCACCCCACTTCACGTCGGTGAGGAACTGCTCGAGGGCCTTGGCGAGGATGAGCCCCCGCCACATCAGGGCGCTGTCCTCGTCGTCGACGAGTAAACCCATCGAGACGATCTTCAAGCGGCCGGCGCCGACTTCGATCTCGTGGGGCGCGATCTTGCCCTTGCCCTCATCGCTCTTCGTGCCGGCGAGCCGGCCGCGCACGCCGAGCATGCGGGGGATCGAGAAGCCCCAGATGTCGGCGTCGAGCACACCGACGGTCAGCCCACGCGCCGCGAGCGCGGCGGCGAGGTTCGCGGTCACCGAGGACTTGCCCACCCCGCCTTTGCCGCTGCCCACTGCGATCACACGGGTCGTGGGTGCGACTTCGGTGGCGGGCGCCCGAAGCTGCGCCTCCTTGCGGGCGCGCTGCATGAGCGTCGAGCGTTCCTCTTGCGTCATCTCGCCGTAGTCGACGTGCACGATGCCGACCCCCGCGAGCCCGGCGATCTTCGACTTCACGTCCGTGGCGATCTGGCCCCGGAGTGGGCACGCCGCGGTCGTGAGCGCCACCTTCACCCGGACGTCACCGTTGGGTGCGACGTCGATCTCCTTGACCATCCCGAGGTCGACGATGCCGACGTTCAGCTCCGGATCGAGGACGCCCGCGAGGATGCCGCGCACGTCGTCCGGTGTGGGCGGCGGCCCGAGAGGAGCGGGTTCGGGAGTCGGGGTGGCGCGGGTCACGGGAATAAAAACAGTGTAGGCCTTGAAAATATGCCCGAATTGGGGCTACCGTCAAGCGGCGATGGACATGCTCGCGGTGCTCAAGGCACTCGGTGACGAGACGCGCTTTTCGATGTATCGGGAGCTCGCGTCCTCCACGCATCCCCTCTCCGCGCACGAGCTCGCCGACCGGCTCGGCATCCATGCCAACACCGTGCGCCTGCATCTCGAACGCCTGCGCGAGGCCGGACTGGTCGAGGTCGAAGCCGTCCACCGCGGCACGGTCGGGCGCCCGCAGCATGTGTACGCGCTCGCGTCCGGCGCACCCAGCCTCGGCTTCGACCCGCCCAGCTACACGCTGCTCGCGGGCCTGCTCGCCGCGCTGGCCGAACGCGTCGGCGCCGACGGCGAGGAAGCGACCGCCATCGGACGGAAGTGGGGTGCCGAAGCGGGTCGCCGCACCCGGTCGCGTTCGTGCACCAAGGCGCTGACGACCGAGCTGGAACGGCTCGGGTTCGATCCCGCCATCGAAGCAGACGACGGCGAGATCTCGATCGCGTTCCTCCACTGCCCGTTCCGTGAGCTCGCGGAGGCGTATCCCGAGCTCGTGTGCAACCTGCACCGCGGCATTTGCGAAGGTGTCGTGAAGTCGGTGGGCGGGGGAAGCGTCGACGACTTCGCGACGTTGTACGACCACGACCCGTGTCGCGTCACCGTCGCGGTCGGGTATCCTGCAGATTCCTGAGTTTTCCTCTCGGAGGCACATGCATGATCGCTCTGACTGAGACTGCGACCTCGAAGGTCAAGGAGCTCATCGAAGCCGAAGGGCAGCCCGAGCTGTTCTTGCGCGTGGCGGTGCGGCCCGGTGGTTGCTCGGGCATGAGCTACGACATGTTCTTCGACAGCGAGCGCGCCGAGGACGACATCGAGCAGGAGTACGGCGAGATCAAGGTCGTCGTCGACCCCGCCAGCGCCCAGTACCTGAACGGCGCGTCCCTCGACTACAAGGACGGGCTCCAGGGCGCCGGGTTCACGATCTCGAACCCGAACGCGCAGCGCACCTGCGGCTGCGGTCAGTCGTTCTCGTAGACCCGTTCCCAACCGACGGAGTTCGACGGCCCCGCTTCGTGCGGGGCCGTGCCGCGTCCAGCTACTGCGCGAGGTTCTCGAGCGCGGCCTTCATCTCGTCCTGGCCGATCGCACCGTCGAGGCGGGTCGTGATCTTGCCGCTCGCGTCGATGCCGAAGAACCAGGGCTCGCTCGGGATGTTCCACGCGGTGACCGTCGGGGAGGTCTCGTTCGTGCGCAGGTTCTTGTAGATGTCGACGTGGACGATGTTCACGCGGTCCTTGTACGTGTCCACGAGGGGCAAGAGGCTGTCGAGCACCGGGCCGCAGTACTGCGACTGGCAGCGCGCGGGCGTGGCGAACAACACTGCGACGGGCTTGCCGTTGCCGATGATCGTGTCGAGCGACTGGTCGTGCAACGGGCACATCGGGTCGCGCGTGCAGATGGGGTCGACGCCGAGTGCGTTCGCCGGCGTCGGTGACGCGTCGCGCGGCGCGGCCGTCCCGATGGTCGGTGCGTCGGCCTTGTTCTTCACCTGGATCGCGAACGGCAGCTTCTCGCCTTCGCGATCCGACGCTGCCGTCCCAGATGCCTTCCTTGTCGAAGACCGTCTCCACCACGTACACGCCGCGGTTCTGCGGCAGGCCCGCCTCGTAGAGGGTGGTGGGCGCGAACTGCGTCGGCTTCGTCCCCTGCGGCGCGACTGCGAGCGTCACTTCGCCTCCCGATGCGAAGCCCTGCTTGGCCGACATCGCGAACGCGAAACGCTGCGGCACCGCCGATGCGTAGAGATCGCCCGACAGCACGATCGGCGAGAGGTCGGTGAAGTTCTCGTCGCTGTGGTCGTGGTTCAGGGTGTTCCCGGTGGTCCCGCTGCCGCTGTCGTCGCTGCTGCCGCCGCATGCGGCGAGCACCACGATGCCGCCCGCGAGGGCCAGGAAACTCCGGCGGGAGACCATGCCACCTATCCTGCCGAGCCGGAGGTGCGCGTGACGGATCGGGTGACGTTCACCTGCAACGGCAAGGGCGTCGATGTCGCCGTCGAGCCCGGGGAATCGCTGCTGTCGGTCCTGCGCGAGCGGCTCGGCCTCGTCTCGGTGAAGGACGGCTGCGCGCCGCAGGGCCAGTGCGGCTGCTGCACCGTGCTCGTCGACGGCGACGCGAGGGTCGCGTGCGTCACCGCGGCCGCGCGCGTCGCGGACCGGTCGGTGACGACGATGGAAGGGCTCGACCCCGACGCGCGTGACGCGATCGCGGCCGCGTTCGTGGCGACGGGCGGATCGCAGTGCGGGTTCTGCACGCCAGGGATCGTGATGCGCGCCGCGGCCGCGCGCCGCCCCGCGCTCGATCGGGCGCTGGCCGCGCACCTCTGCCGGTGCACGGGTTGGCGCACGGTGTACGCAGCGTTGGAAACCACGGCGGCCACGGTAGGGGGCGGCGGACGTGATCTGGCCGCGGCCTCGGCGCGTGCGCAGCTCGAAGGCGGCGTCGCGCAGCGCGTTGATCCGTTGGTTCCGCTCGGCGGGGGCGGGTTCGCCGACGACATCGCACCGCGCGACGCGCTCGTCGCGGTACCGCGACCGCCCGAGTCCGACGCGGAATCGGTGCGTGCGTGCGGCGCGCAATGGGTGACGGGTGACTCGTTGGAATCGGCGCGCACCGCGGCGGGCAAGGTGCAGGGCCGGCGCACGACAGCTGACGCCGCGCCGCCGTTGCCGTTGCTGCCGGCGGCCGGAAGGAGGCGTGCGGCTCGCGACATCGTGGGTCGAGCCCGCGTACCTCGAGCCCGACGCGTCGTGGTGCGAACCCGGTGCCGAACCGGTGTCGCCGCTCGCGAACGGCGGCGCGTTCGGCGGCAAGGAGCACTCGCTCGCGCCCGCTGCGGCCCGCGAGCTGTCGACGCGCTTCGGGCGCGCGGTGCGGGTCGTGTACTCCCGCGAGGACGTCGTGCGGCTCGGACCCAAACGACCACCGATCAGCGCGACTGCGGTGTGGCGCGACGGGCGCGTCGAGATCGTGGGTCGCGCCGGCGCGTGTCGCGCCCGATGCGGTGTGGCCGAGCGCGTACCGCTGCGGGGTGGAGGCGCAGTGGCAGACCGTCGACATCGCGGGGCCGCCGGTTGCCGCCGAGCTGCGCGCCTACGGCTGGGCCGAACAGGCGGTGCTCGTCGAAGGCGCGCTCGACGCGGCGGAGGTCGACCGGACGACCCTGACCGACGACGCCGCGCTGCTCGACACCCTCGTCGTCGCGCCGTCGGGCGCCCGCGCCGGCGCGCGCGTGATGTTCGACGACGCGAGCGGGCGGCTCGCGGGCGTCGAAGTCCGCCTCGCGGCAGGCGATCCGCTCGATGAGATCGTGTTGCGCTCGTACGCCGTCGGCGCGGTGCACATGGCGCTGGGCTGGGTGCTCACCGAGTCGATCGCCGTCGATCCCGACAGCGGTGAGGCGCACGACCTCACGATCCGCTCGTTCGGCATCATCCGCGCGCGCGACATGCCGCCCGTGACCATCACGGTCCTCGACGACGCCGGGCCACCACGCGCTGGTCGTCCGACGCGGTGTTCGCCGCAGTGGCGGCTGCCGCGTGGAACGCAGTCACCCGCGCGGAAGGCACCCGGCCCGATACGTTCCCCGCGCGACACCCGCGCGTCCCGACTCCTCCGGAGGTAGCGATGGCTGTGCAGCCGCTCCCGACTCCCAGTGCACCGCCCGTCGCGGGCCCGTACTCGCCCGCCGTGCGCGCCGGCGACTGGATCGTGCTCGCGGGTCAGGTCGGCCTCGACCCCGCGACGGGCAAGGTTGTCGACGGCGTCGAGGCGCAGGCCCGCCAGACGTTCGCGAACATCGCTGCGGTGCTGGGTGATTGCGGCGCGTCCTTGCACGACGTCGCCAAGACGTTGGTGTTCGTCACCGACCTCGCCGACTTCAGCACCGTCAACGCGGTCTACGCCGAAGCCATGGGTGACCACCGCCCCGCGCGCTCGACGGTCCAGGTCGCCGGCCTCCCCGGCGGCGCCCTCGTCGAGATCGAAGCCTGGGTCTACACCGGCGCGTAGCCAACTCCACCATCTGATTGGTGTTTCATGCACCTCAGCGGTGCATCAGACGACAATGAGATTGTCGGGTTTGCCACCGCATCGAGAGGGCGCCCGGTAGCCTCCGGCGCATGGTCGGAGTGGTGTTGATCCTGCTGGCCCTGTTCGTGGTCGGGCCGATCGCGATCTTCGCGGGCGGCGCGATCTGGTCCGCGTTGATGGGCTGGGAGTCGAGCGAGGACGCCGACGCGCGCGCCGGCGGCGCTCAGGACTCCGCGGTCTCGGCCTGAGCCGCGGGCCAGCGCACCTGCCCGAAGCGGTACCCGACCGACCGCACGGTCTGGATCAGGTACGCGTGCTCTTCACCGAGTTTCGCCCGCAACCGCCGCACGTGGACGTCGACCGTGCGCGCACCGCCGTAGTACTCGTACCCCCACACGCGTGACAGCAGCTGTTCGCGCGTGAACACCTTGCCGGGATGCGTCACGAAGAACTTCAGCAGCTCGTACTCCATGTAGGTGAGGTCGAGCGGCTTGCCTTCGATGCCGGCCTGATACGTCTCGAAGTTCAAGACGAGGTCGCCGTACGACGCGAGCTCCGGGCTCCCGCCGCGTCCGGCGCGGAACATCAGGTGGCGCACGCGCGCCTCGAGCTCCTTCGGGTGGAACGGCGTGAGGCAGAAGTCGTCGAACAGATCCTCGCGGTGCTCGAGCTCGTGCAGCTGACCGCCGGACACGAGCAGGAGGATCGACTGCACGGGGCTGTCGCCCTTGCGCAACGACCGGCACATCGAGAACGCGCCTTCGGGGTCGTCGTCGGCGCACACGATCGCGCCGCTCCAGCCGTCGGCCGGTTCGTGCTGCATCGCGACCGCGGCGTTGCTCACCGACTTCCAGCGATGACCCGCGAGGTCGAGCGTCTGCGCGAGCAGGGGCGCCGGCGGATCCGGGAAAACGAGCAGGATGTCGGTCACCGAGCCCACCAACGCATCCCTCAGAGCGTACCGAGATAGCGCTCGATCTCGAACGGAGTGACGTCGGCCTTGTAGTCGGCCCACTCTCGACGCTTGTTGATCAGGAAGTTCTCGAACACGTGCTCGCCCAGCGCTTCGGCGACCAGCTCCGAATGCTCCATCGCGTCGAGCGCATCGCGCAGTGACCCGGGGAGCGATCCGATGCCCTCGGCCATCCGCTCTTCGTCGGTGAGCTCGTAGATGTTGTCGGTCGCCTCGGGCGGGAGGTCGTAGCCCTCGTCGATGCCCTTGAGGCCCGGCCGCGAGCATCACGGAGAACGCGAGGTACGGGTTGCACGCCGGATCCGGGGCACGGAACTCGATGCGGGTCGACTCGTTCTTGCCCCGCTTCGGGAGCGGGACGCGCACGAGCGCCGAGCGGTTGTTGCGCGCCCAGCACTTGTACACCGGTGCTTCGTAGCCCGGGATCAGTCGCTTGTACGAGTTGACCCACTGGTTCGTGATGCGCGGTGATCTCGTCCGCGTGCACGAGCAATCCCGGCGATGAAGTGCTTCGCGACCTTCGACAGCCCGTACTCGTCGCCCGGATCGTGGAACGCGTTGACGTCGCCCTCGAACAACGACAGGTGCGTGTGCATCCCGGAGCCGAACGCGCCGGCGATCGGCTTCGGCATGAAGGTCGCGTAGTACGCCGTGGTCGTGCTGCGACCTCCTTCGCGATGAGCCGGAACGTCATGCACGTTGTCGGCCATCGTCGAGCGCGTCGGTGTAGCGCAGGTCGATCTCGTGCTGGCTCGGCCCGTTCTCGTGGAACGAGTACTCGACCGGGATCCCCATCGCTTCGAGCCGCAGCACCGTCTGCTTGCGCAGCTGCGAACCGACGTCGTGCGCAGTCAGGTCGAAGTAGCCCGGCGGAGTCGAGCGCCTCGGCACTCTCGCTCGAACGGAAGTAGAAGAACTCCATCTCGGGCCCGACGAAGAACGTGAAGCCCTTCTCCCGGGCCTTCTCGAGGTTCCGCTTCAAGCACGTAACGGGGATCGCCGTGGAAGGGCTCGCCAGTCGTCGTCTCGATGTCGCAGAACATGCGGGCGACGGCGGTGTCGGCGTCCTGCGATCGGGAGCAGCTCGAACGTGTTCGGGTCGGGCTTGGCGATCATGTCGGACTCTTGGATCCGGCTGTAGCCCTCGATCGTCGACCCGTCGAAGGTCATGCCCTCCTCGAGGGCGACTTCGAGCTCGGCCGGGCGTGATCTCGACCGACTTCAAGAAGCCGAGGACGTCGGTGAACCACAGGCGCACGAAGCGCACGCCGCGCTCTTCGACCGTGCGGAGGACGTACTCGAGCTGGCGCTCCATACGGGCAGTGTAGGAACGCCACGCGAGGCTTCTCCGGGCCGGAGGGCGTCGGTAACAGAGCGTTCACAATGAGGCAACGGCCGGGAAATCGGCCGCCGAAACACTGCCGTGCGACCCTCACGGATCCATCGGGAAGACGACCCGGAAACCCATACGAACCAGCTGGCAGGGAGCGAGACGTGGTCTACAAGGCGGAGTACATCTGGATCGACGGAACTGAGCCGACGGCTCGGTTGCGGTCGAAGACGAAGATCCTCGCGGACGGCGCGGAGCTCCCGATCTGGGGCTTCGACGGGTCGAGCACGAACCAGGCTCCGGGCAGCAACTCGGACTGCGTGTTGAAGCCCGTGTTCTCGTGCCCGGACCCGATCCGCGGCGGCGACAACATGCTCGTCATGTGCGAGGTGCTGCTCACCGACATGACGCCGCACCCGACCAACACGCGCGCGTTGCTCGCACCGATCGCCGAGAAGTACGCGAAGCGACGAGCCGCTGTTCGGCATCGAGCAGGAGTACACGTTCTTCCGGACGGGCGCCCGCACGGCTTCCCGGACGGCGGTGGCTTCCCGGCGCCGCAGGGCTTCTACTACTGCGGCATCGGCGCCGACGAGGTGTACGGCCGCGACGTCGTCGAGGCGCACCTCGACGCGTGCCTCGAGGCCGGCCTCGGCATCTCCGGCATCAACGCCGAAGTGATGCCCGGCCAGTGGGAGTTCCAGGTCGGGCCGCTGTCGGCCGCTCGACGTCTCCGACCAACTCTGGATGGCGCGCTGGCTGCTGTACCGCATCGCCGAGGAAGCTTCGGCATCGCGGCCACGCTCGACCCGAAGCCGGTCAAGGGCGACTGGAACGGCGCCGGCGCGCACACGAACTTCTCGACGAAGGCGATGCGCGAGAGCTACGAGCCGATCATCAAGGCGTGCGAGGCGCTCGGGCAAGAAGGCGGCCGAGCACGTCGAGCACTACGGCGCCGAGATCGAGCACCGGCTCACCGGCATGCACGAGACCGCGCCGTGGAACGAGTTCAGCTACGGCGTCTCGGACCGCGGCGCGTCGGTGCGCATCCCGTGGCAGGTCGAGGTCGACAAGAAGGGCTACATCGAGGACCGCCGCCCGAACGCCAACATGGACCCGTACGTCGTGACGCGGCTCATCACCGAGACGGTGTGCAGCGGCGAGTCTAGGAGTAATGCACAGCGAGCATGAGCAAAGCGGCGAGCGCTCGCGAGACTCCGCGGCGCTCGCTCGCGTCACCGCTCCGAGCGGGAAACAGAAGGGGTTGCACCGTGGCAGACCGCACACCCGGCGACGTCCTGAAGCTCATCAAGGACAACGGCATCGAGGTGATCGATGTCCGGTTCTGCGACCTGCCGGGCCTGATGCAGCACTTCTCGATCCCCGCGCACGAGCTCGACGAGGACGTGTTCGAGGACGGGCTCGGCTTCGACGGCTCGTCGATCCGCGGGTTCCAGGAGATCCAGGAGTCCGACATGCTCCTGATCCCGGACCCGACGACCGCGGTCATCGATCCGTTCCGTCAGCACCCGACGCTGAACATCAACTGCTTCGTGCGCGACCCGGTGACGGGCGAGTCGTACTCGCCGCGACCCGCGCTACATCGCGCAGAAGGCCGAGGCGTACCTCGTGTCGACCGGCCTCGCCGACACCGCGTACTTCGGGCCCGAAGCCGAGTTCTACATCTTCGACTCGGTGCGCTTCGACCAGAACCAGTACTCCGGTTACTACTTCCTCGACTCGGTCGAAGGCGTGTGGAACTCGGGTCGCGAGCGCGAGCTCGACGGCGGCGCCGAACCTCGCGTACAAGCCGCGGTACAAGGAGGGCTACTTCCCGGTGCCGCCGATGGACCAGTTCCAGGACCTGCGCTCCGAGATGGTGCGCGTGCTCGAGCAGGTCGGCATCACGATCGAGGTGCAGCACCACGAGGTCGGCACCGCGGGCCAGGCCGAGATCGACATGCGCTTCGACACGCTCGCGGTCATGGCCGACAAGCTGATGCTCTACAAGTACGTCGTGAAGAACGTCGGCGCGCGCCGCGGGCTACTCGGTGACGTTCATGCCGAAGCCGATGTTCATGGACAACGGTTCGGGCATGCACGTGCACCAGTCGTTGTGGAAGGGCGGCGAGCCGCTGTTCTTCGACGAGAAGGGCTACGCCGGTCTCTCCGACATGGCGCGCTGGTACATCGGCGGCCTGCTCAAGCACGCGCCGGCGATCTGCGCGTTCTCGAACCCGACGACGAACTCGTACAAGCGGCTGGTGCCCGGGCTACGAGGCGCCGGTCAACCTCGTGTACTCGCAGCGCAACCGGTCGGCGTCGGTGCGCATCCCGCTGTACTCGAAGTCGCCCGAAGGCGAAGCGGCTCGAGTTCCGTTGCCCCGACCCGTCGTGCAACCCGTACCTCGCGTTCTCGGCGATGTTGATGGCCGGGCTCGACGGCATCCAGAACCGCATCGAGCCGCCGACGCCGGTCGACCGGACCTCTACGACCTGCCGCCCGAAGAGCTCGCGAAGGTGCCGCAGGTTCCGGGCTCGCTCAACGAGGCGCTCGCCGCGCTCGAGGCCGACCACGAGTTCATGCTGAAGGGCGACGTGTTCACGCCCGACGTCATCGACACGTGGATCGCGTACAAGACCGAGCACGAGATCGACCAGGTGCAACTCCGCCCGCACCCGTGGGAGTTCTACCTCTACTACGACATCTAGGACCGAAGACGTGTGCCGTCGTTCGACGAACTGATCGACGAAGCCGAGCGCGCGCCGATCGACGGGTGGGATTTCAGCTGGCTCGACGGTCGCGCAACTGAAGACCGCGACCGAGCTGGCACTACGCCGACGCGTCGCCGAGCGAGCGGCGACGGCGACGACGATGCTCGACGTGCAGTCGGGTGGCGGCGAGATGCTCACCGCGTTGCCGAAGCTCCCGCCGCTCATGGTCGCGAGCGAGGGTTACGCACCGAACGTCGTCATCGCGGCGCGCCGGCTGCGGTCCGCTTCCGCCCGGTTCGAAGCGCGCGATCCGGCCCTTCCGCCGCGCCGGCGCTGAGCAGGCTGGTCTCATCGTCCGCGACCTCCGCGAAGAACGGCTGCGAGCAACATTCGACGACGTCGGCGCAGTCCTGTACTTCCTCAGGCTCGTCGTCTGGACCGTTCCCGGGTTCACGCTCGACGCGGTACCGCAAGCGGCTGTTCGATCTCCACGACGAGATCCAGCGCGACGGTCCGTTCGTCGCGCATTCGACACGATTCCTCATCGAGGCGACGAAGTCATAGCGCGAGACGCGTAGATTCTCGCGGGTGCGGGCGGTCGCGATCCTGCTGGTGAGCCTCTCTATCGTCGGTGTCGCGGCGTGCGGCGACGACGGTTCCAAAGCGGCGCGCCCGGACGGCGCCACCGAGATCACGATCGACGCGCCGGGCGGCGAGCTCGACGCGGTCGAGATGGGGGACGGGCCGGTGGGCGTCGTGCTCGCGCACGGCGCGTCCACCACCAAGGAGCTCTGGTACCCGCTCATGCCCGCGCTCGCAGATGCAGGCATGCATGCGGTCGCGTTCGACTTCGGTTCGGACCGAGCCGGCGATGTCCGCGCCGCGATGTCGTATCTGCAGGACACGGGCGCGGAGAAGATCGTGTTGATCGGATCGTCGCTCGGAGGGGCGAACGTGCTCGACGTCGCTTCGCGCGATCAAGTGGCAGCCATCGTCACGTTCTCGGTGGGCGACAGCGGCTCGTGGTCGATCGACGAACCCGGCCTCTTCATCGCGTCCGAGGGCGACGGCGGCACCGCGGATGCCACGCGTTCCTTGGCGGACCGGTTCGATGGAAAGGCGGTCGTCGTCGACGGCAGCACGCACGGCGCCGACCTCCTGAAGCCGCACCCGGAAGTGATCGATGACGTCGTCGCGTTCATCCAGCGGGCGACGCAAAGGTGAACCCACCCTCCGCGAGGCGTCTGGAAGGTTCTGCCATCTCACAGAGCAGAACTCGGCACCTTCCATTGCTTCGACGGCCAACCGGTACGAGGCTGAGGGAAGTTCGACGAGAGGATCGCCGTGAACGCATCACTTCGCTCGGTTCGCGTCTTGTCGGTGGTCGCACTCGTCGTCGCTCCGATGCTGGTGCCCAGCGAGGCGTTCGCTGCGAACTCGAGCACGTTCGTTCCTCTGGCCTGTAGTACGGGCCTCGGACCGAGTCCGGGCCACCTCACGCTGGATACATCGGCGCCGGACACCGTCGCACCCGGAAGCACCTTCGCACTCGACGTGACGGCGCGGGACTTCTTCGACATCCCCGCGCCCTACAGCGGCACGATCGCGTTGCAGCTGACGTTCTCGGTGTCCACCGGTGCGACGCCATCCGGAAACTTCGTGGTGAGCGCCCCGACACGGCACTTCAATCAAGGCGACTTCATGGTGGTCTTGGGGACGTTCCACGAACAGTTCGTTGCAACCGGATCGCCCGGTTCGACGATCGAGTTCACGTTCCTGCAGTTCAGCTACACGCTCGTTGCCGACCCCGGTCCGCAGACTTTCGATTCCGTCTGCACGCCGACGTCGGGGCCTCCCGTAGTGGCGCAGACAGTTATCACCGCCGGATGCGCCGGAGCGACGCCGACCATCGTCGGCACACCGGGTGACGACGTCATCGTCGGGACATCGGCGAACGACGTCATCGTCGGTGGTGCCGGCAACGACACGATCAAGGGATTCTCCGGCGACGATCGGATCTGCGGTGGCGACGGGCGTGACACCATCGATGCCGGCAGCGGCCGCGACCGGGTTTCGGGTGGAGCGGACCCCGACCTCATCCTCGGCAGTTCCGGCGACGACCAGCTGGCCGGTGATGCCGGAAACGACGTACTGCGTGGCAACTCCGGCCGGGACACCCTCGACGGCGGCACGGACGCAGGCGCGCCCGGGGACTCGTGCAACGGGGGCTCGGGGATTGACACGGCATCGACGTGCGAGGTCGTGATCGCGACGCCGTAGCAACCGGGGGTCAGGATTCCCGAGTGGAAATCACCTGTGTGACCATCGACTGTGCTGATCCGGTTGCGGTCGCGTCGTTTTGGAACGAGGCGCTCGGTTGGGGAGGTGTGTCGGTCGCCGAAGACGCCGGCGGCGCGATCACCGGTCCGCCCGGCGGCGGGATGTACCTCGAGTTCGTCCGGGTGCCGGAGTCCAAGGTCGTGAAGAACCGCGTGCACCTCGGATGTGCGGTCGCGCGGATCGAGGACCTCGACGACGAGATCGAACGATTGGTCGCGATCGGCGCGGAGATCGCCTGGGAAGAGCAGTTCCCGGAGGAGATCACCGCGCACTCTCGCAACGTCGTGCTGCGTGATGTGGAGGGCAACGAGTTCTGCCTCGGTGCCGGGTCGTACGCCTGACGCCGGCTTCAGAACGCCAGCGGGTCACGCCACATCGGGTACAGCGGTGCGCCGCCGTCCGCGTCGATGACGCCCGTGACGTCGAACCCGTGCCGCTCGTAGAGGCGCACGTTCGCGCGACTCGTCGCCTCGAGGTACGCCGCCTTGCCGTCGACGTCGCACTGCGCGAGCACCGGCGTCATGATCGCCGATCCGATGCCGTTGCCCTGCCAGGCGGGCTGGACCCCGAGGAACCACAGGTACTCGTGCGGCTCGGCCGGGTGCTGCGCCTCCATCGCCGCGCTGATCTCGAACACGCGGCTCGCATCGGGACCGCAGATGTCCTCGACGAGCGCGCCGAACGCCTCGCCGTCGTCCTCGGCGAGCGCCGGTTGCCCGGCCGGCACCCAGAGCGCGGCCGCGACGGCGCCACCGGCGATGTACATCGCGTCGTGGTGCCGCACCGCGTTCGCGAACAGCGCGAACAGCGCGGGGAGCATCCGGCGGCGCCGCCCCTCGTCCGGGATGACCCACGAGAACACGGGGTCGTCGGTGAAGGCGCGCGCCAGGATGCGGCTGATCTGCGGGATGTCGGTCGGGCCGGCTTTGCGAATGCCGACCGACGGAGCGGCCCAACTGGGCTGGGGGATGGCCATGATCGTTTTCCTCGTGTCGAAACGTGACGTCGAGGATGCATGAGGCCGGCCCTCGCCGCATCGGGCGCTCGCCCTATCGGCGGGCCTTATCCGCCCGGATCGAATTTGGCTGGATCGAATTTGGCTGGATCGAATTTGGCTGGATCGAAGCTGGGCGGTGCACCGAGACGGCGTAGCCGGCCCCAAGGGAGAACTCGTCCCCGTCCCACGTGGCGGAGCGGCCGGCGAGCTCGAGCCCGGCCGCGCGGCAGTGCGTGTCGTAGTCGGCGAGCGAATAGCCGCGGTCCAGTTGGAACCCGGCGACGAGCGCGCCGGACGCGG
The DNA here is from genome assembly GCA_963745645.1 of uncultured Actinomycetes bacterium. Taxonomy (GTDB): domain Bacteria; phylum Actinomycetota; class Acidimicrobiia; order IMCC26256; family PALSA-610; genus CAVUFH01. The sequence goes on from CAVUYD010000006.1 coordinate 87,204, forward strand.
CGACGTGGCGGGCGCAACCGGCCACGAGCGCCGCCTGAGTACCGGGTGGCGTGAAGAGTGGGACGTTGCCGGCCATGACAACGACGTCGAACGTCCGGCCGAGGTCGAAGTCGGTGAGGTCGGCGAGGAGCCACTCCACATCGGAGCCGCGCGGCGAGCCGTCGCGAGCATCGACGCGTCGGCGTCGACGCCGACGACGGTGCAGCCCCGCCGGGCGAGCTCGACCGCCACGCGACCGGTGCCACAGCCCGCGTCGAGCACCGTTGCCGGCGCGAACTGCATCACGAATTCGGCTTCGCCGTGCACATCCATCCCCGACGCCGCGAGCACGTCGAACCGACCCTGGTACTCGTCGCCATCCCACGTCACGAGCGACCCGCCTCCTCCCGGCCGTAGAAGACTCGCTCGACGACCTCGCGCGCGCGTCGGGTCACGCGGCGGTACTCCTCGCGCAATGTCTGTTGCGGGCGGTGCACGTAGCCGAGCATCCGCGCCAGCTTCTCGGCTTCGTCGCCGTCAGTGGGCAACGAATCGCCGGACGTTCCCGTCAACAGGTAGCGGTAGTTGCGGGCGCGTTCGCACAACGCGTACGCCTCGCGGAGCCGCTCGGCATCATCGGGCGCGAGGAGCTCGCACGCGACCAGCGCGTCGAGGGCCGAGAGCGTCGAGGGTGTGCACACAGAAGGGTTGTGGGCGCCGTGCGCGAGCTGTTCCAGCTGCGCGGTGAATTCGACATCCGAGAGCGAGCCCCGGCCGAGCTTCAGGTGGAAGCGGGAGTCCTCGCCCGGTGGGATGCGCTCGCGCTCGATGCGCGCCTTCATGCGGCGGATCTCTCGTCGCCAGTCGTCAGGGAAGGGATCGCGGTACACGTACGGCTCGGCCAGCTCCATGAACCGCGCGCCGAGCGCAGGATCACCCACGACGAAGCGTGCGCGTGTGAGGGCTTGGAACTCCCACACCTCGGCGCGTTGCTCCCAATAGGCCGCGTACGCCTCCGGAGACCGCGCGAGCGCTCCCTGCCGGCCCTCCGGCCGGAGCCGCGCGTCGATGCGGAAGATCTGGCCTTCCGCGGTCGTCTCGCCGATGGCGCGCACGAGCTGCGTCGCGACGTGTTCCGCGCGGTCGAACGCGCGCGCACCGGATCCGTCGAACACGAACAACACGTCGATGTCGGATGCATAGGAGAGTTCGCGGCCACCGAGGCGACCCATCCCGATCACCGCGAACGGCACTTCCGGTTCGAGCGACTGCAGCGCGGCCTCGACGGTGGCGTCGGCGAGATGCGACAGCTCCTGACCCACGGTCGCGAGATCGGCGAACCCGAGGATGTCGCGGGCGCCGATACGGAGCAGCTCCCGGCGTTTGAACCGCCGGAGACCGTTGCGGCGCGCGCGGTCGTCCTCGCGCCAGTCGAGCGTGCCGAGTGCATCCTCGATGAGCTCGGCGCGCGTGGGTTGGGCGGCGAGCACGTCGGCGTCGGCGAGCACGTCGAGGAAGTCCGGTTGCCGGTGCATCGCGGCACCGAGCACGCGGCTCGAACCGAGGATGCGGCTCGTGCGCTCCGCGGCGACGGGTGTTTCGCGGAAGGTTCGGGCGACTGCCGACGAGCGCGTGTAGCCCTCGGTGAGGCGGCGCAATTGCAGCAACCCGAGATCGGGGTCGGGCGCCGTCGACAGCCAGCCGAGCACCACCGGGAGGAGCTGCTGCATCACGCGCGACCGGCGCGTGAGTCCGGCCGTCAGCTCGCGCAGTGCGGCACGCGTGCGCTCGATGTCCTGGAACCCGAACACGGTGAGACGTTCCTCGGCGGCAGCGGGTGTCAGCGGGCCCGCGCCCGCGAGCGTGTCGAGCAGCGGCGCGAAGAACAGCTTCTCGTGGATCGCGCGCACCACGGCCTGTTGCGCCCGGTGCCGCGCTTCGAAGGCCTCGACCGCGGACACCTCGGGCGTGTCGCGGAAGCCGAGCACGCGGGCGAGCCGGGTCAGCGCCGCGGGTTCGGCCGGCAACGTGTGCGTCTGCTGCTCCTCGACGAGCTGCAAGCGGTGCTCGACGGTGCGCAGCCAGACGTATGCCGCGTCGAGCGCGCGCGCGTCGCTCGTCGTCACGTAGCCGCCGGCGGCGAGCTGCTCCAACGCTTCCAAGGTCGATCGGGCCCGCACCGACGGATCGTGGCGACCGTGCACGAGCTGCAGGAGCTGGACCGCGAACTCGATGTCGCGAATGCCGCCGGGGCCGCGTTTCAGCTCGCGGCCCGAGATCCCTTGCTGCCGGAGCAGCTCCTCCGTGCGCGCTTTCATCGCCCGTGCTTCTCGCACCGCGTCGGGGTCGAGGACGTCGGGCCACACGAACGGCCGCGCGCGGGCCATGAACGCGTTGCCCAGCTCCTCGTCGCCTGCCACCGGAGTCGCCTTGAGCAGGGCTTGCAGCTCCCAGTTCCGCGCCCATCGTTCCCAGTACGCGGTGAAGCCGTCGAGCGTTCGGCTCAACGCGCCCGCGCGTCCTTCGGGCCGCAGGTCGGCGTCGGTGCGAAAGACGATCCCGTCCGGGCTCGGGCGCGTCATCGTCGCGAGCACGGCGCGCGCGGCGTGTTCCGCCTCCTCTTGGTCGCCCTCGTGGACGAACATGACGTCCACGTCGCTCGAGTAGTTCAACTCGCCACCACCGAGCTTGCCCATGCCGATGATCGCGAGCCGCGTCGACGGCGCGGCCACGACCACCGCGACCGAGAGGCAAGCCCGAGCGAGCGCGGAGAGCTCGGCGACGACATCGCGCAACCCCGCGATGCCCAGCAGGTCGCGACCCGCGATGCGGACGATCTGCTGACGTTTCCAGCGCCGCAGCGCCCGCGGCGGATCATCACTCGAGAGCAGCGCGGCGGCATCGCCGGCATAGTCGATGTTCGCCTGCAGTGATGTCGATCGCAGCATCGTGACCGCGACCGGATCGCGTTCCAACGCGACGAACAGCGAACGCGAAGCGGTGACGACGGCGACGATCGCGGAGAGCAGCGTCTCGTCCGACTTGAGCTCATCCTCGAGCCAAGGATGCGCGTCGAGGAGACGCGCGACGAGCGCGCGTCCCGCGAGCGGATCCGCGGACCGGTCGAGCGCAGCACGCAACGCGGGGAGCTCGAGTGTCGTGTCGGTCAGGGCCTGGCCTCCAGGGACTCCGGGGAGTGTCGCGCGAGAAGCGGCCCCGTATCCTCTAGGCATGCCCCGTCTGCGAGTGGCTGCGGCCCAGATCGATGTGGTGGTCGGTGATCTCGAGGGCAACGTCGAGCGCATCCTCGCCGGCTACGAGCGGGCGGAGGCGGCCGGGTGCGATCTCGTCGTGTTCCCCGAGCTGACCATCACCGGATATCCGCCCGAAGACCTCCTGTTACGCCCCGCGTTCGTCGCGCAAGCGGGCGAGGAGCTCGAGAAGTTCGCGGCCCGCACCGGCCGCTGCACGGCAGTCGTCGGGTTCCCGCAAGCCGGCCGCGACCTCCACAACGCGGCGGCGGTGTGCGCCCAGGGTCGTGTGCACGGCGTCTACCGGAAGCAGCTGCTGCCGAACTACGCGGTGTTCGACGAGCAGCGCTACTTCACGGCTTCGACCGAGTCGGGTCCGCTGTTCGTGATCGGCGGTGTGAAGGTCGGGGTGTCGATCTGCGAGGACGCGTGGAGTCCCGACGGTCCGATCCTCGCCCAGGCTGCCGGCGGCGCGGAGGTGATCGTCAACCTCAACGCGTCGCCGTACTACGCGGGACGGTTGCAAGAGCGCGAGACGATGCTCGCGACGCGCGCGGCCGACGCATCGGTCCCCATCGTCTACGCCAATCTCGTGGGCGGACAGGACGAGCTCGTCTTCGACGGCGCGTCGCTCGTGTTCGACGAGCAGGGCCACCTCATCGCGCGCGCCCGGCAGTTTGTCGAGGACTTCCTCGTCGTCGACCTCGAAGTGCGGCCGACCTTCCGCAAGCGCCTGCTCGACCCACGCGGCCGGGCACGCACGGCTGCACTCCCGGAGATCGAGGTCACCGAAGCCCGCCCGCCCGACCGCGCCGTCGCCGCTCGCGTCGAACCCGTGCTCGGCGCGGCGCACGAGGTCTACGAAGCGCTGGTGGTCGGCACGCGCGACTACGTCCGCAAGAACGGGTTCACCGACGTGCTCGTCGCCATCTCTGGCGGTATCGACTCGGCGCTGGTCGCGGCCGTCGCGGTCGACGCGCTCGGCCCGGACCACGTGGTGGGTGTGCTGCTGCCTTCGCGCTACTCGAGCGAAGGCAGTGTCACGGACGCGCAGGCACTGGCCGAGAACCTCGGGATCCGCACGTACACAGTCCCGATCGAACCCGCGCACGCCGCGTTCGAGTCGATGCTCGAGCCGGTGTTCCCCGCGGCCGACGCCGGCGTCGCGGGCGAGAACGTGCAGGCGCGCATCCGCGGCAACGTGCTCATGACGATCTCGAACAAGTTCGGGTGGATGGTGCTCACGACCGGCAACAAGAGCGAGATGGCCACCGGTTACGCCACGCTCTACGGCGACATGGCCGGTGGCTTCGCCGTCATCAAGGACGTCGAGAAGACGCTCGTGTTCGCGCTGTGTCGCGACCTGAACGCACGCTCCGGGCGCGAGGTGGTCCCGCAGGCCGTGATCGAGAAGCCACCGTCGGCCGAGCTGCGCCCTGATCAGAAGGACACGGACTCGTTGCCGCCGTACGAGATCCTCGACCCGATCATCGAGGGCTACGTCGAGCTCGACCTTTCGATCGCCGAGCTCGAAGCGCGCGGCCACGATCCCGAGCTGGTCCGGCGCGTCGCCCGCATGATCGACCGCAACGAGTACAAGCGGCGTCAGGCGGCACCCGGCGTGCGGGTGTCGCCCAAGGCGTTCGGCAAGGATCGGCGCCTGCCGATCACCAACCGCTGGCCCGGCTAACTCACCTCTCGTGCGGACGCAGCGAAGCCCCGCTCGGCGCAGCCCGCAAGGCGCGCAGCGAGGGAGCCATGGTGGTGTGTCCGTGTCCACCTCGACGTGGGAAACGCGGCGGCCGCTGCTGCCCGAGCTCGCGCTCATCGCGGCGACGGCCGTGTACGGAGCCACGTTCGTGCTCGTGCAGGACGCGCTCGAGCACGTCACGCCCGTCGGCTTCATCCTGCTGCGGTTCACGGTCGGCGCGGTCGTGCTGCTGCCGTTCGCGCTGCTGCGGGGCTGGCGCCGACCGGGTGTCGACGCGAGCGGTCGCGCGTTCACGATCGCGGTCATCGCGTTCGGCGTGATCGCGTTCGTCGGCTACTGGTTCCAGAACGCGGGGCTCGAACGCACCACCACGTCGAATTCCGCGTTCATCACCGGCCTGTTCGTCGTGTTCACGCCGCTCGTCGAGACAGCCGTGCTGCGCCGCGTGCCGCCGCCCAACGTCCTCGCCGCGGTGGTGGTCGCCACTGTCGGCCTCTTCCTGCTCACCGGCGCGGACCTCTCGCTCAACTCCGGCGACCTGCTCACCCTCGGCTGCGCGTTCTTCTTCGGGATCTGGATCTACATGGGCGGACGCCTGTCGCAGCGCTACGACCCGGTCATGCTCACTGCGTGCCAACTGGTGATCGTCGCGGTGCTCGCGGTCCCGGTCGTCGCGGTGAGTGGGATGGGCGAGATCACCGGCCAGGTGATCATGGCGACGCTGATCACCGGCGTGTTCTGCAGTGCGATCGCGTTCAGCCTGCAGCTCTGGGGCCAGCGCTACGTCGAGCCGAGCCGGGCCGCGGTGATCCTCCTGTTCGAGCAAGTCGTCGCCGGCATCGTCGGCTACGCGGTCGGTGAGCGCCTAGGGGTGGCCGGCTACATCGGCGCGATCGTGATCCTCCTCGGCATGTTCCTCGCCGAATCGGCCTCCTGGCGGCGATCCGCACCGGCCCAGAAGGCCCGGCCCGCTGCTTGACCGATCGGTCAAGATCGACCGACAATGCCGGGGATGAGCGACCACACGAAAGCGCGGGCTCCTTTCGCGCCCTGGGACCGGCGGGAATTGCCCGGCATCTTCACCGTCGAGGAGTCGGCCCGGCGGGTCGGCAACTACAAGTGGGCGGAGATGCGGCTGTTCGAGGTCCTCGGCGGCTGGGTGGCGACGGTGCCCGAGCTCGACGTGAAGATGGTGCTCGGGCGGCACGCCTGGTTCCACGCCGAGCACGCCAAGCGCTGGGACGAGCGGCTCCCCGAGCTGCGGGAGATGAACCGGGAGCGGCTCAACGTGCCGCCGAACCCCGAGTTCGCGACCTTCATGGACGCGGTGCGGGAGCCGGAAGCGGCCGAGCACACCGTCGAGAAGCTCGTCGGCGCGTACCGGGTGCTGATCCCGCGCTTCATCGGCGTGTACACGTACCACCTCAACAACACGAGCCGGATCACCGACGCGCCGACGATCCGGTCGCTCACGTTCATCCTCCAAGACGAGTTCGAGACGTGGCGGGACGGCGAGATGCTGCTCCAGTCGCTCATCGATACTCCCGAGAAAGCAGAACGAGCGGCGCGCCGCGCCCAGGAGTTGGAGACGCTGTACCTGGCGTCGGGGGGCATTGCGGGGCCCGGTAGCCTGGGTGAGCCCGCGCAGGAGGTACCAGTCGGATGAAGAAGTTCCTCGCCGAGTCCGAGCTCGCTCGCGACGAGCGGTTCGTACGCACCAAGATCGAGGACCGTGTTTTCGACCCGCGTGGCGTGAAGATCGCGCAGCGCAACACCGGTCCGGCCAAGATGGCCGTCGACCGCCCCGCGGCCGCCGAGCGGTCCCGCTCGTTGATGCACGGCATCTTCGTGGGCGAGATCCAGGCGCTCGAAGGTGCCGGGCGCACCTGCTACGACTTCGACGTCGAGGACGCGCCCTCGCGCTCAAGCTCGACATGGCGCGGCAGTGCTGGGACGAGTCCCGCCACTGCGAGATCTCGATCAAGCTCGGCGACCACATGGGCACGGAGATCGGTGAGTACACCGAGTCGACGTTCCTTTTCGCCGCGGCCTGCAACCCCGACCCGGTTCTGCGCCTCTGCGGCGTGAACCGCGCGCTCGAGGGCCTGGCGATCGACGTCTTCAGCTCGATGAAGGACTTCGGCAACGAGTCCGGCGACCCGGTGCTCGAGTTCTGCGAGGACTGGATGCTCGCCGACGAGGTCACCCACGTGAAGATGGGCTCCGACTGGTTGCGCCGCCTCACCGAGAAGGACCCGGAGCGGCGCGAGCGGGCGCTCGAGTTCCAGCGCACGGTCGACTCGATCTTCAACCTCGGCGGCTTCCGCGGCGAGGACGACGAGAACCCGATCCAGCTCGCCCGCCGCTTCCGTGAGCTCGCCGGCTTCACCGACGAGGAGAACGACTCCCTCGCCGCGCTCGCCCGTGAGTCCACCGAGCAGGCACGAGAGATGGCCGAGATGGCCGCACAGATGCTCGACGCGTCTGCCCAAGGGGGATCGCCGGCGTGAGTGCGCGGGTCACGGTCACCCCGGACCCGTTCACGCTGATCGACTACTCGGCCGCCGACATCGCGGCGATCGTCGAGGACGTCGCGGCGCTGATCGGGCTGCCGAGCAACGTCGAGATCCAGATCGACGTGGACGAAGAGCTGTTCGCACCGCTCGTCGGCCACATGTCGGATGTGGTCGACGGCCGCATCGTGATCTGGATCTCCGGTGCGAACTTCGAGGACAACCGCCGCCCCCGCACGTTCTCGCCCGAACAAGCGCGTCCGCGACCTCACGTTCTGCCTGCTGCGCGGCCAGGACCGCCTCGCTCCCGAGTTCGCCGACGCCCCACCCGACGCCGAGCTCAGCCGGGCCGAGCGCGCAGCCTGGGACGTGTACGCCTCCGGCCGGGCCCAGCGTCTCGGCCTCCCCGTCCGCCGGCAGGCGACGATCTACGAGTACCGGCTCCAACACGGCTTCAGCGACATCGCCGACGCCGCGTTCGAGCGCTTGTGGGAGACGCCGTCCACCACGTTCGCCGGCGTTGCAGGAGATCTGCGCCGAGACCGGCGCCACCACCCGGGACACCTCGAAGATCCCGATCGACCTCCTCCGCCAGAAGTAGCGGAGGGAAGTTCGGGCGCGCACCGGCAGGTTCCGCTCGGCGACGCAGCTCCAAGCGCCGGCGCAGCCGGCCCCTCAGCCAGGAGGCGGCTAGGCAAGATCGTGGGCGGAGATGGTGTCGTAAAGATCTATCTCTGGTTTTGATGCGAGCAGCGGGACCACCTGCCGGGCCATGTCCTGCATGAGGTCCGAGTCGAGGTGGGCTTGAACCGCGTCGGCCGAATCCCACTTCTCGATGACCAGGAATCGACCACCGTGCGTGGCCGAGATCACGAGGTCGACGTTGCGGCATTCGTCGACCGTGCGGGTCATCACGACGTAGCGCGCCAGCGCCGCGGCCAACGCTTCCTCCGAACCCGCGGCGGCGTCGAACGTCGCGGTCAGCATCGCCACTTCGACCTCGCTTGGCATCAATGGTCCTCTCGGATGGGCTCGGACCGCGATGCGATTGACGAACGCAACGCGAAAGTCAAGGGGCCATTCTTTCGGGGAAAAGGGCGCTTGACGAGGTCGGTATCGTACTGGTGCACGGGTCCGGCGCCTATGGGGAAGCGGCGCCGAATCGATTGAACACGGGGTGGCTGAGGCCTCGAACCCGACCATTGGTCCCTGGGAACGAAGGAAGAGGACTTGGCGAAGGAGCGTGTCGAGCGCGACGAGGAAGATCTCGTCCGGCTCTATCTGACGGACATCGGGCAGTACCCACTGCTCACCAAGGACGACGAAGTTCGCCTCGCTCAGGCCATCGAAAATGGCAACGCTGCGCGCGAGCAGCTCGGCGGGGCGACCAAGGGTCTCACCCCCGCGAAGAAGCGTGAACTCCGACGCTCCGCGCGCGACGGTGAGGACGCGCAGCGCACGTTCGTGCAGTCGAACCTGCGGCTCGTCGTCTCGATCGCGAAGAAGTACCAGGCGTCGGGCCTGCCGCTGCTGGACCTGATCCAGGAGGGAAACCTCGGCCTGATGCACGCGGTCGAGAAGTTCGACTGGCGCAAGGGCTTCAAGTTCTCGACGTACGCAACGTGGTGGATCCGCCAGGCGATCACGCGCGGCATCGCCAACACGGGTCGCACGATCCGTCTCCCGGTGCACGCCGGCGACACGCTTGCCCGGCTGCAGAAGGCGCGGTCGCGCCTGGAGCTGAAGCTCGGTCGCCCGGCGACGTTGAGCGAGCTCGCGGCGGAAGTCGAGATGCCCGAGGACAAGGTCACCGAAGCGTTGCGCTTCGCGGCCGAGCCGCTGTCGCTGTCGGAGCCGTTGCGCGAAGACGGTGACGCCGAGCTCGGCGACATCGTCGAGGACCGCTCGGCCGAGTCGCCGTTCGAAGTCGCGGCAACCGCGTTGCTGCCGGCCGAGATCGAGAAGCTGCTCGCTCCGCTCGACGAGCGCGAGCGCCAGATCCTCGCCCTCCGGTTCGGTCTCGACCGCGGCGAACCCCGCACGCTCGAAGAGGTCGGCGAGTACTTCAACCTCACTCGGGAACGCATCCGTCAGATCGAAGCCCGGGCGATGTCGAAGCTGCGTCACCCGTCCGCCGACACCGGCGCACGCGACCTCCTCGCCGTCTGACGCGAGAAGCGCCACCCAGCTCTCCTCCGAACTGGCGTCAATATCAGCCGCTATGCGGTCGCTATTGACGCCAGTTCGGCGCGCGGTGGACCGGATCGCCGGGGGACCCGAGCCGGTAGCCTCTGCGGCTATGGCGGTCCCGGACAAGGACGTCGCGGCGGACTCGGTGGCGGCAGATGCGTTCGCGCCCGAGCCGTTGGGACTGCGTCGGTTCCGCAAGCGTCGGCACGTGCTGTGGTTCGTCCACGCGCGGGCACCGCGGGTGTTCGACGCGTGGATCGAGGACGCGAAGATCGCGAAGCAGGCGCGGGGCGAGCGGCGCGAGTTCCGCTCGCGGCTCGACGGCATCCTGCAGGCCATCCGGCTCATGTGGGTGAGCGACGCGTTCGGCGCCCTGGCGTTGTACCGAGTGCAGGCACGGGCGCACGCGCTGGGCATCCCGATCGTGCCCCGGCTCGCGCACCACCTGTCGATGATGACCAGCCAGGTGTGCATCGGGTTCCCGGTGCTCGTCCACCCGGGTGTTCTCATCCCCCACGGCCAAGTCGTGATCGACGGCATCACCGAGATCGAGAGCGGTGTGGCGCTCCGGCCCTGGGTCACGATCGGGCTCATCGACAAAGTCCACCAGGGCCCGACGATCGGCAAGGACGTGAAGATCGGCACGGGCGCGAAGGTGCTGGGCCCGGTGGTCGTCGGCGATCGGGCGCGCATCGGCGCGAACGCGGTCGTGCTCGACGACGTGAAGGCGGATGTCTCGGTGGTCGGCACGCCCGCCGGGAGGTCGGAGGGAAGTGACTGCCCCGGCCGAGCCGCGCGAGGACCTTCGGCGCGCGGACGATCTCGAACGCGAAGGCCGGCTCCTCGAAGCGATCGACACGCTGACCGCGGCGAATCGGATCGCTCGGAGCGCAGACGTCGAGCAGCGGCTGGTCGATGTCCGGCATCGTGCGTTCGAGACGCTGCGCGCGCCTGGCCGCGACAGCTGGCCGCTGTCGGTGCCCGATCGCTTCGATACCGGTGTCCCCGAAGTCCGAGGTGCTGACCTCGACGCCGATGCGATCGCGTCGGGGATCACGAACCACGGTTCGTTGATCGTGCGGGAGTTGTTACCCGCGGATCGCGTCGAGCAACTGCGTGAGGACATCCGCCGCGCGTTCGCGGCGCGTCGATGCCATCGCGCGATGGCCTCGTGCCCGATGCCGAGATCGCGCCGTGGTACGAGCCCTACGCGCTCGGGCGCGAGAAGGCGGAAGGGTTCGGCAACGCGGCGTTCGTCCGCGCCATCGACTCGCCGCCCACGCTCTTCGACATGACCGAGGCGTACGGCGAGGTCGGTCTGCTCCGCCTCGTCGAAGAACATCTCGGGGAGCGCGCGGCAGTGTCCGCGAACAAGTGCGCGCTGCGTTGCATCGTGCCGAACCCGTCGAACATCCCCGGCGGCGGATTCCACCAGGACGGTGCGTTCCTCGGCGAGGGCATCCGCGCGCTGAACGTGTGGCTGGCACTGACCGACTGCGGCGGCGACGCAGACGCGCCGGGGCTCGACCTCGTGCCGAACCGCGTTCCCGAAGTGATGCCGACCGGCACCGAGGGCGCGATCTTCCCCTGGTCGGTGTCGACCGCGATCGTCGACGAAGCGCGCGGTGAGCTCCCGGTCGTGCGACCCGTGTTCAAGGCCGGCGACGCGCTGCTGTTCGACGAGCTCTTGTTGCACTGCACGGGCTTGACGTTGGGCATGACCCAGCCACGCTACGCGATCGAGTGCTGGTTCTTCGCGCCGTCGCGTTACCCGCCCAAGCACGTGCCGATCGTGTTCTAGGCCATCGTGTTCGAGGCCCATCGTCTTCTGAAGCGCGGAGGCGGCAGGAATCGAACCCACCGGACGGGGAACACCCGTCCCACTCGTTTTGAAGACGAGGGGGGCCACCAGACCCCGTTCACCTCCGCCGGCACGCTAGCGAACGCGTCAGGTGGCGTTGCCGTCCGCGGTGGCGATGCGCGCCGCGAGCAGATCGAGGAGCGGGTTGTCCTCGAGTGGCAACGGGCTCGGCAGTCCCGCGTCGCGGTGGAGGTAACCGATCCTCGCCAGGATCGCGGTGCTGCGGGTCAATGCCAGGATCTCGTACCACTCGAGGTCGTGCAGCGTGTGCCCGCTGAACGACTCGTACTGCGCGATGGTGCCGGCGCGATCGGGGAACCCGGCGAGCGAGTTGCCGAGCACGGACCGGATCGTCGATTCGAGTGTCGTGAACCAGGCGACGTCGTGCTCGCGCGCGCCGATGGATGCCATGTCCCAGTCGAGGACCGCCCGCGGCGCGAGATCGTCACCGAAGATCACGTTGCCGAGGCGAACGTCACCCCAGAGGAGGACGGGTTCGGACTCCTGCGCCGGTCGGTGGGCCCGACACCACTCGAGCGCGTCGACGAGTTGCTCGAGCGGGGCGCCGCCGCTCGACCAGTCGAGGTAGTCGGCCCAGTAGTCGAGCTCGGCCTCGTTGTCGCGCTCGGGGACACCGGCTGCCGCCGCGAGGTCGGCGCGGTGCGGTCGTCGCGACCGCGGCGACGAATCCCTCGTGCACCTGCGCGCGCTGGTTCTCGCCGAGCGAGTTGAGCCATGGGTCGTACAGCGCGGTCTCACCGATGATGTTGCCCGCCACGCGCGGCATCACGACGAACGGCGCACCGAGCCAGGCCAGGTCGGTGACCAGTTCCGGCGTCGCGATCGCGACACCGGCGGCCGCAGCTGCGAGCTGCGCGACCGTCTGCTGCCGTAGGTCGTAGTGGCGGAACGTCCCCGCGGCCGGGGGCGCGAGACGGACGACGAGCGTCGTGGGCCTCCTCGCCCGCTTCCCCCGTCGACGTGAGGTCGACGAGGACGGTCTCGCTCGAGTACCCGATCGAAGGATGCTCGGCGTTGACGACGCGCACGTCGTGCGCTCCGGTTCGTGTCGCGAACCAACCCGCCAGCGCGGCGCCGACCACCAGCGGATCTCGATGCGTCAGGAGCGCCATCCGAACCTCCTACGCGACCTTTACAGTCATGCCGGTGACTGTAAAGATCGGGTCGGTGACACACAACTCGCGATCGCGCCCCGCACCGTGACGGCGCTCGGGCCGCTGGGGCCGCTCGACGAGCTCCTTGCGCACCAGATCGTCGACACGTTCGCGACCGTTTCGCAGTCGGATCGGTCCTGGACCGAGAAGATCTGCGCGATGGCCGGCGCGCGCGACGGTTCCGATCGCGCTCGGCTTCGGGCTCGGCAAGTACCCCAACCGCGGCGTGATGGACGCGTACGCGGGTGTGTCGCGCGGCACCGAGCAGTGGACCGTGCGCGCGAGCCGCGAGCTGGGTGCAGACGGCGACACGGCCGCGGTCGGGCCGATGCGCTACGAGGTGCTGGAGCCGATGCGGCGCATTCGGTTCGCGCTCGACCCGAACGACGCGCAACCGATCTCGTTCGAGTGGTTCTTCGAAGGCGTCGTGCCCGCGGTTCTCGAGGACCACGAGGTGCATCGAGCCCGCGACGGTCGCCGCATCGACGCCGACATCGCGCGCTACCACCACATCGGTACCGCGCACGGTTGGCTGGACGTCGACGGTGTGCACATCGAGTTCGACCGACGACACGTGGGTGTCCACGCGCGATCACTCGTGGGGGGTTCGGTACCAGGTCGGTGTCCCGATCGTCGACATCGCGCCCGCGCCGGTCCCGACGTTCGTGGCAACAACCGTGATCTGGTCACCGATCCTGATGACGCGTCCGGACGGCTCGCACTACGGCCTGCACACCTATTACCAGCGGCACGCGTTCGGCGACTGGCAGCGCATCGAGCTGCAGGGTGGCTTCGAACACGCGGACGGACGACGCGAGCCCTACGCCGCGCTCGTTCCCGAGCTCGATGTCGACCCGGTGAACCGTCGTCTGCGCGGTGGCGTGCTGCACGCGACGATGAGCGACGGCGCGGCCCGGGACCTCACCGTCACCGCGCTCTCGGCGACAGGCTTCCATCTCGGCGCCGGCTTGTACTTCGGCTTCGACGGTCACTGGCACGGCGAGTGGCGCGGTCAGCAGCATCTCGACGGCGAGTACATCGCGGACTGCACGACGTACGAGCAAGCGCGCCGTCTGCATCAGTTGCGCGACTGCATCGTGCGCGTCGACGATCCGGTAGGAGGCGGCACCGGTGTCGGCAACTTGCAGAGCATCGTCGCCGGCCCGCATCCGGAGCTCGGCCTGGACGAACAGTCGACGTTCATGTGACGAACGCGATGAACGAGGAGCCCATGGACGTGTTGCCCGCTGACCCGACGGTACCCGGCTACTACCTGCGGGCCGACTACTACGACCTCCTCGCCGACCTGCGCCACAACGCGCCGGTGCACGAGTTCGCGCCGGGCATGCGGACGATCGCGCGCTACGACGACATCCGCGAGATCAGCCGCGACCCCGCGCGGTTCTGCTCGTCGATGGGTGCGCTCGTGAACGATCCGATGCGCACGTGGGAGCGGCCGGCGAAGGCGGCGTCGATCCTGCACATGGACCCGCCCGACCACGTCGGCTTCCGCAAGCTCGTGAACCGGGAGTTCACGCCGCGAGCGATCGCGAGCCTCGAACCGCGCATCCGCGAGCTCGCGCGCACCGTGCTCGATCGCACGCCGGACTCCGGCGCGTTCGACTTCGTCGACCTGGTGGCTGCGCCGTTCCCGCTGATGGTGATCGCGGAGCTGCTCGGCATCCCCGACGGCGACCGCCCCGACTTCCGGCGCTGGTCCGACGCGACCATCGAGGCAACCGACAAGCCACCCGAGGAGACCGCGGAGGCGACCGGTGAGCTCTTCGTGTACCTCATGGAGCACATCGCGGCGAAGCAGGCGAATCCCGGCGACGACGTCGTGTCGATCCTCGTCGGCGCGGAGGTCGACGGCCGTTCGCTCGACCGCGACGAGCTGCTGATCTTCCTGCTGGCGCTCCTCGTCGCCGGCAACGAGACGACGCGCACGTTGATCTCCGGCGGAACGCTCGCGCTGTTCGAGCACCCCGACCAACGCGCCGACATGGTCGCAGATCCGACGCTGATCCCCGGCGGCGGTCGAGGAGTGCCTGCGCTGGGTCACGCCGATCCAGGCGTTCGCCCGAACCGTGACCGCCGACACCGTGATCGGTGGGGTCGAGGTCAAGGAGCTCGACTACCTCGTGATGCTCTACGCGTCGGGCAATCGCGACGAGCGGCGTTCGGCCCGACGGCGAACGTGTTCGACATCCGCCGCGACGCGAACCCGCCGCACCTCGCGTTCGGCTTCGGCGAGCACCTGTGCCTCGGCGCGGCGCTGGCGCGCATGGAGGCCCGAATCCTGTTCGAAGAGCTGCTCGCCCGGCACCCGAACTACGTCGTCGCCGGCGAACCGCAGTGGGTAGCGTCGAGCCTCGTGCGCGGAATGCACGCGATGCCGCTCGCGTGGGACGGGTAGTGGACGGCCGCGCCGACAACGTTCGCCGAGCTGGTGCTGAGTCGCGCCGAGGACGACACCGACGGGCTGCTCTACGAGGATCAACGTTGGTCGTGGCGCGAGGTCGTCGCGGAGGCGCGGGCGCGCGCCGAGCTCCTCGTGCAACTGCGCGCGGCCCGGGCCGTTCCACGTCGGCGTGCTGCTCGAGAACGTGCCGGAGTTCGTCTTCCTGTTGCTGGGCGCGGGGCTGGCCGGCGCGGCGGTCGTCGGCATCAATCCGACGCGCCGCGGCGCGCGAGCTCGCCCGCGACATCAATCACACCGACTGCGCAGCTGATCGTCACCGACGATTCCATGCGCCCGTTGCTGGACGGCATCCCGCTCGATCTCCCGCCCGAGCGCATCCTCGACATCGACAGCTCCGCGTAGCCGCGACGCGGTCGCGGCTGCGGCCGACGGCAGTCGCGCGCGGCGCGCTCGATGCGGTCGCCGCCGCCGGAGCCCGAGACGTTGTTCGCGCTGCTGTTCACGTCGGGCTCGACCGGCGCGCCCAAAGCGGTGCGGATGACGCAAGGGCGCGCCGCGCGCGCCGTGCCGAACGCGATGTTCGACGCCGACGACGTGCTCTATTGCGCGATGCCGCTCTACCACGGCAACGCGCTGAACGCGAACCTCTTCTCCGCGCTGCGTTCCGGCGCGACGATCGCGCTGCGGCGCAAGTTCTCCGCGTCGGCGTTCCTTCCCGATGTGCAGCGTTACGGCGTGACGTACTTCAACACCGTCGGGCGCGCGCTGAATCACATCCTCTCGACGCCGGAGTCCGCAGACGATCGCAACCATTCGATCAAGTACGTGCTCGGGCCCGAGACCGCGCCCGCCGACGTGCGCGCGTTTCGCGAAGCGCTTCGGCGTGCCGGTGATCGAGGGCTACGGCTCCAGCGAGAACGCGATCATCTTGATTCCCGATCCGACGTTGCCGAAGGGTTCGCTCGGCCGGCCGCTCGACGGCATCGACGTCGTGGTCCTCGACCCGGTCACCGCCGAGGAGAAACCGCGGCGCGCGCTACGACGAGCACGGCAAGCTGCTGAACGCGGGCGAAGCGATCGGCGAGCTGGTCAGCCGCACCGCGACCTCGCGCTTCGAGGGTTACTACAACAACCCCGAAGCCGACGCCGAGCGCACGCGCAACGGTTGGTACTGGTCGGGCGACCTCGGCTACCGCGACGAAGCCGGCGTGTTCTGGTTCGCCGGCCGCAACGCCGACTGGATCCGGGTCGACGGCGAGAACTTCGCGGCCGCGCCGATCGAACGCATCATCGCCCGGTTCCCCGGCGCCGACGGCGTCGCCGTGTACGCCGTGCCCGACAGCCGCACCGGTGATCAGGTGATGGCCGCGATCGAGATGCTGGCCCGGCGCCACGTTCGACCCGGACGCGTTCGCGACGTTCCTCGCCGAGCAGCGCGACCTCGGCACCAAGTGGGCGCCGCGCTACGTCCGGCATCGTCGACGAGTTGCCCGTCGGCGCGACGAACAAGATCGACAAGCGCCCGCTGCGCGCCGAACGGTGGGAGACGACCGATCCGCTGTTCTGGCGCGCACCGCGCACCGCTACGTACGAGCGGTTCACTCGCGGCGGACGCCGACGCGCTGCGCGCCGAGTTCGAAGCGAACCAGCGCGCCAACCTGCTGCAGTAAAAGGCGAGTCGGCCTGCTGCAGTGAGCTCAGCCGGTCGCCCGAACGACTGAGCCGCGCGTCAGCCCTGCGAAGCGCCGCAGGTTGGCGAGCAGCACCTCGGGTGTCGGATGCGGCACCAGGTAGTGCGAGTACGCGAGGCGCAGGAACAGCTCCGCGGCCTGTGCGCTCGACAACGCGCCGCTGCGCACTGCCGGCACTTGCCGGAACGCGTCGCCGAGCAGCCGTACCAGCGACTCGACCTGGACGGGCAGCGAGCGGGCGAGCGACTGCAGCGCGAACTGCGGGTCGGCGCCGATCGGATCGGGACCGAGCAGATCCGTCGAGATACGTCACGAGGTAATGCAGCGCCGCGTCGAGCCGGCGCGCGGGACTGCGGTGCGCGTCGACGACCGCGCGCAGACCGAGGTCGAACTGCTCCTCCTCGTACTCGCGATGGCGGCCAAGAGGTCGTCCTTGGTCGGGAACCATCGGTAGAGCGTCGGTCGCGAGACGCCGGCGGCCGCCGCGATCGCCGACAGCGTGAGCTTCCCGGGACCCCGCTCGACGATCGCCTGCCGGGTCGCGGCGAGGATCGCCTCCCTGCTCGTCGACCGTTCCGGCACCTCGTCGACAGTTACACGCGGCGCCTGACCTGTAAAGGCTCCACACGTTCCGGCACCTGCGCCGCGATCGCAGCCGCCAGGTCTTTGCCCGGCAATCGTGCTGGGTACGTTGAGGCGCTCTTCACCGTTGAAAGCGAGCTGCTGCCCGTGGCCGGGTCCGTCGATGCGCCTGTCGAACACGTCGTTCGTGCGTTGTTGGAGCGCGCACACCAGTTGGAGCCCGATCAGGTCCCCCATCTCGTGGCCGAGGAGGCGGCCCGCGCCGGGTTCCGTGATGTCGAGCTTCTCCTCGTCGACCGGCAGCAAGTGCACCTCAGCAGCCTGACGACGAACACACGGCACGCGGTTGACGCCACGCTGCCGGGCGACGCCTACCGACGGAGTCGCGGGCACATCGTGGAAGAGGGCGACGCGCACCGCGTCTACGTGACGCTGGTGGACGGTGAGGATCGGATCGGCGTGCTGACCGCCATCGTCGACGAGGCGTCCGAATTCGTGCTCGAGGACGCGCACATCCTCGCGACCGCGGCCGCCGGCCTCGTGGTCAGCAAGCGCGCATACACCGATGGGTTCGAGATCGCGCGCCGGCTCGAAGCGATGGATCTCGCCGCTGAGTTCCGGTGGTCACTGCTGCCACCGCTGACGATGTCGACACCGCGCGTCCGCATCGCGGGGATGCTCGAACCGGCATACGAGATCGCGGGTGACGCGTTCGACTACGCGGTCAACGGCGATGTCGCGCACGTGGCGATGTTCGACGCGGTCGGACACGGGCTGCGCGCGTGCCAGCTCGCCAACCTCGCGGTCGCGGCGTATCGCAACTGCCGGCGTTCGGGGTACGACCTGACCGACACCGCGACCGCGATCGATGCCGCGCTCACGGAGCAATACGGCGAAAGCTGGTTCGTCACCGCGCTGCTGGCCGAGCTCGACATCGAGCACGGGCGACTCCGCTGGCTCACCGCGGGGCACCCGCGCCCGATGCTCGTGCGGGGCGGCAAGGTCGTGGCGACGCTCGAGTCGCCGGCCGGGATGCCGCTCGGACTCGGCGGTCCACCGCCGCCCGTTTCGGAAGAGCAGCTCGAACCAGGCGACGGCGTCTTCTGCTACTCGGACGGTGTCACCGAAGCGCGCAGCGGCGACGGGTACTTCTTCGGCGAGGAGCGCCTCGCCGATTACTTGGCCCGGGCCGCGGCCGACGAGTTCGCGCCGGCGGAGACAGTCCGGCGTTTGGTGCTGCGGTTGTACGAGCACAACCCCGCACCGCTGCACGACGACGCGACGATGTTGCTCGTCAACTGGCGCAAGCCCTGACGCGGCCGGATGCCGGTCGATAGTCTCCGGGCGCCGCATTCGGAGGAGGATCCGTGAAGAAACTGCTGCTGCTCGTCGTCCTGGTCGCGATCGGTGCCTTGCTCGCCAAGAAGGTGCGCAGCGCCTGAGCCCGCTCAGGTGCGCGCCGTCTCGCTCCGGCGCCGCAACCACATGTAGACGGCGAAGCCGGTGCCGACGGCCGCGAGGGCACCGCCTGCCGCGATCGTCGGGCCCCTCGGCGGCACGGGAACGCGATCCCGGAGCCGGATCGGTCGCTCGAACGTGACCGTCTCCCACTCGCGATCGCGCGCCACGCGCGCCAGCTCCTTGTCGGGGTTGACCGCAACCGGGTTGCCGACCAGTTCGAGCATCGGGAGATCGGTGATCGAGTCGGAGTACCCGTAGCTGCGGGCGAGGTCGATGCCTTCGCGCACGGCCATCTCGCGAATGGCCTCGGCCTTGTGCGGCCCGTACGCGTAGAACTCGAGCTCGCCCGTGTAGCGGCCGTCGGCGCCGATGCGGGCGCGGCTCGCGATGACGTCGTCGACACCGAGGTGCTCGCCGATCGCCTCGACCGTCTCGATCGGCGAAGAGGAGATGATCACGGTCTTGCGCCCGGCGCGCTTGTGCTCCTCGATGAGCTCCAACGCTTCGGCGTAGATCACCGGCGTGATGACCTGGTCGAGCGTCTCGCGCACGATCTCCTTCACGCGCTGCGTGATCCCAACCCTTCGTGAGGGTGAGCATCGCTTCGCGCATGCGTTCCATCTTCTCTTCGTCCGCACCGACGACCATGTACACGAGCTGCGCGTAGATCCCGCGGACGATCGTGCGCTTCGAGATGAGCCCTTCGCGATACAGCGGACCGCCGAGGGCCATCACCGAGCTGGTCGCGATGATCGTCTTGTCGAGATCGAAGAACGCCGCTTCCATCGATCAGTAGCGTAGAAGTCGTGCACCCCTTGACGCGTACGCGTCGAGGCCATAGTTTGTCCGGACTTCCCCCGCCCTTCCCCGGCGTGTCTTTCGCGGTTCTCTGCCCGTGTCTTCGGGCCCGCGTGTGTTCCGCAGCGCACGGCCTCGGGCCGTGCGTGCGCTTCGCACGCGACGGATCGCGACTTCGACACGCCCCCCGATGTCCTTCGGGGTCTCGCTCACCACGGGAGGGGTCGTGCTGGTCTGTTGTTGGTCGCCGAAAGGCGGCTCCGGAACGTCTGTGTTCGCGGCCGCGTGCGCGTTGACGCTCGCGCGCGGTATCGAAGGGGTTCGGCTCGCCGATCTCGACGGTGACCAGCCGTCGATCCTCGGTCTCGCGGCCGATCCCCCCACGGGGCTGCGGGAGTGGCTGGGGGTCGGCGTCGACGCGCCGGTCGACGCGTTGGAACGGCTGGGCTTGCCGGCGACGCACGGGGTCACGCTGCTCCCGTCCGGTCGTGAGGACCTCACCGACGTGCCGCCCGAAGTGGGTGCGGCGCTCGGCGTCGCCTTGCGCGAACACCCTGCGCCGACCGTGGTCGATGTCGGCGTCCCCGAGGCCGCCGCACTCGAAGCGTTGCTCGATGTCGCGGACGCCACCATCCTCGTCGTGCGCGGCTGCTACCTCGCGTTGCGGCGTGCCGTACGCATGGCGCCGACCGCGCGAGGCGGCCGGCGTCGTGCTCGTCGAGGAGTCCGGGCGCGCGCTCGGTGCGCGTGACGTCGCCGACGTGCTCGGGCTCCCGGTGCTCGCCACGGTGTCGGTGCGGTCGTCCGTGGCGCGCGTCGTCGACGCCGGCGTGTTCCCCGTGCGGTTGCCGGACGCGCTCGCCAAGCCGGCCCGCGAGGTCCTCGCGCGCGTCGGCGGTTCAGGGCGCGAAGGCCGAGCCGCGTGACCGCCAGCGCCGGGGAGCACACGTTGCGCGACTCGGTGCACCGGCGCCTGCTCGCGCTGCCGTTCGATCCGCGCACGATGGATCGCACCGAACTGCGCGCCCGCCTGGCCGGCGTGTTGCGCGAGGAAGCGCCGCTGTGTCCGCCCCGCGAAGCTGCGCGCGTGCTGGACGCGCTGGTCGACGACGTCGGCGGCCTCGGCCCGCTGGAGCGCTGGCTCGCCGACCCGGACGTGAACGAGATCATGGTCAACGGTCCGGGCCGGGCGTACGTCGAGCGCCGAGGTCGCATCGAACCGATCGACCTCGCGCTCGACGCCGACGCCATCGCCCGCCTGGCCGAGCGGGTCGTGGCGCCGCTCGGCCTCCGCCTCGATCACGCGTCGCCGCTGGTCGACGCCCGCCTGCCCGACGGATCGCGCCTCCACGCCGTGCTCCCGCCCCTCGCCCCTGACGGTCCGTGCATCACGATCCGACGCTTCATCGCCGCGCGGTCGGCGTCGATGCGTTCGGCGTCAGCGGCCGCGGCCGCGATCTCGTCGACGCGATGGTCCGCGGCGGCTGGAACCTGCTCGTCGCCGGCGCGACGAGCGCGGGCAAGACGACGTTCTGCAACGCCCTCGCCCGGTCGATCGACGCGCGCGAGCGCATCGTCACCATCGAGGAGACGACCGAGCTCACGCTGCCCCAGCCGCACGTCGTCCGGCTGGAGGCGCGGCCCGCGAACGCCGAGGGCGTGGGCGCGGTGCCGGTGCGGGAGCTCGTGCGGACCGCGCTGCGCATGCGGCCCGACCGGCTGATCGTCGGCGAGGTGCGCGGGGGCGAAGCGCTCGACATGTTGCAGGCGCTCAACACCGGACACGACGGCTCGCTGTCGACGATTCACGCCAACGGCCCGGCCGCAGCGCTCGCCCGGCTCGAGACGCTGACGCTCTTCGCCGGCGTCGCCTTGCCGGTTTCCGCGGTGCGCTCACAGATCGCAGCCGCGATCGATGCCGTCGTCCACGTCGGCCGCAGCGCGGAGGGCGGCCGGGTGGTGCTCGCCGTCGCCGAGGTCGCGCCCGACGGGCGTGCCGTGCGCGTCGTCCTCGGGCGCGACGACGGGCGACTCGTGCCCATCGCGGAGCCGACGCGTCCGGCCCGACGTCCCGGTGTCGATCTCCTCGAGGAGTGGCGCCGGTGACGACGACCATTGCCATCGCCGTGTTCGGGAGCGGCATGAGCGCGTGGCTGGCGCGCGGCGCGCGCCGGTTCGCCGTCGTCGATCGCATGCGGCGGTCGGAACCCGCGCTGGCTCCCCGCGCGTGGTGCGCGCCCGCCTCGCGCGGATGCTGGACGCGGCCGCGATCGACCGGTCGCCCGAGCAGGTCGTGCAGCTGTGGTGGCTGAGTGCGCTCGTCGCGGGCGTCGTCGGAATCGCACTCGGCGTGCCAATCGGATGCGGCGCGGTCGTCACGGTCGTCGTCGGGGGTCCGATCGTGCTGCACACGATGCGACACCGGCGGGCCCGCGCCGCGACGGCCGCCGTCCCGGACACGCTCGAGCGCGTCGCGGCGGAGTTGCGTGCCGGGGGCACGGTCGCGAGCGCGATCGCATGGCTCGCGGTCGACGGCGGCAGTCTCACGGGCGACTTCGCCCGTGTGCAGTCGCGCATCGAGCTGGGCGCGCCGATACCTGTCGCGCTCGCGACGTGGGCCGATGAACGGGCCGCGGCGGGTGTCAGTTCGGCGGCAGGGGCACTCGCCGTTGCGCACGAGGTCGGCGGTCGGGCGGCCGACGCGCTCGACAGCTTGGCCGCGTCGCTCCGCGACCGGCTCGCCGTCGTCGCGGAAGCGCACGCGCTGTCGGCCCAGGCGCGGTACTCAGCGCTCGTCGTCGGCCTCGGCCCGATTGCGTACCTCGCGTTCTCGGTCGTCATGGACCGCCGCGCGGCGGACGCCCTGTTCGGTACCACGGCCGGCCGATGCTGCGCGCTCGCGGGCATCGCGCTCGAACTGGTCGGCGCGTGGTGGATGCGGCGCATCCTCGCCGCAGGTGCACCGGCGTGATCCTCGCCGTCGCACTGGGCTGGGGGATCGTGGCCGCGGGCGCAGTGCTCGGCCTGTACCGACGCATCGAGATCACGCGCCGCACGCTGCGCGATCGCGACCCGCTCGCGGCGGCCGATGCCGCGCGCGCTGGCCCGGGTGGTCGCGTCGCCGGCCGTCACGACGGTGCGCCGCGTTGCCGGTGTGCCCTTCCGGCACCGCCGAGCCCGCCGTCACGACGATGCGATGCTCACCGAGCTCCCGATCGCGGTCGATCTCGTGGGTGTCGCGGTGGGCGCAGGCTGCTCGACGTTCCAGGCGGTCGCGGTCGCGGCGTGCTGGAGCCCGCCTCGCCTCGCGGCCGTTTTGGGGGAAGTCGGTCGCGCGACGGCGATCGGTGCCTCGTTCGACGACGCATTGGTCGCGGCCGGCACACACGCGCCCAACGTGCGCCGATTGACGGAGACGCTGCGCACGAGCACGCGCCTCGGGTCGCCGGCGTCGGCGTCGCTTGCCCGCCTGGCGCAGGAGGTCCGGGCGGACGTCCGGCGCCGCGCCGAAGCTCGCGCCGCGCACGGTTCCCGTGCGCCTGCTCTTCCCCCTCGTGTTCTGTGTCCTGCCTGCGTTCGCGCTGCTCACGGTCGTTCCCGTGCTGCTCGACGGCATCGCGTTGTGATCCGCACGCGCACGCGGCACCCGCTTCGACGACAGGAGTTCGTTGTGCCTGACCTGTTCCTCCGGATGTGGATCGCGGTGGTCGATCGTATCGACCGATCCGAGTCCGGTCAGACGACCGCCGAGTATGCCCTCGTGTTGATCGCGGCCGCGGCAATCGCCGGCCTCGTCCTCGCGTGGGCCACCAAGACCCATGCCGTGAGCGGCCTGTTCGACAAGATCGTCAACCGCATCACGAACATGGTCGGTTGATGGTCCCGAACCGGAAGCGGTGGGGTGCGCGGCGCGGCGCGCACCCCACCGCGGGACAGGCAACGGTCGAGCTCGCGCTCGTCTTGCCGTTGCTGTTCTTGCTGCTGATGTCGGTGTTCCAGGTCGCGGTCGTCGCGCGTGATCAGGTGCTCACCGTCCAAGCCGCGCGGGCCGCCGCGCGCGAGGCCGCGGTCGGGTCCGGCTACGGCCGCGTGCAAGGCGCGGCGCGCGAGGTTCTCTCCGGTGCGACAGTGGATGTGACGACGCCGGGCGAGATCGGAGAACCGGTCGTCGTCCGCGTGCGCTACCAGTCCCGCACGACGTTGCCGCTCGTCGGCGCGCTGTTCCCCGATCCCGAGCTCACCGCCCGCGCGGTGATGCGGCGCGAGAAGTGACGCGTCGCCCCGAGCGGGGTTCGGCGAGCATCGTCATGCTCGGGATCGTCGTGGTTGCGCTCGTGGTGTGCGCCGCGCTTGCGCGGGCTCGGGGGCGCGGCCGTTTCCGCGGCCCGGGCGCAGACCGCGGCCGACGCGGCCGCGCTCGCCGCGGCCGATCAGCTCGCGCTCGGCCACGGCGCGACGGCGGCCCGGCGCACCGCGGACGCCAGCGCACACGAGAACGGAGCCCGCCTCGTGTCGTGCCGGTGTTCGGGCGTCGCGGCCGAGGTCGAGATCGAGATCCCGGGCCGGGCGCGGGCCCGCGCCCGGGCCGAAGTCGACTTCAGTCGGGCGCGAGTGCCATGAGCCGGAGCAACGCGATCGCGCCGGCCTTGTCGAGGTACTCGTTCCAGTTGCCGCACTTCGGTGACTGCACGCACGACGGGCAGCCGTCGTCGCACGGAGCACGCGGCGATGAGGTCGAGCGTCGCCCGCGCGTGGCGCGCCGCGGCCTCGAACGCGAGCTCGGCGATCCCCGCGCCGCCCGGATAGCCGTCGTACACGAAGATCGTCGGCTGGCCGGTCTGCGGATGCAGCGCCATCGAGACGCCGCCGACGTCCCAGCGGTCGCAGATCGTGAACAGCGGCAGCATGCCGATCAGCCCGTGTTCGGCGGCGTGCACCGCGCCGATGAGCTGCGGCGGTGTCGATGCCGGCCGCCTCGACGACCTCGGGCGGGACCGTGTACCAGCACGCGCGCGTGACCAGCGCGCGCTCCGGCAGGTCGAGATCGCACACCTCGATCACGCCGTTGGTCGAGATCTGCTTGCGCTGGAACGCGACGACCTGATTGCGGACCTCGACCGCGCCCGAGGTGCACGATCGCGTCGCCGAGCGGCGCGAACGCGTCCTCGCTGACGATCGTGATGTCGGTCGTCGGTGCGCGCCTGCGTGTACTCGTCGGCGTCGTCGTACGGCTCGAGGATCGCGACGTGATCGTCGCAGGTCGAGCTCGTTCGACGCGGTACTGCCGACCCTGGTGCAGGTAGACCGCGCCCGGGTGCGCGACGGCGAACACGCGCGCGTCGTCGACGGTGCCGATCGTGCGCTCGCTCTCGCGGTCGACGAGCCGGTACTCGATCGACGAACCGCTGCGGAGCCCGACCTCGCGCGCGGGCGGTCGCTCGCCGCGACCAGTACATCTGGCCGCCGCGCGGCTTCGAGCAGGTCGGCGTGCACGAGCTCGCGCACCGCGTCGTCGAGCCCGGCGCCGAACCAGCGTTCGTCGTCGGGCGTGAGCGGCATCTCGTTCGCCGCGCACGCGACCTGCGCGCGCACGATGAACGGGTTCTGCGGGTTGACGACCGCGCGCTCGGGCAGCGCGGCGCGTCAGCTCGCGCGGGTGCGCGGCGTACCACTGGTCGAGTTGGTCGTCGCCGGCGACGAGCACCGCCGCCGACCGCCGTCCGGTGCGCCCGGCCCGGCCCGCCTGTTGCCACATCGACGCGAGCGTGCCGGGGAAGCCGTTGAGGACCACCGCGTCGAGGCCGCCGATGTCGATGCCGAGCTCGAGCGCGTTGGTGGCCGCGATGCCGAGCAGCCGTCCGCTCGACGAGCTCGCTGCTCGAGCTCGCGCCGTTCCTCGGGCAGGTACCCGGCCCGGTACGCCGCGACGCGAGTCGCGCCGAGCGTCGGGCTCGCACCGCATCGGCGAGGCGGCGCCGCGCGTACTGCGCGACGACCTCGGCGCCGCGCCGGCTGCGCGTGAACGCGAGCGTCTGGTGGCCCGGCGCGCACGAAGCGGGTCGAGCAGCTCGCGCGGTCTCGATGTTCGCCGAACGCGCGCGCGCCGGAGTGCGCGTCGAGGAGCGGTCGTTGCCAGCAGCGCGAGCACGCGCTCCGCGCGCGGCGACGCGTCGTCGACGATCTGCTCGACCGTCGAGCCCGCACAGCGCGCTCGCGAGCTCGCCGGGATTGCCGATCGTCGCGCTCGCGAAGAAGAACGTGGGGATCGAGCCGTAGTGCTCGCAGAGGCGGCGCAGCCGGCGCAGCACGTGCGCGACGTGGCTGCCGAAGATGCCGCGCAGCGTGTGCAGCTCGTCGACGACGACGTAGTGCAGCCGCATGAGGAACGTCGCCCAGCGCTTGTGCGACGGGAGGATCCCCATGTGCAGCATCTCGGGATTGGTGAGCACGACGTTCGCGTTCTTGCGCGCCCACGCCCGATCGTCGCCGGCGGTGTCGCCGTCGTAGGTGACCGCGCGCAGGCCCGGGCACGAGCCACGAGCGCAGCGAGCGCAGCTGATCCTGGGCGAGCGCCTTGGTGGGGAAGAGGAGCAGCGCGGTGTCGCGCTGCTCGTCGACGACCGACGACGACGATCGGCACCTGGTAGCAGAGCGACTTTCCCGACGCGGTTCCGGTCGCGACGACGACGCTGGTGCCCGTCGCGCAGCGCGTCGATCGCCGCGGCCTGGTGCGCGTAGAGCCGATCGATGCCCGCGCGCCGCGAGCCGCGCCGCGACCTCGGGGTGCAGCGGTGCGGCAGGTCTCGGCGTAGCGGGCCGGACGCTCCGGCAGCACCTCGCGGTGCACGCAGCCGGCCGACCAGCTCCGGGATCGGCCGCGAGCTCGTCGAGCGTCGCGCGCGCGCATCCGATCGCGCGTCGACGGTACCCGACCGGCTGCGCCACCGGAGTCGCCGGCGCGCGGCGCGCCGGGCTCAGTGCGATTCGACGATCGCGTCGTCGCGGAAGTCGGCGAAGAGGCCGTCGGCGCCGCCGCCGAGCGCCGAGGCACCGCCCGCCCGCGACGGGATCGTGATGTTCTGGATCTGGTCCGGGTCGAGCGAGAACGCCACCCGGCCGAGCCGGTACAGGTCCTTGATGCCCGATGCCGTCGAGCTGCGCGTGGCGGCCGAGCAGCGCGAGCAGCTTGAACTCGCCCGGCGCGCTCTGCATGCTTCGCCTGGAGCTGCGCGCATCGCGTCGAGGATCAGGATGCCCTGGTTGTGCGTGCGCACGATGTCGCTCGTCGGGAAGTCGTGGCGGTCGCGCGAGAACGCGCAGCGCCTGCGTCGCCGCTCATGTGCGTTGCTTGCCCGGGGCGAAGTACGCGCCCGGAGTACGAGTCGTGCATCGTGCGTCGGCACGTTGACGTCGACGCCGCCGACACCGTCGACGAGGCGAGGTGAAGCCCGCGAAGTCGACGTCGACGACGTACGAGATCGGCACGCCGACAGCCCGCCGACGTCGTTCGCCTGCGCGCGCGGACCCTGCGTGTTGCCGACGTTGATCTTGTCGCCGCCCCAGCACGTGTCGCGGGGGATGTCGATCATCGTCGCCTGGTGTTCGTCGCGGGATTCACGCCGAGCACGTGCAGCGCGTCACCGCGCGCGCCGCCGACGCCGGGCCGCGAGTCGTTGCCGACCAGCAGCGATGAAGAACGGTGCCCGTGGGCGACCCGGCGGCGTCCGGCGCTGCGCCAGCTTCTCGACCTGCAGGTACGTGGCGCCCGACGCGACCGGCACGCGCACGCCGGCGAGCCAGGCCGCGCCGAAGCCGCGCAACCGCGAGCGACGAGCGCCGTGACGCCGCGCGACGAACCCGATCGCGAGGCGCCGGATCATGAGTGCGCCGCACGTCGTCGTGGTCGTCGAACCGTCGTGGCTCGCTGCCGCGGACGACGTGCGACTCGGTACGCCGTGATCGACCACGGTGCCGCCGGGCGCCCGGCGCGAACGTCAGCTCGACGTGCGCGTTGCACCGCGAGCGGTCCGGCGGCGGTCGGTCGCCTTGACGTCGAGGTGAACGTCGTCGCGACGAACATGCACCGCGCCGTTGCCGTCGCGAGCCCGTCGAAGCGCACCGGTGACGCGGTCACGGTCGCGAGAAGTGGTCACGCTCGCCGACTCCCTCGTCGGTGAGCGCGGCTCGGTCGGCACCGGTCGCGGCCGCGCTCACGCCCGCGTCGAACAGCGCCGTGTAGTCCGTGGCCGACGACTGCCCGTCGTGAGCGGCGCGAACACCGCGTCGTCGATGTAGCGCTGCGTCGCGTCGAGCACCGCTTGGCGCGTCGCGTCGTCGAGTGCGACGTCGGGACCCGCGCTCTCGACGTCGACTCGCCCGGCTTCAACAGCACGTCTTGCCGCGAGGCTTGGTCGTGGTCGTCTTCGTCGCGGACGTGTCGGAGTCGACTCCGTCGCTGCCGCCGCCGAACACGCGGCGAGGGCGAGGGCGAGGACGGGTGGCGAGCGACGGCGGGAACGAACCGACGGGCGGACACGCATTGAGCGAACAGAGTGCCATGGTCGCGCGGCGCTAGCCTCGGACCCGGCTGACGAAGGAGAATCGCGTGGCGCTGCGGAAATTCGTCGAGCAGTTCACCAAGCCGGTCGACGAGCAGGATCGCGAGCAGCTGCAGCGTGGTGCCAGCGGCTCGCGGACCACGCCGATCGAGCAGGCCGAGCTCCGGCATCCCGTCCGGGTCGCGGGCGAGAGTCCGCTCGGTGCGCATCGTTCCCCGCGCCGGTGCCGACGCGCTCGAGGCGACGGTCAACGACGGCCGCGGCGTCCGTCACCGCGGTGTTCCTCGGCCGACGCAAGATCGCCGGCCTCTCGCCCGGACGCCGCGTCGTGCTCGAAGGCGTCGTCGACCGCCACGGCCGCGAGCAGCAGATCTACAACCCGGTGTACACGCTTCTCCTGATGTACGGCCTGCTGTGTAGCAGCGCGGTGCCGCGACTTGGAGCTGCGCCCTCAGCCGCCGGTGAGGATCTGGCGGACGTCGTCTTCGGAGTCGCTCGTGACCATCGCGAGCACCTCGTCGCCGGCTTCGAACACCGTGTCGCCGCGCGGCATCACGACGTGCTCGCCGCGCACGCACCGCGACGATCGTCGCGTCGCGCGGGATGTCGAGATCGCGGATCGCCTTGTCGACGACCGGCGCGTCTCGGCGCAGCGTCACCTCGACGAGACGGACGTTGCCGCCCTCGAACTGGAGGATGCGCACGAGCCGCCCGACCGACACCGCTTCTTCGACGAGCGCGGTGATGAGGTGCGGCGTCGACACCGAGAGGTCGACGCCCCAGTTCTCGTTGAACAGCCACTCGTTCTTCGGGTGGTTGACGCGCGCGACGACGCGCGGCACGCCGAACTCCTGCTTGGCGAGCAGCGAGATGACGAGGTTGTCCTCGTCGTCGCCGGTCGCGGCGACGACGACGTCGCAGCGTGTCGAGCCCGGCGCGGCGCAGCGACGTCACCTCGCACGCGTCGGCGACGATCCACTCGACACCCTGTGGCGTCGACGTGGACGCGCTGCACGACGTTCTGCGCTCTGCTCGATCAGCAGCACCTCGTGACCGGTGGCGACGAGGTCGTTGGCGATGAACACGCCCGACGTTGCCGGCGCCCGCGATCGCGACCCGCATCAGTGCTCGCCTCCCGATTCGATGTGCGCCTGCAGCTCGTCGAGCGCGTCCATCGTCGGACACGAAGACGAGCACGTCGCCTTCTTGGCCGATCGATGTCGGCGGTGACGACCTGCGCCTTGCCGAAGCCGCGTCACCGCGGTGAGCCAGAAGCGGCCGGGCTTGTTGAGCAGGCGCCAGCTTCTGGCCGACGGCCTTGGTCGGGATCGGGCGCTCGACGAGGCCGACCTGGCCGGTCGGGTCGACCCAGTCGTGGCTGGTCTCGTCCGGGAGCAGGCGCCGCAGCACCTGGTCGGTCGTCCACGCGACGGTCGCGACCGTCGGGATGCCGAGCCGCTGGTAGATGAGCGCGCGGCGCGGGTCGTAGATGCGGGCGACGACGTGCTCGATCCCGTACGTCTCGCGCGCGATGCGGGCACAGAGGATGTTGGAGTTGTCGCCGTTCGTCACCGACGGCGAAAGCGCCGGCTTCGTCGATGCCGGCTTCGGCGAGGTGATCGCGGTCGAACCCGAAGCCGACGATCGTCTTGCCGCCGAAGTCCGGCCGGCAGTCGCCGGAAAGCGCGTCGCGTTCTTGTCGACGACCGACGACCGAGTGGCCGGCGAGCTCGAGCGCGCCGGCGAGCTCGCTTCCTACTCGGCCGCACCCGATGACGACGACGTGCACGAGGCCTCCTTCGCGTGCGCCCGCAGGTGGGTCGCACGCACGCCTGACGCAGGCGAACGACGCCGGATGCTACGGCCACGCGTGTCCGCGGCACACCGGCTGCGCTCGCGGTGCGGGTCATCTCGACTCCGTAGGATCTGGAACACGGTGTCCGGTCTTGACGCGGACGCCGATGCGCATGCTGGCGCGGCCGAGCGGTGGTCAAGCTTCCGACGCTCTTCACGTCTGGTCACGGGACGGAGCGAGTGCTCGACACGCTTCAAGCGGATCTTCGTCGGCCGCCCGCTGGCGACCTCCGAGCAGGAACACCAACGGATCCCCAAGATCGATCGCGCTGGCGGTCTTCTCTTCGGACGCCATCTCGTCGACCGCGTACGCCACGGAAGAGATCCTCTTCGTCACAGTCGTCGGGACCTCCGAGCCTCGCGCTCGGACTTCGAAGCCTCGTCCCGATCTCGATCGTCGTCGCGCTGCTGCTCGCGATCGTGTCACGTCGTACCGGCAGACGATCTTCGCCTACCCGAGCGGCGGCGGCTCGTACGTCGTCAGCCGCGAGAACTTCGGCGAGAACCCGTCGCTCGTCGCGGGCGCGTCGCTGCTCGTCGACTACATCCTGACCGTCGCGGTGTCGATCTCGGCCGGCGTGGCGGCGATCATGTCGATCCCGCAGTTCGAGAGCCTCGCGAACCATCGCGTCGAGCTCGGGCTCGCGCTCATCCTCGCTCATCACGCTCGCGAACCTGCGCGGCATCAAGGAGTCCGGCCGGCTCTTCGCGTTCCCGACGTACCTCTACATCGTCGCCTTGACACGGCTCGTCGTGCTCGGGCTGACGAAGTCGTTCTTCGGTTGGTTCGGCGGCGATCAGCACCGATCCCCTACGACGCCGACGGCGAGTCGCCGAAGGACGCAGCGCGCCAAGCGGGTGGCACGCTCAGCTTGTTCTTGATCCTGCAGGGCTTCTCGTCCGGTGCGGTCGCGCTCACCGGTGTCGAAGCGATCTCCAACGGCGTCCCCGCGTTCCGGCGCCCGGAGTCGAAGAACGCCGCGATCACGCTCGGCCGCGATGGCGATCATCCTCGGCACACTGTTCCTCGGCGTTTCCGTCCTCGCGCACCACCTGCACCCCTACCCGAGTCGACGACATCACGGTCTTTGCCCAGATGGGCAAGGACGTGTTCGGCGACAACGTCATGTTCTGGATCCTGCAGCTCGCGACCGCGGGGATCCTCACGCTGGCCGCGAACACCGCGTACGCCGACTTCCCGCGGCTTTCGTCGATCATCGCCCGCGACGGCTACCTCCCGCGACAGCTCGCCAACCGCGGCGACCGGCTCGTGTTCTCGCAACGGCGTGCTCGTGCTCGCGACTGCGGCGGGCGTGCTCATCGTCGTCTTCGGCGGGAACGACGAACGCGCTGATCCCGCTCTACGCGGTCGGCGTGTTCCTGTCGTTCACGCTGTCGCAGACCGGCATGGTGCGCCACCACCAGAAGGAACGCGAACCGCACTGGCGACGCAGTATCGTGATCAACGCCGTCGGTGCGGTCGCGACCGCGATCGTGACGATCATCATCGCGACGACGAAGTTCACCGAGCGGCGCGTGGGTCCCGCTCGTCGTCATCCCGATGATCGTGTTGCTGTTCAAGAGCGATCAAGCAGCACTACGCGAACCGTCGCCGACGGCCTGCGCGTCCCCAACGACTTCCGGCCGCGCCGGATGAACCACACGGTCGTCGTGCTCGTCGGGCAGCCGTTCACCGCGGCGTGCTCGAAGCGCTCGCGTACGCGAAGTCGCTCGCACCGAACCGTCTCGTCGCGGTCACCGTCGTCGCCGACGAAGAAGCGCAGGAGCGCATCGAGAAGCAGTGGTCCGAGCGCCGGCTCGACATCCCGCTCGAGATCGTGCACTCGCCTTACCGCGAGCTGACCCGGCCCGTGCTGCGCTTCATCGACGAGCTCGACGCGCGCTACGAGAACGACATCTTGACCGTGGTGATCCCCGAGTTCGTCGTTACCTCGTGGTGGGCGCACCTGCTCCACAACCAGACCGCGCTGTTCCTCAAGGGCCGGCTGCTGTTCCGCAAGGGCACGGTCGTGACGTCGGTGCCGTACCACGTCGAGTCCGACGAACGACCGAAGAAGACGGCGGCGCCGATCGACGACGAGACGCCCGCCGCGGAACCCGCGCCGGTCGAGGAGTCGCTGCTGCAGTCGCCGGAGCCGACCTCCGAACCGCAGAACTGGGCCTGATCAGCGGCCGTCGCGGCGGATGGACCGCGTCGCCTCGGACTTGACGTTTTGGCGACCCAAAACCTAACTTCCCCCGATCGAATCTGACGCCGGACTTCTGTCAAAACCCGACCGCGAGGCGCTCAAAGCCATCTACCGGCTCTCGCGCGACGGCGGTGCCCACACCGGCACGCTCGCGGAGCGGCTCGGCCTCAGCCCGGGCACGGTCACGACCACCGTGAAGCGGCTCGCGGACCGGGGCCTCGTCGACCACAAGCCGTACCGAAGCGTCGAGCTCACCGACGCCGGCCGGCGCGCCGCGATCACCGCCATTCGCCGCCACCGCATCGTCGAGCGCTTCCTCGCCGACATGCTCGGCTACGCCTGGAACGAGGCCGACCGCCTCGCGACCGCGTTCGAGCACGAGCTGCCGCAGGAGGTCGAGGACCGGCTGTTCGTCGCGCTCGACCGGCCCGCGTCCTGCCCGCACGGCTTCCCGATCCCGGCCAAGGAGACCGCCGAGCTCCCGGAGATGCCGCCGCTCTACGCGCTGGAGCCGGGCGACTTCGCGGTGGTCGCGGTCCCCGGCTCCACCGACCCCGAGATCGTCGCGTTCCTCGACACGCTGGGGCTCCGGCCCGGCGTACGGGTCGAGGTGAAGGAAAAGCACCCGTTCGACGGTCCGCTGGTGTTGCGGGTCGACGGCAACGACCGGACCCTCGGCGCGACGGTTGCCAACCAGGTGTTCGTACAGAAATCTGCGTAGTCCCCAACCGAGCAAGGACCTTGCCCATGAGCTCACTACTGGCTGCCGAAGGCGGCTTCCAGCCGTTCGACCTCCACGGAGGTGAATGGTTCATCCTCATCGGATCCGCCCTCACCGCGCTGCTCGCGCTCGGTGTGGGCTTCCTGCTGATGAAGGGTGTGCTCGCCCAGGACGAGGGCACACCGAAGATGATCGAGATCGCCAAGGCGATCCAAGAGGGCGCGCAGGCGTATCTCCGGCGTCAGTTCAAGACGATCGCGATCATCCTGGTGCCGCTCGCGATCGTCGTGTTCATCACGTCGACCGCGATCAAGAAGGAAAGCGGGGTCGAAGCACTGTCGTACGCGCAGTCGGGCATCTGGCGCACGCTCGCCTTCGTGCTCGGCTGCTTCATGTCCGGGCTCACCGGCTTCATCGGCATGAGCCTCGCCGTGCGCGGCAACGTCCGCACCGCGGCCGCGGCCAAGAGCGGTTCGATGCCGAAGGCGCTGCAGGTCGCGTTCC
Source organism: uncultured Actinomycetes bacterium (assembly GCA_963745645.1). Lineage (GTDB taxonomy): Bacteria > Actinomycetota > Acidimicrobiia > IMCC26256 > PALSA-610 > CAVUFH01. The sequence continues at coordinate 120,685 of CAVUYD010000006.1, forward strand.
GCACCGGTGGTGTCTGCGGCATGTTCACCGTCGGCCTCGGTCTGCTCGGCGCGACCGTGATCATCATGATCTTCCAGAACACGAGCTCGGCGATCCTCGTCGGCTTCGGCTTCGGCGGATCGCTGATCGCGCTGTTCCTCCGCGTCGGCGGCGGCATCTTCACCAAGGCGGCCGACGTCGGCGCCGACCTCGTCGGCAAGGTCGAGGCCGGCATCCCCGAGGACGACCCGCGCAACCCGGCCACCATCGCCGACAACGTCGGCGACAACGTCGGCGACTGCGCGGGGATGGCGTCCGACCTGTTCGAGTCGTACGAGGTCACACTCGTCGCGTCGATCATCCTCGGCGTGCCTGCGTTCCAGGCCATCTTCCCGAACCGACCCGAGCTCTGGGCCGCCGGCGCGCTCTTCCCGTTGGGCGCCCGCGCGCTCGGCGTGATCGCGTCGATCGTCGGTGTGTTCTCGGTGCGAGCCACCGAGAAGGACAAGTCCGCGATGGCGCCGATCAACCGCGGCTTCCTCGTCGCGGGGACGCTCACGGTCGTGTTCACGCTGATCTTCGCGCTCGTCTATGTCGGCAACCCGGCCGGCAAGCTGGGCGGCGTCGGCTGGCGCATGTTCGGTGCGGTCGTCGGCGGGCTCGTGCTCGCGCAGGTGGCGTCGCGGATCACCGAGTACTTCACGTCCACGGAGACCAAGCCCGTCCGTGAGATCGCGGAGTCGGCGGCGACGGGCGGTCCGGCGACAGCCGTGCTCTCCGGCATCAGCTCCGGCCTCGAGTCAACAGTGTGGGCGATCATCGCCATCGCCGGTGCGATCGCCGTGGCGATCGGCCTCGGCGGCGGCGAAGTCGAATTCTCCTTCTACCTCGTCGCCCTCACCGGCATGGGCATGCTCGCCACGACCGGTGTCGTCGTCTCCGAGGACACCTTCGGACCCGTCGCCGACAACGCGGCCGGCATCGCGGAGATGTCGGGCGAATTCCACGGCGAGGCGCAGAGCATCATGGTGAGCCTCGACGCGGTCGGCAACACCACCAAGGCGGTCACGAAGGGATTCGCGATCGGCTCCGCGGTCATCGCCGCGGTCGCGTTGTTCGCGTCATTCATCGAGACAGCCGGCAACCAGCTCAAGATCCCGCGCGTCGACGTGTTCGGCGTCGTGCAGATCAACGTCGCGGATCCGAAGACGTTCATCGGTCTGCTCATCGGCGGTTCGGTCGCCTTCTTGTTTTCCGGCCTCGCGATCCGCGCGGTCGGGCGCACGGCGAACGTCGTCGTGCAAGAAGTGCGGCGTCAGTTCGCCGACGGGAAGATCATGTCGGGCGAGAAGCGCCCCGACTACGGACCGGTCATCGACATCTGCACCACCGCTTCGCTGCGCGAGCTCGCGACGCCCGCGTTGCTCGCGGTGCTCACGCCGGTGATCGTCGGCTTCGGCATCAACTACCTGGCGCTCGGCGCGTTCTTGGCCGCGGTGATCCTCACCGGCCAGCTGATGGCGAACTTCTTGTCGAACTCGGGTGGTGCGTGGGACAACGCCAAGAAGTACATCGAGGACGGCCACTACGGCGGCAAGGGCTCCGACGCGTACCGAGCCGCGGTCATCGGTGACACCATCGGTGACCCGTTCAAGGACACGGCCGGTCCTGCGCTCAACCCGCTCATCAAGGTCATGAACCTCGTGAGCCTGTTGATCCTCCCCGCGGTCATCAGCCTGCGGGACAACGACGGTGCCCGCTGGGCGATCGCCGGCGCCGCGTTGATCGTGCTGCTCACCGCGATCGTCTACTCCAAGCGCGCCGGCGCGACGCTGCAAGGCAGCCCGCCCGCGGGCGAGGACACCGCCGAGCGGATCCCGGAGCCGATCATCACCTGACGGTCCGAGTTCGTGCGCACGAAGGGGCGGCCTCCGGGCCGCCCCTTCTGCAATTGGCGTACGGGTTCAGTCTTCGCGGTCGAGCAGGTCGTGAAGTTCTTCGGCCTCTTCGCGCGCCGCCGCGTCGGTCGCCGGCGCGACGACCTGGCGATGGCGCCGCCACTCGAGGAACGGCGGGATCAACGAGATCAGGACGATGAGGAAGATGATCGGCAGCAGGTAGCGATCGATGCTCGGGATCGTCGAGCCCAGCACGTACCCCGCGATGAGCACACCGAAGGTCCAGATGAAGCCGCCGATGACGTTGAAGCGCAGGAACGTGCGGTACGGCATCTGACCGACGCCGGCGAGGATCGGCGCGAACGTCCGCACGACCGGGACGAAGCGTGCGAGCAGGATCGTCTTCGGGCCGTGCGTCTCGAAGAAGTCCTTCGTGCGTTGCACGTACTCCTGTTTGAACAGTCGCGAATCCGGCCGGCGGAAGAGCGCGGGGCCGGCGCGGTTGCCGAACACGTATCCCACCTGGTCGCCGAGGACCGCGGCGATGAAGCAACCCACGAGGAGGACGGGCAGGTGGAGCCCCGACTTGTCCTGGGAGGCGAGCAGTCCCGCCGTGAACAGCAACGAGTCGCCGGGCAGGAAGAAGCCGACGAGCAGGCCCGACTCCGCGAAGACGATCAGCAGCAAGCCGATCGTGGCCCAGGGCCCGAGCCAGTCGATGATCTTCTCGGGGTCGAGGAAATCGAGAGCGGCGAGGACGACCGGCACAGCGGCACGTTAGACGCCGTCACTTGCAGTGGCCGGACGGGCACGTTTGACAGCTCCGCGCCGGGCATGGCAGGACGGAAGAAGGCGACACCGCTACGGTGACCCGGCCGATCGTCCGGCCCGACCCCGAAGCGGACCCCTCCCGAACCCCTTCCCCGAAGCACCGGAGCCCACGTGGCCAAGTCCCTCGTCATCGTCGAGTCACCCGCCAAAGGCAAGACCATCGCGGGCTACCTCGGCGCGAACGAATACACGGTGATGGCGAGCGTGGGGCACATCCGCGACCTGCCGAGCGACAAGAAGGAGCTGCAGGCGCAGAGCCCGGAGAAGGTCGAGACCCACGGGCGCCTGGCCGGCATCAACCCGGACGACCACTTCGACGTCGTCTACGTCGTGCACCCGTCGAAGAAGAAGGTGGTCACCGAGCTGAAGCGGGCGCTGAAGGGCGCCGACGAGCTCATCCTCGCGACCGACGAGGACCGGGAGGGCGAGGCCATCGGGTGGCACGTCCTCAAGGTGCTCGACCCGAAGGTCCCGGTGAAGCGGATGGTGTTCCACGAGATCACGCCGCACGCGATCCGCGAGGCGCTCGAACACCCGCGCGAGCTCGACATGAAGCTCGTCGAGGCGCAAGAGGCCCGCCGAATCCTCGACCGGCTCGTCGGGTGGGAGACCTCCCCGATCCTCTGGCGGGTCTTCGGGCGTGGGCAGGCCGCGTCCGCAGGCCGGGTGCAGAGCGTCGCGGTGCGGTTGGTCGTGGAGCGCGAGCGGGCCCGCATGGCGTTCCGTTCCGGCCAGTGGCACGACCTCGAAGGCACGTTCCTCGCCGCGAACGCCGATGCCAACGCGCAACCCTTTGGCGCCGCGCTCGTGGACGTGAACGATCGACGCGTCGCCGAAGGCCGCGACTTCGACGCCGCGACCGGGCAGCTGCGCGCCGACCGCGACGTCGTCCTGCTCGACGCCCCCGGCGCGACCGCGCTGGCCGACCGGCTGCGCGACGTTCCGTTCCGCGTCGCGAGCGTCGATTCCGACCCCTTCACCGAGCGCCCGCGTGCACCTTTCACGACCTCGACGCTGCAGCAGGAAGCCGGTCGCAAGCTGCGGTTCTCCGCGTCCCGCACGATGGCGGTCGCGCAGCGGCTCTACGAGCAGGGGTACATCACCTACATGCGTACCGACAGCACGAACCTGTCGGAGCAGGCGATCACCGCCGCGCGCAGTGCGATCCGGCAGCAGTACGGCGACGACTACTTGCCGCAGGACGCGCGGGCGTACCGCAGCAAGGTGAAGAACGCGGCAGGAGGCGCACGAGGCGATCCGGCCCGCCGGTGACCAGATCCGTTCGCCCGACGCGGTCCGCGCCGAGCTGGACAACGACTCGCAACGGCTCTACGAGCTGATCTGGATGCGCACGGTCGCGTGCCAGATGGTCGACGCGCGGGGCCGCAAGGTGACGATCCGGCTCGCGGCGACCTCCACTGCCGGTGAGTCGGCGACGTTCCGCGCGTCGGGCAAGACGTACGACTTCCTCGGCTGGCGGCGCGCCTACATCGAGGATGTCGACGAGGACGACGAGGTCGAGCGCGAAGCCCGCCTGCCCTCGGTGCAGGAAGGGGACACGATCTCCTGCACGGAGCTCGCAGCCGTGGGCCACGAGACGAAGCCACCCGCGCGCTACACCGAGGCGAGCCTGGTCAAGGAGCTCGAGGAACGCGGCATCGGCCGCCCGTCCACGTACGCGGCCGTGATCGAGACGATCCAGGCCCGCAACTACGTGTGGCGCAAGGGCACCGCGCTCGTGCCCGCGTGGACCGCGTTCGCGGTCACCAACTTGCTCGAACGGCACTTCGGCCACCTGGTCGACTACAACTTCACCGCCACGATGGAAGAGGCGCTCGACGTCATCGCGCGGGGCGAGGGCGAGCAGGAGAAGTGGCTCGACTCCTTCTACTTCGGCAACGGCACGCCCGGGCTGCGCGAGCTCGTCTCCGACGAACAGCTCGCGACCATCGATCCGCGCGGCGTCAGCACCATCCCGATCGGCGAGGACGACACCGGCCACCAGATCGTCGTGCGGGTCGGTCGGTACGGCCCGTACGTGCAGCGCGCCGACGACGAGACCGCGTCACTGCCCCCGGAGATCGCGCCCGACGAGCTGACGGTGCCGCTCGCGCTCGAGCTCATCGAGCAGCAGTCGCAAGGTCCGAAGGTGCTCGGGACCGATCCCGACACGCAACTGCCGGTGTACGTGCTCACGGGTCGGTTCGGCCCGTACGTGCAGCTCGGCGACCAAGAAGCCGGCTCGAAGAAGAAGCCGAAGCGGTCGTCGCTCTTCGCGTCGCAGACCCCCGAAACCGTCACGTTCGAAGAGGCGCTCCAGTTGCTCGCGCTCCGCGCGTCGTCGGCACCGACCGCGACGGTCGCGAGATCGTCGCGTCGCCCGGGCGGTTCGGGCCGTACCTGAAGCGCGATGACGGTGACACGCGCAGCTTGTCCAGCGAGGAGCAGTTGCTGACCGTCACGCTCGAGGAAGCCGAGGCGCTGTACGCCCAGCCGAAACAGCGGCGCGGCCGGCAGCAGAAGCCGCCGATCGCCGAGCTCGGTGCCCACCCCGACAGTGGCGCGCCGGTACGCGTGTTGGAAGGTCGGTACGGCCCGTACGTCACTGACGGAAGCGTGAACGCGACCGTGCCGCGTGGCACGGTGCCGGCCGAGCTCTCGCTCGACGAGGCAGTCGGTCTCTTGCGCGCCCGCGGCCGAAGCCGCGCCGAACAAGGTGAAGCGTCCGGCGAAGAAGGTCGCCAAGAAAGCCGCCAAGAAGACCACCAAGAAAGCGGCCAAAAAGGCAGTGAAGAAGCCGGCGAAGAAGGTCGCGAAGAAGGCGGCCGCGGCCGCGCCGGAGACGATGCCGAGCGACGGCGCCTCCGCGTAGGGCGGGAATGCGGGCACGTAGGCTGACCGGCGCGTGAGCGAGCAGGCGCCGTTCATTCCCGCTGATCCCGACGAACAGCCGATGCCGCCGTCGCGGTCGGTGTTCCGCGCGCCGGGCTTCACGCGCCTCTGGCTCGCGCAGGTCGTGTCCAGCCTCGGCGACTGGATCGGACTGATCGCGATCCTCGCGCTGGCGACGAAGGTGTCGAGCTCGGGGACCGGTGTCGGGCTGGTGATGGTCGCCCGCATGCTGCCGGGGTTCTTGCTCGCACCGTTGGGTGGCGCGCTCGTCGACCGCTGGAACCGCAAGGTCGTGATGGTCACCTGCGACATCGGGCGCGCGGGTCTGCTCGTGTTGCTCCCGTTCTTCGCGAACCTGCCCGGGCTCGTCATCATCTCGTTCCTCATCGAGGTGCAGACGCTGCTGTGGGGGCCCGCGAAGGACGCGTCGGTGCCGAACATCGTGCGCGACCCGGAGCAGCTCGCCTCCGCGAACTCGTTGTCACTCGTCGCGGCCTACGCCACGTTCCCGCTCGGCGCGGTGGTGTTCGCGAGCCTCTCCGGTGTCGCGAAGGGTCTCGGCGGCATCGACGCGCTCGCCGGCTTCGGCTTCGACGACAAGCAGTCGCTCGCGATCTGGGTCGACGCGCTCACCTTCATCTGCTCCGCGATCCTCATCTCCGGCCTGGTGCTGCCCGGGACGCGCCGAGAGTCGAAGGCACGCATCCAGATCACGCAGACGTTTCGCGATGTCCTCGACGGTCTGAAGTTCATCCGCTCGGAACCGCTCGTCCGTGGCGTCATGATCGGCCTGGCCGGCGGCCTGATCGGCGGTGGCGCGGTCATCCCGCTCGGGCCGGTGCTCGCGAACTCGGTCCTCGGTGGCGGCAGCGGGACCTTCGGCCTGCTGATGACGACGCTCGGCCTCGGCGCCGCGACCGGCGTGGTCTCGCTCATCCTGTTCCAACGGCGGCGCAAGCTGCCGAACGAACAGGTCTTCACGGTGGCCATCATCGCCACCGGCGTGTCGCTCATCGCGACGGCATCCGTGTCGACGTTGACACCTGCGCTGTTCCTCACCGCGGCTTTCGGCGCGACGGCCGGCTCGGCGTACGTCATCGGATTCACGCTGCTCCAGGAGAACGTGAGCGACGAGTTGCGCGGGCGCACGTTCGCGACGCTGTATACGATCGTGCGGCTGGCACTGTTGGTGTCCTTGACCGTCGGACCGTTCGTCGCGAGTGCCTTGGGCGCGATCTCCGATCACTGGGTCGGTGGCGACGTCGCACTCGGGTCGGCCACGATTTCGCTACCCGGCGTGCGCCTGGCCCTCTGGCTCGGTGGCGTGGTCTGCGTGCTGTCGGGCCTCGCGCGCGCGCCGGCGGATGCGGCGCGCGCATCAGTCCGAGAACGTCGAAGCGTGACCACGAACTCCAGCGGCGCGCCGCATGTGGGCCGGTTCGTCGTGCTCGAAGGCGGCGAAGGCACCGGCAAGAGCACGCAGGCGAAGCGGCTCGTGCGGCGGTTGGAGGAGTTCGGCCGGTCGACGGTACTGACGCACGAACCCGGCGACACGCGTGTCGGCGAAGAGATCCGCGCGTTGCTCCTCCACGAGGACTGGGAGCTCGACGCGCGCGCGGAGCTGTTGTTGATGCTCGCCGATCGGGCCGCGCACGTCACCGAGCTGATCCGGCCCGCGCTCGTGGCCGGCAAGGTCGTCGTGAGCGACCGCTTCACGCCGTCGTCGCTCGCGTATCAAGGCGTCGGTCGCGCGCTCGGCGTCGACATGGTGGATCGCCTGAGCGCGTTCGCCGCCGGCGGTCTCGAGCCCGATCTCGTCATCGTCCTCGACCTCCCGGACGACGTCGCGGCCGCACGCGTGGATGCCGAACGCGACCGCATGGAGCGAGCCGGGAGCGGGTTCCACGCGTCGGTCCGGGCCGCGTACCGGAACCTGGCGGCCGCGCGGGGCTGGACGCTCGTCGACGCGCAGGGCACGCGCGACGACGTCGCCGGCCGGCTCTGGGCCGTGGTCGAGCCGATCCTCTGAACGCGGGCTCTAGTCTGCGAACGATGTGGACGGACGTGATCGGACAGGAGCGCGCGACCGACGCGCTCGCGCGCGCGGCCGAGCGCCCGAGCCACGCGTATCTGCTCGTCGGGCCCCGCGGTTCCGGCGTCGAGACGGCGGCGCGCACGTTCGCGGCGCTCCTGATCGGCGCGGGCGACGACGAGCGCACGCGGCGGCTCGTCGAGCGCGGGCTGCATCCCGATGTCGTCGAGTTCGAACCGGGAGGCGCGTCGTACAAGGTCGACGACATCCGCGAGAAGGTGCTTCCCGAGGCGCACCGGAGCCCGGTCGAGGGCGACCGCAAGGTACTGCTGCTGTTCGAGGCCGAGAAGCTCTCGGTACCGCCGGCCGTCGCCGCGAACGCGCTGCTGAAGACGCTCGAGGAGCCGCCCGCGCGCACGGTCATCGTGCTCGTGTCGTCGAGCGCCGACGACCTGCTGCCGACGATCCGATCGCGCTGCCAGCGCGTCGACTTCGATCCCGTGCCCGACGACACGTTGCGCGCCGCGCTCGAGCGCGAAGGCTTGTCCGCCGGTGCCGCGCAACTTGCGGCGTCGCTGTCGGGCGGTCAGCTCGCGCGTGCTCGCGCGCTCGCAGGGCCGCTCGCCAATCTCCGCGCGTTGTTCGCGCACACTCCCGGTCGCCTCGACGGCACCGGCGCGACCGCACTCGCGATCGCGGAACAGCTCGACGCCGCCGTGTCGGGCGCCGCCGACGAAGTGGCCCGCCGCCACGCGGAGGAGCTGGCCGAGTTCGATGCCGAGATGGAGCGGTACGGATATTCGGACCGCGACGCCCAACGCATGCGGCGCCGGCTGGACGAGCGGCACAAGCGCGAGCTGCGGCGCACGCGCATCGACCTGCTGCTCGAAGGCGCCACCGCGATCGAAACCGTCTACCGGGACGTGATCGCGGCGCCGGCCCCGCCGTTGAACACGGACCAATCGCCGCTCGTGTGCAATCCGCGCGCCGCGGCCGAGGCGTTGGATGCGTGCCGGGACGCGCGTGAGGCGTTCACGATCAACGAGAAGGGCATCGTGCGTCTCCTCGCACTCCTGACTTCGCTCCCCGCCACCACTTCCGCCGAACGTGCGTGAGTTCGCTCACCGCGGAGGTGGGAGTTCTCACGCAAGATGGGGCGCTTCGGTATGCTGCCGCCCTTCGCCGGAGTAGCTCAGACGGCAGAGCAGCTCACTCGTAATGAGCAGGCCAAGGGTTCGAGTCCCTTCTCCGGCTCCGTCACCTCACCCCCCGCAACCGCGCCGCGCCACTTCCTCTGCGCGGGCGCCGGTGCTCAACCGGGAAGGTCGAGCAGCTGCTCGGTGAGATCCAGGATGCGGGCCCGCAGCGTCTCGTCGTCGATGTCGTGGACGAGTGGATGCGTCACCGCACCGCCGATCGCCGCCGACGACCACGGCCGCCCGAACCCGCGCTTCGCGGCCGGTGTCGCCACCGGTCAGCACCGCGATACAGGCGGCCCATCAGCTGCCGGAACGGTTCGTGCTCGGCCAGGATCCTGACGATCACGGGATCGTGCTGGACCGCGGTCACCATGCGCCGGCGCGCGACGGCGAGGTCGATCACCTGGGTGAGCACCACTTCGCGCGCACGCCGGAGGTCCTGCTCGGTTTCGGCCGCGTCGAGCGCCGCTTCCACCTTCACGAGGTCGACCTCGACCGCCGCGAGCGACGATCTCGTCCTTGGTCTTGAACTGGTGGTAGACGGCCGCCTTCGTCACGCCGATTGCGTCGGCGATCATCTGCAGCGACGTCCCGTTGACGCCGTGCTCGGCGAACAGGTCGAGCGCGGCGGTGATGATGCGGGTCTGCGCGGCGCTGCGGGGCGCGGACCCCAATCCGCGGTCGACCGCAGGCTCGGCGAGGCTCACGCGGCGAGGGTAGCCGAGCGGCTTGCGTTCCCTAGCCGATCGGCTACCCTTCCGCGACCGGCCCGGCTGCACCGAGGGGGAAGCGCATGTCCGAGCAAGAACTCGACCAGAACCTCCAGGAGTTCCTCGAGATCCGCCAGCCCGGCGTCGACTACGAGGAGCACCAGGACGACAGTTCGCGCTCGCAGCATCGGCGTCGACCTCGAGAACTACAAGAAGTTCCCGCGCGTCGACGACAACGTGACCTACAAGAAGGAAGGTCACGACATCCGCGGCGAGATCGGTGATCTCGACGTCGACCTGCCGGACTACAGCGGTCCGTTCAAGGCCGACCTCCGCTTCTCTGACTTCTCGCAGGAGCAGCTCGTCCGCATGCTCTCGATGAGTCTACGAGTACTACGTGTTGCTCGTCGAGGCGTGGGCCGACGAGCTCCGCACTCGCAAGGGCGACGACGCGATGCAGGAGCTGCAGACCTCCGCGTGGACGAACGGCATCCTTCCGCACGTCGCGCGCATCGAGCAGGAGTGGGGCGCGTTCGAGGACGTCGACGAGATGCCGGAGCTCGGCGCCGGCGTCGTCGTCTTCAGCCCGTTCACACCGGACCCGCGGTACACGGCGTGCGACAAGGAACGGCTCGTCAACCTGTTCCTCGGTAGCCACGAGTTCCTCCTGCTCGTCATCGAGGCGTGGGCGGCGGAGGTCGTGGTGCGCTACTCGCTCGACGAGATGTTCGACATCCAGTGGGCGCTGTGGAGCGCCAAGGTGCTGCCGGAGGTGCGCAACATCAAAGGCCGGTGGATGAACATCACCAGCAACGATGTCGCCGCCTTCATGAAGGACATCCAGATCGACGCGACGTCGTTGCCGGGCAAGGCCTTCGAGATGATCTTCGAGATGCCGGAGGCAGACGTCGGCATCATGACCTTCAACAAGTGCTGCGCGCCCGATCAGTGGGAAGCGCTCGGACGCCCCGACATCCTCGAGAAGAACTGCCACTCGACTTGTCCGGCATCGCTGATCGAGACGGCGAAGATGTACAACCCGAACATGAAGGTCGACATCCTCGCGATTCCACCTCGGCGCGAACCGGGCAACGTCTGCTGCAAGTGGAAGCTGAGCATGCGCAGCGAGGACGATCCCGAATACGTTCCGGTGGAGCTCACGACGAAGCGCGACCGTTCGGCGGGCTGACCTCGTAGCTCGTCGGTTCGCACGAGCACGCGGAGGCCACCCGAGGATGTCGAGCAATCGCGAGGTCCTCGTCGTCACCGGCGCGGGCGGTATGGGACAGGCCATCACTCGCCGCATGGGGAGCGGGTGCGCGGTCGTCCTCGCCGACTTCGACGACGCGCACCTCACGCACGTCGCCGGCACGCTGCACGCCGACGGTTACGACGTGCACCCGGTGCGGACGGATGTCTCGTCGGCCGACGACGTTGCGGCGCTCGCGCACGCGGCCGCGGAGCTCGGTCCGCTGCGTTGCATCGCGCACACCGCCGGGCTCTCACCTGTTCAGGCGACCGCGGCCCAGATCATCGCGGTCGACTTCGTCGGCACCGCGCGCGTGCTCGACGCGTTCGAGGCGCACGTGCGGCCCGGAACCGTCGCGGTGTGCATCGCGAGCATGGCCGCGTCGTTCGCGACGCTGCCGGCGGACACGTTGCACCTGCTGGCGACGACGCCCACGGATCAGCTGCCGACGCTCGCGGCGCTCGATCCGCGTGCGCTCGACCCGGGATCGGCGTACGTCGTCGCGAAGCGCGCGGTGCAGGTGCGAGTCGAAGCAGCCGCGCTCGGGTGGGGCCGGCGCGGCGGGCGCGTCGTGTCCCTCAGCCCCGGGATCATCGCCACCCCGCAAGGCAACGAAGAGCTCGCGGGCTCGAGCGGCGACGGCATGCGCGCCATGGTCGACATGTCCGCGCTGCGGCGACTCGGCACTCCCGAGGACATCGCGGCCGCCGTCGAGTTCCTCGCGAGCCCCGCCGCCGCCCTGATCACCGGCACCGACATCCTCGTCGACGGTGGCATCGTCGCCGCCGTGCGCCGGCAGGGGGCCCCGCCCGCGCGCTGACGAACCGCGATGTCGCTACGATTTTCGCCGAGCAGCCTTTCGATCGGAAAGGCAGGTTGGTTGTGCGAGCCAAGGGCGCAGCACGCGGATCCCGCGTCGAGGCCGGACTCGAGCCGCTTCCGGTGTTCGACGACGGCATCGCAATCGATCCCGAGCGCGCCACGCCGGTTGCCGCGGATGTGGACGCGCGCCTGATTGCGCGGGAGTGCGTCGATGCGGTGCGCGCCGTGCTCGGTGAACGGGCCGCAGTGCGCACCCGGCCGCCTTGGAACGCCGCCGCGTCGGCGGCGGAGATCCAACCGCGCGCCGCGACGTTCTACTCGACGTTCAATCGCATGATCGCGCTCGCGCCCGCGCGGCTCGCCGGACTCGACGAGTGGTGGCGGCGCGCCGCTCAGGACGGTCGCGTGCGCGTGTCGCGCCGGCTCTCGCTGGAAGAGCCCCGACCGTTGCGGGGCGGCACGTGGCGCGCGTCGGGCCGGCTGCGCAGTCCGTTGCTCGTGCGGTCGATTCCCGTCGAGTTGCTGCTGTGGCCGTACATCGGGAACTGGACGCGCATGAGCCTCGAACCGCAGCGGTCCGTGCACACGGGGCGGCGGTACTTCAGGCGCGGGCACCGCAGTCTCGATCTGCTGACGCACCGACTCGTCACCGAGCTCGCCGATTGATCGATCGCGCGGCGACATCGGAAGCGCCCGGCCCTGCCGAACAATTGCCGAGGTCGCGTCAGAAGCGCGTCGTGATGATGCGGCCGGCGCGCGCCGCCGCCGACGGTGTCAGGTCCGAGACGACGAAGGTGCGTTGCAGCCAGCGGTCGCTTCCGTCGAAGCGGGCGCGGAACGGACTGCGCGCATGCACGACTCGGTGGTTGTCGATGACCAGCAGATCACCCGCTTCGAGCACGATGGCGCTCGCGTGCGTGCGCACCGCCCGGCCCAGGCGATCGAGTGCAGCCTGCGCGGCGTCGTCGGTGCCGACCATCAGGTCTTCGTCGTAGGTGAACGTCAGCTCGGCACCGGTTCCCGTGACCACCGTCATCGGAGGTCCGAGCTCGCCCACCGTGGCCTCCTCGAGGAACGATGCGTCCGGCCGCGTCCGGAACCGAGGCTCGCGCAGGATCGCGATCGTCGCCGCGTCGAGCTGGGGCAGCACGTACGCGATCGAGCACACCATCGTGCGCGCCGCGGGGTCGCCGCGCAGGCAGAACAGCAACAGGTAACGCGGCTTGTGGGGGTGGAACGCGGTTTCCGTGTGCCACTCGAGCGCCACCGACGACGACGTCGAGAGCTGCCGCCCTTCGTGGGCGCGGTCGGGCACGATGTCCTGGACCAGTCCGCCGCCGTGCTCCTGCACGTAGCCGACGGGTTCGCCGAGCGTGCGCGCCACCGCGAGCAGTGTGAGTTCGCTGGCGCGGTCCTTGGTCGTGACCGCGCCCGGATGCGCCGGGGTAGCCGGGACCACGCCCACCGGGAGCCCCCTGAGGAGCAGCGCGCCCTCGGCTCCGGGGTCGGCGCGGAAGGCGGCGAGCGCGGCCTGCACCGTCGCGGGCAGGGCGCGCGCCGCGTCACCGGCGGCCGCGACGAACCCGTCGTCGAGGGTGGGGCCCGGAATCGGGAGCCGGAAGCCCGGAGGGCAGAGGGTCGGAAGCGTGCGATCCGTCGCAGCGAGCGCCATCGCCCCAGGTTACCTGCCATTGGTCGGATTTTCGACCAATATCTCGGCAACCCTTCCCCGGTCTGATGGCGGCGGGCCGGCCGCCGCCCTCACCCGCCGGCGACGCGGCGGGCCAGCTCCCGGAGCTCGAGGCGGGTCCGCTCGATGTGTTCGGCCATCGCCTGGGCGGCGGCCTCGGGCTGCTTGCCCTGGATCGCGGCGAGGATGTGCCGGTGGTCGGCGAGGCTCTCGATGCGGCCGTCCTTCCACAGCTCGTCAGCCGGTTCGAACAGCTCGCCTCGGGCGCGCTCCACCGCGACCGCGAGCCGCTCGTTCTGCGACGCGATGGCGATCGACGCATGGAACGCGACGTCGGCGAGGCGGTAGTCGCGGGGGGTGGTCGCGTTGCCGAGGCGCTCGACGGCCTGGCGCATCGCGTGCAGATCGCTGCGCGTCCGCCGCCGGGCCGCGAACCGGCATGCTTCGCACTCGACCGCGAGACGGAAGTCGACGATGTCGTCGAGGTCGTCCTCGGTGCGCACCGCCCACGCCGCGAACGGTGTCGCGAGCTCGGTGACGAATCGACCTCCGGTCGCACCCCGCCGGGACACGAGGTAGCCCTCCGTCTCCAGCGACAGCAGCGCCTCGCGCACGCGGTCCCGGCTGACGTGCATGCGGCTCGCGAGCTCCCGTTCCGCGGGCAGGCGATCACCCGGGCCGAGCTCGCCGCGGTGGATGCGGCCGCGGATCTCCTCGATCACCTCGGTGGTCGCGGCCGACAGCTCGGTCGGCGGCGGCGTCGACATCGCACCCATTCACGCACCCACCCGGTTCGCGAGCACCGCCGCGACGCCGGCGACGAACGCGGCGACGTCGGCCGGTGCGGTGTCCCACGCGGTCATCCACCGGACCTCGTGTCGCAGTTCGTCCCAGATGTAGAAGAAGCACCACTTCTGCAGCGCGTCGATCGCGTCCGGCGGCAACGTCGCGAACACGCTGTTGACCACCGGCGTCCGGGTGAGCTCGACCCCCGCGACCTCGGAGAGGTGCGCGCCGAGCACGGCCGCCATCTCGTTGGCGTGCGCCGCAAGTCGCAGCCACAGGTCGTCCTCGAGCAGCGCGAGGAACTGCGCGGAGATGTACCGCACTTTCGACGGCAGCTGCGCGAGCTGCTTGCGCACGAACTTGGCGAGCTCGGCGTGTGCAGGATTGCAGAACACGACCGCCTCGCCGTACATCATCCCGTTCTTCGTACCGCCGAACGAGATCACGTCGACACCCGCGTCGATGGTGAAGCTGCGGACATCGCCACCGAGCGCGGCCGCCGCATTGGCGATGCGCGCGCCGTCGAGATGTACGACGAGCCCCGCGCGGTGCGCTTCGTCGCACAGCGCGCCGATCTCGTCTGCGGTGTAGAGCGTGCCCGACTCGGTCGACTGCGTGATCGACAGCACCTTCGGTTGCGGGTGGTGCTCGTCGCCCAACCACGCAAGCGGCGCCCGCAGTTGCTCGGGCCGCAGCTTGCCGTCCGCAGTCGGGAGTGCGATCAGCTTGGTGCCGGCCATGCGCTCGGGCGCGCCGGCCTCGTCGACGTGGATGTGCGCGCAGGTGGAACAGACGACGGCATCACTTGCCCGCGCGAGGCAGGCGAGCGCGACCACGTTCGCACCAGTACCGCCGAATACCGGGAACACCTGCACGGGTGCGCCGAAGCGCTCGCGCATCGCGTCGGTGAGCTGCGGCGTCCACGGATCGTCGCCGTAGGCGATCGTGTGGCCGTGGTTCACACGCGCGAGCGCCTCCATCACGACCGGGTGCACGCCGGACGCGTTGTCGCTGGCGAACGTCACCGACGGCGGCGCAGGAAGATCGACCATCTCCCGTCATGATGGCATCCGAGCGCGGGTACCCACCTGAGCGGCTTGCATCCGACGCCTGCTTCCGTAATCCCGGCCGCGGGGCGGTGACACGGATCTGCCCCTCAGTAGCGGCCGCCTGCGGCGGCGCGGAGTTCACCGCAAATCCGACCGTGTTCAACGGCGCGGTACCCTGCTCCCATGGCCGACCCGGCAGGGTTCGCAGATCAGGCGATGCCGTACATGTCGGCCCTCTACGCGGCCGCGTTGCGCATGACGCGCAACCCGAGCGACGCCGAGGACCTCGTCCAGGAGACGTTCCTGCGCGCGTACCGCGGGTTCGATGGCTTCCACGAGGGCACGAACCTGAAGGCGTGGCTCTACAAGATCCTCACGAACACCTTCATCAACCAGTACCGCGCCAAGAAGCGCCGGCCCGAGCAGGTCGACCTCGACGACGTCGAGGACTTCTACATCTTCCGGCGTCTCGGCGGCCTCGAAGCGGTCGAGGCCACGCGTACGCCCGAGGCCGAGGTGCTCGAGGGCATCCCCGACTCCGAGGTGAAAGAGGCGCTCGAGTCGATCCCGGAGCAGTTCCGGATGGCGGTGATCCTGGCCGACGTCGAAGGCTTCTCCTACAAGGAGATCGCCGACATCCTCGACGTGCCGATCGGCACCGTCATGAGTCGGATTCACCGGGGGCGGCGAGCGTTGCAGAAGAAGTTGTGGGACTACGCCGAGCGCAACAACCTTCGGCCGCGGGTCGACTCGGCGACCGGGGGGTGACGGGCGCGATGGATTGTGAGCAAGCGCATCATGCGCGTCTACGAGTACCTCGACGGCGAGCTGACCGTCTGGAAGCGGCGGGCGATCACCCGCCACCTCGACGAGTGCCCGCCGTGCGCGGAGGGCTTCACGTTCGAGATCGAGCTCCGCCGGGTCATCGTGTCGAAGTGCGGCGAGGAGGTGCCCGCCGACCTCAAGCAGCCGCATCGCCGCTGGCGCTCGGGATCGCCGAGCGCCGCCGGCCCGACCGCCCGAGTGATCCACCGGCGCCGTCGCTTCTACGATGACGCGACCGCGGCTTCTACGATGACGTGCACCCCGGTCGAGGAGGAATGGTGAGGCCGTCCACCATCAGCACGTTGATCATCGCGAACTGCTGATCGGGCTGGTCGGCGCTGGTGCTCGGCATCTACGTGTTCGCCGACCACAACGGCGGCAAGCTCTGGTTCTACTGGATCGCCCCGCTGCTCGCTGATCGGCTTCTTCGCGGTGATGGTCCAACTCGGCCGTCGACGTACTGGGTGAAGGTCGGGCGGCTCGAGACGAAGGGTCGCCCGCCGCAAGTGAGCGACGCCCGGCGACGGTGAAGGGCGGGCGCCCGATCCCGTCGACTGGGCCACGGCCCGCCGCGTCGCCCGGTTCGTCGCCGGACGCGATCCGCTCGCCGACTCGTATCTCGCCGCGTCGCTGCAGGCCGACTTCGACGACCTGACCGGTCCGCGCCGAGGATCTCGTCGAGGACTACACCGGGCTGCCGCGCGCCGGGGCACGCGACGGCGGCGTGCTCGACCGGCGCGACTGGGTCGAGTCGAACATCACGTCGATGCGGTCGCTGCTCGACCCGCTCATGCAACGGTTCGGCGCGCGCATGGCGCACAACCCGTTCGCGCCGATCAGCCGGCGGGTCGCCGCGACCGAGATGGGCGGGCTGCTCGGCTACCTCGCGCAACGCGTGCTCGGTCAGTACGACCTGCTCGTGCCCGACGGCCCGACGGCCGTGCACCGGCGATCTGCCGACCGACGCGGTCTACTACGTCGGCGCCAACATCCTCGTCGCTCGAGAAGCGCTTCGCGTTCCGCCCGCACGACTTCCGGCTTGTGGATCGCGATCCACGAGGTCACGCACCGGGCGCAGTTCACCGGCGTTCCGTGGATGCGCGAGTACTTCCTCGGTCTCGTGCGCCAGACGCTCGAGCTCGTCGATCCCGACCCGCGCACGATGATGCGCGCGATCTCGAGCGCGGTCGACGAGATGCGCGCCGGCCGCAACCCGCTCGACGACGGTGGTCTCGTCGGCTTGTTCGCGTCGCCTGCGCAGCGTGGCGTGCTCGGCCAGGTGCAGGCGCTGATGTCGGTGCTCGAAGGCCACGGCAACGTCGTGATGGACGATCTCGGCCGCGAGCACGTCGCCGGCCAGGAGCGCATGTCGCGCGTGCTGTCGCAGCGCGCGCAAGATGGGCGGCATCACCGGCGCGTTGCAGAAGCTGCTCGGCATCGAGCAGAAGATGAAGCAGTACGAGGTCGGCGAGCGGTTCGTGCGCGGCGTCTACGAGATCGGCGGCCGGCCCGCGTTCGACGCGGTGTGGCGTGCGCCGGAGAACCTGCCGACGGTCGCGGAGCTCGAGCGAGCCCGCGATCGCTGGCTCGCTCGGTCGCACGCCGCACGCGTGTGAACCTCTCGCGCGCGCGCTCGACGATCTCGCGCGCCGAGCGCGACGCGTCGTCGTCGGGTGCAGCGGTGGCGCGGACTCGCTCGCGCTGCTCGCGCTCGCGTGCGACCACGGCTTCGACGTGCACGCGGTGTACGTCGATCACGGCTTGCGCGCGGGCACCGGGCACGACGCCGACGTCGTGCGCAACGCGGCCGCGACGCGTTCGGTGCGCGAGCTGCACCGTCGAGCGCGTCGACGTCGCGCTCGGGCCGAACCTCGAAGCCCGCGCGCGCGACGCGCGGTACGCCGCGCTGGAGCGTGTGCGCGCCGAGGTCGGCGCGCGCCGCGATCCTCGTCGCCCACACGCGCGACGACCAGGCCGAGACCGTGCTGCTGCAGATGCTGCGCGGCGCGCGGCGACGAGCGGGCTCGCGGGCATGCCGGCGCGGCGCGGCTACATCCGCCGGCCGTTGCTCGCGGTTCCGGCGGCGCGAGACGCACGAGCTCTGCGCCCGGCTCGGCTCGCGCCGGTGCACGATCCGATGAACGACGACCTGCACCACCGGCGGGTCTGGTTGCGGCGCGAGGTCGATCCCGCGGCTCGAGCGGCGGCGCCGATCGCGATCTCGTCGAGGTGCTCGCCCGGCAGGCCGACGTCCTGCGCGACGACGACGAGCTGCTCGAGTCGCTCGCGTCGCGCGCACGCGCGCCGACGACGCGGCCGCGGTCGACGCGCTGCCGCCGCGCGCTCGCGCGGCGCGTGATCCGGCGCTGGCTGGCCGCGCCCGTCGCCGCCGTCGATCGCGACGGTCGAACGGGTGCTCGCGGTCGCCCGCGGCGACGTGCGCGCGGCGCGAGCTCCCCGGCGGCGACCGGGTCGAGCGGGTTCGCGGGCGGCTCGTGCGCATCGGTCGCGAAGCCGGCGCTGCGTCACCGCGCCGCGCCGGCGCTCGAGCTCCCGGGCCGGGCCCGCTTCGGCGACGTCGAGATCGAGGCGTGGATCGAGCACGGGCCGCCGGTCGGCCTGGCCCGACGGTCGCGAGCGCGGCCGTGTGCGACGCCGATCTCGTCCGTGCCGCCGTGGTCGGTGCGCGGCGCCGGCGGCGGGCGAGCGGTTCCGGCCGCTCGGGCGGAGCGGATCGAAGCTCGTGCACGACGCGCTGGCCGAGGCGGGGGTCGCCGCGAGCCGGCGGGCCGCGCGCGCCGGTGGTGCGCGGCGACGGAGCCCGGTGTGGGTCGTCGGTTACCGTATCGACCATCGCGTCCGGGTCACGACGCGGACCCGGCGCTTCCTCTGGCTGAGCGCGGAGGCCAGCCCCCCGAATGCTGAGCGCACGACGATGAACGACCCGAACATCGGTCGGATCGTCGTCGACGAGCAGGAGCTGCAGCAACGCATCCGCGATCTCGGCAAGGAGATCGCGGCCGACTACGACGACCATCCGCCGCTGCTCGTCGGCATCCTCAAGGGCGCGTTCATGTTCATGGCCGATCTCGCCCGCGCGATCGACCTGCCGGTCGAGTTCGACTTCATGGCGGTGTCGTCGTACGGGTCGGCGACGCGCACGAGCGGTGTCGTCCGCATCATGAAGGACCTCGATCTCGATCTCACCGACCGGCACGTGCTGATCGTCGAGGACATCGTCGACTCCGGTCTCACGCTCGCGTACCTCCGCAAGAACCTGAAGGCGCGCGGCCCGGCGTCGCTCGAGGTGTGCGCGCTGCTCGTGAAGGAAGGCCTGCAGAAGATCGACTCCGATCTCAAGTACGTCGGCTTCCGCATCCCGCCCGACTTCGTCATCGGCTACGGACTCGACGTCGACGAGCGCTACCGCAACCTGCCGTTCATCGCCGAGTACGACGGTCCGATCCCCAACTCGTGAGGCCGGGTGCGTCGCCGCGTTGATGCACGCGCGCTCGTGCGCGGCCGAATTCCGTCGATAAGTGAGAAGACGGCGTTCCGGCAGGAGTCCAGGTGAGCAAGCGAGTCCGCAACCTCCTCATCGCACTCGTGGCGGTGATCGGCATCGCCGCGCTCGTCTTCGTCCCGCGCCTGTTCGCCACCGGCCGCGGCCGGATTTCGCTCGGGTTGACGGAGTTCCAAGAGGATCTCGACGCGGGCCACGTCCAGTCGGTGAAGCTGTACGACCGCGCGAACGAGCTCAAGGGCGAGCTCGACGACGGCACGAAGTTCGTCGTGCGCTACCCGAACGAGTACACCGACGAGCTCACGACGAGGATCGTCGACCAGGGTCTCGATCTGCCGGTTTCGAGCGCGCGCACCAGCCTGTGGGAGGCGATGTTCCTCAACATCGTCCCGCTGGTCGCCGTCATGGGCTTGCTCATCTACCTGATGATCAAGTTCTACGGGAAGACGATCTTCGGGTTCGGACGTTCACGCGCGGTCGCAGCCGACAAGAGCCGCACGCCCGTGACGTTCGCCGACGTCGCGGGGCTCGACGAGGCCGTCGAGGAGCTACGCGAGATCAAGGACTTCCTCGCGGAACCGGAACGCTTCGCCGCGATCGGCGCGACCATCCCGAAAGGCGTCCTCCTGTTCGGGCCGCCGGGCACGGGCAAGACGTTGCTCGCGCGTGCGGTCGCGGGTGAAGCCGGCGTTCCCTTCTTCTCCATGTCCGGCAGCGACTTCGTCGAGATGTTCGCGGGCATCGGTGCCGCGCGCGTGCGGGACCTGTTCAAGAGCGCCAAAGCCGCGGCCACGCGATCGTGTTCATCGACGAGATCGACGCGGTCGGTCGTCAACGCGGCGCGGGTGTCGGTGGCGGGCACGACGAACGGGAACAGACGCTCAACCAGATGCTCGTCGAGCTCGACGGGTTCGACGTGCGCACCGGTGTGATCCTCATCGCGGCGACGAACCGGCCCGACATGCTCGATCCCGCGTTGTTGCGCCCGGGCCGCTTCGACCGCCAGATCGTCGTCGACGCGCCGGACCTCGAAGGCCGCAAGGGTGTGCTGCGCGTGCACGCGCACGACAAGCCGATCGCGCCCGGCGTCGATCTCGACATCATCGCCCGCCGCACACCCGGTATGACCGGTGCCGACCTCGCCAACCTGTTGAACGAAGCCGCGTTGCTCGCGGCGCGCGGCGGGATGGAGCAGATCGGCATGCCGCAGCTCGAAGCCGCGATCGAACGCATCATTGCCGGTGCGGAGCGCAGGACGCGCGTCATGTCGGAGCGCGAGCAGCGCGTCATCGCGTACCACGAGGCCGGTCACACGCTCGTCGCGCACGCGCTGCCGACGAAGGACCCGGTGCACAAGATCTCGATCATCCCGCGCGGTCGCGCGCTCGGATACACCTTGGTGCTGCCCACCGAGGATCGCCTCCTGCGCTCGCGGCGCGAGCTCGAAGACGAGATGGCCATGCTCCTCGGCGGCCGGACCGCGGAAGAGCTGGTGTTCGACGATCCGACGACGGGCGCGCACGACGACATCGATCGCGCCACCGAGATCGCGCGGCGCATGGTCACGGAGTTCGGCATGAGCGAGCTGCTCGGGCCGATCCGGTTCCTCGGCCCGAACGAGGAGGTCTTCGTCGGGCGGGACATGGGTCACGCGCCCGAGTACTCGCAGAACGTGGCAGCCCGGATCGATGACGAGATCCGTCGGTTCGTCGACGGCGCGCGACACCGCGGCCCGCACCATCCTCGAGACGCATCGGGACGCGCTCGAAGCGCTCGCGTCGGCCCTGCGGGAGCGGGAAACGCTCGACGCGTCTGAAGTCGAGGAATTGCTCGAGGGTGTCCCGAAGTGGCACGGCGAGCGCCACCCGGTGTCTCGGCCGGCGGCGGTCGCTTCGAGTGATCCGCCCGCGGCGGGCAGGACGCGATCCCCCGCCGTCGGGTAGCACGCGATCCCCCGCCGTCGGGTGGCACGCGATCCACTGCTGTCGGGTAGACCCCGCCCCCCCGGCGTCGGGTAGACCAGGGGTGTGACCGACGCGAATCCGCTCAAGTCCGTGGCCACCGGCACGCCGGTGGACGTCGACCGCATCGAGCGCGCCGTGCGGGAGATCCTCATCGGCATCGGCGAGGACCCGGACCGTGATGGGCTGCAGCGCACGCCGCGCCGCGTCGCCGAGATGTACGCCGAGATCCTGAGCGGGTTGCACGAGGATCCGTCGCGTCACCTCGTTCTCACCTTCGAGGCGGATCACGACGAGATGGTCATGGTGCGCGACATCCCGTTGTACTCCTTGTGCGAGCACCACCTGCTGCCGTTCCACGGTCACGCGCACGTCGCGTACATCCCCAACGCCGACGGCCGCATCACCGGACTCTCGAAGCTCGCGCGTCTCGTCGACGGTTTCGCGAAGCGACCGCAGGTGCAGGAGCGTCTCACCACGCAGGTGGCCGACGCGCTCATGGAGCGGCTGCAACCGCGCGGCGCGTTCGTCATGATCGAGGCCGAGCACCTGTGCATGTCGATGCGAGGTGTGCGCAAGCCGGGTTCGCTCACCGTCACCTCGGCCGTCCGGGGGCTGTTCAAGGATTCGCCGGCCACTCGATCCGAGGCGATGGCGCTGCTGGGATTGGGCGTCAGGCAGGGCTGATCGGCGGCCGTTCGGCCGGGGCGCCGTTCGCTAACCTGCGCCCGTGACCGCCCCCTTCGCAGTTGGGACCTTGCCCAGGCGCGCGGTGATGGGCGTGGTGAACGTCACTCCGGACTCCTTCTCCGACGGTGGCCGCTTCTTCGACACCCGCGCCGCGATCGAGCACGGCATCGCGCTTGCCGCGGTCGGCGCGGCGATGCTCGACGTCGGCGGCGAGTCGACGCGACCGGGCGCGGAGCCGGTGGACGTCGCGGAGGAACTGCGCCGCGTCGTCCCGGTCGTCCGCGCGCTCGTCGCCGCGACTGCAGTTCCGGTGAGCATCGACACGACGAAGGCCGCGGTCGCAGCCGCGGCGCTCGACGCCGGCGCCGTCGTCGTCAACGACGTCTCGGCCGGCCTCGCCGACGATGGCATGCTCGCGGTCATCGCGGAGCGCGCGGGCGGGTTTCGTCGCGATGCACATGCAAGGGACGCCTCCCACGATGCAGTCGCACCCGGAGTACGACGACGTCGTGGCCGAGGTCGGCTCACATCTCCGATCGCGCGTCGCGCGCCGCGGTCGCGGCCGGGATCGCGCGTGACGCGATCCTCGTCGATCCCGGTATCGGTTTCGGCAAGACGCTCGACCACAACCTTGCGTTGTTGCGCGCGCTGCCGGAGTTGGCCGTCGCAAGTGGGGCACCGCTGGTCGTCGGTACCTCGCGCAAGACGTTCCTCGGCACGCTGCTCGGCGGGTTGTCGGTGGACGAACGCGACGAAGCGACGCTGGCCACGTCGGTCTGGTGCTTCGAACAGGGAGTCGCAATGGTGCGCGTCCACGACGTCGAATCGTCCGTGCGCGCAGCCGCGCTGATGGACGTGATGGAACGGGCAACGCCCGAGGGAGTGATCGCTGCGTGACTACCACCGGGCTGCGGGGGCGGTGGGCGCAGGGGCTCCAACCGCGTTACTTCACGTGGGTCATCAAGGACCGCCTCGGTGCCGGTGAGCGTCCGGGTGGATTCGCGCGCAATCACCGCAAGGTGCGCCGCCAAGAGGAGCTGATCTGGCTCAACGTGCACGGCTTCACACACATCATCTCGATGCTCGACGGGCCGCACAACCTGCACGCGTACGAGGAAGCGGGCATTGCCTACGCACACCTCCCGATCGGGCCCCACGACGAGCTGCCGATGCGCCTGCGCGCGGT
The DNA here is from genome assembly GCA_963745645.1 of uncultured Actinomycetes bacterium. Taxonomy (GTDB): domain Bacteria; phylum Actinomycetota; class Acidimicrobiia; order IMCC26256; family PALSA-610; genus CAVUFH01. Next base: position 144,007 of record CAVUYD010000006.1, read on the forward strand.
GTACGAGACGATCGGCGGCTTCCTCGACGTGCCCGACGAGAAGCTCTACCTCCACCGCGAAGAGTTCGGGGACATCGTGATCGGTGTCGTCGGCGGGTACCTCCTGTACGCCGGCCTCGTCGACGGCGGCCCTCACGCGATCTCGATCGTCGAGAAGCTCACCGAGCGCAGCCTCGGTGCCGGCGGGCCGCGAGATCATCGCGGTGACGCTCGAAGAGAACCTCGTCCGGGAGTAGCGCGCCGTGCCCGACCGCATCCTCATCGGTGGCCTTCGCGAGCTCGGGGTGCACGGCGTGCTGCCCGGAGGAGCAGTCGCGCACCGCAGCCGTTCCAGGTGGATCTCGAACTGCTCGTCAACGCGACCGCCGCGGGTGCGAGCGACGATCTCGACGACACGGTCGACTACTCCGCGGTGTGCGAGTCGGTCTCGCGCGTCGTCGGTTCCGAGAGCTACCGCCTGCTGGAGCGGCTCGCGACCCGCATCGCCGAAGTGTGCCGGGCGGATCGACGCGTGCTCGGTGTCGTCGTGGAGGTGCGCAAGCTCCACCCGCCGGTGCGCGCCCAGCTCGACCACGTCGGCGTGCGCATCGAGCGTTGACCCGCGCCTATCTCGCGCTCGGCTCGAACCTCGGCGACCGGCGCGCGCACCTGCAGTCGGCGGTCGACGAGCTCGCGCGCGCGCCGCAGGTCGCAGTCGTCGCGGTGTCGCCCGTGTACGAGACGGTGCCGGTGGGCGGCCCGCCCCAGGACGACTACCTGAACGCCGTCGTCGGGATCGACACCGATCTCGACCCGAGGGCGCTGCTCGCGCTCGCGCAGCGTTGTGAGGAGAACGCCCGAAGAGTGCGCAAAGAGCGGTTCGGCCCGCGCACGCTGGACGTCGACATCCTGCTCTACGACGAGATCGAGATGGACGACCCCGACCTCACGATTCCGCATCCCCGCATGTGGGAGCGCGAGTTCGTGCTCGCGCCGCTGCGCGCGGTCGCGCCCGACCTCGTCGCCGGACACGGCGACGACTCAGGTCCTCGACCAGACGTCCGAATTGCATCGGTAGCATTGGTTCTTCCGCCGGGGACCTGACCGGCGGCGTCCGAGAGGACGCGGTTGCCAGAGGACACGCTTGGTGGTCGACGACAGTCGCACTGTTGCGCTGATTGGTCCCGGCCGCGCGGGCACGACCCTCGGTCTCGCGCTCGTCGACCTCGGGTGGCGCGTGGTCGCGGTCGCGGGTCGCGCCCCCGACGCGGCATCGACGAACGCGGCGGTCGCGTGCTTGGCAACGACGGCGAAGCTCGTCTCGGACGTCGGCATGGGTGCCGAAGTCGTCCTCATCGCGACACCCGACCGCGCGATCGAGGCGGCTGCGGTCGCGGCCGCGCCGTTCGCTCGAACGCGGTGCACTGGTCGTGCACGTCGCCGGCTCGCGCGGGCTGGACGTGTTCGATCAACTGTTGGCGTTGCGCCCCGACGTGCGCGTCGCCGCCATGCATCCGTTGCAGTCGTTCCCGTCGACCTCCGCCGGACTCGACCGGCTTCCCGGATCCTGGGCCGCGATCGCGGGTGACCCCGAAGTCGTGACTCTCGCCGAGGAGCTCGGCCTGCGGCCGTTCGTGGTCTCGGACTCGGAGCGCACGCGCTACCACGCCGCCGCGGCGGTCGCCGCGAACCACGTCGTCGCGCTGATGGGTCAGGTGGAGCGGCTCGCGGCGTCGTGCGGTGTCCCGGTGGAAGCGTTCGGCCCGCTCGTACGCGCGTCCGTCGACAACGCGCTGCGGCTCGGATCCGCCGAGGCGCTCACCGGTCCGGTCGAGCGCGGCGACCTCGGCACCGTCGAGGCGCATCTGCGCGCGATCGATCCGGTCGAACGCGACGCCTACCGCGCGCTCGCGCGGGAAGCGGCGCGCCTCACCGGGCGGCGCGACACGGCCCTCGACCGTTTGCTCGGCGACCTGCGTCAGCCGGGTCGTCCGGCCGCGGGCTAGCTTCGCTCCCGCTTGTTCCACGTCGACACGATCGCCGAGCTCCGAGATCGTTGTGGCACGCGCGCGCGCCGCCGGAGGGCGCGTCGGACTGGTGCCGACGATGGGCTACCTGCACGCGGGCCATCTGTCGTTGGTCGCCGCGCGCGGGCTGCGACCGACTTCGTGGTGCTCACCATCTTCGTGAACCCGTTGCAGTTCGGGCCCAACGAGGATCTCGACCGTTACCCGCGCGATCTCGCGAACGATCTGCGGCTGTGCGAGGAGTCAGGTGTCGACTGCGTGTTCACACCGAGCGTCGCCGAGATGTACCCGACGCGCTCCGTTGACGACCGTGCACGTCGCCGACCTCACCGCCGAGCTGTGCGGCGCGGCCCGGCCGACGCACTTCGACGGGGTGACCACTGTGGTCGCCAAGCTGTTCTCGATCGTCGGGCCCGTGCCGCGCCTACTTCGGCCGGAAGGACGCGCAGCAGCTCGCCGTCGTGCGCGCGCATGGCCACCGACCTGAACCTCCCGGTCGAGGTGATCGGTTCCCCGCTCGTCCGTGAAGCCGATGGGCTCGCGCGTTCGAGCCGCAACGCATACCTGACGCCGGACCAACGCCGCGCCGCGCCGGTGCTGTCCCGCGCGCTGCGGAGCCGCGGCCGACGCCGTGGCGGCGGGTGAGCGCGATCCGGCGAGCGTCGCGGCCGTCGTCCGCGACGTCGTGGCGACCGAACCGCTGGTCGCGCTCGAGTACGTCGAAGTCCGGGACGCGAACGAGCTGCGCCCGCTCGAACGGCTCGACGGTGAGGTGCTCGTGGCGTTGGCGGCGCACCTCGGCACGACACGACTGATCGACAACGTCGGTCTCGTGGTCACGGGCGAAGAAGTTGTCGCCGACCGAGGGGTCCTGCTCGCCGAGTGACAGGCGGTGCCGAGCGGGCCGTAGGCTCGTGACCGTGTACGACGTTCTCGTGCTGGGCAGCGGAATCGCCGGACTCACGACGGCCTTGCACGCGGCGGCACGCGGCATGTCGACGCTCGTCCTCACGAAAGGGGAGCTGTCGCACTCGGCCACGCGCTACGCCCAGGGTGGCGTCGCGGCTGCGCTCGAGGATCCGGACTCTCCCGATCTGCACCTCGCCGACACCCTCGTGGCCGGTGCCGGGCTGTGCGATGTCGACGCGGTCCGTGCCCTCGTCACCGAAGGGCCGGCGCGTGTGCGCGAGCTCGCGGCGCTCGGCGCGCACTTCGACACCGAGGTCGCGGACGACGGCGCCAAGCTCCTGCTCGCGCGTGAGGGCGGTCACTCTCTCGCGCGGGTCGTGCACGCCGGTGGCGACGCGACGGGTGCCGAGATCGAGCGCGCGCTCGTCGCCGCGGTCGAGCCCGCGGCGATCGAGGTGCGCGAAGGCTGGTTCGCGCTGGAGCTGCTGGTCGAGGGTGGCGTGTGCCGGAGTGTCCGCGCGTTGGGCCCGAACGGTCAGGTCGAGACGTTCGCCGCGACGAACACCGTGCTCGCGACGGGCGGTGTCGGCCAGTGCTTCGCCGTCACCACCAACCCGACGCTTTCGACCGGCGACGGCATCGCGCTGGCGCTGCGCGCCGGCGTCGCCTGCGCGGACCTCGAGTTCGTGCAATTCCACCCGACCGCGTTGCACCATCCGTCGATGCCGCGGCCGCTCCTGTCCGAGGCCCTGCGCGGCGAGGGGGCCGTCCTCCGCGACCGCGACGGCGTCGCGTTCATGGCCGGCGTCCATCCTCTCGCCGACCTCGCCCCGCGCGATGTCGTGTCGCGTGCGATCCACCAGCGCATGCGCGAGACCGGCACCGACCACGTCTCCCTCGACGCGTCGATGATCGACGACTTCGCGAACCGCTTCCCCACGATCTGGCGCGCGTGTCAGGCCGCCGGTCTCGATCCCACGCGCGAGCTCCTCCCGGTCGCGCCGGCCGCGCACTACCTGTCGGGCGGCGTGGTCACCGATCTCGACGGCGCGAGCACGCTGCCGCGGTTGTGGTCGTGTGGTGAAGCGGCGTGCAGCGGCGTGCACGGCGCCAACCGGCTTGCGTCGAACTCCCTGCTCGACGGTCTCGTGTTCGGGCGGCGCGTCGTCGAGGCGATCGCGGCGGGCGTTTCCTGCGCGCGCGATACCGGCGCGATGACCGGCGTCCTGGATGTCGCGACGATCGAGCCGGAGCCGGTCCCCGGCTCCTACGCCGCGTCGACACATCTCGAGCCGGGTGGCGACGGCGACCCGGAGAAGTTGCGCAGCGCCATCCAACGCACGATGTCGTCCGATTGCGGTGTCGTGCGCGACGCGGCCGGGCTCGCGGTGGCGGCTGCGACGCTCGCGGAGCTCGGTGGCCTCGCCGCCGACCTCCCGCCCGATGTGGTGGCCGCGTGCGAAGTCCGGAACCTGGTTCGGACCTCGCAGGCCATCGTGCTCGCGGCCGCAACGCGCGAAGAGTCGCGTGGTGCGCACACGCGTGCCGACTTCCCCGAGACCTCCGACCGGTTCCGGGGGCGGATCGTGTTGCGCGGTGATTGCGATCCCGCGTTCGTCCCGCTCCCTGCGTACGCGCTCGACGCGTCGTGACCGACTTCGACCCCCCGGCGCCGTACCTGCAGACGCTCGTCGCGGGCGCGCTCGCCGAGGACCTCGGCCTGCTCGGCGACATCACGTCGATCGCGTGCATCGACGACGACAGCAAGGCCGACGCCGCGTTCGTCGCTCGTGAAGCCGGTGTGCTCGCCGGCACCGCGGCCGCGACCGAGGTGTACCGGCAGGTGGATCCCGCGCTGGTGGTCGCCTGGGAGCTCGCCGACGGCGAGGCCTGCGGTCCCGGTGCCACGTTGGGGCGCGTGCGTGGTTCGACGCGTGCGATCCTCGCCGGCGAGCGCGTCGCGTTGAACCTGCTCTCGCACTGCTCCGGCATCGCGTCGATGACGCGTCGGTGCGTCGAAGCCGCCGGCGACGGCGTGCGCATCCGCGACACCCGCAAGACGTTGCCGGGGTTGCGCGCGTTGCAGCGCGCCGCGGTACGGGCCGGAGGTGGGTTCAACCATCGCGACTCGCTCTCGGATGCCGTCCTGATCAAGGACAACCACCTCGCCGGGCGGGCGATCCCGCTCGCGATCCAACGGGCGCGCGCGTGTTGGCCCGGGCGGGTGGTCGAGGTCGAGTGCGACACGCTCGAGCAAGTGCAGGAGGCCCGCGATGCCGGCGCCGACATCGTGCTGCTCGACAACATGAAGCCGGCGCAGGTGCTCGAGGCCGTCGAGGCGATCGCGGGCGCGTGCCCGGTCGAGATCTCCGGCGGCGTGACCCTCGATTCCCTCCCTGCGTACGGACGGGCCCGACCCGACTTCATCTCGATGGGCGCGCTCACGCACTCCGCGGTCGCGCTCGACATCGGCCTCGATCTCGCCTGACTCGTAGACTGCGCGGTCGATGCTTCTCGCGATCGACGTCGGCAACACCCAAACGGTGGTCGGTCTCTTCAACGGCGCGGACCTCGCCGATCACTGGCGCATCGCGACGGACGCGAACCGGACCTCCGACGAGCTCGCGTTGATGATCCAGCAGTTCCTCGGGTTCCACGGCTTCTCCTTCGACGATGCGATCACCGGCGTGTCCGTGTCTTCCGTCGTCCCGCGGGTCACGGCGGAGCTGCGGCAGCTGACCGAGCGGTACTTCTCGATGCCTGCGCTCGTCGTCGAACCGGGCGTGCGCACCGGGATGCCGATCCTCTACGACAACCCGAAGGAAGTCGGCGCCGACCGGATCGCAAACGCGGTCGGCGCCTTCGAGCTGTACGGCGGCCCCGCGGTCGTCGTCGACTTCGGCACCGCGACAACGGTCGAAGCGATCAGCCACAAGGGCGAGTACCTCGGCGGCGCGATCTTCCCCGGTGTCGAGATCTCGCTCGACGCGCTCTTCGAGCGCGCGGCCGGGCTGCGGCGCGTCGAGCTGGCCGCGCCCAAGCACGTCATCGGGAAGTCGACGGTCGAGTCGATCCAGTCCGGCGCGATATACGGCTTCGCGGCCGAGGTCGACGGACTCGTCGACCGGTTCACGGGCGAGCTCGGCGAGTGCACCGTCGTCGCGACGGGCGGGCTCGCGGTCACGATCCTGCCGCACTCGCGCACCGTGCAGCACTACGAGCCGTGGCTCACGCTCTACGGGCTCCGCATCATCTTCGAGAGGAACCAGTGAGCGTGCGGTGAGCGACGAACCCGGCTTTCCGTACCGGTTCGACCGGACCCACACGTTCGGACAACTGCGTGCCGAGTACGACGCTCGTCTCGTCGCCGGAGACACGACCGACGACATCGTGCGCGTCGCCGGTCGGGCCATGACCGTGCGGACGCAGGGCAAGTTGATCTTCGTGACGCTCCGCGACGGCACGGGCGAGGGCCAGCTGTTCGTCAGCGAGGGTGACATCGGGGGCGACGAATTCGGCCGCTTCCGCGAGGAGGTCTCCCGCGGCGACTGGGTCGGTGCGCAAGGCGCGGTCATGAAGACGAAGCGCGGCGAGCTCTCGGTGCGGGTGCAGTCGTTCAGCGTGCTCGCCAAGGCACATCGACAGCTCCCGGACAAGTGGCACGGACTCGCCGACGTCGACACGCGCTACCGCCAGCGGTACGTCGACTTGATCGCGAACGACGACGCGCGTCGCGTGTTCGAGATCCGCTTCGCCGTCGTGCGCGCGATGCGCGAGCTGCTCGCGGCGCGCGGCTTCATCGAGGTCGAGACGCCGGTGCTCCACCCCATACCGGGTGGCGCGACCGCCCGACCGTTCGTCACGCACCACAACGCCTTCGACGTCGACCTCTACCTCCGCGTCGCGCCCGAGCTCTACCTGAAACGATTGATCGTCGGCGGGTTCGATCGCGTGTTCGAGATCGCACGCGTGTTCCGCAACGAAGGGATCTCGACCCGGCACAACCCCGAGTTCACGATGCTCGAGCTGTACCAGGCGTTCGCGGACTACACCGACATGATGAGCATCACCGAGGACCTCGCCGCGCACGCGGCCCGGGAAGCGATCGGAACAACCGTCGTCGAGTGGGACGGTCAGACCATCGACCTCGCACCGCCATGGTCACGGCGCACGATGATCGACCTGATCAAGGAGCACGCCGGGGTCGACGTGCATCCGAGCCAACCGGTCGAGGACCTGCGCAAACTGTGTGACGACTTCGACATCCCGTACGAGCCCGAATGGGGAACGGGAAGCTCATCCTCGAGATCTATGAGAAGACGACGGAACACGCGATCGTCGGGCCGACGATCGTGCACGACTACCCACGCGAGGTGTCGCCGCTCGCACGCGAGCACCGCGACGATCCCACGCTCACCGAGCGGTTCGAGGTGATCGTGGCCGGCCGCGAGCTCGCCAACGCGTTCAGCGAGCTGAACGACCCGGTCGAACAGCTCCGGCGCTTCGAAGCGCAGGCCCAGCTCAGCCGGGCCGGTGACGTCGAGGCGCACGGTGTCGACGCCGACTACGTGCGCGCGCTCGAGTACGGGCTCCCGCCCACGGGCGGGATGGGCATGGGTGTCGACCGGCTCGTGATGCTGATCGCGGGGGTCCAGTCGATCCGCGAGGTGATCCTCTTCCCCCACCTCCGCCCGGAACAGGGCACATCATCATGAAGGTCCTGGTCACCGGGATGGGTGGGGAGCTCGGCACACGGGTCGCGGAGCTGCTCGAGCAGCGCGCGTGGGCGACGGAGATCGTCGGCGTCGACTTCGTGCCGCCCCGCCGCCGCCTGCGGCGCGCCGAGTTCCGGCGCATCGATCCCCGGGACCGCGACAAGCTCGTCCAGTTCGTCGAGGAGGTGGCGCCGAACGTCGTCGCGCACTTCGGCGTCTACGAACCATCGTCCCGGATGACGCCGGTGTCGGCCTCGGAGCGCACCGAGCTGTGCACGATTGCCGCGCTCAGCGCCGCCGCGCACGCCGGCAACCTCGAGTACATCGTCATCCGCAGCGGACTCGAGGTGTACGGCCCGCGTTCGTTGCACGCGTCCGTGCCGGACGAGAGCGTGATGCCCGCGCCGGCAACCGCGTACGGCGCGTCACTGCTCGCCGTCGAAGCCATCGCGGCCGGGGTGCGTGCCCGCTCCGGCGTCGGCGTGTGCGCGTTGCGCTACGCGCCCGTGGTCGGATCGCACGTCCCGAGCCCCTTGGGCCGGTTGCTGCGGTTGCCCGCGGTGCCGGTGCCCGCGTTCGCGGATCCACCGTTCTCGTTGCTGCACCCCGACGACGCGGCGGGCGCGATGGTCGCCGCGATCGAGCGCCGCTACGACGGACCGCTCAACGTCGTCGGGCCCGGCGCGGCCACGCCGTGGCAAGCGGTGCGCCTGGGCGGCCGCGTGCCGATCCCCGTGCTCCCCCCGTTCTGGCGCGCGGCGGCGCGGATGAGCGAGGTCGCGGGCGCCGCGATCGCGCCGCACGTCATCGAGTTGCTGCGCCACGGCCGCACCGGTTCGAGTGGCCGCGCCATCGCCGCGCTGGGCCTCTCCGACCTACGTTCCACGCAGCAGGTGCTGCGCGAGCTCTTCGAGTGGGCCAACGTCGTGCCGATCGAGACCGCGCGAGAGGCAGTGGCATGACCGGCGCGGGCGTCGACCCCGAGGAGCCCATCGACCCGGCCGCCGACTACGGCCTGGCGATCGACCGCGTCGGCGACCGAGCCGCTGCTGCAGACGTTGCGGCGCCGGCTGGGCGGCCGGTACCCCGTCGATCCGTTCGGGCTCGATCCGCAGCTCGCCGACTTGAGCGCGCCGTTCGTCCGCGCGCTCGGTGCGCGTCGCAGTGAGCGGCGCCGAGCACGTGCCGCACGAAGGTGGCGCGGTCCTCGTCGCGAACCGTGGCTTCGGGGTCTTCGAACCCGCGGCCGTCGCGGTCGCCGTCGAGCGCGCCACCGGTCGGCGGTTGCGCGTCATCGGCGCGCCGACTGCACCGTTCGTCGGTGGACTGTTCCGCCGCCTGGGCGCGATCTCCGACAGTGCGCGCGATCTTGCGACCTGCCTGCGCGCCGGTCACCTCGTCGCGGTTCCCCTCGCGCCCACGTGGCTGCGCACCGGCGCGGGCACACCGCCCTTGCCGCTGATGCAGGCAATGACCCGAGCGCCTGCGATCCCCGTCGCGGTGACGCCCGGCGGCCCGTTGGGAACGATCGTGCGGCCGTGGCGCGTGCGCTTCGGGCCGGTCGTCGCGCTCGATCAACCGCACGATCCTGGTGATCCGCTCGGCGCAGCGAGGCTGGCCGAGGCCGTGCGTGACGCGGTGAGCCGACTCTTGGTCGAACCCTGACGACCTCCCACACCGGCGTGTCATCCGGTGGTCACGCCCGCGCAACCTACGATTGGTGGGCATCGTGCGGACGCAGCGGAGCTCCGCCCGCGGCGACGCCGCCGCAAGACGCGCAGCGAGGGAGCCATCGGTAAGGAGGAGCCGTGCGGGAAGTTCGGACCACGGACGGGGTGAACATCGCGTATCAGACCTGGGGCCGACGCGAAGGTTCGCCGTGTCTCCTCATCCAGGGCCTGGGCATGGACAGCCGCGGGTGGGCGCTGCAACGGGGCTCGTTCGCGCGCCGGCACTTCTGCATCGCCGTCGACAACCGCGGCACGGGCGCGTCCGATGCGCCCGAAGGGCCCTACGACCTGCTCCGCATGGCCGAGGACGCGCTGGCGGTGCTCGACGCCGAAGGCATCGACCGCGCGGCACATCGTCGGCGCGTCGATGGGCGGCATCATCGCCCAGATCATCGGTGTGCTGCACCGCGAGCGAACCACGTCGTTGACGCTCGCGTGCACCGCGTGCCACCACCACGAGTGGCGCCGCGAGTTGCTCGAGGAGTGGGCCGACGTCGTCGGCGCACGCGGCATGCGCGCAATGGCCGAGGAAGACGGCATGCGCTGGCTCATCGGTCCGCGCTTGCAGCGCCGCTTCGGTGTCTGGATCAACGTTCTCGCGCGCGTCCTGATGCAGACGAAGCCCGAGCCCTTCATCGCGCAGGTCCGCGCCATCCTCGACGCGAGCGACGAGCTCCGCAACGCGCTCGACACGATCACGGTCCCGACGCTCGTCATCACAGGTTCACAGGACACGCTCACGCCCGTCGGCGACGCCGAGGAGCTGGCCGAGCTGATCCACACCTCGCGCCTCTACGTGCTCAGTGGCGCCGCGCACGGTCTGATGGCCGAGACGCCGAACGCGTTCAACGACGCGGTGTTGCGGTTCCTCGACGAGGTCGACGCGACGAACGCGACGACCGCCACGCTCGACACCGCCCGCGCCGAGCAGGAAACGGCCTGAGTCCGGCGTGGAGGTGAGGAGACTCGTCGCCGACGATCTCTCGTACATCGCCACGATCGACCGGTCGGAGCACGTCGATGGCGAGTACGCGGTGATCGACGGACAGTTGACGGCGCAACCCGTGTCGGTGCCCGAGATCCCGCCTTGGGATCCGACGGGGTCCGGTCCGCACAGCGTCGGGCACCATGTCGAGTTCTGCGCGTCGTTGCTCGCGGGCGGGGCGGTGTTCCTCGGCGCGTTCGACGGGGACCGGGCGGCCGGCATCGCGGTGGTCGACCCCGTGTTCGAATCGCCGCTCGCGTGGCTCGCCTTCCTCCACGTCAGCCGGCCGTACCGCCGGCGTGGTGTGGCGGGCGAGCTCTGGGACGCGGTCACCGATGTCGCACGCGCGCGCGGGCGCCACGTCGCTGTATGTGTCGGCGACACCAACCGCCTCAGCCATCGGCTTCTACCTTGGTCAGGGTTGCGGCCTGGCCGACCCGGTGCATCCCGCGCTCTACGCAGCCGAGCCCGACGACATCCACCTCGTCTGCTCGATCGCCTGACCCTGTGGACCGCACCGTCACGCGGCTCAGTCGACGGGCGCGGGCGGCGCGAGGTGGTGTTCGCGCCACCACGTGATCCGGCCGTCGTTCAACGCACAGATCGACAGCCCCGACCACTCGACGACGACACCGTCCTCGCGCCGGCGGGCGCGGATCGTCCAGTCCGCAAACACCGTCTTTCCCTCTACCGCGAGCGCGTGGATGTCGAACGACACGGGCGCGGCCCATGCGAACGAACGCTCGACCATGCGCCGGTACGCGTCGATGCCGGAGATGACGCGACCGCCGGGGAGCGTGAGCTGCATGTCGTCGTGCCAGCAGTCCATGTACGCATCGATATCGGCCGCGAGCCATGCAGTGACGCGCCGGTCGAAGACGGCGCGTGCTTCGGTGAGCGACGTGCTCAACTCGAGCGGAGGACGAGCCCGTCGACGAGTGTGCGCAGCCGGTCGCACACGTCCGGGTCGAGCTCCGGTGCACCCGTCAGCGCTTCGTTCGCCTTCGCCGCGTGGGTCCGGGCCGCGGCGAGCGACGCGTCGATGGCCTCGGGCACCGCGACGAGCGCGACGACCTTCTCGACTTCGGCCCGTTCCAGCTTCCGACCGAGCAGGTCGCGCAGCTCCGTCGACGTGTCGAGCGCGCAGATCACCGGCAGCGTGTAGACGCCTTCGTGCACGTCGTTGCCGGCGGGCTTACCGAGCTCGGCGACGCTGCCCGTCACGTCGAGGACGTCGTCGACGATCTGGAAGCACATGCCGAGGTGATGGCCGAACTGCGTCAGCGCGTCGAGCGTGTCCGCGGACACGTCGCTGACCATCCCGCCGATGCGGCACGCGGTGGCCATCAGCGACGCGGTCTTGCCCTCGATCGCCGAGTAGTACGACTCCTGGCTGCGATCCGCGTCGAACAGGTACTGCAGCTCGAGCACCTGGCCTCGGCAGAGCTCACCGATCGTCGCCGCGAGCAGGCCCGCGACATCGGCACCGAGCGACGCCGCCAGCGCGGATGCCTGCGCCAGGAGGAAGTCTCCGGAGAGGATCGCCACGATGTTCGACCAGCGCGCGTTGACACTGGGCACGCCCCGCCGGGTCTCGGCCTCGTCGATCACGTCGTCGTGGTACAGCGAGCCGAGATGCACGAGCTCCACCGAGCACGCCCCCGTGATCGCGGCGTCGGTTGCCGGGCCGCCCGCGCCGTTGGCCGCGTAGGTCGAGCAGAGGGTGAGCATGGGCCGCAGGCGCTTGCCCCCGGCGTCGAGCAGGTGGGCGGCGACCTCGCCGAGGAAGCGGTCTTCGGCGCGCACTGCGTCCGCCAAGCGGGCTTCGACCCGTTCGAGATCGCCGGAGAGCGGCGCCAGGCCGACGTCGTCGACGAGTGTCATAGCGGAGCGGGAGTGGCGCAGCCGACCGGCGGGGAACCGGTGCGGACCGGCTGGGAGGCGGAGCCCGAAGCGACCGTCATTGCCGGAGCGGGAGTGGCGCAGCCGACCGGCGGGGAACCGGTGCGGACCGGCTGGGAGGCGGAGCCCGAAGCGACCGTCATTGCCGGAGCGGGAGTGGCGCAGCCGACCGGCGGGGAACCGGTGCGGACCGGCTGGGAGGCGGAGCCCGAAGCGACCGTCATTGCCGGAGCGGGAGTGGCGCAGCCGACCGGCGGGGAACCGGTGCGGACCGGCTGGGAGGCGGAGCCCGAAGCGACCGTCATTGGCGCCACGCTACCGGGGTCGCGGCCGGTTCGGCCCAGTCGAGACGATCGTCGCGAACGGGCCCGGGAACATCTGGCGCCTCCCGGGCGTCGTATGAGAACTTGCGCGATCGCCCCTCCGAGTTTGGGGACGATCGTGTTACAACCGGGTCCGGCGCCAAAGAAGCGCCCGAACCGGCCGATAGAATGGTCATACGCCGGCACGTCGGGCGTCCGCGGGGCGGCCGGGCCGGGAACCCTCAGGAGAGGCGGTTCAACAGTGTTCGAGCGCTTCACGGACCGGGCACGTCGCGTCGTGGTCCTTGCGCAAGAGGAAGCGCGGCTCCTCAACCACAACTACATCGGGACCGAGCACATCCTGCTCGGCCTCATCCACGAGGGCGAAGGCGTCGCGGCCAAGGCCCTCGAGTCGCTCGGAATCTCGCTCGAGGCCGTCCGCGCGCAGGTGGAGGAGATCATCGGTCACGGTGGGCAGGCGCCCTCCGGCCACATCCCTTTCACGCCCCGCGCCAAGAAGGTGCTCGAGTTGTCGCTCCGCGAGGCGCTGCAGCTCGGCCACAACTACATCGGTACCGAGCACATCCTCCTCGGCCTCATCCGTGAGGGCGAAGGAGTCGCGGCCCAGGTGCTCGTCAAGCTCGGCGCGGATCTGTCGCGCGTTCCGCCAGCAGGTCATCCAGCTGCTGAGCGGTTACGCGGGCACGAAGGAAGCCGGCGGTCAGGGCTCCGCCAGCGGTGGCTCCGGCGAGGCGCAGCCGTCGGGCTCGCTCGTGCTCGATCAGTTCGGCCGAAATCTCACGCAGCTCGCACGCGAGAAGAAGCTTGACCCGGTCATCGGGCGCGAGCGCGAGATCGAGCGCGTGATGCAGGTCCTGTCGCGCCGCACCAAGAACAACCCGGTACTCATCGGCGAGCCGGGCGTGGGCAAGACCGCGATCGTCGAAGGCCTCGCGCAGAACATCGTCCAAGGCGACGTGCCGGAGACGCTGAACGCGAAGCAGCTCTACACGCTCGACCTCGGTGCGCTTGTGGCCGGTTCCCGCTACCGCGGTGACTTCGAGGAGCGACTGAAGAAGGTGCTGAAGGAGATCCGCACGCGCGGCGACATCATCTTGTTCATCGACGAGCTGCACACGCTCGTCGGTGCGGGTGCCGCCGAAGGTGCGATCGACGCGGCCTCGATCCTCAAGCCGATGCTCGCACGCGGCGAGCTGCAGACGATCGGTGCCACCACGCTCGACGAGTACCGCAAGCACCTCGAGAAGGACGCGGCACTCGAGCGCCGGTTCCAGCCGATCAAGGTCGACGAGCCGTCGGTCGCGCACACGATCGAGATCCTGAAGGGTCTGCGCGAGAGCTACGAGGCACACCACCGCGTCACGATCACCGACCAGGCGATCGTCGCGGCCGCGAACCTCGCCGACCGTTACATCTCCGACCGCCACCTCCCCGACAAGGCGATCGACCTCATCGACGAAGCGGGCTCGCGCCTGCGCATCCGACGCATGCAGGCACCGCCGGACTACCGCGAGCTCGAGGACGAGATCGCGAAGATCCGCAAGGAGAAGGAAGCGGCGATCGAGGCGCAGCAGTTCGAGCGGGCCGCGAAGCTGCGTGACCGCGAGAAGGAACTGCTCGAGCGGCGTACTGACAAGGAACAACAGTGGCGCGCCGAAGGCGTCGACCTCTTCAACGAAGTCAACGAAGAGTCGATCGCCGAGGTCCTCGCACTCTGGACCGGTATCCCGGTGTACAAGCTCACCGAGGAAGAGACCGCGAAGTTGCTCCGCATGGAAGAGGAGCTGCACAAGCGGATCGTCGGTCAGAACGAGGCGATCAAGTCGGTGTCGCAGGCCATCCGGCGCACGCGTGCCGGTCTCAAGGACCCGAAGCGTCCGTCCGGTTCGTTCATCTTCCTCGGCCCTTCGGGCGTCGGGAAGACCGAGACCGCGAAGGCGCTCGCCGAGTTCTTGTTCGGTGAAGAGTCGGCGATGATCCAGCTCGACATGTCGGAGTACATGGAGAAGCACACGGTCTCCCGGCTCGTGGGTTCTCCCCCCGGCTATGTCGGTTACGACGAAGGCGGTCAGCTCACCGAGGCCGTGCGGCGCAAGCCGTTCTCGGTGGTGCTGTTCGACGAGATCGAGAAGGCGCACCCGGACGTCTTCAACACCCTCCTCCAGATCCTGGAGGACGGGCGCTTGACCGACGCGCAGGGGCGCACGGTGGACTTCAAGAACACCGTGATCATCATGACGTCGAACCTCGGCACCGCGGACCTGCGCAAGGCGAACGTCGGCTTCGTGAAGAACGACGAAGCCGTGACGTACGAGAAGATGAAGGTCAAGGTGCACGAGGAGCTCAAGCGCCACTTCCGGCCCGAGTTCCTCAACCGCATCGACGACGTCATCGTCTTCCACGAGCTGACGACCGAGGAGATCACCGAGATCGTCGACCTGCTGGTGAAGCGGGTGCGCGAGCAACTCGAAGGCCAGGGTCTGGGCTTCGAGCTCACGCAACCGGCCAAGGTGCTGCTGGCCAACCGCGGCTACGACCCGGCGCTCGGCGCCCGGCCGTTGCGCCGGGCGATCCAGCGGATGGTCGAGGACCCGCTCTCGGAGAAGATCCTCTGGAAGGAATTCCGCGCGGGCGACACGATCGTGATCGACGCCGAAGGCGACGAGATCGTGTTCCGTTCGATCGAGGGCATCGAGCCCCCGCCGGTCGAGCTCGCCGGCAGCGGTACGCCCGAGTAACGAAGAACCCGAACGAACTGGCGTGAGCAGCAGGGGAGCATTCCCCGTTGATCACGCCAGTTCGTCGCGTTCGGGGTCGGTTCCGCGCCCGATGCGCCGATGATGCAGTGTTGTGCCGATGCTGAAGCGCGCCGCCGTCGCCCGTGCCGCCGTTGTCGTGGTCTGCTTGCTGGTCCTCGCGGGCTGCAAGGTCGACGCCGACATCACCGTCACGATGAAGGCGGACGGCTCCGGAACCATCGACACGTTCGTCACCCTGGACGCCGAGGCCGTGGCCCGGGCCGAGGTGGCCGGGCGCACGCTCGAGACCGCGTTCCCGCTCGATGACCTCAAGAACGCGGGTTGGACGATCTCGCCGTGGACGCGTGGCGCGGACGGCTCCGCGACGCTGCGGCTGCAACACGACTTCGCGGGTCAGAAGCAGCTCGACCAGCGGATCACCGAACTGGTCGGCCCGACGAAGCTGCTGCGCGACCCGAAGCTGATCCGCCGGCGCGGCGTGCTGCGATCGCACGACGAGCTCGTGTTGACCGCCGACCTGCGCCATCCGAGCACGGGCATCCAGCAGGATCCGGAGCTGGTCGCCGGGCTCCAAGCCGCCGGGCTCGACGTCGCCACCCTCGACCAGCAGCTCGCGAACGAGCTGCGTGAGGCGCTGTCGGTCTCGGTGACCGTGAAGGCGCCCGGGAACAAAGAAGAGACGGTGCAGGTCCTCGCGGGTGAGCAGGAAACCGCCACCGCGGCCCGGTCCCGGTTCAACACCGGTCGCCTCACCTGGTTTGCGATCGCCGGCATCCTCGCGTTCCTCGGGGTGCTGCTGTACCTGTCGGCGAGCATCGGTGCGCGCCGCGAGCGTGCCCGCCGCGTCCGCGCCGTGCGCCAGCCGGTGGAACGCACGCCGCTGATGTAGCAAACACGCCCGAGTGTCGCAGGGGGCGGTTACGCTCCGGGCATGGCCCGAACGCGTGTTCGCTATCGGTGTGAGAACTGCGGGTACGAGGCCGGCCAGTGGCTGGGCCGGTGCACGGAGTGCGGAGAATGGGGCAGCTTCGGGGAGGGGCCGGTGGTGGCGGCCCCGGCCGTCGCCCCCGGTGCCCCGCTGGCCCGTCCGGTACCGCTGTCGGAAGTCGACGCGCACGGTACCGCCCGGCGCCCCACCGCCTGCTCGGAGCTCGACCGCGTGCTCGACGGTGGTCTCGTCGCAGGTTCGGTCACGCTGGTCGGCGGCGAGCCGGGCATGGGCAAGAGCACGCTGTTGCTCCAGGCCCTCGGGGCGATGGCCGCCGCGGGCGCCCGGTGCTTGCTGGTGTGCGGGGAGGAGTCGCCGGCCCAAGTGCGGTTGCGGGCCGAGCGGCTCGGCACCCTCGATCCGAACGTGTTCCTCGTGCACGAGACGTCGCTGCCGGCCGTGCTCGCCCACGTTGGTGAGATGGCCCCGGACGTGCTCGCGATCGACTCGATCCAGACCATCCACGATCCCGACTCGCCGGGCGCGCCGGGCTCCGTCGGCCAGGTGCGGGACGCGGCGCAACGGCTGG
Source organism: uncultured Actinomycetes bacterium (assembly GCA_963745645.1). Classification (GTDB taxonomy): domain Bacteria; phylum Actinomycetota; class Acidimicrobiia; order IMCC26256; family PALSA-610; genus CAVUFH01. The sequence continues at coordinate 160,853 of CAVUYD010000006.1, forward strand.
TGCAGCTGGCCAAGCTCACCGGCATCGTCACGCTGCTCGTCGGCCACGTCACCAAAGACGGTGCGCTCGCGGGGCCCCGCGTCCTCGAGCACGTCGTCGACACCGTGCTGTCGTTCGAAGGCGACCGTCACCACTCCTTGCGCATGCTGCGCGCGCTGAAGCACCGGTTCGGCTCCACCGACGAGCTCGGCCTCATGGAGATGGGCGCGAGCGGGTTGCAGCCCGTCGCGGACGCGAGCGCGCTGTTCCTCGCCGACCGCCGCGCCGGCGGTTCGGGGTCGGTGGTCGCACCGGTGCTCGAAGGGGCGCGGCCGTTGTGCGTGGAGATCCAAGCGCTGGTCGTCGACACGCCCGCACCCATGCCCCGCCGCGTCGCCCAGGCGATCGACGGCAACCGGCTCGCGATGCTGCTCGCGGTGTTGCAGCGCCGGGCTCGGATCCCGATCGGGCTCTCGGACGTCTACGCGAGCGTCGCGGGCGGAGTGCGCGTCGTCGAACCCGGCGCCGACCTCGCGGTGCTGCTCGCGCTGGCGAGCGCCCGCCGGGACAAGCCGGTGGCCGACGACACGGTCGCGCTGGGCGAGATCGGGCTCGGCGGCGAGATCCGTCAGGTCCCGCAGGCCCCGCGCCGGTTGGCCGAGGCGCTGCGGCTCGGCTTCCGGCGTGCGATCGTCCCGCCGTCCACCCCCGACGTGCGCGGGATGGTGCTGGTCCGGGTCGACGACGTGCAGGACACGCTGGCCGCGGCGCGCTTGATCGGCGACTGACGGGCCGCAGCCGGCCGATCCGACGCCGACGACAACGCCGCGCCGGCTTGGTACCCTCAACTGTTCGTACGAACGACGCCCCGGCGTTCGGTTTCTGGAGGAGCGGTTGGCGTCGGCCCGATCAGAAGCGCTCTACGGAGCCCTGCGGCTCATCGCACCGGGGACACCCCTGCGCGAAGGGATCGACCGCATCCTGCAGGCGAAGATGGGCGCGCTGATCGTCGTCGGTGACGGTCCCGAGGTCCTGCACATCTGCTCGGGTGGGTTCCTCTTCGACGCCGAGTTCTCGCCCCAGCGCCTGTCCGAGCTGGCGAAGATGGACGGGGCGATCATCCTCGCCGCCGACGGCTCGCGAGTCGCCCGGGCGAACGTCCACCTCGTCCCCGACCCGGACATCCCGACCAGCGAGACCGGCACTCGCCACCGCACCGCGGAACGGGTCGCTCGCCAGATCTCGGTCCCGGTGATCACCATCTCCGAGGAGATGGGCGTCGTGTCGGTGCACTACCGCGGCTACAAGAAGACGCTCGAGCCGATCCCACGCGTCCTCGCCCGCGGCGACCAGGCGCTGCAGATCCTGGGCCGGTACAAAGCGCGCCTCGACGGCGTGAGCGGCGCGCTGTCCGCGCTCGAGGTCGAGGACCTCGTGACCGTTCGGGACGTGACCACCGTGCTGCAGCGGGCGGAGATGGTGCGCCGCATCGCGATGGAGATCGAGGGCTACGTCGTCGAGCTCGGCGCCGACGGACGCCTCGTCGAGCTGCAGCTCGAAGAGCTCACCGGCGGCGTGCGCGCCGACCGGCGCCTGGTCTGCAAGGACTACTTCATCGAGTCGTCGGAATGGGTGCTCGAGCAGGTGACGAACCGCCTCGCGGAGCTGAGCGACGAGGAGCTGCTCGACCTGCGTCACGTCGCGAGCTTGCTGCGGCTGCCGGCCGAGATGGATCTCGACTCGTCGCTGCAGCCGCGTGGCTACCGGTTGCTGAGCAAGATCCCGCGCCTGCCCGAAGCCATCGCGGAGAACGTCGTGCAGCGGTTCGGTCAACTGCCGAAGATCATGCGGGCGTCGATCTCCGACCTCGTCGAGGTCGATGGCGTCGGCGAGGCCCACGCCCGCGCGATCAAGGACGGGCTGTCGCCGCGTCGCGGAGACATCCATCCTCGACCGGTACGCCTGAGCCCCATGCGTGTGAGCAGCGTCCGCGAAGCGGGCACGTAATCTCTCGGCCGATGGCTGCACTCAAAGAAGGACCGGTCTACGACGTCACCGTCGAGTCGGGGTTGCTCGTCGTCGACGGGAACGACCTCCCGATCGTCCACGCGCGCCCCGACGGCATGCCGGACGCCGGTGTGGTCCTGCATCCCGACATCATGGGCTTGCGACCGCTGTTCGAGGACATGGCCCGCCGCATCGCGACGTACGGCCTCGGCGTGTGCGAGATCGAACCGTACGCGCACGTGGATGCGGAACATCACACGAGTGTCGAAGCCCGCATGGCCGCGGCCGCGCTGCTCGACGACGACACCCAACTCGCCGACCTCGACGCGGCCGCGAACCTGCTCGTCGTCGAAGACGACATCACTCGTGTCGGCGTGCTGGGGTTCTGCATGGGCGGGTACTACACGTTCAAGGCCGCGGCCAGCGGCCGCTTCGACGCCGCCGTCGCGTTCTACGGGATGTTGCGCACGCCCGAGGGCTGGCGTGGTCCGGGTCACAAGACCGATCCCGTCGATCTCGCCGCGCAGATGTGCCCGACGCTGGCGATCTTCGGGAGCAACGATCCCTACACGCCGCCCGAGGACATCGCCGCGTTGCGCGAAGCGTGGAAGGACCGTGACGACTGCGAGATCATCGTGATCGAAGGCGCGGAGCACGGCTTCGTGCACGATCCGGATCGCCCGATCCACCGTGCGGACGACGCCGCGGCGTTGTGGCAACGCGCGATCGCTTGGCTGCGCGGCTGAGGCGCAGCAGTTTCGGTCACGCCGTCGCGCAGCGCGTAGAGCTCGTTGCGATCGAGGATCCGGTACTGGCCCCGGCCCGACACTTCGAGCCATCCGAGCCGGACGAACGTGGCGATCGCCTTGTTCACGCGTTCGCGTGAGGCACCGACCATTCCCGCCAGCTCCTCTTGCGTGAGCGGCATCCGGAAGTCGTCCTCGCCGCCGGCCAGCTCGAGCAGTCGCTTCGCGGTGCGTCCGGTGACGTCGAGGAATACCGAGTCCGCGAGCGCCTCGTCGGTCGCGCGCAGTCGCCGGGCGAGGATCTCGACGACCGTCCACAGCAGCTCGGGCCGCGCCTCGAGCACCGTCCGCACGTCGTCGAAGTGGAGCGAGATCAGCTGGACGGTGGTGAGGCTGCGGGCCGTCGCCGAGCGGCCGCCGTTGTCGAACAGGGGCATCTCGCCGAACAGTGCGCCCGCCCCGAGGACCGAGATGACCGATTCCCGGTCGTCGCGGGAGCTGGCGGTGATGGCGATCCGGCCGGAGAGCACGACGAACAGCTGGGTCGCGGGGTCGTCCTTGGCGAAGATGAGGTCCCCGCGGCGGTACTTCACGAGCGCGGCTCGGTCCCGGAGCTGCTCGAGCAACTCCGGGGGCAGCGCGCCGAAGAGGTCCGTTTTGTCGAGCATGGGCGGGAACGGCCGGGCTCGGGATCACCCGGCCGGGCCTGCGCACGACGCTATCGGGTCAACCAGGTGCCCAGTGCGCCGATGGGAGGGCGTGTTCGTAGAAGGCGTCCGTCTGTTCGTGGTGCTCCTCGGCACCGCGGCCGGGTTCTGGATCGGACGCGACTACGGCAGCGAGGCCCAGAGCGTCCTCGCGATGGTCGGCTGCCTCGCCGGCTATGTGGGCGGCGGCATGTTCGGCCGCATCCTCGACCGCGCCCTCGGCGTGGTCGAGCGGCGCGTCGACGCCATGCCGCCCGCGCAAGTCGTGGCCGGCATCCTCGGCGCGGTCGCGGGCGCGTGCATGGGCGTGATCCTCGTGCTGCCCGTCGCGTTGGTGCTGCCGTCGAAGACGCTCATCCCGGTCGCGGGTCTCTGCGCGTGGGTGACGGGCTGGCTCGGTTTCCGCATCCTCGGGCGCAAGAGCGTGAAGGTGCTCGAGATGCTCGGGCTGTCCACGCGGCCGCTCGTGCGTGCGCAGGCGTTCGACGCGCGCGACGGTTTCCTCGTCGACTCCTCGGTCGTCATGGACGGCCAACTGCTCCCGCTCGCGCTCGCCGGGATCCTCGGCTCGGACCTGCTCGTGCCGCGCTTCGTGCTCGACGAGGTCCAAGGATTCGCCGACTCGCCCGACGAGACCCGCCGGCGGCGCGCGGTCCGCGGCATGGAGACGCTCGAGACGCTGCGCGACGAAGGCTCGTTGCGCGTGTACGTGCTCGATCAGGAGATGCCCGACTACGTCGAGGTCGACGCCAAACTCATCGCGCTCGCGAAACGTCTGCAGTTGCGTCTGCTCACGAACGACGGCCCGTTGTCGCGCAACGCGGAGATGCAGGGCGTGCGCACGTGCAACCTCCGCCGGCTCGCGTACGAGATCTCTCCAGTGGTGATGCCCGGTGACTTCGTGCGCGTGTCGTTGACGCGCGAAGGCAAGGAGCCGGGCCAGGGCGTCGGTCATCTCGACGACGGCTCGATGGTCGTCGTGAACGGCGGTTCGGATCTCGTCGGCGGACCCGAGGTGCAGTTGCAGGTGACGTCGATCGTGCCGACGAGCGCCGGCCGATTGGTGTTCGCCGCGCTGGAGTCCTCGACCGCGACTCGCACATCCGCGTCCGTCATCCCGACGGGATCGCGGTACGTTGCGAGCGTGTCGACGTGGGCGATCGTGGTCGCGGCCGGGAGCGGGAGTCGCTTCGGCGCGGCCAAGCAGTTCGCGCGCCTCGGCCGGCTGACGGTGCTCGATCGGGCGGTCGCGGGCGCGCGGGAAGCGTGCGACGGCGTCGTGGTCGTCGTCGGCGACGACGCGCAATGGCAGCCACCGGACCGCGTCCGGTGCCGCGCCCGGGGGCGCGACCCGCTCCGACTCCGTGCGGGCCGGCCTCGCGCTCGTGCCCGCCGACGCCGACGTCGTCGTCGTGCACGATGCCGCGCGGCCACTCGCGTCCCGCGCGTTGTTCGCATCGGTGATCGCCGCGGTGCGCGGGGGTGCCGACGCTGCGATCCCCGCGCTTCCGGTGGTCGACACGGTGAAACGTGTCGCCGACGGACGCGTCGTCGCGACCGTGCCCCGTGCTGACCTCGTCCTCGTCCAGACGCCGCAGGCGTTTCGCGCCGACGCCCTGCGCGCGGCTCATCGCGACCGCGGGATCGACACCGACGACGCCGCGCTCGTCGAGGCGGGCGGCGGTACGGTCGCCGTCGTGCCGGGGGAGACGCGCAACTTGAAGTTGACCGTCACCGGCGACCTCGAACTGGCCCAGGCGCTGCTCGACACCGGGAGCGACCGGTGAGGTACCGCATCGGGATGGGCTTCGACGTCCATCCGTTCGGCGACGAGCCGCCGCTCGTGCTCGGGGGCGTGCAGATCGCCGAGGCACCGCAGTTGCGGGGCCACTCTGACGGCGATGCGATCGCGCACGCGATCGCCGACGCCCTGCTCGGCGCGGCCGGACACCCTGATCTCGGCACGCTGTTCCCCGCGTCGGACGACAGCCTTCGCGGCGCGGACTCGCTCGCGCTCCTGCGGGAGGTCGCGGCGCGGGTGGCGCGGGACGGTTGGTGGGTCGACAACGTCGATGTCGCGGTCGCGGCGGAGACGCCGAAGCTCGGGCCCTACACGCAGGCGATGGTCGAGCGGTTGGTCGGTGCGCTCGCGCCGGCGCGCCAGCCGATGGGCACCGGGATCGTCGTGTCGGTGAAGCCGAAGCGGGCGGAAGGTCTCGGCGCGATCGGCCGGGCCGAAGGCATCGCGGTCTGGGCGGTCGCGCTCCTTACGCACGGGTGACGCGCCGACCGCTGCGAGAACAAGCCCGCCCCGCCCGGCGTCGGCGATTAGCGTTGATGCGTGCTTCGTATCTACGACACCGCGGCGCGCACGAAGGTCGACTTCGTGCCTCGACAGGACGGCGCGGTGTCGATGTACGTGTGCGGGCCGACGCCGTATGACGTGCCGCACCTCGGTCACGGCCGGACCGCGGTCGCGTTCGACACCATCCGCCGGTACCTGCGGTGGCGCGGCTACCGGGTGACGTTCGTCAGCAACATCACCGATGTAGAGGACCGGATCATCGCCCGGGCCGCCGAGCGGGGGACGACCGAACCCGAGCTCGCGCGCACCTACGAGGACATCTACTGGGAGCAGCTGGACCGGCTCAACGTCCTCCGGCCGGACGAGACGCCGCGTGCGACGGAGTTCATCGACGAGATGCAGAAGCTCATCAGCGAGCTGATCGCGAGCGGGCACGCGTACGTCATCGAGGGTCAGGGCGTGTACTTCCAGGTCGACACGCAGGCCGACTACGGCGCGCTGTCGCACCGCACGCTGTCCGAGCTGCTCGAGAGCGCGGGCGCGCGCGTGGAGGTCGACGAGCGCAAGCGCAGCCCGATCGACTTCGCGCTGTGGAAGGCCGCGAAGCCGGGCGAACCGTCGTGGTCGTCGCCGTGGGGAGACGGCCGGCCCGGCTGGCACATCGAGTGTTCGGCGATGTCGCTCGAGATCCTCGGCGACGGTTTCGACCTGCACGGTGGTGGCGACGATCTGGTGTTCCCGCATCACGAGAACGAGATCGCGCAAGCCGAAGGGGCGGGCCACGAGTTCACGCGGCACTGGCTGCACTCGGGCATGGTCAACGCGTCGGGCGGCGAGAAGATGTCGAAATCGCTCGGCAACTTCGTGACGCTGCAGGACGTCCTCGACCGCTTCGACCCGCGCGCGTTCCGGATGCTCGTGCTGCAGACGCAGTACCGGCGGCAGATGGAGTTCGGCGAGAAGGAGCTCGCAGATGCCGAGAAGGCCGTCGAGAAGCTCGACGGTGTCGTGCGCCGGGCCCGCCGCGCCGCGTTGCCCGCGGCGACCGCGGTCGACACCTCGCGCTTTCGCAAAGCGATGGACGACGACTTCGACACACCCGCGGCCGTCGCGATCCTCTTCGACCTGGTGCGCCAGGCGAACACCGCACTCGACGACGACCGAACCGACGCCGCGGCCGGCCTGATCGCCGCGATCTGGGAGCTGTCCGAGGCGCTCGGGATCGAGCCGCACGACGATCTCCCCGACCTCGACGACGAGATCTCGGCGCGGGTCGCGGACCGGGACGACGCCCGGGCCCGGGGCGACTACGCCGCCGCGGACGCCATCCGCGAGACCCTGAAAGCGCAGGGCATCGTCCTCGAGGACACCCCCGGCGGCACCGTCTGGCGGCGGGTCAAGCCCGATGAAATCGGGTGAATCAGGGCTCCGGGGCGAGCAGGTCGAAGGCAAGCGGGCGGTCCTCGAGCTGTTGCGGGCGGGCCGGCGCCCGGTGCGTTCCGTGTTCCTCGCGCGCAACCTCGAGTCCGACGCGGTCGTCGACGAGATCGTCGAGCGCGCAGGGAAGCGACTCGAGACCGTGCCCGCCGAGCGGCTCATGGGCATGGCGCGCAGCGACGCGCCCCAGGGGGTCCTCGCGCAGGCGGCACCGTTGCCGGCGGTCGATGTCGACGACCTGCTCGACGCGCCGGACGCGTTTCTCGTCGCGCTCGACGGCGTCACCGATCCGCGCAACCTCGGCGCGGTGCTGAGGTCCGCGGAGACCGCGGGTGTCACCGGTATGGTCGTGCCGCGCCATCGCAGCGCGCGCCTCACGCCCACGGTCGTGAAGGCCGCGGCCGGCGCGATCGAATACGTGCCGATCGCGACCGTCGCCGGCATCCCCGCGTTCCTCGAGCACGCGTCGCGCAAGGAAGTGTGGAGCGTGGGGTTGGACGAGCGCGGCGAGCAGCCCGTCGACGGCCTCGCGTTCGTCGACCAACGGGTCGTGCTCGTGTTCGGTGCCGAAGGCCGCGGACTGGCGCGGCTCACCCGCGACCGCTGCGACGCGCTCGGCGCGGATCCCGATGTACGGGCGGCTCGCGTCGCTGAACGTGTCGGCCGCGGCCACGCTCGCGTGTCATGCGGTGGCACGCCGCGCGCGGACGCGACGGGGGCGGTGTAGCATGCTGCGTTCTCGCCGGGTTAGCTCAGCTGGCAGAGCAGCTGATTTGTAATCAGCAGGTCGTCGGTTCGAATCCGACACCCGGCTCGCCGCACACGCCGCGTTTGCCTCGCCACACGCGCCGTGTTTACGTTGCGCGTCACGGGCGCGAAATCGGAAATGCTTGTAATCAGTGCGCGCCGCGGCCAACATCGGGCGCTGATGCAGATCGATCTCACCGCGCGCGAACTGGCGATGCTCGACTTCGAACGTGAATGGTGGCGTTTCGAAGGTCGCAAAGAGGATCAGATCCGCGTGCGCTTCGATCTCTCGCCGAGCAGCTACTACCGAGCGCTGCAGGCGCTGATCGAGCTGGACGCCGCGAGCGACTATGACCCACTTACTGTCAAACGGCTGCGGCGCCAGCGCGACCAGCGCCGACGCGTGCGCCTCGAAGGGCGCCGGGCCGATCCCGGGTCACGGTAAGAGCAACCGGCCCGCCGACGGGGCAGAATGAGCGGATGAGTCGGCCCCAGACGCCCGGACGAGGCAACGGCAACCGAAACGGCGGCACGGTCGCACGCGGCGCGGGATACGCAGCCGCGAAGGGCGCGGGCCTCATCGGCCTCGCGGTGTTGATCGGCATCGTGCTCCTCAACGTCGTCGACGACGGTTCGACGAAGGACTCGAACAACAACAGCGGATCGGCGGGTGCGACGACGACCACCACCGCGGCCACCGGTTCGACCACCACGTCCACCTCGGACAAGGTGCCGGCGAAGACGCCCGCCGAGCTCTCCGTGCTCGTGCTGAACAGCGGCGCGCCGCAGGGCGCGGCCCGCACGATGTCGGAGAACCTGAAGCTGCAGCAGTACACGAACCAGCTGCAACCGAGCGACTGGTCGGGCCACACCGAGACCGGCAACGTCGTGTACTGCAAGACCGGGCTCGACCAAGAGGCCGCCGCCCTGGCGACCGCGGTCGGTTCCGGGACGCCCGTGAAGGCGTTCCCGAGCCCCGCGCCGCCGGGCAGCGACGGCGCCGATTGCGTCGTCGCGGTGGGCAAGGCCGCCTGAGAAGTTCGGCTACCGCGCCACGGCCAGCAACCGGTCGCGCAGCGGTCCGGTCGCGATCTCGATCGCGCTCCACGCCATCGCGAGCGAACCTTCGAGCACGGCGCGGTCGGCCGACGCGTTGATGCACGCCGCCGCGAACGCGGGTTGGTGGTTCACCGCGCCGTCGCTCTCGATGCCGATGCAGGGATGGATCGACGGCATGGCGAGCGAGATGTTGCCCATGTCGGTGGAAAACGTCATCGCCGCGTCGATCGGGTCGGGCCGTCCGAGCTCGTCCGCGTTGCGGCGGTACACCTCGACCAGTTCCGGGTCGTGTTCCATCTGCGTGTAGTCGGGCGCGACCGGTTCGATCTCGAGCGCGGCACCCGTCGCGAGCGCGCCGGCTTCGAAGCAGCGGTGCGACGCGCGGAACGAGCTCGGCGAGCTCGACATCCGTGCGGGCGCGGGCCATCCACAGCCCGTCGGCATGGGCCGGGATGATGTTCGCCACGTCGCCGCCGTGGCGCACGACGCCGTGCACCTGGTCACCGGCGGGGAGGTGCTGGCGCAGCAGGCCGACGGCGACCTGGGCAACGGTGAACACGTCGCCCACGTTGATGCCGCGTTCGGGCGCGGCGGCCGCGTGCGATTGCTGGCCGGTGTAGCGAACCGCGAAGTGCGACACCGCGCTGACTCGCGGCGTCATGTCCTCGAGAGGTGCCGGGTGCACCATCATCGCCGCGTGCACACCGTCGAACGCGCCGCGTTCGAGGAGGAAGATCTTGCCGCCGCCGCCTTCCTCCGCGGGCGTACCGATCACGCTGACGGTGAGGCCGAGATCGTCGACGAGTGGTGCGAGCGCGAGGCCGGCGCCGACGGCCATCGCCGCGATGATGTTGTGCCCGCACGCGTGCCCGATCTCCGGGAGCGCGTCGTACTCCGCGCAGATCGCGAGGTGCAACGGTCCGTTGCCGAACCGGCACGAGAACGCCGTGGGTAGTTCGCAGATGCCTGCGTCGACGTCCAGTCCCTGATCGGCGAGCACGGCCGCGGTCCACTCGCTCGAGCGCTCCTCTTCCCACTTGAGCTCCGGATCCGCGTGGATGCGATGGCTCAGCGACACGAGCGCGTCCGCGCTGTCATCAACGATCTCACGCGCCGCGGCCTTCGAATTCATGCTATTGGTCGCTCCTCTGCGCGCCTTCCGAGCCTTCGGCAAGCGGGGCTCCGTTGCGCTCCGTGTCTATTGGTCGCTCCTCTGCGCGCCTTCCGAGCCTTCGGCAAGCGGGGCTCCGTTGCGCTCCGTGTCTATTGGTCGCTCCTCCGCGCCTTCCGAGCCTTCGGCAAGCGGGGCTCCGTTGCGCTCCGTGCATGTAGCGTCGCAGGGTGCTCGACGTCGACGCAACGGTTGCCCTGCTGACTCAGCAACCACGCGGGACGGCGCTGCTCGTCGACTTCGACGGTTCGCTCTCGCGCATCGTCGACCATCCCGACGATCGCGCGCCCGTTGCCGGAAGCCGTACCCGTGCTCACCGCGTTGGTCGACGTCATAGGGCGCGCGGGCGTCGTGAGCGGCCGTCCGGTCGACTTCCTCGTCGAGCACCTGCCCGTGCCGGGCCTCACGCTGGCCGGTCAGTACGGCCTCGAGTCCTACGCCGACGGGGTGCTCACGGTCGATCCACGTACGCAGCCGTACCTCGACCGCATCGCGGAGGCCGCGGCGCTCGCGGAGGCGCGCCTGCCGGGGATCTATGTGGAGCGCAAGGGCAGGACCGCGATCACCTTGCACTGGCGCACCGCGTCGGACCACGCGGCGGAGGTGACCGCGGTCGCGGCCGACCTCGCGGCGCAGTTCGGCCTCGACGCGCCGCAACGGGGGCGCAAGGCCGTCGAGTTGCGGCCGCCGGTGCCCGTCGACAAGGGGACGGTGGTCGCGCAGCTGGTCGCCGGCTTCGCCGTGGGCGCCTTCGCCGGCGACGACCTCGGCGACATTCCCGCCTTCGCCGCGCTGGAACGTGCCGCGGACACCGGACAGATCGGGCGTGCGGTCCGCATCGGCGTGCTGTCGCCCGAAGCCCCGCCCGAACTGCGGGCGTCGGTGGACACGCTCGTCGATGGACCCGAGGCTCTGCTCGACCTTCTCGCAGCCGTGGCGGAACGCGCTCGCGGCTGACGGGCTCAGATCGCGTGCGCGACCAGATCGGCGAGCCAGCGACGCGGGCGTGCGCTGGAGGACGAGATCCCGGAGGCGCGCGGCGGTCGTCGCACGGATGTCCATCGGCGTCGCGAGCGCGTCGTCCAGCGCTCCGGCCATCTGCTCGATGTCGAACGGGTGCAACTCGAGCACGCCGTCGCGGAGCTCTTCGAACGCTCCGGCCTCGCGTGACAGACAGACCAGACCGTCGCGCCGGTTGAGGAGCGGGCCTTCCTTCGCAACGAGGTTGAGACCGTCCTTGACCGGGTTCACGAACAGCACGTCGTAGCGCTGCATGCCCGCGACGGACCGGGCGAAGTCGTCGCGCTGGTCGAACACGATCGGCAGCCAATCTCGCGTCGCCCACCGCTCGTTGACGCGATCGACAACCTGCTCGATCTCGTTGGCGTACGCCAGGTACTCGGGGAGCTCCTGACGCGACGGGTACACCAGTGCCGCGAACACGACGCGCCCGCGCATCCCCGGACGGGCTTCGAGCAGGCGGTCGTAGGCCATGAAGCCACGCACGATGTTCTTCGACAGCTCGACGCGGTCGGTGCGCAGGATCACGAGGCGGTCGCCGACGACGTCGTCGAACGCCGCGGCTGCCTCGCGGGTGGCGGGCTCGGCCGCGATCTCCCGCAGCGCGTTGATGTCAGTGCCGAGACTCGCGGCGAACGGCGTGACCGGCTGCACGCCCGCGCCGAGCACCTCGTGCACGGAAGCGACATACGAAGCGGCCCAGCGGGGCGTGTGGAACCCGGCGGGACCGCCCGCGAGCGACGCGCACAGTTGCTCGGCGACGTCGGTCGGCAACAACCGGATGCCGTCGGGTCCGCAGAACGGCGTGTGCGTGAAGTGCACGATGCGCAGGTCCGGACGCATCGCACGGAGCTGCGCAGGAACGAGCGCGAGCTGGTAGTCCTGCACCAGCACGACATCGCCTTCGGGTGCGACGGCGGCCGCCGCCGTCGCGAACGACTCGTTCACCGACACGTAGGCATCCCAGGCCTCGCGGAAGCGGCGGTCGAACACGGGCCGGCGCACGGTGTCGAACAGATCGTGGAACAGGAACCACAGCACACCGTTGGAGATGACGTCGTAGTGCAAGCGGTGCTCGTGCCTGTCGAGGTCCAGCAGGTGCAGGTCCACGCCGAGATCCTCGGTCTCGCCGGCTTCGGTCGCGGCCACATCGTCGGCGCTCATCGCGGCCGCGATCCACGTGTGCTCGACCGGCGAGTCGAGGAGCAGCGGCCCGAGCGCGCTCACGACGCCGCCCGCGCCGCGGCGGGCGGAGAACGTGCCGTCGTCGCTCAGGAAGAACCGGTACGGGCCGCGGTGGGAGACGACGATCAATGTGCGCCGCTCAGATCGGCGAACAGCCGCAGCCAGTCTTCGAGCTCACGCGTCGAGCAGAAGTTGCTGCGGACGGTCTCCCGACCCGTGTGGCCCATCGCGTCGGCCTTGTCGGGATTGCCGAGCAGTTCGATGCAGCGCGCCGCCGCCTGCTCGACGTCGTCGACGAGGTATCCGTTGATGCCGTCCTCGATCTGCAGCGTGATGCCGCCGCACCGGCCGCCGACCACCGGGCGGCCCTTCCACAAGCCTTCGGCCACTGTGAGGCCGAACCCTTCGCGCAAGGACTTCTGGATGACGACGTTGGCGGCGCGTTGGAACGCGTTGATCTGCACCGAGCCGACCTGCTGGATGTTCGACAGCAGGTGGATGTCGGGGTCGCCGGCACGCGCTTCGTTCGTGAGCTCCCAGTAGTGGAACCCCTCGGGGTCATCGGTTGCCATCGAACCCGCGAGCACGAGCTGGGCGTCCGGCACGTCTTTGCGCACCAGGCGGAACGCCTCGATCACCCCGACCGGGTCCTTCCACGGATCGAACCGGCTGACCTGCACGAGGAGCGGATCCTCGGCGCGCACGCCGTAGCCTTTGCACAGTTCTTTGACGAACGGATCGGCCAGGTCGAGGTTCTTCACCGAGAGCGGGTCGATGCACGGCGGCGCGTGCACGATGTGATCCATCTCGAGTGAGGCGGGAACGAACTGCGGCATCGTCCACACCGACGCGTCGTACTGCTCGACGTACGGGCGGTAGAAGTCCCAGACGCGCGGGTTGGCATCCGTGAGGTCGATGTGGCAGCGCCAGATCCACTTCGTGTCGGGTCGGTCGGCGGCGTGGCCGCGGACGAACTCGCGCATCGCCGCCGGCTGCGGGTCGTGGATGACGATGAAGTCGTACTCGCCGTCGAGCGCGAGCGCGTTGTCGAGCACCCGCTCGAGGTAGACCCGCTCCATCTGCGTGTTCCACTCGACGTCCGCGCCTTGCAGCGCGTTGTGCACCGTCTTCGTGACGCCGAAGAATTCGTCGCTGCCGTGGATCACCTGCCAGTCGGCTTCGAGCCCGACATCGCGGGTCAGTGGCACGTGGGTGGAGAGCAGTTCGGCGACGCCACCTCCGTACGCGGTCGCGTTGATGTGCAGCACACGGGCGCCCTGGAGCGGGGCCGCGAGCTCACGCAGGCGTTCGATCGTCCCGGGCTCGACGATCCCGTCGTAGTCGTCGAGGTGCTTGTCGAGCAGCGGAACACGTTCGAGCACGGGAGGTTCGATTCCTTCCGGTGGACAAACAGGCGGGCCGACCGGTCAATCTATTGCACGTGCCCCGCGCAGTCGCGTGTCCCGACAAGTACCGCGGAACTCTTTCCGCGACCGAAGCTGCCGACGCGATCGCAGCCGGGCTCGAACGGTCGGGGTTCGACGACGTCGTCCGCCTGCCGCTCGCGGACGGTGGCGAAGGCACCATCGACGCGCTGCTCGCCGCGCGCGGCGGATCGCTGCGCACGGCGCAGGTCACGGGTCCGCTCGGCGATCCTGTCGACGCGCAGTGGCTGGTGCTCCCGGACGCGACTGCAGTGATCGAGATGGCGCGCGCCAGCGGGCTCGCGCTCGTCGGCGGCGCGAACGATCCGCTGCGGGCGACGACGCGCGGCACCGGTGAGCTGATCGCGGTCGCGCGCCGGGAGGGATTCAACAAGGTGATCGTCGCGGTCGGAGGGAGTGCCACGACGGACGGCGGCCTCGGAGCCGTCGACGCGCTCGGTTGGTCGCTGCAGGGGCTCGACGTGACGGTCGCGTGTGACGTGACGACGGTGTTCGGTGACGCCGCGACCGTCTACGGACCGCAGAAGGGCGCGAGCAGTGCGCAGGTCGCGTTGTTGACGCGCCGGCTCGCGCTGCTCGCGCAGCAGTACTCGGCGCGCACGCACGTCGACGTCACGGTGTTGGAAGGAGGCGGCGCGGCCGGCGGCCTCGCGGGCGGCCTCGCCGCGATCGGCGCGCGTCTCGCGCCGGGCTTCGACGTCGTGGCCGAAGCGCTCGAGTTCGAACGCGCGCTCGAGGGCACGCTGCTCGCGGTCACCGGCGAGGGGCGACTCGACGCGACGAGTCTCGAGGGCAAGGTCGTCGCGGGCGTACTCGACTGGGCCGAGGAGTTCGCGGTACCGAACGTGTGTGTCGTGGCCGGACAAGCGGTCGAAGCGACGCGGAAGGAGCTCGAGACGCGACCCGGCGTGCGCGTGCTCACGTTGACCGATCGCGCGTGGCAACCGAGCGAGGCGTACTCGCGCGCCGCGTTGCTCGTGGAGGAGGCCGCGGTCGAGGCCGGCCGGGGCACGCTCGCGTCCTGAGCGCGCGTGTCAGTGGAAGCGGGCGCGATACGCGGGCAGCGTGATGATCGGCGGGCGCTCCCTGACTTCGACCGGCACCGCGTCGACCGAGCCGTCGGCCGCGCCGCGGAGGAGCTCGACGAAGGGTGCGCCGGTGTCGACGAGGCCGGCTTTGCGCAAGCCCGTCGCGAGGATCGCGAGCGCTTGTGGTGCGAGCTCGGGAAGAGGCCAGTTGCGGTGCTCGCGCACGCCGAGGTCGACCTGCGCGACCGCATCACGTCCGAAGCGTTCGACGAGGTCGATGAGGAGCCCGAGCTCGACCCCCCACCCCTCGACGAACGGCAGCTGCTCGAGCGCTTCGCGCCGGCCGGCGTACTCGCCGCCGAGGGGTTGCACGATGTCGGCCAGCTTCGGGAACAGGAGCGACAGCACCGGGCGGGCGACGAGCTCGGTGACGCGTCCGCCACCGGTCGGGGCGCCGTCGTAGGAACGGTCGTAGTAGGCCTTCACGAAGAGCGTGTCCGGCTCGGTGAGCAGCGGCTCGACGAGTCGTGTCACGTAGTCGGCGGTGAAGCTGCGCAGATCGGCGTCGATCCAGCAGATGATGTCGCCCCGGCATTCGTGCAGCGACTTCCACAGCGCGTTGCCCTTCCCGCTCCCCGGTCCGGCCTCGGGGAGGACGTCTCGTTCGGCGACAACGCGCGCGCCGGCGGCCCGCGCCGTCGCCGCGGTGTCGTCGCGCGAGCCGTCGTCGAGCACGACGATCTCGTCGACCAGCCCGCGCCGCCCGCTCAGCTGGGCGCGGATCTCCGCAACGATCGCGCCGACGGTCGCGGCTTCGTCGCGAGCGGGGAGGCAGACCGAGACCCGGGGAGCCATGCCGCGAGGTTAGGGGAGTGGTTGCGCGCGCCGGTCTGCCGAATATGGCTGGAAGCGGCGTCCGGAGCGGGTGCTACCCTGGGCGGGCACGCGCTCATCCAGAGCGGCTGAGGGACAGGCCCTTTGACGCCGCGGCAACCAGCGCACCGAACCCGGTCGCCCCATCCGATGGGAACGCCGGTACCGGTGAGCAAGGTGCCAATGCCTGACCGATGAGACAGCCTATGAGCGGCCTTCCGCTCGAGGCGCTCGAGAGCGCGTCGAACGGAAGGGAGAGAGAACGATGGAGCGAAGCGCAGCCCCGCTTGCCGCAGGCCGTCACCGCGCGGAGTGGAGCGACCAGTCATGACTGTCCAGGTTTCCGGACCCCACGTGCAGGGTCTGCGTTGTCGAGAGTGCGGTCGCGAGTACGAGACCGCACCGATCTACACGTGCGAGTGGTGCTTCGGCCCGCTGGAAGTGGCCTACGACTACGACGCGATCGCGCGCTCCGTCAGCCGCGAGAAGATCGCCGCCGGTCCGCTGTCGCTGTGGCGCTACGCCGACCTGCTGCCCGTGCACAGCGACGTGGCGGTCGATCTCGGTACCGGCTTCACGCCGCTCGTGCGCGCCGATCGCCTCGCGGCCGAGCTCGGCCTCGGCGAGGTCTGGGTCAAGAACGACACGCGC
Organism: uncultured Actinomycetes bacterium; assembly: GCA_963745645.1. GTDB lineage: Bacteria > Actinomycetota > Acidimicrobiia > IMCC26256 > PALSA-610 > CAVUFH01. The sequence continues at coordinate 177,213 of CAVUYD010000006.1, forward strand.
AACCCCACGAACTCCTTCAAGGACCGCGTGGTGTCGGTCGCGCTGAGCAAGGCGCTCGAGTTCGGCTTCAAGGTGGCCGCGTGCGCATCCACCGGGAACCTCGCGAACTCCGTCGCCGCACACGCGGCACACGCGGGCCTGCGGTCGTACGTGTTCATCCCGGCCGACCTCGAGCAGGGGAAGGTCGTGACCACCGCGGTCTACGGCGGCAACCTCGTCGCGATCGAAGGCAACTACGACGACGTCAACCGACTCTGCGCTGAGCTCGCGGGGTTGTACGAGTGGGCGTTCGTCAACGTCAACATGCGGCCGTTCTACGCCGAGGGTTCGAAGACACTCGCGTTCGAGACCGCGGAACAACTCGGATGGCAGACACCGGACCACGTGGTCGTCCCGGTCGCGAGTGGCTCCCTCCTCACCAAGATTCAGAAGGGCTTCCAGGAGCTGCACAAGGTCGGCCTGCTCGACGAGGAGCCGAACGTGCGCGTCTCGGGTGCGCAGGCACTCGGTTGCTCACCCGTTGCGACGGCGTGGAAGGACGAGTCCGACACGATCCGGCCGGTGAAGCCGTCGACGATCGCGAAGTCGTTGGCGATCGGGAACCCCGCCGACGGTTACTTCGCGCTCGACACCGTGCGCACGAGCGGCGGTGGGTTCGCCGCGGTCACCGACGACGAGGTCGTCGACGGGATGCGCTTGCTCGCCCGCACCGAAGGCATCTTCGCCGAGACCGCGGGCGGCGTCACGATCGCGACGCTGAAGCAACTGGCGGCGGAAGGCGTGATCCGCTCGGACGAGCGCGTCGTCGTGTACATCACCGGCCACGGCTTGAAGACGATCGAGGCGGTCTCGCCGGTGAGCGGTCCGACGGCGACGATCACACCGAGCCTCGACGCCTTCCACGATGCGTTCGACCTCGAGGAGCAGAACTAGCTGATGGTACGGATGCAGCGAAGGCCCGCATGCCGAAGGCCCTTCGGCCGTGAGCGGAAGGAGCAATAGTCATGGCAGTCCTTCGCATACCAACGCAGTTGCGGAACCTCTCGGGGAACGCGTCCGAGGTGAAGGTCGAAGGCGCGACCGTCGCGGACGTGCTGAAGGGCCTCGACGCGCAGCATCCGGGGTTCGGTGAACGACTCTTCGACGAACAAGGCGCGCTGCGCCGGTTCGTCAACGTGTTCGTCGCCGACGAGGACATCCGCTTCCTGCAGAACCTCGAGACACCGGTCGACGACGCGACCGTCGTCAGCATCGTGCCGGCCGTCGCCGGCGGCTGACCGACTCGAGCGGCGCGTCTCAGGCCGAGACGTACAACTGCTCGGCGACCTTCGTCGGCACGACGTGTTCGCCGGTGGAGGTCGTCACGTGCACGCCGTCCTCGGCGCGTTCGACGATGGTCGCGTTGCACCCTGGCATGAGCCGGGCGTCGGCGACCAGCTTGAGTCCCGAGTCGGAGAGCTCGAGTTTCTCGCTGATGCGCGTCACGGTCACCGCGCCCAGGTCGGCTGCCGCGAGCGCGATCATCGGCTGCTTGCGCACGGCGCGCTTGGAGCCCGGGATCGGGTTGCCGTGCGGGCACGTGGCCGGGTCACCGAGCAGCTCGACGAGCTTCTCCTCGACGTCGGCGGAGATCGCGTGCTCCCACCGATCGGCTTCGCGGTGCACCTTCTCCCACTCGAGCCCGATCACGTCGGTGAGCAGCCGTTCGGCGAGCCGGTGGCGCCGCACGATCGTGGTCGCGAGCGTGCGGCCCTTCGTGGTGAGGTGCAGGCTGCGGTCGCCGTGGAGCTCGACGTAGCCGTTGTCGGACAAGCGCCCGACAGTTTCCGAAACGGCCGCGGCCGACAACCCCAACCGTTCGACGAGGCGCGCGCGCAGCGGGATGACACCGTCCTCCTCGATCGCGAGGATCGCTTCGAGGTATTCCTCGGTTGCGTCGTGGAGTTCAGCCATCGGACGTAAGGATACCCTGAGCGCGTGTCCGTCGCCGTTGCCGCGTGAGCACGTCGCGGCGCTGACTTCGTCGTGCTCGGTGCCGGCCCCGCCGGCCTCGGCGCGGCATTTCGACTCGCGCAGTCGGGATACGCGGTCACCGTGCTCGAACGCGCCGATCACGTGGGCGGCCTCGCCGCGAGCTTCGAAGTCGCGGGCCAGCGCGTCGATCACGGCAGCCACCGGCTGCATCCCTCAACTCCCACACCGATCATGGCGATGCTGCGCGAACTGCTCGGTACCGATCTGCAACAACGCGCCCGCCGCGGGCGAATTCGCATGGCCGACCGCTTCGTCGCGTTCCCGCCGAACCCGACCGATCTCGTGCGCAAGTTGCCGCCGACGCTGTCGATGCGCCTCGCGCGCGACGTGGCAACGAGCCCGCTGCGAACCGCGCGCCCAAACCCGTCGGCATCTGACACGTTCGCGGCAACCGTTCGTGCGTCGCTCGGCCCGACGATGACCGATCGCTTCTACGCGCCGTACGTCGAGAAGCTGTTCGGCCTCCCCGCCGCGGAGCTCGCCGGTGAGCTTGCCCGGCGCCGTATCGGCGCGAGCTCGGCGCGCGCGCTCGTGCGCCGCGTGGTGCGCCCCGACCCCGAGCGGGGAAGCTTCTACTACCCCCGGCGCGGCTACGGCCAGATCTCCGAAGCGCTCGCCGCCGCCGCGACGCACGCGGGGGCAGACATCCGCACCGGCACCGAAGTGACGGCCGTTCGCGCGACCGACGCCGGCGTCGAGATCGACACAACCACAGGCGGACCGATCCAGACGGACGCGTGCTGGTCGACCCTGCCGCTGCCCCTCCTGGCGCGCATCGCCGGCGCTCCACCTGCAGTCGACGCCGCCGCGCAGCGACTCCAGACGCGCGCGCTGCTCCTCGTCTACCTCGCGCTCCCGCGGAACCAGTGGACGCCATACGACGCGCACTACTTCCCCGAAGCGGACGTGCTCTTGAGCCGCATCTCCGAGCCCAAGAACTACCGCGACAACCCGGACGACCCGCGCGCCGTCACCGTGCTGTGCGCGGAGATCCCCTGCTCGGTCGGCGACGACACCTGGACTGCGTCACCCGACGCGCTCGCCGGCGCAGTCCGCGACGCCCTCACGCGCAGCGATCTCCCGACGCCCCAACCGATCGACGTCGTCGTGCGCAAGGTTCCGCGCGCGTACCCCGTCTACCGCCTCGGCTACGAGGCCGCGTTCGCGACCGTCGACGAATGGGCATCCGCGCTCCCGCGCGTCCTTCACTTCGGCCGCCAAGGCTTGTTCGCGCACGACAACACACATCACGCGCTCGCTATGGCCTGGGCCGCCGCAGACGCGATCGGCCCCGACGGTCGCATCGACGAACGCGAATGGGCATCCGCCCGCGCCCGCTTCGCCACCCACGTCGTCGAAGACTGACGCGCCGCGACCAGGCGTGCACACCTGCTCGCTCTCGCGCAATCTGGCGCGGCGCCCGCTCTAGCGAGCGATCGCCATTTCCGTGTCTGGTCGGGCGAGCGGGCTCTCGGGCCTGAACCCCTTCCACGCGCAGTAGATGCCGAGTGACAACTCCCACGCGGCCTCCGGCAGTGTCAGGAGGCCAGACAGACCCGAACCGTTCTCGTACACATCGCACAGGGTCAGCACGAATGACAAGATCAACAAAGAGCCACCGATAAGACCCAACAGCGCCATACGCGGCGGGACCAGCGCCGATCGGTACATCAAGTAGCCCAGCATCAAACCGTTCCCGATTCCCGCAACGAGTCCAGGCCCCCATTGGAATGCCCACTCGTAGGTGTGCACCAGCGCATCACCTTGAGTGCTGAGCGCCGTCGCTCCGATGCCACGAGCTCCGCTCAACGCCTCCGCGACGGACACAACCGAGATGATGCTCATGAGGCCGATCGCGGCGAAGACGGACTCCATGATGCGGGCCGCGACGTACCCGAGCGAAACCGTTTCGCTCTGCCGCCGGACGAGCGGATAGATGACGACTGCGGTTCCGATTTGAGTGACGATCAGTCCGAACTCGAGGACCGCGCCCAGCTTCAGGCTCGCGGTGGAGGTATCCCCGGGTACGAAGTGCATGTCACTCCAGCTCGCGCCCACTCCATGGATGAAGAGAAGGCGAGCTGGGATGCTGGTGATGAACGTACCGATGAACAGCCAGCCGAAGATCCGGCCGGTTCGTTGAACATCCACGCTGGTCCCCCCGCGCGAGCGAACTGAGCGCTCTCCTTCTAGCGCGTCGGAAGCGTGCGTGTCTCGCGTTCGGACTTCTGATCCACACCTGGCTCAGGTCAACGCTCGCCGTCCAGCAATCGCGTCATGCAGAGGCTGTAGGAGCTGTCGGGGTAGTCGCCGAAGGGTGGGCACGGTTCGAAGCCGGCGCGCGCGTACAGCGATCGCGCCGGCGCGAACGCCTCCATCGTCCCGGTCTCGAGGCTGACGCGCGTGATGCCGCGCTCGCGTGCAACGGCCAGGAGGTGGTCGACCATCGCCTGGCCGATCCCGCGACCGCGCGCGGCTTCCGCGGTGTGCATCGACTTCAGCTCGGCGTGGTAGCTGCCGAGCGTCTTGAGCGCACCGATCGCGATGAGCTCGCCGTGGTCGCGGTAGCTGACGAAGAGGATGTCGGGCGCCAGCAGACCGTCGAGGTCGAGCGCGTGGACGTCCTCGGGCGGACTGTGCTCGTTCGCGAAGGCCAGATGCGTCGCGAGGAGCGCGCGGACGTCGGCGGCACGAGGGTCGTCCGGTGCGATGCGGCCGTCGCCCATTCGTGGGACGCTATCCAGCGCACGCGGCGATCGGGGGGCCCATGCAGTCGAGGACGATGAGGCTCGAGGACGGGCGCACGCTGTCCTGGGCGGAGATCGGAGCCATGTCCGGGCCGGAGGTGCTCGTGGCGAACCACGGCACGGGTTCGTCGCGCTTGGAAATGGCGATCTACGACGAGTTGCTGGCGACGCGTGGGTTGCGGGTCGTCGCGCCGGATCGCCCGGGCTACGGAGAGTCGTCCGGGTTCGGCCGCGCCCGTTGCGTGTCGGACTGGGCGACGGACGTCGAGCAGTTGGTCGATGCGCTCGGCATCGACGCGTTCGCGGTGTCCGGGTACTCGGGAGGTGGTCCGCACGCACTGGCGATCGCGTCGGCGCTGGGTGCGCGTGTCACGCACGTGGTGCTGGTTGCCTCGCTGGCGCCCGAGCAGGAGCTGCGGAGCGCCATCGACATCGAGCTGAAGGAACGCGCGGCAACGATGCCGTGGCCGGAGTTCGAGCGCGTGTTCGAGAGCGGGCTCATGGACGAGCTCGCGAACGTCTCGCCCGCGGATGAGCAAGCGTTCGCGGATTCCGCCTACGTGGAGGCGGCGATGGCGACGATCACAGAAGGTGCACGCCAAGGCGCGGCCGGCGACGCGGGTGATCAGTGGGCCTTCGCGACGCCGTGGGGCGTCGAGCCGGAGTCAGTCACGCAGCCCGTCGACATCTGGCACGGTGATGCCGACACGATCGTGCCGCTCGAGCACGCGCACACGCTGCACGAACGACTGCCGAACGCGACCCTTCACGTCCTGCCGGGCGAGGGGCACTTCTCGGTCGGGCGGTACGTCCCCGACCAGTTGTCGATGCTCGCGCGCGACGCCTGAGGCGCGGCGCGCAGCTCGCCCTGCGCCGGGGCTTCAGCTACTCCCGCGGCTTCGACGGTGCGGGTCGCCTGGACCAAGGCCTGCTCTTCAGCGCGTTCCAGGCCAGCCTGGACGACGGCTTCCTCGCGGTGCAGCAGCGCCTGAACGGTGAGCCGCTCGAGGAGTACATCCTGCCGGTGGGCGGCGGGTTCTTCTACGTGCTGCCCGGGGTGCCGGCCGAGGGCGGGTTCCTGGGCCAGGGCCTCCTGACCTGACCACTTGCACTCGACGGCAGCGAGTGCCAACATGGGTTGGCACTCGAGACCTGAGAGTGCTAACCGCGAGTTGTAGACTCAGTGACTCGCAAGTCTTGACTCGCAAGTCTCCGCCCAACCCGAGCACCGCAGCACCGACGCTGCCGAGGGGGTCTTTCGCAATGCCGAAGCAGATCGCATATGACGAGCACGCGCGCCGGGCGCTCGAAGCGGGCATGAACAAGCTCGCCGACGCTGTCCGAGTCACGCTGGGACCGAAGGGTCGCAACGTCGTTCTCGAGAAGAAGTGGGGCGCGCCCACGATCACGAACGACGGTGTCTCCATCGCCAAGGAGATCGACCTCGAGGACCCGTACGAGAAGATCGGCGCCGAGCTCGTCAAGGAAGTCGCCAAGAAGACCGACGACGTCGCCGGTGACGGCACGACCACCGCAACCGTCCTCGCCTGGGCGATGGTGCGCGAGGGTCTGCGCAACGTTGCCGCCGGTGCCAACCCGATGGTCCTGAAGCAGGGCATCGAGAGCGCGGTCGAGGCCGCCGTCGAGTCGATCCGCAGCCTGTCGAAGAAGGTCGAGACCGACCCGGCCGCCATCGCCAACGTCGCCGCGATCTCCGCGGCCGACAAGGAGATCGGCCAGATGATCGCCGAGGCGCTCGAGAAGGTCGGCAAGGACGGTGTCATCACCGTCGAGGAGAGCCAGACCTTCGGCATGGAGCTCGACCTCGTCGAGGGCATGCGCTTCGACAAGGGCTACATCTCGCCGTACTTCGTCACGGACCCCGAGCGCATGGAGGGCGTCCTCGACGACCCGTTCCTGCTCTTCGTCTCGAACAAGATCTCGGCGGTCAAGGACCTGTTGCCGGTCCTCGAGAAGGTCATGCAGGGCGGTCGCCCGCTCGTGATCATCGCCGAGGACGTCGAGGGCGAGGCGCTCGCCACGCTCGTCGTCAACAAGATCCGCGGCACCTTCAAGTCGGTCGCCATCAAGGCGCCCGGCTTCGGTGAGCGCCGCAAGGCGATGCTCCAGGACATGGCCATCCTCACCGGTGGGCAGGTCGTGTCGGAAGAGGTTGGTCTGAAGCTCGACAGCATCGGTCTCGAGCTCCTCGGCCGCGCCCGCAAGGTCGTGGTGACGAAGGACGAGACGACGATCGTCGAGGGTGGTGGCTCCAAGGCCGACGTCCAGGGCCGCATCAACCAGATCCGCAACGAGATCGACAACACCGACTCCGACTACGACCGCGAGAAGCTCCAGGAGCGTCTCGCCAAGCTGTCCGGTGGTGTGGCGATCATCAAGGTCGGCGCCGCCACCGAGGTGGAGCTGAAGGAGAAGAAGCACCGCATCGAGGACGCCGTGCAGACCACGAAGGCCGCCGTCGAAGAAGGCGTCGTCCCCGGTGGTGGCGTGGCGTTGCTGCGGGCCCAGGCGAAGGTGCTCGAGCACGCGGCCACGCTCGACGGTGACGTCTCGACCGGCGCCAAGATCGTCGCTCGGGCGCTCGAGGAGCCGTTGAAGCAGATCGCCGTGAACGCCGGTATGGAAGGCGGCGTGATCGTCGAGAAGGTGAAGAACCTCAAGGGTTCGCACGGCCTCAACGCGGCCACCGGCGAGTACGAGGACCTGGTGAAGGCTGGTGTCATCGACGCGGCCAAGGTCACCCGCTCGGCGCTGCAGAACGCGGCGTCGATCGCGGCGCTGTTCCTCACGACCGAGGCGGTCGTGGCGGACAAGCCCGAGGAGAAGGGCGCCGGCGGCATGCCCGGCGGCGGCATGCCCGACATGGGCGGCATGGGCGACTTCTAGGCGTCGAACGCGAATTCCGACGGGGCGCCCCTACGGGCGCCCCGTTTCGCGTCCGATACCAATGGATTCGAGCAAGACACCGGAGCGCGCAGGGACGCGCGCGAAAGGCGATGTAGGGATGCGAACTCGAACACTGTTGACGTTCGTCGTCGCCGGCGGCCTCGCCCTCGGCGCGTGCGGCGGGAGTGCCGGCGACACGACCTCGTCGGGCTCCCAACCGACCGCGGCGGCCGGTGCCCACTCCGGGGTCGTCATCCGGGACCGCTTGGTCGACGCCGCGTCCACGACGATGGACGCCGGCAGCGCACGCATCTCGATGAAGATGTCGATGGCGGTTCCGGGTCAGTCGGACGCCGAGATCACGGCCGCCGGGCTGACCGACTTCGCGACCGGCGACATGCAGATGACGATGGACATGGGTCCGTTGCTCGCGCAGCTGGCGCCCGGCCGGCCGGGTGATGCCGACACCTCGATCGAGCTCCGGCTCGTCGACAAGGTCATGTACATGAAGTACCCGGCGTTGCTCGCGCAGGGTATGGGGACCGACACGCCCTGGGTGTCGATGGATCTCGGAGCCGCGCTCGGCGACCTCGGTCGCTCGCAGGACTCGCTCGGGCAGCTCGGCCAGACCGACCCGACGCAGTATCTCCAGTACCTCGCCGCGGTGTCGTCGGACGTGACCGAGGTCGGCCACGACAAGCTGCGCGACGTCGACACGACGCACTACCACGCGACCCTGGATCTGACGAAGGCCCTCGACCGGGTTCCCGACGACCTCGCACAGCGGTTGGGCATCGACCCCGACCAGCTCGCCAAGAGCTTCGAGCAGCTGCGTACGCAGGTCGGGAGCAACGAGCTGCCGATGGACGTGTGGATCGACGCCAACGGCCGGCTGCGGCGCATGCGCATGGAGATCGGTGCCGCGAGCGGCGGTGTCCACATCGACATGGAGATGTACGACTACGGCGTCGACGTCTCCGTGCAGGCGCCGCCCGCGAACGAGGTGACCGACCTCTTCTCGATGCTCGGCGGCCTCGGGCAGTACGGCGCCGGCGAAGCGAAGGGTGCGTCGGCCTGACACCGGGCCGCCTAACCTGCGCCCCGTGGAGCCTGTCACCCCCACGGTCGGTTGGGGCGTTCTGCACCTCTACTACCGGGTCGATCGAGAGCGGGCCGAGCGCGAGCCGGGCGCGGCGAAGCGCGTCGTCGACGCGGTCGCGTCGCTCGAAGCCGATGGTCACCAGGCGCTCTGCGTCGCGGTGCTCGGACACAAGGCCGATCTCGGTGTCGTCGCGCTCGGCCCCGACCTCGCCCGGCTGCAGGCGTTCCAGCAGGAGCTGCTCACGGCGCCGCTCGTCCCCACGTACTCGTTCGTGTCACTGACCGAGGCGTCGGAGTACACCACGACCGAGGACGACGAACGCGGCCGGCTGGAGCGGGACGAGGGTTTGTCGGGAGGCGACCTCGCGGGCGCGCTCGCGGCGTGGAACGAGCGCATGGCGCACTACCGCGAGAACCGGCTGCACCCCCGGTTGCCCGCCAAGCAGATGCTGGGCTTCTACCCGATGTCGAAGCGCCGCACCGCGGACGCGAACTGGTACGAGCTGCCGTTCGCGCAGCGCAAGGAGCTGATGGCCGGCCACGCGCGCGTCGGCCGCACCTACGCGGGTCGCATCCTCCAGCTGATCACGGGTTCGACCGGGCTCGACGACTGGGAGTGGGGCGTCACCCTGCTCGCCGACGACCCCGTCGCGCTGAAGGACATCGTGCAGGAGATGCGCTTCGATCCCGTGTCCGCCCGCTACGCCGATTTCGGCCCGTTCTTCACCGGGCTGGTGCTGCCCGCGGCCGAGGCGTGCGCGCGCGCCGGCCTGCGCGGTCCCGGCGGGCCCCGAAGCTCCGAGTCATGACGCATCAGGACTCGCTCCGGCTCTTCGTCTCGTTCCCCGAGACGTTGGTCGACCGGCCGCTGATCTACGAGATCATCAAGCACTACGACGTCGTGCCCAACATCCGGCGTGCGAACGTCGAGGATCGCTCGGGATGGATCATCCTCGAGCTCGCGGGCCCGCACGACGCGTGCGACGCCGCGATCGCCTACCTCCAAGACCTCGGCTGCACCGTCAACCCCATGGAAGGCGACGTCGTTGCTGGCTGAGGGAACGGCTTGCTGAGCGGCCGGCTGCGCCGGCGATTGGAGCTGCGCCGTTCGCCGCGAGCTCGCTTCGCTCGCCGCCTCACGGACCGATGTCCGCCGCGCTCCACATCGGGAAGGTGAGGTACTCGACGCCGTCGTGGACCTCGGTACGACCCGCGGCGCGCAGCTGCGGGAGGCACGCGTGCGCCGCGTCGAAGCCGATCATGTGCTTGTAGTCCGCGACCGTGACGAGCAGCGGCCCGTCCGCATCGCCTTCACGCAACACCGCGTCGACCTCGAGCACCGGGCGGGCCGGATCCTGCGTGTCGACGCACGCACAGTGGTAGACGATGCGCTCGAACACCGAGAGCGCGCGGATCCGCATGCGACGATGTTGCTCGATGTCAGGACCCGAGGGCGAAGACGCCGGCGACGAAGCTGCCGAAGGCCTCGCACTCATGCAGGAGACGAGCGCGGTGATCGTGGCGGGCGTCGAGCGGCTCGCCGCGCAATGGGTCGTGGACGCCATCACGCGCATCCTCGACGCGTGGGGCCGGCTCGACGCGTCCGAGCGCCCGGGAGTGCTCGACCGGGCCCGCGCGGCCGGTGCGTCCGGCGCGGTCCGCACGGTCGCGGAGCTCCGCGAGCTGTTCGCGACGGACGTCGCCCGCCAGCGCACCACCCCGCTCGCGATCGTCCGCACGCTGCGCCGAGAAGCGACGAGCGTGCTCGCCGCGGCAGGGGTGCCGCCGGTCGAGCGCGATCCCTTCGACACCCGTTCCTTCCCGGACGACGTGTACGCGTTGGTGCCGCAGTCACTGGCAGATCTTGGGGACGACGATCTCGCGCCGATGTTGATGGTGTGGGGCATCGGGAAGTCCAAGGTGCTCCGCGCTCGAACAACCGGTCCCGAGCGGCCGGAGTCGTGATAATGGGGCTCGCGATGGAGATTGCACGTGGGACATGAGCGCCCCGGATCCTGATCAGCCCGCCACCGAACCGGCGGATGCCGATGCCGCGCGAGCCGGGAAGCCGCCGACCCGGGCGGTTCTCTGGTTCCGTTCGGTCGTCGCCCACGCCCCCGACCTCCTCGCGGTCCTCGACCGCGCCGGCGTCGTCAAGTACGTGAGCCCGTCCGCCGAGCCGCTGCTCGGGTACGCGCCCGATGAGCTCGCCGGCCAGACTCTCGCTGCGATCTCCGACCTCGACATCGCGCCGATCGCCCGAGCGCTGAGCGAGCAGCCGGGTGTGCCGATCTTCATCGAGGGCGGCCTGCGCCACCGCAACGGGACGATGCGCTCGTTCGAAGGCAACGTCACCAACCTGCTGGCGGATCCGGTCGTGCAGGGCTTCGTCGTGAACGCGCGTGACGTCACCGACCGGCGGGAGGCCGAAAGCGCCCGTCGTCGGAGCGAGATGGCGTTGCGCGCGATCGTGCAGGCGTCGCCGGTCGCGATCCTCGCGCTCGATCGGCACGGCCAGGTGCACGTCTGGAACGTCGCGTGCGAGCAGATGTTCGGCTGGACCGCAGTTGACATCGTCGGCAGTCGCGCGCCGTTCGCGGCCGAGGAGCTCGACGTACACGGGCTCGTCGAAGGCGCGTTCGCGGGGGACACCGTCACCGGCTACGAGGCGAGCATCACGCGTCGCGACGGGCAAGTGGTCGAGTGCAACCTGGCGATCGCGCCCCTGCGGGACAGCAACGGTCGTCCCGTCACCGCGGTCGTCATCGCCGCCGACGTGACCGAGCAGAAACGGGCGCAACGCGCGGTGGAGGCGAGCGAGGCCCGCTTCCGTTCGCTCGTGCAGCACCTCACCGACATGATCCTCGTGCTCGAAGAAGACGGCACCATCGCCTACGTGAGCCCGAGTGCCTCGGCGTTCATCGGCAAGGACGTCGACGCGCTGATCGGTTCGCCGCCACCGTTCGACGCGATGTGGCCGGAGGATGTCGCGCTGCTCGGCGAGATGTTCCAGAAGCTGCGCAAGACGCCCGGTGCGATCGAGACGATCACGGCGCGGTTGCAGCGCGCCGACGGTGAGTACCGATGGGTCGAGATGATCGCGGTGAACCAGCTGCACGACCCCGCGGTGCGGGGCATCGTCACGAACAGCCGCGACATCACGGACCGCGTCGACGCGGACGCGGCGATCCGCGCCAGCGAGGAGCGGCTCCAAGCGCTCGTCGCCAGCGCGTCGGACGTCATCTCGGTCATCGACGCCGACGGGAAGCTCCGGTATTCGAGCTCGGTCACGACCCATGTGCTCGGCTATCCGGAAGGCGCCGGCTACGGCGAACACATCCTCGAAGTCGTCCACCCCGAAGACCGCCCCGCGATCGTCGACTTGTTCGAGCGCGCGCGCGAGGTGCGCGGGATGTTCCGGCCGTTCGAGGTGCGCTTGCAGCGTGCCGACGGCTCGTGGATGTACGCGGAGATCCTCGCGAACAACCTGCTCGACGACCCGTCGGTGCAAGGCATCGTCGTCACGGTTCGGGACATCACCGAACGCAAGCTCGCCGAGGACGCGCTGCGTGCGAGCGAACGCCGCCTTCGCGAAGGCGAGGCGCACTACCGCGCGGTCGTCGACGACCAGACCGAGCTCGTCTGCCGGTATCTCCCGGACACGACGCTGACGTTCGTGAACCGGCCGTTCGCGGAGTTCTTCGGGCGCGCCGCGCCGGAGCTGCTCGGATCGCCTCTCATCGACCTGTTCTCGCCGGCCGAGCGGTCGGCCGAGCTGGCCCGCCTCGCCGACTTCGGCCCCGGCAACGAGGTGCAGACCCAAGAAGACTGGGAACACGCGCAAGACGGGTCGGTGCACTGGTACCAATGGACCGACCGCGCGTTCCTCGACGACGACGGCACGGTCGTCGAGTTCCAGTCGGTCGGTCGTGACGTCACGGAGCGGCGCCGGGCCGCGGTGCTCACCGGGCATCAGGCCGAGATCCTGGAACAGGTCGCGCGCGGGGTGCCGCTCGACGAGACGCTGACCACGATCGCGCGGACGGTCGAGGATCACTTCCCGCGGCTCGCGTGCGTGCTCTCGTTGCTCTCCGCCGACGGCCAGACCCTCCAGATCGGCGCGTGCCCGAGCCTGCCGTCCGGCTTCTGGGAGGCGATCGACGACCTACCGGTCGGGCCGCTCGCGCTCTCGAGCGGCACGGCCGCACACCGCCACACCGCGATCGCGGTCGCCGACATCGCGAACGACCCGCGGTGGGCCGAGCACCGCGAGCTCGCGCACGCCTACGACCTGCGCGCCGTCGTGGTCGACGCCGATCCTCGCGAGTGACGGGCACGCGGTGCTCGGCACGCTCGACGTCTACGCACGCGTCCCGCAGTCACCCGACTCCGAGCACGAACAGATCCTCTCGCTGCTCGCGCACCTGGCGTCGATCGCGATCGAGCGCAAGGCCTTCGAGGAACGACTCGCCCACCAGTCGATGCACGACCCGTTGACAGGCCTGCCGAATCGGTTGTTGTTCCTCGACCGGTTGAGCCTGGCGATCGCGCGCTGCAAGCGCATGCATCGCGAGGTCGCAGTGCTGTTCATCGACCTCGACCGGTTCAAGAACGTGAACGACAGCGTCGGCCACGACGCGGGCGACGAGCTCCTGATGTCGGTGGCGCGCCGGCTCGAGTCCGTGTTGCGACCCGGCGACACGGTGGCGCGCTTCGGGGGCGACGAGTTCACGATCCTCTGCGACGACCTGACGACCGCGACCTCGCGTGATCGCGCGATCGAGATCGCCGAACGTCTCCTCGAGACCGTGGCCGCGCCCTTCATCGTCGGTGGCGCGCAGACGTTCGTGAGTGCGAGCGTCGGCATCGCGCTCGCGACCGGCGAGGAACGCCCGGAGGAGCTGCTCCGCGACGCCGACGCCGCGATGTACCACGCGAAGGAATCGGGTCGCGGCCGGGTCGCAGTGTTCGACGAGACGATGCGCGCTCGGGCCGTCGTCCGGCACGCGACCGAGAACGACCTCCACCGCGCGCTCGAGCACGGTGAGCTGCTCCTGTTCTTCCAGCCGGTGGTGTCGCTGCGCGACGCGCGCTGCGTCGGTGCGGAAGCGCTCGTGCGGTGGCAACATCCGGAGCGCGGCCTGATGGTTCCCGACGAGTTCGTCCCGCTGGCCGAGGAGACGGGTCTCGTCGTCGAGCTCGGTCGCTGGGTGCTCGAAGCCGCGGCGGAAGAAGCGGCGCGCTGGCAGGTCGAGCACGAGCAGCCGTTCCTGGTCTCGGTGAACCTGTCGGCCCGCCAGCTCGCGCAGCCGGGTCTGGCCGAACGCTTGTCGGAGGTCATCGAGCGTTCAGGCGTGATGCCCGAGAACCTCTGCCTCGAGATCACCGAGAGCGTGTTGATGGAGGACGCCGACGCGGTGATCAGCGTGGTCGAACGCGTCCGGGCGCTCGGTGTGCGGTTGTCGATCGACGACTTCGGCACGGGTTACTCGTCACTCGGCTACTTGAAGCGCTTCCCGGTGGACGCGGTCAAGATCGATCGTTCCTTCGTGAGCGGGCTCGGCACCGACCCCGGTGACACCGCGATCGTGTCCGCGGTGATCGGGCTCGCGCACGCGCTCGACCTGCAGGTCGTGGCGGAAGGGGTCGAGACCGAGAGCCAGCTCGCGGAGCTCGTCGCGCTCGGGTGCGACGAAGCGCAGGGATACTTCTTCGCCCCGCCGCAACCCGTTCAGGACCTGCGCACCTTGATCGGCCGCAAGCGGGCCTGGCGGCCCCCGGGCGCGCGCCTCATGTCGGCGTTTCCACGCCGAGATTCGTAGCGAGTCGCTACCGTGACGGAATGATCGCGGCATCGTTGCGGGACGCCCGCGCGTCGTTGCTCGCCGACACCACCTTGCGGGGCGTCGCGTTCGGTGAAGCGCTCGCGGCCGTGCTCGACCGGACGCTCCGGGAATTGTTCGAGGACGTCGCCGGCAAGACGCGCGTCGCCCTCGTCGCCCTCGGCTCGTATGCCCGCCGCGAGCTGTGCCCCGGTTCCGACATCGACGTGCTCTTGCTGCACGACGCGAAGGGTCGCGCACTGCCCGCCGTGCGCGACCTCGCCGAGCGCATCTGGTACCCGCTGTGGGACGCCGGCTTCGTGACCGGGCACGGGACGCGCACCGTGAAGGACTCGCTCGCGCTCGCGGACGAGGACGTCGACGCGCTCACGGCGTTCCTCGACGCGCAGCACATCGCCGGCGCCGAGGAGCTCACCGAAGAGCTCGTGACGCGCGGGCGGCAGCTCGCGCAGCGGCGGAGCCGTCGGCTGCTCACGCAGCTGGCCGAAGCGTCGGAGCTGCGGCGCGTCCGCCCCGGGCTCGTGGCCGAGATGCTCGAACCCGACCTCAAGGACGGTGGCGGCGGCCTGCGCGACATCCAGTCGCTCGCGTGGGCCGGCGATGCGCTCGGCGCACCGGGGCTGCTCGGCCTCGAAGCGCGCGGGTTCTTGACCGCGGCCGACGCACCGCGTCTCGCCGCGGCGCGGGCCCTGTTGCTCGACCTGCGTGTCGCGCTGCACCGTGTCACCAACGGCCGCAGCGACCGGCTCGCGCTGCAGGAGCAGGCGGCCGTCGCGGCGCTCGTCGGCGCGGGCGCCGTCGCGGTCGACGCGACCGATGGCGCGGCCGACGCGCCCGATGCCGCGGCCGACGCGATGGTGCGCCAACTGTCGACGCTGGCGCGCGAGGTGGCGTGGGTGAGCCAAGACCTGTGGAGTCGGGTGCGTGACCACCTGGACGGTCCGAGCAACCGGGTCGCGCATCGCGACCGCGTGCTCGCCGAGGACGTGCTGTTGCGCGAGGGCCGGGTGATCGTCACCGAGGAACCGCCGGTATCGGCGTTGCGGGTCCTCGAAGCCGCCGCCGCCGCAGCCGAGGCCGACGCGCCGTTCGAACGGGCCACGCTGCTCCGGCTCCGCTCGATGTCGGACCCGACGTGGGACGTCTGGGAGCGCGCCGCGTTCCTGCGCCTGTTGCGCGCGGGCGCGGGCGCGATCCCGGTGTTCGAGGCGCTTGATCACGAAGGTGTCCTCGTGCGCCTTCTCCCGGAGTGGGAGCACGTGCGGTCGCGGCCGCAACGGAACGCGTACCACCGCTTCACCGTCGATCGGCACTTGCTGGAGGCGCTCGCGATCTCCGCGGAGCTCCTCGACGCAGGCGATGCACCGAAGCCCGGCTTCGACGGTGTCGTGGCCCGCGCGTGCCGCCGGCCCGAGCTGCTGTTGCTCGGCGCGCTGTTGCACGACATCGGCAAGGGCATGGTCACTGATCACTCGGACGCGGGCGCCACGATCGCATCGCAGCTGGCGCGGCGCATCGGACTCGACAGCGAAGGCCGCGAGATCGTGGCCTGGCTCGTGCGCAACCACCTCCTGATGGCCGAGATCGCGACTCGCCGCGACCTCTCCGACGCGACCGTCGCCGACAACCTCGCCGCCGCGTGCGCCGGCGACGCAGAACGGTTGCGGCTGCTCTACCTGCTCACGATTGGCGACTCGCGCGCCACCGGCCCGGCCGCGTGGGGCGCGACGAAGGGGGTGCTGCTGCGCGACCTCTTCGTCAAAGCCGCAGCCGCGATCGAGCGGGGTCAGGCGGCCGCCATCGCCGACGACCGCCGCGAGCTGCTCACGGAGCGCCTCGGCGCGGAGACAGCTGCCGCGTTCGTGGCGCGGATGCCGCAGGCGTACCTCCTCGCGTTCCCGATCGACGAGATCATCGAACACGCGGCGCTGCTCGCGGCCAACGGCGCGAATGCCGACACCTTGAACCACGCGGCGGCGATCCAGTGCCGCCTCGCGGCCGGTCACGTGGCCGTCACCGTGCTCGCCCGTGACCGCCCGCGCCTGCTCGCGACGCTCGCCGGCGCGCTGACCGTCTGCGGCCTGGACGTCCTCGACGCGAACCTGTTCGGCACCGCCGACGGCCTCGCGTTCGACGTGTTCCGTGCGACCGACCCGTTCGGGCGCGTCAAGGACGGCGGTGAAAGCGTGGAGCGCACGCTGCAACAGGCGCTCGATAGCGAGCTCGACGTCGAGAAGCGCGTCGCCGATCGGCGCCGCGACTACGCGCGCCGGGGCGCGACTCCGGGCCCGGTCGAGGTGCGCATCGTCGTCGACGAGTCCGCGACCGACACGCTCGTCGAAGTCCACGCCGACGACGAGATCGGATTGCTGTACCGGCTCGCGGCGACGTTCGCCGACCTCGGGCTCGACGTGCGCGTCGCCAAGGTCGCCACCCAAGGCGAGCGCGTCGTCGACGTGTTCTACGTGCGCGACGCCGCGGGAGCGAAGATCGACGACCCCGAGCTCGTCGAGAAGGTGCACGGCGCGCTCGTCACCCGGCTGAGTCAATAGGGTTGGAGCATGGTTGCCCCGCCCGACTCCCGTGGCCCTGACTCCAGTTCTCCCGACGAACCCGCAGTCTCGGCCTCCGATCTGCTGCGCTGGTCCGAGACGCTCTCGGGCATCGCGCGCACCGGGCTCGGGTTCACGCAGAGCCTGTACGAGAAGGAGCGCTTCGAGGAGGTCCTCAAAGTCGCCTCCGACATCCGTGCCGCGGCGATCGAGGAAGCCGAGGCCGATGCGCTGTTCGAGGAGTGGTTGAGCACCGTCGGCGAAGGCGTCGCGGGGTACATCACGCCGAAGGTCGCGGTCGCCGCGGTGGTCGGTAACGACAAGGGCGAGATCCTGCTCACCCAGCGCGCCGACTCGGGCTGGTGGCTGTATCCGGTCGGCTGGGCCGACGTCGGCTACTCGCCGTCGGAGATCGCGATCAAAGAGGTGCTCGAAGAGACCGGCATCGAGTGCGAGATCGTCGAGCTCATCGCGGTGCTCGACGGCTTGCGGCTCGGTTTCGCGCGCGTCCCGATGTACTCCCTCGTGTTCCACTGCAACATGATCGGGGGCGAGCTCAAAGGGCATCCGCTCGAGACGAGCGCAGTCGGGTTCTTCGCGCGCGACGCACTCCCGCAACCCCTCGCGGGCGCGCACCGCTGGGTCGACCTCGCCTTCGCCGCGATCGACGGCACACCCGAACCGACGTGGTACGACGCCCCGCGCAACCCGCCGTGGCGTGGCGACTAGGTGTGCTCGTCGGCGGTCCGAAGCCGGCTAATTCGTCAGCTGTTCGAGGAGCAGCGCGACGATCGAGACGTTGCCGTGCTGCGCTTCCCACGCGTCGCCGATCGATTCGTGGTCGACGAGTCCGATGCCGTCGGGCGCAACGGTGAGAAGTTCGGTCGCGAGCGCGGCCAGACGTTGCGGCTCGACGTCGTCGCCGTACGCGGCGAAGCACTCGAGACCGTCCCAGAGGCTCGTGATCGGGCGGGTCTCGTCGCCGAGCCGCAGCGCGTGGGGATCGGTGCCGGCCCGGATGCCGTCCGTGACCGCTTCCCAGACGTCGTAGTGGGAGAGCGGCTTCGGCGTCCGGTATCCGGCGACCGGGTGGAGCCGCCACTCGAGCGTGATGTCGTCCGCGACTTCGGTGAGCCAGGTCTGGGAGCCGTTGACGTAGCTGTCGACCGGGAGGCCGAGGTGATCGTCGAGCGCGAGGATCAGTTCGGCTGAGAGCTTCCACACGGTCGTCGCGGTCCTGGTGCCCATCGCAAATGACTCCTGGGTCGACTCCACGCTCCGCCGTCGTCAGCTCGCGCAGATCGACGCGGCTGCTGCGCTGTCGTCTCCCTAGACGCTAGCGAGTACCGCTCGTACCATCGCCGTCTCACCGAGCCGCGGAGGGAGCCCTGACATGGCGCAGTACGACCGGTTGAGCTCACTCGACGCCAGCTTCCTGCACATGGAGCAGCTCGAGTACCCGATGCACGTGGGCGCGGTCAGCGTCTTCGAGCCCGGGAACCTGTGCGACGGCTCGGGGCACTTCCGCATCGACGACGTCCGCCATCTCGTCGAGTCACGGCTCGAACTGATGCCGCGCTTCCGTCGCCGGTTGATGAACGTCCCGTACGGACAGGGGCGACCGATCTGGATCGACGACGACCGGTTCGACATCACGTACCACGTGCGGCACACCGCACTGCCGAAGCCGGGATCGTGGGAGCAACTCGTCGCGCTGACGACGCGCGTGCAGGAGAGCCTGCTCGACCGCGAGCGACCGTTGTGGGAGCTGTGGTTCGTCGAAGGGCTCGAAGGCGGGAACATCGCCATCGTTCAGAAGACGCACCACGCGCTCATCGACGGCGTGTCCGGCGTCGACGTCGCGACGATGCTGCTCGACATGTCACCGCACTACGTGCAACCGGACCCGAGCGACTGGACGCCGCACCCGCGCCGAGCCCGACCCAACTGCTCGTCGACACGTTGCGTGAGCGCGTGACCGAACCCGCGGAGATCGTCCGATCGATCCGGCACGCGTTCCGGGGGCCGCGCCGTGCGCTCGCCGAGGCGCAACGGCTCGGCCAGTCGATGAGCACGATGGTGAGCCGCGACGCGATCGCACCGACCACGTCGATCAACGGCCACACCGGCCGGCACCGACGGCTCTCCGTCGTTCGCGTCCGGCTCGATGACGTGAAGCGCGTGCGGCGGGCGCTCGGTGGCACCGTCAACGACGTCGTGCTGGCCGGTGTCGCGGGCGGGTTGCACGAGCTGTTCCACCATCGTGGCGACTCGACTGCGGGCCTTCGGCTCCGGGTCATGATCCCCGTGTCGGTGCGCGCCGACGAGCATCGCGGCGCACTCGGCAACAAGGTCTCCGCGATGTTCGTATCGCTCCCGGTCGACACGATGGCCGGAACGGTGCGTCTGGCTGCGGTGTCCGAACAGACGAAGCACCTCAAAGAACAGCAGCAAGCGGTCGGCGCCGACTTCCTCATCAACATGAGCGACTATGTCGCGCCGACGCTGATGAGCCTGGCCGCGCGCGTCGTCCACCGGCAGCGGTTCTTGAACCTGGTCGTCACCAACGTGCCGGGCCCGCAATTCCCGCTGTACCTGATGGGGTCGCGGCTGGTGGAGGCGTTCCCGATCGTGCCGCTCACGCGCAACCTCACGATCGTCGTCGGGATCCTCTCCTACGACGGCACGTTGCACTTCGGTCTGTGGGGCGACCGCGACGCGTGCGAGGATCTCGAAGTCCTGGCTGCGGGCATCGACGATGCCTTCGGCGAACTGTTGAAGACCGCGGAGGAACACGACGCCACATGACCGAGCTGTGGGAGCGCGACGCCTGGGAGCTGGCCAACGGTGTCCGGAGCGGGGAGATCTCGGCGGCCGACTTGTTGGAGGTGTTCCTCGCGCGCGTCGAACACCTCGATCCGGAGCTGAACGCGTTCTGCTTCGTCGACCTCGCGGGTGCGCGGCAACGAGCAGCCGAGATCGACGAGCGCGTCGGCGCGGGCGAGGACCCGGGCCCGTGGGCAGGGGTGCCCATGGGCGTGAAGGAGCTCGTGGCGGTCGCGGGTTGGCCCGACACGCACGCGTCGCTGCTCTACCGCGACGAGATCGCGACGCGTGACGCGACCGAAGCAGCACGGTTGCGCGCCGCGGGCGCGGTGCTCGTCGGGCTCACGACGTCGCCCGAGTTCGGTTCGACGAACTGGACCCGCTCGTATCTGCACGGTGTCACGCGCAACCCCTGGAACCCCGAGCGCACGCCCGGTGGATCTTCCGGTGGCTCCGCGGCCGCGGTCGCGTCCGGAATGATGCCGATCTGCACCGGCAGCGACGGTGGCGGCTCGATCCGCATCCCGTCCAGCTACTCCGGCCTGTTCGGCTTCAAGGTCTCGTTCGGTCGCGTCGGTGACGTCGGCGCGTTCGACAACGCCCTCATGGCCGTGCCCGGGCCCATCTGTCGCACGGTTCGGGACGCGGCGCGGTACGTCGACGCCGTTGCCGGTCCGACCAACGTGGACCCGACGTCGCTGCCGCGACCGTCGCGTCCGTACGAAGACTTCCTGCTCTCCGGCGACGCCCCGCACGCGCTGCGCGGCAAGCGGGTGGCGTGGTCCGCGAGCCTCGGTTTCGCGCCCTGCGACCCGGAAGTCGAGAAGGTCGCGTACGAAGCCGCGATCGCGCTCGTCGCGGACGCGGGCATGGAGCTCGTCGACCTCGACGTCGTGATCCCGAAACCGTCCGGCGCCTGGGGGCTGCTCTCGTCGCTCGAGGTCTCGAGTCATCACGGTGAGGCTGCGCGTGGACGTCTTCCGGACGTCACACCGGTGTCGCGCGCCGGTTTCGAGTCGGTCGAACGGCTCAACGCCGAACAGATGATCATGGCGCTGCGCCGCCGGGACGAGACGCTTGCCGCGATCGGTGCGGTGTTCGACGAGGTCGACCTGTTGCTCACACCGACGACCGCCACCACCGCGTTCATGGCCGAAGGCCCGCCGCCGCTCGAGATCGTGGGCCAGCGGGTTGGCGGCATGGGTTCGGTGCCGTTCACCGCGCCCTTCAACATGTCGGGGCAACCGGCCGTCAGCATCCCGGCCGGGCTCTCGGCCGAAGGGTTGCCCATCGGCTTGCAGGTCGTCGCGCGCCGCCACGAAGAGGAGCTCGCGCTCGTGTGCGGCCTCGTCGCGGAGACGAACCACCCGTGGCCCAAGTTCGCCCCGATCGCCTCTTCGTAGCGGTGCAGCAGAGCAGCACGCGAAACACCTCGGGTACCCTGCGTTCGTGACCGACGTTCATCCGGATGCTCGCCCGCGACCGCCCCGGCAGGAACAAGAGGAAGCCTCGGAGGAGGTCACGGAAGTCGCGCCGGACGTGCTGCGCATGCAGCTCCCGATCTGGATGCCCGGCCTCGGACACGTGAACATGTACGGACTCGTCGACGACCGCGGGCTGACCGTCGTCGACCCCGGCCTGCCCGGTCCGCAGTCGTGGAAGGCGATGAAGGCGCGGCTCAAGTCGGCCGGCTACCGCGTCAAGGACATCCACACGGTGCTCGTCACCCACTCGCACCCGGACCACTTCGGCGGCGCGGGTCGCATCGCGCGTGAAGCGGGCGCGCGTGTCGTCACGCACAACGCGTTCTCGACGTGGACGGTGAAAGGCCCCAGCCCGCAGCGCGCGCTGTCGGAAGGCGAAGCGCGTCGCCTCGAGGCCGAAGCCGCCGCGGTCGCGCAGTCCGTCGACGTGAACCCCGACGAGCTGCCGACGATCAACGAGCTCGACGACGACGACGTCGTGCACGACGACACCGAAGAACGCGAAGCGACATCGAGCCCGTGGGGCACCACGACGCCGTGGGGAACGACGAACCCGGGGCCGCCGTTGAAGCGCCGCCTCATGATCCGCGCCATGCGGATGTTGTTCTCACCACCGGAACCCACCGATCGCATCCATCACGGTGACCGCATCCGGATGGGCGGGCGCGACTGGTTCGCGGTGCACACGCCCGGGCACACGGTGGACCACGTCTGCGCGTGGGACCCCGAGACCGGCACGTTGCTCACCGGCGATCACGTGCTGCCGTCGATCACGCCGCACGTGTCCGGCGTCAACATGGCCGACTCCCTCAAGTCCTACCTCGCCACCCTGGATCTCGTCGCGCAGCTCGACGGCGTGCAGCTCGGCCTGCCCGCGCACGGCCACCCGTTCACGGACGTCCCGGGTCGCGTCGCCGCGATCAAGGAGCATCACGAAGAGCGCATGGAGCTGTTGCGGCAAGCGTCGCTCGGCCTCGGGCCCGCGTCGGTGCAGCAGCTGTCGCGAGAGGTGTTCCCGAAGCGGCACTGGGGCGTGATGGCGGAGAGCGAGACGTTCGCCCACCTCGAGCACATGGCCCACGCCGGTGTCGCCGAGCGCTGGCGCGACGGCGACGTGCTCATGTACCGCGTCGAGGCGTCATGAGTCCCGAACATGAGTACCGAGACCGGCACCATCGCCGGCGACTCTGTCGACCTGTTGTCGCAGCTGATCCGCAACCAGTGCGTCAACGACGGCACCGCGGACTCCGGCTTCGAGTCGCGCAGTGTCGACGCGATCGCGCAGTTCCTCGGCGACACCGGCCTCGACCTCGAGCGCTACGAGGTACGGCCGGGACGCGAGAACCTCGTCGCGCGCATCGAAGGCAGCGACCCGACCGCGCCGACGCTGCTGCTCATGGGCCACACCGATGTCGTGCCCGCGAACCCCGACGGCTGGCGACGCGATCCGTTCGGCGCCGAGCTCGTGGACGGCGAGGTATGGGGCGCGGCGCGGTCGACATGCTGAACCTCACCGCCACGATGGCGGTCGCGTTCCGGAACCTCGCGCGATCGGGCTTCACGCCGCGCGGCACGCTCGTGTACCTCGCGGTCGCCGACGAAGAGAACCTCGGCACATGGGGCGCGGAGCACCTGCTCGAGCACGAGCGCGACGCGGTGATGGCCGACTACGTCGTCACCGAGGCGGGCGGCTTCCAGCTTCCGCACGCCGAGGGTCCCCGGCTCCCCGTGATCGTCGCGGAGAAGGGTTCCTACTGGTGCCGCATCTCGGTGCGGGGCACGCCCGGCCACGCGTCGCAGCCCTTCCGCACCGACAACGCGCTCGTGACCGCCGCAGAGGTGGTGCGCCGCCTCGCCGAGTTCCGGCCGCCGACGATGATCCACGACACGTGGCGTGACTTCGTCGAGGGCGTCGACTTCGGGCCGGAGTGGAATGCCAAGCTCACCGACGCCGACACGCTCTACGACTTCTGCCAGGAGCTCCCGCTCGGACTTGCCCGCGAGGCACATGCGTGCACGCACACGACGTTCGCACCGACCATCGCGCACGGCGGCACCAAGACGAACGTCATCCCCGACCTGGTCGAGATCGAGGTCGACATCCGTACGCTGCCCGGCCAGCGCGGCGCGGATGTCCGCAAGATGCTCGACGACGCGCTCGGCGACCTCGCGAGCCACGTCGAGGTGACCCCGTTCGACGAGAACGAGTCGACCGCGTCACCCACCGACACGCCGATGTGGGATTCGATGGCGCGTGTGTCGTCGGCGCTCGTGTCGGACTCGTCGCTCGTGCCGTTCCTCACCGTTGGCGCCACCGACGCCCGCTTCTTCCGCCGGGCGGGCTCCGTCGCCTACGGCTTCGGCCTGTTCAGCCCGCGCATCTCGTTCGAGGACTTCGCCGCGATGTTCCACGGCAACGACGAACGCGTCGACGTCGACTCGCTGGTGCTCTCCACCCAGCTCTGGGACGCCCTCGCCCGCGATCTCCTCGCGTAGAAACTCCACCATCTGATTGTCGCCTTGTGTACCGCTCAGGTGCACAGGACACCAATGAGATGGGTGAATTGGCTACTCGTCGCCCTGGTCGCGGAGGTAGCGCTCGAAGTCTTCGGCGAGGGTGTCGCCGGTCGGGAGGTCGTCCTCGTCGAACCAGTCGTCGTCGTCCTCGTCGTCTTCGTCGTCTTCGTCTTCGAGGAAGCCGGTCGCGTCGGCTTCGTCGTAGCGCGACTCGAGCCGGGCGACGTAGCTGCTCACGTCCGAGTCGGATGCGACGACCTCCGCCACCGAGCGTTCCCACGCGGCCGCGGCGATGTCGAGGTCGGTGAGATCGAGGTTGAGGTCGAGCAGCCCCGCGAGCTTGTCGAGGAGCGCGCGCGTCGCCTTCGGGTTCGGGGGCGCGGCGACGTAGTGCGGCACCTGCGCCCAGATCGACGCCGACGCGAACGAGCGCTTGCGCACCGAGTCGTGCAGCACGCCGACGATCCCGGTCGGGCCTTCGTAGCGAGAGCGCTGCATGCCGAGGCGCGCCGCGAGCACTTCGTCGGTGGCGGACCCGGTGCACCGCACCGGGCGGGAATGCGGCGTGTCGCCGAGCAGCGAGCCGAGGGTGACGACGATCTCGCAACCCGTGGTGCGGGCGACAGCCACGACATCGTCGCAGAACGCGCGCCACTTCAGGTTCGGTTCGATGCCGAGGAGCAGCACGAGGTCGCGCCCCGCGGGCGTGCGCGCGGCCGAGAAGGTGAGCGCGGGCCAGTTGATCGTGCGCAGCACGCCGTCGATCAGCTCGGCCGTAGGTCGCGCCGCCTGGAAGTCGAGGTACTCCTCGGGGTCGAGCGACGCGCACTCGACCGCGCCGAAGCCGCGCGCGAGCCAGCGGACGGCATCGGTCGCAGCGTCGCCGGCGTCGTTCCAACCCTCGAACGCCGCCACCATCACCGGCCGCCGCAGCTCGGGTTGCTCGTTCCAGCGGACGGTCACGAGCGGAACCCTATGCCCGCGTGCGTACGACCGGGTTCCGAAGCGTGCCGAGCCCCTCGATCGTGATCTCGACGACATCACCGTCCTGCAACCAGCGCGGCGGCACATGCGCGGCACCGACGCCCGACGGCGTGCCGGTGAGGATCACGTCGCCGGCGTCGAGCGTCACGCCTTGCGTGATCCACGCGATCAGTCTCGACACCGAGAAGACGAGGTCCGCGGTCGTCGACGACTGCATCACCTCGCCGTTGACCCGCGTCTCGAGTGCGAGTCCACTCGCGAGGTCGACCTCGTCGAGTGATACGACCTCCGGGCCGAGCGGACAGAACGTGTCGAACGACTTCGACCACGAGAACTGACCGGTCACGTACTGGTGGTCGCGCGCGGACACGTCGTGCGCGATCGTGAGTCCGGCGACGCAGTCGAGCGCCTCCGATTCGGCGACATCGCGACAGCGCGTTCCGATCACGACCGCGAGCTCACCTTCGTAGTCCGGTTCGGTGACATGCGAAGGAACGACGATCGGTTCGTCGGGGCCGATCACCGAGCGCGGCGACTTCACGAACAACGTCGGGAACTCGGGAAGCGGCCGGCCCGTTTCGGCCGCGTGCGCGCGGTAGTTGAGCCCGACGGCCCAGATCATCTGCGGCGCGCCGACGGCCGTTCTCACACGATCGCTCCGGCCGCATGGAGCCGGTCGATCTCGGCGCGGTCGACGCCGATCTCACGCAGCACTTCGTCGGTGTGCTCACCGATCTCCGGTGCGCGGCGCCGGATCTCGAGCCCGGTTCCGTCGAACTGCATCGGTGCCGATGACAAGCGCGCGGTCGGATGGTCCGGCACGCGCGGCATGTAGCCGTTCGCCTCCACCTGCGGGTCGGCGATGACCTCGTTCGGTGAGGACATCGTCGACCAGATCGTGTCTTCGGCGGCGAGCCGCGCCTTCAGGTCGTCGAGCAGTTGCGAGCCGATCGCGGCGACGAACAGGTCGTGCAGCTCGCGCACGCGCTCGGTGCGGGCCTCCGTGGTCGCGTACCCCGGTTCGTCGAGCAGCTGCTCCAGCCCCAGCGCACGACACGTCGGTTCCCAGTGCCGCTCGTGGTCGATCATGTTGAGGCAGCAGCCAGCGATCGTCGCCGGTGCGGAAGGTGCCGATGAGCACGGTGCCGCTGAGCGCAGTGCCGGGCGAGGCGGCTTGGGCTCGACGCCGCAGGCTGCGGTCGCGACGAGGTCGACGCCGAGCGTCCACACCGCGGCGCCGAGCAACGACACGTCGACGACCGAGGCGACGCCGGTCCTCGCGACCTGCACGAGCGCGGCGCTGATGCCGCCGGCGAGGAACGCGCCGCTCGGCGCCGTCGCCGAGCGCGCCGCGCGGCATCACGAGCGGCCCGCCGGTCGGGGTGAGGATGTGACCCATGCCACCGCGCGCCCAGAACGACACCGCGTCGAACCCGCCGAGGTCTGCGTCCGGGCCCTCGAGGCCCTGACCGGAGCCCTTCGCGTAGACGCAGCGCGGGTTGATCGCCCAGACGTCGTTCGGGTCGAGCCGCAACTTCGCGCGCGCCGAAGGGAGGAAGTTGGTGATGAACGACGTCGGCCCACTCGAGGAGGCGGTCGAGCGCGGCGCGCCCGTCGGCTCGTTGCGCAGATCGATCGCGATGCCGCGCTTGTTGCGGTTCAACTGCTCGAAGAGGAAGTTGAAGCCCTCGATGTCGGCGACGACGCCCACTTGGCGTAGTGGCGCAGCGGGTCGCCGGTCGGGCGTTCGACCTTGACGACGTCGGCGCCCCAGTCGGCGAGCATCGCCGCCGCCGACGGAACGAAGCCGAATTCCGCGACCTCGACCACCTTGACGCCGTCGAGCACAGCCATCGGTTGTCTCCTCGAACACCGGTTGGTTCAGCCGCGCAGCGCGGGGATCGACGAGTCGTTCGCCTGCTCGAGCGCGCCCATGACCATCGCCTCGACCATCGTGCCGATGTCCTCGAAGCCCTCGCCGAGCGTCTTGCCCATCTGGTACCGCGCGTGGATGCCTTCGACGATGATCGCGAGCTTGTACGACGCGAACACCTGGTACCAGTCGAGCTGGTCGACGTCGCGGCCGGACTTCTTCGGCGTAGCGCTCGACGATCTCGTCGCGCGTCAGGAACCCGGCCGGCTGTCGATCGGCGCCGCCGATTGCGCGGTCACCTGGGCGTCGGCGCTGCCCCAGTACAGGAGGAACAGCCCCAGGTCGGCGAGCGGATCGCCGAGCGTCGACATCTCCCAGTCGAGCACCGCCACGATCGTGCCCGGGTCGTCGGGCGCCATCATCGTGTTGTCGAGGCGGTAGTCGCCGTGCACGATCGTCGGCGGGCCGAGACTCCGGGAGCGCGGCGCGCAACCGGCGCGCCAGCTCGTCGACGTCCGGCAGCTCGCGGGTCTTCGAGCGCTCCCACTGCTCGCCCCAGCGGCGCACCTGCCGCTCGAGGAAGCCGTCCGGGTGACCGAACTCGCCGAGCCCGACCGCGTCGTAGTCGACGGCGTGGATCGCGACGAGGACGTCGACGAGCACCTCGGAGCAGCGGCGCGGCGTCCTCGGGTGCGATCGCCGCGAGTGCTCGGCCGTCGCGGTAGATCTGATCCCGTCGACCATCTCCATCACGTAGAAGGGCGCGTCGTTGACCGCGAGGTCCTCGCAGAGCGCGAGCGTGCGCGGCACCGGGACGTCGGTGTCCGCGAGCGCGGTCATCACCCGGTACTCGCGCACCATGTCGTGCGCGGTCGGCAGCACGTGACCGAGCGGCGGGCGACGCAGCACCCAGGTCTTCGGCGCCGTCGGAGATCGAGTACGTGAGGTTCGAACGACCGCCGGCGATCAGCGTCGCGGACAGCGGCGCGTCGCTGCGCGCCGGCGACGTGCGCGGCGAAGTACGGGCGCAGCCGTTCGAGATCGACACCGTCGGGTGTGGTGGTCCGCCATGCGGGCGGCGGACACTACGCCGCGGTCCGGCTCGGCGGAGCCGACCGGTGGGCGACGGGTGCCGTAGTCAGGCGACGCGGGGCTGCGCGGGGCGACGGGGTTGCCGTTGCCCTTGGGGTAGCGCGCGACCCGGCCGACGGGCATGTCGACGCGGAAGCCGGCCGCGGCGCGCTCTTCCTCGGACTCGCCGCCCCAGAAGCCGTACTCGCGGTGCTCGCGGGCCCAGTCGCGGCAGGCACGAAGCACCTCGCACTCGCGGCAGACCGCACGGGCCTTGCCCTCGCGGACGGCCCGCGCCTCGGGACGCTCGCCCGCCGGGGCGAAGAACAGCTCGGTGCGCCCGGCGCAGGCCGCCTCGTCCGTCCAGGACAGGGGACCGGTGAAGATCAGGGTGGAGAGGCTCTCTGCAGCCATGGTTCCTCGTGGCCCTGAGGCGGCGACGTTGCCGGGGCGATCGGTCGGGGGGCCGGTGGGGGGATCCGGCTCCCCGACCTCGCTGCGCCTATCAAGTGAACAGGACCACAAGTCGTATCTGTCCAACAGGTGAAGTCGATAGCATCGATCGGGGATACCGATAGGTCCGGATCTGCGGACGCATGCTCCCGGCCCGAGGGAGGCGCATCATGGAGCTGCGGCACCTCGAGACGCTGGTCGCGATCGACGAAGAGGGGACGTTCACGGCCGCCGCCGACCCGCTCCGGACGGTGCAGTCGAACGTCTCGGAGCAGGTCCGCCAGCTCGAAGGCCGAGCTCGGCGTGCACGCTGCTCGCCCGGGACCGCGGCGGCGCGACGCCGACCGAGTTCGGCGGGAGGTGCTCGCCCGGGCCCGGCGATCCGCCGCGAGCTCGACGCTGCTCCACGAGGAGCTGGCCGCGCTGCAGGGGCTGCGGGTCGGGCAACGCGACACTTCGGGGTCGTCGGCACGGCCAGCCGGTGGCTCGTGCCGCCGCTCGTCGCGCGAGCTCGCACGCGTCGCACCGGGCGTGTCGGCTGCGTCGTCAACGAAGGCGCGTCCGAGCGGCTCCTGGCGCCGAGTCGCGGAGCGGGAGCTCGCGCTCGCGGTGGTCACCGAGCCGGTCGCGGACACGCGACTCGTCGTCGAGCATCTCGCCGACGAGGCGCTCGTCGGACTCGTTGCCCGCCGGCCTGGAGCTCGACGTGGCCGAGCCGGTGCCGTCGCCGACCTCGCCGAGCACCGGCTGATTCTGCCGCCGGTCGGGAACCCGCTGCGCGACGAGATCGACGTCGCAGCGTCCGCCGCGGCGCCTGACGCTGCGACGTGCCGGTCGAGGTCGAGGGCATCCGGCTCATCGCCGATCTCGTCGCGGCCGGCGCCGGGTTGTCGGTCCTGCCCGAGACGGTGCCGTTGCGGCCCGAGACGGCGTGCGGCACGTCGCCATCGTCGACATGCCGCCGCGCCAGCCTCGCGGCTCGTGCGGCGCCCGAGGGCGCCCAGCTCTCGCTCGCGGATCAAGCGGTGCACGACGTGGTCGCGCGACCTCGTGCGCGAGCACGTCGACGCGCGCACGGGACTGGTCAGGACGCGGGCACGAACCGGGACCCCGACGACTTCCACGCGAAGCGTCGAGCCCTTCGCACTTCGAGGCGGTCGACACCAGGGCTGGCGTCGCGTCGCTCCTCGAGGCGAAGTTGCGCACCGGCGGGCCACACGAGATCGGCGCTCGTGTCGGACTCGGCGATCACGGCACCTTGAGCACCCCGCCGAAGAAGCCCAACGCCGACGACAGGTTCGGCGTGCGCAGCACCACGCGTCGCAGGACTTCGCAGGCGGCCCCGTGTGCGGCTCAGGATCGACCCACCAGCGCGGGTGCATGTCGGTCCGTTGACGCGCGACGTGCGCGAGCAGTTCGGCCCGCGTCGAGAACTCGCGCGCGTCTGCGCGAGCTGCACGACGGTGCCGTGCGCCTCGCGCGGTGGCAGGAACGCCTCCTTCCAGTCCGGATCCGACGAGGTCGACGCCCACGGGTCGGAACCCGGCAGCGCCGCACGCGCTCGAGCGTGGCGGCGAGATCGGGCACCTTGAACGTGAGGTGGTGCGGCCCGGCCTGGTGGCGGCCGACGAAGCGCGCGAGGAAGTCGTTGTGCTCGGTCGCCCACGGTTCCAGCAACTCGACGGTCATGCCGTCGCCGTCGGCGTCGCCGACCCAGACCTGCATCGGGCCGGAACCCGGAGCCGTCACCGCCGAAGATGACCGTGCCGCCGAGCGCGCCGACGAGCGAAGCGAGCGCGGCGACGTGTCGGTGGTCGCGAGCGCGACGTGATCGAGGTCGTAGCGGTCCATGGGCGTCGGTTCAGCTGAGTGCGGGGACCGGATCGCCGCGCCCGGCGCGGGTGATGCAGCGCGGCGGCGACGTAGCCGATGCCGAAGATGACGAACCCGCCGACCGCGTCGAGGAAGTAGTGGTTGGCGGTGATCGACGATCACCGAGACGGTGAAGACCGGGTAGAGCGATCGCGAGGAGCTTCGCCCACGAGTGCTTGAGGCGCGGCACGAGCACGCACGCACACCAGAGCGCCCAGCAGCAGTGCACGCTCGGCATGGCCGCGTACTGGTTCGAGATCTTCTTCATCGCGCCCGAGTTGAACGTCCAGAACGTCGGGTACTTCGCGAGCGTGTCGACGAATCCGTAGCTGGTCGGGCAGCAGGCGCGGCGGCATGAGCGGCCAGAAACGGAAGCCGATGAGCGCGAGCACGGTCGCGACCGCCGAGCGTGTTGCGCCAGCGCGGGTAGTCGTTGCGGAACTTGCGGAACAGGTAGACGCCGGCCGCCGATCGTGACGACGAAGTGCAGCGAGCCGTAGAAGTAGTTCGCGCGACGATGAGCGGCTTGAAGTGGCAGCGCCCAGTCCTGGATCGTCACCTCGTGGTAGATGCCGAGCGACCGCTGCCAGTGGATGAGCTGCTTGGCGTTGTGGTACGCGTGCTCGGCGCGCCGCCTTGTTGGCGTTCCGCACCGCGGAGTACACGAAGTAGAAGATGAGGATCGCGAGGATCTCGCGCCCACCAGTAGATGGTGCTGCCGTCGCGCAAGCGGCGCCCGCCGGGGAGCTCACGATGTCGGGTGCGAACGTTCACCCGGCCGGCTCCGATGCGGAATCCTCTGCGCGCCTGCTTGCGATGGCCGACCGCGAACGCCGGAGCACCGAGACCGCTCACGATCAACGTCAGGAGGAACCAGAGCAGCCCGACCGCGATCGCCTGCCCGTTGCTGACGCCCCACGGCTGCAGGAACAACACGAGCGCACCTTCGCGGACGCCGAGGCCGTTGAACGAAAGGGGCAGCACCTGGAGCATCGCGACGGCCGGGACGTACGCGAAGAGCCCGGCGAGCGGAACCGGCAGGTCGAGCGTGCGGCAGATCAGCGTCACGGTGAGGAGCACGGAGAGTTGGTACACGACGGCGGTTCCCAGCACGGCAAACGCCTGCCGGGGTTCGTGCCGCAGCCGGTCGACGCCCACGTGGACCGCGCCGATGAACTTGGTCCAGTTCTCGTGCTCGGCGAAGCGCCCCGCGATCTTCGGGTGCCCGGCGAGCACGAGCAGCACGACGAGGAGCGCCAGCGTGATCCCGGCGATGAGCGAGCGCGATCCACGCGGTGGTGGACGTGGATGAGCGACGGCCGGGCGAGGAAACCGAGGAACACGAGCAGCGGCAGCGCGACGAAGCCGGTGAGCCGCTCGAGCACGACGGACGCGAACGCGATCGACGACGAGTTGACCGTGTTCGACGCCCGCGACACTCGCAGCACGTCGCCGCCGATGGTTGAAGGGAGGACGTTGCCGACGAACAGGCCCGCCAGGTAGTGGCCGAAGAGTGGGCGCAGCGGCACCGATGCGTCGAACACGTGCAGCACCCGCTGCCAGCGCCACGCGGACAGGACGACGCCGAGCAGTGTGGACAGCAGCGCGGCGGTCAACAACAAGGCGGTGAGCAGGTGGTGCCGGTTCGGCAGGAGCTCGTCGGGGTTCGGCGCCTTGTACACGAGCACGCCGAGGAGGGCGACGCTCACGAGGATGCGCGCCCAGACCTTCCACCCCGGTGCCGGCCGGGGGACGACCGGTGCGCCGTCTCCCATGGCGCCACAGCCTAGGGGCGGTGTGGCGCGTGGAGCGCGCCGTGCGTGAGCATGGACGCGTGCGCATCGAGATGGACGACGGGGTGGAGCTCGCGATCGACGTCGCGGGGAGCGGGCCCCCCCTGCTGCTCGTACACGGGTTCGGCGGCGCCAAGGAAGACTTCGCGGATCACGTGCCCGCGCTCGAGGTCGACCACACCGTGGTCGTTGCCGACCACCGGGGCCACGGCGCGAGCGACGGACCGGACGATCCGGCTGCCTACTCCCCCGGTGCCCGTTCAGGGGATGCCCACCCACCGGCGGACCATTCCTTCGAGCGACTCGTCACCGACATGTTCGAGGTGGCCGATGCGCTCGGCCTCGAACGCTTCCGGTTGCTGGGGCACTCGATGGGCGGGATGGTCGCGCGGCGGATGGTGCTCGAACGCCCTGAGCGGATCGAGGCCCTCGTTCTGATGGACACCGCGCCCGGGCCGATCCCCGCATTCGACGTGGACCTCATGGACGCGGGCGGGATGGTCGCGCTCACGCAGGGGAAGGCCGCGCTCAAGGAGCTGCTCGATCTCGGTACGCCGCTCAACACGCCCGCGTACGAACGGTTGCTCGCCGAGCGACCGGGCTACCAGGAGTTCCAGGACCAGAAGTGGGACGCGCTGTCGGAGGTGATGTGGGGAGTGCTCGTGAGCGTGATCGCCCACCAAGCCGACGACTTGCCCGAGCTGGCGACGATCACGTGCCCGACGCTCGTGATCGTGGGTGAGCTCGACGCGCCGTTCCTCGCGCCGTCGCGCTCGATGGCGGAGGCGATCCCCGATGCCCGCCTCGCGGTCATTCCCGACGCGGGTCACTCCCCGCAGTTCGAGAACCCGGAGGCCTGGATCAGGGCGCTCAAGGAGTTCCTCGCGCGGGTACCGAGCGCGAGCTGAGCGTGGACGCGCACGGCGGCCGGCTCGGCGTCGAGGTGCTGCAGCGCCACGGCGTCGACGTGATGTTCACGTTGTCGGGCGGTCACCTGTTCATGCTGTACGACGGCGCGGTGCAAGCCGACCTGCGCCTCGTCGACACGCGCCACGAGCAAACCGCGACCTTCGCGGCGGAAGGGTGGGCGAAGGTGACGCGGCGGCTCGGTTGTGCCGCGCTCACCGCCGGTCCCGGTGTCACCAACGGCGTCAGCGCGATGACCGCGGCCGGGATGAACGGGACGCCGATGGTCGTGGTCGCGGGACGCGCGCCCCAGCGGCGGTGGGGTGCGGGTTCGCTGCAGGAGCTCGATCACGTGCCGATCGTCGCGCCGGTGGTGAAGACCGCCGCGACCGCGACATCACCCGCGTCGATCGTGGCCGAGCTCGACGCCGCGTGCGTCGCCGCCCGCACGCCCCACCGAGGCCCCGCCTTCGTCGACATCCCGCTCGACGCGTTCGGGCCCGCGAGCGTCGAGGTGCCCGCCGTCGACGAGTCCGCGCGCCGCGGCACCGACCCGGATCCCGCCGACGTCCGGGCGGTCGCCGCCCTCGTCGCGTCCGCCGAACGTCCGGTGGTGGTCGCGGGTGGCGACATCTATTGGGGCCACGCCGAAGGTGCGCTCGTCGCGTTCGCGGAGACCGCGAACGTTCCGGTGTTCGTCAACGGCATGGGCCGCGGCACGATCCCCGCGGATCACGCGGCTCGCGTTCTCACGCTCGCGGTCGATCGCGCTGCGGGAGGCGGATCTCGTCCTCGTCGCGGGGACGCCGCTCGACTTCCGGCTCGGGTTCGGGCGGTTCGGGGACGCGCGGGTCGTGCACCTCTGCGATACGCCGGCCGGCATCGGTCGTCACGCCGATCTCGCCGCGTCGACCGGCGGCGACCTCGCGGCGACGTTCACGACGCTTACGGACGCGGTTTCGGCGACCGGGCGCACCAAGGACTGGGTCGCGCGCCTGCGCGACGAAGAACAGGCGAAGCGGGCGGTCGAGGCGGGCTCGCTCGCCGACAACCGGTCGCCGATCCAGCCGACGCGCATCTACGGGGAGCTGCGCGCCCGCCTCGACCGCGACGCGATCGTGATCGGTGACGGCGGCGACTTCGTCTCCTACGCCGGCAAGCTCATCGACTCGTACGAGCCGGGCACGTTCCTCGATCCGGGGCCGTACGGCTGCCTCGGCATGGGACCCGGATACGCGCTCGCGGCCGGACTCGCGCATCCGGACCGGCAGGTGGTCCTCATGCTGGGCGACGGCGCCGCCGGCTTCGCGCTCGGCGACTTCGAGGCGCTGGCGCGGCACGGTGTGGATGTCGTCGCGATCGTCGGCAACAACGGCATCTGGGGGCTCGAGAAGCATCCGATGCAGGCGTTGTTCGGTTACGACGTCGTTGCTGACCTGCGGCCCGGTATCCGCTACGACGAAGCCGTGCGGGCGCTGGGCGGCAACGGCGAGTGCATCGCCGACGCCGGAGAGATCGGGCCCGCGCTCGATCGCGCGTTCGCGACGAAGGGCGTCTCGCTGTTGAACGTGCTCACGGACCCGGCCGACGCGTACCCGCGCTCGAGCAACCTCGCCTGACGACGCCGCTCGCGGTCAGAGGTCGAGCGTCGGTGTCATGGGACCCGCACCCGCCCGCGCGAGCACCTTGGCCTTGGTGCGAGCGAGCAGCTCGCGCGGCGCGCGCGCGATTTGCTCAACCGTTGCCATCGCCGTGTCCATGAGCGCGCCCGGCTCGACCACCGCGTTGACGAGGCGCAACTGCAGTGCCTCGTCGGCCGTCACCGCGCGCCCGGTGAAGCAGAGCTCGCGCGCGACTGCGCCGCCGACGAGGTCGTGCAACGGCCCGTAGACGACTTCGCCGAATGTGTACTCCGGGTGCGCGAACCGCGCGGTCGACGCCGCGACGCGTAGGTCGCACATGACTGCGAGGTCGAAGCCGCCTGCGAGCGCGGGGCCGTTTACGGCCGCGATCATCGGAAGGGGGAACCGCAGTACCGCGTCGTGGTACCGGTCGCTCGAGCCCCACAGCGTCTGCGCGTACGCGTCGTCTTCGAGCGTGCGGTGGAACTCGGACAGGTCGAAGCCGGCGCAGAACGTGTCACCCGCCCCGGTGAACACGACCACCTTGACCGACTGGTCCGGGGCGAGCACCGACAGCGCGTCGGTGATCTCGTCGCGCGAGCGCGATCGACAGCGCGTTCTTCTTCGCGGGCCGGTCCAGCGTGATGACGGCGGCCGCACCGGCCCGATCGACCCGTAGATCGGCCACGGCGACGACGGCTCAGTCGCCCTGGGCGCGCTCGAGGAACCGGGACCGTTCGACGACGACGCGCGTGATGCGTCCGGCCGCCACGAGGCCGCGAGCGTCACTGACGGAGACGCGGAACGTGAGCCGCCTTCCCTCGACCGCTTCGAGCACCGCGTCCGCGGTGACTTTCCCGCCCACCGGCGTCGGCGCGAGGTGGGTGAGCTGGACTTGGTAGCCGACGGTCGTGGTGTTCGGCGCCAGGGCAGCGGTGACGGCTTCGACGCTCGCTTCCTCGGCCAGCGCGACGACGCGCGGGGTGCCGAGCACCGGCACGTCTCCACTGTGCAGCGCGACCGACGTGTCGTTGTCCGCGACGAGCAACGTCACCGATCCGGAGAGACCGGGCTTCACACCCATGGCCGTACGATAGGCAGTCGGCTCGCACGCGGGCATTTCCGGGCCTCGAGCTCTCTGAAGGAACACCATGATCGAAACCGAAGTGCTCCGCTCGACGTTGGACCACGCATTGCGCAACGGTGGCGACTTCGCCGAGGTCTTCGTCGAGGACCGGCGCTCGTCGAGCGCTCGTTACGACGAAGGTCGCACCGAAGAGTTGGTATCCGGGCGCGAACGTGGCGCGGGCATCCGCGTCGTGCGGGGTGACACCACCGGGTTCGCGCACACCGCCGACCTCTCACCCACCGGCCTGCTCGTGGCCGCGGAGGCGGCCGCAGCCGCGACCCGCGGTGGCGATGGTGGCAGCCGCACGGTGGCGCTCGAGGACGGCGGCGCGGTCGCCCCCCGGCCGACGGTGGTGCTGCCCGAGACGGTCGAGAAGCGGCGCAAGGTCGACCTGCTGGCTCGCGCCGACGCCGCGGCCCGGGCCGAGAGCGACGCGGTCACGTCCGTGACGGTGTCCTACGCGGACTCCCACCGCCGGATCCAGGTGGCGAACTCGGACGGGTTGCTCGCCGGCGACGACCAGGTGCGGACCCGGCTGATGGTGCAGTGCGTCGCGACCGGTGACACCGGCATGCAGACCGGCTACGAAGCGCCCGGCCGCACGCTCGGGTTCGAGCTCTTCGACGAGATCGACGCCGAGGAGGTCGGGCGGGCCGCGGCCCGGCGCGCGGTGACGCTCCTCGATGCAGTGCCGGCGCCTTCGGGCAAGATCCCCGTCGTCCTGCGGCGGGGCGCGGGCGGTGTGCTCTTCCACGAAGCGTGCGGGCACGGGCTCGAAGCCGACCACATCCTCAAGGACGCGTCGGTGTTCACGGGCCGCGTGGGCGAGCAGGTTGCGTCGCCACTCGTCACGTTGGTCGACGACGGCACCTACGGACACGAGTGGGGAACGCTGCGCATCGACGACGAAGGTAAGCCCGCGGAGCGCAACACGTTGATCGAAGACGGCGTGCTGACGGACTACATGTGGGACTTCCTCCGTGCGCGCAAGGAGGGCCGGCCGAGCAGCGGCAACGGCCGCCGCCAGACCTACCGCGACCTCCCGATGGTGCGCATGACGAACACGTTCCTGCTCGCGGGGACGACCGACCCGGCCGACATCGTGCGCGGTGTCGACTACGGCATCTACTGCGCGCAACTCGGTGGCGGCCAGGTCGATCCGGCCACCGGCGACTTCGTGTTCGGCGTCACCGAGGCGTACCTGATCGAGAAGGGCGAGATCACGCACCCGATCCGCGCCGCGCAATTGATCGGCAACGGTCCCGAAGTGCTGCGCATGGTCGATGTCGTCGGCAACGACTTCGAGACGTGGACCGGCATGTGCGGCAAGAACGGCCAGTCGGTGCCGGTGTCGTCCGGTCAGCCGACGCTGCTCGTGCGGGAGATGACCGTCGGCGGCACCGCGGCATGAGCGCGCCGGCCGGTCAGCTCGAACCGGAAGACCTGCTCGCGATCGCACGGCGAGTTGCCGGTGAAGCGCGCGCGGGCGAGCAGGTCGAGGCGTACGTCCTGCGGACGCAGGAAACCGATGTCGAGGTGTTCGGCGGCGAGGTCGAATCTCTCACCACGGCCGGCATCCAGGGCGTCGGCGTGCGCATCATCGTCGACCACCGCCAAGGGTACGCGTCCGCGGGCTCGCTCGAGCCGGACGTGATCGAGGAGACGCTGCGTGAGGCACGCGACAACGCCGCGTTCGGCGAACCCGACGAGTGGTACGCGCTCGCGTCGCCGGCGGAGGTCAACGGTGTGGTGCCGGCCCCGCTCGACCTGTGGCGCGAGGAGCTCGTCGCGACGCCGACCGATGCGAAGGTCCAGATCGCGCTCGACCTCGAAGTCGCGACCAGAGCGCGTGACGCCAGGGTGCGTGGTGTCGAAGCGACCGGCTACGGCGACGCGCGGGCGGAGTCGGCGATCGCCAACTCGTTGGGCGTCGAGGCGTACACCCGCCGCACGACGTGTTCGGCGCACGCGATCGCACTGGCCGACGATGGTTCCGGTACGCAGACCGGATACGGGTTCGCCGCGGGCCGCTCGCTCGCCGATCTCGATCTCGAGTCGATCCCGCGCGACGCCGTCGACCGGGCGGTGCGCCTCCTCGGCGCCAAGCCGGTCGCGGGGCGGCGGATCCCGATCGTCTTCGATCCGCTCGTGACCCGATCTGTGCTCGGAGTGCTCTCGAGCGCGTTCAACGGCGAGATGCTCCTCAAGGGCCGGTCGATGTTCGCGGGCCGCGAAGGCGAGAAGATCGCGGCGCCGATCATCGAGCTCGTCGACGACCCGACCGACGCACGGATGTTCGGCGCGTCGGTCTATGACAGTGAGGGCGTGCCGACGCGGCGCAACGAGCTCATCGCCGACGGCGTCCTGCGTGGCTTCCTCCACAACGTGTACACCGGTCACCGGTCCGGTGGGCACAGCACCGGGAGCGCGGTGCGCGGTGGCTACGCGTCGGGGCCGGGCGTCGGCGTACGCGCGCTCACGCTGAAGCCGGGTTCGCGCCCACCGGAGGAGCTGATGGCGTCCGTGCCCGAGGCTTTCTACGTCCAGTCGGTGAGCGGACTGCACTCCGGCACCAACCCGATCAGCGGTGACTTCTCCGTCGGCGCCGAGGGGCTCATGGTGCGCAACGGCGCGTTCGCCGAGCCGGTGCGCGAGGTGACCATCGCCTCGACGTTGCAACGCATGTTGCTCGACGTGATCGAGATCGGCTCCGATCTCGTCTACCTGCCCGGCGCCGCGACGGGCGTCACGCTGCTGGTCGGTGACATGACGCTCAGCGGCGTGTGAACTGTCCTCCGCGCGCACCCAGACCAGGAGAAGACGCATGCCCCCGACTCTCGTGCCCGGCGCGACCCGTGTCGAAGCGGCCGGTACGCCTCCGAAGCTCATCGACGAGTACGTCGGGCGCGTGAACACGGGCACGACCCAGCTCAGCGTTGCGCACATGCGCAGCCCGGCCGGTTGGTCGGAGCCGGCGCAGACGCCTGAGTTCGACGAGTACACGGTCGTGCTCGCGGGCGCGATGCTCGTTCGCCACGCCGACGGTGAGCTCGAAGTGCGGGCGGGCCAGGCAGTGATGACGAACGCAGGTGAATGGGTCCAGTACTCGACACCGGAGGGTGCCGAGTACATCGCGGTGTGCGTGCCGGCGTTCGCGCCGGACACCGTGCATCGCGACGCCTGAGCGGCGCGGGCCTCAGCCCGTTCGCACGCCGCGCCGCTCGAGGATCGCGTCGAGCTCGGCGAGTGCCGCCCACGGCTGCTCACCGAAGTGCACGACTTCCATCCCGAAGGCGCGCGCGGCCGCGATGTTGTCGGCGTTGTCGTCGACGAACACCGCTTCGTTCGGCGTGATGCCCATGCGCGTACACGTGAGCTCGTAGATCGCGCGCTCGGGCTTGCGCATACCGACGTGGCTCGAGTCGACGATCTCGTCGCACATGTCGATCGGGAACGTCGCGCGCCAGTGCTCGCCGAATTCCTTCACGTTGTTCGTGAGCAACCCGACGCGCAGGCCGCGGTCCTTCAGCTCCCGCATCTTGTGGACGACCATCCAATGGACACCCGGCGCGGTGCTGCGCCAGAACCGCCCGTACGCGTCCATGTCGAGCGG
Organism: uncultured Actinomycetes bacterium; assembly: GCA_963745645.1. Taxonomy (GTDB): domain Bacteria; phylum Actinomycetota; class Acidimicrobiia; order IMCC26256; family PALSA-610; genus CAVUFH01. The sequence goes on from CAVUYD010000006.1 coordinate 216,540, forward strand.
CCGGCCGAGCACCGCGGGCGCCTTCTCGACCATGCGATCGAAGTACGTCGCGACGTCGATCGCACCCTTCTCGAGCAGATGCCAGTCGGGTTCATCACGCGCGCCCCCTGCGGCCTCGACCGCGTCCGGGTCCGCGGCAACCGCATCGGTGACCTCGTTCCTGATCGGGTCGGCGACTTCCGCGGCGACGGCGCGTCCCTCGACGCCGATGTAGTGCGTCTCGCCGAAGAGCAGCTCGAGCAACGAACCCTTCGCGAAGCCCTCGGACTCCTCGAAGGCGCCGATGCCGATGAACAGCGGGCTCGAGATGACGCCGCCGTAGTCGAAGATGACGGTGCTGATCACGCCGAGAAGCTAGCGAGCCGGCACCGGGCCCGGGCTCTCCCGCCTCGAGCGCGGATCAGATGACGCCGGTGATCACGAGGACGATCGCGATTCCGGCGACGACGAGCCGGTACCAGCCGAACAGCTCGAGGCCGTGGCGGTTGAGGTATCCGACCAGCCAGCGCACCGCCACCAGCGCCGAGACGAAGGCGACGACGAACCCGATGAACGGGTTCGAGCAAGCCGTAGGTGTCCACCAGTTCGCCGCCGTGTTTGAGCGCCTCGAACAGGGTGGCCGCGCTGAGCGTCGCGAGGCCGAGCAGGAAGCTGAACTCGAGCGCGGCCGACATCGACATGCCGAGGAACAACGCGGCGAGGATCGTCACGAGACTCCGGCTCGTGCCCGGCCACAACGCGAGGATCTGCGCAGCACCGATGATCACCGCGGTGCGCACCGTCATCTGTTCGAGCCCGACGCGGCCCGGCGGTCGTTCGCGCAGCCAGCGCGACGCCACGAGGATCACGACACCGCCGACGATCCACGCCGCGATCACCGGACCGACGCCGAACAAGTGATCCTTGATCGAGCTCTCCAGCGCGACGCCGACGATCGCCGCAGGAAGGAACGCGATCAGCAGCGCGACGAGGATCCGCCGGCCTTCCGGATCGCGACCGATGAGCCCCGAGGCCATCGTGCGCAGCCGTCCGAAGTACAGCAGCACGACGGCGAGGATGGCGCCGGCTTGGATCGTGATCGCGTAGGTGTCGGCCGCGTCCTTCGTCGCGTCGGTGTCGCCGACGTCGAGCAGCTTCTGCGTCACGAGCAGGTGACCCGTCGACGACACCGGGAGGTACTCGGTGATGCCTTCGACGAGCCCGAGCACGACGGCTTTCGCCGCGGTCAGCTCGTTCGCAGCCGCGCTTGCCGGCGCGGTGAGCACCAGCACCGCGTCCGTCATGATCCGGTCGATGAACAGCACGCGTCCTCCGGCGGCGCGAGCGCCAACATCACGACGCCGTTCGCCGCAGCAAATGCGATCCCGCGCGCCTCGTCTTCGGTGACGAGGAGGGTAACGCCCACGCCGTCCGCAGCACCGGTTGCCGCGGCGTCGTCAGCGTCGTCGACGGCCAGCACGCGCGCCGCACGCGCCACCACCTCGGCTTCCGCGGCGCGGTCGATCGCGACCTCGAGCGACGCGATGACGTCCACCACCGCGCCGGCGGGTGGGTGCAGCCCGTCCTCGGGCCGAACGCGTACGGCTCGGTACCCAACGGGAACGAGGCCACCGAGCCCGTCGCGTTGGGTGGTCGTCAGGTGGGTCGTCTGCAGCACCGAACCTTCGACCACCGGGACCGCGACGATCTTCCCGATCGCGTCATGGAGCGAGGAGACGGCGTTTCCGGGTATTGCAGTCGCGTAGCGCGAGATCACACGGAGATCGTTCGCGCCGAGCGTGGTACCGAGCGCGAGATCGCGCCGAGCGACGAGCACGCTTCGTGGCGATCCGAGCGAACTGGCGCGCCGGTGCAACGCAGCGAGGTCATGGAACACCACTCCCGCAGTCACGAGAGCAACGACGATTGCGGCACACGCGGCCAAAACGGATCGCGGTGAACGACGCATCCCTTCCCCTTTTCGTGCAGATCTTGACCAACACTTGGTCGGGTCGATATGGATGGGGGAAGACGCGTCGGGGAAGATGCGTCGAGAAGGTCTCGAGTGGCAGCGTTGCTGCGAGGAACGCGGCGCTCGTGTGATGCAATCGTGTTGCAAGCACGGTTGACGAGAACCGTGTTGCGAGAACGGTGTGCAAGAACCGGTGTGCAACGTGAGTCGCGCATTCGTGGATTGACAGTCTGGTCGAGTGGGAATGATCCCGGCCCGATCAGTGTTTTCAGAAGGCTACCCGGCACCCCGTCTCCGCAAGATCGGGAGTGTCGGTGCGGATCCCTGGCTCGTCGGTCGTTGCCCGCCCGGACCGGCGGGCCAGGGACTTTTCTCTTTGTCGCTGTCTTTCTTTGTCGCTGCTCGGGCGGGGCGGCGCGTCAGGGGTTCCTGCGGAACCCCCTTCGCTTCCCGCCCCGCTGATCCTCGCAGACTCCGGCGAGTTCGCTCGCGGCGCTCGCTCACCGCGTCGGTTGTGCGCGGACTCGGGAGTTGAACGTTTGCCGAGCGTCCGCTGTCAGGCGTCGGGGAGTGGGCCGAGCGCTTGCGCGCAGTCGCATGCCGCCGAGTCGACGGGCAGGTTCGGCAGCAGCTCGTAGAGGAGCTCGACGACGCGCCCGACGTTGTCCTCCATGACCTCGAGCACGCGCGCCATCGTGACGGGCTCGATGCCGGGGTCGTCCTCGACGCCGGTGTCGTAATCGGTCACCAACGCGATGCCGGTGTAGTGCAGGCCGAGCTCACGCGCGAGGTACGCCTCCGGGTACTGCGTCATGCCGACGACGTCCCACCCTTGGGCGCGGTACCAGCGCGATTCCGCGCGCGTCGAGAAGCGCGGTCCGTTGATCACGACGATGGTGCCGGCCGCGTGCGTCGTGACGCCGACGTTCATCGCGGCTTCGATCGCGTGGGCACGCAACGCGGGGCAGTACGGGTCGGCGAACGACACGTGGTGCACATGCTCGCCGTCGTAGAACGTGTCCTCGCGGCCGCGCGTGCGGTCGACGAGTTGGTCGAGGACGACGAAGTCGCCCGGCGCGATGTCACTGCGGAGCGAACCGACTGCACACGGACCGACGACCGACCGCACACCCAACGTGCGCATCGCCCACAAGTTCGCCCGCTGCGGGATCCGCGCCGGCGTGATCGTGTGGCGCGGACCGTGCCGGGGCACGAACGCGACCCGGCGGTCACCGAGGGTGCCGATCGAGATGGGGCCGCTCGGCGCGCCGTAGGGCGTGTCGAGCTCGACCGTCTCGACGTCGTCGAGGAACGCGTAGAAGCCGGAACCGCCGAAGACACCGATCGCCGCGTCGGCCACGGCCGGCGCCCTATGCGGACTTGGCGTCGGACGCCGACTTGCCGGAGGAGTCGGAGGACTTCGACCCCGAGGAGTCCGACGACTTCGAGCTCGAGGAGCCGGAGGAATCCTTCGACCCGGACGAGTCGCCCTTGCCGTTGCCGGAGTCGCTCTTCGACCCGGAGCCGTGGTCCGAGGACGACCCGGAGCCCCGCTTGGACGAGCTGCTGCGGTTGTCGGTCTTGTAGAACCCCGACCCCTTCAGCACGATGCCGGCCGGCGACAGCACGCGCTGGAGCTTGCCCCCGCACTCGTCGTGCTTCGTGAGCGGCGCGTCCGAAAACGACTGCCACACCTCGACGTCTTCGCCGCACTTGGCGCAGCGGTACTCGTACGTCGGCATCGTGACTCCCGGCCGGCCCTCCGGCCCGTTCCTGGGGTGGTACCGGGCTGGCACTCACGTCCCGGGAGTGCCAATCGTAGTCCACGGAACCGCCTTCCCGGGCGGGGCAGAATGGGAGCGACATGGCCGTCGCCCTCCTCGTCCCCCTCGCCTGGCTGCTCGGGACCTTCCCGAGCGCGACGCTGGTCGCCCGTACCAAGGGCCGCGACATCCTGACGGAGGGATCGGGCAATCCGGGCGCATCGAACGTCGGGCGGCTGCTGGGGTGGAAGTACGGCCTCGCGGTCTTGCTCATGGACTTCACCAAGGGCGCCGTCGCGGCCGGTGTGGGCCTCGTGGTCGGGGGCCGCCCGGGGGCGTTCGTCCTCGGGACCGCCGCGGTGATCGGCCACACGTTCCCGCTCTACCGCAAGGGCGGCAAAGGGGTGGCGTGCGCGGGCGGCATGCTCACCGTGCTGTTCCCCTACATCTCGGCCGGCCTCGCCGTCGTGTGGTTCGTCGTCGCACGCGTGCTGAAGAAGGCGTCGCTCGCCTCGCTGCTGATCACGATCCTGTTCCCGATCATCGCCGCGCTCGCGGGCTACGACCTCTGGGAGGTCCTGATCCTGAGTGCGCTGGCGGTGCTCGTGATCGTGCGGCACGCGGCCAACATCCGGCGACTGTTGCGCCGCGAAGAGATCGACCTCGACACTGGTTCCGGAGGCTCTGTTGCACCAAGTCCGTAAGGCCGTCATCCCTGCCGCCGGTCTCGGGACCCGTTTCCTTCCGGCCACGAAGAGCGTGCCCAAAGAGATGCTGCCGGTGATCGACCGGCCCGCGATCCAGTACGTCGTCGAAGAGGCAGTGCGCGCCGGGCTCACCGACATCCTCATCATCACGGGTCGCAACAAGCGCCCGGTCGAGGAGCACTTCGACCGCAACTTCGAGCTCGAGATCCTGCTCGAACGGGACGGCAAGCTCGATCTCCTGCACGAGGTGCAGTACGCGACCGACCTCGCGCGCGTCCACTACGTGCGACAGAAGGATGCGCTCGGACTCGGACACGCGGTGTCAGTCGCGCGCGACCACGTCGGTGACGAACCGTTCGCGGTGCTGCTCCCCGACGACTTGATGATCGACGACTCCGTGCTCCTGCGTTCGATGGTCGCGGCGTGGGAGAAGCTGGGCCACGCGGTGATCGCGTTGCAGGAAGTGCCCCCGGAAGACATCTCGGCGTACGGCTGCGCGGATCCGGTCGGCGCCCCGGCCGACGGGCTCGTCGAATTCGCGCGGCATCGTCGAGAAGCCGAAGCGCGAGGACGCGCCGTCGAACCTCGCGGTCAGTGGCCGCTACCTCTTCCCCCCTGACATCTTCGACGCGCTCGATCGGATCGAGCCGGGTGCGGGCGGCGAGCTCCAACTCACCGACGCGATCGCGCTCCTCATGAAGTCCCAACCGGTGTACGGCGCGATCTGCACGTTCGGCCGCCACGACGTGGGCAAGAAGATCGACTTCCTCAAGGCCACCGTCGAGCTCGCCCTCGACCGCGACGACCTCGGCCCGGAGTTCGCGGTGTTCCTCCGCGAGGTGGTGCAGCGGCGCGGGTTGACGTGATTCCGCTCGAGGACGCGCAAGCCCTCATCCTCGACGCCGTCACACCCCTCGCGCCGCGGCCGTTCCCGTTGCGCGAGATCGTCGGGCTCGTGCTCGCGGAAGAGGTGGTCGCGGGTGAGCCCGTGCCTCCGTTCGCGAACACCGGCATGGACGGTTACGCGGTGCGCGCTGCCGACACCTCGGGCGCGCCGGTGCGGCTGCGCGTCGTCGACGAGTTGCCGGCGGGCAAGGCACCGACGCGTGCCGTGGGTGCGGGCGAAGCGATTCGCATCATGACCGGCGCGCCGGTGCCCGAAGGCGCCGACGCGATCGTCATGGTCGAGGTGACGCGCACCGACGGCGACGACGTCGAGATCTTGGAGCCGGCGCACGCGGGTGATCACTTGCGGCCCGCGGGCGGCGACCTGCAAGCGGATCAGTCGGTGTTCGACGCGGGCACGGTGCTCACGCCCGCGCATGTCGGCGTGCTCGCGAGCCTCGGCATCGCGGAGGTTTCGTGCGTGCCGCGACCACGCGTCGGTGTCGTGTCGACCGGCGACGAGCTCGTCGAACAAGGACCGTTGCCACTCGGCCGCATCCGCGACTCGAACCGGCCGATGCTGCTGGCGGTGGTCGAGGAATCGGGCTTCGTGCCGGTCGACTACGGGATCGCACGCGACGACGAGCACGAGATCGCCGAGCGCATCGGCACCGCGGTGTCGGAGTGCGACGCGCTGGTGACGAGCGGTGCGGTGTCGATGGGCGACTTCGACTACGTGAAGGTCGTGCTCGAGCAGCTCGCACGCGAACGGGCGGGGAGCGCGTTCTCGTGGCTGCAGGTCGCGATCAAACCCGCGAAGCCGCTCGCGTTCGGCACCCTTGGTCCGGTGCCGGTGTTCGGGCTCCCTGGCAACCCGGTGTCGTCCCGCGTGAGCTTCGAGCTCTTCGCCCGGCCCGCGCTGCGCAAGCTGGCCGGCCGCACCGAGCTGCACAACCCGATCGTCAAGGCGGTCGCCGCCACTCCGTTCACCCGGCGCCCCGACGGCAAGCTCCATCTCGACCGGGTGCGGGTGAGCATCGACGGACGGTCGCTACATCGCCGAACGCGCCGGCTTCCAGGCGAGCAACGTGCTCTCGGGGATGGCCGCGGCCGGCGGCCTCGCCCGCATCCCCGACGGCCCGGGTGTCGAGGCCGGCGCCGAGATCGACGTGCTCCTCCTCGGCCCGTGACCGGGTGTCGAGGCCGGCGCCGAGATCGACGTGCTCCTCCTCGGCCCGTGACCGGGAGGGGAGGCGCACCTCCTCGCCCGATGCGTGACGCCCGCCCCACGTGCCGCACGAAAAAGTGCTTGCCATGCTTTCACGAAGCGTGGTAGAAAGATCACGCTACGCAGGCCGCCGGGCGGGCGGAAAAAAAGGAGCGACTGTGGGGGTTGCTCCTGAGCGTGGCAGTCGCAGGCGCGTGGCTGGACGCGACTCGGCACCCGGAGAGGCTATGAATCGTCGGCTGAAGTTGGTCGCTGCGCCGGCGCTGAGCCAGAGCGAACCCGACTCCGGGTTGCCACGGCCCCTCGGGGCCAGGCCTCGGTGAGCAGGACTCGCCGATTTTCTCCGAGCCCTAACCTCGTGGCGTGACCAACGCGTGGTTCCGGTCCCCCTCATCGATCCGTTCGCGCGCCGCGTCAAGGATCTGCGGGTCTCGATCACCGACCGTTGCAACTTTCGCTGCGCGTACTGCATGCCGGCCGAAGGCATGGAGTGGCTGCCGAAGACCGAGCTCCTCACCTACGAGGAGATCGCCCGGGTCGCCCGGGTATGCGTCGAGCGGTTCGGCTTCGACTCGGTCCGTCTCACCGGTGGCGAGCCGCTCGTCCGCGCGCACATCACCCGGCTCATCGCCCAGCTGGCACCGCTCGACGTCGACATCGCATTGACGACGAACGGCGTGAAGCTGGGCGAGGCCGCGCACGATCTGGTCCAGGCCGGGCTCGAGCGCGTCAACGTGTCGCTCGACACGCTCGACCGCGCCACCTTCCTGGCGCTGACCAAGCGGGACGAGTTGCTCCGTGTGATCGCGGGCATCGACACCGCGATCGAAGCCGGCCTCGCACCGGTGAAGGTCAACGCCGTCGTGATGCGCGGCATCAACGACGGTGAGGTCGTCGACCTCGCGCGGTTCGGCCGCGACAAGGGCGTCGGGATGCGGTTCATCGAGTTCATGCCGCTCGACGCGCAGGGCGAGTGGAGCCGGGAAAAGGTTGTTCCCGCCGAGGAGATCCTCGAACGGATCGACGCGGTGTTCCCGCTCGATCGGGCCGAGGAACACGGTGCGGAACCCGCGACCCGCTTCCGTTATCTCGACGGCAAAGGCGATGTCGGTGTCATCGCCAGCGTGACCGAACCGTTCTGCGAGAGCTGCGACCGCGTTCGGCTCACCGCCGAGGGCCAGTTCCGCACGTGCCTGTTCGCGCTCGAGGAGTTCGACCTGCGCGCCGAGCTGCGCGCCGGCGCCGGCCTCGACGCGTCCGACCTCGACGACCGCCTGGCCGCCGCGATCGAAGGGCGCGGTCGGCACCAAGTGGGCCGGCCACCACATCGGCGCCGTCGACTTCGTCCGTCCCGACCGGTCGATGAGCCAGATCGGCGGGTAGTGGCCGAAATCCGGCCCATGTGGGGATTTCGAGTCCGACACCTAGACTTGCCCGTCATGGCTTCGGAGTTCACGCACCTCGACCCGCTCGGTCGAGCCCGGATGGTCGACGTCACGGCGAAGGAGCCATCGCACCGGCGTGCGGTCGCCCGCTGCCGGGTCTACATGGAGGCGGAGACCGCGTCGATGATCGCGAGCGGTGCGATCAGCAAAGGCGACGTGCTCGCCGTCGCTCGGGTCGCGGGCATCCAGGCCGCGAAGCAGACGCCGAATCTCCTGCCGCTGTGCCACCCGCTGTTGGTCGGCGCGGTGCTCGTGAACTTCCGCCTCGAGGACACGTTCGTCGAGGTCGAGAGCAACGTCGACACCGTTGATCGCACCGGTGTCGAGATGGAAGCGATGACCGCGTGCGCGGTTGCCGCACTCACCATCTACGACATGTGCAAGTCGATCGATCGGGGTATGACGATCGGTGATCTCGTGCTGTGGGAGAAGACCGGTGGTCGTTCCGGCACGTTCCGACGGCAAATCGACGAAGACGATCCTTTCGCGCTCTGAGTGACGCGCCCGGTCTGACCGGGTGTTTCGTGCATCTCGCCCGATGCGCACCGCGCGATGTGGCGAGAGCGCGCGCCAGACGGCAGACTGCATAGCTGTTCACGGGTCCACCACTCGAATGTCACCCGTTGTTACCGTCCCCTACAGCAAAGGTGGTCGAGAGGTCTTGACGCTGGTGGTCTTGCTAGTCCTCGCAGCCTTGTGGGCGGTGGTGCTCCTACCGCCGTTGCTGCGCTCGCGTTCGACGCGGTCGGTGTCGTCCGACTCGATCGGCGAGTTCAACTACAAACTCGGCGTGTTGAGCCAGACCAACGGTGCCGCGCCTGCGGCACGCCCCTCGCGCAAGCCGCGCATGCAGCGACCGCTTCCGGTCACGCCGCCCCGGCCGCTGCCGCAGTACGGCACCCGCGCGCCGATGACACCGGCGTCGATGTCGCAGTACGCGGTGTCCTCTCCGCAACGCGCCGCGAAGCGTCGGGCCGACATCCTCCGCGGCCTGGTCATTGCGGTCGCGCTCACGATGGCGCTCGCGTACCTCACCGGTTCGCCGCTCGTCTGGGCCGTGCAGCTCATCACCGACGTCTGCCTCGTCGCGTTCCTCGGACTGTGGGCGTGGGCCCGCAACGTGCAAGCCGATCGCGCGCAGACGGTTCGCTACCTGCCGCGCCGGCGCGCACCCGAGCTCGCGTTCCGCCGCACCGCCTCTTCGTAGGTCGGGGTGGATCGCGCGGCGGAGATCGCGGCGCTCGGCGCCGGCGCACGCGACGCGTTCGAAGAGAAGCACCGCGCGCGGCGAAATCACGATCGCCGCGTCGCGACGCGCGATCCAAGCGTGTGCTGCGTCGATCCGCGCGACGCACCGCGGGGAGTTCGACAGCGCCGCCCAACTCGCGGCCGATGCGCGCGCGTTCCTCGCCGAGGCCGACGCCGCGCTCGTCAACCATCCTGACGTGCGTACGAACGGCCCGCTCGCGGACGCCAAGAAAGAGCTCGCCGAAGCGTCGCTCACGCTCGCGCTCGTCCGCGACGACCCGCTGCCGACCCCGCAGGAGCTCCAGCTCGAAGTCGCGCCGTACTGCAACGGCTTGGCCGAAGCCGCGAGCGAGCTCCGCCGCCAGCTCCTCGACCGGCTCCGCGCCGGCGACCTCGCCCGCGCCGAGCAGCTGATGGGCGCGATGGACGACATCTACGGCCTGCTCGTCACCGTCGACTACCCCGACGGCGTCACCGGAGGCCTCCGCCGCAGCACCGACGCCCTCCGCGCCGTCCTCGAACGCACCCGCGGCGACCTCACCACCGCCATGGTCGCGGCGCGCCTGCAAGGCGCGATCGAGTCCGCACGCGAGACGATTACCGAGTGATTCACGGGGGGTGTAGAAGCGGCGCTTTGGTACCCTGAACGGTCCCTCGGGGGTGTAGCTCAGCTGGTAGAGCGCTACGTTCGCAACGTAGAAGTCGGCGGTTCGAGTCCGCTCACCTCCACACGCCACGAGGTGCCGCTCGATGCCGCGCCGTGCCATCGACGTCGCGGCTGCTGAAGGCGGGCGTCCTGGAACGTAGAACTCCGTCGGCGAGGTGTCATGTCGCGCTTCTTCGCCTGCCCCACGAAGTGCTCACGCGGGATGCAGGGTGCCCGCCACGATCAGGGTCGCGACATATTCGTCGGTCGTCAGCGACGCCACGCAGCCGAACTCGAATTGCTTCTGGGTGTCGTTCCAGTCTCCGAGCAGCTTTCCCGCAAAGATCCCCTCCATTCCCGGCGGGTGGCAGACACCGAGCGAGCCCGGCATGTTGTACACGGCGTTGCCCATCCCAGTGTTGTCAGAAGTCCCGGAGCAGTTGGTACCCGAGTACACCGTGTGCTCCGAGACCTGGAACGGGATGAACGGAATGAGGCCGATGAAGTCGGTGTCCTGGTCGAAGACCGGACGCGGGGCGGCGACCTGTGCTTCGAGGAACGACGCGCGTCCGAATGGGTCTCGGTAGGACGAGAACACGCCGTTGGCCGGTCCCGAGGCGGTCGACACGGAGTTGCAGGAGCCGTCCTCGTACACATCCGTGCGTGCGTAGTCGACGGAGAACGAGGAGGTTCCATCGTCGATGTGCTCGAACGTCATCGGGAACGCCGGATCTCGCACGAGGCTGAGGTGCATCGTGCCCTGCTCGGTTGCCGAGGTCGTGTTGACGACGCCAATTTCGGGGATGTCGGATTCGAAGGAATACGTCCAGTTGATCGTCCCCTGTAGCCCGTCGAGCGCGCAGGCCTCGGTCTTGCCGGTGATCGTGTACTGGCCCTTGAGTGCCTCGGTCGGATCGGGTCCGCCGGTGAGGATGCGAGCCCGGCCATGGTTTGAGAGCACCACGTAGATGAGGTCGAAGTTCTCGCTCGGCTTGTCACGACAAAGCGTCAGGCTCGTCCCGGATCCGCGGACACGCGTCCAGGTCCGTGGCCCTCCCGCGCCGTCGGGCACGAGGCGTCCGACGACGTCGATGTCGGCGTTGCCCGCGTGCTCCAGGGACGCGACGTCGATCTCGATCTGTTGGACCGCGTCCTGCACGTCGAACTCGTCGTACTGCGCGGCGAGCGGCGCGACCTCGATGAACATTTTTTGGTCGCCGGTGCCGATGACGACTTTGGGTACGTGGACGTGAGGCTTCTGTGGGAAATCCGAGATGTTCGTCTGCCAGTGATCCGCCTCGAGTCCCACGCCGGTGTCGGCAAAGTATTCAGACGGGTTGAGGTTGCGGACCGAGAGGTCGCGGAAGTGGTTGAGGAACCGATGATTGCGGTCCACGGCGTCGTCGATCTCTTCAGGATCAGTCGCCGCCTCGGCGTCGCTCCAACTCGTGAAGATGGCCGACGGACCAGCGTCTTGTTGCATGAGGAGTGGCCAGACCCACGAGCCGTACTCGTGATTGTGGCCGAACTCGAGCAGCGATCGATTGTTCGGCTGGAAGTCGTTGACGAAGAAGGCGTACGCCGCGGGATCCTTGGCGTAGTACCAGGCGGCCCACTCGGCTGACGCGTCGAGGTACCAACTCGTCTCCCAGACCACCTCGTTGCCTCTCCTCAAGACCTCGCGGGCTCCGGCCGCTGCGTTGTGGGCGTCCTGCAGAACATGGAAGAACTCGTGCGCGAGCGCTCCTTTGAGACCTGCGTTCGAGCATGTTGTGGCATCGAGGCAAATCATCCGGGCGTTCAGCGTGATATAGCCGCTGCAGCTCCTTGCAGGCTTCCCGGGCGCACCGCATGTGTCATCGAGCACTTTCTCGGCACCGAGGCTGAAATTCTTCACCGGGATCGCCGAGCAGCGGGCACGTCCGATCCTGACACTCAGACGTGTACACGACCATGATGTCGATCTTCCCGTTGCCGAAGTTTTCGGCGTTGCCCTTGACGGTGTCGGGCACGGGCTTGCCCATTCCGTCCGGTGCGGAACGCGTCATCGGCTCCCAGAGCGGCGAAACGGCGTCGATGACCGGTGTGACGACGCGGTTCTTTTCGTTCTCCGAGCCGGCGCACACCCAGACGCGGAAGCCGTCGTCGGGCGCGCCGCCCGATGGCGTCCAATCCGTGGGGATCCACGCGGCCGGCTGCCGGCACAACGTGTCGTTCGGGGCGCTGGCTTCAAGCGCGAAGGTGCTCGTGCGAGCGTCCGCGGGCTGCAACGCCGGCGCGGGCCCGAACGCACTTTCCGGATCGTTCGGCGGAACCAGGTAGGGCCTGATCGCCGCCTGAACATCAGCGGGGAGCGCGGCGAACTCCGACTCGACCTCACGGAACAGCATCTGATCCTCACCAACCGACGGCAGACCGCCGTATCGCGCCGGCAGGCGGAGATCGCGGAAGAGCGCCCACATGCGGTATTCCAGCGACGTCGGGTAGTTGATCAGCCCCGCCTCGAGGTCCTGCGCGATGAGCGCCTGCGACGAACCTTCGTCGGGCGGCGGAGGCGACGGCGCGAACGAGATCGTCCCAATAGACGCTCGACAGTTGTTCTGCTCGTTCCGTTCCTTGACGCGGTTCGTGGCGTCCGCGGCACGCGAGCACGTGGTACGCGACCGGCTGCACCGAAGCCGGCACGGTGGCCTCGACCGACGCCACGTGCGGACCGGACACCGCCCGGAGCCACGGAACCTGCACCTCGCCGAGGATCGCGTCGTCCGCACCGAGCTGATCGTCGAGTGACAGGAACACCCGCGTCACGCTTCGATTCGCGGCGGGGACGCCCGTGTTGTCGGTCGACACGGTGAGGGCGAAGGACTCGACTGTGTTCCCGTCGGCCGGCGGATCTCCGATTGACGCGACGACGAGATCTGGGCCATGACGCGCGATCACGGGAATACGGCACCCCGTCGCGACGATCGCCAGCGCGAGGGCGAGCAGCAGCACACGTCTCGGCATCACAAAACTCCTTCTTCGCGCGCGTCGCGGCGTGGCATCAGCGCGGCGGCTGCGTCATGGCTCGCATAGTCGGATCGGTCCATCCCAGCGTGCGGTCGTACGACCGACGGGGAGTCGATGGGCGTTCGACGGGCAATCGACTCGCAGCCGCGCAAGCTGTTCGCCGAGTTCGGTGCGACGTTGAAGCTGAGCACTCGCCATAGACGCGCGCCGGCGCCAGACGACCGCTACGACCGCGCTTAGGAGGAAGTCGACACCCTCGGAGGCGCTTCGCTGGAGATCAGGTGAGATCGAGGGGTCGCGGGAGCGGCGTCATACCTGTGGCCAGGAGCTGGTTCGCCATGGCGATCGCGCCGAGTCGTCGTCCTTCGCGGGCTGCGCTGTCGTAGCCGTCGTCGCATACGGGAGCGAGGGAGTCGAGCACGATTGCGCTCAGCGAGCGATGGGACATCGCGAAGCTCGGCGGGTCGAGGTCCCAACCAGTCGCGGCGAGTGTCGCGCGAGCGCCTTCGGGATCTTCGCGTTGCGCGTGCACTGCTGCCAGGACGAGCATCGCTTCTCGGAGTTGCCAGTCGTCCTCGACGTCGAGGGCGGTACGGATGGCTTCGGCCAGGAGCGACTGCGCGGCGTCCAGATCATTTGCGCGGAGTTCGGCCCAAGCGGCCCGCGAGAGTATCCCCACGAGGTTTAAGCGCTCGCCGTTCGTTCGGTGAAGGTCGATCCCCTCTCGCAGCAGATCCCGTCCCGCTGCGAGGTCGTTGCGGGCGACGGCGTGGAAGCCGAGGTCGGCGAGCAGGGATCCCTTCATTGCGCCGAGGTCATTGTCGTCGGCTATCGCGAGGGCTCGCTCGAGGAGCTGCTTGGCGGCGTCGAGTTCGCCGAGGTCAAGTGCGTGCCCGGCGAGGTTGTTGAGACTCGAGACCTCTCCGGCCGGCAGTTCTGCGCTTCTGAAGAGGTCGATGGCTTCCTCGTAGAGAGCAGCGCCGCGCTGGTGGTCGGCTAACTCCACCGCGCGGCGAGGAAGAAGGTCGCCCAGGCCTGGCCGGCTGTGTCTGCGAGCTCGCGGTACATGGATCGCGCCTGCTCGAGCCACGGGATGCTGGCCGGGTGGCTCGCCCGTTGCTCGAGCATGCCGCGCGTCAAGATGACGGCGGCGCGCAGGCGTGGTCGCGCTGATTGCACCATGCCGACGGCGAGTTCGGTCGCGGCGCGGCCGCGTCGCCACTTCGTCTGGAACCACGTGTACCCGCACGCTGCGACGATGCGCATGTACGTCACGTGATCTCCGCGGTCGTAGAGCCAGTCGAGCGCGGCGTGTACGTTGTCGAGCTCTGCGAGGGACACATCGAACGCCGACCCGCGTACTTGAGCGATCAACATGTCGTTCGATACCCGGAGCGCCCACATGGCGTGGCGATCAGAGACGCGGTCGAGCTCGTCGGACGCTTCGAGCCTGGCGCGCGCGAACTGTCTGATGGGCTCGAGGAGTCGATAGCGTCCTTCGTCTCGTTCGAACACGACGAGCGACTTCGAGACCAGCTGGGCAAGGTTGAGGTAGACCTCATCGGCTGAAGCCAACAGGTCGACGTCGACGCCCGTGCCGATCGCTTCGGCGGCGTCGAGGGTGAACCCGCCGACGAACACCGCCAGACGACGGAGAAGCGTCTGTTCGCTCGGTTCGAGAAGCTGGTAGCTCCAGTCGATCGCATCGTGCAGCGTCCGATGTCGAGGATCGCCGCCCGAGGCCTTGAGCACGTCGTGCCCGGAGAGCCGGGCGAGGAGATCTGCCGGCGAGGTCGTTGCGAGCCGGGCAGCGGCAAGTTCGAGCGCGAGCGGGATGCCGTCGAGGTCTCGGCAGATCTGTGCGATCGTGGTGCCGTTCGCCGCTGTCAGCCGCAGGTCGGCGCCGGCGTCTCGAGCGCGATCCAGCAGCAGCAGCACTGACTCGACCTCGGCGAGACGGTCTGGAACGCGATCGGCGTCGACAGTCGGAAGCTCGAGCGGTAAGAGAGGGACCACGCGTTCGCCGCCCAGTTCCAGCGGTTGCCTGCTTGTCGCAAGCACCGAGAGACCCGGCGAGCGGGCGAGGAGCGGCGCGAGCAGCTGGGGTAGGTGGTCGAGCAGCTGTTCGCAGTTGTCCAGCGCGAGAAGCGTTCGACGGGAGCCGATGGTCGACGCGAGCTGAGAGACGAGGCTCGTCGGCTCAGACTGTTGAGGCAGCTGCATCGGGCTGCTCGCCACCGGCAGGAGCGCGTCCTGAAATGCGCTCTCGATGGCGGCGAGATCGCGTGCCGCGACGAGCTCGATGCTCCAAACGCGGGAGAACTCGTCGCGGAGCTGTGCGCATACGGCGTGGAGCAGCCGGGTCTTTCCGATGCCGCCCGGCCCGGTAATCGTGACAAGACCCGGTTGCCTCAGCGCAGCTTCGACGCGCGCCAGCGCGTCACCTCGCCCGATCAGCCCGGCCTGCGCAGATTGCGCGACGCCTGTGCTCTGGCCAACTGAAGCCGGTGCCGCGAGCCCCGGACTGTGCACCGCGAACAGCGTCTCTTGTCGCCGCAGTCCTTTCATCAGATGGTCGCCAACCGGGACGAGTCCGAGATCTGCGGGCAGGACATCGACCACGAGATCGTGGGTGGCACGCGACACGAGCACTTGGCCACCGGCGGCGAGGCCACGAATGCGCGCGGCGCGATTGAGTGTGCCGCCGAAATAGTCTCCGCCGCGAATCTGGGCTTCCCCCGTATGCACGGCGACGCGCGCCCTCAGACCGAGATCACCGGGCCACACCTCGTTTGCCAGCCGACGTTGCAGCGACACCGAAGCAGTGAGCGCATCCGTTGCTTTGGCAAAGACCGAGAGCGTTGCGTCGCCTTCGCCTCGTGACTTCAGGAATAGCCCGCGGTTGGCGTGCATGACCTCTTGGATGACGTCCTCGTGGCGAACCAGCGCTTTGGCCATGTGCTCGGGATGGAGATCCCACAGTTCGCTGGAGCCTTCGATGTCGGTGAGCACGAAGGTGACGATCCCTTCGGGGAGTGCTTCGATCACAGTCGTGACATGCGACTCGTCGTCCGAGCGCGACTCGAACCTGGGCGCTTCGAGCGACGGATCGTGCGCGAGCACCTTGCTTTCGAGATCAACGAGCTCATGACCGGGGTCGATGCCGAGCTCCTGCGCGAGCACGTGACGTGCCTCGCGGGCTGCAGCGAGCGCGTCCGCCTGTTGACCGCACCGGTAACGAGCGAGCATCAGTTGGGCCCAGAACGGCTCGTGGAGTGGGTGTACCGCGACGAGCTGCTCCAGCGCAGGGAGGGCATCGCGGTGTCTGGCAGTGTCCAACAGCGCACCAGCGCGCAATTGATGGGCCAGCACGTTCAAACGCGTCCACTGGCGGACGCGGTCGTCGGCCCACTGCTGGCCAGCAAACTCATCCAACGGCGCACCGCGCCAGAGCGACAGCGCCTCGTCCAACAATGCCAGGCGCGGGTTGGGTTCGGGCACGGTGGTCGCGGCAGCCACCGCGGCTTCGAAGCGTGCGGCATCAAGCGCGCTCGGCTCGAACTCGAGCGCGTAGCCACCGGGACGGAGCGCGAGCTGGACGCCCGCCGCGTCGGACCCGAACAGTTTGCGGAGTTGCGAAACGTAGGTCTTGACGGTCGAGTCGGACCCGCGCGTCGGCGAACCTGCCCACAGGGCATCGACGATCCGGTCGAGCGGCTGCGGTTCTCCGGCATGCGCCAACAGGTACGCCAGCAACCCGCGCCGCTTCGCGCCCCGTACCTCGATGAGTTCACCGTCGGAGCGCACTGCCAGCGGCCCGAGCAACCCGAATTGGAATGTCACATCTGGCCCTTCTGCGCCAGGACGCCGCAATCGTAGGTCGAGAGCGCGCGACGTCAGACTGAGGATCGAACCGCAGTCGAAGCCCGATCGAACCCGCCGCTGCATCGTTGGCTCGGTAATGAGACCTCCCAAGCACATCGCTCGGCTGGGCGAGATCGAACTCCTCCGCGGCTGCACCCAACGCGACCTCCGCTGGATCGACCAGCTCGCAACCACCGCGACATCGCGGCCGGACGCGTGCTCTGTCGCACGGGGGAACTCGGTCGCGAGTGCTTCGTCCTCCTGGACGGATCTGTCGAGGTGGCCTACGACGGCCGTTGCGAGACGTACGAACGTGGCGCGCTCATCGGTGAGATCGCGCTCCTGACCCCTGCGGGGCGACGCACCGCCACGGTCACAGCCATCACCGACGTCAGCGTGCTCGCATTCACGCGATGCGAGTTCCGGCGGCTCCTCGCGACGGTGCCCACCGTCGCGCACCGGATCCTGCGCGGCGTCGCACGCAGACTCATCGACGATACCGACCCGCACTCATAGAAGGCGATCTCCGCTCGCTGTCCGAGACGAGTGCAGCAAATCGATCTTCAATCGATCGCCAATCGACCGGACGGGTCGACGGTTGCGGAGTCAACGCCGTGTTTCGCTAACGAGCGCGGCGATGCAAGGCCAACGAATCAGTGGTGTCACAACTCGACCTGGGAGGGACCATGGTGCGTGGACGCCGGCGGGTAGCGGTGGTGGCGGGGCTCACCGCGTTGCTGTTGGTCCTTGGGCTCGCGTTCGCCGCGTGGCTCGCGACCGGGAACGGTCTCGGTGGGGCGAAGGCAGGGGTCGCGCAGCCCATGACTGCCACGGCGGGGACGCCGACGAGTTTGTTGTACCCCGGTGGTGTTGCCGATGTTGCGCTGAGCATCGCCAACCCGAACCCCTACCCCGTGCGGGTCACCGGGATCTCCGGCGTCGGTCCGATCACGTCCGACAAGGATGGATGTGAACCTGGCACTCACTCGGTGACGTTTGCGGATCAGACGGGTGCGTGGAACGTGCCCCCCGACGGAACGCTCGCGGTCGTGCTCCCGGGCGTCGCCGCGATGGGCGACGCGTCTCCGGATGCGTGCCAGGGCGCAACGTTCTCGATCCCGCTCGCGATCGTGGGAGCGTCCGGTTCTGGCTCTGCGACGACGGCGACTGCGGCTCCGACCACTGCAGCGCCGGTGGCGTGCATCGACGATTCCTTTGAACCCAATGATGGGAGCAACACCGCCACCGTCCTGCCTCCCATGATTGAGCGTTCTCCGCTCATCCGCGCACCAATTGCGTGCCTCAACAACGCGGACTGGTTCCGGTCGCGCTTCGTCGACGGGCCGTTCCATTGCAACGCCGCTCCCTTCTTCGAGACGTGGGACATCAATGCGAGGCTCTCCGTTTTCCCAGGAGGGAACGGCACACTCAGGGTCAGGATCACTGACCCCAATGGGATCTCTTTCGCCAGCGCCGCCGCGGGGCCAGGGCAAACCGCGACGGCAACGTACCGTTTTAGCGGCAGCTGCAACGTCGACGAGTCGCGCGATTTCTTGTTCGAGGTCGTCACGGCGACCGGCACCGACGACCTCACGTACCTACTTACCCTCACGAACCAGCCGGTCCAGCCGGCCTCGTTCTGACCCGAACGGCCGAGGATCGCAGATGTCGCGTCGGGCGTCGGGTGGATTGGCCGCTCGGGGAAGCTGGCGCGGGCGCTTCGTGATCGTCAGCGCGCTCGTCGCCGCGGGGCTGACGACGGGCGTGGCGTTCGCGGACTGGCTCGCTTCTGGCACGGGCAGCGGCTATGCGAAAGCCCACACTGCCGAGCCGCTGCGCACGATCTCGGCAGCTGCCGCGCCAACGCTGTATCCGGGTGGGACGGGTGACTTCGTGATCACCATCGAGAACCCGAATCCGTACCCGGTGACGGTCATGACCATCGCCCGGGACGGCCCAATCACCTCCGACAAGGATGGATGCGACCCGCCAAGTCACGGAGTGGTGTTCTCGGATCAGGCCGGCGCTTGGGTGCTACCCGGGAAGGAGTCAGCGACGTACACGCTGGCCGACTCGGTTGCCATGGCGCCCGACTCGCCCGCGGCGTGCCAGGGCGCGACCTTCACGATTCCCGTCGCGCTCTCCGGCGCGAGCGGTGTGAGAAGTCGCACGACGACGACTACCTCGCGCGCGGTGCCGCTCGGCAATCTCCTCGCCAACAACGAGAGCGACATGGCGGCAGAGGTTGACTTCTGCGGCTCCTCGCCTCCCTCTCTCGTCGGACCGTCTGGAGCGCCGCTCCCGGCAGTCTTCGGAGAGGTCTTCGAAGCTGGGATGACCGAGGTGCCCGGAGCGACGACCATCATCGCTCAGCTGGGGTACGGACCTGCCGGCAGCGACCCTCGTACCGCAACTGGATGGACCTGGCTCACGGCGGCATACAACACCCAGAACGGCAACAACGATGAGTATCTCGCGAACCTCATCGCGCCAGTTCCCGGCACCTACTCATACGCCTACAGGTTCAGCCTCGATGGAACGACCGCGACGTATTGCGACCTCGCCGACGCCGGTTCCAACCCCGGTCGCACATTTGACCCGACGAAGCTGGGCGTGCTGACCGTGAACGGAGCTTGAGCTCGAATCTCGATGGGCGCGGTGAGGTGCTGACGTCTGGGAACTCCCGATATGCACCAAGAGCGGATCACCGCAGCTCTCTCTCTCCGAGATGAGTGCGGCGAATCGATTCTCAGTCGATCGCCAATCGATCGGACCGACGGAGGGTCGCGGAGTCAACGCGGTGTTCGGCAACGAGCGCGGCGATGTGCGACGAGTGAGGAGCGGTCATGCGAACTCGGCTGCGGATACTTGTAGGTCTCATCGTCGCGGCGCTCGCGACGCCGGCAGTACTGGTCGGCACTGCCGGTTCGGGCTCGGCTCAGGCCGTGAACGTTCCGCCCGTAGCGAACGACGACCTCGTCGCGTTCACCACGGGGCAGGACTTCACGCTTGACGTCCTCCCCAACGACGTTGATCCGGATCTCGACGAGCTCCACATCGTCTCGGCGACCATGGTCACGCCATTTGGATCCACGGTCGCCGTGTCGACGTCCGGACCGAGTCTCCTCGAGTACACGCCGGGCACCATCGTCGGGCGCTACGACCACCTCGTTTACAAGATCGAGGACGGAAATGGTGGCACCGATACCGGCCTCGTGACGATCGCCGTCGACTCGCCGCTGCCGCCGCCGTCACCGCTCCTTGTGCATCCCGCGGGATCGACTTCGGAGCGGTACCTCTCGGCAAGACCGCAACGCGCGAGTTGACGATCACGAACGTCAGCGCGAACCCGGTCGGGCCGTTGACCTTCTGGGAGGGGGCGCAACGCGCGCCGCAACCGTTCGAGACGAACACCTTCCGCTCGGGATGCCTCGTCGTCCTGCAGCCAGGCGACAGCTGCACGCACACGCTTCGGTTCTGGTCGGTTCCCGGTGCCGGCGCCGCGGTTCCCGCTGCCCTGGAGATCTTTGCGAACCAATCCAACGTCGACCTTCTCGAGGCCGTGCCGCTGTTCGCGGCGACCGCGCCGGCCGTGGCCCCGCCACCGAATGCTCCGCCGGTTGTCAATGACGACCTCGTGTCCGTGTTTCAGCCCTCTGACCAACTCGTGGACCCGACCCGAAACGACGACGACGCCGACAACGATCAGCTACGGATCGTCGGCGCGGACAACCCGCCGCACGGTTCCGTCGTTTTCGAGAGCTGTGCCGGTCTCGGCGTCGGCCGGAGTCCCCATGCCAGCTGCCTGCGCTACACGCCGGATGACGGCTTCGTCGGTGTCGACTTCATCGGCTACACGATCTCCGACGGTCGGGGCGGCACCGACATCGGCACGATCTGGGTCGGGGTGCAATCGGGTTCGCAGTTCCCGATTCCGCGGATCGACTCGGTCACTCCCGATCACGGACCCTCGTTCGGCCCGGACTACGTGACGATCGCCGGCGCGAACTTCACGCCCGGCTGGGTCGGCGGATACGTGCGGTGGCGCTGCGGCGCAACGCAGGAGATCACGCAGCATTTCTCGATCGGCAGCGACCCCTTCGGGCAGCAGATCTTGGTGTTCGTGCCCGAGCTGCCCCCCGGCCCGTGTGACGTGGAGGTGGGAAACGGCTTCAACTTCACCGGGGTCCTCGCGGACGGCTTCACGGTCGATGCACCGCTGCCGACAGTGTTGCCGGGCGGTGGGACGATCGTGGAGGGCAACAGCGGGACCAAGACGTTGAGACTGCGCGTTCGGCTGTCGGCGCCCTCGACGCAGCCCGTGACCGTCCGGTGGACGACGTTGCCGCTGACGGGGTCGGGAGCCGCGGACGGCGCCACCGACTACACGTCGGTCACCGGCGTGGTGACGTTCGCACCGGATGAAACCGACAAGACCGTGTCGGTTGCCGTGAACGGTGACGTGGTCGACGAGCCCGACGAGTACGTCTGGGTGTCGTGGCACAGCCCCACCAACGCGGTGATCGGTGGCTTCTACGGGCTCGGCTACGGGATCATCCGAGACGACGATCCGCCGCCGACGGTGCTGCCTGGCGTGGCGACGCGCGTCGAAGGCAATGCGGGCACCACCGAGATCAACGTCCCTGTCTCACTCTCGGCCGCGTCCGGCAAGACCGTGACGGTGGAGTGGACGACATTGCTGCATCCCGGGTCGGGGTTCGCCGACGCGGTCACCGACTACACACCCGCGAACGGCGTCGTGACGTTCGACCCGAACGAGACGACCAACACGACCAAGACCGTCCGGGTCATCGTCAACGGCGACACGCTCGACGAACCCGACGAGTTCATCGTCGTGTCGTTCCGCAATCCCACCAACGCGGTGATGGGCGGGTTCTGGGGACTCGGTTTCGGCGTGATCCAAGACGACGACTGATCGAGGATCCGAGGATCACATTCCTACGCATGAGCCTCGTCGCCATTGAGTCGCCTGACACGCGTGTCATGGCGCGTCCATGGCGCGCGTCCCTCGCGGCATGAGATGGCACGTCATGGCGCGTGCGGCGACGACCTGGCATCTCGCGGCATGATGTGGCACCTGATGCCCAGATTCTTCTTTCGCAACGTAGAAGTCGGCGGTTCGAGTCCGCTCACCTCCACGCGTAAGTCCTGGTCAGCGGTCCCTGCGGGCCTTGACCTGGCATCGTCGTCGTGACCTCTACGTGATAGGCGTAGGCGTGCTTGTCGAAGATCGTCGAGGTCATGATCAGGGCCCGCTGATGGTGGAGGAGCGGGATTCGTCCGTTGATGTCGCCGTGCCAGCCCTCTGATGTGAGGCCGAACGCGAAGTCGAGGGTGAAGACGCGGTCGATCCAGCCCTTGAGGATCGAGGGGAAGCTACAGAAATGTACGGGCGCGATGAACGCGAGCGCGTCGGCGGCTGCGACCTTCTTTTGTTGTGCGAGCACGTCTTTGGGCATTCGGCTTCGGATCATGGCCGCGATCTCTGAGGGTGACTTGCCGCGCATTGCTCGTGATGCCAGGAACCGTTGGAGCGGGCCCCGGCATGACCGCAGCACGCGTTGTTCGAGGTTCATGAGTTCGAGGATGTCGGTGGGGATCTCGCCGCTGGTGTAGCTGGCGACGTCGCGGTCGCGGAAGACGGGATCGAACTTGATCGCGTACAGGTCGAGGATCTCGTTGGTGTGGCCGGCGTCGGTGAGTCCGGCGGAGAATCGGTCGAGGACGCTGCCGCAGAACGACTGTCGGTCGTTGTGCGCGAAGACGGTGAGCACCTTCATGGCGTGCTGCCTTCGATCACCGGCGTGTCTTGATCGGCGCGTGTCTGCGATTCGAGCAGCTCGATGATGCGCTCGGTGTTGTCGCGGATCGCGCCGATGTTGTTGAACATCCATTTGGGCGGCGCGTTGTCGGGCATGGCCTCGAACTTCTTCTCCCAGTCGATCTTGCCGAGATCGGGCGCGAACCGCTTGGCGAGGAAGGCGATGCCGGCCAGCACCGCCATGGCGATCAGCAGCTTCTTCATGTGTCGAGGGTCTCATCGTCAGGTGCACCGTCGGAAGGGCCGAAGGTCCTGCATCAGTACGCTGCGAGACCGATGACCGAGCTCCCGGCGCTGGTGGACTGGACTCGCTGGCGCAGTCGCTTCGTGTTGTTCACCGGTAAGGGAGGCGTGGGCAAGACGACGATCACTGCGGCGGCCGCGGTTGCGCTGGCCGACAGCGGTGAGCGTGTCCTCGTGGTGAGCACCGACCCGGCCTCGAACCTGGAGGATGTGTTCGGGGCGCAGCTCGGTGTTCGGCCTTCGGCGGTTCCGGGCGTCGCGGGTCTGTCGGCGATGAATCTCGATCCGGAGGCCGCGGCCGACGCGTACCGTTCTCAGGTGCTCGCGCCGTTGCGTGGCCGCGTGCCGGACGCCGAGTTGCGGGCCGTCGAGGAGCAGCTGTCGGGGCAGTGCACCGTGGAGGTCGCGGCGTTCGACGCGTTCAGCGTCCTGATCGCGGATCCGCAGACGACGTCGGAGTTCGACCATGTGCTGTTCGATACTGCACCGACGGGTCATACGCTCCGCTTGTTGAGCCTGCCGGCGGCTTGGAGCGAGTACATCGAGACGAACCCGGCCGGCGCGAGCTGTTTGGGTCCGCTCGCGGGGCTCGAAGCGAAGCGTTCGATGTACCACGCAACCGTGACCGCGCTCGGCGATGCCACGCGCACGACGGTCGTGCTCGTGAGCCGGCCCGAGCGCTCGGCCTTGCGGGAAGCGGCACGCGCGAGCGCGGAGCTCGCGGACCTCGGGATCGCCAACCAGCAGCACGTCGTCAACGGCCTCCTCGCGAGCCCGCTGCCCGGCGACGCGATCGCCGAGGCCTTTGCCCGGCATCAGCGCGACGCCATCGCCGGCGCGTCCGCGGAGCTCATGGACCTGCCGACGACGACCGTGCCGCTTGTGGCCGCCGACGTCACCGGCATCGACACCTTGCGCGCGTTCGTCGCGGGCCACGTCGGGCCGGTCGCTGTCACGGCCGCAGGCGAAGAGCCGCCCGACATTCCGCCGCTCGATGCGTTCGTCGAAGACCTGGCCACGATCGGTCCGGGGGTCACGATGGTGATGGGCAAGGGCGGTGTGGGCAAGACGACGATCGCCGCTGCGATCGCCCGAGGCCTCGCGTCACGCGGGTTGCGGACACATCTGTCGACCACCGATCCAGCGGGCCGTCCCGCCGACGTCGTCGGCGAGTCGACAGCGAACCTGACGGTGAGCCGCATCGACCCCGAGGCCGCGGTCGCGCACTACGTCGACGAGAAGCTGCGAGCTGCGGGCGACCTCGATCCCGAGCAGCGGGCGTTGCTCGAGGAAGACCTTCGCTCACCGTGCACGGAGGAACTCGCGGTCTTCCAGGCGTTCTCGAACCTGCTCCGTCTCGGGCGAGACCAGCACGTCGTCGTGGACACCGCGCCCACCGGACACACGTTGTTGCTCCTCGATCGCACCGGCGCGTACCACCATGACGTGATGCGCTCCGCGACCACGATCCACGGGCGTATCACCACGCCGCTGATGCGACTACGCGACCCGACCTTCACTCGCGTGTTGCTGGTGACGCTGGCCGAGACCACGCCCGTGCACGAGGCAGCCGCGCTCCAGGTCGACCTACGACGCAGCGGGATCGAGCCCTTCGGCTGGGTCATCAACGCAACCCTCGCCGCAAGCGGCACGCGCGACCCGGTACTGCGCCAGCGCGCGACGCTCGAGTATCGACACCTTCGACGGGTCAAAGACGAACTCGCCGCGCGTTGCTGGATCGTGCCCTGGAGCACGCAACTGTCGGAATGAGTCGATGGCCCGAGTGTGCTCGGCGCTCGCGGCAGGCACCGTCCGCGCGTTTATCGCGGCCGTTGCCCGCGTTCGATGTCGACCAACTTGGTGGCCACCGCACCGACCGTGCGTGCCGTCATGTTCACCGCTCCCGATCACGTTCGGCGACGGTGATCACGACGTTGCCGATCTTCTGCTGCGTCTCCACGTACCGGTACGCCTCGACGATCTCCTCGAGCGGGTAGGTGCGGTCGACGACGGGCGTGAACTGCTGCGACTCGACGAGCCCCTTGAGGTACTCGACCATCTCCTGGTCGATCGTGGGGAAGGGAAACAGCACCCGTCGCCCACGTGAGAAGCGGGTCGCGAGCACGAGCAGCGGGTTCTGCGACAGCGGGCCGAGATCGGTCGACGTCCAGATCCCGCGTGGTTTCAGCAGCTTCCGGCACTGCCGGAACGAGCACTTCCCGACTGCGTCGAAGACGAGGTCGTACCGCTGGGTGTCGGCGGTGAAGTCGGTGGTCGTGCGGTCGATGACCCGGTCGGCGCCGAGCCCGGCCACGAGGTCGACGTGCTCGCTGCTGCACACCGCCGTCACGTGAGCACCGAGGCTCTTGATGATCTGCACGGCCGCCGAACCGATGGCGCCCGTGGCGCCGTAGACGAGGACCTCGCTGCTGTCGTCGACGCCGGCGGCCCGGATGTAGGCGAGGGCGTAGTGCGATCCCTCCGTCGCCGGCGCCATGACCTCGAAGTCCCGACCGTCCGGCATCGTCGCGACCGCGGCGTCCTGGCCGATGGCGAGGTACTCGGCGTGACCCCCGAAGCGGGTGTCGTCGTAGCCGAAGACCCGGTCACCGACGGCGAAGCGGCTGACGTCCTCGCCCACCGCCTCGACGACCCCGGCGAACTCGTTGCCGAGGATGGTGCGCTTCGGTTTCGTCATCCCGGTGAAGCCACGGATGAACCACGGGTGAGCTGCTCGGAAGCCGCAGTCCGTCCGGTTGACGGTCGTGGCGTGGACTCGCACGAGCAGTTCGTCCGCCTCCGGTGCGGGCCGGGGGACGTCCATGACGTGCACGACCTCTGGGGGGCCGTAGCGGGCCGTGACCGCCGCCTTCATCGCCGCCAGAGTGCCCGTCGACCGAGAACCGCGCCAGGGCCGGTGGTCCCGAAGACTGCCGGTGCGGGCAGCCAACTGGCGCAAGCACGAGCGACGTCACGACCGGCCATGCAGCCTGAATCTGACGACGACAACGCCAACAGCCGACACCAAACAGCCAACAGCGAACCGCGTCGGGAGAAGTCCCGGGAGTCCTTGCGCCTTAGGTCGCATCGTCGGGCCCGGGACGTTTGCCTCTGTCGGCTCGGCGTGCGATTCGCTGGACTGGGCGCAGGAAACGCGTGGGACCAGGAGGCAGCGTGCGGAGCTTGACGCACCGGCGGCGTGGCGCGGCGGAGTTGACGGCGGTTGCCGAGGATGTTGCGCGTTCGGGGCTTCCGGCGGTCGCGTTACACGGCTGCCGTAAGCGCTACGGGACCGCTGCCGTGGCGGTGGACGCGTTGCGTGACGTGGAGCTCGAGGTCTGGCCCGGGGAGTTTGTCGTCATCCTTGGGCCGTCGGGGTCGGGCAAGACGACGTTGTTGAACGTGGTCGGCGGGATCGAGGAGGCGAGCGCCGGCTCCGTGGTCGTCGCGGGGCTCGACCTTGCCGGTTTGGGTACGGATGGCTTGACGGCGTACCGGCGTGACCGGGTCGGGTTTGTGTTCCAGTTCTTCAACCTCGTACCGACGTTGACCGCGCTCGAGAACGTCCAGTTGCTCGCAGAGGTCACGGGTGGTGACGGTGAAGCGCGCAGCCGTGCTGCGCTGGATCGGGTGGGTCTCGGCGAGGTCGGCGACCGGTTCCCGGCGGAACTCTCGGGCGGTCAGCAGCAACGCGTCGCGATTGCACGCGCGTTGGTGAAGGAGCCGCCGTTGCTGTTGTGTGACGAGCCGACCGGGAGCCTGGATCTCGACACCGGCCGCCAAGTGCTCGGCGTGTTGCGTGATCTCGCGCGCGAAGGGCATCACACTGTGTTGCTCGTGACCCACAACTCTGCGATCGCGCGCATGGCCGATCGGGTGGTGCGACTGCATTCGGGTCGGATCGCGTCCGACGAACGGGTGGCGGCGCCGGTCGAGGCCACGGAGCTCGAGTGGTGAGCCGCGTCCTGTTGCGCAAGCTGCGCCGTGATGTGTGGCGCCAGCGCACTCAGTTCGCCGCGGTCGTGGTCGTGGTCGCGATCGGCATCGCGGTCTTCGTCGCCGCGAACGACGCGTACCGCAACCTGAAGGACTCGTTCGCGACCGTGTACGCCACCCAACGGCTTCCCGACGTTGTACTCAGCGGTCCGAACGTCGACGCGATCGTGAACGGCGCGGCGCGCCTGCCCGGCGCTCCCTTTGTCACCGGGCGCACCCAGCAGGACTCGGGTGCGCGCATCGCGGATCACACGCTCCTGTCGCGCATTGTGAGCATTCCCGACCGCGGCCAGCCCGACGTCGCGAAGGTCGCGCTGCGGCAAGGAAGGCTGCCGCGAAGCGGTGAAGTGCTCGTCGAGCAACACCTCGCCGATCAATTCGACCTGAAGCCGGGCAGCACGATCGAGTTGTTCGGCCCGCGCGGCTGGCAGCCCGTCGTCGTGTCCGGCAGTGGGCTCGCGACCGAGTACTTCTGGCCGGCGCGTTCGCAACAAGAGGTCATGACGAGCGCCGAGCAATTCGGCGTCGTCTTCGCGCCAGAGACGTTCGCGAAGACGCTCATGGACGCGCCCCAACACCAGGTCGCGCTCTACGCCCGCGACCGTAGCCAGGCAACCGCGCTCGTCGCCGCAGTGACATCGCTGGCACGCGATCATGGATTGGTCGTCCAGGCACGTAAGGACCAGCCGTCGTTCGTCGCACTCGACCAGGACGTGCAGACCTTTGGTCAGTTCGCGAGCCTGCTGCCGTTGTTGTTCCTCGTCGCCGCGGTGCTTGGCGCGTTCATCTTGCTGTCGCGGCTGGTGTCCGCGCAGCGTGCCGTTATCGGGACGCTGGCGGCCAACGGCATCGCGCCGCGTACCTTGCGGCGCCACTACCTCGGCTACGGCCTCATCGCGGGGGGCGCTGCGGCTGTTCCGGGCGTGACGCTCGGCGTTGTGCTCGGCCGGTGGCTCACGACGATGTACACCGACGCGCTGGGCCTGCCGCTGTACGTCACGTCGTTGCACGCCACGACGATGGTCGTCGCGGTCGCGGCGGGAGTTGCCGCGACCGCGATCGCCGCGTGGGGTCCGGCGCGTGCCGCGGCGCGCACAACGCCGGCCGAGGCGATGCGGGTCGCGCCCGCCGGTCATGGTTCCCGGTCACTGCTCGAACGGGTCGTGCCGCCGGTGCGGCACCTCCCGGCGCGCTGGCGGATGGTCGTGCGCGGGCTCGGGCGCAACCGGCGCCGCGCGATCTTCACCGTCGTCGGCGTTGCGGTGTCGCTGAGCCTCGTGCTCGTGTTCGCCGGATTGCGCGACACGGTCGCGAACGTCTTGGACCGCCAGTACGGCACCGTCGACCGCTCGGACGGCCAGCTCTACGCGACTCCCGGCAAGACCACTGAGCTCGTCACCGCCGCCCGTCGCGACCCAGCGGTCGCGGCCACGGAGCCATTCGCGCGCGTCGAAGTGACTCTCACCCATGACACGAAGCGCTTCGACACCATCCTCATGGGCATGCCCCCGCAGACGACAATGCACCGCTTCGTCGAACCCGGCGGACGATCCGTGACCCTGCCGGCATCGGGTGTGCTCCTCGGACGCGGGCTCGGCAACCTCTTGTCGATCCACACCGACGACGAGGTCACGATCACCGCCGCAGACGGGACCCGGCTGACCGAGCGCGTCGCCGGCTTCGTCGACGAGCCGCTCACCGCAGTCGCTTACACATCCCTCGACCATCTCAACCAAGCGGCGGGCCGCTCGCTGGACTCCGGTGCGCTCATCAAGCTCCGTCCCGGAGTCGCCCGCGACGCGGTGACACACCGGCTTGGACAGCTCGAGGGCGCGGCCGCGTACTTCGACAACGCCGCGCTCGAAGCCACCTTGCGCGACGCGTTCCAGATCATGGACGTGCTCGTCGGTGTCATGCTGCTGTTCGCGATCGTGATGGCGATCGCGCTTCTGTACAACGCAATGTCAGCGAACCTCGCCGAACGTAGGGTCGAGCTCGGCACTCTGAACGCCGCCGGCATGTCGCGCGGCATCCTCGGCCGCCTCGTCGCGACCGAGAACCTCCTGCTGACCGTCATCGGGATCCCGATCGGGCTCGTCGCCGGCATCGGCATCGCGCGCTGGTTCATGTCCAACTACGAGAACCTCGGTTACCGCTGGGAGCTGCGTATGCAGACCTCGACGCTCGTACTCGTCGTCCTCGCCGTCTTCGCCGCGTCGCTCCTCGCGCAGTGGAGCGCCTGGCGCGGGCTCAAACGCATCAACGTCGCGGCAATCGTGCGCGAGCGGTCGCTGTGAAGGCGAGGCGGAGGAGCGATACCCGAAGAAGTGGCCCGTGTAATCGACCGGCAGGATCGCCCGATTCTCGAGAGGTCTGTACACGGTGAGTCAGCGCTACCTCGACGATTCTGGCCCGGCGAGCATCGGCGGGAACGCCCATCATGCCCTCGCGGCTCACGAGGTGGTGCTGCTGCTCGAGACTGACGTCGCGACGGGGTTGACGACCTCCGCAGCCGAGGCGCGCCTCCGTCGATTCGGGCCGAACCTGTTGCCGGAGGCAGAAGTCAGTGGGCCCGTCGTTCGCTTCTTCCGCCAGTTCCACAACCCGCTCATCTATGTCCTGTTGGCCGCGGGCGTGATCACGTTGCTGCTGGGTGACGGCGTCGATTCTGCAGTGATCTTCGGTGTGGTGCTCGTCAATGCACTGGTCGGCTTCGTTCAGGAGTCCAAGGCGGAGGCGGCGCTCGACGCGTTGCGGTCAATGGTTCGCACGGAAGCGCGCATACGGCGAGACGGTCGTCAGCGGACCGTGCGATCGGAGGAGCTGGTCCCGGGTGACGTGGTGTTGATCGAGGCCGGCGACAAGGTGCCGGCTGATCTGCGACTGGTTGATCTCGCCGAGTTGCAGGTCGACGAGTCAGCGCTGACGGGCGAGTCGCTGCCTGTCCCGAAGGACGAGGTCGCGCTGCCGGCCCCGACGCCGGTCGCGGACCGCGGCAACATGGTCTACTCGGGCACGCTCGTGACGCACGGCACGGGTCTCGGCGTGGTGGTGGCGACCGGGTCGCAAACGGAGCTGGGTGAGATCCACCGGCTGGTGGGAAGCGCGGAGAGCCTGGCGACGCCGCTGACGCGGAAGTTGGCGCGGTTCTCGAAGATCCTGACGGTTGCGATCCTGGGCCTCGCAGGGCTCACGTTCGTTGTGGGTGTGGGACGCGGTGAGGACGCGAGCGAGATGTTCAACGCGGCGGTGGCGTTGGCGGTGGGTGCGATCCCGGAGGGCCTGCCGGCGGCGGTGACCATCACCCTGGCCATCGGGGTCCACCGGATGGCGCAACGACGGGCGGTGATTCGTCGGATGCCCGCGGTTGAAACCCTCGGCAGTACCACGGTGATCTGCGCCGACAAGACGGGAACGTTGACGGAGAACCAGATGACTGTGCGGGCGATCTGGACCCCGAGCGACGTGTTCGAAGTCACCGGATCGGGCTACCAGCCGGAGGGTGCGATCCTCGACGCATCGGGCGCACCTGTCGATCTTGGTCGGGACGAGGCGCTGCGCTGGACATTGCTCGTCGGCGCCGCATGCAACGACGCGCGGCTTTCCGACACGGACGCGAGGTGGGAGGTCATCGGGGACCCCACTGAGGGAGCCGTGCTGGTCGCGGCGGGCAAGGCCGGTATCGATCCGAAGTGGGTGCGGCAACGCTTTCCGAGGGTCGCGACGGTGCCGTTCAGCTCCGAACGCAAGTACATGGCGACTCTCCACGAAGACGCCGGGGCCGGTCGGGTCGTGTGCGCGAAAGGCGCCGTCGAACGCATCGTCGATCTGTGCGCCTGGCAGATGTGTCGCGACGGATCGCAGGCGCAGCTGGACCACACCCGCGTGCATACGGCCGCCGAGGCCCTCGCGCGACAGGGCCTGCGCGTGCTGGCCACGGCGATGGCGCGGGTCGACTCGGACGAGCCCTTCGCCGCCGAGACCTTGGGCGCGACGCTCACGCTGACAGGCCTGCACGCGATGGCGGATCCTCCCCGCGCCGCGGCGATCACCGCCGTGCGGTCGTGTCACAGCGCGGGCATCGACGTCAAGATGATCACCGGCGACCACGCGTCGACGGCCGCGGCGATCGCGACAGAGCTCGGAATCCTCACCGCCGATGATGCTGGCCTGGTGCTCACCGGCGCTGCCCTCGCTCAGCTCGACCCTTCCGAATACCCGGAGACCGTCGAGCGCGCAGAGGTCTTCGCTCGAGTATCTCCCGAACAAAAGCTGCGCCTGGTCGAAGCACTGCAGGGACGCGACCACGTGGTCGCGATGACGGGTGACGGTGTCAACGACGCGCCCGCACTGCAGCAAGCAGACATCGGCATCGCGATGGGGAAGGGGGGTACCGAGGTCGCCAAGGAAGCCGCCGACATGATCCTCACCGACGACGACTTCGCCACCATCGAAGCCGCGGTGGAAGAAGGCCGCGGGGTATTCGACAACCTCACGAAATTCATCACCTGGACGTTGCCTACCAACATCGGTGAAGGATTCGTCATTCTCGTCGCGATCATGGTCGGGGCGACTCTGCCGATCCTGCCCGTGCAGATCCTTTGGATCAACATGACGACGGCGGTGGCGCTCGGATTGATGTTGGCCTTCGAACCCAAAGAAGACGACATCATGGCGCGACCACCACGCGATCCTCGGCGTCCACTCCTGACCGGCACACTCATGTTCCGAATCGCGCTGGTCTCGGCGTTGCTGGTGGGCGGGACGTGGTGGCTCTTCGAGTGGGAGCGGTCGAACGGTGCGTCGCTCGCAGAGGCACGCACGGCTGCGGTCAACCTGTTCGTCGCGGTCGAGGCCTTCTACTTGTTCAACTGCCGGTCGCTCACCCATTCGATGTGGCACGTCGGCATGCTCTCCAATCATTGGATTCTCGGCGGCGTCACGATCCAAGCCGTCGGTCAGATCGCGATCACCTATGTACCTGCGATGAACTCGCTGTTCCAGACGGCGCCAATCAGCGCAGACGCCTGGATACGCGTGTTTGCAGTCGCGCTGCTTGCCTCGGTGATCGTGGGCGTCGACAAGCGACTACGCCATCGAGGCAGATGAATGGCAGGTGCCTGCCGACGTCGCAAGGGCGGCACCCCGCCATCAGCTGCTGCGCGGCAGCCGCGATGCTCGCAGCCGCTCGAAGGCTCCGCGCCCTCGGGAGCCGACGACCACCAGCGACGTGCCGCGCAGGGGCTGCGGTTCGGGTCCGCGAGCCAGCAGGTC
Source organism: uncultured Actinomycetes bacterium (assembly GCA_963745645.1). Classification (GTDB taxonomy): domain Bacteria; phylum Actinomycetota; class Acidimicrobiia; order IMCC26256; family PALSA-610; genus CAVUFH01. Next base: position 248,641 of record CAVUYD010000006.1, read on the forward strand.
GCCTACACGCAGCGTGCCGCGTCGTGATTGTCCGCTGACCTCATGGACAGATTCCGGCGCGCACTCGAGAGGCGGTCGGCGTCGAATCGCGTCGTGACAACGCGCCGTACAGCCGCCGAGCTGCGCCGGCGCGGGCTGCGGCTCGAATGGGTGACCAACGTGTGGAACGCGATGGAGGTCGTCGTGACCATCGCGCTCGGAGTGCAGGCCGGCTCACTGGCGTTGATCGCGTTCGGGCTCGATTCCATCGTCGAGATCTTCGCCTCGACCGTCGTCATCCGCAACCTGCACGACGACCGTCACGACCCGGGTGACCGGCGCGTGCATCGCGCGCTGCGTCTGATCGCGCTCGCGTTCTGGACACTCGCAACCTTCCTGACCGTCATGAGCGTACGCGGGCTACTACGTCAAGATCGGCCCGACAGCTCTCCGATCGGCATCGCCTACCTGGCGGTGACGGCGTGCGTGATGTTCGGACTGGCGCGACTCAAACGCACAACAGCGAGGGCGCTCGGGAGTGAGCCGTTGCATGCCGAGGCAGCGATGACGTTTCTCGACGGATGCCTCAGCACGAGTGTGCTCGCCGCCCTCGCGCTCAACGCGTCGTTCGGTTGGTGGTGGACCGACCCGATTGCCGCGCTCCTCGTCGCCGCCGCCGCAATCAATGAGGGCATCGGACACTGGCGCGAGTCGGCGCCCCATGCTCTCGAAGCGCCGGACAGCCGCTGATCGAACCGACTCGGGTCTCATCCAGGGCCGGGAGTAGTTCCGGGGACTGCAGCCGGCGCCATTGCGGGCCGGTTCGATGTCTTCGCGGCGCCGTCGCTGCTGAGGAGGAACCGGACGTCATCAGCCCTGCCTCGGTATGCGGCGACATCGCCGAGGTCGCGATGCGAACCATCGTCGAGGAACATCACGCCTGCGGCTCGGTGATCGGTGAGGACGGTCTCGGCGTCGTCGGGACCGGCGAGAAATGCGGCCTTCGCCAAGACCTCCGCGTGCCAACCGAGTCCGCTGAGCACGGTGACGCCGGCGATGCCGGTGACTGCGGGAACGCCAGTGCGGGGGTCGATGAGGTGGTGTTGTATTGCGTCGTCGCGCATCCATGCGCGTTTCGGTGCGCCACGTCGACGCGACGGCACCCTTGGTGAGGGTGACGGTGTCGATGACGCGGTCGGGTTCGAGGGGGTCGGCGACGGCGACGACCCAGCCGTGACGCTCGGGTGCTTCCCCGTCGGCGCGGAGGTCTCCGCCGACACTTACGAGTGCGCCTGCTGCACCACTTCGGAGCAGAAAGTCGACCACGATGTCGGCGGCGAGGCCTTTGCCGATTCCGCCTGGGTCGATTTCGATGCCGGGCTGTAGCTGCACGCTGCGGACGATGGGGTCGAGCCGGATCGCGTTGGATGACCGGCGGCCGGGGGCCCGGGTGGACTGGGAGCGACGCATCGTCGACGGCCGTTGCCGGGCGGCGTCGCCGGTCGCTCCGGCGACGTCGATGAGCTCGAAGCTGCGGTCGTAGCCGGCGTCGCGCAGTTCTGGTAGCAGCGTCGGGTCGAAGAGTCCGCCGGTCATGGCGGCTCCTTCGACCGCACGTTCGACGAGGGTGTAGGTCTCGTCCGAGACGACGACGGGTATGCCGGGTCGGGCGTTGAGCCGGCTGATTTCGCTGTCGGAGCGGAATCGGCTCCAGCGCGCCTCAAGCTCGTGGAGGCGCTCCACGGCGCGTTCCGGGAGTGTCGCGTTTCCGTCGGTGATGACGAGGTGGGCGGGCGTGCTCGAAGGGGTCCGGTGTCCGATCGGGTGGCAAGGCCGCGCGTTGGCCGACGGTGCAATCAGCTGTGGGCGGGGATACAGGAACATCGACCCAAAGACCAATACCACCAGTCGTGGCGCAGCTCCCAGCGCCTCTCTCGCACGCCAGCGCGATCACGTTCGGCAATGTCGTCTTCCTCCTGGGCGGATTCGTGAACAACACGCCATCAACACGGGTCCTGCGATTCGATGTCTCCGCCAACCGGATCACCGACGTTGGCACGCTCCCCGCACCACTCACCGACGCGGCCGCGACCACCGTCGCCGGGACCGGATACCTCGTGGGAGGAGAAGGACCCGGCCGCGCCACCACGGCCAACGTCGAGACTCTCAAGCCCCATTAATCAAGAAGATCGGCCAGGAGCTCGTGTCCCGGCGTGCACCACACGTGCACCACAACGGAGGGCCAAACGCGGGCAGCCACGGTCTCTCACGGACACGGCGAAAGGCCGTCTGATCTGGGGAAACACACGAATGTGCTGATCAAGGGGCTGGGCGCGTTTACGTTCGCAACGTAGAAGTCGGCGGTTCGAGTCCGCTCACCTCCACTTCGCCGACACCTTGGCGGTCGTTACTAGAACCCCTCGGCGGTCGATGCGAGGAGTGAGGCACTGCGACGGAGGGATCTCGTACTGTCGCGTCGTGACCGACAGCGGCGAATCCGGGCGATGACGCTGATGGTCTGGGTCCGCCGCCCCCAGGATGGGTGAGCGTCGAAGAGCTCGGCCAACAGATCATGCTCGATCAGCTCAGCCGCTCAACGGCGCGAGCGCTCCTTGAACTCCTCGCGGAGCGGCGCGAGTCCCCGGACCGCTCTCATAGTGGCTCTGCTCGCAATCATCTTCCAGGTCCAAGAACAGGTCGATGAGGCGTCGAAGGATCTCCTGAGCTATGTGCTCGGGGCTGTCCGTCCCGTCAACTCGCTCTTCGTCGACAGCGGCGGGACCTACCCCATCACCGAGGACCTCTGGATAAAGCGCCTTCTCGACACCGACAACCGGTTCACTCTCGCCGCGCCACGTCAATGGCTCGAACCGATGGGCGTCGAGATCCAACACCGTCTCGAACGCTGGGCTGACCCCATCAACGAGCAGAAGAACCGTCCTGATCCGGATTGACCCCAGACATCATTTCGGGGAGTCCGCTCCAATGTGTGACTCGCGAATACCTGGACAGAATCCAGATCGCGGTCGTCTCGGCGAAGCTTCGTGGCGGACCGGTTCGCGCGAGTTGCCGTCGTCGGACCGTCGTTCGCTGGCGTTCGCGAGCGTCGCAGAACGGCACTTCGGGGATGGATCCAGTGCTACCGTCGAGGTAGCGACAGTGTGCCGCTGACGGTGCCCCCGGCTGCAGCCAGAGGGGCATCGTCGCGAACTATCGACTGCCGGTCTCAAACTCAGCCGCCACCAGACCACTTGCAAGGCCGGACACCAGCCGTGGCGATCGGTAGCGTGGCCGAGCAGGCGGGCGCGCGTTCGGAGCGCACCTTCTGAGCGACGAACATGAGGCTAGGACTTCGTGCCCGAGAAGGCGCGCCGCCGCGCACCCTCAAGAGGTCGAAACAACAGAAGATGAAGACCTTGTACTTGCTTCGTCACGCGAAATCGGATTGGTCCGAGCCGGCAGTTGCCGATCATGACCGACCCCTCAATCGACGCGGCAAGCGGGCACGAACGATCGTCGCCACCCACGTCGCAGGCTGGCGAGTCGACCTTGTGGTGTGTTCGACCACGCGACGCGCTCGCCAGACCGCGAAGCCCGTGGTCGCGGTGTTGGGATGTCGGGTGCGGTACGAGGAGGCACTGTACGCCGCGGTCCCAGCGCGCCTCCTCGAGGTCGTCCGCACGTTGCCGGACCGCAACGAGTCGGTGATGCTGGTCGGGCACAACCCCTCGCTTGAAGAGTTCACGGCGATGCTGTGCGGGCAATCGCCCAACTACCCGACTGCTGCGCTCGGAACCATCGACCTTTCGATCGACACATGGGACGAAGTCTCACCAGGATGCGGAACGCTCGCGGCGTTCGTCACCGCCACGCAGCTGGAAGCGACGAACTGAGCATCGACGCGGCGCCTCACATGCCGCCCATCGCGATCTGGCTCAGATCAACGGCGACCGACTAGGCGATCTGGGCCACCCAGGGTAGAGATTCGGGGACGCGTGTTCTGGGACACCTTTGCGACCGTGTCGATCGGCGCGCCGGGTTCGCGGGGGCACGCGACCGTTGGCTTCGCTCAGGAGATTTCGTTCTGGGAGATGATGAGCCGAGCCTCAGTTCGAGGCGACGAAGATCCGCTGGAGAGCTCGCGCGTTCAGTTGGTCGCCGAGGAAGAACGTCAGTCCTCGTACTTGAATGAGACCTTCACCTTGGCTCGATATGCCTTGACGACGCCGCCTTCGATCTGAAGGTCGAGCTCGCTGACTTCAGCGATCCGCAAGTCTCGAAGGCTCGACGCGGCCTTCTCGACCGCGGCTGCTGCCGCCTTCTCCCACGACTCAGCGCTCGTACCGACCAACTCGATGACCTTATAGACGCTCTCCGGCACGACGACACCTCCAGGTAGACGAGATACACCCTTCTCGCGCCCGTCAATAGTGCTTCAGCATCAGCCGCAGTCCCAGGGCCGAAAGTCCGCGACCACATCGAAACGTCGCCCACCAAGCCTCACGAAGTCGCGCCCGGCGCGGGAACAAGCACGTAGCTGCCCCGCTCCTGACGCCCGCGCCAGCTCCGAGGGTCCTACCGGCACGGAACGATGAAGAACGCCCGGCGCGCGGACATCGGGACGCACATAACGAAGCAACACAGCAGCGCCAACCCCGCATCCATAGCCGGCGATAAGGGCACCCTGGGCTCGGGATTCGGGGACGCTCGTTCTGGGATACCCGGATGACGTGATCGGCGTGCGACGCATCGGGGGACGGCAGGTATGTTCGATCGATGAGAGTGTTGCTGAGTGACGGATCGGGCTTGACGTTGGCTGCCGGCATCGGAATGGTGCACGACACCGCGGACCGGTTCACCGTCGCGGTCTCGGGTCCACAGAGCCATTTCGAGCGCGTCGAGCGGCAACTCCGTCGGCATCGACGACGACGTGCGCCAGCCGACAATGCGGCGAGAGAACACATCGGTGACGAACGCACTGAACGCCACGCCCGACCACGTCGGCACATAGGTGAAATCCACGACTCACAATTCGTTCGGCCGCGACGCACGGAAGTTGCGCTGCACCAGATCCGCGGGACGCGCCGCGCGCTTGGTCACGCCGCGTCGTGCGGAACGACTTGTCACGTCGAGCATCGACCAGTCCTTCGGCACGAATCAACCGTTCGACGCGACCCCGTCCGACCTCGACGCCGTTCCGTTGGAGCTGACGCCACACCTTGCGGGCTCCATAGAGCCGCCGGCCGAGCCGCCGGGTCCTCCCACACACGACGGATCTCCACCAGCAACTCAGCGTCGCGGACCGATCGTCGAGACGGCGGCCGAGATCTTCGCCGCGTGATACGTCGACGGGGCGATCCCGCAGCACTGCTCCCGCAGCACCGCGCAGATCGGCTCGACCCCGAACCGCTCCTTGCACTGATCGATGAACGCAATCACCACGGCAGTCGCGGGTCGAGCTCCCGCGCGAAGAAACTCGACGCCGCCAACAAGACCTCATTCGCGCGCTTGAGCTCGTGCACCTCACGTTCGAGCTCCTTGATCCGAGCCCGCTCATCGGTGGTGACCCCCGGACGACGACCCGCATCGATCTCGACCTGCTTGCACCAGCCGCGCAACGTGTCCTTGTTGATCCCGACCCGTGCCCCGATCCGAACCACAGCCTCGTTCAGCGACAGCTCCGGATCCTGCTGACGCGCCTCGAGCACGAGCCGCACCGCGCGCTCGCGCAAGCTCAGGCGGATACTTCCTCGGTGCTGGCATCTGCCCACCTCTCCGGTTCCCTCGGCCGACGGCGCACGATTTGAGGCGTGCGGCAGAATCAGGGGGATGCACAACGACCGAGCGACGCCCCGCTCGCAGTCCGGAGTTGCCCACGTGATCATCGTGGTCGTCGTGGCTGTGCTGTTGGTGCTCACGTACGTCGCGCTGACGGACGCGACGAAGAAGGCGACGGTACACCCGGCCATCTCAAGATCGCGCACGTCAAGTGCACCACCCAATATCGACGCGGATGCTCTGGCGCGCGCGGTGGGACCGGCAGTGGTCGGCGTCGACGCGACTCTCGCAGGAGGCGTGCATTCGTACGCGTCGGGCATGCTGCTCACCAGCGCGGGCGAAGTCATCACGAACAACAACGCGATCGCGGGAGCAACCGCGATTGCCGTGAAGGCCGATGCGGGTAAAACGTACGCGGCGACGGTGCGCGGCTACGACGTCAGCGACGACGTGGCAGTGCTCGGGCTCGATGGCGCATCCGGATTGCCGACGATCAATCTCGGCGATGCCGCGACTGTGCGCGTCGGCGACCCTTTGGTCGCGGTCGGCCGCAGCGCCGGGAGCAACGAAGTCACGCGGCAGGCGGGGTCGGTGACCGCATTGCACCGGCAGATCGCGGCCGGCGACGCGAGCGATCCGTCTGGCATCGAGTCCCTGCATGACATGGTGCAACTCGACGCGCCGACGCGGCCCAGCGACTCCGGTGGCCCGATCGTCGACGCGCACGGCAAGGTGATCGCGATGAGCACCGCTGCTTCCGCGGGACGACGGTTCCACGAGCAGTCCGCTGGTCACGACCTTCGCGATTCCGATCGACACCGTGGTTGGGGTTGCCGACCGCGTCGACGCCGGTGCGAGCACCGCAACGGTGCACCTCGGTCCGACTGCAGTGTTAGGAGTTGCAGTCACATCCGATCTGGGCGGCGCAAGCGCACGCGTCGTGCGCGTCCAGCCCGGCGGACCAGCCGCTGCCGCGGGCCTCGTCCCGAACGCGGTCATCGTCTCGGTCGACGATGCCACGATCGCGACTGGTGCGGATCTCGACACGATCTTGAGCCGTCACCGGCCCGGCGAGGTCGTGCACGTCGACTGGGCCGACACCACCGGAACGTTCCACACGAGCGATATCCGGCTCGCATCCGGTCCACCGGCCTGAGCTCAGACGCCCTGCTCGCGGTCGGGGTCGAGCGGATGCGAACCGAACTTCTCTTCTAGGAAGCGGCCGTTCGCGACGAGCCTGTCCGCGTCGGCGCGGTTCACGTTGCCCACGATCTCGTTGATCTCCTTCTCGAGGAGATCGAGTTGGTCGGCAAGCAGATCGAGAGACGTCTTGCCGTCGGCGACGACGTGGGTGTCGGCATAGTGACGCGGCAGGTCGAGATATGCCTGGATCGCAGTCGGGAGATAGTCGGTCGCGCACATGTAGAGCACATACTGCCCCGGCGAGCCGGCGCCGAGCCCGTCGACGCGGGGCAGGACGTCTTTGATCGTTCGCGAGATCGCGTTGACCTTGGTGCCGATCCGCCCCGGGACCCTGGCCCTGATCTTCTCTTGGATCTTGTCGAGGCTCCTGCGTACGTCCTTCTTGTCGAGCCCGGCGACGACATCGACGCGCCGGCGAGGTGGCGCGGCGAGCGCGCCGATCGCGTAGAGCACCGGCATGAGGGCGAGGCCTACCGGCGCCGCGACCACCCCTGCGAAGATCAGCACTGGGCCGCCGACCGCGAGGATGCAACCGGCGATGTTCTTCCGGGATCGGACGTAGCGCGCGGCGGGGGTCTCATCGCCCCACTCGTCAATCAGCATTGTCGCCCGGGATCTGCAGTTCCGCAGCACTCCCCTGACCGCCGGCGCGGCTCGCATCGGTATCACGCGCGCGTTCCAGATAAGTCTGGGACTTCTGCACTTGGGTGGTCAGCGTGCTGATCGTCGTCTGCATCGAGTTCAACGCCTGCGCCTTGAACGTGTCGATGGCATCCATGGTCTGGTAGATGTTCGTGAAGGCCGCCTCGAGCTTGTCGATCCCGATCGTCGACGACGATGCCTGCTCGTTGATCGCGACGCTCTGGGTTGCGAGCGACTTCGACGTTGACTCGATGAGCTTCGACGTCGTCTCGTTCAGCGTCGTGATCTGGTCGAGCACGAGTTTCTGGTTGGCGAGGGCCTGCGCGACGATCACGGCGGTACGGAGCGCCGCGATCGTGGTGGTCGTGGCCCGATCGACACCCTTGATCAGCTCGACGTTGTTCCGGCGGATCAGATCGATCGCGAGGTAACCCTGGATCGACACCGCCAGCTGCGTCAGCAGATCTTGATGCTTCTGGCGCACGTAGAAGAGGACGTCCTCCTGCAACGCCTTCGCGCGTTTCGGGTCGGACGGCTCGATTGTTGCGACCCGTTCCGTCATCGACGCGTCGAGGTGCTCGGCGATGTACACGTACTGCGCCAGACGCTGCATCGTTTCCCAGAGGTGCACCTTCTCCTGCTCGAGCGCGGCGTTGTCCTTACGCAGTTCGTCTTGCCCCTTGTACAAGCCGTTCAGGATCGCGTTGATGTGCGATTGCGCGCCCTCGTAACGATCGAAGTAGTCGCGCAGCTTGTCGCCGAACGGGATGACGCCGAGCAGCTTGCGTACCCCTGATGCTTTCGACGGATCCAGGTCCTCGATCTGGCGGCGCAGGTCGGTCAACGCCTTCGACACGTTCGACCCCGCCTCGAGTCCGCTGCGCGACATCGCACGCACCGGTGCTTCCAGCATGCGATTGCTGACCGCCGACGCGGCGCGGATGTCGGCGTCGCCCATCGTGCGGATGCTTTCCGCCTTTTGCGCGAACTCCGGCGAACGGGAGTCGAGCGTCGCGATGTTCGCGACGAAGTCGTTCACCATCTCGTTGAGTCCGGGCACTGCGGCCTGGTCGAGCGACACCATCGCTTCGGCCGCCGAGGGCGCGACCGCCTCGACCGGCGCCGGCGGAGTGAGCGTGAGCTCTGAGCTCGGTGCCGGCGGGTCGAGCTTCGCCTCCGAGTCCGGGCCGTTCACCGGCGGTTGATTCGTGGTCATGGCTGCCCCGTTCGGTTCGGTCCGGTACTCACCGGACTTGGGACGGACTGGCTGGTCGCGGCGGTTGCCGGAGCTGGACCTAGCGCGGCGAGGAGCGCGGCGTCGACTCGGGTGACGAGCGCCTGAAGATTGTCGTAGGTCGGGAGCGGGATCGCGTGCGGCAGGGTCACCGGCACTTCGACGCCATTCTGCCGGGCGAAGGCGGCAAGCGCGGCGGGCTCTTTCGTGGTGCGGAAGCCACTTTCGCCGGCGAGTCGCTGCAGCATGGGATCCGCGGTGAGCAACTTCCCGGCCTCACTGCCAGTCGGAGTGAACGGCAGCAGCGTGTAGTCGGCGACCACGCCGGGGGTCGGATACATCAGCACACTGTCCGGATGAATGGTGCCGTCGTGGGCGGCGGCGTGCGCAACGAACCGGGCCTCGTTGGTCCACACCATCGGCGGCGCGAGCCCGCGGATCTCCGTGTAGTGATTGAACGGAGCCGTGCTCGTCTGAGCGGGGCCCTGCGCCAAGAACAACGGGCTTACGTCGTTTACGATCTCGTCGACCTGCGCCCGACTGCCAACCACCGCGCCGTTGTTCGCGACAGAACTCGCGAGCGACGCGTACATCGCGCCTTCGCTCGTCGTAACGCCGGGCGACGTGATGAACACGAGCGTGTTGTCGTTGCTGGCCACATTTCCCGGCAGCTGGTTCCAACGCACGTGCCGGCGCACGAGGTCGAGGTAGCGCTGCGTGTCGAGCGTCCACCAGCCCGCATACTCCTGCGCAATCCCGGCCTTGGTCAACCGTTGGGCAACATCCTTGAACGTCGCGACCACCATCGGGCTGTGAAACGGCACGAAGGTCGCGATGTGCCGGGCAGTCGCGATGTGCGCGGCCGTCGGCGCTTCCGTGAGGAACGCGAAGTCGTACCTGGACAAGTCGGCGGTAGTCACGACCCGATCGTTCATCACCGTGTCGATCTGCAAGGTGAGCCCGTGCGCGGCGAATGCCGACTTGACCGGAGCGTCGCCGAAGAACGGTCCGTTCTCCGCGCTCGTGATGCCGTGTACCACGCGCAGGTGCTTGGTCTTCGACCCGCGCTCGGACGCGAGGACTGTGAACACCACCCCGACGGTGAGCACCCCGGCCACCACGATGCTGATCGTCCGTCGCACCTGACCGCCCCAATCATTGAGCTTGCGGCCAGGCGCATCCTATGGCGGGCGCCAGTGCGGGCGACCTCGGGCGTCCGACGGCGCCCCTCCGGCCACGCGTCCGGAGGAGGGGCTCGGCCTCTGAAGCTCGATGGTGTGATCCGATGGTGGGCATGAGTCAAACGGCCACCGCATCGTGACTGTGGCCCGGGTCTGCCGCGAGCGCAGGCCGCGGAGAACGACAAGTTTGCGTGTCCCAGAACGCGCGACCCCGAATACCACCTGCCAATCCCAGATCGCCGGTTTGGGGTCCGCTATCCGCGGCGCCGAAGTCAATATGGCGGCAGCTATCGCGCAGACTTCTGGCTCCACTGGTTGGTGCCGGGGCACGCGTTGGTATCCCGAGGCGCCGGAACACGTTCAGTACGGTCCGGTCGGCCACACCGAAGTGTTCGCCGATCGAAGCCAGAGACTGACCGGCCTCGTACATCGACCGAGCCTCCGCAGCGTCGTCGTCGCTGAGAATTCGGTAACGCGTTTGCACTCCGGCGCTGCGGAGGAAGCTGAACACCGTCGCTCGGTGCACGCCGTGTTCCTTTGCGAGTGCGGTCGCGGGTTCGCCGGCGATGTATCGCCCGAGGACCTCGGATCGCTGCGAATCGGTCAATCGGGTCTGTTGTTGACGGACCGATGGGACGGGTCGATGGGACGGTCGGTCACGCCCCTGACCAGAGAGAATGAGGTTCAGACGCGACACGTTGTCGGGGTTGGAGTAACGGCCCAGCAGGTCCACTTCGCCGACACCTTGGCGGCCGTTACTAGAACCCCTGTGCCGGCTCTCCGCGCGCTTGAGGTATGACGCGTCCCTAATCGGCACTTCGGGGGCATGTGGAGTTCGGCCCGCGAGGTCGTGTGCGCCGCGAATGATCGGCGGAGCGAGGAACCTGTTTCCGCTCGAAGACCGATTACGACGCTTCGGGCGCTCGGTCTCGAGCGGCCGCCGATCGGTCATCGGGTTTCTTCGTCGCTCCGAATAACGGCCCCATGTGCCGAGCAACGCAACGACCGCGGCGCCTTGGGTCGCGGGACCAGAAGACCTAGCGCGTTCGGGTGCGGACGGATTGGTGCGCTTCTCTCCCGCGGCCACTTCCCGCGAAGAGGAAGGCAAGATTTCGATGCGTCAACCGTTCGGGGTGGACGATGATGCGCGGTGGACCTTCGGCGCGCCGGGTCAGCTCGAGCGTGGCGGGAACCTCGTCGAGCCCGATGACCTTGCCGACGCTCGGGAGTGGGTCGAGTCGGCCGTCGCAATCGCGTCGGGGGTGCCTACCAGCTCACCCCGCTTCGTCGACTGCCGTCGTTGCCAGGCGTGCCCCGATCGACACTCCGGGGATAGGTGGTCGCGAAGCCGGTGGTCCGCCGACTTGCTTTCGGCGGGATTCCACTGCGTGCGGAGGTGGTCGATCATCGGTCGCTGTTCAGCTCGCGCCGCGGTCACCCGATGATCGGGAAGCGGCGCTCAGCGGCGAGCCGATCGAGTGCCGTCTGCATGACCCGGGTGATCTCGTCGAAACAGGCTCGTACGACGTCGTCGTCAGAGGCGGTCTCGGGGCCGTAGCGAGCCGACCAGTCGATCGGTGCGAGCAGCTCGACGGTGATCTTGGCGGGGAGCGGGAACGTGGGGATGCCGCCCGGGACGACGCCGAACGGCGGACCGAGCACCAAGGGCATGACCTTCACCCGGAAGAGCTTGTCGTAGCGCAGGAACCGGGCAAGGCGCTCGCCGCGGGTCAGCACCACGAGCGTTTCGTGCGCACCGATCGACACCGCCGGTACGACCGGCACTTGCGTGCGCAGCGCGAGTCGGACGAAGCCGAGCCGATCGCCGAAGTCGATGCGGTTGCGGTCACGCCACGTCCGGAACACCTCATGGTCGCCGCCCGGATAGTCGAGGAGGATCGCGCCGGCGCGCAGCACCTCTTCGGCCGCCGCTGGCTCCGGCCTCGATCGCGCCCGCTTTGGCCATGATCGGACCGACGCCGGGAAGGCCGAGGAAGAACGAGTGGAACAGTGCGTAGATCGGCTCGGCCTCGCCGCGCTCTCGCCACCATGCTGTGAGCAGGACGGGGATGTCGGGCGGCATCTGGCCGCCGGAGTGGTTGCCGACGACGAGGAAGGGTCCGTGCTCGGGCAGGCGCTCGAAGCCGCGGACCTCAGGCCGGAACCACGCGACGTACCGCTCGAGCAGCGGCCGGATCGAGTGCAAGAACGCCGGGTCGCGCAATGCGCCGACGGCCAGGTCCGTCTCGCGACGCTGGGACATTGCGTTGCTCAGGGCCTGACGCGGGAACCGTGTGCGGCCGGTTCGAAGGAGCTGACGTCGGCGGTCAGCCCGAAGGGATCTTCGATCGGCGACGGTTGGCCGAGCCCCGCCGTGCGCATCATCTCTTCGAGTGCGCTCGGGATCGCGTGTGCGATCACCCATGGGTCGTCGATGAGATCGGGGTCGACGTGGATGCCGAAGTCGACCCGGTCACCGAACGTGTAGAGCGTGATGTTGAGGCCCATCTGGTCGAGCAGCACGCTTGCCGAATAGATACCGGTCGACTCGCGCTCCTGCGATGTACAGGTCCATCGGGGGTCCGGGTACGTTCGACACGATCGTGTTCATCATTCCGGGGATGTAGCCGAGGACGTGCGACTGGTAGGCGAGCCGGAGAAGAGCGGCGATCATGAAGGGCGGCGCCGTGTCGGCGACTGATCCCAGTGGGCTCGCGCGCATCGCCTCGTGCACGCCTTTGGCGGCTTGCGTTTCGTGCACGATCGCACGGAGTCGTTCTTCGGGATCGTCGAGGTTGGTGGGAAGTGGCACTGCGAGATACGACAGCTGGTTGCCGAGCGAGGTGTCTCCCTCGGTTCGCGTCGAGACCGGAATCCCGACCGACAGCGGGCGGGGCGGCAGCTCGTTGCGATCGATCAGGTAGGACCGCAGCGCGCCCGCGCACCAGCGCGAGCGCGCGACGTCGTTCAGCTTGACGTCGAAGTGGCGGCGAAGCGCCTTCACGTCGGCGATCGAGACGCTGCTGAAGGCCATCGACCGCCGGGGGCCGATGGACGCGTTGAACGACGTCTTGGGTGCGCGGAGCATCGTTCCCACGTTCGGACTCTCGTGGCCCGAGATCAAGTGACGCGCGATGCCGACACCGCGACGCGTGAGCCGCAGTCCGTAACGCATCGCGCGCAGCGGCGCGGTCGCGGCCGGCAGCAATGCCTCCATGAAGAGCCGCAGGTCGCTTGGCGGCGGCTGGGGCATTGGCATCTCGGGCACGTTCATCGGCGCAGGTGCAGGCTCCAGATCCAACAGCAGCGACGCGAGGACGCTGCCCGCGCCGCCGTCCAGGAGGCAGTGGTGGAACTTCATCAAGACGGCGACTCGGCCGTTCACGAGACCGTCGAGATACCACAGTTCCCACAAGGGGTACCGCCGATCGAGCTGCCGGCTCAGGATCGGCGCGACTGCGTCGGCAGTCTCACGCGGTCCGCCCGGCGCCGGCACCGTCATGCGATGGATGTGCCGGCGCAGGTCAAAGGCGGGATCGTCGATCCACACCGCACGATCAAGCCCGAACGGTACGTCTTTGAGCTTCCAAGTGAGCTTGGGAACGAGTGGCAATCGCGTCGAGATGTTCCGGAAGAGCGCGTCGAAGCCGAATCCCGGCGCGTCGGTCGGGTCGACAATGGCTGAGCCCCCCGACGTGCTGATGCCACGTCGGCGTCTCCCCGGCGAGAAACAATGAGTCGGTACCCGACAAGCGTCGCATGTCGCAGCTCCTCTCGCGCGCAGAACTGTCTCGATCATGACGCGCCGGTGGCGGCGGGAGGAGAGGCCAAAGTCACGATCGCTCGCCGGCCGAGATGCTCGCGGGGCTCACCCCGATGCTCGAACCCGCGACTGCGCTGCACGCTGTCGTCTCGCCGCTGCTCGTCCCGCGCACACCGGCGGCGTCGCGCTTTATCGACGCCGCGTTCTTCCGCAGCGTTGCCGTCCACCTCGGAACCGTGCGCGTCGGCGGGTAAGTGCGGTAGCACCCCTATTCGGAGGCTCATGGGTGCGCGGACTCAGGCGCCCGACGCCGATTGTTCCGCCGAGTTCGTAGTAAGGGCGGCAACCTTCAGCTCGTCGAGGCTCGCTCGCAGGTCGGCGGTGAGGTCCCACAGGTCGGGCGCGTGCTCGCGGCAGGACATGACCGCGATCGTCATCTCGCCCGCGTAGCTCCACCCCGTGAAGTTGATGCCCATGCCCTCGACGAGCGGGCCCATCGAGATCACGTGCACGAGCCGGGCGCCGTGCCGGAAGAGCGGCCGGGGCGGCCCGGGCACGGTCGAGACGATGACGTTGTAGCTCGGTCGGTGGAGGAACGGGCGGGCCATCTTGCGGGAACGCGAAGGTCGCCAGCCGGAACAGTCGCCAGTACTCGGCCCATCGGTGCTGCAGCTCGGGATCGGTCGCGTCGAGCTCGGCGCGCGCCGCACGCGTTCCTCGCACGATCGCGTGCATGCGATCCACCGGATCCTCGACGTCGGTCGCGAGCGACACGTACCACGACGCGATGCGATTTCCCCACATCGCGTTCTTCTTCGGGCTTGCGTACTGAGACCGGTATCGCCGCGGTCAGTGATCGGTCGGGGAGCTCGCCGTGACGCTGCGAGGTATCTGCGGAGCGCGCCCGACACCATCGCCACGACGACATCGGTGACGCGGGCGTCGAACGCCTTCGCGACGTCCTTGATGTCGTCGAGCGCGAACGTCTCGTAGGCGAATCCGCGATTGGGCGTGAGCGGACGGTCGAAGCGCGTGTGCGGGCCCGCGAACGGCTTGGCCGCACGCGGCTCGCCGGCGCGGTTCGCGCGTGCAGCGCGCGCGAGTAGCGCCAGGTGCGCAGGAGCAGCGGCGGAAGATCGAGCAGCAACCGCGACGAGGTCGCGCAGACCTCGCCGGAACATCTGCGCCCGGCCCGGTATCGGTTCGCCGACGAGATCGGCGAGTCGGCGGCATCGGCGTGGCGTCGGCGCGCTCGGCGCCGATCTCGGCGAGCAGCCGAGCGCTCGACATGCCGTCGGCGAGCGAGTGGTGCACCTTCGCGA
This sequence comes from uncultured Actinomycetes bacterium, assembly GCA_963745645.1. Classification (GTDB taxonomy): domain Bacteria; phylum Actinomycetota; class Acidimicrobiia; order IMCC26256; family PALSA-610; genus CAVUFH01. Next base: position 263,743 of record CAVUYD010000006.1, read on the forward strand.
CGTACGCGACGTGACCGCCGGCGAGGCCCTCGACGAACCACACCTGCCAGAGCGGGTCGGTCGCGATCGAGGCCCGACGCTCGCGATCGTCGAGATCACTTCGGCGAGCTCGCGTGGTCCACCGGGCGACGGCACCGCGGCCCGCCGTACGTGATAGTCGATGTCGACATCGAGTCGACGTCGACCCAATACGGGTGCGCGATGTTCAACGGGACTCTTCACGAGTCGCCACCGGAACGGGCTCGAGCAGCGGGAGCGCTTCTCGCATCTGGTCCCGCAGCGCGTCGTAGGTGACCGGCGCGTCGCTGCCGTCCGGATCGACGATCGCGATCTTCAGCGTGTGCTGGTGCCGCGCGTCGGTGTCTCGTTGAAGATGAACAGGCTGTCGGCGCCCGCGAGCTTGCGCACGGCCGACTCAGGTCCTCATCGGGCGATCGCCGAGATCGCGCGCCGATCGCGCCGATCGGTAGTCGGCTTTGCCGTTCGGTCCTCGTTCGACGTGGTCGACGCAGAGCAGTTCGCGCGGCAGCTTGTAGCCGGCGAGCGAGTGTCGACAGTGCTGCTGCAAGCTCGTCGAGCGCGAGCGTCGCACCGGGTCGGAGCTCCGACGACCGCGACGACCCGCTCACCCCAGCGTTCGTCGGGCGCTCCGACCACGACCGCGTCGTAGACGGCGGGGTGATCCTTCACCACGGCCTCGACCTCCTCGGGGTACACCTTCTCGCCGCCGGTGTTGATGCTCACCGAGCCGCGGCCGAGCAGCACCACCGTGCCGTCGGCTTCGACGGTCGCGGCGTCGCCGGTCAACGCCCAGCGCACACCGTCGACCTCCACCATCAGCTCGGCCGACTTCTGTGCGTCCTTGTAGTAGCCGAGCGGCACGTGGCCCCGACGCGCCAGGTGACCGATCGCGCCCGAGCCCGGCGCGACCGGCCGCAGGTCGTCGTCGAGCACCGCGGTGTGCTCGCCGACGGTGAACTTGGCTCCCTGTTCCACGTCGGCGCCCGGGCAGCCGCGCGCGCGTGCCCGTGACGCCCGTCTCGGTCGAGCCGAATCCGTCGACCGTGATCACACTCGGGCAGCAGCTCGGCAACCTGGGTCTTGGTCGACGCCGACATCACCGCGCCGCCCGACGCGAACACGATCAACGACGACAGGTCGTAGCGTTCGGGATGCGCGGCGAGCATGTCGAGCACCGGCCGGGCCATCGCGTCGCCGACGAGCGTCAGGACGTTCACCGACTCGGCGCCCGACCAGCCGCAAGACCTCGTCGGGATCGAAGCGTGCCGGGCGCGGTGAGCACGACCTTGCCGCCGCCGTAGATCATCGAGAACGCGCCCCACTGCGCGCTGACGTGCATCAACGGCGGCGTGAGCAGCATCACCGCGCCGACCGGCAGCACGCGCTCGACGATCTCGTCCGGCTCGGTGATCGGGCCCAGGAGCGTCGTCGGATCACCGCCGCCCATCGCGGCGAAGAAGATGTCCTCGTGGCGCCACACCACGCCCTTCGGGAGGCCGGTGGTGCCGCCCGTGTACGCGATGTAGCAGATCGTCGCCCGAGCGGCGCGCCGAAGTCGCGCTCCGGCGAGCTCGGCCGCGAGCGCGGCTTCGTACTCGACCGAGCCGGGGAGCGCGGAATCGTCGGTGCGACCGACGGCGATCAGATGGCGGAGTCGGCGCCGCCGCGCGCGCCGCCGTCGACCCTCGTCGCGAAGCATCGTGTCGTACAGCAGCGCCACGAGATCGGCGTTCTCGTAGAGATACGCGAGCTCGGCCTCGACGTAGCGGTAGTTGATGTTCACCGGCACCGCGCGCAGCTTGAACGCGGCGAGCATCGCCTCGAGGTACTCGGAGCCGTTCATCAGCTGCAGCCCGACGTGATCGCCCGGTCCGACGCCCGCGGCCCGGAGATGATGCGCGAGCCGGTTCGCGCGCGCGTCGAGCTCGCGGAACGTCAGCCGGCACGTCGGGGTCACGAGGACCTCGCGATCGGGAACGGCGTCGACGACGCGTTCGAACATCTCCGCGAGGTTGAACGTCACGCGCCCATCCTCAGGTCGCCGGACGCAGGTGTCAACGGTCCAAGGACCCGTGTTGCGCGGCATCCTGGGACCTCTGGCCCTGCCCGGTGCGGACCGACGCGACGACGATGTCGGTATGGAGGCGCGCGACCTTCGATGGGTGCCCGCGGCGGCGCACGTCGCGGCGACCCGGGTGAGGGACGTCGCGCGGAGCCCACTGTGGGCGGAGATCAGCGCGCCGATCCGGATACCCGCGGCGTGGTATGTCCGCGCGTGGTTCCGCAGGCTGCGTCCGCCGCCTGACCGCGAGACGCCGCCGACGCCCCCGAGCCTCGTGCTCGCGGCTGCAGGCGGCACTCGACGAGCTCGTGCTCGCGGTCGTACGCCTCGCCCGTCGCATCTCCTCCGCCGGAGGAGATCGAGCGCGTCGAACGCGAAGCAACGGCCGCGCATCGAGATGTTCCGGGCGCGCGGCTGGCTCGACGACCCGGCTTCGTACCACGTGCATCCGCCGCCGCTACGAGCCAGGACGTGACACTGCGCAAGGCGCGCAGCGGCGCGATCCGCTACACGGTGATGTCGTTCGACAGTGGCTACGAGCCCCACCCCGGCGAGCCCGGGCGCGAACGCTGGCTCGTCCGACCGCGAGAACCGCACCGCGTACGTTTGGATGCTGCGTCACGACGAGCCCCGCCCGTGGCTGGTGTGCGTGCACGGTGCCGCGATGGGCCAGGCCACCGCCGACCTGCGCGTGTTTCGCGCCGCCTGGTTGCACACGGTGCTCGGGCTCAACGTCGCATTGCCGATCCAGCCGCGGCACGGGCCACGGCGCGCCGGACTACCGATCGGCGTCGGTTTCCCGGATCAGGATCTGATGGACAACGTCCATGCCGTCGCGCAGTCGATTTGGGACATCAGACGGCTCCTGCACTGGATCCGCGAGACGCAGGCGGGGTGATCGCATCGGGGTACAGGGCCTGTCGCTCGGCGGATACACGGTTGCGCTGCTCGCCGGGATCGAGAGCGATCTTTCGTGCGTCATCCTCGGCATTCCGGCCGTCGACTTCGCCAGCCCTCATGGAGCAGCACTCGCCCGAGCGATTTCGTTTCGACCCGCGCCTCGAGCGGCTCACGGCCCTCGCTTCGCAGGTGCACTGGGTGATCTCGCCGCTCGCGTTTGCGCCGAAAGTGCCCTACGACCGGCGCTTCATCTACGCGGGGCTCGCCGATCGTCTGATCCACCCCGTGCAACAGGTCGACGCGCTCTGGCGCCATTGGGACGAGCCCGACATCAAGTGGCTCCCGGGCGGACACGTCGGGACCTTCCTCTCGCGCTCGGCGCGCGAGTTCCTGGAGCGTTCCTTGCGGTCTTCCGACATGCTGCCCGACCTCACAGATCGACAACGTGAAGCGCTTCCCTGACAGACGAGAGAGGACCGTTGGGTTCGCACGTCACTGCACCCCGTCTCGAGGGCCGTATCCGGCTACCTGACGGGCGCCAGATCGGGTTCGCCGAGTACGGCATCCCGACGGGGGATCCGGTCCTCTGGTTCCACGGCACGCCGGGCGCGCGCCGTCAGATCCCGCAGCTCGCACGAGAGATTGCCGAGCAGCGCAATGTTCGCCTCATCGCGTTGGAGCGTCCCGGCATCGGCGACTCGGACGCGCACGCCTACGGCAGCGTGCGTGACTGGGCGATGGACGTTCGCCTCCTTGTCGACCGTCTCGGGATCGACCGCTTTGGCGTCATCGCCCTTTCGGGAGGCGGACCGTACGCACTGGCGTGCGCGCACGAGATGCCGGATCGGGTCGTCGCCGCGTGCGTGCTCGGCGGCGTTGCACCGAGCCGCGGCGGCGACGCACCCCCCGGCGGCATCGTCGGCCGCTTCCGTCACCTCGGTCCGCTCGTGGACCTCATGCGAGTGCCGCTCGGCATCGGCGCGTCCATGTTCGTGTACGGCATCCGCCCACTCAAGAACCAGATGTTCGACCTCTACATGTGGATCTCACCCGAGGGCGACAAGCGCGTGTTCCAGCGGCCGGAGATCCGCGAGATGTTGCTCGACGACCTCATGAACGCCAGCCGGCGCGGCGTCCGCTCGCTCGTCTACGACGTGCGGCTGTTCTTCCGACCTTGGGGTTTCTCCGTCCGCGACATCCGAGTTCCGGTGCGGTTTTGGCACGGCGACGCCGACAGCATCGTGCCGCTTCCACACGCCGAGCACCTCGCCGCGCTCGTGCCTGACTCCGAGCTGCGAGTGCGCGCGGGCGAAAGTCACCTCGGCACGCTCGATGCCGCCGGCGAGGTCATCGACATGATTCTCGAGCTATGGCACCGCGAACCGGAAAACCACGGGCCGCTCGGCACGCAGTCATCACGCGACACCGTTGTTGCGACATCCGCTGTGTGGCAGGAGTACAGCGATCACACCGAGGCATACTGAGAGCATGACGATCTCGTCGTGGTTCTTCGTCTTCGCCGTGTGGTGCGCGGCGTTCACCGCGCTGGCACTGTGGACGCCGCGTCTCCCCGGCGTTCTCGTCCCGATGGGCTTCTTCGCGACGTGGCTGACGTCTGAGCTCGCGGTGTGGCACCTGCTGTGGCAGCTCGTCGCGGTCGTGGTGTTCGTCGCCTTCGGTGCACTCGACAGCTGGCCCGGCTGGGTCGGCCTCGCCGTCATGGCGTTGTCGTGGATCGGACTCCTTGCCGCGCTCGTCGCCGCCAGCCATACCGACGACGCGTTCGAGAACGCATTCGCCGAGACGCTCGGTTCTTCGTGGCGCGACACCATCGACCCCGTCATGAGCTCACACCCCTCGGGCATCAAGTGGACGCGGATGTTCTCTGCACTGCGTTTCAAGCGGCGGGGCGCCGTCGTGCGAACGCGCGATGTCCAGTACGTCGACGACGGGCTACGCCGACACCGTCTCGATGTCTGGCGCCGCGACGGCGTCGGCCCCGCCGCGCCGGTGCTCCTCCAGATCCACGGCGGTGGCTGGATGATCGGTAGCAAGGAGCAGCAGGCTCGGCCGCTCATGCGTCATCTCGCGGATCGCGGATGGGTCTGCGTTGCGATCAACTACGGGCTCTCCCCGAAGGTGACATGGCCCCAACACCTCGTCGACTGCAAGCTCGCTTTGAAATGGGTGCGAGAGCACATCGACGAATACGGCGGCGATCCCGGATACGTCGTCGTCACGGGGGGCTCCGCGGGTGGACACCTCGCCGCGATGGTTGGCCTCACCGCCAATCGCGCCGAATTTCAGCCCGGCTTTGAGAACGTCGATACAACGGTTCGCGCCATGGTGCCGTTCTACGGGGTGTTCGACTTCCTGGATCGGTACGGGTTCCGCGGGACGTCCGGGGCATCGTTCCGTCGGATTGCCGAACGTCACATTCTCAAAGCACGCCCCGACGAGCAGCCGGCCGTGTTCGCGCAGGCATCCCCCCTCGACCAGGTCCAACGGGAGGCGCCTCCCGCGTTGATCGTGCACGGCGACCTCGATCTGCTCGCCCCCGTGCAAGAAGCCCGCCTGTTCGCCGAACGGCTTCGCGAGACGAGCCACGCACCCACCGTGTACGTCGAGCTTGCCGGTGCGCAACACGCCTTCGAGATGTTCCACTCGATTCGTGCTCTCCACACCGTCTCCGCCGTGGACGCGTTCTTGGCGTGGGTTCTCAGCCGCGACGGAAAGGCGTCGGGCACCGCGATCGCGGCCACTCCACCTCGGAACCGGACCAACGACCGGACAACCACGACGTCGAACACCTGAGCGGGCAACGGCGTATCAGCGCGGGCTCAGTGCTTGGTATCAACGTCGCTGTTCGTGCCGTGGGAGCGCTCCGCCTGTGCCCTCATGGCGTCGGCGAGATCGGCAATCGACTCGACGACGCGGTCGGTCTGGACTCGCGGGTGAGTGTGCTGCGCGCCCGAACGCGATCCTCGAAACCGCGACGTACTTCAACTCGCGGCTGTCCGAGGGATTCGCGGGCACGCCCGGTCGTTGACGATGTTCCCGTCGAGTACCGGTCCGCTTCGAGCCCGCACGGCTAGTCGGCCGGCACGCCCCGCCTCCTCTTGCGTGTGCTGCTCGGCCTCGATCCCGACGGCGAGCGGCTCGCCAGCGCGCCGGACCTTCTCGACCAACTCGCCCTGTTCACGCTGCGCAGAGTCCGCGGACGATGGCGCACGACCGACGTAGCTAGCACGATCATGTGCGACGCCGTGGTCGCGTCGCCTTCCGAGGAAACTTCGTGGCAGGCTTCGTCGTGAAGGGCGGCGACGAGTGCCTACCTACCAGTACCGCTGCGGCCATTGCGGCACCGATGTCGAGAAGACGCGACCGATGCCGGCAATCGGCCAGCACATGCGCGCGCCCAAGTGCCCAAAGTGTGGTCGCGGGACGTTGCGTGTGTTCGGAGCGGTGAACGTCGGGTTCCGTGGCGGTGGTCTGAACCGACATTGATCGGTGAAGGCCCGCGCACTTCGCGACGACTTTGACGAACAGGAACCCGCTCGCGCTGCTCGGCTACCTGTGAGTTGCGTCCACGGGCCGATCACTGAGCCTCGCGGCCTCGTGCACGGACCTGCCTTCGCGGACTGCCGACAACATCCCAGGGCGCGGCTTCAGACATAGCAGCTGCGCAGCCGCTCAGGCCGTGTCCCGCGGGATCTCGTCGCCATCCACCGAGGCCACCGCCGACGCTGTCGCCGCGTCCGCATCTTCTTCGGGCCCGACGCGCTCGAACACGATCTTGCCCGCGGCGATCTCTTCAAGGGCAATGGATAGAGGCTTACGCGAAACCGACGTGACCTGCGGGGGCACGATCCGGCCCAGTTCCTCACCGAGCTGGTTGTAATAGTCGTTGATCTCGCGCGCCCGCATCGCGGACAGCGTGACAAGGGTGAACTTCGAACCCACCTTTCTCATCAAGAGCTCCAGGCGAGGTTCCATGAGGGAGCGGCGCGGCTCGGTCATCAGGTTCCTCCGAGTGTGCAGCGCACGCCCTTATTCGCTGATCGTGGCCGGTAACGGGTCGTCGTGGTGGCCGCCGAATATCACTTCGGCGGTCACTGGCCGGGCGAGATCTGATAGGTCGGCGGCCAGGTCGATCAGGAGGTCGTCGACGCTGATCATGCCGACGAACTGACCGGCCCGAACGAGCGCCAGCCGGCGAACGGCGTGCCTTCGGAACAAGGCGAACGTGTCATGCAGATCAGCGTCGGCGTCGATCGTGATGACCGGCGCGCTCATGACCGCGTCGACCCGGGCGTCGGCGGGCAGGTCGCGGGCCAGACCACGGCGCACAAGATCGCGGTCGGTCACGATCCCGACCAGATGCTCCCCCTCGATGACGGCCAACGCGCCCACGCCAGCCTGTTCCATGATCCGCGCCGCCTCGCGGATTGTCCGATCGGGACCGATGCCAACTCCCGAGCGGCGCACAGCTCCAATCGTCCGCATCACGTTGCTCCTCTCAATCGAGTCAATCGAGCTGTCACTTCGACACGTGGTCGAAGTGCTCCACGGTGGCGTCGGGACCAGGGAAGAACAGCGCTTCGTGCCCGTCGGCACCCCAACGGACGACATACGGCGAACCGCCATCGACGCCTCTCACCTCGAGCACTTCACACTCACGGTTCGGCTCACCGACGTGATGTCCCCGGATCATGATCCAATCGCCCACGCTCGCTCTCATGGCATCCTCCTCCTCTCATCGCATCGTCAGCCCGAGCCCACCGTGGCAGGTAGGGCCGAAGGGCTCTGTTGCGTTGAGTTGGACCTGGCCGCGAAGGATCGAGCGGTGGTCCCGTGCCCGGTCAGATGACTCGGGCGAGTTCGGTGAACGCAGCCGCGACACGGCGGTGGGGTGGGGCTTCGACGCCGAGTTCGTAGTGGCCACGTCGGAGGTTCTGCATGAGCACGTGCCCGCGGATGATCACGCCGGCGGTGTGATCGCGTTTGAGTCCGCGCATCGGTCGGAGCCGTGCCTTGAGCCGTACGTGGTCGGCTTCGATCCGATTGTTCGCGTACTGCTCGGTGTTGTGAAGCGTGGCAGGGATCAGCTCCTCGATCACCGCGCGGAGCGCCGGCGCGCGGTCCGTTGCAACTCCACTGGCTCTCCGTGTCCGAGCGCGGTTTCGAAGAACCGTCGCGCTGCTCTGGTGTCGCGTTGGGCTGAGACGTATACGTCTTGGCGCACGATCCATGCTCGAGAGCCGCGATCGGTTGTGTCGCCGCGCCGCGGCCGGCGCGAGACGATGGCTCAAGCGTGGACGTTGATCGCGAGTGCGGAGCGGTGCTCGGATCTCGATGAGGTGTCTTCCTGGTGGAGAGGTCGGAGCCATGGCTGAGAAGACCGCAGACGTACGGGGTAGCCATGCTGGGGGTGCCGGGCCGGCGCGTCGGGCGGCCCCGAGCGGCATCGTGCTCGAGTACCGGCTCGAGGAGCCGGTTTCGCTGCTCGACGCGCCCGTGTTCGGTCACATTGAACGATGGACTGTGTCCGTCCTCGTCGATCATCCACACGCCGAGGACGACCGGCGCGACATCGGGTACGCCCGGCTGATCGTCCTCAACCTCGAAGCGGGCATCACCCTCGCCGATCTCGCCGACGCTGCCAGTGGTGATTGGGTCGACGTCATCAGCCCGGTCGTGATCCCCGTCGACCGTGCGGTCGGCGTTGCGCACGACGACGATCCAGAGTTCACAGAGACGAGCGTGTTGGTTTTGGACCGGCTCTGGATCGAGCCGGACTGTCGGGGGAACGGGCTTGGGCCCATCGTCGCGGCGTATGCGATCCTGCGCCTCGGCCGCGGATGTCGACTCGCGGCCTGTTACCCCGCACCGTTCGAAGAGGGAGAGCTCGGCGCAGATCGCGATCGCGCGATCGAGGCGCTTGGCCGCGTGTGGGCGAAGGTCGGATTCACGCCGTGGAACAACGGCGTCTGGATGCTCGATCTCCACACAACGGACCTGCGCGACGCTCTCGAGCGTCTCGTGCCACTCACACGTTCGCAACGATGATGCGGCGGGTGCGCGGCGCGCCCCTTGTCACGAACCGCATCGGAGGCCAAGTTCGACCAGGGCGTCGTCGGGCCACGACGCCGAACAGGCCCGCAGGAAGGTCGCTGTTGTGGCACGACCGGGGCTGCGGCCGTCACTACGGGGTCCCGCCGGCGGCGCGGCCGCCGCCAGCTCGTCGCGCTCTACGGCTCTCGGGCAGGCCAGCTTCTACGGCTCGATCTGAATGCTCTCGAGGTGTCGATTCAGGATCTCGGCATCGACGTAGTAGTCGTTGGCTCGCTGACTCTGAGGCAAACGCTGATCTGGAGTCGGTTGGTCGGAGAGTTCATCGTCGGGAATGTCAATCGACATCAGGACCAGACCGAGCGTCGAATCCGTCTCAGCATTGTCGTTCAGCCATGTGCCGCCCGTCGCCGGATGTTCGCCGTAGAAGACCTCATGACCATGGAATCCCTCGGCCTTGATACGTTCGGCGACGGCGCGCGAGGTGGCGTGGTACAGCCTCATAGAGCGAGTGTCGCGCGCGCAACACGGCTGGCGGCCGATCACTGGGCAGACCGGCTCGGACGCACACGCGGTTTCTCGCGCGACCAGCCGTCGGCATTGGCGCCTTCGACGCCCGGACCACGCAGCACGTTCGCACCGAAACAACGCACCGGCCAGTGTCGTGTCGCGAGGAGTTGCGAGTATGGACGCCGGGCGGTGGCGGGTCGGGCGTCGAGCGACCCATTTCCGGCGATTCGATCGACGGTTACAGTTCGCCCGGCTGACGCCATCGCGCGTCACGCTCTTCCGGGTATTGCTCGTCACAGCTCTGGAGGCGATCGATGGCCGATGGGGAGAAGGACCACAACGGCAACGACGATCTGGACCATCGCGAGACCGAGCGATGGCTCGCCGACGTCCGTCGGTGCGGGACCATGGAGCTCCACCGACTGCGGCTCACGGTCGATCGCGAGTACGCCGAACGACGACGCGCTACCGAGGCCGCCGCGACGGAATACGAGCGTGCAGCCGGCCGCGGCGCAAGCGGACGAGGTGCGATCATCCGCATCCCCGTCGTCGTGCACGTGATCTACAACTCTACGACGGAGAACATCTCCGACACGCAGATCCACAACCAGATCGACGTGCTCAACACCGACTTCCGCCTGCTGAACAGCATCACCGATCTCACGACCGACTTCTCACCGGTCGCCGCGGACGCGAGGATCGAGTTCGGGCTCGCGGTGCGCGACCCCCAGTGCAACCCGACGACCGGGATCACGCGCACGTTCACCAGCCAAACGAGCTGGCCCGACTTCAGCGACGCGATGAAGTCAGCCGCAACCGGTGGCCACGATCCCTGGCCTTCGGATCGCTACCTGAACATCTGGACCATCGCCAACGGCGGGAGCTTCATCGGCTGGGCCGAGTTCCCCGGCGGTCCGGCCAACATCGACGGGGTCGTGATCCGCCATGGTGTCTTCGGTACGGGCGGCACCGTTCCCGCCACGTCGGCGTTCAACGGCGGACGCACGGCCACGCACGAGATCGGGCACTGGCTCAACCTCATCCACATCTGGGGCGACGAAGACGGGTGCGTCAACTCCGACAACGTCGCCGACACACCCAACCAAGCCGACGCGAACTTCGGCTGCCCGACGCATCCGTCGCCGTCGTGCGGCAACGTGGGCGACATGTTCCAGAACTACATGGACTACTCCGACGACGGCTGCTACCGGCTCTTCACGGTCGGCCAAGTCGATCGGATGCGAGCGGCGCTGAACACGGCGCGCACCGGGATCCTCGGCTCGGCCGGACTCGTTCCGCCACCATCCGGCGGCGGAGTTGCCGACCTCTGGATCAGGGACACGGCCGACGATGTCGGGACCGAACCGAACCCGACCACCGACGTGATGTACATCAGCCCCGACATCTGGGTACGCCAGCAGGACGACGGGATCGCAGATCAAACGCATCAGAACGCGGAGTACAGACCCGCCGGTTCGGGCTCGAACTTCGTCTACGTGCGCGTGCGGAACTCGTCCTGCGCCACGTCGGCGAGTGGAACGCTCAAGTTGTACTGGGCGAAGGCATCGTCCGGCTTGAGTTGGCCGGCACCGTGGGACGGCAGCGTCACTAGCCCGGCGTTGATGGGCGACAGCATCGGGACGCAGCCGGTGACGGTCGCGGGCGGCGGCTCGGTGATCGTCACGTTTCCATGGTCGCCGCCGAATCCCGCCGACTACGCGAGCTTCGGTGCCGACAGCACGCACTTCTGCCTGCTCGCACGGATCGAGACGTCGGCGACTGCGCCGTTCGGCATGACGTCGGCCGAGACGAGCGACTTGTGGGCCAACGTCAAGAACAACAACAACATCGCGTGGAAGAACATCTCCGTCGTCGACGAACAACCCGGCGGAGGCCGCATGGAGTCGATGTTGGTCGGCGCGGTGGAGAACGTGGAACGAACCCGGCTCGTGTTCGTTTCGCGTGACCCGAAAGGCCGCAGCGTCTTCGACTGGGGTCGTGTGCTCGTCCGCCTCGACAAGAGCCTGCGCGACGCATGGGAGCGCGGCGGCGGGGAGACCTCGGGGATCAAGGAGGTTTGGGACGACGAGTTCTTGGTGTCCGAGTCGGGTGGGTTCTTCGACAGCTTCGCGTTCGAGCCGGGCCTGCCGTATCGGTTGGACGTCCAGTTCATCCCGCGCTCAAGACGAGTGCACCACTCCGGCCTGCTGTCGCTCGATGTCGAGCAACGCGCCGACGAACGTGTGATCGGCGGTGTGCGGTTCGAGTTCGTGGTGACCGCGCCCGCTGCCCACGCAATCCCTCACCTGTCGCGAGTTCGAGTGGGACGGTGTCGGCTGGCCGCGGGACTTCGTGCAGCTGCGGCGGCGTTGAACGCGTTGAACGCACCGCCATTCATCGGTCGATGGGTCCGATCGTACGAGGAGGGCACCGAGGACGCACAGGTCTATCGCCCCGAGTCGTATCCGTTTCCGCCCGCGAGGCCGAGCGGCGATCGAGATCCACGCCGACGGGACGTTCGTCGACGCGCGGATCGGACCCATCGAGGGAACGCCGCCGGAGATCGGGACGTGGACGTCCACCGACGGGCGAACCGGTAACGTCGACCGCAGTGGGAAGTCCTCGATCACGTTCGTGATCGAAGACCTCGACGACGGCTCGCAGCGTGTCGTCGTCCGACGACGGAACCCCGACGCCCGCCCGAGCGTCTAGGCCCACGATCGTCCCTCGGCCGAGGAGCGAGATGGTTCTCGAGTTCGCTCCGGTGCGGAGTCACAAGCAACCGACGAACATGCTGCAGCCCTGCACACCGCGTCAGCCGCGCGCGTGAACACGCCTGACAGGCCCGCTCCACGCCGATGCCGCCTGAACGATCCGCGCTCCGGTGGAGTTTCGTCGAACCGTTCAGCCCGCCGTCCAGGGCTGCAGCTTTTCAGGGTTTCGTACAGCCCAGATGCGTGTGACGCGCCCGTCTGCAATCGCGAACGCGTACACGGTGACGGTGACACCGTCTTCCTGTCCGATCAAACCGGGTTGACCGTTGACCAAGGTCTCGTGCATGGTCATGCCGGGCTTTCTGCGGGCAAGGTTGATGTAGTACCACGCGATCTGTTCGGCGCCTTCGATCGGACGGAGCACGGTGCTGACAAGGCCGCCGCCGTCGGCGATCACGGTGGCGTCGGGGTCGAGCAAGTGGAGGAGGGCGTCGATGTCCTTCGCGTCCCACGCCTGCTTGAAGCCCCGGACGATGCCGGCCTGTTGGTCGCTGGGAGTCGTGGGACCCTGCGACGCATCGATGCGGTGGCGGGCAGAGGAGGCCAGTTGGCGGCAGGCAGCTGGCGTGCGCCCGACGATGCCGGCGATCTCGGCGAACGAGTAGTGGAACACATCGTGGAGGATGAACGCGACGCGTTCTGCCGGGGTCATTGATTCGAGGACCACGAGGAAGGCCATGTTGACCGACTCGTCGAGGGTGACTCGATCGGCGGGGTCGGTGGGTGAACCACTCGGCACTCCGGAGGTCCACCTCGTCGGCGTGGGGAGTGGTTCGGGGACCCATTCGCCCACGTAGTGCTCTCGTCGAGCACGCGCGGAGCCGAGCACGTCGAGACAGATGCGGCTCGCGACCGTCGTCAGCCACGCTCCGGGAGATTCGATGGCTTCCTGTTGGTCGCCGCGACATGGCGTACCAGCGCGCGTAGGTCTCCTGGACCGCGTCCTCCGCCTCGGTCAACGAGCCCAGAGAGCCGGTACGCGACATTGATCAGCTGGCCTCGTTCGCTCATGATCGCGCTCAGCGATGCATCGGGCGCATGGGGCCCTGCGTGGGATTCGAACGCCATGGCGGCGGCTCCGTTGCTTGCAGTCGTCCTCACTGCTTCGACGAAACAGCGCGGCGAAACGTCAGGCGACGCGTGAACCTGACAGTTCGCGCGCTGTCTCGTCGTGTAGCTGAGCAACCAACGGCTCGAGAGACAGGAGGGCAATGAGATGACGGCCAACTCCTCCACGGTGCGAACAGTCCGGTCTGCCGCCGGGACTGCACGTGGCGGCATCGCCCGAGTGGACGCTGCTGCCGCGCCATCCGACGGCGGCCCGATGTCGCAGCCCACCGGATTCCATTCGGCGCACGATGAGGCATCGAGCGATCTTCAGCGTATCGCTGACCGCGTCGAGATCGACGCGCTGCGCGCCGAATTCACCGACGCGGTGATGATGCGCGACTACGACCACCTCGCCGCGCTCTTCACCGCCGACGGCGCGCTGCGGATTCCGGACATCCCCGTCGACCTGGTGGGGCAGGACGCGATCCGTGCATGGGGCGCAGAGGTCCCGCAGTTCGTCGAGTACCTCGTGCAGATGGCGCACCCGGGCACGACCCTTCTGGACGGCGACACCGCGTCCGGCCGGGTGTTCATCCATGAGCTCGTGTCCGCCCGCGACGGCCGGTCCGGCCTCAACTACGCGATCTACCACGACTGCTACCGGCGCACGCTGGACGGCTGGAGATTCACCGAGCGCGTCTACGAGATCAAGTACCTCGACACGACACCATTGACGGGCTCGCCGCCCAACACACCCGACACGTTCGAGCAGCCCGCAGCACCCGCCGGGAACGGCGCCTCGTCAGGAGGACGATGACGATGACCACGACCACCACATCAACGATCCCGCTCACCGCAGGCCGCTGGACCGTCGACGACGCCCACACGTCGGTCGGGTTCACCGTCCGACACCTCGGCGTCTCCAAGGTCCGCGGTCGCTTCAACACGTTCTCCGCCGACGTCGTCGTCGGAAACGACCTCGCCACCTCGAGCGTCGACGCGTCGGTCGCGCTCGGCTCGATCGACACCGGCAACCACGATCGCGACGCGAGCGTGCAGGCCCCCTATCTCCTCGACGTCGCCCAGCGCCCGACCCTGACGTTCCGCTCCACCTCGATCAGCGCGCTCGACGACGAAGGGTCATACGCGATCACCGGAGACGTGACGATCGGCGACGTGACCCGACCCCTCACGCTGCACGCGGAGTTCGGTGGCCTCGAGTCCGCGCCAGACGGTGCTCGACACGCAGGCTTCGAGGCCGTCGCCGACCTGAGCCGCACGGAATTCGGCATCGGCGTCGACATCCCGGGCGCAATGCTCGGCGACGTCATCAAGATCGAGCTCGACGTGCAGCTGATCGAGCCGCAGTCACACGACCCGTCCTGACTCGACCGACTCGGCGCGCTCGAAGTGACCCCCACTTCAAGCCGCGTGCGGGGCTTCAGCTCATCCTCTGGCACCGCGTTGTTGGTGCCAACGAACTGGCATCGTCGGGTCAACCAACGATCCCTCTAGGAGGCATCGATGTCCACTCAATTCGGCCCGCAGCTCATCGGCGAGACCGAGAAGACCCTCAACGCCCTGCTTCGCCGGTTCCTCCAAGGGACCGGGCTCACCGAGCCTCAATGGGTGACGCTCCGACTGGCCGACGTGCTTGATGGCGCCGTCGACGCGCACGGCCTGGCGGCCGCAGCCGCCGACCGCGCGCAGTTCCTCGATGCGGTCGATCTCGTCAGCGAACTGACCAGCCGCGACCTGCTCGAAAACGGGCGGCTCACATCCGCCGGCCGCAGTCTGATCGCGGCCGTACAGACCACGATCACCGCCGAGACCACTCCGATCTGGGACCACCTCCCCGATGACGACGTCGCCGCCGCAACCCGGGCGCTCAACGAGGTCGTCACCCGGGCCCGCGCGGTTCTGGGTTCACACGGATGAGAAGGGAGCGAACATGAAGGTCTTCGTCGCCGGCGCCACGGGTGCGCTCGGCAAGCAACTTGTTCCGATGTTGATCGCCAATGGACACGATGTGGTCGGGATGACGCGCACGGAAGCCAAGCGCGACCAGCTGCTCGGTCTCGGCGCTCAGCCTGTGGTGGCCGACGCGTTGGATGCCGACGCCGTCAAGCGGGTCGTGGGTGAGGCGGAGCCCGACGTGATCGTGCACGAGCTCACCGCGATACCGCCGGCGATCGACATGCGACACATCGATCGCGAGTTCGCGCTGACCAACCGGCTGCGCATTGAGGGCACCGACCACCTGCTGTCGGCGGCCGAGGCGGTGGGCGTGAAGCGGTTCGTTGCCCAGAGCCACGCCGCGCTGCCGTATGCGCGCATCGGTGGTCCGGTCAAGCGGGAGGACGCTCCGCTCGACGAGCATCCAGCGGCGGCGATGCGTGAGGGGCTCGCGGCGATCCGTCATCTCGAGGCGGCGGTCGTGGGTGTCCACGGGGCCGAGGCCGTCGTGCTGCGCTACGGCTGGTTCTACGGTCCCGGCACGTCCATCGCCCTCCGCCCACCGGGCAGCCAGATCGAATTGCTCCGCAAGCGCCAGTTCCCCATCGTCGGACGGGGCACGGGCATCTGGTCGTTCATCCACATCACGGATGCCGCTGCAGCAACCGTCGCCGCTGTCGAGGGCGGGCCTGCTGACATCTACAACGTGGTTGACGACGAACCGGCACCCGTGTCCGAGTTCCTCCCGGTGCTCGCCGCGGCCGTCGGTGCCAAGCCTCCGCGGCGTGTGCCGCGCTGGGTCGGGCGCCTCGCGGCAGGCGAATGGGCCGTCGTGGCCATGACCGAGATCCGCGGCGCTTCGAACGAGAAGGCCAAGCGTGAGCTCGGCTGGCAGCTCCGCTACCCGAGCTGGCGGCAGGGGTTCGCCGAGGGGCTCGCCTGACATGGCTGACAGCTCGGCGAGAACGATCATCGAACGCCACCTCGCCCGAGTGTCGCTCGGCATGACCGGGGATCTCGCTGACACCTACGCCGAGAACGCGGTCGTCGAACAACCGTTCATGCCTCACGGTCAGGGTCGCATCGAGGGTCGCAAGGCGCTACGGGCGCATTTCGAACGCGCCAGATCCATCCCGCTCGAACTGCGGGTCGACAACCTCGTGGTTTACGCAACAACGGATCCAGAGATCGTGATCGCCGAGTACGACTACGACGGGCGCGTGTTGACAACCGGTGAGACCTTCAGGGTCTCCAACGTGCAGATCTTTCGGATCCACGGCGGTGAAATCGTCCGCTCACGCGATTACCACGATCACGCAGCCATTGCCGCGGTGCTGGCGAGGGCCCCTACCTGACGCCCTCGTCGGGCAGGACCAGACGGGGTTGGAGGAGTCGCCGTGACGAGCCATGCAGCGATGATCGCGGGTGGCGGTCCGGCCGGGATGATGCTGGTCGGCGAGCTCGCGCTGGCGGGAGTCGGTGTCGTCATCGTCGAACGACGCATCACGCAGGAGCTTGACGGCTCGCCGGCGCCCTCCACTCCCGCACCATCGAGGTGCTTGATCAGCTCGGCATCGTGAGTAGTCGTCTACTCACGACTTCGCTTGCAGTCCTGATCGATGCTCGTGCTGTGGCCCGGGTCTCGCATCAACGGGCCGAAGGCGGGAGATGACCATGGCCATACGCAAGCTTCTCGGTGCACTGGTGACGGCGGCGCTGGGCGTCGGCATGCTCGCGGCGCCGAGCGGCGCCGACGTCGCACCCCGGCAAGTCGGCACTCTCGATTGCGGCGACACCCCCGGATACCGGGAGGTGCAGTTCACGTCGCCGCTCGCGGGTGTCCTCGTGTTCCAGGGTGATCCGTTCCGCACCGTCACCGGCGTCATCGGCACCGACGCCGAGGTCGTCGGGTTTCCGCCGGCCGGGTTCGTCAGGACGGCTGCGGGCGAGACGCACACGGTCGGGATCGACGCGCCCGGGTCGTTCGCGTGCTTCGTCGGTTGGGAGGCCAACCAGACGCCGACCAACGATCAACCCGCCGCCGCCGAGCAGTTGTCGGGCTCGGCGGGCAGCGTGCCCGGCACGACGATGGCCGCGACGCTCACGTCTCCCGCCGAACCGCAGCCCGCGCCCGGCGCGGTGAGCGTGGTCTGGTACCGCTGGACCGCGCCGGTCACGGGCACCGTCTCGTTCGACGCCGACCCAGTGCCGACGAACCGCCTCGACTACATGGAAACTTCGTCGCTCGACACGAGCGTGGGAGTCGCGGTCTACGGTCCGACGGATCACGTCACGCCGTTGCAGGTCGACGGCACCGGAGTCGCGACCTCCGACACCACGCAAGAGGGCGGGCACGTCACGGTCCCCGTGACCACCGGCGCGGAGTACCTCATCTCGGTGTTCTCCGCCGGAGGTACCGGATTCTTGGCGAGCCCGCACGGCTACACGGCCACGGGCGCGTTCACGTTGAAGTACCACGTCAACCGGCCACCGACACCGCACGCCGACGTACTCGGAACGGCAGTCGACGTCACCGGCACGGTCGACGTCCTCACCAACGACACCGACCCGGACGGCGACGCGCTCTCCGTGTCCGGGTTCGACTCCTTCTCCGCGCGCGGCGGCTCGGTCGCGCGAGTGCGCGGGAACGCCGATCGCCTCGCGTACGTGCCACCGGCCGGCTTCAGCGGCGTCGACGGTTTCGACTACACGGTCGTCGACGACGAAGGCGCGGCCGCGGCCGCGCACGTGACTGTGTACGTCGGGATTCCGGTACCGACGATCGTGCCCGGGAGCGTGACGATCAGCGAAGGTCACAGTGGCGTGACGACGGTCGACCTCCCCGTCACGTTGTCGACCGCGTCGTCACTGCCGGTGACGGTGCAGTGGGGCACGGTGCACGTGGACGCGGGCAACGAGCAGGAGGCGAAACCGGGCGACGACTACTACACCGGAAGCGGCACGGTCACGTTCGCACCGGGTGAGACGAGCGCCAGCGTGCCGATCACGGTCAAGGGCGATGTGCTCGACGAGTACGACGAGTTGTTCCTCGTGTCGTTCCAGGCGGCCACGAACGCGAAGATCGGCGGGTTCTATGGCCTCGGGGTGGCCAAGATCACCGACGACGACGCCCTCCCGACGATCGTGCCCGACTACGCGGCGACGAGCGTGCCCGAAGGGGTGACCGACTCGGTCGTGCCGTTGAACGTGTCGTTGAGTGCGCCGGCCGGCCGCACCGTGCGCGCGCACTACACGATGCCGTTCCCGGGTGGCAACGGCGTCGCCGAACCCGGTGCCGACTACGACGTCGCGAGCGGCGATGTGACGTTCGCACCCGGAGCGACGCACGCAGAGGTGTTGGTCAACGTCCATGGCGACAGCGTGCCCGAGGAGGACGAGCTCGTCGGCGTCGCGTTCAGCAACCCGACGAACGCGCTCATCGGTGGCGTATACGGCATCGGAGCGGTCCGACTCGTCAACGACGACTGACGCGGACCGGCCCGCCCGCACGTCATGGGATCAGCCGGCCGTGCGACGGATCAGGCCGAACGCTTCTCGCGCGAGGGCCACGAGTTCGGTCGCCGAATCCGGCGCCAGCACTGCGTCGGGGTTCGACACCATCGCCTCGACGACGAAGGTCTCGCCGCGACGGTTGGTGGCGAGCCAGCCGAGCGTGAGGACGCCCGGCTCTGAGCCGCCCTTGAACCAGACCGTGGGCCATTCGGTCGGATCCAGTCCGATCCCGCCCACCTCGCGAGAGAGGATCGTGGGCAAGGGAGACAACCGAGAGTTCTTCGACAGCCGCTGCAATCCGGCGAAGGCGCGACAGACGTCATCGGGGGAGGCGAACCACTCGATCTCCTCGACATAGCGAGGCTCGAGCGTGATGCCTGAAGCAATGGCACTGAGCGGCAGTGGGTCGACCGATGCGGCGAGAAAGGCAGCTCGTTGGCCTCGCGGCGTCGCCAGGTAGCGATCACCGAGGCCGGCGACATAGTGCAACAAGAACATCTCTCTGGTCGTGAGGAAGGGTTCGTTCGCAGATGGCGTCGCCGCCCACTTGTGCACCTGCGCCTCGACCTGGTTCCGGCCCGCCAGCCCGATGAGCATGTCCGCGGCGGTGTTGTCACTGATCTCGATCATCTTCGTCGCGGCTTCTTCGACCGAAACCACGGTGCCGGCCGCGGCGAACTGGAGCGACCCTTGTCCGTTGCCCAGGCTCTTGACGGCGTCTCGGACGGTCAGCGTCTGGTCCCAGGAGATCCGCCCGGTCTTGATCTGATTCGCGAGCGCGCCCAGGACGAACAGCTTGAACTGAGACGCCGTCGGTCGGGCCGTGGCGGCCGCGACCTCGTGGACGGGATGGCACGTTCCTCCCGGCGACACCCTTGCCGCAAGCAGGCCGACCTTCGGCCCGAACGTGGAGAGGGCATGATCGACGCCGGCCCACTCCAGCGAGGAAGGCGGCCTTGGGTGCGATGGCGAGTGCCACGGACCTGCGCACGCCCCGAGTGTCACAGCGACGCCAACGAGGAGTGCGAACGCAACGTGACGCGTTTGGCTCATCGGCCTCTCGGTTGATCGGCAGGTGGAGCGAATGTAGTGCGCCGCTCGCGTCGTGGATCGGGTGCGGTCAGTGCCGCGAGCGGAAACCGTCGCGCAGCACCATCGCCTCGAGCTCGAGGTCATCGAGACGCTGCTTCACCACGTCGCCGATCGAGACGATCCCCACGAGCGCGCCGTTGTCGAGAACCGGCACGTGCCGGTAGCGGCGCTCGGTCATCGTCCGCATGAGCGAGACGACGTCGGTGTCAGGCGTGCAGACGGGCGCGGGCCTGCTCATCACCGACGCCGTGTCGAGACGCATCGGATCTCCGCCGCGTTGCGCAACGGCGCGCACGATGTCGCGTTCGGTGATCAAACCTTGGACCGCGCTGCCGCTCTCGCTCACGACCAGGCAACCGATGCGACGGTTCGCCATCCGGATGGCTGCCTCGCTCAAGGACGCGCGACCCGAGATCGTCTCGACGGCCGTGCCCTTGGCTCGGAGGATCTCTGCGACCAGCATCGCGCGCTCCTTGCCCTCGTGCTCACGTGGCCCGCGCGCTTCTGTCGTCATGTTGCTCCGGAACGCGTGTCGGGTCCAGTACCGACGAGCTGGACAGGCCGACGGACGCGGAGCGAAGGTACGTTCCATGCGCATCGGATTGCCGGGTGGCGGAACGACGATCGAAGGGATCGTGCGCCAGGCCGAGCGGGCCGAGGCCGAAGGCTTCACGAGCCTCTGGTATGCGAGCGCGGTCTTCGGCGACCCGCTCGTTGCGATCGCGGTGGCCGGCCGCGCGACCTCGACGATCGAGCTGGGCACGGCGGTGCTGCAGACGTACGCGTGCGAGCCTTCGCTGCTCGCGAGCCGGGCCGCAGCAGTGGTGTCGGCCATCGGCGCGCCGCGTCGCTTCACGCTCGGCATCGGGCCGTCGCACGCGCCTGTCATCGAGGGCATGTTCGGGTTGTCGTACGCGACGCCGGGACGGCACACCGACGAGTACGTCCAGATCGTCACGACGCTTCTCCGTGGCGAGGCGGTGCGGTTCGCCGGTGACGAGTTCCGGGTGAACGCGGGTGCGCCCGCGCTCCTCGACGATGCCGAGATCCCCGTGCTCGTCGCCGCGCTCGCACCCCGCCTCCTCCGGGTGGCAGGCCAGTACACCGCGGGCGCGATCCTCTGGATGGGCAACGCCGTAGCGATCGAGGAGCATGTCGCGCCGCGCGTCCGCAAAGCCGCGGCCGACGCGGGTCGACCCGACCCACGGATCGTTGCCGGTCTCCCGGTCGCGGTCCATGACGATGTCAGTGAGGCGCGAGCAACGGCGGCCGAGTTGTTCGCGATGTACGGCACGTTGCCCAACTACCAGCGCATCCTGGAACGTGGACATGTTGCCGGACCCGCAGACGCCGCGATCGTCGGCGACGAGGCCGCCGTCGCCGCGCAGGTCGAAGCACTGTTCGCCGCGGGCGCGACCGACGTATGGGCCGCGCCGTTTGCGGTCGGCGACGACAAGTCGGCATCGAGATCCCGAACGCGCGCGTTGCTCGCGGAACTGGCCGCTGGTTAGGCGTCGGGGACGATGCCCGAGCCGCCGCGGCTGTGGTGGGATGGCGCGGTGAAGTCTGGTGTCCCGTCACTCACTGCTCGCGGCGTCGCGCGGGCGCGGGCGTCGTACGACCGGCCGTCGTCTCGCACCGGTGATCCGGCGGCCGAACGGCGGCCCAAGAAGCCGGAAGCCTCTGTTGTGCCCGTCTGTCTCGGACAACCCTGGGTTTGCGAGAGACGGTTCAGAGGGAGGCCGCATCGTGGGCGCAGGGAGAACGGCACTGAGCGTGATGTGCGCTGTCGCCGTCGGGACCATGCTGATCGTGCCGGCATCCGCAGCTATCGAGTCGGGCCCGTACTTGCCGGTGCCACTCACCAGCGAATGGACCCATCTGCCGACGACCCAGCCGTTGGTCGCGCTGACCTTCGACGCCGGCGCCAACGCCGACGGTGTCCCCTCGATCCTGTCAACCCTGACCGCGCAAGGGGTGCCCGCCACGTTCTTCCTGACGGGTCAATGGGTGCAGAGCTTCCCGAACCAGGCCGCCGAGATCGCCGCGAACCCCGCGTACTCCATCGGTAACCACACGTTTGACCATCCGGACCTGACGACGCTGTCCGATGCCGCCGTTCTGAAGGAGGTCACCGACGCACAGACCGCGATCGGCGCGGTGACGGGCCGGGACACGCGACCGTTGTTCCGATATCCCTTCGGAGCACGCGACGCCCGCACGATCGCCGACGTCAACTCCCTCGGGTACGGAAACATCCGCTGGACGGTGGACACGTTGGGCTGGGAGGGGACTGCCACCAACAGCTGTGAGCCCGGGGGCCAGACCGTCAGCTCGGTCGTGTCCCGGGCCCTGGGCAATGCGCAGCCCGGCGAGATCATCCTCATGCACGTCGGGTCGTCGTGCGATCACACCACCCTCGACGCGAGCGCCCTCCCCCAGATCATCACGGGCCTCAAGGCCCGCGGCTACGGGTTCGTCTCCATCGGGGACTTCATCCGCCGGTACCGCGTGGACGTCGTCGTGCGCGGCCCTGATGGCGGGGTCTGGACGAAGTGGTGGGACGGCGCCGCGTGGCACGGCTGGGATTCGCTCGGCGGATCGGTGCAGGACCCGCAGATCCCCGGAGGGGGCGTACGCGACGCCGACCCGGCCGCGGTCAGTCGCGCCTTCAGTCACGTGGACGTGTTCGTGCGCGGGACCGACGACCAGCTGTACCACCGATGGTGGGACAACACGCAGTGGAGCAGTTGGGAAGCGCTCGGCGGCGTGCTGCGCTCCGGGCCGGGCGCGTCGTCGTGGGGCCCCAACCGCATCGACATCTTCGCGCGGGGAGCCGACGACCAGATGTGGCACAAATGGTGGGACGGAAACCGCTGGAACGGCTGGGACCCGATGGGTGGGGAACTGTCCTCGGCACCTGGCGCCGCGGCATGGGCCCTGAACAGGCTCGACGTGTTCGTGCGGGGCACCGACAACCAGATGTGGCACAAGTGGTGGGACGGCAGCCAATGGAGCGGCTGGCAGCCCCTCGGCGGGATGCCGATGGCCCAGGAGCCAGCCGTGGCGGCATGGGGCCCGAACCGCCTGGACGTGTTCGTGCGGGGCACCGACAATCAGATGTGGCACGAGTGGTGGGACGGCACCCGCTGGAACGGCTGGGAGAACCTCGGCGGGATCCTCACCTCGGCCCCGACGGTGGCGTCGTTCGCGTCCGCGCGCGCCTCGATGTCTTCGTCCGTGGCCCAGACGACCAGATGTGGCACAAATGGTGGGACGGCACCCGCTGGAACGGCTGGGAGCCGCTGGGCGGGGCGTTGACCTCAGCGCCGGCTGCCGCCGCCTAGAGCTCGAGCAGTCCGCGGGCCGAAATCAGTTCAACGCGCGGATTCGGCGGACCTCGGCGCGCAGTTCCGCGAACGCCGAGAGGATCTCGAGCAGCGCAGCGAGCATGACATCGTGGCGGATGACGGAAAGCGGAGCGATTGCCGAGAGGCAGGCGTCGACCGCGCGGCTCAGGCCGCGCTCGACCGCGTCGGACCCGAAGGCCGCGACCGTGAGCCGGGCGTGGCGGCCCTTCGTCATCCGGTAGAGGATACGCATGGGCGCGGGTGCGCCGCCGAGCAGCTGTTCGCGCAGTTCGGGTGTCACCGACGCAGCGACGAACGGGATCGTGAACGCGGCCTGCTTCCCGATGCCGAGGCTCTTCTGTGCCTGCGCTTCGAGCGCTTCGTAGCTCTCCACGCTGAAGTGGCGTTCGAACCGCGGCAAGATCTCCTCGTCCTCGAAGTCGAGGTGCTCGTCCATGTGCACTGCGAGCTCTCGCAGCGAAACCGTGACCTCGGCGCCGGTGAGGGTGCCGGCACCGATGCGCTCGAGGCCGGCGGTCACCGCGGTCATGATCTCGTCGAGATCCGCGTGGTCTCGCGCGAGGCGATCGATGCGGGCGGTCGCGGCGCCGACCTGCTCGGCGAGCGCCGGGAAGAAGTAGTCGTCCTCGATCGTGTGGTGGGCGAGGACCTCGCCGGCGTAGCCGTAGAAGTACGTGCGGAAGGCACGGAGGCGGCGTCGGTCCGTGGCATCGAGGGTGCGGGCGCCATCCGCGAGCTGGTGCGCTCCCGACCGCAGACCGCGGCGTGGATGGCGAGGTACGTGGTCAGGTCGGGGGTGTTCAAGGGTCCTCCGTGCGTCCGGGGCGGATTGGCACTGTCGCGTCGCCGGCTTGAAGGCCGCTTGCGAACCGCTTGAACCGGCCGGGACCCGAAGGTCCCGGCCGGCATCGAAGCGGGTGGAGGCTCGCGTCACCTGGAGGAGCAATCGATGGACATGACCCGGATGGGATGTTCGGGTTCGGTGCGGATCCTGCGCGGGGAGAACAAGGCAGGCTGGCTGCCGTCGCTCAGACGCACGTGGCGCGCTCAGCCGCATCGATTGCCGACCGGACGTTGCGGTTCCGGACCATGACACCGTCGAGGTATTGGATCAGCCCGCGGATCGGCAGAGTCAGGCGCATCCACTTTGGAGCCGTGATGCGAGGCGCCCGGTCGGCCACCCCCTTGGCGATCGCCGTCCCGGCCCGCCGGGCCGGCACGGGTTTGGTGATGAACTTCGGAAGCGAGTTGCGGAGCTCCGCGATCCCGGGTCTGTCGATCGCATCGCGTAGAAGCGTGGTGTCGATGAAGCCGAAGTAGGCGATGCCGACATCAACGGCGGTAGCCGCGAGCTCGACGCGCAGCGACCGGCCGAATGACTCGACCGCAGTCTTGCTCATGGCGTAGGGCGCCGACAGCGCACCGTTCACGATGGCGTAGAGCGACGAGACAATGAGCAGATAGCCGCCTGTCGTGAGGAGCGCCGGGAGCGTCGCCGAATCGTGTTGACGACGCCGTGCAGGTTCACATCGAGCACCCGATCGAAGGCGGTCTCGGCACCGCAACGCACCGACTCGACCGGTGGCGCGATCCCGGCGTTCGCGATGACTACGTCGATTCTCCCGAACGTCGCGATCGTCTGCTCGACCGCGATATCGAGCTGAGCGCGATTGCTGACGTCGCAGCCCAGGCCGAGTGCACAGCGCTCCGAAGTGCCCCGCCTGCGTCTCTCCGCGTGCCGCGTCCACGTCGACGATGACAACCCGTGCGCCACGGTCATGCAGGCGCTTCGCGGCGTCCAAGCCGATGCCGCGAGCGCCACCCGTGATGAACACGACCTTGCCGTCGACCTCCACGATCCCATATTGGCGTTTCCGAGGGACCGGCGCAGATCCGCCGAGCCCGCACCGGCTGTTCGTGCGCACCACGCGCAAGTGACCGTGCGTCAGCGCTTCGTCGTCCACACGCCGATCACCGTCGGCAGCACTTGCACCGCGTCGTGTTCGAGGGCCTCGTTGCGCAGGCGCGCTTCGAGTGTGTCGACGTCGGCCTCTTCGGCGGTCACCGCGCCGATCTGTTCCATGAACGGCAGCAGGCTGCGCACCGACTCCGCGATCAGCGCGTACCCCGGCCAGTCGACGCCGCCGCCGATCGGGGCGTCCTGCCGCAGTTCCGGTGCGTCGAGACCCGCGTCGATGAACGTGCGGTAGAGCCGGAGTCCCATGTCGAACACGGGCATGGGCGGGTCGACGGGCGGGTTCATCCAGCGCAGGATCTCGTCGTGCGTGGGCGTCGGCGGATACGTCTGGACGGCCGCTTTGAGGTTCGCGCTCTCTTGGAACACGACGATCCCGCCGGGCCGCAGATGTCTGGCCAGCTGCCGCAACAGGCGTCCCGGTTCCTCGACGTACATGAGCACCCATCGGCCGACGACTGCGTCGAAGTCACACGGAAGATCGACGTCCCAGAAGTCCCCTTGCCGGAAGTCGACGTTGCGCCAGCCCATCGCGCCGACGAGGTGGCACGCGAAGTCGAGGATGTCCGCGTTCGCTTCGACGCCGACGACCGTTCCCTGAGGGCCGACGAGATCCGCGCACAGCATCGCAACGTCGCCGGCACCGCTCCCCAGGTCGAGGACCTTCATCCCGCGCCCGATGCCGGCGGTCGTCAGGAACTGCCGCGTGATCGAGCTGTACACCTGGTGCTGCAGGATCAGGCGGCGGGTCTCCGCGTCGGAACGTCCGAGCGGATACGCGTCGACAGTGACGGACATCGGGCACTCCTCGTGATGGATCGGGGTGTTCGCCGACCAATACGAGGCGATGTGCCGACTCGGTTCGCGCCATTCGCTCCCTGCGGCGAGGCGACGGTCAGTCGCGCCGCCCTTCCCGGCGCGCGACGCGGCGTCGATGACGGCGCATCACGCCGATCCCGAACCACACCAACGCCCCGAGCAACGCGGAGACGACGGTGAGCAGCCAGAGCGGCCATGTGAACGTCCAGACGAGGAAGTCGAGCCCGACGTCTTGCCGGTTCTGGAGCACGAAGACGAGCAACAACCCGACGCCCGTGAGCGACGCGATCGCACCGCCGCCGAGTTTGCGCCCGGGCGCAGTTCCATTCGAGTCGCCGTGCCCCATGAGGAGTCCTCCGATGTGGGAAGTCGTTCCAACCTTCGGTTGGAGTGCTGCCGAGTCTGCCTCGGCGCCGATGCCGCGCCCCAGGGTTCTCCGGCACGCAGTATTCGGGACGTTCGGCCCTGCTCCTGCGTCGTTCGCCGGTACACGCTGGCTCGGAGCGGCACCGGCCTGATGGTCATTCCCGCGCGCTCATCCAGAGATTTCCATGTCCCTCACCGCCGGCTCAGCGGGTCGGCGATACAACCACGGAGTGTTTGATGCTGGCGTACGACTACCCGTTGCTCTCGGTGTTCTGGAGCCTCTTCCTCTTCGCCATGTTGGTGTTGTGGGTCTTCATCGTGATCTGGACCTTCGTCGACAACTTCCGGCGTACGGACCACCACGGCGTCGCGAAGGCGCTGTGGTTCCTCTTCATCCTGTTCGTGCCGGTGATCGGTGTCCTCGCGTACATCATCGCCCGACCGGTCGACCCCTATGCCGTCGTGATCGACGCTTGATCCGGCTCGCGCGCGCCGCGTACGACCAGGCGCGTCTCCGCGGGTGCGCGTACGCCCGCCCAAGCCGGCGGAGCTACTGGGGGGTCGGCGCGACGAGCACCGGCACCGTCGTGGTGCGCAGGAGCTCACGGAGCACTCCGGGCGTGACGTGCACGCCGGCGGCGCGCGCCGACGACGAGCAGCAGTGCGGACTGCTCGCCGAGATGACGCTCGAGCCCGCGGCGATGCTGACCGGGTCGGCGATCGCGACGGCGTCGACGCCCTTGACGCCCTGGTTGTCGACTCGTGCCCGTACCGACTCGAGATAGGCATCGGGATCGCCGGCGGGGCCGTGGTTGCGGGTGAAGTGGGCGGGGTTCCGGAGATCGGCCGGGACGGGCTCGTAGACGGTCACGATTCGCAACGCGGCGCCGAGGCGCGCGGCCCACGCGGCCGCAGTCGACAACAGTGGATCGGGATCGCTGACGCCGTCGATCGCGACGACGACGTCGTTCGCGAGCGTGGCCTCGTCGAGGTTCGGCCCGACGACCACCAGCGGCTGCGTCGTCCGCTCGATGATGTGCGAGCCGACCGCGTGGATGAGCGTCGCCACCGGCTTCGTGTGGTCGTGGCTCGCGAGGCAGAGCACGATGCTCGAGTCGGTCGCGAGCTGCAACAGCATGGTCGCCGGATCGTCGCCCACGAGTACGTCGACATCGTGCACGCGGTCGCGCGTGATGATCGCCGCCGCGTCGCGCAGGTGGTCGCGCACCGCGCCCGCGTCGCCATCGTCGCGTGCGACGCCGACGAGACTGATGGCGGCACCCGACGCGCCGGCGATGGCGTCGGCCGCGGCCACCGCCCGAATCGCCAGATCCGAGCCGTCGAGCGGGACAACGAGGGTTTCGAGCACGGGGTTCCCCGATCTGTTCGGCCGTGGGTCGACCACGCATGTAACTGTGGACCACCTTCGGAGATCCGCAATAGGGCCGTACGGCCCGACCGGCGACCGGCGACCGGCGAGGACCGAGCCGGGGCGGCCGGGCGCTGGTTGCGTGGGTGTTCGTCGCCTACACGCTCGTGGCCCGTGGCCTCGATCCTCGTTCTCGATCACCGCGCCGCGCGTCCTCGTCGGCGCTCGGCGCGAGCCAGCGTGCGATGTTGTGCACGTAGTCCTTGAAGATCTCCAGGCGTGACGGGTCACGCTTCATCTCGTCGCCCGGCGGATCGGTGACGAACGACGGCGCGCCGGCGTCGGTGTCCCAGTTCATGTCGGCGAAGTGGTGGAACGTCGAGCACGCCACCACGCGACCCAGGGGCCGACCGTCGCGGCGGTCTCGCCGTCGAGGCAGACCGCGAGGTTGAAGGTCCGTCCGGTGACGGTGCTCCGGCCGCGTGCGATCACTCGCGCACGCGGATCGTCCGCGGGCGCGGACACCGCGCCTTCGTGGGGGTGCGCCGGGAACCATTCGATGCGACCGCTGGGCGTCTTCGTCGTCTGCAGCAGCTCGTGCACCGGCTCCGTCGCGAACACCGGCTGGTAGTCACCGTTCGAGCCCGAGTGGTAGTTGGGCCACGAGATGTTCGGGTTGTCCTGGTCGTCGCGGCGCGCGCCGGGTTCGGGGTTCTGGTGGTGGAAGTGGTTGAGCCGGCCGATCGAACCGAGGCCGAGCAGGCAGGAGCCGAGGTCCTGGTGATCGCGAGCCGTCATGACGCCGCCGCCGCGCTCGCGGAAGCGGATGATCCCGGCCGCGTCCTCGCGGAGAGAGGCCGTCGCCGGTGTCGACCGCGATGAGCCAGAGCTGGTCGTAGTCGAGGGTGTCGAGCGTGCTCAGCGTCGAGTCGTCCTCGCCGACGTCACGGTTGCGGGCCGTCACGTCGTGGCCGGCGCGGCGCAGCTCGTCGGCGAGGAGCGAGAAGCGCCCGACGTTCCAGTCGTCGGCGGTGTCGCCGATGGTCGTCTGCAGCAGGATCTTTGCCATGGTGCTCACCCCGCCCTCCTTACTTCCCGGTCGCGGATTGCGCAGCGAGCCAGTCGTCGAAGCGGGTCGGGCCGAGCTCGGCGCCGTCGTCGGGGACGAGGGAGCGTTCGCGCAGTTCGGCCCCGAAGTACCGCGCGTGCGGATCGGCGACCACCTCGCGTGCATCGTCTCGGGCGCGCAGGGCCTGCCGGATGAAGTCGTCGAAGCGGAACTGCTCGGGGCCGCCGATCTCGACCGTGCCGTTCAGCGGCGCGCCGACGGCGACCTTGCACACCGCGGCGGCGACGTCGTCGGCCGCCATCGGTTGGAACAGCACGGAGGCAGCCGCACCGTGTCGCCGTCAGCGTCGCCTCGTCGGCGATGCGCGTCGACGAACTCGAAGAACTGCGTCGCGTGCACGATCGAGTACGGGATCGACGAGCCCTTGATCAGCTTCTCCTGCGCGACCTTCGCCCGGAGGTAGCCGCTGTCGGGCAAGCCGTTCGGTGCCGACGATCGACAGCGCGACGTGGTGTCCCGACGCCGGCCGCCGCCTCGGCGTCGAGGAGGTTGCGGGTCGACGTCTCGAAGAACTCGAGCACCGCCGCGTCCTCGAACGAGGGGGAGTTCGACACGTCGACGACGACCGCGGCGCCGGCGAGCGACGTCGGCGAGTCCTTCGCCGGTGAGCGTGTTGACGCCGGAGTTGGGTGAAGCGGCCACGGCTTCGTGGCCGTGCTCCGTGAGCATCGGTGACGACCTTCGAGCCGATGAGCCCGGTGCCGCCGATGACGACGATCTTCATGATGCCCCCTTCGGGTTCGAGGAGTTGGCGCGCGCGATCAGCTCGGCCACAACGCGAGCAGGTCGGGTGCGCGCGGTCGGCTGCCGGGCCACCGCGGATCGCGTCGAGTGGAGTTGGCTCGATCAGTCTGCATGGCACACCACGATGGGAGACCGACGCGCCGAAAATAGTGCAGACGGCTGCCGCGTGCCGCCGGCCCGAAGGTGTACGCCCCCTCGGTTGCCAGACCAGGTGTTCCGCGGAGGCGTGCAGGGTGCGATCGTGTGCGTCATGACGATGTACTTGCCGAATCCTGACGTCCGGCCCACCGGCCCCGCGATCGTGGATGAGTGAGCGGTGCGGAGCGCGATCGATGCCGATCAGGCGGGTCGCATCGCGGACGCGTTCCTCGAGGCGCCGCGGACATCGAGCGACGCGCGCGTGCGTCCGGCCTACGCCGATCTCGGTGCGCAAGTCGATCGCTGGTTCGTCGCCGTCACCGGACCCGATGGCCCCAGACCGGTTCGCGTCGTCTGCACGAACCACCGGGAGCCGTACCCGACGGCCGCCGAGCTCTCCGAGTCAGTTCGGCGCTACCGCACGCTCGAGGTCTGCCCGAGTGCTCGTGATCGTGACCGTCGACACCCGCTCCTCGACACGTCGGTCGGTGGTACCTACGACCGCCTGCGGGCGGTCCATGACATCGTCAGTCACGGTTGGTACGGCTACGCGTTCGATCGCGACGGCGAGTTCGCCGCGTGGATCGTCGAGGACCGCATGTACCGCGGCCTGGCCCGCTGGGCGCTCGCGACCGAACTGCATGGTGAGCACAGCGTCGTGTGGACGTCAGGCCGGCTCGCCGAGCACAAGGCAACGCTCCTCGACCCGCGCCTCCTCCGCGCGTCGCGTCGATCCCGTCCTCTCCCGTTGTTGTCGCACCCTCAGTCGACGGTGATGCAGTGCTGGCAGCTGTCGGCGGCACCGGCGGTGTCACCCGGTCCGCTCCCGGGGTTCGCGACGACAACCGCGCGGGCTTCCGGGCGTCGCGGTGGCCGCGACGTCGACGGTGACGCGCAGCGTCGTGGGGTTGGCGAGCTGCACCTCGCGCACGAGAATGCCGGGGCCGAGCGTTGCAAGCGCATCTGGCGCGAACCACGCGCCGTGAATCGTGATCACCCAACTCGCGCCACGGGTCAGGTGTTGCGGTGCGACGGAACTGATCACCGGACGCAACACCGCCGACACGACGATGTCGAACCCGAAACCGTTCTTGTCGTTGGGAAACAGGTTGCTCGCCACGGTGCCGATTGCGATGTACCGACCGTCGGCGCTCATCATGTGATTGCCACTCGCGAAGTTGCCCGGCGTGCCGTCCGACGCGACGCTCGCCCGTTCGGTCCGCCCCGTCAGGCGGTCGTGAACGAACGTATCCTGCGAACCGTTCGTGTCGCCCGGCACGAGGTTCGTGGCTGTCTCGTCGAAGCTGACGTAGCGGCCGTCGTAGCTCAACGATGCATCGGTGTACTCCGTCGGGTTTCCGCTGCTCGCTTGCGCGCCGTCGGACGCAACGTTGTCGCGCTCGGTCGCACCGGTGAGTCGATCGTGCACGAAGACGTCGTACGCGTTGTTCGTGTCATTGGGAACGAGGTTCGACGCGCTCGACTGGAAGGTCACGAATCGGCCGTCGCCACTGATCCACGTTCCGAGGAGCTGCGTGTCGCCGTTGGCCTGGGTGCCATCGCCGGCGACGCTCACGCGGATGGTCTGGCCCACCTGACGGTCGCGTACGAATCCATCGATCCGACCGTTCGTGTCGCCCGGGACGAGGTTGTGGGCGGCGGAGTCGAACGCGACGAAGCGACCATCCGCGCTGATGGAGAAGTTGCCGACCGATGCGCCGTCGGCGAACCCACCATCGGTCGATGTGCTCACGAGCTCGGTCGTTCCTGTCCAGAGATCGTGCAGGAAGACGTCCGCGACTCCGTTCGTGTCGCTGGGGACGAGGTTCGAGGCGGCCGAGTGGAAGACGACGTAGCGGCCGTTCCCGCTGATCGCGGGCCGCGCAAACATCGCCGAAGCCGCGTTGGCCTGTGCCCCGGCGGACGAGACGCTCACCCGAGTCGTCACTCCGGTCGCACGATCGTGCACGAATACGTCTTGCACACCGTTCGTGTCACCGGCGACGAGATCGGGTGCGGCTGACGTGAACACGATCATCCGACCCGCGTAGTCGAGCGTCGGAAACTGGCTGTCCCCGTGTGCCTGCGCGCCACCAGTGGCGACACTGACTCGGTCGGTCACCCCCGTCACCAGGTCTCGCACGAACGCGTCACGAACTCCGTTGGTGTCGCCCGGCACCAGGTTGCTCGCGCGTGCGTTGAATGCGACGAAGCGACCGGTGAAGCTCAGCGAGGGTCCCGACGCCTCCGATCCGTCGGCCTGCTGGCCCGTCGTCGAGACCGTGGCCGGCACGACGAACGCGCAACCGGCGAGCAGCACGGCCGCCGCGATGACGGCTCCGAGGGTGAATCCGCGCATAGTGGGCCTCCTCTCGGCGGTCACGTCAACATGCGCGTTCATCGACCGCTGACGAACCCGACGAGGTCGACGAGGCGGTGCGAGTAACCCGCCTCGTTGTCGTACCAACCCAGAACCTTCACCGAGCGGCCCATGGTCATCGTGTCGGGCGCCGAGAAGATGCACGACGCGTCGTCACCGACGATGTCGGCGGACACGAGTGGCTCGTCGGTGTATTTCAAGAATCCGTGGTAGCTCGAGTCCGCGCTGGCTTCGGCGAAGGCCTGATTCACGTCGCTCGCGCTCAATGCGATCTCCAATGTCGCAACCAGGTCGACGACGGAGCCCGTCGGTGTGGGAACGCGCAGCGAGATGCCGTCGAGCTTCCCGTTCAGGTCGGGAAGAACGAGACCGATCGCGCGGGCGGCACCCGTCGAACTCGGGATGATGGACAGCGCCGCCGCGCGCATCCGTCGCAGGTCGGCGCGGCCGGATCGGCTCACGACCGCCTGGTCCTGCAGCTGCTGATCGCTCGTGTATGCGTGCACGGTGGTGACGAATCCCTGCTCGATGCCGAAGCGCTCGTGGAGGACTCTCGCCATCGGTGCCAAGCAGTTCGTCGTACAGGACGCGTTGGACACGACCTTGTGCGTCGCGGCATCGAACGCGTCGTCGTTGACGCCGAGGCAGATGGTCACGTCTGCGTCCTTGCTCGGTGCAGAGATGATGACGCGCTTTGCCCCACCCACGAGATGCGCCGCGGCCTTCTCTCGCGCCGTGAACAATCCCGTCGACTCGACGACGACGTCGACGCCGTGCTCCCCCCATGGGATCGCCCCGGGATCACGAACATCGAGCTTCTTGATCGCTTGCCCGTCGACGGAGAATCCGTCTGCCGTCTCTTTCACCTCGTTCTCGATGGTGCCGCCGACCGAGTCGTGCTTGAGCAGGAACGCCATGGTGTGCGCATCACCGAGCGGGTCGTTGATCGCCACGATCTCGACATCCTCACCACGCGCGAGAACCGCTCGGAAGAACGACCGGCCGACCCGGCCGAATCCGTTGATGCCAACTCGAACAGTCATGCGTTCCTCCATGTCGACACCGCGCACCGGGGCATTCCGGGTCGGTGTCCGGCTGTCGTGACCTTCCGACAGTGAGCCGGATTCGTGCGGCCGGCACCAGAGTCCAAAGTCCGTAGCGGTCGCGTGCGTCGCCGGCGTGGACCGGCGTCATCGCATGGCCGAGAGACGCATGGTCGAAAAACCCCTGGGCGGAGGTCCTTCGGCCCTTCCCATACGCCGGTTGGAGGGTGCGCGATGGTCCGGAGCGCGGCAGGAGGAGGTCGTCATGTTCGTGGACCGGGTCGATGCAGGCCGGCGCCTGGCGCAGGCGTGTATCCGTTTCCGAGACGACCGGCCCGTCGTGCTCGGGCTTCCTCGAGGTGGTGTCCCCGTTGCGGCGGAGGTGGCGCGGGTTCTGGGCGCGCCGCTCGACGTCGTCGTGGTCCGCAAGGTGGGTGTGCCGTACCAGCCGGAGCTCGCGATGGGCGCGGTGGGCGAGCACGGGGCTCGCGTGCGCAACACGAGGGTCGTCGCGGCAACCGGTGTCACGGAGCGCGAACTGGAGCACGCCGAGCAACTTGCAGACGCCGAGGTCGCGCGCCGCGCTGCAAGCTTCCGAGCGGACCGCGCGCGTGTTCCGCTCGAAGGCAGAACCGTGATCGTGGTGGACGACGGAATCGCGACCGGCGCGACCGCGCGCGCGGCACTGCATGTCGTGCGTGCGCTCGGTGCGGGCCGCGTGATTCTCGCGGTGCCGGTCGGCTCGGCTGAGAGCATTCACCAGCTGCGAGCCGACGCCGACGAGGTCGTCTGCTTGGACGAACCGGAGCTGTTCTTCGCGGTGGGCCAGTTCTACGGCCACTTCGAGCAGGTCAGTGACGACCAAGTCGTCGCGTTGCTGCGACGCAGCGCGCCCGCACCGGCCGGGCCCGTCGACGCGGACCCGCCCGTACGCGATGACGAGGTCCTCATTCCGGCGACGGGCTGGCTCCTCGAGGGGCACCTCACCATCCCCGAGTCAGCGTCGGGTCTCGTCGTGTTCGCTCACGGGAGCGGAAGCAGTCGCCACAGCCCGCGAAACCGGCAGGTCGCGCGGGCGCTGCAGGCCGTCGGCTTGGGCACGCTGCTCTTCGACCTCCTCTCCACCGAGGAGGCGAACGATCGCACGAACGTGTTCGACATCCGGCTGCTCGCGACGCGGCTGCTCTGCGGAACCGCATGGCTGCGCCAACAGGCCGAGGCAACCCGCCTCCGGATCGGCTACTTCGGTGCGAGCACGGGCGCGGCCGCCGCGTTGTGGGCGGCGGCCGAGCCGGGGAACGACATCGGCGCGGTCGTTTCGCGCGGTGGTCGCCCCGACCTGGCGTTCGATCTCCTCGGGCTGGTGCGCGCGCCGACGTTGCTCATCGTGGGCGGCGACGACGAGGGCGTGCTGGAGCTGAACCGGCAGGCGGCCGCCCGGCTGCAGTGCACGCACATGATCGAAGTCGTACCCGGCGCCACTCACCTGTTCGAGGAACGCGGCACGCTCGAGACGGTCGCGCGCCTCGCCGGCGCTTGGTTCGTCCGCCACCTTGCTGCGAGCGCCGCCGTCACGTCCCCGTGACCGCCTGGCCTACTCGTTCCACGGCCAACGCATCACGTGGTTCGTCATGGCGACGCGAGCTCATTCGTCACCCGATCCGAAGCGCCGGCGCAGCTTCGCCTCGTACATCGCGCGATCGGCTCGCTCGAGGAGCAGGGGAAGCGGCTCACCCGAGACGGAGATCCACTCGGCGATGCCGGCGCTGAACGAGGCGGCCGGTGTCCTCTGGGCGTGTGCGAACGCGCCCCTGATCCGTGTCACGATTTGATCCGCGTCGGCACGCGTTGCCGAGAAGAGCAGCAGCGCGAACTCGTCGCCACCGAGTCGGGCGCTGACGTCGGCATCTCGTGTCTCACCGGCGAGCGCATCGGCGAAGCGCTGGATGAAGCCATCGCCGGCTCGATGACCCAATGTGTCGTTGATGTGCTTCAGCTGGTCCAGATCGAAGAACACGAGTTGGACGTACTTGCCGTCGCGTTTGGCGATGGCCATCGCCTCCTCGGCAGCTGACACGA
The DNA here is from genome assembly GCA_963745645.1 of uncultured Actinomycetes bacterium. Lineage (GTDB taxonomy): Bacteria > Actinomycetota > Acidimicrobiia > IMCC26256 > PALSA-610 > CAVUFH01. Next base: position 299,106 of record CAVUYD010000006.1, read on the forward strand.
AGCCGCGCCGGTTGCGGAGGTTGGTCAGAGGATCCCGTTCGATCTGCTCCTCGAGCTGCATCGCTTGCTGCCGGAGTTGCTCTCGCAGCGCGACTTGTTCGGAGACGTCGCGGAAGATGACGCACGCCCGCAGTTCGCCATGTGCGGTGAGAAACACCGTCGAGGAGATGTCTGCGGTGAAGATCGCGCCGCTGCCGCGCCGCATGAGGACCTCGGCGCGCACGTGGCCGGTCCGCGCCCGCGCTTCGACAGCCGCGACGGTGGCGGGATCGTCACTGAGCAGGAGTCCGGCCCGGCCGCGCCGGCAGATCTCCGCCTCGGTGAGTCCGAGGATCACGCACGCCGCGGCGTTCGCGGCGAGGACCCGCCCGTCGGGCGCGGTGAAGAGGATTGCGTCCGGGCTGTGCCGGTAGATCGCCTCGAAGTCTTCGGCTCCGAGCACGCTCGGCCGGCGCCGGGCATCGGCGATGGCCAGCGCGGCTCGTTCCGCCATCGCCTCCACGGTCAGCACGTCCTCGCTGGTGTAAGGCGCAGTCGAGTCGGTACGCACGACGCCCAGGGTGCCGACCAGTTCGCCGCTCGCGACCATCGGGACGATCAACAGCGAGTGGATCGGGTGACGTTCGGCGAACATGCGACCACGCGGGTGCACGAAGTCTGCCGTCACCACCGGGTCGATCCCGTTCAGCAAGGCGGGCGTCCGGTCGGCAGCAACCCGGCCGACGATGCCCTCGCCGACCGGAAACGGCCCCGACTCGACGATGCTTCGGATGAGGGCCAACATGTCCGGATCCGGGTGATACGTGGCGACCGGATCGAGGACCGTCCCGTCATCGGAGACCACGGTGAGCGCGCTCGCCTCGCCGACGGCGTCGGACACCTGCTTGGTGATCACGCGCAGCAGGCCGGGCACGTCGCCCTCGCACGCGACGAGATCCCGCCAGAACGACGATGCGACCGCCGCATGATTCGACGCGCCCGTCGAGGGGCGCGAGGCGCCACCACGTTCCTGCATCCTGGCACTTTCCTGCATCCTGACACGGTGTCTGATGGCCGGCGGACGGGACCAGGGCCGAACGGTCCGACTTCGCGCGAGGCCGCCCGGGGACCACTGCGTGTTCGATTCGTTTTGCAGGACCTACGTTTGGCAGTGAAGGACGAACGAAGGGGCTCATGTCGACGTTCCACGTACATCGCTCGAGCCCGGCCAAGTCCGGGCCGCCGAAGGAGCCGGTCAAGCCGGGCCCGAAGCCGCCGGCGCCTCGGTGGCTGCACATGCTCTGGCTGCTCGGCCTGGCGCTCACGGCGCTGCTGTTGTTCGTCCCGCGATCACCGGCGAAGACGACATCGCTCTCGTTCACCGACTGGAAGACCAAGGTCGACGCGAACGAGGTGAAGACGGCCACGATCGACGAATCCGGCAAGGTCACGGGCCAGCTCAGCGACAAGAAGGAGACGCACTACCAGTCGCGCATCCCGACGGCACTCAACGACAACACGCTCGCCGCGGATCTCGAGCAGCACGACGTGAACGTGAAAGGGAAGGCGAACTCCACGAGCTTCGGGGCGATCCTCGCGAGCTTCCTACCGCTGCTCATCCTCGTCGGTTTGTTCTTCTGGATCAGCCGGCGCGCCTCGCGTCAACTCGCCGGGGGAGTGATGGGCATCGGTGCATCGCGAGCGAAGGTCTACGACGAGGAGCGACCGACGACCCGCTTCGCCGACGTCGCGGGCTACGAGGGCGCCAAGCGCGAGATCAGTGAGGTCGTCGATTTCTTGACGCATCCCGCGCGCTATTCAGCCGCGGGCGCGATGACGCCGCGCGGCGTGTTGATGGTCGGGCCGCCCGGTACCGGGAAGACGCTCTTGGCGCGCGCCGTTGCCGGCGAAGCCGAGGTGCCGTTCTTCGCGCTGACGGGATCGAGCTTCGTCGAGCTGTTCGTCGGCGTCGGCGCGGCGCGCATGCGAGATCTGTTCGCGGCGGCGCGCAAGGCCGCGCCGGCGATCGTCTTCATCGACGAGATCGACGCCATCGGACAACGCCGGGGCGCCAGCTACGTCTCGAACGACGAGCGCGAGCAGACCCTGAACCAGATGCTCGCGGAAATGGACGGCTTCGAACCCTCTGCGAGTGTGGTCGTGCTCGCGGCGACGAATCGTCCGGAGACCCTCGACCCCGCGTTGCTGCGGCCCGGCCGTTTCGACCGCCAGGTCGAGATCCCGCTGCCGAACCTCCGAGAACGCGCCGCCATTCTTGCGGTGCACGCGCGCGACAAGCACCTCGCCGACGACGTCGACCTCGACGCGGTCGGACGCGCGACGCCGGGCTTCTCCGGTGCCGACCTCGCGAATCTGGTGAACGAGGCCGCGATCGTCGCGGTGCGCGACGGACGGAACACGATCACCGCGGCCGACTTCGCCGATGCTCGCGATCGCATCCTCCTCGGCCGTCGCGAAGCCACGAACGCGTTGCTCCCGGACGAGAAGCACGCGGTTGCCGTCCACGAGTCCGGACACGCGCTGGTGGCGGCGTTGTCGCCGCACGCCGATCCCGTCGCCAAGGTCACGATCCTGCCTGCGGGTCAGGCACTCGGCGTGACCGAGCAGCTTCCCGCCGACGAACGCCACCTGTACCCGGAGAGCTATCTCAAGGACTCGCTCGCGGTCCGGCTCGGTGGGCGGGCGGCCGAGCTCCTCATCCTGGGCGAGGCGTCATCGGGCGCCGCGAGCGACCTCGCCGGCGCGACGGACCTCGCCACCCGCATGGTCCGCGAGTACGGCATGAGCAGCCGGCTCGGCCCGGTCGGGTTCGCGAGCGGTTCGCCCATGTACCTCGGAACCGAGGAGGTTCGCAGCCGCCCGTACGCCGACGAGACCCAGAAGGTCATCGACGAGGAGGTCTCCGAGCTGCTGCGCCAAGCCGAACAACGCGCGCTGACGCTGCTCACGGACCGTCGCGACGCACTCCTCAGACTCGTCGACGACTTGCTCGAACACGAAACCGTCGACGGCGCGGCGGTCACCGCCGCGCTCAAAGGCGCGCCCCGACCGACCGGTCCCGCGGAGAGCGGCGGCCCGCTGCGAGAACCGCAGTACCAAGCGCGCGCGACGCCACGCGAGCGTTGAGGCGCGTCCGGTGAGCTGCACCTCTACCGCGGAAGGGATCTGTGAATGGACCTCGGATCACGACACTTGCGATGGGAACGGCACGACGAGGTCGCCTGGGTGACGATCGACCGCCCCGAACGCCGCAACGCCATGACGAGCAACATGTACTTCGGGATCCGGCGCGCGGTGGATCACCTGAACGCGACCGCGGACCTGCAGGCGCTCGTGATCACCGGCACCGGCGACGTGTTCGCGCCGGGTGGCGAGCTCGGCGGCGCGCACGACGACGGTGCGGTGAACTACGGCGACCTGCTCGGCATCGCCACCTTGCCGTTCGACACGGTCCGCGATTCGCGCAAGCCCGTTGTCGCGATGGTCAACGGGCTGTGCATGGGCGGAGGACTGTTGATCGCGATGCTGTGCGACGTCGCGGTCGCGAGCGAGCGGGCCGTGTTCGGCGCGCCCGAGCTTCGGCGCGGCGTCGCCGACGCATACCACGCGGCGATCCTCCCGGAACAGGTCGGCATCGCAGTCGCGCGCGACATGCTCTTCACCGGTCGGCGCCTCACTGCCACCGAGGCAGTTGCGCACGGACTCGTTGCGCGCGTCGTTCCGCATGACGAGCTGCGCGCCGAGACCGAACGCGTCGTGAACGATCTGCTGCTTTCGGCGCCGCGCGCTCGCAGCGCCCTCAAGCGGCTCATCAACTCGCGGTACGGCGTCGTCGACAAGATCACCTTCGAGGAGTCACTCGCCGGTGACGAGGTCGTCGAGGGCTTCACTGCCTTCGTCGAGAAGCGCGCGCCGTCGTGGGCGCCCGCCGCGCTCCGAGCATCGGGTCGCACGTGAGCCGTCGAGGTGCCGCCGCGCCTCAACGCCGCTCGAGGATCCGTACGCGCGTGCGTGAGGCGGCGCGTCCGGGCATGTACGCCGCGGCCGGGAGGTGTCACGCGCGTGCCGTTGCATGTCACGCGTGACTCCATATGGACGTATCGCGTCCACGGAGTCCGAGAGGGAGAAGCACATGAAACGACTCGCGAGCTTGCTACTGGCAATCCCGTTGGCGGTCAGTCTGCTGGCGGCTTCGTCAGCTTCCGCGTCGCCCGCGCCACACCCGCACCACAACCTGACCGCGTTGCGTGTCGCGACGGCGCGTTTCCACAGCCTCAAGGCCACGGCCGCGTCCGGACGCGTCGACCTGCATCTGTGCGTCGACATGATGGGTCAGCACTACGCCGACCCGGCGACGTTCTCCGACGGCATCCTCGACCCGATCCACCCCGAGGCGATGGTCTACGAGGACAACGGCCACAGCCACCTCCACCTCGTCGCGGTCGAGTGGGTGTCGTCGACGCCGGGTGAGGTCATGAACATCCCGTTGCACTTCAACCCGGACGTCGGGTTGTGGGTGCTGCACGCGTGGATCTGGAAGCACAACCCCGCCGGCACGTTCGCGGACATGAACCCGCGCGTCGGCAACTGTCCCGCCTGATCCGGCGACTCGGCGATCCGCCGCCGTCACGATTGCGCCCGGCCCGGGTGCCCTGCGAGTGCGCACGGCACGCCGAGCCGGGCGTTCTCGCGCGCTCGGAAGTGCGACCTTGACATGCAGCCGTTTGGCTGCTCATAATAGGCAGACAAACGGCTGCATATCGGTGGCCGCCGAGCCGAGGAGCACGAGATGGACGAGATCCGGCACCGACTGGGGATCCAGGCCCCCGAAGCCGCAGGTCCTGGCCAAGCTGACGACGATCGACGGCCTCGCGAGCTGGTGGACGCGCGACGTCTGAGGGCGATCCGAGCCGTCGGGGGCGAAGTGCAGTTCTGGTTCGGCGGGAGCAGGACCGGAGCGTGACGATCGACGTCGCGGAGGTCACCGACCACCGGGTCGTGTGGCGCGCCATCGCCGGACCCGACGAGTGGGTCGGGCAGCGCGTTCACGTTCGACCTCGAGCACTCCGGCGACCGAGACGGTGCTGAGGTTCACCCAGACGTGGCGCGAGCCTGTCGAGTTCATGTGCCACTGCAGCACGAAGTGGGCGTTACTTCCTCCTCGGCCTGAAGGCGTCGCTCGAAGGCGGCAAGGGCACGCCGTTTCCCGGCGAGCTGCAGATCAGCAGCTGGGGTTGATCACGACGAACGGCGACATGGACGCGGTCTTCAAGGCGCTGGCCGATCCGAGCCGGCGGCGCATGCTCGACCGACTGAACGCGCGTGGCGGGCAGAACCTCATGGAGCTCTGCGAGGGCCTCGACATGGCGCGCCAGTCGGTCAGCAAGCACCTCGCGGTGCTGGAGGCGGCGAACCTCGTGACGACCGTTCGACGCGGTCGCGAGAAGTTGCACTACCTGAACGCCGCGCCCATCAACGAGATCGAACAGCGCTGGATCAACCAGTACGACCGCGGCCGCATCCAGGCGCTCGGAGACCTGAAGCTCGCTTTGGAAGGCACGCTCAGTGGACGAACCGGCAGTTCGTCTACACGACCTACATCAAGGCCACACCCGAGCTCGTGTGGAAGGGGCTCACCGATCCGGCGTTCACGAGCCAGTACTGGGGCATCGATCTGGTGACCGATTGGAAGGTCGGTTCCCCGATCGTCTGGGAGCACAACGGCGTCACCATCGCCGATCCCGAACAGACGGGTGCTCGAAGTCCGACCCGTTCCGGCGGCTCGTCCTACACGTGGCACTCCTTCACACCGGAGCTGGCCGAGGCGCGTCGGCATCGACGGAGGAGCGCGCAGGCCGAGCTCGCCGCCGAGGCGCGATCGCAGGTCGCGTTCGACATCGAACCCGTCGACGACGTCTGCAAGCTGACCGTCGTGCACGAGTTCTTCGAGCCCGACACCATCATCGTCGACGATGGTCAGTGAAGGTTGGCCGCGGGTGATCGCCGCGTTGAAGACACTGCTCGAGACCGGCGTGCCGCTCGCTTAGGTCGACAACGGTCGCGCTTCGCGGGACGTGTGCTTCCTCCGGTGCCGAGGCGTACGCTTCGCGATCGGAGGGGACCCGATGGACGGTGGGTGGGCCGCGGAGCCGAACCGCGTCGAGCCGAACCGCGTCGATCCGAGTCGCTGGCCACTGGTCGGTCGCGACGACGAGCTCGCGCTCGCGACCACCGCGCTGAAGAACCACGGCTGCGTCGTGCTGACGGGCGCGGCAGGCGTCGGGAAGACCCGACTCGCCCACGAGATCCTGACCCGCGTCGCCGGGGAGCGCGACCGCATCGAGTGGGTCGCGGCAACCCAAGCCGCGGCCGCAGTGCCGCTCGGTGCCGTCGCGCATCTCGTTCCCGCGACCGTGCTCGGGCGCGGCCGCGATCGCGCGCTGCACGGCATCGTCGGCGCGCTGCACCGGGAGCCCGGCGACGGGCGGCTCCTCCTCGGGATCGACGACGCGCACCTGCTCGACGACGCGTCGGCCGCGCTGGTTCCGCTGCTCGTGCGGAGCGGCACCGCCGTCGTCGCGACGATGCGCAGTGGGGAAACGGCTCCGGACGCGATCGTCGCGTTGTGGAAGGACGGACCGGCACCGCTCATCGCGCTGCAGACGCTGGCGCGCGCCGAGGTGGAGACCATCGTCACCACCGCGCTCGCCGGCGCAGTCGAAGGTGCGACGTTGCACTTCCTGTGGGAATCCAGCGCCGGCAACGCCCTCTACCTGCGCGAGCTCGTCCTGCACGGACTGGAGTCAGGCGCGCTGCGACACGGACAGGGCCTGTGGCAGTGGTCGGGTCCCATCGAACCAGGTGAGCGCCTGCACGACCTCGTCGCGACGCGGATGGGCAGTTTGGACGACGACGAACGGGCCGCGCTCGAGCTCGTCGCGGTCGGTCAGCCGCTCACCGTCGACTGTCTGCGTGCGCTCGGAATCGCTGACCTCGCGGCCCGATTGGAGCGCCGCGGTCTCGTCACCTCGGGCCGGCGCGACCGGGTGCAGGTTTCCCTCGCACATCCTCTCTTCGGTGAAGTGCTGCGCGACCGCATGCCTTCGACGCGCCGAGACGAGGTCCAGCTCGACCTCGCCACGGCGGTCGAGGCAACGTGCGACGGTTCCGCGTCGGAGATGTTTCGCGTCGCCCTGTGGCGTGTCGATGCCGGTGATCGCACGCATCCCGACCAGTGCCGCGCCGCGGCCCGGCGGGCAATGGCGCTCTGGGAACCCGTCGTGGCCGAGCGCCTGGCTCGGGCCGCACTCGACGCCGGTCCCGAGATCGAGGCCTCGTACATACTCGGCGAGGCGCTGAGCGATCAGAACCGCGCACTCGAAGCCCTCGCCGCGCTGCACGCGGCGCGTGGACTTCCCGGACCGGACACCCTCCGTGCCGCGGCCGCCGCGGGTGAGGCCGGCGTGTTGAGCCACCAACTCGGACGCTTGGCCGATGCCGAGACCGTCCTGCACGAGACGCGGCAACAGGTGCAGGATCCCGAAGCCCGCGCGCTCCTCGAAGGCGCGCGGGCCGCGATGATCGTCTCCAGCGGCGAGGGGGCGCACGTCGACCCGGACGCGCTCATGGGCGCCGCGCCCACTGCGGTGCTCGCGGCCGTCCTCGAGCTCACGGCCGACGGACGCCTCGACCGAGCCGCGCGACTCGCGATGGAACGGCTCGCCACGGCGTCGGAGTGGCGTGCGGAGTTCGCGACGATCGACCTGTTCCTCGATCTGGCGCGCACGCGGGCGCTGCTCCTCGACGGTCGGATCGTCGAGGCGCAGGACCATGCGGACGCGGCGTACGACGCGGCAGTGATCGAAGGCGCGGAGTTCCCGCGGGCCATCTGGAGCCTGGCGCGCGGGATCGTCTTCGTGGTGCGCGGCCTGCCGCGCCATGCGATTCCCGCACTCCGTGAAGCCGCCGGCAACCTCGAGAACGCCGAGCGCGGCTTTCGCCGTCCGACGCACGCCTACCTCGCGATGGCCGGCGCGCTCGCGGGTGACATCACGGGAGCCGGGCGCGATGAACACATCACCGGGCTCTCGAGCCCGAGCCTCGACGGTGTGTTCGGGGTCGACGTCGCCCGCGCCGGCGCCTGGGTGCTCGCCGCGCGCGGCGAGTTGTCGGCCGCAGCGCGGCTCGGGCAAGCAGCCGCAGATGTCGCCGCCGGCCGCCAGCAGCACACGTTCGAAGCGTTCGCGCTCCACGACGTCGCGCGCTTTGCACCCTCGCGCGTCGCGGCCGATCGCCTGGTGGCATTGAGCGAGGTCGTCGATGGCCCCCTCGTTGACGCCATCGCCGCCCACGCCTGCGGTCTCGCCGACGACGACGCCGACCGGCTCGACGACGCGGCCGGTGCGTTCTCGGCGATGACGCTCGATCTGTACGCGGCCGAAGCCGGGTTCGCCGCGGCGCGCGTGCACCGGAGGGAGGGGAGGCGGGCCCGCGCCTTCGCCGCCCTCGAACTGGCGCGTGCGCACGCGTGCCGCAGCGACGGCGTCCGCACGCCTGCGCTGACGTGGGCTGATCAACCCGAGGACCTGACCCCGCGCGAACGCGAGATCGCCGACCTCGCCGCCGCGAACCTCCCGAGTCGCGAGATCGCCGCCCGGCTCGGCATCACGACGCGCACCGTCGACAACCTGCTCGGTCGCGTCTACGCCAAGCTCGGCCTCTCCGGGCGCCAGGAGCTGACCGACCTGCTCGGCGCGCGTCCGGACCCCGACCGCTGAGGACGCATCTCCCGCGTGAGTAGTCGGCTACTCACGACGCGCGTGCTCGCGGTCCGTCATGGTCGACACGACGCTCGCGTGGGAGGTCGGCAATGAAGCCTCGTATTCCAGCTCTGTTGTCGACGCTGCTCGTCGGGCTCCTCGTGAGCCTCCTTTCGGGCTGCGCCTACATCAGCCGGGCAACCGAAACCGCGACCGGCGTGCAGGCGGACGCCGCGAGCGGCTTCGCATCGCTGTCGGCCGACGGCCGATGGGTCGCGTTCCGATCGCTCGCGACCAATCTCGTCCCCGGTGATACGAACGGCGTCTACGACGTGTTCGTGCGCGACAACCTGACGAAGAAGGTCGTGCGCGTCAGCGTGGCCGACAACGGGACCCAGGGCAACGGCCGGAGCGAGTTCCCGTCGATCTCCGATGACGGTCGTCGCGTCGCGTTCGCTTCCGAAGCGACGAACCTGCGGCCCGGTGACACCAACGGCATTCGCGACATCTTCATCCACGACCGCGACACCGACCACGACGGCATCTTCGACGAGCCGGGCGCCACCCACACCGAGCTGTTCAGCTACAGCTCGACCGGTCAGGGAGGGAACGGACCGAGCGATCGGCCGGAGATCAACGGCGACGGCAACGGCGTGGTGTTCGAGTCCGCGGCGGCGCTCGTGCCGGAGGACACCAACGGTGTCCTCGACATCTACTCGATGCAGGTGATCGGTGGGCTCCCACCGGTTCCGAAGTTGATCAGCAAGCCGGTGGGGGTGGGCCAACCGGCGAACGACTTCAGCGAAGGCGCCACGGTGAATCTCGACGGCAGCGTCGTCGCGTTCGCGACCGCCGCGACCAACCTCTTGCCCGGAGACACGAATGGCGTCACCGATGTCGTGATCTGGGACGCCCACACCTCACCGCCGACCCTGAGCCGGGGCACAGGCGGGGTGCAGGCCGACCAATTCAATTACCGGCCCGATCTGAGTCGCGACGTCGACGGCCGGTTCGTCGTGTTCCTGTCCGGGGCGACGAACCTGGTGCCGGGGCCGAACTCGCCCGTCGACGTGTATGTCCTCGATCGGAGCGACGGGACCGTCACCGCCGAGAGCCGGGCTCCCGACGGCTCGGCCGCAAACAATGGCAGCTTCGACCCGTCGATCAGTGCGGATGGCACGCGGGTCACCTACTCCTCGCTCGCGACGAACCTCGTCGACGGCGACACCAACGGCGAAGAGGACGTGTTCGTGCGCGATCGTCGGTCGAACCTCACGCAGATCGCGAGCACTGCGTCGTTCCTCGAACTCTCCGCCGGCTTCAGCGGCAGATCCGATCTGAGCGCCGACGGTCGGTACGTCGCGTACGACAGCACCGCGCCGAACCTCGTCACGCCCGACGCCAACGGCAACGCGCCCGACATCTTCACGCACGCCGCGATCGTGCCGGTGATCTACAACGTCGTGCGCTACGGCACGGTCTTTCCACTGGGATCCTTCGAGAGCGCGGCGCATCTGAACTGGGGATCGAGCACGCTGCACGTCAGGGGCCAAGGATTCGCCCCGGATGTGACCGTCGATCTCGGGCCCAATGTCGCGATCAGCAACGTCACGCGTACGCCGACCGACATCTACTTCCAGGCCGACGTGACCAACGGCACCGCCGCGGGGACGCGCAATCTCGTCGTCGACAACCCGCCGTCGGCTGGGCTCGGCGGACGCGGGGGCACCCAGGTGTGCTTCGGATGCGTCGCGATCCAGCGTTGGGCCGCGCTGCCCGACCCCGTTGTCAATCCATCGCTGATCGTGGTCGTTTCGAACAGTGAGTTCACGCCCTCGACCCAAGGGTCCGGATTCGGCACGGCGTACTGGAGCCCGTCGCTGATCTGGCTGGTGAACGGATCGTTCGGGACCGGCGACAACGATCTGACCCTCGACGGCACGACATCCGGCACCGTGACGTGTTCCGCCTGCATTCACGTCCGATGAACGAGCAGCTGCCACCGACCTATCAGCGGGTGAAGGCACTGCTCGACGCGGGCGCGTCGACCGACGAGATCGCGGCGCGCATCGGCGTCGACCCGAGCGCGATGCCGGCGCTGATCGAGCTCACCATGGCGAAAGCGGCGCGCGCCGCCGCCGACGACGACGCGCGCCCGGAGAAGGAGCACCGATGAGCTCGACAAGATGGCGGACTCGCGCGGGTGCACTGGTCGAGCGCGGGTGGAGGGGTGCGACATGCGGACACGCATCGGTGCGTTGCTGCCGGTGGGGATGTGCGCCGGGATGCTTCGACTCGGCACGCGAACGGATGTTGGGCGGTCGAATCGAAGGCATGAAACCGGCCCCCCCGGATCAGATCGTCGGCGGAGGAGGTGCGAGCACCGAACGATCGAGCGCGTCGACGGTCAGCCCGCGACCGAGTTCGATCATGTCGGACGCTCGGTGGAAGTCGAGACTGCGGCACGCGTCCTTGGGGATGGTGACGAGCACGTCCGGCGGGTTGCCGGCCAGTCGGTAGCGGGTCAGAACGCTCTGCATCGCCTCCAGCGACTGGCTCATCACGTCGAACCGGCCCAGCCCAACGGGGAGCGCTTCGAGTTGCTCGCCGGGTGATTCCTTCTCATCGTTGTCGTCCCGGCGCCCGCTGCCAGGGAAGTGGCTCAGCAAAGAGCGGACGAGCTCACGGTCGAGCAGGTTCGATGCGCCGCGCCGGAAACGATCGGACCACTCCTCGATCGGACGCTCCTCCGCGGTCTCGCGCACGGGCGATCCCCCCGGCACGCCGCTTCGCTCGCCACCCAGATCGACGGCGATCGTCACGTCCGCCCGCGCCGACGCGATCGGTGCGACCGGAACCGGGTCCATCAGACCGCCGTCGACGAGCACGCGACCGTTCAACATCACCGGCGTGAACACGCCCGGAGTCGCGATCGAGGCGCGCACTGCGGTCTCGACGGGGCCCTGCTGGAACCAGATCGCCTTCCGCGCCAGGAGGTCGGTGGCCACCGCGGTGAACGGGAGGCGAAGGTCCTCGATGAGCGCGCCGTCGAGCAGCTCGTGCATGCGGGCGAAGATGCGCTCGGCTCGGATCATGCCCGGTGCGGTCAGCGCGACGTCCAACAACCGAAGGACGTCGAACTGCGTGAGACCCCGGACCCACTCGGTGTACCCATCGAGCTTTCCCGCGGCGTAGAGCCCTCCGACCATGGCGCCCATCGACGACCCGGCCACGGCAACGATCTCGATGTCGCGTTCCTCGAGCATCTGGATCACGCCGATGTGCGCGTAGCCGCGGGCCCCTCCGCTCCCCAGTGCGAGCGCGGCGCGTACTGGGTGGTCCATGGGTTCAAGCGTAGAGGCGACGCAGACACCCCACCGCCGAGAGATTCGTGCGCGCTCGGGGACGGAAAGGCCCTTCCGCGACGCTGGAGTGCTGGATCAGATGCGTCTCGGCCGCGAGAGGACCGCTGATGGCTGACCGCGCACCGAGCGGCGTCGATCCGAGGGAGCCGAGCGAACGGCTGCTGCCGCGATCTCCGCACGCGTCCCGAGGGGCTCTCCCAGCGTGAGGCCGAACGCCGTCTCGTTGCCTACGGCAGCAACGAGTTGCGGAGGGCGGTGCGCCGCCCGTGGCCCCGCGATCTGCTCCGGCAGTTCACGCACCCGCTCGCGCTGCTGCTCGCGGCCGCGGCCGTCCTCGCGCTCGCATCGGGTTCGGTGGTCGTGTGCATCGCGATCGTTTTCGTGATCATGGCGAACGCGGCGTTCGCGTTTCGCGCAGGAACAGCAAGCGGAGCGGGCCGTCGAGGCGCTCGGGCAGTACCTGCCGCAACACGCCACGGTGGTGCGCGACGGACGTCGCAGCCTCGTCGAAGCGCGCAACCTCGTGCCGGGTGACATCCTCTTGGTGTCCGAGGGTGAGCGCATCTCGGCCGACGCGCGGCTGCTCTCCGGATCGCTCGAGATCGACGCGTCCGCGCTGACCGGTGAGTCGCTCCCCGTGTTTCGCTCGTCGGAGCTCGTCGACACCGACGTGCCGTTCCTCCAGGCGCGCGACATCGTGTTCAGCGGCACGAACTGCACCGGTGGCGAGGCAAGGACCCTCGTGTTCGCGACCGGTATGCACACCGAGCTCGGACGCATCGCCGCGCTGTCCGAGCGGGGTCGCGGCGAGGAGAGCCCGCTCGAGCACCAAGTGCGACGCCTGGCTCGACTCATCGCGCTCGTCGCGGTTGCCGTCGGTATCGCGTTCCTACCGCTCGGCACGATCGCGGGCCTCCCGTTCCAGGACGCGCTCGTGTTCGCGGTCGGCCTCATCGTCGCGAACGTCCCCGAAGGGCTCCTGCCGACGATCACACTCGCGCTCGCACTCGGCGTCCACGTGCTCGCGCGCGAAGGGGCGCTGGTCAAGCGCTTGAGTGCCGTCGAGACACTCGGCGCCACCAGCGTCATCTGCACCGACAAGACCGGCACACTGACGTTGAACCGCATGAGAGTGACGGCGCTCTGGACGCTCGGAGGCGACGTCGACCTCGGCGGCGACGGCACGGATGAGACCGCGCTGCGGCTGCCCGGGTCGAGCAACGCGGCGCTGCGTGCGTGGGCCCTCGGCGTCGCCGCGTGCAACAACGCCGACCTCGATGGCCGCGGCGCCGCGGGCGGGACCGGCGACCCCACGGAACTCGCGCTCCTTCACGCGGCCGCGAAGTTCGGCATCGACACACAAGTGCCGGCGCGGGACCGGCAACGACGGCGGCAGTTCCACTTCGATCCCGCGCTCAAGCTCATGTCGACCGTCGACGCCGAGGGAAACGGTTTTCGGGTGCACACGAAGGGCGCACCGGAAGCAGTGCTTGCCTGCTGCACCACGATCATGGCGGCTGACGGCACGGAACTGCCGCTGACGCCCGAGATCCACCGCGTCGGTGGAAGCGATCGTCGACGAGCGTGCCCGGCGCGGGCTGCGCGTGCTCGCAGTCGCGGCGAGGCCCGTCGGGGACGTCCCGGATCAGCGGGTCGACGCCGAGCGCTCGCTCTGCCTGCTCGGGGCCGTCGCAATGTTCGATCCACCCCGCCCGGAAGTCGCGAACGCGGTGAAGCTCTGCCATCAAGCCGGCATTCGCGTGCTGCTCGTCACCGGTGACCACCCGTTGACGGCCGAGAACGTCGCGCGGCAGGTCGGCATCGGAGCGCACGGCCTTGCGACCGTCACTGGTGCCGAGCTCGACGCGATGACCGAGCGCGACCTCGACCGGCTCCTCGAAGCACGCGGTGAGCTCGTCATCGCGCGAGCCGCACCCGAGACGAAGTTGCGCGTCGCGGATGCACTTCGATCCGCAGGTGAGGTCGTGGCGATGACCGGTGACGGCGTGAACGACGCGCCGGCGTTGCGCACCGCTGACATCGGCGTGGCGATGGGACGCGACGGGACGGACGTCGCACGCGAAGCCGCCACCATGATCCTCACCGACGACAACTTCGCGACCATCGTCACCGCGGTTCGCGAAGGCCGCAGGGTCTACGCCAACGTCCGGAAGTTCGTCTTCTACATCTTCGCCCACACGACACCGGAGGTCGTCCCGTTCCTCGTGTTCGCGCTCTCCGGCGGTCTCGTGCCCCTCCCGCTCACCGTGCTCGCGATCCTCGCCATCGACCTCGGAACCGAGACGCTCCCCGCGCTCGCGCTCGCCCGAGAGCCGGCGGAGCCCGGCCTCATGGATCGTCCGCCCCGCCCTCGAGAGCAGGGTGTCATCGACGGATCGATGCTCGTCCGCGCCTGGCTCTTTCTCGGGCTCATCTCGGCCGCGCTCGCGATGCTCGCCTTCTTCACCAGCCTCGTCCACGTGCGGGATGGTCACCGGGCGACCCGACCGGTACGGGCGCACCCTTGCACCACGCGTATCTGGAAGCGACGACCGCGACGTTCCTCGCGATCGTCGTGTGCCAGATCGGCACCGCGTTCGCGGCGCGTACCGATCGCGTGAGCCTGCGGTCGGTCGGGGTGTTCTCCAACCCGATGCTGCTCTGGGGCATCGCATTCGAGCTCGCCTTCGCGGCCGCAGTCGTCTACGTGCCCTTCCTCCAGTCGATGTTTCGCACCGCGAGCGTGAGTGGCGAGACACTCCTGCTCATGGTGCCGTTCCCGTTCATCGTGTGGGGCGCGGACGAGCTCCGACGGTGGCTCATCCGCAGAGCTGATCTCGCGCGATAGTTCGAGTCAGGTGCCGAGGGTGGCGACGAGGATGGCCTTGATCGTGTGCAGCCGGTTCTCGGCCTGGTCGAACACGATGCTGGCGGCCGATTCGAACACCTCGCCGGTGACCTCGAGCCCGTCGGTCATGCCGGTGTGCTCCATGATCTCGCGACCCGACGGTGGTGTTCGGGTCGTGGAACGCGGGCAGGCAGTGCATGAACTTGACGCGGCGGTTGCCGGTTGCCGCGAGCAGCTGCCGCGTTGACCTGATACGGCGTCAGCAGCTTCACGCGTTCGGTCCACACGTCCTTCGGCCTCACCCATCGAGACCCACACGTCGGTGTGGACGAAGTCGACACCCGTTCACCGCTTCGGCGGGGTCGTCGGTGATCGTGATGCGCGCGCCGGTGCGCGCCGCGATCTCGTGCGGCGATGTCGACGACGTCCTTCGGCGGGTGCGAGCTCCTCGGGGCCGGCGAGCCGGACGTCGCTGCCCATCAGCGCGCCCATGACGAGCAGCGAGCGGCCCATGTTGAAGCGGCAGTCGCCGACGAACGCGTAGGCGATCGCGTCGTACGGCT
Organism: uncultured Actinomycetes bacterium; assembly: GCA_963745645.1. Lineage (GTDB taxonomy): Bacteria > Actinomycetota > Acidimicrobiia > IMCC26256 > PALSA-610 > CAVUFH01. The sequence goes on from CAVUYD010000006.1 coordinate 314,641, forward strand.
TGTTGCTCGCCTCGTGCATGGTGAGGAAGTCGGCGAGCATCTGCGTCGGGTGCCACTCGTCGGTCAGCCCGTTGTAGACGGGCACGCCGGCGTACTCGGCGAGCTCCTCGACGTCGGCCTGGCTTGTTGCCGCGGTACTCGATCGCGTCGTACATGCGGCCGAGCACCCGCGCGGTGTCGGCGATCGATTCCTTGTGGCCCAGCTGCGAGCCCGACGGATCGAGGTAGGTCACGTGCGCGCCCTGGTCGAAGGCGGCGACCTCGAACGCCGAACGCGTGCGGGTCGACGTCTTCTCGAAGATCAGCGCGATCTCCTTGCCCTCGAGCCGCTTCGTCTCGGTGCCGGCGTACTTGGCGATCTTCAGCGCCTCCGAGAGCTGCAGCAGGAACCGCAGCTCGCGCGGCTCGAAGTCGATCTCCTTGAGGAAGCTGCGGTTGCGCAGGTTGAACGACATGTTGGCTCCTCGTCAGAACGCGGGGTCGCGCTCGATCGGGCAGGTCATGCAGTGCGAGCCGCCGCGGCCGCGGCCCAGCTCGAACCCTTCGATCGTGATCGACTTCGATGCCGGCCTTGCGCAGCGCGGTGTTCGTGCCGACGTTGCGCTCGTACGCGACGACGACGCCGGGCTCGAGCGCGACGACGTTGTTGCCGTCGTCCCATTGCTCGCGCTCGGCCTCGAACGCGTCTCCGCCGGTCTCGACCACGCGCATCTTCGGCGACGCCCAGCACCTTGCCCATGAGCTCGGGCAGCGTGCCCTGCTGCTCCTCGACGACGAGGTCGTCGGGCGACGTTCCCGGCCGGATCGCCCACGTCCGCGCGCCGTAGACGACCTGCGGGAACAGCGTGACGAGGTCGCGGTCGCACATCGTGATGACGGTGTCGAGGTGCATGTAGCTGCGCGACTTCGGCAGGTGCACCGCGAGCACGACGTCGGCCGAACCGGCGCGGAACAGCGAACGGGCGATCCACAGCACGGCCTGCGGCGTGGTGCGCTCACCCATGCCGATCATCACCGCGCCGGTTGCCGATCGGCTGCACGTCGCCGCCTTCGACGTGCGCGCGGCCCCAGTCCTCGTCGGAGCCGCCGAGCCAGATCGGGAACTGCTCGGCCGCGAACATCGGGTGGAAGCGGTAGATCGCCTCCATGATCATCGTCTCGGGCTTCCGGGCCGGCTTCGTCATCGGGTTGATCGTGACGCCGTCGAAGATCCAGCACGACGGATCGCGCTGGAACAAGAAGTTCGGCAGCGGCGGCAACAACATGCTCGTCGGGTCGGCCGACTCCCACACCAACCCGACGTCCTGTTCGACGTCGGCCTTGGTGATGCCGCCGATCAGGAACTCGGCGACCTGCGCCGGCGTCCGCGGTTTCGACCCACTCGTGCGCCCGTTGCGCGGCGGTGATGCCGACCTGGCGTTCGTTGAGGATGTGGTCGGAGACCCAGTCCTTCGCCTCGGGCTTGACGAGCGCCTCGGCGAGCAGCGTCTCGGCGAGGAACACCTCGACGCCGCGCTCGCGCATCACCTCGCAGAACATGTCGTGCTCCGCCTTGGCGCGCGTCACCCACAGCACGTCGTCGAACAGCAGCTCCTCGGCATTGGACGGCGTCAGCCGGCTGTGCTCGAGGCCCGGCCGGTGGACCATGACCTTGCGCAGCGTGCCGACTTCGGAGTGGACACCAAACGGCATGACGATCTCCTTGCTGTGAACTACGACCGAGCCGTCGCCGAACACGACGCCCGGGACGTCGGTCGAAACGCGTGTGCCCGCGGTACCGGCGAGCATGGCGTCGATGTCGGCGAGCGCGCCGATGACCGCGGGCTTGCCGGTTGCGCGCGCGAAGTCGCACGCGGCGATCATCTTCGGCAGCATCGAACCCGCCGCGAACTCGTCTTCGTAGGCGTCGAGCAGCACGTCCGGGTGCGCCTGCGCGATCGCGCGCGTGTGCGGCGTGCCGAACCCGACGAACGCCGCCGGCGCGTCGGTCGCCATGATGAGGATGTCGGCGTCGATGTCGCGCGCGAGCAGGCCGCTCGCGTGGTCCTTGTCGATGACCGCCTCGACGCCGACGAGCTGGCGGCCCGGACGGTACGCGGTCGGGATGCCGCCGCCGCCCGCGCAGATGACGACGCAACCGTGCTCGAGCAACCAGCGAATGGGCCGGTGCTCGAAGATGCGCTTGGGTACCGGTGACGGCACCACCCGGCGCATCTTGTCGCCGTCGGGCTTGAACGCCCAGCCGCGCTTCTCCGCGAGCACGTCGGCTTCGGCTCTCGTCGTAGAGCGGGCCGATCGGCTTGTCGGGTCCGCGAACGCCGGATCGTCGGGATCGACTTCGATCATCGTGAGCAGCGACGCGAGCGGCTTCTCGAACGGCAGCCGGTTGCCGAGCTCCTGCTCGACGAGGTAGCCGATCATCCCCTGGGTCTCCGCGCCCAGCACGTCGAGCGGCGCGTCGGGCGCGTCCTCGTACGCGGCTTCCTCCAGCGCGAGCAGCCCGATCTGCGGACCGTTGCCGTGCGAGATCACGAGGTCGTGGTGCTCGGCGATCGACGCGAGATGGTCGCACGCCGACGCGGACGTTCTCGCGCTGGTTCTCCACGCTCATCGGTTGCCCGCGCCGCAACAGCGCGTTGCCGCCGAGGGCGACGACCACTCTCATGGCGTTCCTCGCATGCGGCGATTGTCGCTCCTGAAGTCGCAGCGCGAGCCATAGGGCCGTTAGGTCCCGCCGCACGCACCACCTCTGCCCCTGGAGAGCGGCGCCGGCGCCTTGTCACACTCAGGCATCTGACGAGACGAGGTGAGTCATGACCGACAACCATTCCGCCCGCGTCACGCCCGACGTGACGACCGACACCGCCGTCACGGACGAGCCGGCGACCGCCGGCGCACGCATGGGCCTCACGGTGGCCACCGCGCTCATCATGGGCAGCATCATCGGCGTCGGCATCTTCAACCTGCCGACGTCGCTCGGCGCCTACGGCCCGATCAGCCTGGTCTCGATGGGCCTCACGACGGTCGGTGCGGTCGCGCTCGCGCTGTTGTTCGCGGCGCTGTCGCGACGCGTTCCCGCCGACGGCGGGCCGTACGCGTACTCGCGCGTCGCGTTCGGGAACCCGCTCGGCTTCGCGAACGCGTGGTCGTACTGGATCACGGCCTGGGCCGGCAACGCCGCGATCGCAGTCGGCTGGGTGCTGTACGTCGAGGTGTTCGTCAACAAGGGTCACAACAAGCTCGGCTCGATCCTGCTCGTGCTCGTCGGGCTGTGGCTGCCCGGCGCTCATCAACCTCTCGGGCGTGAAGAACATGGGTTCGGTCCAGGTGTGGACGACGATCCTGAAGTTCGCGGCGCTCGCGTTCATGTCGACCGTCGGCCTCTTCTACATCTCGCGCGCCAACTACACGCCGTGGAACATCAGCGGTGAAGGCGCCATCGGTGCGATCGGCGGCGGCATGGCGATCGCGCTGTTCAGCTACCTCGGCGTCGAGGTCGCCGCGGTCGCCGCGGCGCAAGGTGAAGGATCCGGACCGCAACATCCCGAAGGCGACGATCTACGGCACGCTCGCCACCGCCGTCGTCTACATGCTCTCGCTGATCGCCGTGTTCGGCATCCTGCCGTCGTCACAGCTCGCGGAACTCGACGGCGCCGTTCTCCGACGCGGTCAACGCCATGTTCGGCGGCAGCTGGGCCGGCAACCTCATGGCGATCGTCGTCATCATCTCCGGCTTCGGTGCACTGAACGGCTGGACCATGATCTGCGCCGAGATGCCGCTCGCGGCCGCCAAGGACGGACTGTTCCCCGAGCGGTTCAAGCGCATCTCGCGCGCCGGCGTTCCCGCCTTCGGCATCGTCGCGTCCACCGTGCTCGCGTCGATCGCGATGATCATCAACTACATGGGCTCCGGTGGCGCGACCGTGTTCACCACGCTCGTGCTCATGACCGGCATCACCGCCGCGATCCCGTACGGGTTCTCGGCGCTCGCGCAGATGAAGTGGCGGCTCGTCGACCACCGAACGCTCGACACACCGCGGTTCGCGCGCGACATGGTCGTCGCGATCGTGTCGCTCGTGTTCTCGATCCTGTTCATCTGGTACTCGCGCAACACCGGGCACAGCTTCTGGGTCTACTGGGCGCCGTTCTTCATGGCGGGCGGCGCGCTGCTGCTCGGCATCCCGGTGTACCTCGCCCAGCGGGGAAAGATGACCGAGCCCGAGCCCGTCCCCGCGTACCGCTGAGGGCGCTCATGGGTCGTCCTGTCGCCAAGACGTTCGCGATCAGCGCGTGTTGGCGATGGCTTCGTGACGAGTCGGTGTGTCGGGTCGCCCCATCGCCAACGTGAACCACACGCGCTTGCCGTTCCCGTCGGGCCGCGGGGTCACCCCCCAACTGTCGGCGAGGGCGTCGACGATCCGGAGACCGCGTCCGGATGGATGGGTCGGCGCGGGCGACTGCAGCGTCGGGCGGCCCGGCCCCGCATCTTCGACGGAGACGGTGACGCTTGCAGCGGCGCGGTCGACGGTGACGGTGAACGGTGTCTCCGCGTGCTGCATGCTGTTCGTCGCGAGCTCGGACGCCGCCGGCCGTGCGCGGGACGTACTCGCCCACGCCGCCCGTGAGCTGGTCCTCGGACCACGCGCCACGCACGTGCGGCAACTTCCGCACCGCGCGGTCGAACTCGAGCGTGGAGAGGCTCGGGTTCACGACCAGGTCGGTGACCGCGGCCCGCCGTACGTATTCGGGAGAGGCGTGGTCGGTGCGGTACGCGGCGGCGAACACTCCGAGTGAGGCTCCGAGGCCGAGCGCCGACACCGCCGCAAGCCCGAGCAACGCGCCGCGTCGCCGACGGAACTCGGCGCGCGCCACGATGCCGACTGCGCCCATCACCCCCCACAATTGATGCACAGACGCGCGTCCCCGTCGCCGGTGCCAGCCCGCGATCGACGCGGATGCCGGCACCCCCGGCGCGTCCGCCCGGTTCCGCCGTGTGCGCATTGGCGCGGAGCATTTGGCGATTGCTTAACTTGCGGGGTGCGGGAGTCCGATGCGGTCGTGGAACGAGTCGCGGAGAAATACGTCGACCTCGCCCCGGAGATCTTCCGCCAGCGGCTCGTCGTCGAGGGTACGTGCCGGACACCTGTCACCGACGTCGATATCCGTGACTACCTGCTCGCATTGTCCCGGGTCGCCGGCATGACGGTGCTCGCCCCGCCCGTGACCCACCGGTCCGACCGGTTCGGGTGGGCGGGGTGGATCCACTGGGAGACGTCGGGCGCGCACTTCTACGGGTGGGAGCAGCCGCGCATCTTCTTCAGCGTCGACATGTACACCTGCAAGGCGTTCGATCCCGGCGACGTCGTCGAGTTCACGCGCCAGTACTTCGACGCAGTCGAGATCACTGCTCGGGAGTTCTGAGCCACGTGGATCTGACGCTGCGCGAGCTGACGGAGTGGGTCATCGGCGACGACCGGCCTGAACAGCCGTTCGGGACCTACGTCTTCTCGTCGTCCGACCCGGGTGCCGAGCTCGCTCGCGAGATCGAACGCCAGGTGTTCCTCGAGTACTTCGGCAACTCGCGTCGAGCTGCTCGCGGAGGAGTACGAGCCGTACGAGCCCGGCAGCATGTTCTACTGCGTCATCGACCACCGAAGGATGAGCCCGGCTGGTGTCATGCGCATGATCGTGCCGTCGCCCGTCGGGCAGAAGACGCTCGCCGACGTCGAACAGGTCTGGGCCCGCACCACCGACGAGCTGTTCACGTCGGTCGGCGCGGTTGCGGACCCGGCGCGGATCTGGGACGTCTCCACCTTGGCCGTCGCCGCGGACTATCGCGGTCGGGGTTCCGAAGGTCTGATCAGCCTCGCGTTGTACCAGGCGTTGTTCCAGGCTGCGTTGCCGTTCGCCGTGGACTACTTCGTGACGATCCTCGACCTCGTCGTGCTCGACCTCATCCAGACGCGCATGGGCCGGCCGCTCTCGCACTTCGGCGGCGTCGAGCCGAAGGACTACCTCGACTCGCCTTCGAGCATCCCGGTGTACATCGACATCCCCGACTACGGAGTCCGCCTCCGCGAGTCACATCCGCCGATCCACGAGATCCTGTTCGAAGGCACCGGGATCCACGATGCGGTCGCGCCGCCGCCGTGGGAAGCCGCGGTCACGCGGGTGCTCGCACAGGAAATGCCCGTGCCCGGCGAAGATCAGCCTTCGCTCGGCGCCGATCAAAACGTCTTCGACAACGTCACGTCGACGACGTCACGCGTGGCCCGCTGACGCAGGCGGCACAGGAGCGCGGGCACATCGTCGGCCGGCGTCGGTCGCGCGTAGACGAAGCCCTGTGCCATGTCGACGCCCAACGCCTCGAGCCGCTTGCTCTGTACCGGTGTCTCCACACCTTCGGCGACCGTTGCCTTGCCGAGCGCCCGCGCCATGGCGACGATCGCCGCGACGAGTGATTCCTCGGCCGAGTCCTCGCGGTCGAGCTCGTCGACGAACGACTTGTCGATCTTGATCACGTCGACGGGGAAGCGACGCAAGTACGCAAGCGACGAGTAGCCGGTTCCGAAGTCGTCGATGGCGATGCTGACGCCGAGGTCGCGCAGTTGCTGCAACATGTCGTGGTTCACGCCCGACGCTCGCAGGAAGATCGACTCGGTGAGCTCGAGGTGCAGCGCGTGGCCCGGGAGCTGTGTGCGCTGCAAGGTGACGCGCGTCTCGTCGACGATGTGCGGGTTCCGCAGCTGCCGGACCGAGAGGTTCACCGCGACGTAGAGATCGGCGTAGCCCGGGATCTCGGCCCGCCAGCGGGCGAGGTCGGCGCACGCGGTCTCGAGCACCCACGCGCCGATCTCCTCGATCAAGCCCGTGTCTTCGGCGATCGGGATGAACAACGCCGGCGCGATCGGACCGAGCGCGGGCGGCGACCAGCGCAACAACGCTTCGACGCCGACGATCTCCTTCGAGCGCATGGCGAGGATCGGCTGGTAGTGCAGCGTGAACTCGCCGTTGTGGCGCGCCTTGCGGAGCTCGCGTTCGAGGTTCAACCGTGTGGCCACGAGGTCTCGCATGTCCTGGTCGAACACCGCAACCGCGTCGCGGCCGGCGTCCTTGGCTTGGTACATCGCGGTGTCGGCGTCACGCAGCAACGTCTCCACGCTGGCTTCGGCGCCGCGATCGACGACCGCGATGCCGATGCTGACGGTCGCGTAGATCTCCGCCTGGGAAAGGGCGAAGGGGAGCGCGAAGCAGTGCCGGACCATCTCGGCCGCCGCGACGACGGCCGCGGTGTCGCGCAGCCGTTCCAGCACGATGACGAACTCGTCGCCACCGACCCGTGCGATCACCGCGTGTTGCGGCAGTGCGCCCCGCAGTCGCTTGGCGACCGCGACGAGGAGCTCGTCACCGAGGTTGTGGCCCATGCTGTCGTTGACGACCTTGAAGCGGTCGATGTCCAGGAAGAGCACGCCGAGCAGGGTGTCGGTACCCGCCTGGCGCGACAGCGCCTGGTCGAGCTGGTCGGTGAGGCAGGCGCGGTTGGGCAGGCTCGTCAGCGCGTCGTGAGTTGCCTGGTGGACGAGACGCTCTTCCGAACGAGCGTGCGCGCGCAAGGCGCGGAACACTCGCCAGATGGCGGTGGCGCTCATCAGGAGCACGACGACGAGCAACACGGTCTTGTCCACCAGCGTGCGCCGACCGTCGGCGACGGTGACGAGGATCGGGATGCCGATGCAGGCCGAGACGAGCGCGAGGCGCGACGGTCGCGTCGTGCGCTCCGCCGCGAGGTACCGGCTCGAGCAGTTCCCGCATCGACGGGTGCAACACCGCGACGCTCACCGCGAGGAACGCGAGTGCGTAGGGCACGTCGATGACGGGCAACGAAAGCTTGGCGATGCGCGCGTCTTCGAGCATGTAGACGACGTCACCGATGAACATGCACCCGAGCGCGACGACGAGCAACCGGTGGGCCGGGACTCGCCGATCGTCGACGACGAAGGCCACCTGCAGGATCATGACGACGAGGAACGCCGACAACGCGGGGTAGGCCGCGAGGACGAGCCGAACCCGGAGCGGCGCGGTCTCGTTGGCGAGCGCGGGCGTGATCAGGTACGCCCACGCGACCACGAGGGCGGCCAGCGCGGCCACGAGCGCGTCGAGGGTCGCGTCGAGATCGAACCCCGCGCTGCCCCGGCGGGCGCGTGCGATGCCGGCCAGCCCGAGGCCGAGCAGGACGTAGCCGGGCGCGGCGAGGAAGTCCGGGATCAGCGAACGGTGGGCGGTCAGGTCGCCGAGCGTCCCGAACTGCTGTCGGAGTGCGCCGCCGACGAGGAACAAGAAGAACGCAGACGCCATGAGGACGAACGGCCACCGGCGCGCGGGCCGGTACCGGCGCAGCCCGACGACGGTCGCGGTCACCGCGGTGGCGCCCAGGAGCACGAACGTGTCCTGCGACAACGGACCGAGGAGCCCGCTCCCGTGGAGCGCGATCCAGCCGGTTCCGACGATGCCCACCGCGAGCGCGGCGCGCTCCCGATGCCGATCGGCGTCCGTGCTCATTGCCGTGTCAGCTCCCTGCCGTCCAGTGCCGGTTCCTTGCGAGACCTTCGGCCCGTCGCGGGGCCGTATTGAGGCCGACCTGGCGCTTCCGGTGCGATCCAAGGGGCCACGGGCGCGAGGGCGTACCGGTTCTTCCCGGCCTGCTTGGCCTGGTACATGGCCCCGTCGGCGTCGTCGACCATCCGTTCGGCGTCGGATCCGCCCGCGCTCATCGTGATGCCGACGCTCGCGGACACCTCCACCAGCTCGTCGCCGATCTCGACCGGCTCGGCCAGCCCGACGACGATCCGTGCCGCGATCTCCTCCGCGTCGCTCGTCCCACCCAGGTCCTCGCACGAGATCGCGAACTCGTCACCACCGACCCGGGCCACGACGTCGTGCGGACGGACGAGCAGCTTGAGCCGGCGGGCCACCGTCACGAGGACGAAGTCACCGGCGGAGTGGCCCATGGTGTCGTTGACCGGCTTGAAGCCGTCGAGATCGATGAAGAGGACCGCGACCCGTGTGCGCGTGCGGATCGCACGCGCCAGCTGCAGCTGCAGGATCTCGACCCACTGCTGACGGTTGTAGAGGCCGGTGAGGTGGTCGTGGGCGAGCTGGTGCTCGAGCTGCGCCTGCACCTGCTCGCGCTCGCGCACCGCGATGCGGAACCGCCAGAGCACGATGGTTGCGAGCGTCATCGACGCGACGAAGAGGAAGACCTCCGACGCGACGCTCATGTTCGTCGTCGTCGCGATCGCGACGGTCGGTGCCGTCATCAACGCGAAGCCGAGCAACATGAACCGCGCGGGATGCATGCGCCCCGGTGACAACGTGGTCGGCGCGGTGAGCTCGCCGCTGTTCGGCATGATCGCGGCGAGCGCGAGCGCGGCGTACGCGATCGGATAACCGCCGTTGAGCGGAGCCGGATCGAACGTTGCGTCCAACAACGGGATGGCGGTCCACAGGAGATCGAGCAGCAGCGTGCCGGTGAGGAACGCGAGCAGGAGGAGGGTCGGTGCGCCGCGCCGGCCCGGTGTCAACACGAGCCACACGACCGCGGCGAAGATCAGGACGTCGGCGAACGGGTACGCACCCCAGACCGTGGCGTCGACGAGGCTTGCGTTTGCGGTGGTCGGCACCACGAGGAACGCCCAGGTCGCGATCGCAGCCGCGATCGCGAACGCGACGCCGTCCAGCAGGCCCTCGCGGTACCGGCCCGGCGTCCGGAGCGCGAGGATGCGCACGATCCCGGCCGCGAGGAGCGGGTACCCGGCCAGGTAGAGGAGGTCGGCGACGGAGACCGAGGGCCGGTTCCAACGCAGGTACGCATACGCGTCCCAGAGGAGATCGCCGACCACCCAGCAGGTGATCCCCCCGGCGATCAGCCGCCAGGCCAGCCGATCGTTCTCGGCCCGGGTCGCGCCGTACCACGTGATGACCGTGGTCCCCACGATCGCGACGTCGTAGCCGACCCGGGCCGCGTCGCTGTCCGGCGCGAGGACGCACAGCAACGCAACCGCGGCAATGCCGCCCACGAACGCCGCCAACCGGAAGGACACACAGGTTCGTCGGCACGTTCGGATGCCGGATGGACGGTTTCTTTCGCCGATCGGGCAGGCAATCCGCCCCGCGCCGTGGCTCAGGCCCGGGGCACGCCCGGGAGCTCGGTCCGGAGCGGGAAGTCCGTGACGAGCGCACGACAACGCCCCGAGATCCGCGCCGAGTGGGGGACGTGCGGATGCACGATCGCGGCCGCACCCGAGCCGAGCGTGCGGGCGACACCGTCGATCACGAGGATCACCTCGCCGTCGACGACGTTCCACACCTCTTCTTGCGCATGGCTGTGCTCGTGGAGGTCGGTGGCGTCCGCCGCGATGTCCCAATGGGCGAACGTCATGTTCGCGGAGTGGAAGAACCGACCCGACCAACCCGGCAGCGGCGCGCCGTGGATCATGTCGTGCGGTTCGAGGAACGGTTCGGGCGCGGCCATCACCGACTCCTTCGCCGCTCGGCGCGTCGAGTTCGGAAGTTTCCGCGGCGATCGGTCACGCGTCGAGTTGCTTCACCAGCGTCTTCGGCGCGACCGCGCGGTAGCTCTCGTCGATCCACTCTTCGAGCAGGTCGATCGGTGCGTCGTCTCGCACCGGGATCCTCACCGACACCCAGCCCGCGCGGCCCAGGCCGTAGCCGGTCGGTTCGGTCCACTCGAAGCTGAGCGCGAACTCGCGACTGTCCGGCAGCTTCACGGTGACGGACAGTTGTTCGTCGTAGATCCCGATGAAGACGAAGATCTTCTTGCGCACCTTCACGACCGTCTCGTCCCACGGGTGGTCTTCCCACGCCTCGGGATACGAGCGCGCGAGCTTCAGCAGTCGGTCGATGGTCCGGGCTCCGGCCTTCATGGGGCGCCAGCCTGTCGCGGCTGCGCCGCTCCGGCCAGCGCGCGGTGCCACTTCGGCTCGAAGCCGTGCGCGCGTCACCGACAAGGTCGTCCTGGTTCCATAAGGCATCGCGCCCGTTCCCACGCTCCGTTCACGACGCAGGCAGGCGGAAAGCTCGGGTACCGAAGGAACCGACATAGACCATCCCGTTCGCGACGGCCGGCGACGAGAACACGGGCATTCCCGTGTCTGTGCTCAACAGCGGCGCGCACGTCTTGGGCGTGCCGCCGCAGTTGACCGCGCCACTGGCGTCGAACGCGTAGAGCTTCTGATCTTCGGAGCCGACGAACACGATGCCGTTCGCGATTGCCGGTGACGACTGGACGGTCGCGCCGGTTGTCGCCGTCCACAGCGGGTTGCACGTCTTCGGTGTGCCGCTGCAGTTGGTCGAGCCCGCGGCGCTGAACGTGTACAGCTTGTGGTCGTTCGAGCCGACGTGGACGAACCCGTTCGCGACCGCAGGCGAAGACAACACGTCGTCGCCGGTGGTCGCGGTCCACAGTGGCCCGCAGACCTTGGGCGTGCCGGAGCAGCCGGTGGTGCCGGCCGCGCTCGAAGGCGTGGAGCTTGTTGTCGTTCGATCCGACGTAGACGACGTCACCGCTGACCGCTGGTGAGGATCGCACGTCGTCGCCGGTGGTCGCGGTCCACAGTGGTCCGCAGACCTTGGGCGTGCCGGAGCAGCCGGTGGTGCCGGCCGCGCTGAAGGCGTAGAGCTTGTTGTCGTCGGATCCCACGTAGACGGTGCCGCCGCTCACTGCGGGCGAAGACCGGACCGGTCCGCCGGTGTTCGCGGTCCACAGCGGTGCGCACACCTTCGGCGTTCCCGCGCAGTTGACGGTGCCGGTGGCGTCGAACGCGTAGAGCTTGTTGTCGTTGGCGCCCACGTAGACGATCCCGTTCGCGATCGCCGGTGACGACTCGACGACGCCGCCGGTGGTCCCGGTCCACAGCGGCGTGCACGTGGGCACGGAACCACCGACGCTGTGGCAGAACGCCGGGCTCCCTGCGGCGTCGAACGCGTTCAGTCGATCCGAGCCGACGTACACGACGCCGTTCGCGACCGCCGGTGACGACCGGGTCGGTGCGGACATGCTCTGTGCGACCCACTTCGGGACGCACAGGGTGCCGTCGCAGTCGCTCGTGAACGTCGCGTCGAACGCGTACAGCAAGGAGTCGTCAGACCTCGTGTACACGAACCCGTTCGCGACGGCCGGCGATGTTCTGACGATCTGGAACGCCAACCCGAACGACGGCACGAGCTCGAGGCTCGAAACGTTGGCGAGGCCGATTCGGTGCTCGGTGCGGTTGACGCCGGCATGGTCGGCGGCGAAGCGGAACGCGCTCCAGGATTGCCCGAACGCGTACAGCTTGCCATCGGCCGACCCGACGTACACCACACCGTCGGAGATCGCCGGGGACGAGTCCACGAAGCTGCCCGTGGTCACCGACCACATCGGCGCGCAGGTCTTCGGCGTGCCCGAACAGTTCAGCGTGCCGGCCGCGTCGAACGCGTAGAAGTTGTGATCCGACGATCCGACGTACACCATGCCGTTGCCGACCGCGGGTGACGAGAGGATGTCGCCGCCGGCCGTCGCGGTCCAGAGCGGTGCACAGGACTTCGGGCTCCCACCACAGTTCGTGACGCCGGCCGCGTCGAACGCATACAACTTGTCGTCGGCGGAACCGACGTAGACGATGCCTTGCGCGATCGCCGGCGAGGAGAACACGATCCCTCCGGTCGTTGCCGTCCACAGCGGCGCGGACGACTTGGGCACGCCGCCACAGCCGTTCGAACCGGCCGCGTCGAACGCATAGAGCTTGTTGTCGGTCGAGCCGACGTACACGACGCCGCCGCTGATGGCCGGTGACGAGAACACAATGCTGCCGAGGTCGGCGGTCCACAGCGGGGTGCACGCGGTGGGCGTGCCCGAACAGCCGGTCACGCCCGCGGCATCGAACGCGTACAGCTTGTGGTCATCCGAACCGACATAGACAACGCCGCCACTCACCGAAGGTGACGAGTTCACGGCCGCGCCGGTCGTCGCGATCCAGCGCGGCGTGCAGACCTTGGGCGTCCCCATGCAGTTGGTGGTCCCAGCCGCGTCGAACGCGTACAGCTTGCCGTCGTCGGAACCGACGTACACGGTCCCGCCCGCGACAACTGGCGAAGACTGCACCGCGTCACCGGTCGTGGCGGTCCAGAGCGGCGCGCACACCTTGGGCGCGCCGGCGCAGTTGGTGGTGCCCGTCGCGTCGAAGGCGTACAGCTTGTGGTCGTCGGAACCGACGTAGACGACGCCGTTGGCAACGGCAGGCGAGCCGACCACCGTGGCACCTGTCGGCGCCGTCCACAGCGGACTGCAAACCGCGACGCCGGCGGTGCAGTTCACCGCGGCGTCGGCGTCGAAGGCGTAGAGGTTGTGGTCGCGCGAGCCGACATATGCGACTCCCGCGACGATCGCCGGAGACGAGAAGACCTCGCCGCCAGTCGGTGCGGTGAACAGCGTCGAGAACGCCGAGCGGTTCGTCGACGAGACGACGTTCTCCTGGTTGAACCGCCGGTGGTCGGCGTCGGAACCGAACATGGCCCAGTCGCACCCGCCGAGCGTCGCGGCCACCGCGACGACGCCGACGAGAACCCTGAGCCGCCCCCTCGAACGCTCCGGACGGGTGACGGGTCGCCGCATCGTGTGCCCCCTTTCGCCTCGCAATCTTCGCCTGTGGGGCGAGTCCCCGTCGACCGGGAGAATCACCGGGTTTCGCGGCCTGATCACGGAGAAGGGTCGCAAGTGTCCGGGTCGCTCGGGCTGTCCGGATCGGTCGGGCCGGGCGGTGGTATCCCGTGTGACGACGATGGTGATGCACGAGCTCTTCCCCCGCACCCGCCGCGAGGTCGGACCGGGCGCGGTCCACGTGCCCGACTGGCTCGACCTCGACGCGCAGGTCGAGCTGGTTGCGCGTTGTCGCGAGTGGGGCCGCGATCCCGCCGGGTTGCGCACGCCGCGGATGCCGGACGGGACGCCGTTGTCGATCCGGTCGGTGTGCCTCGGCTGGCACTGGTATCCCTACGCGTACTCGCGAACGTGTGACGACCACGATGGCGCGCCCGTGAAGCCGCTCCCCGCCGACCTGGTCGAGCTCGCGCGACGCTGCCGCGGAAATCGCGGGCTACGCGTCGCGCGGACGTCCGCTTCGACGCGTCGATCATCAACGTGTACACGGAGACGTCCAAGCTCGGTCTGCACCAGGACAGCGCGGAGTCGGCGAGTTCGATCGCCGCGGGCCGGCCGGTGGTCACGATCAGCCTCGGCGACTCGTGCATCTTCCGCTTCGGCAACAACGAGACGCGCACCCGGCCATGGACCGACCTCGAGCTCCGCAGCGGCGATCTCTTCGTGTTCGGCGGCGCGACCCGGCTCGCGTACCACGGTGTCGTACGCACCCTCACCGGCACCGCCCCGCCCGAGCTCGGCCTCGAGGGCACGCGGCTCAGCGTCACGGTGCGCGACTCCGGTATCGAGTCCTGAGCCAGCCCGCGCGAGGACCGAACCACGCGCGGGAGCCGATAGCGTTTTCGTGTGACTGATCCTGTGTTGCAGACGGTCGAGCTGGGCGGGCGCTGGCCCACCGTCGACCCGTTCCTGTTCTGTGTGCACCACGACGACGCGTACCCGCGCGGCAACGGCAACCTCGGGCCGGATGCTCCGCTCGAAGGACGCGACATCGGCCAGGACTTCTCCGGTGGCGACGGCTGGAGCATGTACCACGGCGCGACCGTTCCCGGGTTCCCGCAGCACCCACACCGCGGCTTCGAGACCGTCACGCTCGTTCGCCGGGGGTTCATCGACCACTCGGATTCGCTCGGGGCGACCGCGCGCTTCGGGAACGGTGACGTCCAGTGGTTGACCGCCGGCAACGGCATCGTGCACTGCGAGATGTTCCCGCTGCTCGACAACGTGCACCCCAACCCGCTCGAACTGTTCCAGATCTGGGTCAACTTGCCCGCGGCCGACAAGCGCGTCGATCCGTACTTCACGATGCTCTGGGACCAGGACATCCCCCGTCACGTCGCGATCGACGAAGCCGGTCGCCGCACCGAGGTCACGGTGATCGCAGGCGCGCTCGAGGGTGTGACCGCACTGCCCCCGCCGCCGAACTCGTGGGCGTCGCGCCCGGAGTCCGATCTGGCGATCTGGCACGTGCGCATGGAACCGGGCGCGCGGTGGGAGTTGCCCGCAGCACGCGGACCCGAGACCGTCCGCACGCTGTACGCGTTCGAAGGCGCGACGCTGCAGGTGGCAGGGCACGAGTTGCCCGTGTCGACCGGTGTGCTGCTGCAGCCCGATGTTCCGGTCGAGTTGCTCGCCGGGGCCGAGCCAGTGGAGTGGCTGCTCCTGCAGGCCCGTCCGATCGCCGAACCCGTCGCGCAGTACGGACCGTTCGTGATGAACGATCAGGCCGAGATCGCAGAGGCGTTCGCGGACTACCGGCGGACCGGGTTCGGAGGCTGGCCGTGGCCGGTGGACGACCCGACGCACGGCACCGAGCCCGAACGGTTCGCGCGACGTGCCCGAGCACGCGTAGATCCGCCGGCCGCACGCGCGGTTCATTGCTCGGCGTTCGCGGTCGGAACTACCGTCCGCACCATCGCGCCCGACCCCCGAACCGGACGTGATCAGGGAGCACGCCATGACGCTCGCAGCCGATCCGGTCCGGGTCATCGACGCCGACACGCACCTCACCGAGAGCCACGACTTGTGGACGAAGCGGGCGCCCGCGTCGTTGCAGGATCGGGTCCCGCACGTCACCGACGTCGACGGCAGCGCGACCTGGGTGGTCGACGGCGTGGTGCTCGGGCGCGCGGGCGCGGGCGGCGTTGTCGACAAGAACGGGGTGAAGGGCCGGTCGTTCGAAGGGTTGTACGAATGGGGGATCGACGAGGTCCACGCGGCCGCGTACGACCCCACTGCCCGGCTCGAACTGATGGACGAGACCGGCATCTACGCGCGAGATCATCTTCCCCGGTGTCGTCGGGCTCGGCGGCCAGGCCCTCGCCGAGGCGGTGCAGGACGACGCGCTGCGCACGCTCTCGATCGAGATCTTCAACGACGCCAACGCCGAGCTGCAGTCCGAATCCGGGAACCGGCTGCTTCCGATGGCGATCCTTCCCGCGTGGGATGTCGACGCGTGCGTGAGGGAAGCCGAACGGGCGGCCGGCCTCGGTCTGCGGGGCGTGAACCTCACCTCGGATCCCCAGGACGTGGGTGGCCCCGACCTCGCGCAGCCGCGCGTGGGATCCGCTGTGGGAAGCGTGCAGCTCGCTCGCGCTGCCGGTGCACTTCCACATCGGCGCGAGCCTCACGACGATGAACTACTTCGGAACGTACCCGTGGCCGTCGCACGACGACGACACGAAGCTCGCGATCGGCGGAACGTTGCTCTTCATCGGCAACGCGCGCGTCGTCGTCAACATCATCTGCTCCGGCATGCTCGACCGGTATCCGGAGCTGAAGATCGTGTCCGTCGAGAGCGGCACCGGATGGATCCCGTTCATCCTCGAGGCGCTCGACTACGAGATGTCGGAGAACGCGCCCGAGGCCAAGGCGCGAATGGCGTTGCTGCCCTCCGAGTACTTCAAGCGGCAGATCTACGCGACCACGTGGTTCGAACGCAGCAACCTCGCGCAACTGATCGATTCGGTCGGCGAGGACAACATCATGTTCGAGACCGACTTTCCGCATCCGACGTGCCTGTATCCCGCGCCGTTGAAGACCGCAGCCGAGAACATGCGCGAGCTGAGCCCCGCGGTGCAGCGCAAGATCCTCGGCGAGAACGGTACGAGGCTCTACCGCCTGTGAACCTCTGCGACCTCCTGACCCGAACCTCATGACGAAGGCGAACCAGGCCCAGGCCGAGCACTGGAACAGCGATGCGACGGTCGAGACTTGGGTCGTCGCGCAGGCCGCGGCATGACGCCATGCTGGCGCCCTTCTCGCCGATCATCCTCGACGCGGCCGCCCTGGCCTCCGGTGAAGCGGTGCTCGATGTCGGCTGTGGTTGTGGCGCGACGACATGCGCAGCTGCGCTCGCCGTCGCACCGGGCCTCGCGCTCGGTGCCGACCTGTCGGCGCCGATGCTCGACCGCGCGCGTGCCGACGCGGCGCAGGCAGGGCTCGGCAACATCGAGTTCGTGCAGGCCGACGCGCAAGACCATCCGTTCGATCCGGCCTCGTTCGACGCGGCGATCTCGCGTTTCGGGGTCATGTTCTTCGCCGATCCGGTCGCCGCGTTCGCGAACGTGCGGCGCGCGCTGCGACCGGACGGCCGGATGGCGTTCGCCTGTTGGCAGCAGGTGGCGGCGAACCCGTGGTTCGGTCTGCCCCGAGCGGCCGCGCTCGAGCACGTACCGGCACCGCCGGCGCTGCCTCTTGATGCACCGGGGCCGTTTGCGCTCGCCGATCCCGATCGGATCCGTCAGATCTTGCGCGACGCAGGCTGGCGGGCGGTCGACGTCGCATCGCACGAGACGGATCTGCTCCTCGGCGGCCCAGGTTCGCTCGACTCGGCGGTCGAGTTCCTGCGTGCGGGATCGATGGGTCAGACGCTGCTCGCGAACGTCGATGAGGTCACCGCGGCACGGGTGCTCGATGCGGTGCGCGCCGCACTCACGCCGTTCACCGAGGCCGACGGCGTGCGGCTCCCCGCCGCGATCTGGCTCGTCACCGCGCGCCGCTGAAGTCATCCGACCGGCGCGTGCCGCGGCAATGGCGGCCCGGCGCGGCGTGGTGGGCCCCAGTAGTCTCAAAGTGACTTCTCACTCGGAAGCCGCCGCGAGATTGTCGACGGGGAGGCACGGCACGTGCGCAAGCTCATGAAGTTCTCGGTGCTGTTCGTCGTGGTGCTGGCGCTCGTCGCCGCGGCGTGCCGGGGCGATGACGACGACAGCGCGTCGTCCACCACGGTTGCCGCCGCCCCGACCACGGTCGCCAAGGCCACCGGCGGCATCACGGTGTCGGCCGCGGCGTCGCTGACCGAGGCGTTCACCGAAGATCGGCACCGACTTCAAGGCGGCGAACCCGGACGCGACCGTGACGTTCAACTTCGGGTCGTCGGGCACGCTCGCGACGCAGATCCAGCAGAGGCGGCGCCGGCTCGACACGTTCGCGTCGGCCGACGAGGACAACATGAACAAGCTCGTGAGCGCGAACCTCGATCGACGGCCAGCCGGTCGTGTTCGCCAGGAACAAGCTCGATCATCGTGACGAAGCCCGGCAACCCGAAGCACGTCAAGACCCTGGCCGACCTCGCCGACGCTCGACGTCGTCTCGCTCTGCGGCGAGACCGTGCCGTGCGGCAAGTACGCGGCGCAGATCCTGCAGACCGCAGGGGTCGACGATCCCCGAGACCAAGGTCACCCGCGGCGTCGGACGTGAAGGCGACGCTCGCGGCGGTGACGACCGGTGACGCCGACGCCGCGATCGTGTACGTCACCGACGCGAAGATCGGCCGGGGAGCGCGGTCGACACGGTGCACGATCCCCGACGCGCAGAACGCGATCGCGACGTACCCGATCGCGACGCTCGACGGCGAGCACGAACAAGGCGACGTCGCAGGCGTTCATCGACTACGTCATGTCCGCCGAAGGGTCAGGCGACGCTACGGTCGTTCGGGTTCCTCCCGCCGTCGTGAGCCGGCGGGGCGGCGGGTGCCGTGGCTCGCGGTGCTCGTCGCCCTCGTCGGGTTCGCGTTCATCGCGCTCCCGCTCGTCGGGCTGGTCCAGCAGGTCCCGTGGGGCAACCTCTGGACCGATCTGACAGGACCCCGAGGCGACGGCCGCGCTGCGGCTCTCGGTCGATCTGCTCGCTCTGGGCCGACCGCGCTCGTCGGTGTGTTCGGCGTGCCGCTCGCGTGGGTGCTCGCCCGGGTCGAGTTCCCCGGCCGGTCGCTCGTCGCGCGCGCTCGTGCTGCTGCCGCTGGTGGTGCCGCCGGTCGTCGGCGGCGTCGGGCTGTTCTACGCGTTCGGCCGCGACGGGCTCGTCGGCCAGTACCTCTACGACTGGTTCGACATCCAGCTCACGTTCTCGACCGCCGGCGCGGTCATGGCCGAGACGTTCGTCGCGATGCCGTTCCTCGTGATCACGGTCGAGGCCGCGCTGCGGTCGATGGACCGGCGCTACGAGGACGCGGCCGCGACGCTCGGCGCCGGCCGCCTCGACGGTCGCTCCGGCGCGTGACGCTGCCGCTGATCGTGCCCGGGCTGGTCGCCGGCGCCGCGCTCGCGTGGGCGCGCGCGCTCGGCGAGTTCGGCGCGACGATCACGTTCGCCGGCAACATCCAGGGCCGCACCCAGACGACGCCGCTCGCCGTGTACCTCCTGCTCGAGTCGAAGCCCGAGGTCGCGATCGGGCTGAGCATCGTGCTGCTCGCGGTGTGCGTCGCGGTGCTCGCGCTGCTGCGCGACCGCTGGCTCGGTGTCGGATGAGCCTCGCGCGCGCAGGTCGCGCTCCAGCTCGGTTCGCTCGACACTCGACGTCGAGCTGCAGGCCGGCGACGGCGAGACGGTCGCGATGCTCGGGCCGAACGGCGCGGGCAAGACGACGCTGCTCCGCGCGCTCGCCGGTCTCGTTCCGCATCGACGCGGGGCCGCATCGAGCTCGACGGCGTGGTGCTCGACGACGGCGACCGCGTGTTCGCGCCGCCCGAACGCCGGCCGGTCGGGGTCGTGTTCCAGGACTACCTGCTCTTCCCGCACCTCACCGTGCTCGAGAACGTCGCGTTCGGCCTGCGCAGCCGGGGCATCAGTCGCGCGCGCGGCGCGTGCCGCGGCGCGTGCCGCGCTCGATCGCGTCGGGCTCGCCGACGCTCGCGGGCGAGAAGCCGCGAGCGCTGTCGGGCGGGCAGGCGCAGCGCGTCGCGCTCGCGCGCGCGCTCGCCACCGAACCGCGGCTGCTGCTGCTCGACGAGCCGCTCGCCGCGCTCGACCAGAGCGCGCGCGGCGCGGTGCGGCGCGAGCTCCGGAGTCACTTGGCGACGTTCCCCGGCGTGCGGCTGCTCGTCACGCACGATCCGCTCGACGCGGCCGCGCTCGCCGATCGCCTCGTCATCCTCGAACGGGGAGCCGTCGTCCAGACCGGCACGTTCGCCGACGTCTCCGCCCGCCCGCGCTCGAGCTACGTCGCCGAGCTCGTCGGCGTGAACCTGCTCCACGGGACTGCGCACGGCGACACCATCGAGCTGCGAGACGGGCGCGACGCTGATCGTCCCGGACGCGGGGACCGGCGCCGCGCTCGCGGTCGTCCATCCCCACTCCGTCGCGCTGCACCGCGACCGCCCGAGCGGAAGCCCGCGCAACGTCTCCGACGGACACGTTCGAGAGCATCGAGCTGCTCGGCGACCGCGTGCGGGTCCGCGTCGGCGGGCGCGATGCCACTCGTCGCCGAGGTCACACCCGCGGCCGTCCAGGACCTCGGCCTCATCGAGGGCGCACGGGTGTGGACGGCGGTCAAGGCGACCGACATCACGGTGTTCCCCGCCTGACGACCACGTACATTCACGCCTTCCGGGCAACGAGACACAGGAGCGACCGGCATGCGACTCAGCACCAGGAACCAACTGCCCGGCACCGTTGCCGAGGTGAAGCACGGCGAGATCATGAGCTCGATCAAGGTGACCCTCAACGGCGGCGACGTCATCACCGCCGCGATCACGCGCGAAGCCGCCGAGGAGCTCGGACTCGCGGCCGGTGACTCCGTGACCGTGCTCGTGAAGGCGACCGAGGTCATGCTCGCGACGGACTGAGCGACGAGCGAGCGAGCAGTGGGCGAGTCACGCGTCAAGGCAGGTCGTTCCGCCGCCCTCGGCGAGCACGCGGTGCTCGCGTTGCTGGCCGAGCAGCCCCGTCACGGTTGGGCGATCGTGCGGGCGCTGGCGCCGGGCGGCGAGATCGGCCGGATCTGGACGCTGTCGCGCCCGCTCGCGTACCGGGCGATCGACAACCTCGAAGCGCGCCGGCTCGTCCGCGCGACGGGCACGGAACCGGGTGATGGTCCGCGGCGCACGATCCTCGCCGCGACTGCGAGTGGGCGCCGCGAGCTCGAGCGCTGGCTGGCCGCGCCCGTCGAGCACCTGCGTGACGTGCGGACCGAGCTGCTCCTCAAGCTCGTGTTCAATGCCCGTGCCGGTCGCGACACGCGGCCGCTCCTCCGCGCGCAGCAGCGCGAGTTCCAACCGATCTTCACCGCGCTCGACGCGGCCGCGAACGGCCCCGACGCGGACGTCGTAGACCGCTGGCGGCGCGAGAACGCGGAAGCCGTGCGCCGCTTCCTCGAACGCGACCCCGGCGCGTAGACGCCGGCGCCGATGCCGGTGCCGGTGCTGAACGTCACCGCCGCGTGGGTGTGCCGTACTCGTCGCTGGCCGGCCGTTTCAGGAGCACCGCGACGCTGTCGTCCATGAGCACCGTCATGCCGACGGCTTCCCAGCCCTCGCCACCGAGCTCGTTGAGCGCTTGGACGGCGGCCGACGATCGCGCCGACTGCGTCGGTGCTTCGAACCTCGGCAGCGCCGAGATCAGGTACTCCCACGCGTTCACGACTCGGCCTCGACGTCGGGCACCATCACGGGCCCCGGCAGGTCCGGCCACTCGCCGATGCCCGCGTCGGTGAGCGGCGCGGTGATCCGCACCTCGCGCAGCGCGGCGACGACCTCGCCGAGGCGCGCCTCCAGTGCGAGCAACGCGTGGATCTGCGCGCTGAGGAACGACTGCTCGGCCGAGAGCACTGGGTTGCGTTGCGCCTGCACCAGCGCGGCCTCGGCCCGAGCGCGGTGATCGGGCGCTCGGTGTTCGGGATCTCCGTTGTCTCGGGCTGGTGTCATGTGCGTTCCTTCACTTCGGATTCGGCACTGGCACTTCGGGTTCGGCACTGGCGAGCAGTTCGAGCAGTTCGCCGATGGTGCGCTCCCGTCCCTCGGCTTCCGGGAGCGGGAGGTGGTGGCGGATCTCGTAGCGGTTGCGCCGGCCTTCCCGGTCCTTCGCCAGGTAGCCGGCGTCGACGAGGTCGGACACGATGCCGAACGCCCGGCGTTCCGAGATCCCGACGGTTGCCGCGATCTCGCGCAGACGGACGCCGGGGTCACGTGCGACGCAGAGCAACGCCCGTGCGTGGTTGGTGAGGAAGTTCCACTCGCCCATGTCGCTATACTAGCCCTCTATTTCTGGAAATGAATTACAGGTATGCCGGTATGGAGTGCGCACGATGTCTCTGACTCCCGAAGACCACAGCACCCTCCGTTGCCCGTTGTGCGGAACGCAGCTCCGACCGAGCGAGGCATCGACCGCGGTCGACGCGGACGGCGAACTACTGACGACGCTCGCGCAGCACCGATGCGCGCCACGGATCCGCGTTCGCGAGGACGAGTCCCTCGTCGTCGGGACTCGCGTCGACGTCCGCGGCCGCTTCCTGCGCACATGGAGCGGGGGGTTCCAAGTCGCGGACGCGAACGCATCCGGCTACTGGCTGCGCCGAACGTCTGACTCCTCGGTGTTGCCGTCGCCGTTCGCGGCGCGTGATGTTCGCCGGTCCGGCTGACATGGCCGCGCCCGTGCGACCTGAGGCCCGGGAAGTCGTCCCGAGCGAACGACCGCCACCGCCGCGCCGCTGCGGTCGTTGCCTGCTGGCGTTCCCCGGCGACGAGACACTCGATGTCGTCGCCCAAGCGGCCTGGTGGCTCTGCCCGGCGTGCAGTGACGCGTCTGCTGGGCGCCGGGTTCGTCCGCGCCGCGTGTTGACGGTCCTCACTGCTCCGTGTTGACGCCCATCGACTCGTAGAGCAGTTCGAGCGCGACATCCAGGGTGTCGTTGGTGACCGCTTCCGGATCGATGAGCCGCGCCATGCCGAGCCCGTTGAAGAGCGCGAGCGAGATCTCGGCGAGCTCGCGCGTCGAGTGCTCGGCCGCGGCGCCGACGTTCGCGTACTCGCGTTCCATGAGCGCCTTGACCGCCGTGCGCTCCCGTTCCGCGCGCGCGGCGAGCTTGGCGCGCGCTTCGGGATTTCGCATCGCGTAGAGGACGAACTCGAGGTACAGCGTCGTCCAGTCGTCGTCCCAGAAGAACGCGCCACCGTGGAGCAGTTCGCGCACGCGTGGCAACTGCTCGGTCATGTCGTGCGAGCCGTCTTCGAGCACTTCGATCGTCACCGCGAACTGGCGCTCGATGCGGTCGTCGAACAACGCCAGGAAGAGGTCGTCCTTGCTCTTGAAGTTCGAGTAGACGGCGCCCTTGGTGAACCCGGCCGCGGCCGCCACCTCGTCGAGGGTCGCCGCGTGGAAGCCCTTCTGCGCGAACACGATCGCGGCGGCCTCCAGCAGGTGACGCCGGGTCATCTCCCGCCGGCGCTCCGGGGTCAGGGGCTCGAAGGTCAGGGCCGCACCTCCTTGTCGGACTGACGAGTCGGTGAGATACTCATCGGTATCCAACCTACGAAACAGAATCTCAGCAGCCCGAGAGTACCCGGCGGGGCGGACCCGGCGATGCTGGCCGTCGTCGGGTTGCGGAAGTCCTACCGCGCCGCGCCGGCCCTCGCCGGGGTCGATCTCGAAGTGCCGGCGGGGACCATCCTCGGCCTGCTCGGGCCGAACGGGGCGGGCAAGACCACGCTGGTGTCGATCGTCGCGGGCCTGCGCCGGGCCGACTCCGGCACTGCGCTCGTGGGCGGCGTGGACGTCGACCGCTTCCCGAAACGGGCCCAGCGACTGATCGGCTTCGCGCCGCAGGAAACGGGCGTGTACCCGGTGCTCACTGTGCGCGACAACCTGCGCTTCTTCGCCGGACTCGCGGGTCTGCGGCGCCGCGAGGCGAGTGACCGGATCGACGAGGTCGGCGCCGCGCTCGGGTTGGACGCGCTCTTCGCCCGCCGCGCGTCCGAGCTCTCGGGCGGGGAGCGGCGCCGGCTCCACACCGCGATCGCGCTGTTGCACCGGCCGCGACTCGTGCTCCTCGACGAGCCGACGACGGGTGCCGACGTCCGGACCCGCAACGAGATCCTGCAGCTCGTGCGCACGCTCGCCGACGAGGGAGCGGCCGTCGTGTACTCGACGCACTACCTCCACGAGATCGAAGCACTCGATGCAACCGTTGCGTTCATCGATCGCGGCCGGATCGTTGCGCAGGGCCGGCCTTCGGAGCTCGTGCAGCGTTACAGCGTGCGAGCGTTGGAGCTGACCTTCGACACGCACGTGCCGGACGCAGTTCGCGTCGAGGGCGCGGTGGTCGACGGTCTCACCGTGCGCGTGCCCGCGGATGACCCGGCGCACGTCGCGGCCACGTTGCTTCCCCGCCTCGGTGCCGACGCGGCCGGGCTGCGCGGCATCGAAGTCGTGCAACCGAGCCTCGAGTCCGTCTTCCTCGCGGTCACCGGTCGCCCCTACGACGGACACGCCGCGGAACCGGCCGCATGAGCGGGGGCTCGAGCTTCTCGGTGCGCCGGTTCTCGGTGATCCTCGGGCACGAGTTCCGCATCGTGCGGCAGGATCCGCTGCCGATCCTGGTGCTCGTCGTGTTCCCTGTCATCACCATGGCGTTCCTCAAGCCGGCGTTCCAACCGGCGCTCGCACAGCACGGATACGCGGACGCGAACGGTGCCGAACAGGTCGTGCCCGGCCAGGCTGCGATGACCGCGTTCTTCCTCGTCTCGCTGATCACGTTCGGGTTCTTCGCCGAGCACGCGTGGGGAACCTGGGACCGGCTGCGCGTGAGTCCGGCGAGCTCGCTCGAGATCGTGGCCGGGAAGGCGTTGCCGCGCGTGGCGATGGGGCTGGCCCAGTTCCTCGTCATCCTCGCCGCCGGTGTCGTGCTCTTCGATCTGCACGTGCGCGGCAACGTGCTGGCGCTCGTCCCGCTCGTCGTCGTGTTCTCGATCTGCCTCGTGGTGTTGGGCGTCGCTGCGACCGCGCTCTGCCGCACCGCACAGCAAGCGAACGCCTTCGCGTATCTCGGCATGGTGCTGTTCGGCGCGATCGGCGGGGCGTTGGTTCCCTTCGACGTCCTCCCCGGTTGGGCGCGCGCGATCGCACCGGTCACGCCGACGTACTGGGCCATGCGGGGCCTGCGATCGGTGATCCTCGACGGCCGCGGCCTCACTGGCGTCGCCCTGCCGATGGCGGTGCTCGCGGCGATGGCGGTGCTGTTCACGGTCGTCGCGCTGCGGCGCTTGCGCTTCGACGACGCGAAGGTGGGCTTCGTCTAGCCCACGCTCCCGTTGCATACCCCCGGGGGGCACCTGGGCGCCGGGACGAATCGGTCTACACTCCGGACCCCGCTCGGGACGCAAAGGGAGATCGCGTGGCCAAGAAGCAAACGGCGCGGACCAAGGCGCAGCCGGCGCGCGAACCCGAGCCGACCGTAGACGCCGCGGCACGGCAGCGCGCCCGCGATCGCGCGGGTGACGACGGGTCACCGCGTGGCGCCGGTGCCGCTCGCCGGCCGAGCAAGAAAGACGGCTGACGCCGCGGAGTTCGCCAGGAATCGCGATCGTCAGATCACGCGGACGTTCTGCGCCTCGTCGCCCTTTCGGCCCTTGCCGATGTCGAATTCGACGCGCTGGCCCTCGTCGAGAGACTTGTATCCGTCTCCCGCGATGTTCGAGTAGTGAACGAACAGGTCGTCGCCTTGCTCGCGTGAGATGAAGCCGAAGCCTTTCTCGGCATTGAAGAACTTGACGGTGCCTTGTGCCACGGGAACTCGTTTCTGGTCGCGACCGATCATCCTGATGCGATCAGCTCGCATGGCGAGTGTACGGCGTGTCGGTCGGCGCCGGGGGTGTACCCTCGGGGAGCAAACCCATTTGGCGAAGCGACGCGCAGACCGAGCCGAAGGTAGCCCTCGAGGCGCCCGGCCTACTCGCCTCTTCCAGAGCGAGAGCGACGAGAGCGAGTCGTATGCCGGTACTCGTTCATCCCCTGCCGAAGCGCATCGACGCCGCGAACGTGGACGAGCTGCGTGATGCACTCGCCGCGCTCTTGCAGCGCCGTCACTCCGTGGTGCTCGACTGCTCCGAGCTCGCGCACATCACCGGCGCGGGGATGCGCGTGCTCGAAGGCGCGGCGCGCCATGGCCGCGTCACGCTCGTGCACCCGACGCCGATCGTGCACCTGCTCGCGTCAGTGTTCGGGCTCGAGGTCGCGGACGGTGATCCGAGCGAGTTCGCGGACCGCGATGAGCTCCCCGCGGCGCTCCTCTTCACCGATGCGACTGACACCGCACGGAGCGCGCACCACGTCGCCGGCACCGAGCTCATGTCGGAGCTGCGTGACCTGACCGCAGCGCGCAGGGCCCTGACCGGATCACCACGCGAATCGAGAGCGCTCACGATGTTCGAGAACGCCCGCCTCGCTCGGGTCGAAACCCGGATCAACGTCGTGATCGATGCGCTGCGCACCAAGGCGGCGCGCCGCGGGTTCCCAGATGGCGACTGAACGCGATCGGGTCAGCCGGTGTCGGTCAGCCGAGCGCGGTGCGCAGACGGTCGATGCGCGCCAACCGCTTGGCGGCCTCGGCCTTCGACAGCGCGGCATCGCCGCGGACCTTCTTCGCCATCGTGTCGAAGCGCTTCCGCTCGGCGGCACGCAGCGTGGCCTGCTCTTCGGGCGTCTTGCGCAGCAGCGCCCGTTTGTAGGCCTGGACGGCATCGCTCGCACTGTCATAGCCGAGCAGCGCCGCGATCTTGACGAACGACCGGCCCTTCTCACGAGACGCGAGTGCTTGCGCGTCGCGGTCGGCTTCCTTGGTCACGGCAGGGGTCACGGCAGGTTTGCTCACTCATGCAGCGTACCCGCGTCGAAGGTGACGCCCGTCCCGAGAGGAACCCGGACCCGATGACGACGCGACACCGCGCGGAGATCGAGCGCAAAATTGAGCAACTTTCCACCGAGCGGATCTCACTGTTCGCGCGCGCGAACACCGGTTCGAACGCGGCAGCGGTCGACCGTACCCGGCTCAAGGCGATCGAACGGGAGCTCGACGAGTGCTTCGTCGCGGTTCGCAGTCAGCGCGCGCAACGGGACGCGAAACGGTTCATTGCCGAGGAGCCGGTGACCCGCACGCGCATGGCCCGTCCGAACGACTGAGGCGCAGGCCCTACACTCGACCTCGCGACGTTTTCGACGCGTGGGGTCGACCACGCCCTCCGCAGCCCGGGTATCCGGCCATCAACACAGGAGCTCGTTCATGCTCAGGATCGACCGCACTCGAAACGGCGAAGGTCGCATCTTTCGACTGATCGGCGCGCTCGACGGTGGTTCCACACGGCAGCTCGAACGCGTGGTGTCCGGACCGGCCGGTGACGGCGGCGACGTGACGCTCGATCTCGCGGAGCTCGTCGAGTGCGACCAGGCGGGCGTCGATTCGCTCACCGTGCTCGCGCGACACGCGCGCGTGGCGGGCGGCCGATTGGTGTTCTGCTCGGCGCGCGAGGAGATCCAGGTTGCGCTGGAGCAGGGGAACCTGGAGACGCAGACCAGTCCCTGAGCGCGAAAGAGCCGCCGACCAAAGCGATCGGCGGCTCTCGCGAAAGCTCGGGTCAGATAACGCGAACGTTCTGCGCCTCGATGCCCTTCCGGCCTTGAGCGGTGTCGAACTCGACCCGCTGACCTTCCTCCAGCGTCTTGTAGCCGGTGGATTGAATCGCGGAGAAGTGAACGAACACGTCGTCACCCTGCTCTTGCGAGATGAAGCCGAAGCCCTTGTCGGCGTTGAAGAACTTGACCGTACCTTGTGCCACCAGTGCTCTTTTCTGATCGCGACCAGTCGACGATTTCGACCGGCTCGCATCCGTCACGGTATCGGAAGCGGCCCGGACGCGACGACTGATCCGAAAATCAGCCGCGCGTGGCCTCGGCAAGGCTGGCGCGCCACGTCGACCCGTTTCGGGTGACACGCACCCGATAGCGCCGAATTTCGTGCGCGTTCTCGTAGCGCTCGGCCCGTACGACGACGTCGTCGCCGGTGGTCGCAACCGGCGCGATCTGCACGAGGATCCCTTCTTGCACGACCGGCCGGTCGGGGCGCCCTTCGTCGATCGCTTCGGCGGCCTTGTCGACGAAACGGATGGATGCGAACTCTTCGTCTTCGCCGAGCTCGTCCACCACGCCGGCTTGGATCTCGAGCGGGATCGGTTTCGTCGTGTCCAACGGAGCGACGAACACCGGACGATCCGCTCGTCGCGCCGAGGAGTCGTCGTTGACGACGGCGCGGATCGTCGCGGCGTAGATCAGGCTCTCACGATCGTCGGCGGCCGACGGTTGTCCACCTCCGCATGCCGTCGCGCCGTACGTGGCCGCGAGAACGACTGCGACTGCAGGAACCAGCAGGAATGGTCGCGCCATCGAGATCCCGTCATCCGCGCGGAGCCTCAACCTAGCGGTCACACGACCCGACCTCGCGGGCAGCTGTCGAAGTTGCACGCCGCGCGCGGGACCGTAGAGGGCACGCGCGGGACGGCGTCTACGATTTCGGCGCGGGCCGGGAGGCCCGTCCCTTTCCGCTACGGGGTCGGAGCCGCCGATGCGAATGCTGGCCCGCATCCTGGGCCCGATGCCGTTCGCCCGGCTGTCGGCGACGCATGCGGCGTGCAACGCCGCGGACTCGTTCTTCGCGGTCTCGCTCGCCGGATCGTTGTTCTTCAACGTGTCCGTCGGGGCGGCGCGTCCCCGCGTCATCGCCTACCTGCTCGTCACGCTCGCGCCGTTCCTCGTGCTCGCGCCGCTCGTCGGTCCGCTCATCGACCGCTTCGCCCGTTCGCAGCGTGTGGTCGCGGCGACGACGTGTCTGGGCCGGGGCATCTTGTGCCTGTTCGTCGCCGGGGACATCAAGAACCTGCTCCTGTACCCCGAGGTGTTCGGCATCCTCGTCCTCGACAAGGCGTATTCGGTCACCAAGAGTGCACTGGTGCCGGCGCTCGTCGCCGACAGCGGCGATCTCGTGGCCGCGAACTCGCGCCTCTCGCGCATCGCCACCGTGTCGAGCCTCGTGAGCGGCGCCATCGCGGTGGGAGTTCTCAACGCCGCGGATGCCGTGCAGGTGCTGCGCGTCGCCGCGCTGCTCTACTTCGGCGCGACGGCGCTCGCGCTGCGGATACCGCCGTCGCGCGTCGACCGCCTGCCGGACGTCGAGGTCGAGCGCGACGAGTTGCGGTCACCTCGCATCCGCGCGTCGGCCGCGGCGATGGGCGTGCTGCGCGGCGCGATCGGCTTCCTCGTGTTCCTCGTCGCGTTCGGCCTCAAGCGCGACGCGGAGCCGCTGTGGTTCTTCGGCGCAGTCGCCGCCGCGAGCGTCTCCGGTGGCCTCATCGGGACGATCGTGAGCCCCGCGCTCCGACAGCGTCTCCGGCGGGACGAACCGTTGCTCGTCATCGCGCTCACGGTCGCGTGCGCGGTGTGTGCGCTGGCCGCGATCGTGCACTCGCGGCCCGGCGAGATCGCGGCGGTGTTCGCGGTCGCGCTGGGCGCCAACATCGGCCGCCAGTCCTTCGACAGCGTCTTGCAACGCGACGCCCCCGACGCCGCCCGCGGTCGCGCCTTCGCGCGGTTCGAGACGGTGTTCCAACTGGTCTGGGTCGTCGGTGCGTTGATCGCGGTCGTGTTCCAGCCGAGCCTCGGCGTCGGTCTCATCGCGCTCGCGGCCGGCTTCGGTGTCACCGCTGCGCTCTACGTCGCCCGGCTCATGACGACGACGACCGACGAGCAGCCATCACACCCCGAGTCGGAACGACCGGCAACGGACGCACGGGATGGGTGACTGCCGGCGCGGGTGTACCGTGCTGGTACCGACTTGGTAGGGACGCCTCTCCCGAGAAGAGGGCTGCAGCTGCGGGCCTCTCCTCGAACCGGCCCGACGCCTCTTCTGAGCCAACGGAGGAGGATCGCTGTGCGTTATCTCTGCAATGTCGATGACCAGAAGTTGTACGCCTACGCCAAGACGCGCCGCGACTTCTTGCTCGCCAGTGACGACACGTTGTGGGCGCACGAGTCGCACGGTTGGCTGCTGAAGGCCGTCACCGGCGCGCAGGTCGCGCACCGAGTCGGCGACACGTACTACGACGCGCAGACGCAGGAACCGCTCTACTTCGAGACGTCAGAACCTCCGGAGTGAGGGCGGGCGATCCCGATCACGAGACCGTGGTCCCGTACATCTCGCCGAGCGGATCGGAGATCAGCTCGAGGCGTTCGCCGTCGGGGCCGTGGAAGTACATCGACGACCCGCTCATGACCTCGTAGGGCAACCCGGTCGCGTCGAACTTCGCCCGCAGGCGTTCCCAGCGCTCCGGCACGATGGAGATCGCGATGTGGTGCAACCCGCCGAGCACCTCGGCGTACGCACCGAGATCCAGGCCGGGGAAATCGAAGAAGGCGAGCAGGTTGCCGTTGCCGATGTCGAAGAAGAAGTGCGTCGACCCCTGGTAGTCGCGGTTCTCGAAGAGCTCGGTCAACGGGAACTCGAGCAGGCCTTGATAGAACGCGATCGTCTGCTCGACGTCGCGCGCGATGAGGGCGATGTGGTGGACGCCACGCGCCGACGACGGGCGCGTTGCTCGGCCGGCGTGAGGTGCCGGGCCCGCATCGTCGTCCCACTCCGCCCGCCGGTCGATGTCGGCACCGTGTCGCGTCATGGGATCCTCCGTTTGCGGCGCATCGTTCGGTCCCATGGTGCCGCATCGGACCGGCTGCCCGCCGCGGTCGGGCCGATGAGCTCGGGCCGATGAGTTCGAAGTGGCCGGGCAGTTCGGGCCGATGAGTTCGAAGTGGCCGGACAGTCAGACCCCCGTAGCGCCCGTCGTGGTGCACGAGGAGGACCCATGCCCAGCCCGCTCGCCGGCACCGTCCTGACCCGCGACGCGGCGTTTGAGCCCGGGAACCGTTCGGTACCGTTGGGGCGCATGACCGGTACGACGGAACTCGACCCCACCGATCTCGAAGCCGGCTTCGAGCAGTACCGGCCGGGAGCTGACCGCGTACTGCTACCGGATGCTCGGCTCCGCGTTCGAGGCCGACGACGCGGTGCAGGAGACGCTCGTCCGCGCGTGGCGCAGCTTCGACGGGTTCGAAGGCCGTTCCGCCGTTGCGGTCGTGGCTCTACCGCATCGCGAGCAACGTGTGCTTCGACATGCTGAAGGGCCGCCAGCGGCGCGCGCTGCCGATGGACCTCATGGAGGCGATCGGGCAGCGCCGCCGGTCCGGTTGCGCCGCCGACCGCCGAGAGCAACGTGGGTCGGACCGATCCCCGATCGGCGCGTGCTGTCGTCCGACAGCCGATCCCGCCGAGGAAGCCGAGGTCCGCGAGTCGGTGCGGCTCGCGTTCGTCGCCGCGCTGCAGCACCTCCCGCCCCGCCAACGCGCGGTGCTGATCCTGCGCGAGGTGCTGAAGTGGAAGGCGAACGAGGTCGCCGAGCTGCTCGACACGACGGTCGTCTCGGTCAACAGCGCGCTGCAGCGGGCCCGGGCGACGCTCGGCGGAACGCAACGTCGCGAGCGACGACGTCGCGCACAGTCGACGACGATCAGCGAGGAGCTGCTCGCGCGCTACGTCGACGCGTTCGAACGGTTCGACATCGAGTCGCTCGTGGCGCTGCTGCACGAGGACGCGACGATGTCGATGCCGCCGTACCCGCTCTGGATGCAGGGCGCCGGCGAGTACTGCGGACGTGGCTGCTCGGGCCCGGGAGTGAGTGCCGCGGGTCGCGGTACCAGCGCGATCAACGCGAACGGCACGCCCGGGTTCGCGCAGTGGCGGGCCGAACCCGGCGGCGGGTACGAAGCGTGGGCGATCCACGTGCTGCACGTCTCAGACGGGCGGATCGCATCCCTCGACTTCTTCGTCGACACGAACCTGTTCCCGCTGTTCGGCCTGCCGATCCGCATCGAGTCGTAGCCATTCCGCGGGCTCCGCTTCGGGCCCACGCGCTTCGATCGCGGGCAGCACATCGGAGAGACCGACGAGAGCGAGCAGGTCCAGCAGGCGCGTCCTCGCGTTGTGCAGTTGCACCGACGTCCCGAGCCGGCGCGCCACCAGCTGCAGGCGGGCGAGGACGTCGAGCGTCAGCTCGTCGATCTCGGTGCACGCGCTGACGTCACAGCGGACGATGCCGGCGTGCCCACTGTCGACGACGACCACCCGGACCCGCTCGTCCAGCTCGGGCAGCGCGATCGGGCTGTGGACGACGATGACGACCGAGGTCGACGGCACCGGTTGCACGGTGGAACTGACCGCGCGGCGCCGCGGAACTCACCGCACCGGCCCGGTTGCCCCGGCGCGGCGTCAGTTGAAGTAGCGGGCGGCGTGTTCGAGGGCGATGAGCTCGTCGCGCAGATCGTCGCCGAATTCGTGGGGCGCGCCGGTGCCGTCGTGCGCGCAGACATCGCAGCGGACGTTCAGTGCCCGGTCGTCGTCGCCGCCCACCGCGCGGACGCGGAGTGCGATCGTGAACGACCAGGGGGAGTACTCGGACGCGCTGGCTGTGAGCACCACGGTCTGCGGACTTCCGGGCAGCGCTTCGGGTTCAGACGGCCGGCAGGTGCGGTCCAACGTGAGTCCGGCGCGCGCGACCGTCGACGCGAGCACGCGGCACTGCTCCAGGTAGGCGTCGACGGCATCGTCGATCCATCCGGCGAGCACCGCGCCACGCACCGCGCCGGTGTCGTCCACATCCGCCGCGGTGACCGTGTGCTCCCGGTGCACCGACCACTTCGTCAGGATGTCGCCCACGGGCGTGATCGTAGGGACGATCGCCGCGAGCATCCCCGATTTTCAGCGGCCGACGGCGCGGCGGATGAGCGGTGGTATCACCAATGCCTGTCCGGTTGGCGCAGCCGTGGCCGCGGCCGCATTCGGGACCGGCGCGGTCGGCGGCGTCACGAACGGGATCGCGTTCGGCTGACAGGACGCGGCCGCGTGGCGGCGCGTGCGTGGTGAGGAGGTACTTCGCCACGTAGGCATCGATACAGGAAGACGAGAGCAACGACGTGTGCCCCCAACCCTCGAGCGTCAGCAAGCGCGAGTTCGGCAGCAGACCGGCGAGCGTCACCGCACCTTGATAACGCGTCGCCGGGTCGAACCTATTGCCGACCACGAGCACCGGGTTGCCCGTGCGTGCCGTGAACGGTCCGAGGTAGCGGCCGGTGTCCGCTCCCGGCCACGGCTGGCAGATGCTCGACGACCAGGTCCACAGCCGACCGAAGTACGGGTGGGCGGCATCGGCCGCCGCCGCGGCCGGCGGCCACGCGGCGATGTTGGTGGGGTTCACGGAATCAGAACACGCGACACCCGGGAATCCCTCGACGAAGTTGGGGTAGTCCTCCGGCGCGAGCCCGCCGAGCTCGGCGCGCAGGGCGTGCAAGGCTTCGGCGAGCGCGTTCGGGTCGGTTGCCTCGTCGAGCGTCTGCAGCAGCTGCGCGAGCGCCGGCCACGACGGCGGGTCGTAGAGGGCGCCGAGCGTCGTACCGACGAGGTCGGTGTAGGTGAAGACCGACCCGTTCGCGAAGAGCGGATGGAGGAACAAGCGGACCGCGAGCGCCCGGAACCGCTGTTCGGGGTTACCGCCCGAGAACGCGGAGGTGCTGCCGCCACGATCACAGAGCGCGAAGAACTGGCGCAGCGTCGCGTCGCCGCCCTGATCACTGCGCAAGCGAGTCGTGAAGGGTTGGGTGCGGGCCTCGTTGCCGCGACCGGTCGCCCACGCGACCGGGTCGAGCACGCCATCGACGACGATGGTGCGCGCGTTGTGCGGGAAGAGGCTGACGTAGGTCGCGCCGATGTAGGTGCCGTACGAGTACCCGACGTAGTTCAGGCGTCGATCGCCGACAGCCGCGCGGAACAGGTCGAGATCGCGCGCCACGTCCGCGGTCGCCATGTGGTCGCGGATCGGGCTGTTGTGCGTTCGGCAGGCGGACGCGAGGGCGCGGTCCAGCGCGATCCACGACTGCTCCTGCGCCGGCCCCATCGGGAACGCGTTCGGCGGGATGACGGCTTCGGCCTCGGCGGCGGTGTCGAAGCAGCGCAGGGGTGTGCTGGTGCCGATGCCGCGGGGTCGAAACCGACGAGGTCGAATTGCGCGTGGACTTCGGGCGTGAACAGGAGCGGTCCGAGGATGCGCACGAAGTCGACCCCCGACCCGCCCGGACCACCTGGGTTCACGAACAGCGAACCGAGCCTGCGCTTCGGGTTCGTAGCCGGGAGCCGGATGAGCGCCAGCGAGATCGATGCATCAGTCGGATGCGCGTAGTCGAGCGGCACGCGCGCGGTCGTGCACTGGAAACCGCCGCCGCAATCCGACCAGTGGAGCGCGGGCACCGGCGGGGGAGGGTCGCTCGACGGCGCAACCGTGTAGCTCGTCGCGGATGCCGCGGTCGTCGCCGCGAACAAACTCGAGACGACGAGGAGCGCAACGCTCAAGGTTGCGCACGACCCGGGCCGGCGTGCCGGTCGTTTCACCGTGATCCCCGCATTCCGCGCGCTCGCGCGAGCGCGCCCGTCGCGAACGCTACCGGTTACAGGCCCGATGCGTCGCGGAGGTCGCCGGTACCAACCAGGAGCGGCACGCCCAGCATCGACTCGAACGTGTGGAACAGGAGGTTGTCGGAGGCGTCCGCCATCGTCGAGCCGGGGTGGACGGATTCCGACATCAGGACGTTCGGCAGCGGCGTGTACTCGTCGTAGACGACGATCACCGCGGTCTTGCCCGCGCGGTACGAGGAGCCGGCGAGGATCGGCGAGAGGAGCGTGTCGAGGTACCGGTCGCCGGCATCGACGCCGCAATCATGTGTGTCGTCGCAGAGGTCGGGGCTGACGAAGGCGAGCGTCGGCAGGTGCGCGGGATCGAGGAAGCCGGAAGAGCCGACCGCCGGGGCGTTGGCGGTGCACAGCGCGCTGTTCGTCGGCGAAGTACGGCCACGGCGCGTGCTTCACGGCGTACCGACCGCCGCTCACGACGCCGCACGCGGACGGTGCGCCGCCGAGATAGTTCTTCGCGGTGCCGCCCGCGTCGATGACCTGCTTGAACAACGACGGCGACGGAGGTGTGCAGCCACCCGGCGGATCGGCGTTCGATCCTTCGCACCCGTACGTTGCGCCCGCGACGAGCGCGATGTAGTTGGGACGCGAAGGCGACGCGGACTGCACGAAGTTGGTTGCGGTGAAGCACTCGTTCTTGCGGGCGGTGAGCCACTGACCCTGACCCTTCAGCACGTCACCCCAGCTCTTGTTCTCCATCACGACGACGATCACGTGGTCGTACCGCACCGGTGCGGGCGCGCCGGTGCACGCCGGTCCGCCGGTCGCCGCGGTTGTCGCTTGCGTCGTCGCCGTCGTCGTGTGCGTGGTCGCGGTCGTGCGGTTGCGTGCCTTCTCGGTCGAGCTGTCGTCGCCCGACCCGCCGCACGCGGCCGCGACGAGCAGCAGGGCGCACACGACTCCGAGCGCGCACCGCGGACGCAAGCCGGTGGCGATCATGCGCGCTCCTGGCGCTTCATCGTGAGATGGTCGTGCACCAGCGCGATGCAGATCGAACCCTCGCCGACGGCGGACGCGACCCGCTTGACCGACCGGTGCCGCACGTCGCCGACCGCGAAGACACCCGCCGCGCTCGTTTCGAGCAGCATCGGCGCCGGCGCCGGCTCCGGCTCCGGTCGCGAGGTCGGGGACTCCCCACGCGACAGCTCCGCGCCGGTCACGACATATCCCCACTCGTCGCGCGCGATGTCGTCCGGCAGCCAGTTGGTGTGGGGCTGGGCGCCGATGAGGACGAACAGGGCGTCCGCGGGCACGGTCGTCGTCGTTGCCGTCGAGCGGTCCCGCAGGCGCAGCTGCTCGAGTTGACCGTGTCCGTCGCCCCCGATCACCTCCGTGTGAGTCCGCACGTCGATCGTCGGGTTGGCACCGATCTCGGTGATCAGATACTCGGACATGGTCTGCGCCAGGCCGGGCCCGCGCACGAGGATCGTCACGGACTCGGCGTACTTGGCCAGGTGGATCGCCGCCTGGCCGGCCGAGTTCCCACCGCCGGCGACGAAGACGCGCTTGCCGCGTACGGCCGGCGCTTCCGACACGGCGGCGCCGTAGAAGACGCCGCTGCCCACGAACTGTTCGAGCGCGGCGATGCCGAGTCGCCGGTAGGTCACGCCCATCGCGAGCACGACGGTGCGGGTGTCGACGATCGTGCCGTCAGAAAGCGTGATCGCGTAGCCGTACGCACCGGGTTGCAACGCGACTGCTTCGTGCATGAAGTGGAACTTGGCGCCGAACAGCCACGCCTGCTCGTACGCGCGAACGGCGAGGTTGCGGCCGGTCACGCCGGTCGGGAATCCGAGGAAGTTGCGAATCCGCGACGACGTTGCCGCTTGCCCGCCGAGCGCTTCGCGTTCGATGACGAGCGTCTCCAGCCCTTCGGACGCGCCGTACACGGCCGCGGCGAGTCCGGCGGGTCCGGCACCGACGATCACGACGTCGAACACACCGTCGAGCTGACTGCTGTTGACGCCCATGGCCTCCGCGATCGCGGCATTGGTCGGATCGAGGATGGGAGTCTCGTCGAGGACCGCGACGAGCGGGCCGGCATCGGGTCCGACGCCGGCCTCTCGCAGGCGCGCGGTGCCTTCGGCGGACGCGGGCGAGACCACCCGATGGAAGAGGCCGTTGCGCGTCAACAGATCGCGGAGCTCGTGGACGCGGACGCTCGCCGGATTGCCGACGATCACAACGGGTGCGAAACCGCGACCTTGCTCACGCGGCCCAATCGGCGAGCAAGTCCTCGACGACGGCGTGGAATCCCTCGTCCGGCGGCGCCGCCGGCTTCGGCACGTAGTAGTCGAAGCGACCGAGCGCCATGGCCTGCAGGATCGGCTCACCCGCGGCGCGATCGCCCCAGCGAACGAGGAGGCACCGCTTCGCGGTCGGATGCCGCGCGTGGACGAGGCCGAGGAAGTCCGTCCCGGGCATCTCGGTCATCCATTGGTCGGCCAGCACCAGCGCAACCGGGTGCTCGCGGGCGCGCAGCTCCTCGAGCGCGTGCAGCGCACGGGTCGGCGAATGCTCCGTTCGCACGTCGTAGTCGACGCCGTACCGTTGCTGCAGCTCCCGGGCGAGCACGGCGAGGTCGTCGGGATGATCGTCGACGGCGAAGATGACGGCGCGCCGCGACTCGAGGTCCCCGCCTGGCTGTCCCACCGCGCGATTCTCGCGTCTGTCGTTGCGTCCGTGAGATCGGGGAGACTGGCAGGGCTCCCGCACCGGTCGGGAGGCCGGGGCCCAGACCACGAGGACGACGTCGGGAGGCGAGCGATGGCGAATCCCCAACCCGAGCCGGCTTCCGTCGCGTCAGTTCCGGTCGTGGGCGTCGACATCGGCGGCAGCGCCATCAAGGCCGCGCCGGTCGATCGGGCACGCGGCGCGCTCACCGCGGAACGCGTGCGCTTGGTCACACCGATACCAGCCACGCCTACTGCCGTCGCCGATGTCGTCAGCGAGGTGCTCAGGCAGTTGGACGTTGCCGGTCCGGTCGGGGTGACCCTGCCGGCCGTCATACGCGCCGGTGTCGTGGAGACCGCGGCGAACATCGATCCGGAATGGATCGGCGTCGACGCGGTGGAGCTGTTCGCGGCGTCGACCGGGCGCCCGGTTGCGGTGATCAACGACGCGGACGCGGCCGGCATCGCCGAGATGCGGTTCGGCGCCGGGGTCGGACGCGACGGTGTCGTCGTGTTGATCACGCTCGGCACGGGCATCGGAAGCGCGCTGTTCGTCGACGGCGTGCTGGTCCCGAACACCGAGTTCGGGCACCTGCCGCTGCACCACGAAGATGCCGAGGACTGGGCCGCGGCGTCAGTGCGCGAGCACGACGACCTCTCGTGGAAACGGTGGGCCGGCCGGTTGCAGCACTATCTCCAGCTCGTCGAGCGGTTGCTCTGGCCGCGCCTGTTCATCATCGGAGGCGGCGTGAGCAAGCACGCCGACATGTTCCTTCCCTACATCGACCTGCGGACCGAGATCGTCCCCGCGCAGTTGCACAACGACGCCGGCATCGTCGGCGCCGCGCTCGTCGCGCCCGTTCCCGAGGAGTCACATCCATGACCACTGCATCACGTCCATGACCACCGACCGGCCCGTGCAGCTCGGCATGATCGGCCTTGGGCGCATGGGTGCGAACCTCGTGCGGCGCCTGATGCGCGACGGTCACCGGTGCGTCGTGTTCGACGTCAACGAGCTGGCGGTGAAGAACCTCGAGTCCGAAGGCGCCGTCGGTGCGTCGTCGCTCGCGGACTTCGTCGCCAAGCTCGAGAAGCCGCGGAACCTCTGGCTCATGTTGCCCGCGGCGATCGTGCAACCGACGCTCAACCAGCTCGTCCCGTTGCTCGAGCCCGACGACACGGTGATCGACGGCGGCAACTCGTACTACCGCGATGACATCGCCGCGCGAAGACGCTCGCCTCGCAACAGATCCACTACGTCGACGTCGGCACGTCGGGCGGGGTGTTCGGACTCGAACGCGGCTTCTGCCTGATGATCGGCGGCGAGGAGGAACCGGTCGCGCGGCTCGATCCGGTCTTCAAGACGATCGCGCCCGGCGCCGGGATGGCGGCACCGACGCCCGGCCGGACCCGCCCGGACGGCACCGCAACCGAGGGGTACCTGCATTGCGGCCCGAACGGCGCCGGCCACTTCGTGAAGATGGTCCACAACGGGATCGAGTACGGGATGATGGCCGCCATCGCCGAAGGGCTCAGCATCATCAAGCACGCGGATGCCGGTCTCCACCCGCAGGTCGTCGACGCGGAGACGACGCCACTGCGCGATCCCGAGGCGTATCAGTACGAGATCGACGTCGCCGAGGTCGCGGAGGTGTGGCGGCGAGGTTCGGTGGTCTCGTCGTGGCTCGTCGATCTCGTCGCCGACGCGCTCGGCGCGTTCGCCGCGGCTCGACGAATTCGCCGGACGCGTCTCCGACTCCGGCGAAGGCCGGTGGACGGTGCTCGCCGCGATCGACGAGAGCGTGCCGGCGCCGGTGATCACCGCCGCGCTGATCGAGCGGTTCGAATCGCGCGGGCTCGGCGAGTTCACGGGCAAGATCCTCTCCGCGATGCGCAGCGAGTTCGGCGGCCACGCCGAGAAGGCCGACTGAGCTCAGGCGCGGGCGCGCGGGCCGAGCACCCCGCCCGCGATCAGGCACGCGCAGCCGAACAGGGCCAACCAGGGTCCACTGCCGATGCTCGCGTTGATGCCGAACACACCGTCGGTGCCGGTGCCGTTGATGCCGACAGCCATGCCCTGGATCTGGTTCGCGACGTAGAGGACGAGCAGCACGAGGCCGACGGGCGCCGCGATCGCCTCGTGGCCGATGCGGCCGGTCGCGGCCAAACGCCAGCCGACGAGCAGCATGTCGGCAAGCAGGATGATCGGCCCGAGGTCGAGCGCGAGTCGGGTGAACGAGTCGCGCGCGCTGAGGAAGTCTTGCGCGTCGCGATACGAGAGGCTGGCCCGTAAGAAGCCGCCGAACTCCATCCACGGCAGCGCGAACGCGGCCGCCAGGATGCACACGAACCCGAGGCCGGTGAGCACGAGCGCGAGGCGCGGGTCCTGCCACCACGCGGGCGCGGGCCGTGTGCGGATCGTCACGTCGGCTGCCGCGGGTGGTGCCCACGCCGGTGCCGCGGGCAGGGGCGGTGGCGGGGACGCGGCCGGCGGTGCGGGCGGGGAGCCGGAGCCGGCCGGCACCGACAGGGCGGGTTCGGGAACCCGCGCCGGCACCGGCGAGTGGCAGCGCCGGCACGTCTCCCAGGATTCCGGCATCAAGTAGCCGCAGTGCGGACAGGTGTTCATGGCAGGCGCTCCTCGCCGACAGGACGCGCGTGTATCGACCCGCCCGCCCCCGCCCCTGAGCGGTGGACAACGTGCCCATCTGATGTAGTGGAATTGCCACCTAGGGGAGCGGAGGGGCGATGGCGGGGTTCGATGTCGTGGTGGTCGGCGCCGGATCCGCGGGCGCGGTGCTCGCGGCCCGGCTCTCCGAGGCGCGGGACACGTCGGTGCTGCTGCTCGAGGCGGGCCCGGACCATGTCGGGGCGCACACGCCGGCCGCGCTGCGATCGCCGAACTTCTTCCGCGGCGTGATGGAGCCGGGCCGCATGTGGCCGGATCTCGTGGCGACGCGCGCGCCCGGACAGGCGGCGTCGTTGTACGTGCGCGGACTCGGCGCGGGTGGTTCGTCGGCGATCAACGGGATGGGCGCCATCCGCGGCACCGTCGACGACTACGAACGTTGGGCCGGCGAGCTCGGGTGCGCGGGTTGGGGCTGGCCGGAGATGCTGGACGCGTTCCTGCGGGTCGAGGACGATGTCGACTACGGCGGCGACGGCATGCACGGCCGTGGTGGTCCGATCCCGCTTTGTCGCCTCCCTGCCGACGCGCAGGCGCCGCTCGACCGAGCGGTGCGCGCCGCGGCAACTGCGCGCGGGTACCCCACGTGCGACGACTACCACGCGCCCGACGCGACCGGCGTCAGCCGGGTCGCACGTACCGTGCGTGACGGGCGCCGCGTGTCGACCAACGACGCGTACCTCGATGTCGCACGGGCCCGTCCGAACCTGACGGTGCGCGGCGACGTGCTGGTGGACCGCGTCGCGCTCGAAGGTCGTCGTGCCGTCGGCGTGCGGACGGCGAGCGGCGAGGAGATCGAAGCCCGCCATGTCATCGTCAGTGCCGGCGCGATCCACTCGCCCGCGATCCTGCTGCGCTCGGGCATCGGCGACCGCGACGGCCTCCCGGTGGGGGCCGATCTCAAGGATCACGCCGCGACGCCTGGATTCGAACTGGCGCTCAAGGAATCGGCGCGCCTCACCGACCCCGATGCGTCGGTGTTCACGTCGGTGCTGCGATACACCTCCGGGCTGGCCGAAGCCGGACCGAACGACATGCAGATCGTGTGGTTCGACGGCATTGGCCCGACCGCGGACGCGCTCGCCGGCGGCCGGCTGATCGGCGCGGTCATGCGCGTGTTCTCTTCCGGATCGGTGCGGTTGCAGTCGCCGGATCCGCGCGTCGACCCGATCGTCGAATTCGGCATGCTCACCGACGACCGCGACCTCGTGCGCCTGCGCGACGCGGTACGGCGGATCGTCGACCTCGTGCACGAGCCGGCGGTCGCGGCGGTGATCGATGGGGCGCTCGCGCTGACGACACCGATCGACGAGCTCACGACGGACGACCTCATCGACGCGTGGCTGCACGAGAACGTGACGGACTACGTGCACGCCGCGTGCAGCTGTCGCATGGGTCGGCCGGACGACGCGACTGCCGTCGTCGATCTCGACTGTCGCGTGATCGGGTACGAGTCGTTGCGCGTCTGCGATGCGTCCGTGCTGCCCGATCTGCCGAAAGCGAACACACACCTCACAACGGTCGCGATGGCCGAGCGCCTCGCGGCGAAGCTGCGCGCGTCCGCGTAGCCGCGGTCGGGGTTGACAGTCGCGTCGCGTGCGCGGCGAGAATGCGACACTCGCACTCGACCTTGGGGGGTTCGGTGGTCGCGGATTCGGTTCAGCCGCGCGGACGTGCGCGCGGTCGTCGGCTCTGGAGCCTGATCAGCGCCGCGGGCCTCACCGTCTTCACCGCGGCGACCGCCGCCTCCGCGGGTGGCGCGGCCGCGTCGGCCGCCCCTGTGCGCGCCACGGCCGCACCGGCTGCCGTGTCGGCCGCGGGACCGTCCGACGAGTTGCTGTACGTGAACGAGGGCAACCGGATGCGGCGCATCGACGTCGACACGATCGGGAAGGGTGCGCTCGCCGAAGACATCCTCGTGAACACCGCGAGCGCCGGCGGTCGCGACATTAACGGCGAGATCTGCAAGCGTCCGGGTGTTCCTGGTGGATTCGTCGCGAGCGAGGACAGCGGCCAGCCGAACCCACCGCCGGGTTGGGGTGTGTTCGACGCGGACGGCACGCAGGTCGGGAAGCTGTCGACGACGTACAACGTGGCCGGCGCGGAGCCCCACGGCTGTGCGTTCGCGCCGGACGGCTCGTTGTTCACGAGCGAGGTCGGCTTCCAGGGTTTCGGCACCGCGAACGGTCAGCTCATCGAGTGGTTCCCGCCCTATGAGGTGTTCCCCGGTCCGCCGGGTGCGTACCCGAACACCAACGACATCTCGACCAACGCGTGCAAGCTCGCGACCGACCTCGGTACCGCGGGCGCGGTGCTCTCCGACGCGGAGGGTCGGATCTACGTAGCGGAGTCGTCGGGGCTGCGGATCGATCGCTTCTCGCCGCCGTTCCCGACGGGACCGGACGCCGCTCATGGTTGCGGTCGCGTCGACTCGACCGGCGCACCGCTCGCCACCACGGTGCAGCGCGAAGTGTTCGCCGGCCCGGCCGCGGGCATGGTGTTCGCAGGTCTGGCGTTCGCACCGAACGGCAACATCTACGCATCGAGCGTGTTCACCGGCCGGATCGCCGAGTTCGGCGCCGACGGCCGGCTCGTGCGCAACATCCTGGCGCCGCCGAACACGACGCTGCCGATCCCGACCGGCAGCCCGCAGGACATCGCGGTCGGCGCGGACGGCACGATCTACTACGCCGACCTCGACCTCCGCGGCACCCTGCCCGATGTCGGGCCCGGCCCGAACGGCAAGGTGTGGCGGATCAGATTCAACGGTGTGGGCGACCCGCTCCCGCCCGAACTGGTGCGTCAGGGCCTCGCGTTCCCCGACGGCGTCGCGCTGTTCCCGGGTGACCTCGAGGCGATGACACCGCCGGCGCTCGAGTGGCCGACACTCGCCGGCGGTCCGCACCGCACGTTCTTCAACGCGAACGAGAAGCGGCTGACCGCCCCGACCGCGTCGCAACTGATCGAGAAGTGGCGCTTCCCGACGAAGGCGGTTGTCACGTCCTCGCCGAGCGTCGCGACGGTGGACCTCCCGAACCGCGGCCGGGTGCGCGTGGCCTTCTTCTCGTCGTGGGACGGCAACGTCTACGCGGTCGACTGGGCGAGCGGCAAGGAGCTCTGGCACTTCGTGTGGCCGGACCAACCGGGCGCGTCGTTCCCGGCCGCGGGTTCACCGACCGTCACCGATGTCGACGGCGCCCGCGTCGTCCTCGTCGGCGTGGGCGAGACGATGTACGCGCTCGACGCGGCCACTGGCGCCGAGCGCTGGCGCTTCGAGGCGGGCACCGGCTGCCGCGACCCGCTCACCGGCAAGCCACCCGGCCTGTGTTCGTTCCGCGGTGAACGCAACCAGATCGAGTCGACACCGGTCGTCGTCGGCGGCGTGGCCTACTTCGGCATGGACATCAACGACGTCGCGACCGGCAAGGGTGGCTTCTACGCGGTCGACGTCGCGGCCGGCACCCTCGACTGGTTCTTCGATCTCGAGCGCGGCGCGGTGTGCCGTCCGAACGCCGCGGACGCGATCCGTGCGTACGACGGCTACCACTCGGCGCATGAGCTCGGGCTGCCGGACGACTTCTTCGCGACGCGTTCCGGTTGTGATCACCCGCGGACGCAGGACGGCTGCAGCAACGTGTGGTCGTCGCCCGCGTACGACGCGGCCCGCGGTCTCCTGTTCTTCGGCACGAGCAACTGCGATACGGACACCGACCCCGCGACGTCGACACCGCCACCGCCGATGCCGCCGTACGACGAAGCGATCGTCGCACTGCACACCGACGGTGTGCCCGCCTGGCGGTG
The DNA here is from genome assembly GCA_963745645.1 of uncultured Actinomycetes bacterium. Taxonomy (GTDB): domain Bacteria; phylum Actinomycetota; class Acidimicrobiia; order IMCC26256; family PALSA-610; genus CAVUFH01. The sequence continues at coordinate 358,343 of CAVUYD010000006.1, forward strand.
GCGACCGCGCGAGGTCGACAACGCCGACCTCGCGTTCGGTGCGACGCCGAACCTCTTCAGCATCGACGTCGGTGGCCAGTCGCGCGACGTCCTCGGTATCGGCAGCAAGGACGGCACCTACTACGTGCTCGACCGCGACGGCATCAACGTGCGCGACGGCGTCAATTGGGACGACGCGGATCCGTCGGGGCTCCCGTACTGGCGGACGAAGTTGACTCCCGGCGGCGACACCGGTGGTGTCATCGGTACCGCATCGGTCGACGAGGGCGCGCGGCGCGCCGACCTCTCGACCGCGCCCGGCGACGACGTCCTCGCACCCCAGCAGCCCACCGTGCACGCGCTGGACCTCGACACCGGCGCAGTGATCTGGCAGAACACCGGCGCCACCGGGCTCGCGGCCGACGCGAGCTCGGCCCGACGAGCGTGGTACCGGGCGTCGTCATCGTCGGCAGCGTCGTGAGCCCGCACCTGCGCATGTACGACGCGACGAACGGCGCGCTCCTCCTCGATCGCAACATCGGCGAGCCGGGGAGCTTCTCCGGAATCGCATCGGGCGCGGCCGTCGTGGACGGCACTGTGGTCGTCGGGACCGGCATCGGCACGCGTTCGAGCGGTGGTTCGAGCCCGGGCGACTTCACCGCGAACGCACCATCGGCGCTGGTGGCGTTGTGCGTGCCGGGAACGCCCGACTGCGCGCCGCCGTGTGTCGAACCCGGCGCCGCGAGCGTGGTCGAGGGCGACAGCGGCACGACCGCGTTCGACGTCCCCGTCACGCTGTCGCGCCGCTCCGGCCAGACGGTCACCGTCGACTGGTCGACACTGCCCGGTCAGTCGACGTCACCCGGTGACTTCGGCGCCGCATCGGGGGTCGTCACGTTCGCACCCGGCGAGACCGAGCACACGGTGCGGGTGCTCGTGAACGGCGACACCGCCGAAGAGGGCGACGAGACGTTCCTCGTCTCGTTCCGCCATCCGACGAACGCGAAGCTCGGTGGTTTCCTGGGCCTCGGCTACGGGATCATCGTCGATGACGAGCCGGGCGTGAAGGTCCGGCCGGGTTTCGCGACCACCCAGGAAGGTGATCGTGGCACCAGCACGATCGCCATCCCCGTGACACTGTCGGCCGCGAGCACATCGGCGGTGACCGTCTCGTGGACTGCCGCACCCGGGAGCGCGACCACTCCGGCCGACTTCGTCGCCGCGTCGGGCACGCTCACGTTCGCGCCCGGTGAGACGCACAAGACCGTGCCGGTCGTCGTGAACGGCGACGAGATCGACGAGCCGGACGAATCGATCGTGCTCGTGCTGAGCAACCCGGTGAACGCGAAGCTCGGCGGTTGGCTCGGCCTCGGGTTCGGCATCATCGAGGACAACGACACCTAGGACAACGACACCGAGAAGATCGCCTACGCCGAGCGAACCGTCTCACTCGAGCTTGCGGCCACTCGCGCGCCACTCGTCGGGTGGCTTCTCGTTGCGCGGCGGGCCCGCGTTGAAGAAGCGCGGCATCTCGCGCACGAGGTCGGTCGCGCTCGAAGCCGCGATCGTCACGCGTGAGTTCCGCGCGCAGCGTCCACGGCACCGCGTGCCCGATGCGAAACCCGCTCACGTGGAACAGCTGTCCACTGATCCATCCCGCTTCCGAGCTGGCGAGGTAGCACGCGAACTCCGCGACGTTGTCCGGGCTCTGCTCGGCGCCCGCAGCAACCGAACGCTCGCTGCGCCATCCGACCGCGGCCATGCGAGTGGCCGCACCCGGAAGGATCGCGTTGCACGTGACCGCGTACGGCTCCATCTCCTGTGCGACCGCGACCGTGAACGCCGCGATGCCCGCTTTGGCCGCGACGTAGTTCGACTGGCCCGCGCCGCCCATCGGCAGCAAGCCGGTCGCGGTGTTGATGATCCGGCCCGCGACCGCGCGCCCGGCCTTGTGCTCGGACCGCCACCATTTCGAAGCGTGCCGCGTGGTCACGAACGTGCTGCGCAGGTGGACGCGGATGACGTCGTCCCACTGGTCGTCGTCGAGGTTGAACACCATCTTCGGGCGTCCGATCCCGGCGTTGTTCACGAGGATGTCGACGCGTCCCCATTCGTCGATCGCGCGCTGCACCAACGCGGCGCCACCCTCTGAGGTCGACACGTCGTGCTCGTCGAGCACCGCTTCGCCGCCCAGTTCCCGGATGGACCGCACGACCTCGTCACCGGGCCGCTCCTCCGTCGGCTCACCGGTGATCGAGACGCCGATGTCGTTCACCACCACGCGCGCCCCGTACGCGGCGCACCGCAGCGCATGCGCGCGCCCGATCCCACGCCCGCTCCCCGTGATGACCGCGACGCGTCCTTCGAGCAGTCGGTCTTGGAGCAGGGAACCGCCGGCCATGGGTGCATCCTGCCTCACGCGGCGACGGTCGCGGTTTCCTCGGTACGTTCGGGGAGCAGGAGGAGCGCGCCGGCGAAGAAGCAGAGCGCGCCGGCGAACGTGCCGAGGTTGACGAGCTCGACGTTGCGGGGTTCGCCGCTGCCGGACACGACTTTGGCCGCGATCGCGGACACGCCGAACGCGACCGAGCCCAAGAGGTTCAGCATCGCGATCCAACCGGAGAGGGTGAACCGCGGACGGAACAGCCGCCCGTGGCTCACCTCGGCCCAGGCGAGCGCGCTGGCCACGAGGAAGCAGATGGACCCGACGGCGTCGGGTCGCCAGACGACCCGGTTGACCTGCGCCGCGTTCAGGTCGGTCACGAGCGCGAAGCCGGTGCTGATGTTGAAGGAGAGGGTGCCGACGAACTGGATGGCCGTCGCCCACCAGTCGATGCGATGGGGCTCCCAGGCGAACACGCGACGGCGAGGCCGTGGGCCGGCGAGGGTGGTCGGCGCGTTGACGACCTCCCAGTACTGCAGGAAGCCGGCGGACGTGAAGAAGATCGACCCGACGAAGTAGGTGACGTTGTCGGCGGTGGTGCCGACGAGGTCGAGATAGCCCGGGAGCGCGCCGAGCGCGAAGCACGCCGAACCGATCATGAAGAGCACGCCGACCCACCACGCGACGGCGTTCGGCGCGAACCACGTGGAGTCGCGGCGTCCGAGGTCGCGCAACGGGTGCTTGCGGTGCGCGCGCGACTCCCAGGTGACGATCTCGCCACCCGGCGTCCGGAACTCCTCACGCGTGACGAACGGACCCCAGCCGCGCGTCCCCAGTCGCTCCCAGCCCGCGGGCGGATTCACATAGGCCTTGCTCAATCGGTCACCCGCCACCGGCGAACTGTAGGACCTTGGCGCGATGCCGGTGACTGCGTCGCGTTCGGCGGGAGACGGGCTCGGTGCCGCCCTTCACGGTCAACCCGCAACGCTTCGATCCGTACAAGAACCGATGTCGAACCCTCGTTCGGCACCTGAGCGCCGCAGGAGTTTCCGCGACCGGGAACCGGAACGGGCCGGCGAGCGACTACTGCTCCGATGACAACTCTGCTGAAGCCCAAGCGCTGGGTCCCCGCCGCTGCCGTCGTCGCGGTCGTGCTGGCCCTGGCGAGCCCCACGTTCGCCCACGTCGAGATCACCTCCGACGACGCCGAAGCCGGTCAGCCGTCCACGATGACGGTCACCGTCCCCAACGAGATGGACAACGCGGGCACCGTCAAGGTCGAGCTCGTGTTCCCCGAAGGCCAGACGCTCACCGACGTGAGCGTCGCCGACACCGCGGGCTGGACCTCTAGCGTCAGCGCGGACCGGATCACCTGGACCGGCGGCCCGCTCACGGGTGAGGACGAGGTCAAGCTGACGTTCACCGCCACGTTGCCGGCCGGCGCGACCACGCTCGAGTTCCGCGCGCTGCAGACCTACGACAACGGTGACGTCGTGCGGTGGATCGAGGCGACGCCGCCGGGCGGTCCGGAGCCCGACCACCCGGCGCCCGTGCTCACGATCGGAGCGCCCGCCGACGAGGACCACCACGCCGAGGAGGGCACCGACTCGACCGCGGCCGACGACCACGACGAAGCGTCGAGCACCAACGACAGCAGCGACAGCAACGGCACGGTGATCGCCGTCGTCGTCATCGCGGTGATCGTCGTCGCCGCGGGTGGTGGCGCGTTCATCTACATGCGCCGGCGCCGGACCTCGTAGCTTTCGGTCCCTGCGTTCCCACCTCTGGCGCCCGGTCGGCCTGGGCGCGGTCGCCATCGCGGTCACCTGGCCGCTCGTCCGGCGGATGGGCAGCCAGTTGCCCATCGGTTCGGAACCGGTCGCGACCGTCGCGCGCTTCAACCTCTGGACGCTGGAATGGAACGCGCGCGGTCTGGGCCCATTCCGCCGCGGTTACTGGAACGCGCCGATCTTCTCGCCGACGCGCGGTGCGTTCGCGTTCTCCGACCCGCAACCGCTGACGGGCGCGGTCTTCCACGTCCTGACGTTGCTCGGGATCGGTGCGACCGTCGCCTACGCCCTGATCCTGCTCGGCGCGCTCACGCTCAATGGAGTCGCCGCGGCCCGCCTGCTCGACGGTGTCGGTGTGGGGTTCGTCCCCGCGTCACTCGGTGGTGCGTTGATGGTGGCGCTGCCGTTCGTCGCCAACGAGTTGGGCGTGCTGCAGCTCATGATGGTGTTCCCGATGCTCTTCGGGCTCGACGCGCTCTTCCGGTACTTCCGCCATCCGGACTGGCAGCCGGCCGCCATCGTCGGCGTGTGGATCGCGGTGTCGTTCCTCACGAGCGAGTACTACGCGTACTTCCTCTTGATCGCGCTCGCGATCGTCACCGTCGTCATGGTCGTGCGGACGAGACCACGCGTGGCGCAGCTCGCGCACGCGGCGATTGCGGCCGGTGTCGTGCTCCTGCTCGCAGGGTCGTTCCTCGTCGCGCAGTCCTCGCGGATCGGCGGCTATGCGTGGCCGCGCGATGTCGTCGCCGATCTCGGCGCGAATCCGCGCGACTGGTTCCGGCTGCGCGCGTCTGCCCTCGGATCGCACCTGCCACTCGTCGGAACCGCCCACGGCACCCAGCTCGCGCTGTACCCCGGCACCATCCTCCTCGTGCTCGCGTACTTCGGCCTCGCCGGCGCGCGCCGCAAGCAACTGCGTTGGATCTTCGCCGTCATCGCGGTGGCGGTCGTCGCGTCCCTGCTCGCCGACGGGTTTGGCCTCCACCTCTTCGGCTGGGCGCCGTACCAGTTCCTGCGCGACAACCTCCCGGGGCTTTCTCGCATCCGCAGCCCGTACCGGTTCGCGGTGCTGACCCAAGTGGGAGTCGCGCTGCTGGCCGGCCTCGGTCTCGATGCGCTCTGGCGGTGGTGGCACCGCTGGGGCGCCGTCCTCGCGATCGCGCTCACCGCACTCGCCATCGTCGAGGTCGCACAGACGCCGCTGCACACCGAGCCCACGATCCCCGGTCACAACGCCGACTGGGTCGCGTACCTCTCGTACCGCCCCGACGCGCCGATCGCGATGATCCCGTTCCCCGCCAGCCCGAGCTCGATCGACTACGCCGACACCACCACCGCGATGCTCCTCGGCCTCGAACACGGCCACCCGCTCGTGAACGGCTACTCGGGATTCTTCCCCCAGCGCTACATCGACCTGCGCAAGGACATGGCCGAGTTCCCCAGCGAACAGACCATCGCGCAGCTGCGAGACCTGCACGTGCGCGACATCGTCGTCGACAACGACTGGCTCACCGACTCGCGCGCCGCCGAGATGCAGCAACTCGGCTTCACCGCCAAGGCCACGTTCGCCGGCACGGACCGTTCCGTGTACACCCTCCCTCCGCCGTGACGACGGGACCCGGTTAGCGTCTGCCGGCGATGTTGACGGAACGGTTGGAGGTGCGGCTGCCGCGTGAGGAGGACCGCGCCCGCTTCGTCGAGCTGTTCTGTTCGCCGGAGTTCATGGTGTTCTCGGGCGGCGTGCACGAACTCGATTCCGCGCACGCGCGGTTCGACGAGATGCTGCGGACCGCGATGGAGGTGCCGTTCGCGAAGCAGCCGGTCATCGAACGGGCGACCGGCACGATCGTCGGCTACTCGGGTGTCGCGTGGTTCGACTTCGAGGGCACGCGCCGTTTGGAGTTCGGATACCGGCTGGTGCCCGACGCGCGCGGACGTGGGTACGCAACCGAGGCCGGTCGTGCGGTACTCGAGGTCGCGACGGACACGTTTCGAGGTGAGCTCCTCGCGATGATCGACCCGACCAACGACGCATCGCAGCGCGTCATCGGCAAGCTCGGGTTCACGTTCTGGAAGCAGGCCGAGATCGACGGCTACGTCGACAACCTGTACCGCCGGGAGATCACGCCTCGCCCGCGCTGAGGCTCGTTCCGCTCGCGGTCGCCTCGATCGGACACGGAATCGTCGCGATCGCGGCCGCGTTGTAATACGCACATGCATCCGCTGAGATGATCCGCGCCGAAGAGAGGATGTGACCACGGCCGCCATCACTGCTCGCACCGGCGCGCGCCCTTGGACGACCAGGGCGCTCGCGGCGATCGCGGGTCTTGTCGCGGCCGCACTCGCACTCGGCGTCGGTGATTTCGTCGCCGGGCTCTTCCGCAACGTCCAATCACCGCGGGACGCGGTGGGCGCCGAATTCATCGATCGCACACCGATCTGGTTGAAGAATTTCGCGGTCGACCAGTTCGGGACGAACGACAAGGCCGCGCTGCGCGTGGGCATGCTGATCGTGATCGGGCTGCTCGGCCTGGTGATCGGCGCGTTGGCATACCGCCGGCCGTGGATCGGAGTCCTCGGGATCGGTGCGTTCGGCATGGTGGGCGCGGTTGTCGCCGTGCAGCGACCGACCGGCCACGCCCTCGACATCCTGCCGCCGCTCGTGGGCGCGCTCGCCGGGATCATGGCGTTGCTCGCACTGCTCAACCGGCTGCACGCGCCGAAGACGGTGCTCGAGGTCCGCAACGAGAAGGGTGCGGGCTTCGCCGAACGGTTGCACCAGCGCCTCGGAACGACCGAACGCAAGGCCGCCGTCGACCGGCGCGGATTCTTCGTCTTGAGCGGCAGCCTCGCGGTTGCTGCGGCCGCGGCCGGTGGCGCGGGCAAGTGGCTCAAGCACCGGTTCGACGTCGCCGCGAGCCGGGACAACGTCGTGCTCCCCGTGGCGCAGTCGGCCGCGCCACCGGTTCCGGCCGGAACGATGGTGGACGTACCGAACATGACGCCGTTCATCACGCCCAACAAGGACTTCTACCGGATCGACACCGCGCTGTCGGTGCCGCAGATCACGGCCGAATCGTGGCGCCTGAAGGTGCACGGCATGGTCGATCACGAGCTCGAGTTCACGTTCGACGATCTCCTGAAGCGCAATGTGGTGGAGCGCGACATCACGCTCACGTGCGTGTCGAACGAGGTCGGCGGCAAGTTGATCAGCAATGCGAAGTGGCTGGGCGTTCCCCTCGCCGACATCCTGCGCGAAGCAGGTGTGCACCCGAACGCAGATCAACTGAAGAGCACATCCGCCGACGGGTGGACCTCGGGGACGCCCGTCGCCGCGATCACCGACGGGCGCGACGCGCTGCTCGCGTTCGGGATGAACGGTGAGCCGCTGCCGGTCGAGCACGGCTTCCCCGTGCGCATGGTCGTGCCCGGTCTGTACGGCTACGTGTCCGCGACCAAGTGGGTCGTCGATCTCGAGCTGACGACGTTCGAGAACTTCGATGCGTACTGGGCGCAGCGCGGCTGGGCGCAACAAGGGCCGATCAAGACGCAATCGCGCATCGACGTTCCCAAGCCGCTCGCGCGTGTCGCGCCGGGCAAGGTTGCGGTCGCGGGTGTCGCGTGGGCACAACATCGCGGCATCGAAGCCGTCGAAGTGCGCGTCGACGAAGGGCCGTGGGTGCGCGCCGAGCTCGCCGACGAGCTGACGATCGACACGTGGCGGCAGTGGAAATACGAGTGGGATGCAACCACGGGCAACCACCGCATCGAAGTACGTGCGACCGACAAAACCGGGGCAGTCCAGCCCGAAGCACGAGTTGCACCTATTCCCGACGGCGCAACGGGGTGGCACTCCGTCGTCGTTCGGGTCGGCTGATCTCGCCGAGAACCCCCCGAAGCCAACAGGAGGAACTGTCGAATGCTTGGTACATCGCGCAAGAAAATGGTCGCCGGCGTTGCCGTTGCGCTCTCACTCTCCGTCATCATGGCGGCGTGCGGCGGCGATGACGACGACAGCGCGAGCAGCGCCCAGACGACCGCATCGACCACGGCTGCGACGACGATGGACGGCAACTCGTCCGCCGCCGACGCCCCGTTCGGGCCCGCGTGCGAGCAGGTGCCGACCACGGGCCAAGGCAGCGTCACGGGCATGGCCGACGACCCGGTGGCGACGGCGGCATCGAACAACCCGTTGCTGTCGACGCTCGTGTCCGCGGTGACCGCCGCGAACCTGGGCGACACGCTCAACTCCGCCGATGCGCTCACCGTCTTCGCGCCGGCCAACTCCACGTTCGCGGCGATGGACCAGTCCGCGTTGCAGGCGGCGATGGCCGACCCGACCGGTGCGCTCACCAAGGTGCTCACGTACCACGTGGTGCAGGGCCGCATTGCGCCGGACGCGCTCGCAGGTACGCACAAGACGCTCGAAGGTCAGGATCTCACGGTCTCGGGTTCCGGTGAGGACTTCACCGTGAACGGCAGCGCCAAGGTCGTGTGCGGCAACGTGCAGACCGCGAACGCGACCGTCTACGTCATCGATGGCGTGCTGTCGCCGCCCGCGAGCTGACAACTGTCCGATGAGATGTGCTGCAGTGCGGTGGGGTGCCTTCGGGCACCCCACCGTTCGCGTGGTGTCGGAATGCGCGGCTGTCGGGACGGTGGTCGACGGCGTGCGGGAGCACGCCGAGTATCAGACGGGGTCGGGCAGCCAGTCCCAGTGCTCGAGCACGGGCGTCTCGCGTTCGTACGTCAGCACGGACACTGATGCCGGTTGCAGCGCGAGGTTGCGCCCGTACAACGGTGGGAAGGCGCACCACCGCGCGCCGAGCACACGCAGCGCGTGTCCGTGCCCGAAGATCAGCACGTCGCCGGACGCGGCGCGCGCTTCGGCAATGATGCGATCGACGCGCGCGGCAACTGCGTCGATCGTCTCGCCGCCGGGCACCGGATGGGTGAACACGGTCCAGTCGGGCACGTCCCGGCGAATCGCAGCAGTGGTGCGACCTTCGTAGTCGCCGTAATCCCACTCGCGGAGCTCCTCGCGCACGTCGGGAGACGAGAACCCGGAGAGCCGTGCGGTTTCCAACGACCGGCGCATCGGACTCGCGAGCACGAGGGCGAAGGATCGACGCGCGAGGACGGGTGCGAGGGCGGTCGCGGCGGCGCGGCCCGCGTCGGTGAGGGCCAGGTCCGTGTGACTCGTGTGGCGCCCGGACCGGCTCCACTCGGTCTCGCCGTGGCGGACGAGCACCACTTCGTGCACACCGGGCGCCGAGTCCGCGTTGTCCGAGTCGGGCATCGCCGGAGCCTAGAAGCTGGGCGCGCGGCCGTCGCTCGTGCGCTCAGTGCGTGGCGACGAGCGCGAAGCGTCGATGCGAGGGCGAGGGCGATGCCGTAGCTGCGCGCCAGCCCGCGCGCGCTCGCACGCAGGCTGATGTGCGCGCCGAGCCGCGCGAAGGGAACCGACGCGAGTCCGAACGCGATCGTCAGGGGCCATTCGATGTGACCGAGCGCGGCATGGACGATCGTGCCGGGGATCGCCAATGCGAGTGAGATGCCGAGCGAGGTACCGAGTCGCGCGCTTCAACGGCATGTGCAGGACCGCGACGAACAGCGGCGCGAGCAGGAAGCCACCGCTGTTGGCGAGCAGGCCGGACACGAACGCGACCGCGGCGACCGTTGCCACGACGCGGGGGAGCGGTGGCGCATTCATCGACTCGGTGGCCGGCGCTTCGTTCGTCTGCGGTCGCAGGAGCATGCGCAACGCGAGCGCGAGCACGAGCAGTTCGCTGCCGAGCACGAGCGGTTCACCCGGCACCCAGCGGGTGAGGAGCGCGCCCGCGGCAGTGAGCGGCAGACCGACGACGATGCCGATGCGAACGACGCGCCAGTCGAACTTCCCGGCGCGGGCGTAGGCGCGCCCCGCGATCGCTGTCGCGGGAATCGTCGCGGGGAGCGGCGAGGCGACGGCGACGATCGGCGGGATGCCGAACGCGGCGAGGAGGGGAGTGGCCAGCGCGGATCCGCCCTTGCCGAACGCGCCGCTCGCGAGCCCGACGACTGCGCCGACGGCGACCGCGATCAGGAGCTGGTGTGTGTGCACTGCGCTCAGTGGACCAGGCCGATCACCCATAGCGCTACCTCAGGCGACCTTCCAATCACATAGGATTTACCTATGGAACTGCGTCCGATGGAGTACGTCTGCGCAGTCGTCGACCACGGCAGCTTCACCCGCGCCGCGGCCGCGCTCGACGTGGCCCAACCCTCGCTGTCGGAGGGGGTGCACCGGCTGGAGCGGGAGCTCGGCGTGCACCTGTTCGAACGAGCGGGGCGCACGGTGCGGCTCACGGCCGCCGGCGAGGCGTTGCTCGGTCCCGCGCGCCAGCTCCTCCGTGACCGCGACGCCGCGGTGGACGCGGTGGCCGCCGTGCGCGAGCTGCGACACGGCACCCTCGACCTGGTCGCGCTGCCGACACTGGTGGCGGAGCCGCTCGCGGGCCTGATCGGACGGTTCCGGTCCGCGCACCCGGGTGTGTCCGTGCTCATCGCCGACCCCGAGGACAACGCGGCGCTCGAGCGGCGCGTCGCCGTCGGTCAGAGCGAGCTCGGCCTCACCGAGCTCCCGCCTCGCGACGACTCGTTCGTCACGTTGCGCCTCGAGCGCCAGGAGATCGTCGCGGTGTGCCCACCGGGCACCGAGCTGGCGCGCGACGGACGGCTTCCGGTCGCGGAGTTGGCGCAGTTACCCCTCATCACCACGCCGGCCGGCACGTCGACACGCGACCTGCTCGACCGCGCGCTCGCGTCCGCACGCGTGCAGCCCACGATCGCAGTGGAGACGTCGCAACGTGAAGCCATCGGCCCGCTCGTGCTCGACGGCGCGGGAATCGGCTTCTTGCCTCGGGCCTCGGCGGAGGAGCTGGCGACGCGCGGCGCGCGGTTGGCGCGATTGGTGCCCGCGCTGACGCGCACGATCGGGCTCCTGCACCGCGCGGTACCGCTCAGCCCGGCCGCCCGTGCGTTCGTGGAGATGGCGCGGCCTGCGCGCGCACGACCTACTCGTGGGTGAGTGTCCACTTCCCGGTCACTTGCAGCGGTTCGACCACCCAGCTCCAGGCGCGGCGGTGCAACGAGAGTTCCCTTGCCGGTAGTTCAAGAAGCTGATAACTATTTGCATCGTGCAGAACGAACCTGTCGTGGACTCGTTGCTCGAGGCGCTGGCCGACCCGACCCGGCGCCGGGTGGTGCAGCTGCTCGGCGACCGGCCGCACCGCGCCGGTGAGCTCGCGAGTGCGGCAGGAACGACACCGCCGGCGATGAGCCGGCACCTGCGAATCCTCCTGGAAGCCGGTGTCGTCGTGGACGAACGGGTCCCCGCTGACGCACGCGTGCGGGTGTTCCGGCTGCGGCCGGACTCGCTCGTCGCGCTGCAGGCGTGGCTCGACCAGGTGCAGGCCCACTGGAACGAGCAGCTCCGATCGTTCAAACGCCACGTCGAAGGAAAGGCACCGGCATGACGGACCTCCCGGCGGTCTCCTGCACGGTCGATGTGAACGTCGATCCGCACACCGCGTTCACTGCGTTCACCGACGAGATGGATCACTGGTGGATGCGGACACCGATCAGCTACTACGACTCCACGCACGCGATCGCGCGCCGGTGCGAGCCCGGCGTCGGCGGCCGCATCATCGAGGTGTACGACGAGGAGAGCCGCGACGTTCTCGAGCTCGGACGGATCACGGTCTGGGAGCCGGGCGCACGGTTGCAATGGTCGAGCTCGGTCGATGACGTCGAAGTCGACGTCCGCTTCGCGCCGATCGAGACCGGTACCAACGTGCAGGTTCATGCGCGTGTGCTCCCGGGTGGGAACGAGAACATCACCGGCAGCTTCTCGTTCGTGCGCGTCGTGCCGGACTGGTTCGTGAAATGGTGCGCACGACGCGAGAACGCGTCGCGGGAGATCCAGGAGCAGTCCCGACTCAACCTCGTCCTGTACTACCGGAAGCCGGTGACCGCGGCCCGGTGGCTGGCGACGGCGTTCGGTTTCGATCCGCCGGTCCTGCCTGACACCGGCGAGGACATGCCGTGGATCGAGTTCCACATCGGCAACGGCTCGCTGGTCTTGTTCCGGCGCGAGGACGACCCGGCCGAACCGGAATGCGGTGTCACGCACATGCCGTTCGTGTTCGTCGACGACCTCGATGCGCACTTCGCCCACGCGTGCGCGGCGGGCGCGACGATCATCGAGCCCATCCACCAGTACGGCTATCGCGCGTACGTCGCCGAGGACCTCGAAGGGCACCGCTGGACGTTCGCCCAGGCTCGGCCCACGATGGTGCCGTGATAGCGCGGCTGCAGGCCCGCAACGAGTGGCAGTTCTTCGCGGTGCTGCCGAAGGCGGATCGGTCGCTCGCCACCACCTGGTGGGTGATCCTCCTGTTGCGGGGCGCGCTCCCGGCCGCGTTCGCGATCGCGATGGGCGCGGTCATCGGCGCGGTCGAAGGCGGGAACGCGCTCGGCGCGCCGCTCGCCTTCATGGGTGTCGTGTTCGTGCTGCTGCAAGTGCTCGCACCGATCCACCAAGCGGTGAGCGCGAACCTCGGGAGCCGGACCGCGGCGTGGCTGCACGATCGCCTGATGCGCGCCTGTGTCGGACCGCCGGGCATGGCGCACCTCGAACGACCCACGCTCGCCAACGACCTCACGATGGCGCGCGACTTCGACCTCGGGATCGCCGGCCCGCCGCTCGCGATCGCGATGGACTTCATCGCAGTCGGGCTCGTCGACATGGCCGGTGGGATCGCGCAGGCGATCCTGCTGGCGCGCTACCGCTGGTGGGCACCGCTCGTGCTCGGCGGTGCGTGGGCCGCGACACACTGGTTGCTGCGCGAGAGCTCGGTGTGGCGTGACCGCAACACCGACGAAGTGCGCGGCGCGCAGCGGCACGCCGACTACTCGTACCGCCTCGCGGTCGACGCACCGGCCGCCAAGGAGATCCGGCTGTTCGGGTTGTCGGGTTGGACGGTGGAGCGTTTCGCCGCCCGGCGCCGGCGCCTCTTCGAATTGCAATGGCGCGCGACGCGGCTGCGAGAGAAGTCGGTCGCGGGGACGGTGTTCGTCGTGCTTGCGGCCAACGGACTCGTGTTCTGGTCCCTCGCGAACGCGGCGTCGTCCGGCAGCATCACGCTCTCGGCGCTGGTCGTGTTCGCAACCGCCGCGGTCGGCACCAGTTCGATCGCGTTCGGTGGCTTGAACTGGGCGCTCGACGGCGCGGCCCAACCGGTCGCGGCCACGATGCGCCTCGGTGAGGCGATGGCACCGATCGGGGCGCTCACGTCCGGTTCGCGATCCGCGCGCGGCCTGCCCGCGCGCGAGATCCGGGTACGGGACCTCACGTTCGCGTACGACGCGGACGAACGGCCGGTCCTGGACCACTTCGATCTCACGATCCCGGCGGGCAGCTCGCTCGCGATCGTCGGCCAGAACGGTGCGGGCAAGACCACGTTCGCCAAGTTGTTGTGCCGCCTCTACGACCCGCAGCAGGGTGCGATCGAGGTGGACGGCGTCGACATCCGTGACTTCGATCTCGAATCGTGGCGCACCCAGGTCACCGCCGTCTTCCAGGACTTCATCCGCTACGAGTGGCCCCTGCGCGCGAACGTCGCGCCGAACGGCGCACCGGACGCCGACATCCACGCCGCGCTCGTGCAGGCCGGCGCGAGCGATCTCGCCGACCTCGACACCGTGCTCGCGCGTGGGTACGCCGGCGGCACCGACTTGTCGGGCGGGCAGTGGCAGCGCGTCGCACTCGCGCGCGCCCTCTGCGCCGTGCGCATGGGGGCCGGCGTGGTCTTGCTCGACGAGCCGACCGCGCAACTCGACGTGCGCGGCGAGGCCGAGATCTTCGATCGCATCCTCGCCGCGACGCGCGAGTGCACGACGATCCTCATCTCCCACCGCTTCTCGACTGTGCGCCACGCGGACCGGATCTGCGTGGTGGAAGGCGGCCGCGTCGTCGAGCTCGGATCACATTCCGAGCTCATGGCGCTCGGCGGCCGCTACAAGACGATGTTCGACATGCAGGCGTCCCGCTTCGGTGACGACGGCGCGGAGGAGTCGTATGACGTCCTCAGCTGAATCCGGGTCGAAGCGGGCAGCTGACGACGAGGACATGCCCGGCGGCCTGTCGTCGATGTGGCGGCTGGTGAAGCTCGGCTACCGCGCCGAGCCTCGGCTGCTCGTCTTCGCGTTCGGCATGGTGCTCTTCGCCGCGTTGCCCGACGCGCTGCTCGCGCTCTGGTTGAAGCTGATCGCGCAAGGGGTCGTCGACGACAACCGTTCGCTCGTGTACATCGCCGCCGCCGGCCTCGGCATCTCCGCGACTGCCACGTGGTTCCTCAAGGTCGTCGGCGACCGCGCCCAACGCCGTTTCCGCGACCGCGTCACGATCTTCCTCGAGTCGCACGTCGCCCGGTTGCAGGCGTCGGTGCCGACGATCGAGCACCACGAACGGCCCGAGTACCTCGACCGGTTGAGCATCTTGCGCGATCAGGTGTTCACGCTCGACCACATGTACATGTCGGTCTTCTCGACCGCGGGTTGGATCCTCCGGCTCGGCGTGACGATCGTCCTGCTCGCGTCGGTGAGCCCGTTGCTCATCCTGCTCGTCGTGTTCGCGCTGCCAACCGTCGCGATGGCGAGCTGGCGGCCGGGCGTCGAACGTGACGCCGAGGAGCGCGTCGCGTCGCGCGACCGCCTCGCGCGGCACTACTTCGTGCTCGGCACCACCGCGCCACCCGGCAAGGAGGTACGACTCGAAGGCCTCGGCCCGCGTCTCGTCGACGAGCGCCGCGCCACGTGGGAGGACTGGTACACGCCGGTGTCGTCCGCACGGTGGGGGAGCGCCTTCTGGCACACGATCGCGTGGGCGATCTTCGGTTGCGCGTACGTGGGTGCGGTCGTGTTCGTCGCGACCGGCCTCGACGCGTCCGTCGGTGACGTCTTGCTGGTGCTCGCCGCGGGCAGCCGTTTGTCGCAGTACGTCGGCGCGACCGTCGGTGAGATCGGATTCCTCCGGGGCATCTGGCTCGACGGCGCGCGCCGCCTCGCGTGGCTCGAGGACTACGCGCAGGCGATCGACGACCGCGCCGACCAGGAGGTGCCCGTCCGTTTGCACGACGGCATCAAGCTCGACCACGTGTCGTTCCGCTACCCCGGCACCGAACGGCTCGTGCTCGAAGACGTCGACCTCGAGATCCCGGCTGGCGCCGTCGTCGCGATCGTGGGGGAGAACGGTGCCGGGAAGTCGACGCTCGTGAAGCTCCTCTGCCGTTTCTACGAGCCGGTCGCGGGCCGGATCACCGTCGACGGCGTCGACCTGTCCCGAATGCCCGCGTGCGGAGTGGCGCACACGGCTCACGGGCGCGTTCCAGGACTTCTTCCGCTTCGAGCTGCGCGCGAGTGAGACCGTCGGGCTGGGCGATCTCGACCGCCTCGACGACCACCCGGCCGTCGAGACCGCGGTCGATCGCGCCGGCGCCCGCGATGTCGTCGACCACCTCGCACGCGGGCTCGACACACAACTCGGGGTCTCGTGGGACGACGGCGTCGACGTCTCGTTCGGGCAGTGGCAGAAGCTCGCACTCGCGCGCGGGTTCATGCGTGACCATCCCCTGCTCGTCGTGCTCGACGAGCCCACCGCCGCGCTCGACGCCGAGACCGAGCATGCACTGTTCGAGCGCTACGCCGCCTCCGCCCGGGACGACAACGGCGCCGAGGACGGTCGCATCACGGTGCTGGTGTCCCACCGGTTCTCGACCGTGCGCATGGCCGACCTGATCATCGTCCTCGACGGCGCACGCGTGGTCGAGGTCGGCACCCACGAGCAGCTCGTCGGCCACGGCGGCCAGTACCGCGAGCTCTACGACATCCAAGCCGCCGCCTACGCTAGCGAGCCGCCGCCCCTACACGCGGAACTGGCGTGAGTGATGCGGGGATAATCCCACGCCACTCACGCCAGTTCGGTTGCGCTTGTGCAGCGACTTACGAATTACGACTTACGACTTACGACGTTCGGCTACCAACCACGGCCCACTGCGGCGAGGGCATCGACGATGCCGGTGCCGTAGAAGCCGTTGTAGTTCGGTCCGCCTTCGCAGAGTTGCGGATCCGACGTGACGGTGTTGATCGAGCCGTCGGATTGCGGGACCTGGCGAACGTACACGGTCGGGTTCGGCTGCGGACACGCGTGCTCGTTCGCAGTGAACATCATCCGGGCCTGCGTCAGTGCGGGCGGGAAGCCGAAGCCGTTGCGCCCGTACCAGCCGTACTTCGAGACGATCAACGCCGCGACACCTACTGCGTGCGGGCGACGCCATCGACGTGCCCTGCAGGTACTGGTAGTACGCGCACGTGCCGTGCTCGCAGTCGCGGACGACGAACTCGTTCGTCGGCTCGCCGGTCGCGGGATCGATGTCGCCGTTGGCGAGCCCGACGTTCTCCGGGTAGGCGGCGAGCACCGCACCGGTGACGTCGCGGCTGCCGTCGGGCGTGTCGTACGCGTCACCCCCGGGTGCGGCCACGGCGACGTAGCCCCTCCCGTAGTCCGAGTAGTACGACTTGCGCGTCGACGGACCGGTCGCCGACACCGGGATCACGTAGTTGCCTTCGGACGGCATGCTGATGCACGACGGCGGGATCGTCCGCTCGTACGGTGCTTCGCCGACCTCGCTGGCGAAGTCCGGGCTGCTGTCGTCGATGATCGTCTTGGTGTAGTCGGTCGCGCCGTTGCCGGCGGCCGACACCAAGGTGACGCCCTTGAAGTGCGCGTAGTCGAGCGCACGCTGGACGGCCGTGATGATCGTCCGCTGCTCGGCCTGATCCTGCGGGCTGTCGGCGGGGTTGTTCTTGCAGTTGAACAACCACGGGTCGACGTAATAGCTCATGTTCACGACGTCGATGCCGTTGTCACCCGCGTACGTGAGGGCGTCGACGGTCGGCTGGGTGAAGAAGTACCCGGAGTCCTGACCGGCCCGCAGGTTCACGAGCGTGACCTTCGGCGCGACACCGGCGATGCCGAGCCCGTTGATCGGCGAGCCGATCGTGGACGCGACGTGCGTACCGTGACCGTCCTCGTCGACGTCAGACGGGTCGTTGCAGGAGTGGTCGGCCTCGTCCTCGCACGGACCGTCGATCTCGGCGCCGTTCGCGTCGAAGGGGATGTCGACCGTGAAGTTCCGGCTCAGCTTGAAGGAGAAGTTCGGCTCGATGTCGGGGTGGTGACCGTCGACGCCGGTGTCGATGACGCCGACGAGCGTGCGCTTGTCACCCTGCTCGACCTTGTAGGAACCGTCGACTGTCGCGTGCATCTGCTGCATGTCCCACTGCAGGTCCGCGAGCGGCTCGGCGTTGGGCGTCTTGCCGCCGCGGTGCCGGTCGGCACTCGTGGTGGCGGCGTCACGTCCGGCCTTCTCGACCGCGTCCCGCTTGACGTTCGGACGCGCCTGGGCGTTCGGCACGCTGCCGATCGTGGTGTTGTGCGCGACACCTTCGATGCCGGACTTGCTCGAGAGGTCGGCCACGAAGTTCGTGTCCGTCGACTGCACGGTGGCGACACCGACGTCCGCGTTCTCGCGAACGATCTGGCCACCCGACTGCGCGATCGCGGCGCGGGCGGCCCCCGTCGCCCCTTCGCCGTAGACCACGACGTATTCGGTCGTTGCCTGGCTGCTGCTCTGTTGCTGGTTCTGGCTGGCGCCGGCCATCGGCGCCGCCAGTGCTACCGCGAACACTGGTGTGAGCGCGAGTAAGAGCTTCCGTTTCCGCACGAGTCTCCCCCTCTGAAGCGGTTGTGGGCCGCCACACTACGCATGTGGCCGTCGATTTCCCCGTGGCCGCACGCCTACCCAATGGCGCGGCCGCGCACGCTTCGAATTCCGTGATCTTCGGCGCGCGTGATGATTCGGACCGGTCGCGCGCACTTTGTCACGCGCGCGCGGTCACGCTCGGTTCATCTCTGCGGTCCGCGCGCCGACACGTCGTCACCGTCCGCGGTGGGAGCAGCGGTCAGTTTTCGTCGCGGAAACGAAATCAGCGTCGAGCGCGACGGCTATGCGAGGAGCTTGGCCTTCTGCGCCTCGAACTGGTCGGCCGTGATCACACCCTTGTCGCGGAGGTCGGCCAGCTTCGCGAGCTCGTCGGCGGTGCTGGTGCCACCCGACGACGCGGCAACCGACTGCACGTACTCCTTCATCGCCGCGTCCTGGGCCTGGGCCGCTTGGACCGCGCGCTCGTGCATCGAGCCGCCGCGGGCGATCAGGTAGATGAGCACGCCGAGCAGCGGGAGGAAGACGATGAAGACCAGCCACAGCGCCTTCGCCCAACCGGACAGGTCGTGGCTGCGGAACACGTCGATCAACACTGTGATCAGGATCCAGATCCAGATCACGAAGAAGAAGATCTCGATCATCGTCCAGAACAGGTTCAGCAACGGGTAGTCGGTGGCGAGCATGCGGGGTCTCCGTCTCGTGAGCCGATCGCTGCGGGAATCGTGACAATCCCGCGCCTTCGGCGCAAGCTTCCGCCGAAAAGCGATCGCGCCTTCGGCGCAGGCATCCGCCGAAAGCGATCGCGCCTTCGGCGCAGGCATTGCCAGATCGTTGCGCCGTAGCGTGGGGCGCATGAGCGCACCCACCCCGTTCGAATCGGTCCGCCTGGGTCCGGTCACGCTGCGCAATCGGATCATCAAGGCCGCCACGTTCGAGGGGCGGACGCCGAAGCGCGTGGTCACCGACGATCTCGTGGAGTTCCATCGCCGCGTGGCCGCGGGTGGCGTGGGCATGACGACGGTCGCGTACTGC
This sequence comes from uncultured Actinomycetes bacterium, assembly GCA_963745645.1. Classification (GTDB taxonomy): domain Bacteria; phylum Actinomycetota; class Acidimicrobiia; order IMCC26256; family PALSA-610; genus CAVUFH01. The sequence continues at coordinate 377,356 of CAVUYD010000006.1, forward strand.
GCGGTTACGCGCGCGGGCAGCACCGACGGCCACCAGCTCACGCTCGACAATCCCGAGATCGGTCCCGGTCTGCGGAAGCTCACTGACGCGATCCACGCCGAAGGCGCGGCGGCGTCCGCGCAGATCGGCCACGCCGGACCGGTCGCGAACCCGGCCGGCACCAAGCATCCGAGCGTCGCGCCGTCGCGCGTGTTCAGCCCACTCGGGATGCGGCGCACGCAGGCCGTCACCACCGACGACATCGAAGCGATCACCGACCTCTATCGCGCCGGCGCGGAAGTCCTCGTCGAGGCGGGCTTCGACGCGGTCGAGATCCACCTCGGCCACAACTACCTGCTCAGTGCGTTCCTCTCGCCGAAGCTCAACCGACGGACCGACGAGTGGGGCGGGAGCCTCGAGAACCGCGCGCGATTCCCGCGCCAGGTCGTGCGCGCGGTGCGCGACGCGATCGGTGACCGTGCGGCGGTGACCGCGAAGTTCAACATGGCCGACGGCGTGGTGGGCGGGCTGTGGCTCGAGGAGAGCATCGAGGTCGCGCGGATGCTCGAGGCCGACGGTGCGCTCGACGCGATGACGCTCACCGGCGGGAGCTCGTTCGAGAACCCGATGTACCTGTTCCGCGGCGAAGCACCGATCCAGGAGATGGCGGCGACGTTCCCGCCGCGCTGCGACCGGGCTTCAAGGTGCTCGCCGGCCGCTTCTTCAAGGAGTACCCGTTCGAGGAGGCCTATTTCCTGCAGTACGCGCGTCAGTTCCGGGACGCGCTCTCCATGCCGCTCATCCTCCTCGGCGGCATCGACCGGCTGGAGACGATCGAGCGCGCCCTCGGCGACGGGTTCGCGTTCGTGCAGATGGCGCGCGCGCTGCTCCGCGAGCCCGATCTCGTGCAGCGCATGCGGGAAGACGCGACGTACGAATCGCTCTGCATCCACTGCAACAAGTGCATGCCCACGATCTACCGTGGCACGCGCTGCGTCCTGGTGGACAACGAGAGGTAACCGATGGCGAAGCGCCGGTTCGCGAAAATGTTCTTCGTGCTCCGGAAGCTCCCCGAGCGGATGCGGGCGCACAACCTGACCCTCGTGTCGGCCGGCGTCGCGTTCTACGCGTTCTTGGCGTTCGTGCCCACGTTGATCGCCGTCGTCTCCGTGTACGGGCTCGTCGCCAAACCGAGCGACGTCGAGCACCAGGTCGACAACTTCGCCCGGGCACTCCCCGACGAGGTCGAGAGCTTCATCAAGTTCCAACTGAAGTCGATCGCGAGCGCGAACCACACCGGTGTCTCGGTCACGCTCGTCGTATCGCTCGTCATCGCGCTGTGGAGCGCGTCGGGAGGACTCGCTGCGCTCGTGACCGGATTGCACGTTGCGTCGGAGAAGGATCAGCCGAAGAGCTTCGTGAAACGGCGGGGCAAGGCGCTCCTCCTCACGTTGAGCGCGGTCATCCTCCTGAGCCTCGTCGTCTTCCTCATCGCGGTGCTGCCCGGACTCGTCGACAACCTCGGGACCGGCGGCCGCTACGCGCTCGGGATCGCGCGCTGGCCCGTGCTCGCGCTGGTGATGGTGCTCGGCGTCGGCGCGCTCTACCGCTTGAGCGTGAAGGGCGCGCGCCGAGGCCGGGTCTTGGGCCTCATCACGCCGGGCGCGCTCTTCGCGGCGCTGCTCTGGGTGATCGTCTCCGCCGGCTTCGGTGTGTACACCGCGAACTTCGCGCACTACAGCCGCACGTACGGGTCGCTCGCGACGATCGTCGTGCTCCTGTTGTGGCTCTACCTCAGTGCGTTGGCGATCCTGCTCGGCGCCGAAGTCGACGCGATCACTCGCTGACGCGGTCGCGCGCGGATGCGGATCGGCGCGCGCTCATGCGATCGGCTTCGCGATCCACCACTGGTGGCCCTCCGGATCGATGACGCCGAAGATGCGCTCGCCGTACGGCTGATCCACCGGTGGCCCCTCGACCGCGGCGCCCGCGGCAACCGCGCGCTCGTAGATCGCGTCGACGTCGTCGACGTGGACGTACATCCCCACCGTGACGCCGCCGAGCTCCTTCGGATTTCGGTAGTCGGGCGGCGAGGCGAGCATGACGACTGCGCCGCCGAGCTGCATCTCACCGTGGCGCAGTCCACCCGCGTCGTCGACGGTGCGCATGCGTTCACGGAAGCCGAACGTCTGCGCCAGCCACTCCATCGCGGCCAGGCCGTCGGCGTAGAAGATGTACGGGACGATGGGCGGGTAGGCGTCGGTCATGGTTGCGGTGCCTCCTCAGATGCGAGGTGTCTCTTCGCGCTGCATGAATTCGTCGTACCAGCGGAACACCAGCTGCCAACCGAAGCGGGCGTGGTGCTCGGCGTCGTCGGGCGCGAGCTTCTCGAGCCCGCGGTGTTCGAGCGTCACGCGCGTCGACGCGCCGTCGGGTTCGAAGCGCACGTCGACTTCGGTCTCGCGGCCGTCGACGAACACGAGCCGGCGACCGGGCTCCCACACCGTGACGGTCCCCATCGCGCGCCCGTCGCCGCTCGCGCGGTCGTACACCTCGAGCAAGCGGCCGCCGACGAACGGTTCGAAACGGATCGCGACCGCGCGGGCGTCGTCGTAGAAGTGGTGCGGTCCGCGCTTGTACCAGGCGTCGATCTCCTCGGTGAAGACCGCGAACGCGGTCTCGACGTCGACATCCACGTCGATCGAGACGCGCACCGACGCGGGCGGTCTCATCGCGATCCGCCCGGCCCGGGCCGGGCGCGCTTGGTGCGTTCCGCGTGCTGCTTGAAGCGGCCGAGTTGTTCGGACCAGAACGCCTGGACCTGGTCGAGCCACGCCTGCAACGCGACGAAGTTCTCGGCCCGCAGTGAGTACACGCGCCCGCGCGCGTCGGCGTCGACCGTCTCGACCTCCACCAGTCCGCTCGCGCGCAGCACCTTCAGGTGACGCCCCATCGCGGGGCGGGACATGCCGGTGACCGCCGCGAGGTCGCTCGAGCGGCGGGGGCCGTCGCGCAGCACCTCGATGACCCGGCGCCGGGTCGGATCCGCGAGCGCGGCGAACGTCACGTCGACCGGGTCGCGGAAGTCATTCACCATCGGGTGAATCATTCACCCGGGGCGCGCCCCGGTCAAGGGGCATCGCGCGAGGGCGGTGACGCGGCCCGTACGGCCGGCGCGGCTCAGAACGCGGCGCGTTCGCGCCGGCGGAAGAAGCGGCGGGCCTCGGACCGCAGCAGCAGCACCGCGGCGGCGCCGGCGCCGAGCACCAGCACGAGGATCCCGAGGCCGTACCGGTTGCCGTTGTCGCTCGCGATCTTGGCGGTCGACTGCTGCGGCAGGAACGGCGGTCGGGCCGCCACCGCGCCGGGCGGCGTCACCTGGTCGTCGAACTGACCGGCCGCGACGTCGCTGCTGCCGCCCTTCCACACGTAGGCGGTCGTCGGGGTCGTCGTCTTGCCCCCGGTCGCGGACTTGGTCGCGCTCGTTGACTTCGGAGCCGCGGTCTTCGGCGACGCGCGTGGCGGAGGGAACCGGTCGGGAGCACGAGCTTGCCCGTGGCGCGCACCGCGGGGGCACCACTCGCGGCGCCGCCGCCTGTCCCACCACCGCTGGCCGGCGGCGCGGTCTGGGGCGTCGTGGCCGGTCCGCTCGGTGTCGCAGCGGTGATCGCGGGGTTGAACGCAATCGCCACGCTGAACACCGCGTTGTCGGGTGCACTGGGGAGCGGGTAGATCGAGTTGAAGTAACCGTCGTGGTTGTCGCACTCCGGAATGCCGTAGCCGAAGGCGAGCAGACCGAACGACGCGTCGGCTTCGAGCGTGCCCGTGCCGCTCCCGGCGTTGTAGTCGCTGGAGTGCAGGTGCAGCACGCCGTCACCCGGCAGGTTCGTCGTGCATTCGTAGTCGTGGCCCGAGTCGTTGCCCGAGAAGGTGAAGGCCACCGCGGTGGCGGCGAGATCGATGGTGCCGGCCGAGGGGTCGACGGTCCCCGTGAAGCCGTTCGGTGCGAAGAGACGGACCTCGTCGAGCGGCTGGTCGAGGAGCGAGTCGGACTGCCGGTCGAGCGGGTCGGTGATGCTGCCGAGCGAGACGCCGGTGCTCGTCTGGATGTTGCCGGCGCCGTCGACGATGCCGGTCAGCGGCACCTTCGGCACCAGGGTGACGCCGACGCGGAAGTCGGGCGGGACCGGAGGGGGCCCGACCTCGAGGCGGGCAACCATCGAGAGGCCGAAATTGGTCGCGTTGGTCGGCGCCGCAGATGCGGTGCTCCCCGACAACAACGCCATGCCACCCGCGAGCACCGTGATGCTCAGTGCTGCGAACAGACGCCGCTGGATTGCGAACCAGCGCATCGTCAGCCTCTCTCGTAATGCTCGTGCCCAGGTCAGACGGTAGCCCGTCCGGCCTGCTGACCGGCATCCCTGCCCCGGAAGCGTGCGGAAACTGTCGGTTACCAACTCGAGAACACACCTCGGAACCGGCCGCTGAGGACGATCGTCAACCCGGCGAGCAGGACGATCAGTCCGACCAAACTGAGCGTGAGGAACATCTCACTCCTCCCGCGCGTCGGGCTCCTGCCCCTGAGTCAGCGTCGGGTACCCGGGCCGGACGCGGGCAAAACGCGGTCGCGTTCGGCGCGGGAACCGGATCGGACCAATAGGTTTGCCGCGCCATGGATCTCGCGGTCGCCGACTTGTGGCGATACCCGGTCAAGTCGCTGCAAGGCGAACGGCTCGAGGCCGCCGAAATCACCACGGAAGGGATCGTGGGTGACCGCGCGTACGGCATCGTCGATGACGGGACCCAGCTCGTACTCACTGCGCGACGCGGAACCGCGGCTGCTCCACGCGGCTGCGTCGTACCAGCCCGACGGATCGGTGACGATCACGCTGCCCGACGGATCGGTCGCGCGCGACGACACCGACTTGTCGACGTGGCTCGGATACTCCGTGCACCTCCAGGCGGCGCGCCCGACGTTGCCGGTCGCTACGAGATCGCGCTCGATTTCGAGCACGAAGACTCGTCCGAGTGGTTCCAGTGGGATGGACCCGCCGGCCCGTTCCACGACTCGACGCGTACGCGTGTCTCGCTCGTGTCCGAGGCGACGATCCGGCACTGGGACGCGCGCCGGTTCCGCACCAACGTGCTGCTCTCCGGCGCGGGCGAGGAAGCGTTGGTCGGTTCGACGGTGCGCGTCGGCGCGGCCGAGCTCGACGTCGGCAAGGAGATCGACCGCTGCGTCATCGTCACCCGACCGCAACCGGGTGGGATCGGCCGCGACCTCGACGTGCTGCGGACGATCAACCGGGAGCGTGGCGGCAACCTCGGCGTCGGCGCGCTCGTCCGCACACCCGGCCGCGTCGCGGTGGGCGTCACGCTCCAGTAGTCGCGCTCAGCGCAGCACGTCCTTCCAGGGCACGCCCTTGTCGACGCGGGGTTCGCCGGGGAGGCCGAGCACGCGCTCGCCGATGATGTTCTTCATCACTTCGTCCGAGCCGCCCGCGATGTGCGCGGCGGGCGCGCCGAGCAGCGGCTGGTGCCAGCGGTAGTCGTCGCCGTCGCCGTCGCCGTCGCGCGATACCGGTGGGCCCGGTGATCGAGAGCGCGAGCTCGCCCGTCTCCGTCATGATCTGCGCGCCGAACAGCTTGCCGATGGAGCCTTCGGGCCCGGGGATGCGGCCCTTCGCGGCCGCAGTCAATGTGCGCATCGAGAGGAAGCGCTGGATACGGGACTTCGTGTAGATGCCGGCGATGCGCTGGCGCACGACCGCGTCGCGGTCGACGCCGTGGCGCCGGGCGAGGTCGATGAGGTCGTCGACGCTGCTGCGGCTCCCGCCGCCACCGCCCGAGCCGATCGCGACGCGCTCGTTCATCAGGGTGGTGATCGCGACCGTCCATCCCTCGTTCACGTCGCCGATCACGTTCTCGTGCGGCACGCGGACGTCGTCGAAGAACACCTCGTTGAACGTGGCGCCGCCGTTCATCTGTTTGAGCGGCTTGATCGTGACTCCGGGTGCGCGCATGTCGACGATGAACGCGGTGATGCCCTTGTGCTTCTCGGCGTCGGGGTTCGTGCGGCAGATGATCTCGCCGAAGTCGGAGTACTGCGCCCCCGACGTCCACACCTTCTGGCCGTTGAGCACCCACTCGTCGCCGTCGCGCACGGCCGTGGTCGCGAGCGACGCGACGTCGGAGCCGGCCCCTGGTTCGCTGAACAGCTGGCACCAGATCTCCTCACCGCGGAGCAGCTTGGTGAGGTAGCGCTCGCGCTGTGCGTCGGTGCCGCACGCTTTCAACGTCGGGGCGATCATGCCGAGGCCGATCACGAACGCATCGGACGGCACGCGGTACTTCGCCTCTTCCTGGTTGAACACGACCTGCTGCATGCTCGTGCCGTTGCGACCGCCGAACTCGGGCTCCCATGGAATCTTGGTGAGCCCGGCCTCGAACTTCATGCGCTGCCAGACGCGCGCGCGGTCGAGGTAGTCGGCGCCGCCACCTTCGCCCATCAGGTCCGCAGTCGCACCCGCGACCTTCGGCGTGTGCTCGTCGAGCCAGGCGCGGAACTCCGCCCGCCATGCGGCTTCCTCCGGCGAGTCGTTGAAGTCCAACGTGTTCCCCCTGTTCGGTTACGCGGGCTTGGGCTCGGGCACGATGTCGATGCGGACGCCCGGGATCGCGGTCTCGGTCGTGGCGGTGTCGAACCGGATGGCGCGGGCGCGCGCGGCGGCCGCGAGGCTCTGCGTCATCCCTTGGAGCGTGGCGCGCGTCGCCGCGTCGTCCGCGTCGACCAGGAGCTCGAGCAACGGCCGGCCCTGGGAGACGCCCGTGCGGGTGCGCTCGGATCGCACCGCGGCAGCACGTCGCGCACGAGTTCGATCTCGGGCACTTCGGCGAGCGGCGTCGCGGGTGCTTCGGGCCAGTGGGTCACGTGGATCGACGGCGCGTCCTCGTAGTTCGCGTACATGTACTGGTACAGCTCTTCGGTGATGAACGGCAGGAACGGCGCGTACAAGCCGAGCAGCGTGCGCAGCGTCTCCCACAACGTCGACCGGGCCGACGCCCGCTGTTCCTCCGTGTAGCTCTCCTCGGTCCAGAACCGGTCCTTGATGAGCTCGACGTAGTCGTCGCAGAACTCGGTCCAGAAGAACTGGTCGAGCGCTTCACGCGCGATCGCGTAGTCGTAGGTCTCGAAGCCGCGCTCGACCGCGGGGAGCAGGCGCTGGAGCCGGCTGACGATCCAGCGGTCCTCGGCGGTGCGATCGGTGAGCGGCACGACCTGGTCGGGGGTGAAGTCCGGCGCGTACTGCTCGACCAGCCGCGTGATGTTCCAGAGCTTGAGCACGAGCTTGCGCCCGGTCTTCACGTCCTCCTCGTGGTAGCGGAGATCGTGACCGAGATGACTGCCCGCGGCCCAGAAGCGCAGTGAGTCCGCGCCGTACTTGTCGATGACGTCCTCGGGGTCGTACTTGTTGTAGACGCCGGCTTGCTTGGCTTCGAGGTCGCGCTTCGAGAACTTCTTGCCGTTCTCGTTGAGGCCCCAGCCGGAGATCATCACGTGTTCCCACGGCACGATGTCGTCGTGCAGGTGTGCCTTCGTCAGCGAGTAGAAGAGCCACGTCCGGATGATCTCGAACGCCTGCACGCGCAGCGTCATCGGCAACGGCGCGCCGGCGACGCGGTCGGGGGAGTGGGCCCAGTTCGCGTTGATCTGCGGGGTCATGGACGACGTCATCCACGTGTCCATCACGTCCGGGTCACCGCTGAATTCGGTGCTGCCGCACTTCGGGCACGCGTCGACGGGTGGCGGGCTCTCGAGCGGGTCGACCGGGAGCTGTTCCTCGGTTGCGAGCACCGGTTCGCCGCACTCGCCGCAGAACCACACCGGGAACGGCACGCCGTAGAACCGCTGCCGCGTGATGTTCCAGTCGTACTTGAGGCCCTCGATCCAGCGGTCGAGCCGGACCTTCATGTACTCGGGATGCCAGCCGAGCTCTGCGCTGCGCGCGAGCAGTTCGTCCGTGAGGTCGAGCACGCGCGACGAACCAGTGCGGCCGCATCTGGAACTCCACCGGTCGCTGCGTGCGCTCCGACACCGACACCTGCTGCTCGATCTTCTGTGACCCGCGCAGCGCGCCGGCCGCTTCGAGGTCGGCGACGATCTGCTTGACGCGCGGTGTCGACGTCGAGCCCGGCGTACGCGCCCGCGACGTCGGTGAGCTTGCCGGCCGGGTCGATGCCGAGGCGGAGGTCGAGGCCGTCGCGCTTCCACCGTTGCACGTCGGCGCCGTCACCGAACGTGCACACCATCATCAGGCCGGTGCCGAAGTCGGTCCGGACGTCCTCGTCGGAGAGGATCGGCACCTCGTGGCCGCTGATCGGCACGGTCGCGTGCTGCCCACGAGCGCGGTGTAGCGCTCGTCTTCGGGATTGAAGTAGAGCGCGACGCAGCTCGGGATGAGCTCGGGCCGGGTGGTCGAGATGACGAGATCACGGCCATCGGCGCGCGGAACACGATGTCGTGCAGCGTCGAGTTGCGGGTCGATCGTCTCGAGGTCTGCTTGCGCGAGCGCCGTCTGCATCGACGGGTCCCAGAACACCGGCTCCTCGGACCGGTAGATCCGCTCCTTGCGGTACAGGTCGAGGAACGACATCTGCGCGGTGCGCCGGCAGTGGTCGTCGATCGTCGAGTACTTGCAGCCGCCAGTCGACCGACAACCCGAGCTTGCGCCAGAAGCGCTCGTACGCCACCGCGACGCGTGCCGTCTCCTCCAGGCACAGCGCGCGGAACTCGGAGCGCGTCGTGTGGGCCTTGTTGATCTTGTAGGTCTGCTCGACGTAGCGCTCGGTCGGCAGCCCGTTGTCGTCGAAGCCCATCGGATAGAAGACCTTCCGGCCCCGCATCCGCTGGTACCGGATGATGAACTCCGCCTGCGCGTAGCGACATCGCGTGACCGACGTGCAGGTGCGCGGCCGACACGTACGGCGGCGGTGTGTCGACCGCGAAGATCTCACCGGGTGCCTCCGGGTCGAACTCGTAGATCCCGGTCGACTCCCACAGGGCACGGGCGCGCTCCTCGATGAGCGCGAGATCGGGTGTCTTGTCGAGACCCATCCGCGGGCCTTCCCGTGTGGTCGGTGGGGCGAGGGAGTGGACTGGGGAGGCGAGTGCGCGCACGCGACGGCCGCGCCGGCCTCGCAGAATACCGGGAGCCCTGCGGCATCCGCCGCCTCGCATCCGCCGCAGGTGACGGCGGGCGGACGCGTGATTACGGTCTGCCGCTGTGACGACCTTGGATGCAACTCCCGCCGCCAGTCCTTCGGACCTCGGAATCGACGAGGAGGCGCTCGCCGCGCTCGTCGCGCGCACGCAGGCCGACATCGACACGGGCATCCTCCCGTCGTGCCAGTTCGCGCTGGCGCGCGACGGCCGGATCGCGGCCGCGGTGACCCTCGGCGACGCCGCGGCCGACTCGCGCTACGTCATCTTCTCCGCGACCAAGCCGGTGGTCGCGAGCGCGGTGTGGGTCCTCATCGGCGAAGGCGCGATCGACCCCACGCGTCGCGTCGCCGAGTACATCCCCGAGTTCGCCACCGAAGGCAAGGACGTGATCACGGTGGAGCAGGTGATGCTCCACACGTCGGGCTTCCCGCACGCGCCGTTCCAACCGCTCGAGTGGGACGACCGCGACGCGCGCCTCGCGCGCTTCGCGAAGTGGCGTTGCAACTGGGAGCCGGGCACGCGTTCGAGTACCACGCGACCTCCGCGCACTGGGTGCTCGCCGAGCTCATCGAACGCGTCACCGGTCGCGACTTCCGCGAGTACATCCGCGACCGCAGATCATCGAACCGCTCGGGCTCACGCGGCTCCAGCTCGGCGTACCCGAAGCCGAACAGGGCGACATCAACGAGCTCGTCAACGTCGGCGAACTCGCCGACGCCCGACGAATTGAAGGCGGCGATCGGCATCCGCGAGCTCCCGCTACAGCGAAGTCACCACCGACGCGCTGCTCGCGTTCAACCGCCCGGCGGTGCGCGCGGTCGGGCTTCCGGGCGGTGGCGGCGTGTCGACCGCGTCCGACCTCGCGCTCTTCTACCAGGGCGTGCTGCACGACACCGCGGGCATCTGGGAAGCCCGAGGTGCTCGAGGACGTCACCGCGGTCGTGCGCAACCCGTTCCCCGACTACATCGGCACGCCCGCGAACCGCACGCTCGGCCTGGTGCTCGCGGGTGACGACGGGCGCTCCAACCTCCGTGGCATGGGCAAGACGGTGTCGCCCGAAACGTTCGGGCACAACGGCGCCGGCGGCCAGATCGCGTGGGCCGACCCCGCCACCGGCCTCTCGTTCGTCTACCTCACGAACGGGATCGAGCAGAACCCGATCCGGGAGGCCCGGCGCACGACCGCGATCGCGAGCAGAGCGGCCAACTGCGCCGCCCCTGCGTGATCCGGGACGCGCGCGTACCATTATCGGGTCATTCCGCACGGGCCACGATCTGGTCACTCCGTACGGGCATCCACCGGGGGGAAGCGTGAACGTCGATATCCGCAAGGTCGGTATCTGGATGCTCGGCGTCGGTGGCGTCGCCGCGAGCGTGGGGCTGGTGGGCGACGCGGTGCGCCACGCCGATGACCCGACGCGGTCCGCTCGCGAAGGGATCTTCGACCTGTCGGGCTGGCCGCACGCGCTGTTCTTCGGCGGCATCTGTCTCGCGCTCGTCGGGCTGTTCGCCATGCTGGTCGGCCCCGAGATCTACAAGCCCGGCAGCAAGCTCACGGTCGGCCGTCGCCTCGCGCAGGTCGGCGCGCCGCTCGCCGCGGTCGTGCTCATCGCCGGGTGTGCGGCGATCACGAGCAACTCGACGCTCGCGGACCCGTCCGCGGACCCTCACGCGGTGGCCGACGCCGCGGCCGCGAGCGGCGCGACGGACACGGCCGCGGCTGGCGGTCACGCGCACGACGCGACCGGACACGACCAGACGACGGCGGCGACCGGCGCGACGGGCGACACCGGCGCGACCGGGGCCGCGGACGCGCACAGCCACGGCACGGTCATCGCGGGCACGGCCACCGGCAAGTCGCCGTGCGAGGTCGCGTCGCCCACGCCGGCATCACCGGGTGAGGTCGGCGCGGGTGAAGGTGGCAGTGCGGAAGCCGCCGTCGGCGAGCACGGTGTCCGCGGCATGCTCGTGCAGACGCCGCTCACCAAGGACGAGCGCGTGCAGCTCGAGCAGCAGATGGCACTCGGCGCGCACCGTCATCGCGAAGTACCCCACGGTGAAGGACGCGGTCGCCGCCGGCTACCGCATGTCGACGGTGTACGTGCCGTGCATCGGCGCGCACTACACGAACATCTCGCTCGTGACGCACTTCGATCCGGCCGCACCCGTCCGAGCTGCTGTACGACGGCACCAAGCCCGACTCGAAGATCGTCGGCCTCAGCTATCCTCGTGTGGCACCCGGACGGTCCGCCGCCCGGCTTCGCGGGCCCAACGATCGCTGGCACCAGCACAACGCCAACGGCGGCCTCTGCTTCGACAGGGCGGCGTCGTGATCGGGGGCGAGGAGTCGACGCGGCAGGAGTGCGCGGCGCGTGGGCGGCGCGAAGACGCTGCTCACCGACGTCTGGATGGTGCACGCGTGGGTCGTGCCCGGGTTCGAGTGCGACTGGGGCGTCTTCAGCGGCGAGTGCCCCGAGCTCGGGGGCAAGACTCGGCGGCACCGCCTGGCGACTGACCGCGCAGTTCGCAGCGCGCCCGAGCGCGCTCAGCCGAACGGCGACCAGCTCGCGCTGCGGAGCAGCCGGCTCTCCCAGTCGTCGCGCACCTCGAGCGCGTCGTGCATCCACGTGCCCGGCCCCTTCACGTGCGCGGGGAGCTCGCGGGTGAACAGGCCGGGAAGCCGCTCGGGAAGTCGACGCGCTGCCACAGGATCACCTCGCGGCGGCGCGGCGCGCCGAGCGCGGCCTGGAACACGGCGAGCAACGTGAGCAGCGAGCGTTCGGAGCCGCTGTTCGAGGCTCGGCGCGTAGTGCGTGCGCGCCTTCTCGAGGTAGGTGTCGAGCTTGGCTTCGTACGGCCACGCGCTGTCTTCCATGTAGAGCGACGGCGTCGTGCTCGCGCCCGTCGGTCGGAACCGTCGCGAGGTCGACTCGCCGGAACGGTGACCAGTCGACGGGCAGCAGCAGCTTGCCCTTCGACCTCGTGGCGCATGCCGTCGACGTCGGCGGCCCAGGTGCGCAGGTCGCCGCGCTGGATGCGGCGCGCGAGCCGCTCGTACGCGGCGCCGTCGCGCAGACGCGGTGATCGTCGTGTGGTGGTACGCGCGGCCCGTGCCGTGCGCGAGCTTCAGGTAGTAGAGGAGCCGGGCGTCGTCGTCGTGTGGCGAGCGCGCGCATCCACCCGTTGCGGAACGCGTCCTCGAACTCGTCTTCGTGGCGCCCGGCGACCGTGTGGACCTCGTGCAGGAGCAGCATCCGGTCAGACTGCCATGCGCTCCAGCGAGGAAGTCGATTGTCCGCGGGTCAGCGTGGCGACGTCGTCGGGCTCGATCGCCGGGAACAGCGCGATGCGCAGCTGGTTGCGGCCGAGCTTGCGGTACGGCTCGACGTCGACGATGCCGTTCGCCGCGCAACGCCGCCGCGAGCGCGGCCGCGTCGACCGCGCTCGTCGAAGTCGATCGTCGCGGTGACCGGGCTGCGGTGCGCGGGGTCCTTCACGAACGGCGTCGCGTACTTGTGCCCGTCGGCCCAGCCGTAGATCGTCGCGGCCGACGGTCGCAGCGACCGGCCGCGAACTCGAGACCGCCGTTCGTCGAGCATCCATCGGAGCTGCTGGTCGAGCAGGAACATCGTGGCGAGCGCGGGCGTGTTGTACGTCTGGTCGAGGCGTGAGTTCTCGACCGCGATCGACAGGTCGAGCGTGGCCGGCATCCACGCGTCGTCGCCGTGATGCGTTCGATGCGCTCGATCGCGGCGGGCGAGCAGCAGCGCGAGCCACAGCCCGCCGTCGCTCGCGAAGCACTTCTGCGGCGCGAAGTAGTAGACGTCGAACGCGCTCGGGTCGACGCGCATGCCGCCCGCGGCCGAGGTGCCGTCGACGACGACGAGCGCGTCGCCCGTCGGGCGGTGCACGTCGACCGTGACGCCGGTCGACGTCTCGTTGTGCGGGTACGCGTAGACGTCGCCGTCGACCGCGTCGGGCAGGTCGCGGGTCTCGCCGGGCGCGGTCTCGCACACCTGCGGATCGCCGAGGTGCGGCGCGGCGCGCGTGACCGCGGCGAACTTCGACGAGAACTCGCCGATCACGAGGTGCGTGCTGCGTCGCTCGACGAGCCCGAACGCGGCCGCGTCCCAGAAGCGACGTGGAGCCGCCGATGCCGAGGAGCACCTCGTAGCCGTCCGGGAGGCGCGAAGAGATCGCGGCAGCCCGCTCGCGGATGCGCCGCACGACCGACCGCACGCCGTCGCGGCGGTGGCTGGTGCCGAGGTAGCCGTGCGCGACGGCGGCCGAGCGCGGCGACCGCCTCGTCGCGCACCTTCGACGGGCCCGAGCCGAAGCGCCCGTCGCTCGGCAGCAGCTCGGGGGGAGCGTGATGTCGGTCGGGCCGGAGGTGTCGTGTGCTCACCGCTTCACGTAACGGAGGCGAGGTCGAGGCCTCGCTTCGGTTACGCAGCGGGCCAGCATCTCGTCGAATCCGGCGCGCAGGCAGCCGAGCAGCACGTCGGGATCGGGGACGGCGGTGGTGTCGATCACGACGCCGATGCAGCACGTGTCGCAGTGCGAGATCAGCGCGACGTTGAACGCCGCGCCCGCGGGCGGCGCGAACGCGTACATCCGGTCGACGCGTGCGCCGCGCGACGTACACGGGAACCGGCGCGCCGGGCACGTTCGACGTCGACGAAGTCGCAGCACTTGAGCATCCCGCCGAACAACGCGGTGGTGGTCGCGGTCGGCAGGCGGTTGAGGATGCCGGCCAGCGTGCTCGTCATCTGCAGCGCGGGCTCGGCGCGCCAGCTCGCGCACGAGCACGCCGAGCGCGGCGATGCGCTCGCGCGGATCGTCGATCGCGGCGGCACGGGGAAGCGCGCGGGCGCGAAGCGGTTGCCGCCCGCGTCGTCGTCGCCCTGGCGCAGGTTGATCGGCAGCGTCATGCGCAGCTCGATCGGGCGCGGCGCCGTGCCGCTCGTGGTAGCGGCGGAGGCCGCCGATGACCGCGGCGACGAACACGTCGTTGAGGCTGCCCTCGGTCGCCTTGCGCGGCGCGGCTCAGGTCGTCGAGGGCACGTCGAGCACCTCGAGGCGCCGGCCGAGCCCGCGGTCGAGCATGACCGGCGACATCGGGCACGTCGCGGGCGCGAGCGTGCGGGCGATCGAACGCGTGGTGCGCACGACGTTCGCCGCCGCGCCCGACCGGGTCGCGCATCGCGCGCGAACGCGTGCGACGCGACGCTGTCCGGGGACGCGCCGCGCGATGCCGAGCATGCGGCGGCGGTGTGCGCGAGCGAGTCGCGCACGAGCGTCGAGCGATGCCGAACGTGCTCGGGCGCGAGCGCGGCGGGCAGGTCGGTCGTCGTCGGGCTCGCGCCGCGTCGCGCGTCGAGGTCGACGAGATGCGGCGAGCAGCTCCATGCCGCCGACGCCGTCGGTGACCGAGTGGTGCACCTTCATCGCGAGCGCGGCGCGTTCGCCGTCGGGCCGTCGAGCCCTTCGAACAGCGTGAACTCCCACAGCGGGCGGGCGCGGTCGAAGCTCGTCGTCGCGATCGGCTGCAGCGCGTCGAGCAGCGCGCGCATCGTCGCCGGGCCCGGCGAGCCGCAGTGCGGCGCAGGTGGAAGTCGAGATCGAACGTGGGCTCGACCGTCCAGCGCGGCGGCCGATGCGGAACGGCGGCGACACGCACGCGCTGGCGCAGGCGCGGGATGACGCGCGTCGTGCGTTCGATGCGCCGCGCGCAGCCGCGTCCCAGTCGGGCGACCGAGTCGAAGATCGCGACCGCGAGGATCGTCGAGCGCAGGATCGGGTCCTTCTCGATGTTCCACATGAGCGCGTCTTCGTCGCTCATGTGGTGCGTGAATTGCCCCGTCACCATCGACACGTGCTCATCGACGACCTCCCAGCGCTTCGGAGGGTAGTCAGCGCACGCCGCGATCGTGTCGACCCTCCGTCGAAGTCCGCGCCTACGGTCTCGGACGTGCGCAGCCGCTACGTGATCACCAACGGCATCCGTTTGTTCTGCCTCGAGGCCGGTCCGCCCGACGGTCCGGTGCGTGCTGTTGCTGCACGGCTTCCCCGAACTCGCGTACTCGTGGCGGCACCAGGTCGCGGCGCTCGGCGCCGCGGGCTTCCACGTGATCGCGCCCGACCTCCCGGGCTACGGCCGCACCGACAAGCCCGACGTCACCTACGACTGCGACTGGATCGACGCGTGCCTGATGGGTGTGGTCGACGCGATGCGGCGCGAGCAGGTCGTCATCGCCGGCCACGACTGGGGCGGCCTCCTCGTGTGGATCATGGCGCGGCAGTATCCCGACGGATCGCCGGGAGTGATCGGCGTGAACACACCCGACCTGCCGCGCCCGCCGATGCCGCCGGTGCAGCTGCTGCGGCAGATCTTCGTCGACACGCCGATCTACATCATCCAGTTCCAAGACCGCGGCGTCGCGGAGTGGGTGCTCGGCACGTGGGGCCGCGGTACCGACGACTTCGTCGAGATGATCTTCGGCGCGACGACGCAGAACGCCGACGCGTTCCCGCCCGACGTGCTCGACGTGTACAAGGACGCGTTCCGCCCGGCGGGCGCGCTCACGCCGCCGATCGAGTACTACCGGAACATGGACCGCAACTGGGAGCTGACCGCCGGCTATCGCCGACCGCAAGATCGACGTGCCGTGCCTGATGATCTCGGCCGCCGACGATCCGGTGCTCACGCCCGCGATGACGATCGGGATGGAGGAGCGGGTGCCCGACCTCGAACGCGTGGTCATCGAGGACTGCGGGCACTGGACGCAACAGGAGCGCCCCGAGGAGACGACCGCGGCGATGCTCGCGTACCTCGACCGCCTCCCGAGGTGGTCATAACTCGACCATCTCATTGGTGTCGCATGCACCTGTGAGGTGCATCAAACGCCAATCAGATGGTCGGATTACACACGGCGGGCGGCCATGGCGCCGTCGAGCGGGATGACGGCGCCGCTGATGAAGGCGGCGGCCGGGGAGCAGAGGAACGCGACGGTGGCCGCGACCTCGTCGGCCCGGCCGAGGCGGCCCATCGGCGTGTTGCGCGGCCACCATGCCGACGATCGCCGTCGGGGTCGTCGGACTGCCGGCGCGACGCGCGCGAACAGGCCGGTGTCGGTGGCCGACGGCGAGACCACGTTCACGCGCACCGCGTCGGCGCGCGTGCTCGATCGCGGCCTGCTTCGCGAGGTTGTTGAGCGCGCCCTTCGACGCGCAGTACGCGGCGTAGCCGGGCGACGCCGATCACACCGAGCACCGAACCGAGCAGCACGACCGCGCCGCCGCCGCTGCGCGACGAGCTGCGGGATCGCCGTGCTTCATGCAGAGGAACGGGCCCTTGAGGTTGACGTCGAGCACGCGCTGCCACTCGCTCGTCGCCGCAGTCGACCACCGACGATCGCGTCTCGACTGCGGCCGAGCACACGAGCGCGTCGAGGCGTCCGTGCCGCTCGACCGACCGCGTCGAAGCATCGCCGCGACCTCGCCTTCGCTCGTGACGTCGACGGTCATCGCGTCGGCGACGATGCCCGGCGGCCGCCAGGTTGTCGGCGATCTGCTGCGCGCGCGGCTCGTCGACGTCGGCGACGACGACCCGGTCGCCGTCGGACGCGAGGCGGCTGACGATCGCTTCGCCGAGTCCCGACGCACCGCCGGTGACGACGACGACCGGCGCCGGCGAGCTTGGCGTTCATGGCCGGGTTATCGCATCGCCGCCAGGCCGCCGTCGCACGGGATGACCGCGCCGGACGTGTACGCGGACGCGTCGCTCGCGAGGAACAGCGCGATCTCCGCGACGTCGTCGGCGTGCCGAGCCGTTTCGCACGGGATCGTTCGCGCATGAGCATGCGCAGGAACTCGTCGGGATCGTCGAGCGCGTCGGTCACCTTGCGGAACCGCGGCGTGTCGATCGATCCGGGCGCGATCACGTTGGCCCGCACCGTCGGGCCGTACTCGACCGCGATCTGGCGGGTGAGCGCGATGAGCCCGGCCTTCGCCGCGCCGTACGCGGCGTAGCCCTCGGATCCGACTGAGGCCGAGCGTCGACGCGGTGTTGATGATCGAACCGCCGTCACGCGCCGAGCATGTGCGGGATCGCGGCGCGGCAGGCCCAGAAGATCGCGGTGAGGTTGGTCGCGATCGTGACGTCCCACGTCGTCCTCGGTGCAGTCGACGAGCCGCCCCGACATCTGGACCGCGGCGTTGTTGTAGAGGACGTCGAGCCGGCCGAAGTACGTCGACGGTCGGCCGCGACCATCGCGTCGCAGTCGTTCGCGCCGCGACACGTCGGCGTGCACGGCGAGTCGCGGCGCCGCCCTGCTGCTCGACGAGCGCGACGGTTTCGGCCGCGCCGTCCTCGTCGATGTCGACGATCGCGACCGACGCGCCGTGGCGGCGAACAGCACGCGCCGCGGCGCGGCCCTGACCCGATGCCGCGCCGGTGATCAGCGCGACCTTCCCGGCGAGCAGCCCGTCTTCGGTCACGACGGGCGACGGTAGGCATCGACGGTCACGGGCCGTCAACGGATCGCAGGTGCGTACGATGCGCGCGTGGACCGACGACCCGATCGACGAGTACGGCGCGCTCTTCGACGCGCGACGGCGAACGGTTCGTGCCGACGCCACTGACACGCGGACCGTGGGATCCGAACGCGCTGCACGGTGGCGCGCCGAGCGCGCTCTTCGCCCACGTGCTCGGCGCCACGATCCCGGCCCCGCGTCGTTCGTCGCCCGATTGACCGTCGAGCTGTTGCGGCCGGTGCCGCTCGTCCCGCTGCAAGCGGTCGCGCGCACGTTCCGGCCCGGGCAAGAACGTGCAATGGATCGAAGCCGCGCTGCTCGCCGACGACGTCGAGGTCGCGCGGGCCATCGCGCTGCGACTCCGTGCGCAACCGACGTCGACACGGCGGAGACGATCTCGCCGGCAGTCGCGCCACCGCCGCCCGACGACCGCGGGCGAACCGCCGCAGTTCCCGTTCTTCGACCGCGATCACATCGGCTACTGGATCGCGAACGAGATCCGGCTCGTCGCGCGGCGGGTTCGGCGTCGCGGGCCCGGCGACCGCGTGGATCCGGCTGCAAGTGCCCGGTCGTGCGACGACGAGCCGCTCACGCCGTTCGAACGCGTCGCCGCGGTCGCCGACTTCGGCAGCGGTGTCGGCAACCCGCTCACGTTCACGCACCGCGTCCGCGATCAATCCCGAGGTGACGATCCACGTCCACCGCCATCCGGACGGCGAGTGGGTCTGCCTCGAGTCGGGCGCGTGGGCGCAAGCGCACGGCGTCGGCCTGGCCGACACGCGCCTCTACGACGAGCGCGGGCGTGCTCGGCCGCGCGCTGCAGTCGCTGCTCGTCGACCCCGGTGAGTGCGCCGCGCCCACCGACTTCGCGCGCTGAGACGCCGACGCGGACTCGCGAGGGTTCAGTCCTCGCGCGACGCGTTCGACGTCGGCCGCGTGCAGACTCGAACTCGCCGTTGCGGAACACGACGCTCGCGGGCCGCCCGGAGAGCGGCGGACGCAGGTCGCCGCGGCCGCGGTCGACACGCACCGAGATGGTGCGCCGTCCCGCCGCGGTGAGGATCGTGACGCGATCGGAACCGCCCCACTTGAGCGCCGAGGCCGGCAGCGTGAGCGACTGGAATTGCGAGAACTTCGGCTGCTTCCCCGCGCGCCGGCGCAGCGAGGCCTCCACCCGGTCGAGGATGGGGCGCACGAAACCGTCAGGGAGCTTCGCCCGCTCGACCTCTTCCTTCACGACTTCGCGCAGGCCCGCGCCTTCGAAGGTGTTGCGCTGGAAAGCGGCGGCGCGCGCCGCGTTGCTCGCGCGGTTCACCCGCTCGAGCGTCGCGACGAGCAGCTTGTGCTGCTCGGCATCGGGGAGGAGCTCGACTTCGTCGACGGTCGCCATGGAGTCGAACATCGTACCCAGCGTCGGCGAATAGCGGATATATGCTATCCGGGTTATGCGGCTTTCCGACGGCGTGGAGTGGGGTGTGCACGCGTGCACGTTGCTCGCGGCCGTGCCGCCCGAGCGGGCGCTGCCGGCGGCGAAGCTGGCCGAGTACCACGGCGTGCCCGCCGCCTACCTCGCCAAGCACCTGCAGGCACTCGCGCGCGCGGGCGTGCTCGAAACGGTGAAAGGCCCGCGCGGTGGCTACCGGCTCGCGCGGCCGGCCGCCGACATCACGTTGCTCGACGTCGTCGAGGCGATCGACGGCGACGAGCCCGCGTTCCGCTGCACCGAGATCCGCCGGCGAGGCCCGTCGGCCGTGCCCGCGCGCGAGTACACGCGGCCGTGCGGCATCAACCGGGCGTTCCTCCGCGCCGACGAGCTGTGGCGCGACGAGCTGCGGCGCACGTCGATCGCGGACCTCGTGCTCGGCGTCATGAGGGAGGCGTCACCCGCGGCGTTGCAGAAGGGTGTGCGCTGGCTCGGCGCCGCCGTCGGAACGACAGCGGGATAGGCGCGCTCGTCGCGTCAGCGACCGCGCGCGGCTTCTTGCCGTGGTTCGCCTTGTTGCGGCGGGCCCGCAGCTTGCGCTTCTTCGTCTTCTTGCTCATGGCGGGCCGCCCCTGTGGTGTTCCGTGCCTCGGGTGAGCCAAGCAAGGTAGTCGATAGCCTGCGCAGCCGATGGAAAACCTCGGACTCGTCGGGTTCACCGGCGCCGGCGCGAACCGCCTGTTCAGTGCGCTCACCGGCCTCCCGGCGCCGAGTGAGTACGAGGCCGCGGTCGGAATCGCGACAGTCCCCGACGAGCGTCTCGATCGCCTTGCGGTGATGTCCGAGTCGAAGAAGGTCGTGCCCGCAGGCTTCGAGCTCGTGCACCTCGCGCTGCCGCCCGGCGCCAAGCCGGGCGAAGGGCTCGGCAGCAAGTTCCTCGGCGCGTTGCGCAACACCGACGCGATCCTCATCGTGCTGCGCGCGTTCGCGGAGTCCGGTGTCGAGCCCGATGCCGAGGGCGACCTCGCCGCGATCGAGCTCGAGCTCGTCATGGCCGACGTCACGACCGTCGAGAGCCGCATCGAGCGCCACCGCAAGGCGTTGAAAGCGCGCGATCCCGAAGTGGTGGCCGAGGTCGCGGTGCTCGAGCGCGTGTATCCGATCCTGTCGGAAGGGACCCCGCTCTACCGCGCCGGTCTCCGCGCGGAGGAACGTGAGATCCTCGCGCCCGCCTTCCTGCTCACCACCAAGCCGGTGCTCGTCGTGTGCAACACGGGCGAGGAGTCGGGCATCGACGCGCCGATCTCGGGAGCGCTCGCGGTGCCCGATCGACATCGAAGCGGAGATCGCCGCGATCGAGCCCGACGCGCGCGCGGAGATGCGCGAGATGTACGGCGTCGGCGAGTCCGCGCTCGCACAGGTCGCGCGCGCCGCGTACCACCTGCTCGGGCGGCGCACGTTCTTGACCACCGGCGACAAGGAGTCGCGCGCGTGGACGTTCCGCGCCGGCGCCAAGGCGCCCGAGTGCGCGGGCGTCATCCACTCCGACCTCCAACGCGGGTTCATCCGCGCCGAAGTCATCCACTGGGACGAGCTGCTCGAGATCGGGTCCTGGTCCAAGGCGCGCGACGTGGGCAAGCTTCGGGTCGAGGGCAAGGACTACGAAGTGGCGGACGGCGACGTGCTCGAGATCCGCTTCAACGTCTAGCGGACAACGTCGACACTCGAACGGGGGAGCACGTGAGCGAGGAGGCGGCCGACACCGTCATCGTGGAGCCCGCGTCGGCCGAGGCGATCCGTTCGCCCGCGGACGTGCTGCGACTCGTGGTCGCGGCCGCGGTGCTGCTGCTGCTCCTGCTCGTGCAGTGGCTGTTCGGCGACACGCTCACGCGGTTCGCCGCCGATCTGCTCGGCGGGCTCGCCGCGATCCCGCACTGGATCGTCAACGTCGTCATCGTCGGCACCCGCATCCTGGTCGTCGTCGTGATCGGAGGCGGGTTCGTCGTCACGCTGCTCCGCGGTCGCTTCCGCTTCCTGTTCACGGTCGGCGTCGCGGCCGCGGTCGCGGGCCTGGTCGCGTGGCTGCTCGACCGCGTCGGTCCCGCGCCCGGCGCGGATGTCGTCGACGTGACCGACGTGTTCAAACCGTTGAACGCCACCGGCTTCCCGAGTGGTCCGGGCGTCGCCGTCGCGGCCGCGATCGTCACCGCGGCGGCGCCGTGGATCGCCCGGCGCTGGCGGCGCGCGGGTTGGGCGCTCGTGCTCGGGCTCGCGCTGACGCGGTTCGTGAGCGGACCGATCTCGTTCGACGCGTTGCGGGGTGTGTTGATCGGCTGGGTCGTCGGCGCGGCGGTGCTGGTGATCTTCGGTGGTCCGTCGCGCCGGCCGACGAGCGCGTCGATTGCGGCCGGCCTCGCCGATGTCAGCGCGCCACTCGCTCGCCTCGAACCGGCGAGCGTCGACGCGCGCGGCTCGACCCCGTACTTCGCGGAGACGACCGACGGCAACAAGCTGTTCGTCAAGGCGCTCGGCGAGGACCAGCGCAGTGCCGATCTGCTCTTCCGCCTCTACCGGTACGCAACGCGCCGCCAGCTCGGTGACGAGCGACCGTTCTCGTCATTGCGCCGCACGGTCGAGCACGAGGCGTTCGTCGCGCTCGCGGCCGACGCCGCAGGAGTGCGTACGCCGCGCTTCGTCGCGCTGGCAACCGCGGAGCCGAACGCGTTCGTGCTCGCCTACGAAGCGATCGACGGGAAGTCGCTCGACGGTGTGACGCCGGAAGCCCTCACCGATGCCGTCCTCGAAGCGATCTGGGGGCAAGTGAAGGTGTTGCGTGCGCATCGGATCGCGCATCGGGACCTGCGACTGGCCAACGTGTTCCTCGCAGCCGACGGCGAGGCGTGGGCCATCGATTTCGGCTTCAGCGAGCTCGCGGCATCCGACCTCCTGCTCGCGAACGATGTCGCCGAGCTCACGACCTCGCTCGCGTCGGTCGTCGGCGTCACTCGGTCGGTCGACCATGCCGTGCGCGCCGTCGGGGCCACCGGGCTCGCGCCCGCGCTCGACCGGCTCCACCCGTGGGCACTGAGCGGCGCGACCCGCACCGCGATCAAGGAGCAGCCCGGATTGCTCGACGACGTACGCGCGCAGGTGCAGCAGACCGCGAACGGCGCTTGACCGGCTCGCGATCCGCCAAAACTGGTGGAATCACCGGTGACATTTCCCCGGACCGGTCTTACGTTCGCCGGGCATGACCTCGCTGCTCCTCGCTTCGTGTGCGTTCGCCGCCGGCGGCGCGTTCATGAAGGCGTCGGGCGGCTTCACGCGGCTCGGGCCCAGCGCGGTGATCGTCGTCTGCTTCATCGCCGGGGCGATCCTGCTGACCCGGGCGGTGAGTCATGGCAACCTGAGCACCACCTACGTGCTCGGCCTCGGGCTGGAGGCACTCGTCTCGATCGGGGTCGGGCTGCTGCTCCTGGGCGAGCGGCTCACCGTCGCGCAGGCCGGGGGCATCGTCCTGATCCTGGCCGGCCTCGCCGCCGTCCGCGCCGGCTGACGGCGCCCGGTCGCCGGTTCCCGGCAGCCATGGGGCGGGGTGGCAGGCTGAAGCGGGTCCGGCGCTGACAGTCGTCGGGCGCTGACAGTCGTCGATCGTGAGAGGTCACCGTGCCCTGGCTGGTTCGTGGGGACGACGTGCTCGCGGCTGCCGAGGTGGCAGTCACCCGTGGGCAACGGCGCCGGGGGCTGACGGGTCGCGACGCGCTCGACGGTGTGCTCGTGATCCGGCCCTGCCGCCAGGTGCACACCTTCGGCATGCGGTTCCCGATCGATGTCGCGTTCTGCGACCGCTACGGCTTCGTCCTGCATCTCGCGTCGCTCGCGCCGCGCCGTGTCTCGGTACCGGTCTGGCGTTCGTACTTCGCGATCGAGGCGCCGGCCGGCGCGTTCGAACGTTGGGGGTTGCAACTCGGTGACGTCGTCGAGGTGAAGGGATGACGGCGTCGGGCACGCGCGCGGTCGGGCGCAGCCGTGCCGCGCTCGTGTTGGTCGCGACGCCGATCGGCAACCTCGGCGACCTCTCGCCGCGCGCCGTCGACGAGTTGCGCAACGCGGACGTCATCGCCGCGGAGGACACGCGCCGCACGCGTGCGTTGTGCTCCGCGGTGGACGTGCCCGCGGGAAATCGACTGCGCGCGGTGCACGGTCACAACGAACGCAACGAAGCGCAACGCATCGTGCACGAGATCGTCGGCGGCGCACGAGTCGTCTACGTGAGCGACGCGGGCATGCCCGGGATCGCGGATCCCGGCGAGTTCCTCGTGCGCGCGTGCGTAGAAGCCGGCTGCACGGTCGAGGTGGTGCCCGGGCCGAGCGCGCTGCTTGCCGCCCTGGTGCTCTCCGGCCTGCCCACCAGCCGGTTCCGCTTCGAAGGCTTCCTGCCCCGCAAGGGCACAGCCCGCGCCGAGCGACTGCGCGAGATCGCGATTGCTGATGTGACCACCGTCGTCTTCGAGTCGCCGCACCGGGTCGCGGCGACGCTCGAAGACCTGCTCGAGGTGTGTGGTCCGCACCGCTCCGTCGCGGTCGGCCGCGAGCTGACGAAGCTGTACGAGGAGATGGTGCGCGGCTTCCTCGGTGCCGTCGCGCGCGACGCGTCCACCGCCGCGGCCGCGCGGTGAGCACGTGATCGTCGTGGGCCCCGCGCCCGCGGCCGCGCCGATCGACGACGCCGCGATCGAGCAGGCCGCGCGCGACGCGCTCGCGCGCGGCGAGACCGGGCGCGATGCGGCTGCGACGGTCGCCCGCGAACTGGGCGTGTCGAAGCGCCGCGCCTACGACGCAGTGCTCCGCGTGCGCTGACGACGCGAGCGTTCAGGCCGGGCTGAGCTCGCCGACGCAGTCTTTGCAGATCTGTTTCTCGTGCAGCTTCTGCAAGTTGTCGGCACCGCCGCAGATCGCGCACTCGGGCTCGATCTTCACGAGTACCAACCGACCTTCCTCGACACGGATGTCGAGCAGGTCCCCCTTGCGGATGCCGAGGATCTTCCGGAGTTCGGCCGGAACTACCACCCGGCCCAACTGGTCGATACGCCTCGCGGTGCCGACCGATCTCACGTTGTTCTCCCCGACCCGTGCCCGTCCGTCCCCGCGATGGTCGGGCTGCACCGGATTGGACCGATGGGGCCGGAACCGAGCATACGTTGGGAATCTCCGCGCGCGCGGTCGAAGTTCGGCTCCGCAGGGTGACGACCGAGCCCGCCGGTGGCGCCGGGCAGAATGGGCGCCGATGGGGAAGTTCTACGTCACCACGCCGATCTACTACGTCAACGACGTGCCGCACATCGGCCACGCGTACACGACGGTCGCCGGCGACGTGTTGACCCGGTGGCGCCGGCTCTTCGGCGACGACGTCTTCTACCTGACCGGCACCGACGAGCACGGGCTCAAGGTGCAGCGGGCGGCCGAGGCCCGCGGCGACACCCCGCAACAGCTCGTCGACGAGACCGCCGGCGCCTTTCGCCGCACCTGGGACGAGCTCGATATCGCCTACGACGACTTCATCCGCACCACCGAGCCGCGGCACTACCGCGCGGTCCAGCAGTTCCTGCAAGCGGTGTACGACGCCGGCGACATCGAGCTCGGCACGTACGAAGGCCTCTACTGCGTGTCGTGCGAGGCGTACTACACCGAGGACGAGCTCGTGGACGGCAACCTGTGCCCGATCCACCTGCGCCCGGTCGAGCATGTGACCGAGGAGAACTACTTCTTCAAGTTGTCGCGCTTCGAGGACAAGCTGCTCGCGCACTACGCCGAGCATCCCGAAGCCGTGCAGCCCGACTACCGCTTGAACGAAGTGCTCGGCTTCATCAAGCAGGGGTTGCGCGACTTCTCGATGAGCCGCACGTCGATCAACTGGGGCGTGCCGCTCCCGTGGGACCCGAAGCACGTCACGTACGTGTGGTTCGACGCGCTGTTCAACTACTGCACCGCGGTCGGCTACGGCGAGGACGCGCAACGCTTCGAGCACTACTGGCCGGTTGACTACCACCTCGTCGGCAAGGACATCTTGCGCTTCCACGCGGTCTACTGGCCCGCGATGTTGATGTCGGCGGGGATGGCTCCGCCGAAGAGCGTGTTCGCGCACGGCTGGCTGCTCGTGGGTGGCGAGAAGATGTCGAAGACCGCGCTGAACCAGATCGCGCCGGCCGACCTCGTCGCGGAGTTCGGCGTCGACGGCTTCCGGTATCACTTCATGGCCGACCAGCGGTTCGGTCCCGACGGCGACTTCTCCTACGAAGCGATGGTGCAGCGGTACAACGCGGACCTCGCCAACAACTTCGGGAACCTCGCGAACCGCGTGCTGAACATGGCGGTGAACTACGTCGGCGGCGTCGCGCCCGAACCGCGTGCCGACGGTCCGTTGGTCGACGCCGCGGACACCGCCTTCGACGGCATGCAGGAAGCGATGGCGCGCCTCGACTTCGCGACCGCGTTCGGCGCGGTGTGGGACCTCATCCGCGCGACGAACTCGTACATCGAGGACCGTGCGCCGTGGGCGCTGCACAAGTCCGGCGACGGGGTCGCGACCGCGGAGGTGCTCGGGGACTGCCTGGAGTCGTTGCGCATCATCGCGGTGCTCGCGTCGCCGGTGATCCCCAACGCCGCGGCCGAACTGTGGCGACGCATCGGGATGCCCGGTCGCCCCGAGCACGCGCGCCTGCCCGACGCGGCGCGCTGGGGGCAGCTCGTGCCCGGCGCCCATCTCGAGAAGGGCGCGCCGTTGTTCCCGCGGAAGGAAGTCGAGGGTTCGTGACCGCGTGGGTCGACTCGCACTGTCACGTGCACAGTGCGGACGACGCCGACGCGCAGTTGACGCGCGCGCACGACGCGGGTGTCGAGTGGCTGGTGTGCGTCGGTACGGACCTGCCGACCTCGCAACAGGCGATGGCGCTCGCGACCGGGCGCCCGAAGGTGCGGGCCACGGTCGGTCTGCACCCGCACGACGCGTCGAAGCTGGCCGCGGAGTGGGAGATGCTCGAGGCACTGGCTCGCACCGAGGAGTGCGTGGGCGTGGGCGAAACCGGCTTCGACCTGTACTACGAGTACTCGCCGCGCGACGAGCAGGAGGTCGCGTTCCGCTTCCAGATCCAGCTCGCGAAGCGGCTCGGGAAGGCGCTGGTGATCCACTCGCGTGACGTGTGGGTGGACACGTTCCGCGTCCTCGCCGACGAAGGCGTCCCCGATCGCACGGTGTTCCACTGCTTCACCGGCGGCCCGGACGAAGCGCAGCGTGCACTCGACCTCGGGTGCTACCTCTCGTTCAGCGGCATCGTGTCGTTCAAGAACGCGCACGACCTCCGCGCCGCGGCCCGCATCGTGCCGGCGGATCGATTGCTCGTCGAGACGGATGCTCCGTACCTCGCGCCCGAGCCGTACCGCGGCAAGCCCAACGAACCGGCCTATGTGGTCGCGGTGGGTGCCGCACTCGCGATCGCGCGCGAGGAAGCCGTCGATCGCGTCGCGGAAACGACGCGCGCGAACGCCGCGACGGTGTTCACCGTGTGAACCCGTCGGAGTTGCGGGCGCTGCTCGAACGGCACGGCGTCCGCGCCAGCAAGGCGCTCGGTCAGCACTTCCTCGCGGACCCGAACACCGCGCGCCGCATCATCCGCTACGCCGGCATCGAGCCCGGTGACGATGTCATCGAAGTCGGCCCGGGCGTCGGTTCGCTCACGCTCGCACTCACGGACGCCGGCGCGCGAGTCCTCACGCTCGAGCTCGACCAGCACCTCGTTCCGGTGCTGCGGGAAGTCGTCGGCGATCGGGCGGTCGAGATCGTGCAAGGCGACGCGCTGGACGTCGCGTGGGCGCCGCTGCTCGAACGGTCGTCTCGCTGGGCAATGGTGTCGAACCTTCCCTACAACGTCGCCACGCCTGTCGTCGTGCGCGCCCTCGAAGAAGCGCCGATGATCGACCGGATGCTCGTGATGGTGCAGCGCGAAGTCGGTGAACGCCTGGCCGCGCGCGTCGATACGCGCGAGTACGGCGCGGTCACCGTCAAGGTCGCCTACTACGCCGACGCGCGCGTCGTCGGCATCGTGCCGCCCACCGTGTTCACGCCCCGCCCGAACGTCGAGAGCGCGCTGGTGAAGCTCGTCCGCCACCCCGCGCCCGTCGCAGTCGACGATCCCGCACGCCTCTTCGAGCTCGTGCGCGCCGGCTTCGCGACGCGCCGGAAGACCCTGCGCAACGCGCTGACGCCGGTACTCGGCGATCACGCCGAGTCCGTCCTCCAAGCCGCGGGCATCGACCCGAAGCGCCGGGCCGAGACGCTGGACCTGCCCGATTGGGCCGCCGTCGCCAGGGCGGCCGGCTGATGCGCATCACTGCGCACGCCAAGGTCACGCTGTCACTCCGCGTGCTCGGCACGCGCGCCGACGGGTACCACGACCTCGAAGCGCTCACTGTCTCGGTGACCGCGCCCCACGACGAGCTGCTCCTCACCGATGCAGGCGCGACGCGCATCGAGGTCACCGGCGCGTTCCCGACCGATGTCCCGGCGGATGCCTCGAATCTCGTCGCGCGTGCGCTCGAGTCCGTGGGCACCGCGCGCGGTCGTCATCGACAAGGGCATCCCGGCGGGCGCGGGGCTCGGCGGCGGGTCGTCCGACGCGGCGGCGATCCTGCGGGAGCTCGGCGGCCGCGCAAGCGACGCGGCCGCGCTCGGGTCCGACGTCCCGTTCTGCCTGCAGCAATTCCCGGCGTGGATGCGCGGCCGGGGCGAGATCATCGAGCCGATCCCCGGGCTCCCACCGCTCGATCTCGTGATCGCGGCGCCGCATTTCGGCTGTGACACGCCGGCCGTCTACCGCGCCTGGGATGCGCTCGGTGGTCCGACGTCTACGCGCGCGATCGTCGCGCCGGGGAGCCATCCGGGGCCGTTCGTGAACGACCTCGAGCCCGCCGCCGAACACGTCGAGCCGCGGCTCACGGATTTCCGCGCCGAGCTCGAAGAAGCAACCGGGCGACCGGCACTGCTGTGCGGCAGCGGCTCCGCGTACGCGGTCTGGTTCGACGACAGCGCCGCGTGCGACGACGCCGCGCACCTCGCCGCGCGTCCGCTTCGGTGACCGCGTCTGGCGGGCCCGGACGATCACCCGCTGACGCCCGGCAACGCGCTGAAGCCGGACCCGGACGCGAAACGACCGCCCCTCACGGGGCGGTCGCTGCTTACTTGCCCTGCTGACGACGTTGCCAGCGGGTCTTCTTCAGCAGCTTCTTGTGCTTCTTCTTGCGCATGCGCTTGCGGCGCTTCTTGATCAGTGAGCCCATGGCGAAGGGGCACGGTACCGGACTCGTCGCCGCACTCCTAATCGCGGTCGTGATCGTGGGTCTTCATCGCAGGCGTCTCGCGCCGGTCGAGGGGTCCCGCGCCACTATCGTCGGAACGGATCGGGGGTGGTGTAACGGCAGCACCGGGTCCTTTGGAGTCCCTAGTCGAGGTTCGAACCCTCGCCCCCGAGCCAGCGACCGTGGGAGGCCGAACGCCATGGTGATCATCGAGACATCTCTGGAGCTCGCGTGAGCCAGTACCGACCGCTCGCCGCCGTCGTCCTCGCCGCGGGTGAGGGCACCCGGATGCGATCCGGCACGCCCAAGGTGCTCCACACGCTGTGTGGACGCCCGATGGTGCTCCACGTCGTGGACACGCTGGCCGAGTTGCCGCTCGACCGGATCGTCGTGGTCGTGGGCCACGGCGCGGAACGCGTCACCAAGACCCTGCAGGATCAACTCGTCACCGAAGTGCCGGTGGAGTTCGTGGAGCAGCGGGTGCAACGAGGCACCGGCGATGCTGTCAGCGTCGCGCTCACGCTCTTCGACGACCTCGATGCCGAGGACGACATCCTCGTGCTGCCCAGTGACGCGCCGCTCGTCCGCGCGGAGACGATCGCGAAGCTCGCGACGCAACACCGGATCCAGGATGCGGCCGCGACCGTGCTCACCGCGCACGTACCCGACCCCACCGGGCTCGGCCGTGTCGTGCGCGACAAGGACGATCGGATCGCGCGCATCGTCGAACATCCGGACGCGACGGCCGAGGAGCTCCAGATCGACGAGATCAACACGTCGATCTACTGCTTCCGTCGCAACCTGCTCGCGCCCGCGCTGCGCCGGCTCGAGCCCGGAGAACACCCAAGGTGAGTACTACCTGACCGATGCCGTGGGCGTGCTGCGCGCGCGCGGGGCACAAGGTGATCGCGATGATCGCCGAGGACCCGGGCGAAGCGATCATGGTCAACGACCGCGCCCAGCTCGCCGAAGCCGAAGCCGAGCTGCGGGCGCGCATCAACCGCCGCTGGATGCGCGACGGTGTGACGATGGTCGACGCGGCGCGCACCTACGTGGACACGACCGTCGAGATCGAGCCGGACGTGCGGATCCTGCCCGGCACGATCCTCGAAGGCCGCACCTCGATCGGCGCGGGCTCGGTGATCGGGCCCGACTGCCGGCTCGTGGACGCGATCGTCGGCGAGCGGGTGACGCTGGCGAACGCGGTGGTGACCGACGCCGAGATCGGCGACGACTGCACGATCGGGCCGTTCGCCTACCTGCGCCCGGGCACCCGCCTCGCGGCGGGCGTGAAGATCGGTACGTACGTGGAGGTCAAGAACTCGGAGATCGGCGAGGGCACGAAGGTGCCGCACCTCTCCTACGTCGGCGACGCCGACATCGGAGCTGACGCGAATCTTGGCGCCAGCACCATCACCGCCAATTACGACGGCCTGCACAAGCACCGCACCAAGATCGGTGACGGTGTGCACACGAGCGTGCACTCTTCGCTCGTCGCGCCGGTGGAGCTCGGGGCCGGTTCGCAGACCGGTGCCGGGGCCGTCGTCACCCACGACGTCCCGGAGGGCATGCTCGTGAAAGGCGTTCCGGCACGCGTCGCCCGTCCCGTGCGCGAGGATGACCCGAGCGACGGCGGCGGAGGCTGAAGGCTATGGAACTCGTCACGAAGAAGCGACTCGTGCTCGTGGCGGGTCGGGGCCACGAGGAATTGTCGACGGAAGTCTCGGAGCACTTGGGTGTGCCCCTCGGCGAAGTGGTGCTGTCGACGTTCGCGAACGGCGAGATCTATTGCCGCTTCGGCGAGAACATCCGCGGCGCGGACGTGTTCGTGTTCCAGTCGCACTGCGAACCGACGAACGACCGCCTGATGGAACAGCTCATCATGATCGACGCGGCGAAGCGCGCATCGGCGAAGCGCATCACCGCGGTCGTGCCGTTCTACGGATACGCGCGTCAAGACCGGAAGGCGGAAGGACGCGAGCCGATCAGCGCGCGTCTCGTCGCCGATCTCATCACGGCGGCGGGCGCGCACCGCGTGCTCACAGTCGACCTCCACACCGGGCAGATCCAAGGCTTCTTCGACTACCCCGTCGACCACCTCACCGCGGTGCCCGTGCTCGGGGAGTACCTGCGCCACGCGCTCGACGGCGAGCCGGTGTTCGTCGCGCCGGACGCGGGTGGCGGCAAGCTCGCGCGTCGCTACGCCGATCGCTTCGGCGGCGACATCGCCTTCATCGACAAGCGCCGGCCGAAGGGGACGCACAACGTCGCCGTCGCGACCGAGGTGGTCGGTGAGATCGACGGTCGCACGTGCGTGATCGTCGACGACATGATCGACACCGCCGGCACGGTCGTCAGCGCGGCCAACCTCCTCATCGACCGGGGCGCGTCGGAGATCTACATCGCCGCGACCCACGGGCTGCTGTCGGGGCCGGCCGTCGACCGCCTGAAGAACGCGCCGATCCGGGAGGTCGTCGTCACCAACACGGTGCCGATCCCGTCGGAGAAGCGCTTCGACAGCCTCCGGGTGCTGTCGATCGCACCCCTGGTGGCCAACACGATCGACGCGGTGTTCGAGGAGCGCTCGGTGAGCGAGCTGTTCGACGGCGACAACGTCTAGGCCGTAAACTCCCCCGTCTTTCGTTTCCTGCAAGCCGTCTCATTTCCTGCAAGAAGGTTCGAGTTCGCCATGCCCGATGCAACCCTGTCCGCGAAGCCGCGCCCGGAGCTCGGCAGCCGCCCGGCCGGTCGGCTGCGCCGCGAGGGCCTCGTGCCCGCGGTCGTCTACGGGTTGGGCACCGACACGCTCTCGGTCACGGTCCCGGCGCGGGAGCTCCAGCACATCCTCACCGGCGCGTCCGGCGCCAACACGGTGATCACGCTGCAGATCGACGGTGACGGCGGCGACCAGCTCGCGCTCGCCCGCCAGATCCAGCGCCACCCGGTGAAGGGCACCGTGCTGCACGTCGACTTCGTGCGCATCCGTGCCGACCAGACGGTCGTCGCGGAGGTCCCGCTGCACCTCGAGGGCGAAGCGGAGGGTGTGAAGAACGGCGGTCTGCTCGAGCAGAACCTGTTCGCCATCACGGTCGAGGCGCTGCCCGCCGATCTGCCTCCGGCCATCACCTATGACGTGTCGACGATGGACATGGGCGACCAGATCCGCGTCGGCGATCTGCAGGTGCCGGCATCGGTCACCATCACGATCGACGCCGACGAACTGGTCGCGCAGGTCGTGCAGCCGCGCGGCATGGACCTGGGCGAAGAGGCCGAAGCCGCCGAAGCCGAAGAGGCCGAAGGCGCCGAAGGCGAAGCGGCCGCCGCGGGTTCCGAGGAGTCCGGCGGCGACGAGAGCTGACGCATGGCCACCGACTTGTTGGTGGTCGGCCTCGGTAACCCGGGCGAGGATTACGCGAAGACGCGTCACAACCTCGGCGCGGAGGTCGTCGAGATCCTCGCGAAGCGACACGACGGCCGGTTGCGGAAGGGCAAGGAGCGCGCGCTCGTCGCCGAGGTGCGCATCGACGGGCGCCGCGTCGCGCTCGCGGTCCCGCTGACGTACATGAACGACTCGGGTCTGGCGGTCGGCGCGCTCGCGCGTCGCTTCGATGTCGACGCGCCGCACATCGTCATCGTGCACGACGAGCTCGACCTGCCGCCCGCCGCGCTGAAGGTGAAGGCCGGCGGCGGCCTCGCCGGGCACAACGGGCTGCGGTCGATCGTGCAGCACCTGAAGACGGACGAGTTCCTGCGCGTCCGCCTCGGCGTGGGCAAGCCCGTGTCGAAGGAACGCGGCGCCGATCACGTGCTCAACAAGTTCGGCAAGCGCGAGCGCGCCGAGATCGACGTGACCCTGCAAGAGGCGGCCGACGCGGTCGAGCTGATCCTGACCGAAGGCGTCGACGCCGCGATGACGAAGTACAACGCGCGAACGTGAGGGTCCCGGCGTGACACCGATGCAGCCCACTGGTCGCAGCTGGGCGGAGGTGCAGCTCCGCAAGGGCTGGGAGGTCGTGCGCCCACACCTGCCCACGCGCGTGAAGACCGCGGTGAACAAGGGTGTGAAGCAGGTGCAGCGCCACGCCGCGACCGGCGGTCGAGCCGGAACGTCGGGCCTCACCGATCCTCGCCGGTGCCGCCGACGGCGCGGTCTTCCTCGTCGAGGACGCGCGCGTGACACCGGTCACGGATGCTTCGCTCGAAGCCGCGCTCGCACGCACGTTGGGCGCGCCTCGAGCAGTTACTGACGTCGACCTCGAGGTGACGCGTCTTCCTGATGCGGCGCGCGCCGCGGTGCAACTCGTCGCACCGGCGACGCTCGACGCGTTGGTCGCCGCGACCCCCGAGTCGGCCGGCATCGCGGTGTTCGGCCGCGACCCGCTGACTCCCACCGGCGGGCGCACGATCCACCGGCTCGGCACCCATCCGCCGGACCGGCTCGTCGGTGACGACACGCTCGATCGCGTCGCGCTCGCACGCGCGCGGCGCCACGCACTTGCTCGTGCCCGCGTCCGAGAAGCACTGGTTCCACGACGGCAAGGAGCTGCGCGACTTCCTCGCGCGGCGCGCTGCGATCGTCGCGACCAACGCAGCCGGGACGCTGTGGGCGCTCACGTCCGCACCGGCGCCGGGCGAGGCCAAGGTCTTCGTGATCGGCCTCGGCAAGACGGGAACGACATCCGTGAACGTCGCGCTCGACCAGCTCGGGTTCCCGGGTTTCCACTGGGGTGGAGGCGCCGCCTATCGCGCCGTGCTGTGGGCCCAGCGCGACGGCGAGCGGCTGCTGCACCACATCGGCGAGTCCTATGCCGCCTACGACGACATCGAGACGCTGTCGGTGCGCTTCGACCTCGCCGACCTCCAGTATCCGAACTCGCGTTTCATCCTCACCGTGCGCGACGAGGAGCAGTGGGTGGCGAGCCGGCACCGGCACGCGGAACGGAACGTGCGGAAGGAACGCGAGGGCCGCTACACCGGGATGAACTTCCGGACCGACGAAGCGAGCTGGCGTGCACAACTGGCCCGGCACCACGAACGGGTCACGTCCTGGTTCGCCGGCCGCGACGAGCTGCTCGTTCTCGATGTCTGCGGCGGCGAAGGATGGGAGCGCCTCGCGCCGTTCCTCGGCCGTCCCGTGCCCTCGACGCCCTTCCCGGTCGAGAACGTCGGCCGGGACCGCGACCGCTGAACCCGAGTCACGCTTCACTGCCTCAGGGTGGGTCCGTTCCGCCTTCGTGCACAGCTCGATGATGTCGCCGGCACAGCAGCACGAGATTGTCGAGCCGCGTTTCTCCGCCATCGGCCCAATGCAGCTTGTGATGGGCGTCGCACCAGCCGGGTGGCCGGTCGCAACCCGGGAACCGGCAACCGCCGTCGCGGACAACAAGTGCCCGTCGCATCGCGGGTGAGATCGTCCGGGTGACGCGACCGACGTCCAGCGGTTCCGACCGGCCGCGTGTGATGACGCGGGAAATGCCGGCGTCGCAGGAGAGCCGGCGCAACGTCTCGGCCGAGAGCGCGCCGACATGTTCCGCTTCGGCTCGCGCGACCAGTGCGGCCGCGACACCACCTCGCCGTTCCAAGGTTTCGATATCGGTGAGCACACTTACGTGAGGCACCGGGTGCGAATCGCCGGTGCACAGCTCGACCAGTGCATCGGCGCGCCGTTGTGGTTTGGTCCGTACGTCACCCGGATCGCGATCAACTTGCATCACTGCATCGAGCGCGGACAGGACGACCTCGCCCGATTGGGGATCAAGGAGACCGTCGATCGCGACCATGCCGTCGAGGGTCGGGGAGACGTGCAGGTAGCGCCGCTCGTGCAGTTCGTTCGCGGTCGCGGCGCCACCGTCACCGTCGATCGCGTCAGTGACGCGCTGCACGAGCCCGCGCAGTTCGCGCGGCAACACGACGCGTGCCGCATCAACCAATGCCGACTCCACCTCGACGATGGCATCGCGACGCTCCGCGCTGCACGCGTTGGCGATCACCTCGGTGTGGCGACGAGAGATGTCGCCGGCCGCAAAGGCGTCGCTCGTTTCGGGCAGTGACTCCAAGGTCCGCGCCAGGTCGACTGTTGCGCGCGCGACGCCGTGCGCGATCCGGCAATGCTCGCGAACCCAGGCCGCCGCGGACATCGCGCCATCATCGAGCCAGGCACCGCTCCGGTCGTGTTCACCAACCGCCCGCACCCACGCGAACTCGAGCCGATCGGCGAGCCTTCGCAGACGCGCCGGGTCGATCGCGCGCTCGCTTGCAAGCACCTTGTCGATTGCCTCGTCGAGCTCATCGAGGAGGGCGAACATATGTTCGATACTAGCCGAGAGAACGTGCTCTGAACAGGAAAAATGCGCGCGATTTTCCGAGGGATGGAAGGCCCTACGCTTCTTGTTCCAATCCAGGTAGGGCGAAGGCCCCACGCTGCTGCAACAAGAGAATGACGACCCCCGGGGTGCAGCTTTGCGTCCCGGGGCCACGCGCGTACCCGCGAGATTGAACATGCCTGACACGCCGCCCCTTGCCGGGCTCACCACGCTGCTCGCCGACGACCCGACGGTCGTGGCCGCGAGCGCCGGACAAGGTCACACCGTCGCGGTGCCCGAACCCGCGCGCGCCATCTTCACCGCGACGCTCGCCAACGCGACCGCGCGGCGGCCGGTGCTCGTCGCGGTGCCCACGCGCGCGGAAGCCGAACGCGTCGCCGGTGACCTCCGCCAGTACCTCGGCGACGATGCCGTCGAGCTGTTCCCGGCGTGGGAGACGCTTCCGTTCGAACGGGTGTCGCCCAACGCGGAGACGATGGGCCGCCGCCTCCGCGTCATGTGGCGCCTGCGAACCGGAGGCGAACACCTTCCCGCGGTGATCGTGGCGCCGATCCGCGCGCTCGTGCAGCGGCTCGGCCCACACGTGGAGGACGTCGAGCCCATCGTCGTGCGTCCGGGCGCGCGCCTCGATCGCGACGAGCTCGTCGAACGCCTCGTCGGGATGGGCTACCGGCGCGAGTACCAGGTGGAAGCGCGCGGCGAGCTCGCGGTGCGCGGCTCGATCGTCGACGTGTACCCGTCGACCGCGGACCATCCCGTGCGCATCGACCTCTGGGGTGACGAAGTCGACCGGCTCTCACAGTTCTCGGTGGCCGACCAGAGGTCGCACGGCGACCTCGCCGAGATGTGGCTGTTCCCGGTCGCGCGAGCTGTTGCCGACCGACGACGTGCGCGCCCGTGCCACGGAGCTGCTCCAGACCGACTCGTGGGGTCGTGAGCAGTGGGTGCGGCTCGCCGACGGTCAGACGTTCGACGGCATGGAGTCCTGGTTGCCGTGGCTCACCGCCGAAGAGCACCTGCTCTCCGATCTCCTTCCGGCGAGCGCGCGCTCGTCGCCATCGTCGAACCGCGCCGGCTCCGTGATCACGCGCAGGAGCTGCTCGACGAAGAGCTCGCGCTCGCGTCGTCGCTCGCGGCCACATGGGGCGCGGCCGATCCGGCCGACGCGCCGCGCTTGTCGCTCTCGTTCGACCGCTTGCTCGCGCACACGCGCGCCGGCACCGCGCTCGTGCTCGCGGGCCCCGACAACCCCGACACGCCCGTGCTCGCGGCGAGCGCGTTCGATCCCGTGGTGGGCGACGCCGACGGGCTCGGCGCTCGCATCAACGCACTGCGCGCCGACGGCTTCCGCGTGCTCGTCGCCGCCGAAGGCACCGGCTCGAAGACGCGCATCGAGCAGATCCTCACCGAGGTCGGCGCGCCCGCAGACGTCGTGGTCGCCCCGCTCGATCGGGGTGCGGTGCTCCCGGGCGCATACCTCGCGCTCGTTGCCGAAGCCGACCTCACCGGTCGCCGGCGCGTCCATCGCACCCCGCGTGGCGCACCGGCGCGGGCAGGACTACTACGAAGGGCTTGCCGCCGGTGATTTCGTCGTGCACCGCGTGCACGGCATCGGTCGCTACCTCGGCATGGAGACGCGCGAGATGTTCGGCATCACGCGCGACCGGCTCGTCGTCGAGTTCAAGGGCGGCGACCGGGTCTACGTCGACTCGGAAGACATCGGGCTCATCCGCAAGTACACCGGCGGTGAGGAACCGCGGCTGTCGAAGATGGGCGGCGCCGACTGGGAGAAGACGCGGGCGAAGGTCCGCCGCGCCGTGCGCGACATCGCGGCCGAGCTCGTCATCCTCTACCGCAAGCGGCTCGCGACACCCGGCCACACGTTCGCGGCCGACGGGCCGTTCCAGCAGCAGATCGAGGACGCGTTCCCGTACGAAGAGACCCCCGACCAGCTCAAGGCGATCGCGGAGACCAAGGGCGACATGGAACGGCCGATCCCGATGGACCGGCTCATCTGCGGCGACGTCGGCTACGGCAAGACCGAGGTCGCGCTGCGCGCCTCGGCCAAGGCCGTGTTCGACGGCACGCAGGTCGCGGTCCTCGTGCCCACCACGCTGCTCGCGAGCCAGCACGGACAGACGTTCCGCGAGCGGTTCGCCAACTACCCGGTGCGCGTCGAGGTGCTCTCACGGTTCCTGACCGCGAAGGAACAGCACGAAGTCGTCCAGGGCGTGCAAGAGGGCCAGGTCGACATCATCATCGGGACGCACCGTCTCCTCTCCGAGGACATCCAGTTCAAGAACCTCGGCTTGCTCGTCGTGGACGAGGAGCAACGGTTCGGAGTGCAGCACAAGGAACGCATCAAGAAGATGCGTACCGACGTGGATGTGCTCACGCTCACGGCCACACCAATTCCGCGCACACTCGAGATGTCGCTCACCGGAATCCGCGACCTGTCGCTCGTGCAGACACCGCCGGAAGACCGGCAACCGATCCTCACCTACGTCGGTGAGTACGACGCGCGCGCCGCGTCCGAGGCGATCCGTCGCGAGATGCTGCGTGAAGGTCAGGTGCTGTTCGTCCACAACCGCGTGCGCGACATCCAACACGTCGCCGCGGACGTGCGTGAGCTCGTGCCGGATGCACGCGTCGCCGTCGCGCACGGTCAGATGGACGAGAGCTCGCTCGAAAAGGTCGTCACCCAGTTCTGGGAGCGCGAGTACGACGTGCTCGTGTGTACGACGATCGTCGAGAGCGGTCTCGACATGCCCACGGTCAACACGCTGGTTGTCGACCGCGCCGACATGCTCGGGCTCGCGCAGCTCTACCAGTTGCGGGGCCGCGTCGGCCGCCGCGGTCAGCGGGCGTACGCGTATCTCCTCTACCCGCCCGACCGCGCCCTGTCCGAGCAGGCCTATGAGCGGCTGAAGACGATCGGTGAGTTCACCGATCTCGGATCGGGGTTCAAGATCGCGATGCGCGAC
The DNA here is from genome assembly GCA_963745645.1 of uncultured Actinomycetes bacterium. Lineage (GTDB taxonomy): Bacteria > Actinomycetota > Acidimicrobiia > IMCC26256 > PALSA-610 > CAVUFH01. The sequence continues at coordinate 415,174 of CAVUYD010000006.1, forward strand.
CTCGAGATCCGCGGCGCCGGCAACCTGCTCGGTGCCGAGCAGTCGGGTCACATCGCCGCGGTCGGCTTCGACCTCTACGTCGAGATGGTGACGGAAGCGGTGGGCGAGCTCACGGGCGAGGTGCGTGAGCACCCGACCGAGGTGCAGATCGACCTCCCGATCACCGCGCATCTCCCGCGCGACTACATCGAGCGCGACGACGTGCGCATGGAGGCGTACCGACGGCTCGCCGCGGTCACGACGATGGACGACGTCGACGACGTGCGCGCGGAATGGAACGACCGATACGGGCCGCCGCCGCCGCCCGCCGCGGCGCTGCTCGAGGTCGCGCGACTGCGGGCCGAACTGCTGCGCCTGGGAGTCACCTCCGTGTCGGTGCAGAAGAATCGCGCCCGCTTCGAAGGCTTGGAGCTGAGAAAGTCTCAGGAAGCGCGGCTGAAGCGGCTGGCACCGCGATCGACCGTGCTCGCCGACGTGATCGTGGTTCCGGTGACGACGACGAGCGCGACCGCGTTGATCGAGGGGCTGCTCGCGATGATCACCGAGATCGCTCCGCCCGAAGCGGCGCCGGTACCATCCGCTTCGTGACCCGACGTCTTCCTGTCCGTCTCGCCGCGCTCGCCCTCGTCCTCTTGGTCGTCGGGATCGCGAGCGGTTGTTCGAGCACGCTGCACAACGCCGCGACCGTGGTTTTCCCGACGACGGACAAGACCGTCGACATCGGGCGGACCGACTTCCAGGACGAGCTGCGCGAGGTGAGCAAGGCACAGTCGGTGCTCGAGTCCGCTCAAGCCCAAGCCGGTAGCACACCGACGACCGCGAAGAAGGACGACTCGTCGGTCGACAGCGCACTCGCCGCGAACTGGCTGCAGACGAAGATCTATGCAGCCGCGTTCGAGCAGATGTTCGCGGCGCGCAAGCTGAAGACGAACAGCGCCGACACTGCCGCGGCGCGTGACAGCGTCTACCAGGCGTACGGCGGCGAGGCGACGTTCAAGAAGTTCCCGAAGTCGTTGCAGGCCGAGCTGATCCGCCAGCAGACGCTCGTCGAGGCGATCTCCAAGGACGAGCAGAGCAAGGCGACGCCGGCGAAGACGCCGACGGAGGCCGATGCCCGTGCGTACTACGAGGCGCACAAGGACGAGCTCACGGCCTGCCAGTCCGGCAAAGAGGTCGCGCACATCCTGGTTGCGGACGCCGCAACCGCGAACGACCTCAAGGCCCAGCTCGATGCGGGCGCATCCTTCGCCGCGCTGGCGGCTGCGAACTCGACCGACACCGGTTCCGCGCAACAGGGCGGCAAGCTCGGCTGCCTGCAACCCAACTCCTACGTCGCCGAGTTCCAGCAGGCGGCCGACAGCGCCCCGCTCGGCCAGGTCGTCGGCCCGGTGCAGTCGCAGTACGGCTTCCATCTCATCCTCGTCACGCCGTTCAGCGCCAGCTACGACGATGTCAAGGAGCAGATCCTGCAGCAGCTCCAGTCCGAGGCCGCGCAGACCGCGAGCACTGACGTGAACGCGAAGCTCGTCGCCGAGCTCAACGCGACGCTCAAGAAGGCGGACGTGAAGGTCGACCCGCGCTACGGCACCTGGAAGTACGACAAGAGCAAGAAGCAGTACACGGTCGTCGCACCCACCGCGCCGAAGCCGCGCACGCAGCGCGAACCGACGCCGTCCACCACGTCGACGACGCTCGCACCTCTGGGCGGGTGAGCGGCTCTCGCGTCGTCGTGGTCGGGCTCGGCCCGGCCGGCGCGGACCTCGTGCTCCCGGCCGCGCTCGACGCGTTCGCGCGCGTTCCCGTCCGCTTCGCGCGCACCGCGCGGCACCCGGCGGTCGACGATCTCGCCGCGCAGGGCGTCACGTTCACCGCGCTCGACCAGCTGTACGACCGGGGTGACGATCTCGACGCGGTCTACAGCGCGATCGCGTCGTACGTCGTGGACGCCGCACACACGCACGGCGAGGTCGTGTACGCGGTGCCCGGCAGTCCGAACGTCGCGGAGAAGACCGTGTTGCTGCTCCGCGCCGCGAACGTCGAGGTCGAGATCGTGCCCGGCGTGTCGTTCGCGGATCTCGCGTGGGCGCGGCTCGGTATCGACCCGCTCGCCGGTGTGCGGGTCGTCGACGCGCGCGCCTTCGCGATCGACGCGGCCGGGATGGGCGGCCCCATGCTCATCGCGCAGGCCGACACGACCTTCGTGCTGTCGGATGTGAAGCTCGCGCTGCTCGAGGTCGTGCCACCCGATCATGACGTCACGGTGCTCAAGCGCCTCGGCCTGCCCGACGAGCACGTCGTGACGATCCCGCTCGCGGACCTCGACCGCGAGATCGAACCCGATCACCTGACGTCGGTGTTCGTCGACACCGGAGAGCTGACGGTCGCGTCCGAGTTCGCGCGGCTCGTCGCGCTCGCAGAACGGCTGCGCGGTCCCGGCGGCTGTCCGTGGGACGCGAAGCAGACGCATCACTCGTTGCGCCGGCACGTGCTCGAAGAGGCGTACGAAGTGGCCGAAGCGATCGAGGCGCTCCCGGTGGACGCGCCGCGCGGTGACATCGACCTCGAGCAGTACGACGCGCTCGAGGACGAGCTCGGTGATCTGCTCTTCCAGGTCGTGATCCAGTCGGTGCTCGCGGCCGAAGCCGGCGGGTTCACCGTCGCCGACGTCGCACGTCGCATCCACGACAAGCTCGTGCGGCGGCATCCCCACGTGTTCGGCGACGTGAACGTGAGCGGCGCCGATGAAGTCGTCACCAACTGGGAGCAGATCAAACGCGAGGAGACCGGCGCGGAATCCATCGTCGCCGGTGTCACCGCGGGCCTCCCGTCGCTGCTCGCGGTCCAGAAGCTCCTGCGCAAGGCCGACGCCGTCGGGCTCGATCCGCGGCTCGACGCGCCCGACCTCGCGGACGAGGAAGCCGTCGGGCGCGCGCTCGCCACGATCGTCGCCGCGGGCAGAGCGCGCGACGTGGACGCGGAATCCGCGCTCGCCGGTTGGGCGCGCCGGTTCCGTGAGCGATTCCAACGCATGGAGGCACTCGCGCGAACGCGTGGCATCGACCTCGCGCGGGCGGACGCCGGCGTCGTCGATGCGTTGTGGCAGGAAGCCTGAGGACTCCGATACGGTCGCGGGTCCGAACTCGCGGCGGCCGGGGGGTACTCGTGCGGCGATCGAAGCGCCACGTTTTCTCGACGCGTTCCGCCGCGGGTTGGGTGATCGTCGCGACGCTGCTCGCGGCCGCGTCCGCGGTGCTGCCGCCGCAGCCGGTGTCACCCTCACCCGTGACGCCACCCCGCCCGCTCGATTGCACGAACTGGCGGTACGGCGCGGCCGACGAACCCGCGCCCGGTGTGCTGCCGGCCGAGTACGACCGCAACAACTACAAGCGCACCAGCCTGCGCGATCCGCGCCCCGAGCTCGCGAGCTCCCCGCAGAACCAGTGCGGCCAGAAGGGATCGGCCGTCGACCTCGCGTGGGGCGTCACGAAGGGTCGCGACGACGTTCTCGTCTCGGTCCTCGACTCCGGAATCATGTGGCGGCGCGCGGATCGCATGGCCGACCTCGCGACGGCGGCGTACATCAACATCGGTGAAGCGCGACCGCCGTGCGGCGCGCGGTCCGGCGACTGCAACGGCGACGGCCTCTTCGACATCCGCGACTTCGATGCGGTGACCGACCGCAACGGCAACGGCGTCGCCGATCCTGAAGACCTGATCCTCGACCCCACGTTCAGCAACGGTGTCGACGACGACCACAACGGCTATGTCGACGACATCTCCGGCTGGGATTTCCTCTACGGCGACAACGACCCGCTCGACACGGTCGAGTACGGACACGGCACCGGTGAGGCGGAGGACTCGAACGCCCGCGAGAACGGCACCGGTGACGTGGGGAACTGCCCGCACTGCCGCCTGCTCCCGATCCGCGTCTCCGACTCCTTCATCGCCGAGGGCGGGCGGTTCGCGGCGGGCGTGATGTTCGCACTGGACTCCGGTGCCGATGTGGTGCAAGAAGCACTCGGCGCACTGACGAACCCGGTGCAAGCGCAGCAGGCGATCGATGTCGCGTACGCACGTGGCGTCGTCGTGGTCGCGTCGATGGCGGACGAGGCTTCCAAGCATCCCAACCTGCCCGCGTCGCTGGAACACACGATGGCCGTGAACTCCGTCACCGTGAAGGAGGACCTCGTCGGCGGCGGCGACAACCACGGCTATCTCGCGCTCAACGGATGCACGAACTTCGGCGGCCACACGTTCGTGGCGATCGAGTCGGGGAGCTGCTCCTCGGAGGCGACGGGGCAGTCGGCGGGCATGGTCGCCCTGCTCGAATCCGAGGCGCGGGACGCGGGTGTGAAGCCGAACCAGGCCCTGCGCCGCTTCCGGGGCTCGGGCACCAACGTGCTGTCGGCGAACGAAGCGATGCAGATCGTGCGCACGACCGCCGACGACGTCGACTTCTCCACGCCGAACGCCGTCGACCCCGCCAACAACTTCGGCACGTCCACCGGCGGCCTCATCGACACGGTGCGGTACCCGACCGGGCCGGGCTGGGACGCGACGTTCGGCTACGGGCGCGCCAACGTGTACGAGATGGTGAAAGCGGTGCGCGCAGGCCGCATCCCGCCCGAGGCCGACATCACCGGCCCCGCGTGGTTCGACGTGTTGCCCGCGCACGGTGTCGTCAAGGTGACCGGGCGCGTCGCGGCAACGCGGGCGCGTTCGTACGACTACCGAGTCGAGTGGACGACCGGGTTGCAGCCGCCCGCCTTCCCGGCCACCGACGCGTGGCACGTCGCGGCCGAACGCAAGGACGTGCGCTCGGCGCGCGAAGGGACGCTTGCGCAGCTCGACCTCGCCCAGATCGCGGCCGTGCTGCCCGACCACGGTCGTGGCGCGCCCGTCGACCCCACCACGGGCAAGCCCGCCGAGGAACGCTTCAGTGTGCGCGTGCGCGTCGTCGTCACCGCCCACGGCGGCACCGGCGACGGGCTGCAGGGCATCTCGCAGAAGCAGGTGTTCGTGCACGACGACCCGGACCTGCTCGCCGGGTATCCCCGTCGTGTCGAGAGCGCGTCCACCGCGCAGCCGGTGTTCGCCGATCTCGACGGCCGCTCCGGTGACGAGCTGATCGTCGCGACCGACGCGGGCGAGATCCACGCGTACGACTCGCGCGGTCGCGACATCCCCGGCTGGCCGGTGCGGGCGATGGACGCGCCGTGGTGGCCGGCGAAGTCGCGCACCGCCCGCACCGAGGGGATCCGGTCGCCGGGGAGCGCGATCTCGTTCGGCGCGCCGATCGTGGCGGACCTCGACGGTGACGGGCAGAAGGAAGTCGTCGTCGCCGACACCGACGGCAACATCTGGGCGTGGCAGGCGAACGGCCGGCGCCGCTCGGGCTTCACGCCGACTGTCATCGACGGCAAGGCTCACTCGACCACGCACCTCGACTTCGCGCTTCTCGCGCGACTCGACGAGCACCCAGGATCAGTTCAACCGCACCAAGCCCGGCTTCGCCGAGTCGCCGGCAGCCGCCGACCTCGACGGCGACGGCCGCATGGAGATCGTCGCGGCCGCGCTCGACCGGCACGTGTACGCCTGGCACGACGACGGCGCACCGGTCGCCGGCTTCCCCGTGCTCGCGGTCGATCCCGCGAAGGTCGCAGCCGTCGACCCGACGTCGCACAAGGTGACGTTCACGCCCGATTCCGGAGTGCGTGAGGGCGGCGAGCTGTTCGCGACGCCGACACTCGTCGACCTGACCGGTGACGGCCTGCCCGAAATCGTGGTCGGCGCGCAAGAGGAGTACGAGGAGACGCCGAACATCGGTGATGGCGCGGGCGTGCTCGCGTTGCTCGGTGGTGTCGGCGATCTCGGCAACAGCCGCTTGTACGCGCTCTCCTCACGACGGGCGCGACGCCGGGTTCCCCGACCGTTCGCCCGCGCACCCCGACGACCAGGCGTATCTGCCGGGCTGGCCGGTGAAGCTGGGTCAGCTCGGGCTCGAGGTGCTACCGACGATCGGCGACGGCGTGGCGACGCAGGTCGCGGCCGGTGACGTGCACCCGCAGCCGGGCGTCGAGATCATCGCCGCGACCGCGGCGGGGCCGCCGTACGTGCTGGACGCCGTCCGGTCATTCGGTGTACGGCCAAGTCGGCGGTCGTGACATCCCGGCCGCGTGGGCCGGCGGGCTCGCGGGCGAGGCCGCGGCGCGCTTCGGGCCGCAGCGCAACAGCAACGACATCGTCGTGTCGGTCCCCGCGTTCTCCGGCTTCTCCGTCGGTCAGCTCGACGCCGACGCGCCGCAACCCGAGTTCGCGGCGCCGACGCTCGGCCTCACGCGCCTGCTCGACATCCAGGCCTCCGATCTGCAACTGCCGAACGACGACCAGTTGACGGGCTGGAAGGGAAGCACCGGGAACGCGCTGCCGGGCTTCCCGCAGGTGACCCCCGACATGGCGTTCTTCGTGTCGCCGGCGATCGCCGACCTCGACGGTGACGGCGTGAACGAGGTGATCGCCGGGAACGGCGTCTACACGCTCGGCGCGCACAACCAAACCGGCGCCCGCCCGGCCGGCTGGCCCAAGCTCACCGGCGGTTGGCTCGTCGGCACCCCGGGGCTCGGAGACTGGAGCGGTGACGGGCGCGCCGAGATCGCAGTCGTGCGCCGCGACGGCGTGCTGATGGTCTGGCAGACCAAGGGCGCGGCGGCCGCGCTCACGGAGTGGCCGCGGTCGGGCGGCAACGCGAGGAACAGCGGCGCTTACGGGGGCTGATCGGCCGTCGAACGCACGTTCGGTGACGTTTCCCGCACGCGCCGTGGCGTCTACAGTCGCGCCACTTCACATGAGCAACACCAACCCCATAGGTCACGACCAGCGGCGATGAGCATTCTCGAAGATGTGATCGCCCGGGAGATCCTCGACTCCCGCGGCAACCCCACCGTCGAGGTGGAGGTGGAACTGCTCTCGGGCGCGCGCGGGCGCGCCACGGTTCCGAGCGGCGCGAGCACCGGCGCCTACGAGGCCGTCGAACTGCGCGACGGCGGCGACCGCTACGACGGCAAAGGCGTGCGGCAGGCCGTCGCCAACGTCAACGGCGAGATCCGCGACGCGGTGATCGGGACCGACGCTTCGGACCAACGCCGGCTCGACGCCGATCTGATCGCGCTCGACGGCACACCGTCGAAGTCGCGCCTCGGTGCGAACGCGATCCTCGGCGTGTCGCTCGCAGCCGCGAAGGCGGTGGCGGAGGAGTCGGGCTTCTCGCTCTACCGCTACGTCGGCGGCGTGAACGCGCACGTCCTGCCGGTGCCGCTCATGAACGTGTTGAACGGCGGCGCCCACGCGGACTCGAACGTCGACGTGCAGGAGTTCATGCTCGCCCCGCTCGGCGCGGTGAGCTTCTCCGAAGCGCTGCGTTGGAGCACCGAGACGTACCACGCGTTGAAGGCGTTGCTGAAGGAACGCGGTCTCAGCACCGGGCTCGGCGACGAGGGCGGCTTCGCACCGAACCTCCCGTCGAACGAGGAGGCCTTGCGGCTCCTGCTGCAGGCGATCGACCGCGCCGGGTACCGCCCGGGCGAGGAGATCGCGCTCGCAGTCGATGTCGCGTCGACCGAATTCTTTGCCGACGGCGTCTACACGCTCGCCGGCGAAGGTCGGCAGTTCAGCGCGCCCGAGTTCGTCCACTACCTCGCCGATCTCTGCGACCGGTATCCGATCGTCTCGGTCGAGGACGGCATGGCCGAGGACGACTGGGACGGCTGGCGCCGCGCTCACCGAGCGGCTCGGCGACCGGGTGCAACTCGTCGGCGACGACGTGTTCGTCACCAACTCGGAACGGCTGCGCGAAGGCATCGAGCGCGGCGTCGCCAACTCGGTGCTCGTGAAGGTGAACCAGATCGGGACGCTCACGGAGACGCTCGACACCGTCGACCTCGCGGGGCGGGCCGCCTACACGTCGGTCATGTCGCACCGCAGCGGCGAGACCGAGGACGCGACGATCGCGGACCTCGCCGTCGCGACGAATTGCGGCCAGATCAAGACGGGCGCACCCGCCCGCAGTGACCGGGTCGCGAAGTACAACCAGCTGCTGCGCATCGAGGAAGCACTCGGCGACGGCGCCGAGTATCTCGGGCGGCGTGCGTTCGCGGGAAACCGTTGATGGCGACCGCGACCCATCGCAGCCGGGGTTGGAGCGGACCGGCACGCATCGCGATCATCGCGATCATCCTGATCGCGATCCTGTTCCTGTTCGTCTTCCCGACGCGGTCGTTCCTCGCCCAACGAAGCGCCGTCAACGACGTCCGGCACGACGTGCAGGTCATGCACGAGCAGAACGAGCGCCTCGCCGCGGAGGCCAAGCGCCTGCAGACGCCCGCAGAGATCCAGCGGATGGCGCGTGAGCAGTACCACTACGTGTACCCGGGTGAGCAGGCCTACTCGGTGATCCCGGCACCCGCACCGACGACGACCACCACGACGCCGTAGGACGGCGTTCCGGACGCTTCCTAGACTCGGGGGCGTGTCGCCGCCCGCCGACCCACACATGGATCGTGATGTCGCCGTCCTGACCGAGTTGCTCGGTCGGGAGCCGCGCGCCGCGTTCACCGTGGTCGTGCGCGACTCCGAGGGCCGGCCGGTCGTGATCCGCAACGCACCGCTCCTCGACGACGGCACGCCCATGCCGACGCGCTACTGGCTGGTCGACCGCGAGACTCAGCGTGCGGATCTCCCGCCTCGAGTCCGCCGGCGGAGTGCGCGCGGCCGAGCACGAGGTCGACCGCGCCGAGTTGCTCGCCGCGCACGCGTGCTACGCCGCCGAGCGGGACGCGCACGTGCCGGCGGGGCACACCGGTCCCCGCCCGTCGGGTGGCGTCGGGGGGACGCGAACTGGCGTCAAATGCCTGCACGCGCACTTCGCCTTCCATCTCGCGGGCGGTGACGACCCGGTCGGCCGTTGGGTCGCCGACCGGCTGGGTGCCAATTGATGGACGGCCACGCGGAGGTGCACTGATGCGCGTCGCGTCGATCGACATCGGCACGAACTCGACCCGCTTGCTCGTCGCCGACATCGACGGCGGGTCGACTGGCTCGCTGCGCACCGTCGAACGCCACACGCGCATCACCCGTCTCGGCCAAGGAGTCAACGCGTCCGCGGCAATTGCATCCGGAGGCGATCGAGCGAACGGTTGCCGCGTTGCGCGACTACCGGACCCGCATCGACGCGCTCGGCGCGGAACGCGTGCGCGCGACCGCCACCAGTGCGTCGCGCGACGCGACCAACCGCGAGGACTTCTTCGCGGCGGCCAACGCGGCGGTGGGCGTACGACCCGAACTCATCTCGGGTGAGGAAGAGGCTGGGCTCACGTTCGCGGGCGCGACCGCGGGGCTCGACGAGCCCGCGCCGTACCTCGTGTTCGACGTGGGCGGGGGCTCCACCGAGCTGATCGTCGGAACCGACGCGCCGGACGGTCTCATCTCCGTCGACATCGGTTGCGTGCGGCTCACGGAGCAGTACCTCAATGGCGACCCGCCCGCGGCCGAGGAGCTGAGTCAGGCCGTCTCGGTGGTCCGTGACCACCTCGCGGACGTGAGCCGGGAGGTCCCCGGCACCGCGACCGCGAAGACCCTGATCGGTACCGCAGGAACTGTGTGGACCATGGCCGCGGTCGAGCTCGGTGTCGACGCGTCGGAGAGCGAACGCATCCATCACTTCCGGTTGACGCGCGCCGCGGCCGAAGAGGTGTTCCGCACGCTCGCGACCGAGCCCATCGAACAACGGCGCCACAACCCCGGGCTCGAACCCGGCCGCGTCGACGTGATCGTCGGCGGCGCGATCGTCGTCGTGTCGGTGTTGCGGCACTTCCACTTCGACGAGATGCTCGTGTCCGAGGCGGACATCCTCGACGGCCTCGCTCGTAGTCTGTGTTGATGGGTCGTCTCCACGCTCCGCCTCCCGTCCGGTCGGCTGCGCAGTCAGTTCGGCTGCCGGCTCCGCTGTCGACTCGCTGATGCTGCACGCTGACCGGTTGCTGCTCGGGCCGGGGCCGTCGAACCCGTACCCCGAGGTGATGGAAGCCTTCCAGCGGCCGGTGCTCGGCCATCTGGACCCGGACTTCCTCGTCGTGCTCGACGAGATCGCCGACCGCCTGCGCGCCGCGTTCCAAACCGACAACACGCTCACGTTGCCCATCAGCGGTACCGGCTCGGCGGGCATGGAAGCCTGCTTCGTCAACCTCCTCGAGCCCGGCGACACCGCGATCATCGGCGTCAACGGCGTGTTCGGCGAGCGCATGTGCGATGTCGCGAGCCGCTGCGGTGCCGATGTCGTGCGCGTCGAGGCGGCGTGGGGTCGCGCCATCGATCCGCAGCACCTGCTCGACGCGCAGGCAGCCGTGCCGCACGCGCGCGTGCTCGCGGTCGTGCACGCAGAGACGTCGACCGGCGTCGCGAACGACATCGCACCGCTGGCGACGCTGCAAAGCACCGACACGCTGCTGCTCGTCGACACCGTCACGTCGCTCGGCGGGATCCCGCTGGAAGTCGACGCGTGGGGAATCGACGCGGTGTATTCCGGCACACAGAAGTGCCTCGGTGTGCCGCCCGGCCTCGCGCCGCTCAGCTTCTCGGCGCGTGCGGTCGAACGGGTGCGCGCCCGCCACACACCGGTGCAGTCGTGGTACCTCGACCTCGGCATGCTCGCGGAGTACGTGGGCACCGCGCGCCGCTACCACCACACCGCGCCGATCTCGATGCTCTACGCGCTGCACGCCGGGCTCGGTGTGCTCCTCGAGGAGGGACTCGAGGCGTCGTGGGCGCGGCACCGGCAGGTGGGCACCCTGCTGCAGGAGGCACTCCCGGAGTTCGGCTTCACACCCTTTGCCGAGGAGCAGCGCCTCCCGCAGCTCACGTCGGTCTGGCTGCCGGAAGGCGTCGACGACGCCAAGACCCGCGCCGAACTGCGGACGCGGTTCGGGATCGAGGTCGGCGGTGGCCTCGGTGAGCTCGCGGGCAAGGGCTGGCGGATCGGGCTGATGGGCCACTCCGCACGCGAGCGCTCGGTGACGACGCTGCTCGGCGCGATCGGCGCGCTACTCGGCTGACGCGTCGGCCGGCGCGACTGCCGGTGACGCTTCGGTCTCACTGGGGGTCGCCGCGCCATTCGGTTGGGGCGGCACCATCATCTCGGCGCGGTAGTACCGCAGCTCTTCGATCGACTCGAGGATGTCGCCGAGCGCCCGATGCTGCTCCGCCTTGCCCGGCCGCTTCTTGTAGATCGCCGGGTACCACCGCCGGCACAGCTCTTTGAACGACGACACGTCGACGCTCCGGTAGTGCAGGTAGTTGTCGAGATCTGCCATGTAGCGGGCGAGGAAGCGCCGGTCCATCCCGATGCTGTTGCCGCAGAGCGGCGCCGAACCGGCGGTGGGGATGTGTTGCTCGAGGTACGCGAGCACGTCGCGCTGCGCGGCGGCGACATCGTGGGTCGCGACGGGGATCTCGGTGATCAGCCCGGACTTCGTGTGCATGTTGCGGACGAAGTCGTCCATGCGCGCGAGCGTGGCATCGTCCTGGTGGACCACGATCTGCACGCCGTCGTCGAGCAGGGTCAGCTCGGAGTCCGTGACGACGCACGCGATCTCGACGATCACGTCGCGTTCGACATCGAGCCCGGTCATCTCGAGATCGATCCACGCGAGCACATCGCCATTGATCCTTCTCGCCACGCGAACTACGACTCCCTCGTTGCGCGCCGTCGTGGCGGCTGCGCCGCGATCGGGGCTTCACTCGTCCGCACGATGACTATGACTCCCTCGTTGCGCGCCGTCGTGGCGGCTGCGCCGCGATCGGGGCTTCACTCGTCCGCACGATGACTATGACTCCCTCGTTGCGCGCCGTCGTGGCGGCTGCGCCGCGATCGGGGCTTCACTCGTCCGCACGGGTGCAAACTAGTGCGCCTTCGTCATAGATTGCGCGGCCGGTGAGCACTTCCCCCATCGTGTGGCGGCCCGACGCCGAACTCCTGCGGTCCAGCAACGTCGCGCGGTTCATGAACGAGCACGGGATCGCGACGTTCGCCGACCTCGTGCAGCGATCGATCGCCGAGCCCGAGTGGTTCTGGGACGCGACCGTGCGGTTCCTCGATCTCCGCTTCACCACCCCGTACTCGGAGGTCCTCGATCTCACCGACGGCGTGCCGTTCGCCAAGTGGTTCACGGACGGCACCCTCAACCTCGCCACCACTTGCGTGGACGTGCGCGCCGACGATCCGGCGACCGCCGACCTCCCCGCGATCGTGTGGGAAGGCGAGGAAGGCGCGGTGCGCACGTGGTCGTGGTCCGAGCTGCGCACCGCGACCGACCAGATCGCGGCCGGGTTGCGGGCTCGGGGTGTGGGCCGGGGTGACGCCGTCGGCCTGTTCCTGCCCATGGTTCCGGAGACGGTCGCCGCGCTCTTCGCGGTCGCGAAGCTCGGCGCGCTGTTCTTGCCGATCTTCTCCGGGTACGGCGCCGACGCGGTCGCGATCCGGCTCGTCGACGCGGGTGCGGTCGCGCTCGTCACCGCTGACGGCTTCACCCGCCGCGGACGCGTCGTGCCGATGAAGGAGACCGCGGACGCCGCGGTCGCGCAGGTGCCGTCGGTGCACACCGTCGTGGTCGTCCCTCGACTCGGACGCACGGACGTTCCGATGCAGTCAGGTCGCGACCTCACCCTCGCCGCGCTGATCGACGGTCAGCCGTCGCGTGTCGACGCGGTCGCGGTACCGAGCGAGCATCCGTTGTTCGTCGCGTACACGAGCGGGACGACCGGTCGTCCGAAGGGCGCGGTGCACGTGCACGGCGGCTTCCTCGCCAAGATCGCCGAAGAGGTCGCGTTCCAGATGGACCTGCGGGCGGGCGAGCGCCTGTTCTGGCTGACCGACATCGGCTGGATCATGGGACCGTGGGAGATCGTCGGCACGTTCGCGACCGGCGGCACGCTGGTGCTCTACGACGGCGCGCCCGACTTCCCGGGGCCCGACCGGCTCTGGTCGATCGTCGAGCAGCACCGTGTCGCGATCCTCGGCGTGTCGCCCACGCTCGTGCGCGCGTTGATGGCGCACGGTGACGAACCAGTGCGGGCGCACGACCTGTCGTCGTTGCGCGTGCTCGCCTCGACGGGGGAGCCGTGGAACGAGGCACCGTGGCGTTGGTACTTCGACGTGGTCGGCGGGAGCCGCTGCCCCGTCATCAACATCTCCGGTGGTACCGAGGTCGGCGCGTGCTTCCTGTCGCCGCACGTCGTGCAACCGTTGTCACCGTGTTCGCTCGGCGGCCCGGCGCTCGGGATGGCCGTCGACGTGTTCGACGACGCGGGGCACCCGGTGCGCGGCGTGGTCGGTGAGCTCGTGTGCACGAAGCCGTGGCCGGGCATGACACGCGGGTTGTGGCACGACCGCGAGCGCTATCTCGAGACGTACTGGTCTCGTTGGCCGGACGTGTGGTGGCACGGTGACTTCGCGACGATCAGCGCCGACGGGCAGTGGTTCCTGCACGGCCGCTCGGACGACACCATCAAGGTCGCGGGCAAGCGCCTCGGACCGGCCGAGGTCGAGACCGTGATCGTCGGCCATCCCGCGGTGCTCGAAGCCGCCGCGATCGGCGTGCCCGATCCGGTGAAGGGCGAGTCGCTGTGGGTGTTCGTCGTCCTCGCGACCGGGTGTCGTCGCCGACGATGCGTTGCGGGACGAGCTGCGCGCGCGCGTCGCCGAGCAGCTGGGCGCCGTCGTTCCGACCCGCGGCGGTTCGTTTCACCGACGCGTTGCCGAAGACGCGCAGCGCCAAGATCCTGCGCCGGGCCATCCGGGCCGTCGCCACCGGCACGCCGCCTGGCGACCTCTCGGGCCTCGAAGATCCGGCCGCGCTCGACGCGATCGCGGCGGCGCGCTGATGCACGAGCTCAGACGGTGCACGCGTCGATGCTCCGTCCGTTGCGCCCCGAAGACTGGGATGCGTGGCGGGAGGTCCGCGTCCGGTGCCGCGAGTGGCTCGAACGCTGGGAGCCGCGGCCCGAGCCGGGGAGCGCCGATCCCGCGTTCGACCGCGAGGCGTTCCGGGCCCGATGCGGCGCGTGGGAGCGCCAACGACACTTCGACGCCGCGTACGGCTTCGGGCTCTTCCTCACCGACGGCCGCTTCGCCGGTGAGGTGAGCCTCGGCAGCGTGCAGCGGGGGCCGTTCCAGATGGCGTACGTCGGCTACTGGATCGACGAGGCGCTCGTCGGGCCACGGGTACGTGCCCGAAGGCGTCGTGCTCCTCATGCGCTACGCGTTCGAGGCCCTGTCGCTGCACCGGCTCGAAGCCGCGATCGTGCCGCGCAACACCGCCGAGCCGGCGCGTCGCCGAGAAGCTCGGCCTGCGCGACGAAGGCATCGCGGTCGGCTTCCTGCAGATCCAGGGCGTGTACGAGGACCACGTCCGCTACGCGATGACCGTCGAGGAGTGGAAGGCCCGCGGCCACGAGCTCGTCGCCCGCTACCTCACCTGAGCACGCGGTGAGCTACGTCGGGCGTTGGAACCAGCCTTGGCCGAGCGACCAGGTCTGACGCTCGACTTCGAGCGCGAGCGCGCTCGCGAAGTCGGGCTGCCACGGCACCTGCGCGAGCGTCTGCTTCGTCGTCCCGAGCAGCGGCTTGGGGACGCGGGCGGCGCGGGCGGCGAGCTGCGCGCGGCGGTCGACCAGCTCGTCGTCGGGAACGCAGCGCCACGCGAGCCCGATCTCCGCGGCGCGAGCGCCGTCGATGGGCTCGCCGAACAGCACGATCGCGGCGGCCGCTTGCGGGCCGACCGCGCGTTCGAGCATCCACGCGTGGCCGCCACCGGGGTGCAGGCCGATCCGCAAGAAGCGCGCGTCGAAGCGCGCGGATGCCGCCGCGATACGCACGTCGCAGGCGAGCGCGAGGTTCATCCCCGCGCCGACCGCGGGGCCGTTGACCGCGGCGATCGTCGGGAGGGTGGAGCGCAGCACGCGGAGGAACCCTTCGTAGATCGACACGACGTTGCCGCGTTCCCGCGCGTCGGTTCCCTCGGCCGCGAGCGCACCCAGGCTCGACACGTCCGCGCCGCAGCAGAACGCGGGCGCCTCGCCGGTGATCACGACCGCGCCGATCGTGTCGTCGGATTCGAGCCGGTCGAAGGTCTCGACGATCTCGTCGACCATCGTCGCGGTCATCGCGTTGCGTCGTTGGACGTCGACGAGCGTGAGCACCGCGACGCCGTCGCCCTCGTCGACCCGTACGTGTTCCATCAGCGTCCGATCACTTGCCGGTCCCGCTCACTGTTCCGGGCGTACGACCGCGGGCGAGTGCCGGAAGAAGTCCTCGACGTCGCGCTCGTAGCGGTAGGTCGGATTGGTGTCGCCGACCGCGCCCGCCAGCCGCAGCCCCTGCGCGAACGCCTCGACCGTGCCCGCGCGTCGTGTACTCGTAGCGGAACCCGGCCCGCTTGTAGCGGGTGTTGTCGATCGAGCGGCCGTAGCGCAGCAGCATCAACGCCTCGGGCGGCAGATCCCACCGGCCGAGGATCCGCATCGGTTCCGCGGCCCACGCGGTGAGCACCGGCGGGAGCGCGAGCCGTCGCTTGCCGAGGATCGTGCACACCTCGCTCCACGGCAGGTTGCCGTCGCCGGCCGACGTTGTAGACGCCGGGGATGTCGTTGTCGTCGCGTACATCGAGGCGCCGACGACATCGTCCTCGTGCACGAACTGCACGCGCGGATCGAAGCCGAAGATCTCGGGCACGAACCGGCGCTCGAGCGCGTGCGCGAACGGCGTGTCGATGTCGTCGCCGAGCACGTTCGCGAAGCGCAACAGGGTGACGTCGACGTGCGGGTTGTCGTCGGCGAAGTCGCGCACGAACGCCTTCGACCTCGAGCAACGAGCGTTCGACGGCGGTTCGTGCGCCGCGGGTGCGCGTCATGTCCTCGCGGAAGACGTTCGGGTCCTGGAGTTGGCGCCGTACACGAGCGCTGAGCTCTTCACGACGACCTTGCGCACCGGGCTCCCGGGCGCGCCCGCCGCCGCGAGCAGGTTCATCGTGCCGATCACGTTGATCTCGTGCAGCGTGCGCCCGTGGACAGTGTCGAGTCGACGATGAGGTGCGTGTGCACGATCGTGTCGACCTGGGTGGCGCGCACGATGCGGGCGAGGATCGAGTACGACGAGTCGGTGCGCACGAACTCGGTGCGTTCGAGCGGCATGCGCGGATCGCGCGTGTCGAGGCCGACGACGACCTCGACGTCCGGCCGCTGCTCGAGCGCCTGCGCGACGCGACCGCCCCAGTAGGTCGACAACCCGGTGACGAGGACGCGCATGCCGTTCGCTCCCGCCTCAGCCGAACCACACGCTGCGGCGCGTCCGCAGCATGTCGTAGAGCGCGTCCTGCACCATGCGGCGGATGCGTTCGGACTCTTCCATCACGCGGCTGCGCGAGTAGCGCTCCTGGTTCGGGCGGGACGTCGAAGTAGCACCGGCGGCAGCACGCGGATCCGGAACTTGGCGGGGAGGTACGCGACGAGCCCGGCCGGCCCGAACGCCAGCATGTTGGCGGTGATGGGGAAGTACGGGATGTTGAGCGACCTTCGCGAGCCGCGTGCTCTTGAACAGGATCGGCATCGACTCTTCCGCGCCCATCGACCGCGATCGGGATCACGGGCACGCCGGCGCGCATCGCGATCTCGACGAAGCCGCCGCGCCCGAAGCGGCGGAGCTGGTAGCGATCGCGTGTAGAGCTTGCCCGTCGCCTTGCGTGCCTTCGGGGAACACGAGCACGAGCTGCTGCTCGTCGTGCAGGAGCCGGTACGCGTTGTCGGGATGCGCGGCGACGCCGCCGCCGCGCGACCACAGCGTGCCGACGACCGGCAGCGTGCGGAAGAGGTTCTCGGCCAGGCCGTACACCGGCCGGCCGAGATCCTTCTCGATGCCGTGCATGATCGACGGCGCGTCCGACGGGATCGCGCCCGCGTGGTTCGCGACGAGCAGCGCGCCGCCTTCTCGCGGGAGGTGCTCGAAGCCTTCCCACTCGACGCGGAACCAGTGCTTGTAGATCGGGTCGTAGAGCGCGGCGCGTCAGCGCGCGGAAGTGCTCGCTGCGGCCCCAGCGGTCGACGTCGGAACGCCGCGCCGGATCCTCGGCCTCGGGGCGTCGGCGACGTCCGGCCGGGGGACCGGCACCAGCTCGCGGCCGCGAGCGCAGGATCCAGTCGCTGCCGGTCGGCATCCGACTGCGCCGGTACGTCGCGGTGAGATCGACGACGACGTCTTGTCGGTTGGGCTCGGCCTCGGGCTCGGGCGGCTCCGTCACGGGTTCAGATAACCATACGAACGCTCACGCCCGCACTGCGCCGGTGACGAGCCACGATCGCCGCGGTATCGGCGACCCATGCCGTACCAGCGGGCGAACATGAAGACGAACAGCGCGCCCCAGAGCGCGAGCAGCCCGCGAGTGCGTGACGAGCACCAGCAGCGCGGACGGGGAAGAACGCCGCCGACGCCGCGGCCATCGCGAGCGCGAGGTAGCGGGACGTCGCCCGCGCCGATCAGGATGCCGTCGAGCACGAACACGACCGCCGCGATCGGCTGCATCAGCGCGACGGCCACAGAGCACCGGCCGCAGCTGGTCCCGGACCGCGGCGTCGTCGGTGAACGCGACGCGTGAGAACGGGCAAGCACAGGATGACGAACGCACACGCGACGACGCCCGCGACCACGCCCCACTCGAGCATGCGGCGGCTGCTGCGCCGGGTCGCGGCCGCGTCGCTCGCGCCGAGGTCCCGGCCGACGATCGCCTGCCCGGCGATCGCGATCGCGTCGAGCGCGAGGGCGAGGAAGAACCAGAGCTGCAACGCGATCTGGTGCGCGGCGACCTCCGCGTCACCGATGCGCGACGCGATCGCGGTCGTCGACGGTGAACACCGCGAGCAGCGACGCGGTGCGGACGGTGAGGTGGCGCCGACGATCGCCGCGTCCTTGACGTAGTCCCGGTTCGGCCGGGCCGACGCGTGCGACGCGCCGCACGTTGCGGCCGACGATCGACGAGGTACGCGGTGACCGCCGCGTACTGGGCGATGACCGTGCCCCACGCCGAACCCGCGATCCCGAGGTGGAAGCCGTAGACGAGCAGCGACCTCGAGCGCGAGGTTGAACACGTTCGCGGCGAGCGCGATCACGAGCGGCGTGCGCGTGTCCTGGCAGCCCGCGCAGGTAGCCGGTGCCCGCGAGCGCGACGAGCAGCGACGGGCGCGCCGAGCAGCGAGATGCGCAGGTAGGTGCAGCGCGAACGGACGCACGCCCGCGGACGCGCCCATCGCGCCGACGATCAGCGGCGCGCAGACGCAGCCCGGCCAGCGTGAGGGCGAGGCCGAGCCCGAGCGCGAGCCACAGCCCGGCGACGCCGTGCTCGGCCGCGGCCCGCTCGGTCGCCGCGCGCCGATCCGGCGGGCGACCGTGGCGGTCGTGCCGTACGCGAGGAAGTTGAAGACGCCGAAGGCCGACGGTCAGGACCGTCCCGGCGACGCCGAGCCCGGCGAGCGGACGGGTGCCGAGCGGCCCGACGATCGCGGTGTCGACGAGCACGTAGAGCGGCTCGGCGACGAGCGCGCCGAAGGCCGGGAGCGCGAGCCGCCAGATCTCACGGTCGTCGGGGTGGCGGCGGAGCAACGCGGGCCGGCGCACCCCGCAACGCTACGCGGTGCGGCCGGCACCGAACTTGTCTCACCCTGCGTATTCAATACGCAGACGTGGAACGTGCCCCGACCGCTCGGTTCGCCGACGGTCGCCCGCCGGCTCGGCGCGGCCACGCGCGCGGCCGGGCTCACGGTTCCCGCGTTCCGCACACCACCGCGTCGCCCCGGAGCCCCGCGTACGATCCGTCGGCTCCCGGGCGGCCCGGTGGTGGCGGTGACGGCTGCAGGGCGCGGGCGTTCGCCGAGGTCGTGCACGACATGGTCGACGGTGTCGTCGCGGCCAACCGGCTCGAGGGCGACGCCGCGGGCCGGGTGCGCGCGTCGCTGCTGCACGCGATCAGTGCCCGCCCGAACGACACCGCGGCCTGCGTAGCCTGAACCGCGACACCGGCCCGGGTGGCGTAACGGCAGACGCAGGCGGCTTAAACCCGCCGGCCCCTCTGGGGCGTGAGGGTTCGAGTCCCTCCCCGGGCACACAGACGCCTGGTTACAGGGCGAAACAGTTGAGCGAGATCGACCGGTGCGCGAGCGCGTCCTGGATGCCGCTGTACGTCGTGCCGTCGAGCGGGATGCCGATGTGGCCGACGACACGCAAGAAGCACGGTGACTGGATCAGTACGTTGCGGTTGTTGCCGTCGTTGTTCAGGAACGAGCTCGTGTAGGGCGTGACGATCTCGTCGAACACGGACGCGAAGTTCGTGTAGTCGACGCTCCCGATCGTGTCGTCACCGGCGTTGAGGCCGGCCAGGAACGACGAGCCGATCGCCATCTGTTGACACGCCGTCACCCCGAGGCACGTACCGAGCCCGAGCAGGTTCGCGAGGTTGGCGAGGGTCGTGCCGTAGTGCGGCGCGGCCAAGCTGATCATGCTGTCGACCTCACTCGCGCCACCGAGATACTTGATGTAGTAGCGGCCGACGAGCCCACCCTGTGAGTGGCCGATGAGATCGACGCGCGATGCACCGGTCTGCGCGCGCACTTGGTCCGCGAACACGTTCAACGCCTGCGACGTATCGGCGATGTCGCCGAGTCCGCTGCCCGGCAGGCCGAAGATGTACGGCTGGTAGCCGTCGGCCCGCAGGCGCGCCGCCAACGGCGCGTAGTACACGCTCGCGAGGCCCTCGCCCGCGAATGTCCCGGCGACGATGATGACGGGATCCCGTGGCGCCGCGGCGACGGGAGACGCGCTGCCGAGCGGCACCGCGACCGCGATGATCGCGAAGAAAGCGGCGGCGAACGAATGACGGATCCGCATGTGTCCCCCCGGACTCATCCCGCACGCGCAGCTTGGCACACCATGCTGGATGGCCGCACAATCCGTACGCTGCCCGTGTGCCCGCCGACCTCGAACCGCCGGCCCTCGCCCGGCTCGTCGACTTCGCCGAGCGCCCGCGCGCCGAGGATTGGAGCTTGCGCGCCGCGCTCGTCCGCTACGCGCAGCCCGAACCGCAGCGCGTCGACGACCTCCTGAATCTCGTGCGCCGGCTCGACTCGGCGCTCGGCAGGTACTCGACGGTGCTGCAGCGCGACGGCGATGCGGTCTGGGCTGTCTTGGACGGTGGGGGGAAGCCCGCCGACGAGCGACAGGCGCAGGTCGTCAATCTGCTCCGCGTCGCGAAGGAGCTCGACCGTCTCGGCGAAGTGCTCGCCGAGTGGGCCGTCGATATCACCCGCGACCGTCCCAACGACGAGGTCGACGACGTCATCGACGAGGTCGGGGCCCAGCTCGACGCGCTCGGTGTCCCGCACGAGGAGCGTCCACCGAACCGCCAGCGCGGCGTCTGAATGTCACGGCCTCCTGTGCCCGATCGATGCGAATCGTCAGCGCGGCCCCGCACGGGGCGCAGGGTTCGAATCCCTGCCGGGCACCGGTCGGGCCCCGTCTCAAGGGACGAGCAGCACCGGGCAATCGCCGCCGTGGACGAGTCGGTTCGACACCGATCCCAGGAGCAGCTCGCGCACGGTCGACCAGCCCCGCCGGCCGACGACGATGCACGAGCCCTCCTCGCAATCGTGAAGCGATCTTCGACAGCACCTGGGACGGCTCGCCGTCGCGGCACTCGAAGCGCCAGCGCACCGGCCGGTCGCGGAGCGCGTCCTCTGCGGCGTCGCGAACGCGTTGCCTCGGCCGCGTCGAGCACGTCCGCGAACTCGTCTTCGGCGACGTGGTCAGGCTGCCAGAGGTACGGCAGATAGCGGGCATGGGCGACGACGAGTTCCGCATCTTCGAGCGCCTCGACGAGCCGCGCCGCGTAGTGCAGCGCCCGGACGCTCGGCTCCGAACCGTCGACTCCTACCACGATCGTGCGCACCGCCACCCCAATCCCGACCGAATGCCGGCCAACCGTATTACGACGTCAACTCGTCAGCGTCGCGTGAAGAAGGTGCAAAGCCTCGACCCGCACGCGTCGAGACCGCGTCAACGGGCAGTACAACGCGCTGACGCGCCGCTACAACTGCATCGGTATGGAACGCAACGACCGTCCCGCACCCGCCGGCCTGCAGCCCGGCACTACGAGTCGAGGTCGCCACGCGGTTCACGGGTCACTGGGCCGCCGGCTTCGAGATCGCATCCGTCGACGACGACGGGTGCCGGTTGCGACGCACCTCGGACGGGTCCGTCCTGCCGGTCGATTTCGCGTTCCCGCTCGTGCGCCCGGCGGCCGGCTGAGATGGAGCGATTCGCGCTCGGATTCCTGCTCGGCGCCGCGGTCGCCCTCGCCGTCAGCGCGCCCTGGGTCGCGCCGTGGCCGATCCGGCTGCGCCTCCTCCTCGCGGGACAGACACCCGACCCGTTCCTCGGGCTGTCACCACTGACGTCGCTCGATATGTCGGAGGTCGAGATCGTCGATGTACTCGTGCGCGGCGATTCCCTCGAAGTGGCGGTCGCGGCGCCCTTCCGAGGCTCGGGGCCCGTACGCACGCGGTTGCTCGTGACGGCTTTGCGCGCACCGGGTCGCATCGCCCAGCTCGAGGGGTGGTGTGCGGTTCGGATACCGCTGCTCCTGATCATCGAGGAGGGCGGCGGCGCGCAGCTGTGCGGGCCCGATGCGACGTTGACCGGCTTCCGCAACGCCAGCGCGCGCGTCTGAACGGATGCGCCCCGTACGACTGATCGCTCAGTCGTCGAGCGCTGAGAGCGTCGGCTGCGGGATGCTGGTCGCGACGAGCGTGTCGTAGCGGCGGCGCACATCGGCGCGGTCGGCCGGCTCGGGGACCGATTCCTCGCACGAACGCAGGATCATGTCCGCTTGGTCGAGCAACACCCGCCGCTGTTCGGACGTCGACGTGTACTCCATCACCTTCGCCAGGGCGTCGAGTTGACGAATCATCACGGCCGGCATCGCGCGGCCGGCTTGGCGGATCTTGTCGAAGGCACGGTCGATGAAGCGCGCGTAGCTGACCTCGGCGGAGATCACCCGAACCTTGCCTTCGTCGTCGAAGTGGACGCGGCGTGAGCCCCAGGCGGCGGTGACCGCGCACAGGCCCTCGCTCAGCCAGTCGATGCACGTGAGCGCGGTGAAGGTGTCGTTCACCGCGGGTGACAGCGCCCGGATCGCGATCTCGACCAGCTGATCGATGGCAAAGGTGGGGTCTTGCCTGAGTGTCCGGTGTGCGCCGGTCACATGCGCGCGGTCGAGCCCACGCACAATCTCTGACGCCGCGGAAGCCGGCCAGACCCGTGCGAGCGGAAGTCCGCGTACCACGAAGTGTCCGGGCCGGTACAACAACTCGATCACCGCATCGGCATCTGACGCGATGTCGACGATCGTCGAGTAGCGCACGAACTGCAGATAGCCACTCGTCGTCGACGCGACGTCGGCGCCGCTCGCGGCGAGCTGTGCCGGCAACCCGCCGGCGGCGGAGATCGCGGGGCGGTGGTCGTTGCCCTTGCCGAACTCGGTCGCGATTCCGGCCGAGAAGTCACGGGCGATGCCGGCGATGACCTCCGGGAGTTGGATCGACCGCGCGACCCGGTCGATGAAGAAGACGAGCACGCCGAGATCGACGAGCGTCAGCGCGAGTGCCACCGTGATCGACAGGTGGGGCACGAAGTCGCCGCGACTGCCGTGTGACGACCGAACCGAGCGTCAGCACCGCGTAGAAGAACGTCGCGACGAAGGTGCCGAGTGTGACCTGCACGCCGCGGTCCCGGATGAAGTTGCGCAACATGCGCGGCCCGAACTGGGTCGAGGCCAAGGTGAGTGCGACGATGAGAATCGAGAACACCAGGCCGACGACCGTGATGACCGCGGCCGCGAGCGCGGTCAGGATCTGGCGCGCGGCATCCGCCGAGCCGTTGTTGACCCAGGCCGGGAACGTGATGCTGCCTCGGTACGCGGCCCGGTCCAGTCGGTAGGTGACGACGAAGAGGGCGGCGGCGCCGGCCAACTCGATCGCGGGGACGACCCAGAGCGTCGTCCGCAGCTCCTCGCGCCTCTGGTCGGAGAGTCGGAGCCGGAAGCGGCGTTCGGATCGATGCTTGCGGGCCACAGCGAGCTCCGGGAACGGAACGGACAGACTGCCGACCAGACTTCCCGGCACACCGGCCGCCACGTTACCGCCTTCTCAGGTTCGCAAAGATCGCGTCCCGCGAGCTGAGCGTCTTTCAGTGCGGGCGGAGCACCATCTGGGTGTTGCGGAACAGGGCGATCGTGCGGCCGGCGGTCTCGTTGGTGACCGTCACGTCCCACACCTGCGTGCTCCGGCCGATGTGCGCGGGGACCGCGCGGCCGACGACGCGCTCGCCTTCGCGCGCACTGCCGAGGAAGTTGCACTTGAGCTCGATGGTCGTGAAGCTCTCGTTCGCGTCACGGTCGAGGAACTCGCCGGTTCCGGCCGCCGCGAGCGTGTCGGCGAGGCCGATGACCGCGGGCGCGAAGAGGAAGCCGGTGCCGGCGATGAGCGGACCGCCGACGTCGATGTGGCCGACGACTTCTTCACGGTTGCAGCGATCGAGGACGACGCCGAGCAGGCCGGGCACGCGCGCGCCGAAGAACTCGTTCAACCACCCGACGCGTTCTGCCTCGTCGTCTGCGATGTCGCTGGTCACGCGTGGATGTCGGGCACCGGTTGCGGCGGCGGCGGGCCGACGTAGTGCGCGCTCGGGCGGATCAGCCGGTTGTCGGCCGCCTGCTCGAGGATGTGCGCGCACCAGCCGATCACCCGGCTCGACGCGAACGTCGGCGTGAACATCTCGCGCGGCACGCCGCAGCGGTCCATCACGATGCCGGCGTAGAACTCGACGTTCGTGTAGAGCCGGCGGCCCGGCTTGAGCTCGGCGAGCACCTCGATCGCCTTGGCCTCGATCTGCTCGGCCAGCTCCATCTTCTCGCCGCCGAGCTGCTCGGCGACGCCGCGCAGCATGACCGAGCGCGGGTCGTCGGTCTTGTACACGCGGTGGCCGAAGCCCATGAGCCGGTCGCCGCGCTCGACCGCGTCGCGCAGCCAGGGCTCGGCGCGGTCGGCGCGTGCCGATCTCGTCGAGCATGTGGAGCGCGCGGCTCGGCGCGCCGCCGTGCAGCGGGCCGGAGAGCGCGCCGATCGCGCCGACGACCGCGGCGGCGAGGTCGGCACCGGTCGACGTGATCACGCGGGCGGTGAACGTCGACGCGTTGAAGCCGTGGTCGATCGTCGAGATCAGGTACTGCTCGACCGCGGCCGCGTGCTCGGGCGCGCGGCACCTCGCCGTGCATCATGTAGAGGTAGTTCGCCGCGTAGCCGAGATCGTCGGGCGGGCTCGATCGGTTCGAGGCCGTGCTGCAGCCGGTAGATCGCGGTGAGCAGCGTCGGGCACGACCGCGCACACGTCGCAGCGCGTTGTCGCGCAGCGTCGCGTGCGTCGATGTCGAGCGACGGCCGGAACCCGAGCGCGGCGCCGAGCAGCGAGATCGTGGTGCGCAGCATGTCGAGCGGCACGAACGCTCGCCCGCGCGCGCGATCTCGGGCAGCACGTCGGCGACCGCGTCGGGGATCTCCCGGCCAGCGGCGCGATCTCCGCCGCGAACGCTGCGCGCTCGGCGACGGTGTCGGCAGCGCGCCCTCGAACATCAGGTGCCAGACGTCTTCGAGCGGGCGCTGACTCGGCGAGGTCGACCGCGTTGTACTGGCGGTAGTGGTAGAAGCCCTCGAGGCCGCGCACGTCGCCGACGGTCGTCTCGGCGACGACCACGCCTTCGAGGCCCTTCGGCATCTCGTGCGCCAGGCGCTCGGCGGGCTGGATCTTCGCGATGCGCATGAGGTCGCGCATCGAGACGATGCCGACGAGCTCGTGCGTCCTCGACGACCGGGATGTGCCGGTAGCCGTGCTCGGCGAGGCTCGCGAACGCGGCGCGCGCCTCGACGTCGGGCGCGACCGTGTCGGGGTCGCGGTCATCCACTCGCGACACCTTCGCGGTCGACGCGTCGGCGCCGGCGGCGGCGAGGCGGATCATGTCGCGCTCGGTCAGGATGCCGATCGGCCGGCTCGTCGTCGTCGACCACGACGACCGAGCCGACCTTGCTGCTCGCGCATGCGCGGCGCGGCCTCGGCGACCGTCTCGGCCGGCTGCGCGGTGACGACCGGGTGGCTCATGATGTCGCCGACGCGTTCGCGTCTCGTGCCGGTGTCGGCGTCGGCATGCGCTCGTTCCTCCGCGCGGCAATCGGGCCGCGGCGAGTCTACGACTCGTCGATGCGCGTCCGGCGTGCTCAGTCGGCCGGCTGTCCGTGGCGGCCCGCGCCCGCGGCGAATCGCGTCGCGCCTGTCGGCGCGTCGCCGGACCGCGAGCGTCGACAGCCCGTGGCCGTACTCGTCGTGCGATCGCCGTCGTCGATCGCGAGGCCCCACTGCTCGTAGCACGACACGCGGTCATCGCGCAGGCAGCGTCTGCGGGAGCGCGCGCGAGCTCGTGCGCGAGCGCGACCGCGGCCGCGCAGCGCGTCGCCCGGTTCGACGAGCCGGTTCGCGAGCCCCATCCGCAGCGCCTCGTCGCCCGACACCCCGCGGCCGGTGAGGATGAGGTCGAGCGCGTGCGAGTGGCCGATCAGGCGGGGGAGCCGCACGGTGCCACCGTCGATCGAGCGGGACGCCCCACCGCCGGCAGAACACGCCGAACACCGCGTCGCGCGCCGCGACGCGCAGGTCGCACCACAGCGCGAGCTCGAGCCCGCCCGCGACCGCGTAGCCCTCGACCGCGGCGATCACCGGCTTGCGAGAGCATCATGCGGCGTCGGGCCCATCGGACCGTCGCCGTCGCTCGCGCACCGGGTTGCCGCGTCCGTCGCCGAGCGCCTTCAGGTCGGCGCCCGCGCAGAACGTGCCGCCCGCGCCGGTGAGCACCGCGACCGTCGTGCGTCGTCGTCGGCGTCGAACGCGCGGAAGGCGTCGGCGAGCTGCGGCCGCGGTCGGGCCGTCGACCGCGTTGCGCGGCCTCGGGCCGGTCGATCGTGACGACCGTGACGCGGCCCGTCGTGCGTCGATCGTCGACGTTCATGCCGGCCTCCCTCCGTGCCGTCGAGGTGCGCGCGCTCGTTGAGCGACTGCGACCGAGCGGACGCCGGTGCGCGACGCGATCATCCGCGACGATCGACGTGTAGCCCGGATCGAACCAGAGGTGTGCGTCGAGGCCGAGCACGCGCCGCGAGGTCGACGTTGATCACGCCGCCGTGGCAGACGACGACGACGCGTCTGCCCGGGTGCGCGTCGACGATCTCGTCGACGCGTCGCGCGCGACCCGGGCGCGGAACACGTCGGGGGTCTCGCCGCCGAACTCCTCCCACCGCCCCTCGACCATCGCCAGCCAGCGGTCGTCCTTCGTCTCGCGCAGCTCCTCCATCGGGATGTAGTGGTCGGACTGCACGTCGTACTCGACGAGCCCGTCGACGATCTCGACGTCGAGACCGTGCGCGACGCGCGATCGGCGCCGCGGTCTCGTCGCGCGCGCGTTGCGGGCTCGACAGCGACGACGTCGATGCGGTTCGGACGCGAGCCACGCGGCGAGCCGGTCGGCCTGTTCGCGGCCCGCGCGCGGTCAGGGCCGGATCGGCGGGCACGCCGGTGCCCGCTCTCGATGCGCTCCGGCTCGCCGTGCCGGACCCAGAGCAGATCCACGTCAGCTCCGTCGCTCGTCAGTCGATCGCAGGTCGAAGCCGAGCGCCTGCTCGAGCTCGGCCAGCGCGACGTCGGGGTCGACGACCTTGATCGTGGTCATGCCCATCTCGCGTGCCGGCTTGAGGTTCATGCCGAGGTCGTCGAGGAACACGGCTCTCCGACGGCGAGCACGTTCGAGCGGGCGAGCGCCAGCGCGTAGATGCGCGGGTCGGGCTTGCGCAGCCCTCGACCGCCGACTCGACGACGACGTCGAAGAGTCCGAGCTCGTCGCAAGCCGCTCGGCGACGACCCGGCTGTCGGTCGTCGGTCCAGTTGTTCGTGAGCGCGGCCGTGCGCAGCCCGTCGGCGCGGATGCGCTCGATCGCGTGCGCCATCTCCGGCCGCGGCGCCGAGCGACGACGCCGATCAGGCCCATGAGCCGGCGGGCGTCGAGCGCGAAGCCCGCGGCCGTGCGCTTCGGCCTCGAGCGCGTCGACGAACTCGTCCATGTGAGCTCGCCCCGTTCGAGCGCGGCCCACGCGCCCGTCTCGCTGCTCGTGCGGATCAGCGCGCGCACGTGCCC
Source organism: uncultured Actinomycetes bacterium (assembly GCA_963745645.1). Lineage (GTDB taxonomy): Bacteria > Actinomycetota > Acidimicrobiia > IMCC26256 > PALSA-610 > CAVUFH01. The sequence continues at coordinate 442,551 of CAVUYD010000006.1, forward strand.
TGTCTTCGAGGTCGTTGCCGTGGTCGTACGACGTCGAACGCCTCGAACGGCGACGGGAACACGACGCCGCCGAGGTCGAAGATCACCGCGCGGTACGCCATCAGCCGGCGTCGGTCCGTCAGTCGAGCTCGGCGTCGCGCTTGTCGACGAACGCCTGGCGGAGCTCGTCGCTGTCGCCCCAGAGGTTGAGCTCGAACGTGAAGCCCTGCTCGAAGCGGTAGGAGCGCTTCACGTCGACCGGGTCGATCATGTTGAGCGACTCCTTCGCCCGGCGCATCACGATCGGGCTCTTCTTCGCGATCACGGCCGCGATCTCGAGCGCGGCGTCGAGCAGCTCGGCGCGCGGCACGACGCGCTCGACGGTGCCGAACGCGAGCAGTTCGGCCGCGGTGATCGATCGCACCGGTGAGGAACATGGCGCGCAGCTTGTGCTGCGGCACGAAGCGGGCGAGGTGGGTCGCGACGCCGAGCGCGCCGCGGTCGACCTCGGGGAGGCCGAAGGTGGCGTCGTCGGAGGCGATCGACGATGTCGGCGTTGCCGGCGAGCCCGATGCCGCCGCCGACGCAGAAGCCCTGCACCGCCGCGATGACCGGGACCTCGCAGTCGTACACCGCGCCGAAGGCCTCGTAGCAGCCGCGGTTCACGCCGATGAGCGACTCGTTCGTCGGGTCGGCGGCGAGCTCCTTGATGTCGACGCCGGCCTGGAAGCCCTTGCCTTCGGCCCGCAGGATCACGACGCGGGTGTCGGGGTCGCGACCCGCGGCGCGGAGCGCGTCGGCCAGCTGGAACCAGCCCGCGACCGGCAGCGCGTTCACGGGCGGGTTGTCGATGGTGACGATCACGACGTGCTCGCGCGTTTCCGAGCGGATCATGCGCGGGAGCATACTTCCGGGGATGGTCGAGCCGGCGTGCGAGCCTGTGGAACGCGACGCTGCCCGCCGAGCGCGATGCCCGCGTCCGCCGCTCCCCGGCGACGTCGATGCCGACGTCGCGATCGTCGGCGCGGGCTACACCGGGCTGTGGACCGCGTACGCGCTGCAAGCGGCCGACCCGACGCTGCGGGTCGTCGGTCTGCGAGCGCGAGATCGTCGGGTTCGGCGCGTCGGGCCGCAACGGTGGTTGGTGCTCGGCGCTCTTCGCCGGGAGCCGCGACGCGACCGCGTCGCACGCACGGTCGCGACGCCGTCGTCGCGATGCAGCGCGCGATGTTCGCGACGCTCGACGAGATCGAGCGCGTCGTCGCGAACGAGGGCATCGACTGCGACTGGGCGCGCGGCGGCACCGTCGCAGGTCGCGACGCTGCCCGCGCACCGCGCGCGGCTCACGGCGGAGCTCGCCGATCACCGCTCGTGCGGATTCGGTGACGACGACTACCGCGAGCTCGAACGCCGACGAAGCGCGCGCGCTGCATCGGCTGCGAACCGAACCTCGGCGCGCTGTTCACGCCGCACTGCGCGGCGATCCATCCCGCAAAGCTCGTGCACGGCCTCGCGGCGCGCGGTCGAGCGCGCGGGCGTGCACGATCTACGAGCGCACGCCGCGGTCGAGATCGAACCGGGCAGCGTGCGCACCGCGCGCGGCGACGATCCGGGCCGACGTGTCGTCCGCGCGACCGAGGCGTTCACCGCCGACGCTGCCCGGCCTGAAGCGCGCGATCGTGCCCGTCTACTCGCTGATGATCGCGACCGAGCCGTTGCCCGACGCGTTCTGGGCGGACGCCGGCCTCGCACCAACGCCCGACGTTCACCGACTCCCGCAGCATGATCATCTACGGCCAGCGCACGGCCGACGGCCGCTTCGCGTTCGGCGGGCGCGGCACGCCGTACCACTTCGGTTCGCGCGTGCGCCCGCAGTTCGACGAGGATCCGCGGCGTGTTCGCGGACGCTGCAACGCACGCTGCGGAGCCTGTTCCCGCAGCTCGGCGACGCGCGAGGTCACGCATCGCTGGGGCGGCGCGGTCGGCGTCCCGCGCGACTGGTACCCGTCGGTCGGCTTCGACCGCGCGACGGGCATGGGCTGGGCCGGTGGTTACGTGGGCGACGGCGTGAGCACGACGAACCTCGCCGGTCGCACGATCGCCGATCTCGTGCTCGGACACGACACCGACCTCGTGCACTTGCCGTGGGTGAACCACGTGTCGCCGCAATGGGAACCCGAACCGCTGCGCTGGATCGGCGTCAACGGCGCGCGCATGCTCGTGACGTCGCTCGACCGGGCCGAGGCCAAGGGCAAGAACCCGCGCCGCCGCGCCAAGTTCGCCGCCCGCGTCCTCGGCGGCTGAGAGGATCAGTCGAAGTTCGGCATCGGGGGGAGCGCGCGTTCCAGGAGCGCGGTGTAGCGCGCTTCGATCTGCGCTGCGTAGCTCGGTTTGGTGGGCACCAGATAGGTGTTGGTGCGGATCGCGTCGAGGACCATCCCCGCGACGTCGTTCGGGTCGAGGCCCTGGCCGGTCGTGAGGTCGACGAGCGCCTGCTCGACGAAGGTCGCGTCGTCGGTGGTCGTCCCGGGCAGATCGGTCGGGCGGTTGCGGCCGGACTCGCCGATGCGGGTCGCGACCGCGCTGGGCACGAGCACGGAAACGCCGATCGGCGCGCCGATGGTGGCGAGGTCGTGGGCGAGGCATTCGGTCGCCGCGAGCGCGGCGAACTTGGAGACGTTGTACGGCGCGGTGAACGGGGTCGAGCAGAGCCCGGCCATCGACACCGTGTTGACGATGTGCCCGTTGCGTTGGGCCGCGATCATGCGGGGCACGAACGCGCGGATCCCGTGCAGGATGCCCCACAGGTTGACGCCGAGCGTCCACTCGAAGTCACTGGCGGGCCGTTCCCAGATCAGGCCGCCCGCGAACACGCCGGCGTTGTTGCACAGCACGTCCACGTTGTCGTGCGTCGCGTACGCGTGATCGGCGAGCGCGGCGACCGCGTCGTATTGCGACACGTCGGTCACCATGGTGGTGATGTGCTCCGGGTCCTTGGCCGCGGTCTCGTCGAGCGCGTTGGGTTCGATGTCGGCGGCGACGACGTGCAGCGCCGTTCGCGGCGAACGCATGGGCCAGGCCCCGGCCGATGCCGCTGCCGGCGCCGGTGACGACCGCGACCTTGCCGGCGAGATCGTCCACGTAGATGGTCATCGGCGCATGCTGGCAGACATGCGTGGCGAGGATGCACCGATGCGCACGCCTGAGGCGAGGCATCTCTGCGATCGGGCCGGAGGCCGAAGCCATGACATGACGATTGAGACTCCTGGGCGAACTGACGGTCGACGAGAAGGCGGCGATGGTCGCGGGCGTGGACCTGTGGCACACGGCCGCAGTCGAGCGCCTGGGGATCCCGGCCTTGAAGGTCACGGACGGCCCGATCGGCGCGCGCGGTGAGCGGTGGACCGGCGGCCAGTCGGCCGCGTTCCCGTGCGGCACCGCGCTCGGCGCCACCTGGGACACGGACCTCATCGAGGAGGTGGGGCAGCGGATCGGCAACGAGGCGAAGCGCAAGCAGCTGCCACGTGCTGCTCGCCCCGACCGTCAACATCCACCGGCACCCGCTCGCGGGGCGCAACTTCGAGTGCTACTCCGAGGACCCGCACCTCACCGCGCGCGCCGCGGTCGCGTACATCACCGGGGTGCAGTCGCAGAACGTCGGGTGTTCGGTCAAGCACTTCGCCGCGAACGACTCCGAGTTCGAACGCATGACGATCAGCTCGGAGGTCGACGACCGCACGCTGCGCGAGATCTCGTTGCCGCCGTTCGAAGCGGCGGTGCGCGAGGCGGGCGCGTGGTCGGTGATGACCGCGTACAACCGGCTCAACGGTCACTACTGCAGTGAGCAGCCGTGGTTGGTCGGCACGTTGCTGAAGCAGGAGTGGGAGTTCGACGGCCTGGTGATGTCGGACTGGTACGGCACGCACAGCACCGCGCCGGCCGCCAACGCCGGGCTCGATCTCGAGATGCCCGGCCCGCCCGCGTGGTTCGGGCCGAAGCTCGCGCAAGCGGTGCGCGACGGCGAGGTCGACGAGAAGCGCCTCGACGACATGGTGCGGCGGGTGCTCGCGATCCTGGAACGAACGGGCGCGCTGGAAGATCCGGCGGTGCGGCAAGAGGAGTCGTTCGACGATCCGGTCGACCGCGATGTGGCGCGGCGCGCCGCGTCGGGCAGCTTCGTGCTGCTGCAGAACCGATCCGCCGCGCTCCCGCTCGATCGGGTCGCAACGCTCGCGGTCGTCGGACCGAACGCCGACATCGCGCACGTGATGGGCGGTGGTAGCGCGCGGGTTCCGACGCATCCGCTGATCTCGCCGTTGGTCGGCCTCCGCGCCCGCTTCGGCGACGACGTCGAGATCCTGCACGAACGCGGGTGCACGAACAACAAGATCACGCCGCCGCTCGACACCCGGTTCATCGACGGACCGCTGACGATCGAGTACTACGCAGGGACGCGAACGGGAAGGCGAACCGGTGCTCGTCGAGGAGGCGCAGCGCGGCTACTTCACCTGGATGGGGCCCGTCGGTGCGGGGGTGCCGGACGACTTCTCGGTCCGTCTGCACGCGACGCTGGCCCCGACCGAGTCGGGTCCGTGGACGATGAGCGTGGTGCAGGCCGGTCGCGCGCGCGTCCTCGTCGATGGCGAGGTCTTCCTCGACAACTGGAACCCGACGGAGCGCGGTGAGGCGTTCTACGGCATGGGCAGCAAGGAGCTCACCGACACCATCGACCTCGTCGCGGGTACCCGCTACGACTTCGTGGTCGAGGCCGTCCCGGCGGCCCCGGCACTCGGCGGGCTGTCGGTCGGGCTGGAACCGCCGGCGGGCGAGGACCTCATCGAGCGCGCGGTCGCGGCTGCGCAGCGCGCCGACGCGGTCGTGTGCGTCGTCGGGTCCGACGGCCAGTGGGAGACCGAAGGCAACGACCGCGAGTCGATGACGATGCCCGGCGAGCAGGACGAGCTCGTCCACGCGGTCGCGGCGGCGAACCCGCGCACCATCGTGGTCGTCAACGCTGCGTCACCGGTCGACGATGCCGTGGGCCGACGACGTCGCCGCCATCCTGCAGTGCTGGTTCGCCGGCGAGGAGTGGGGCAACGCGCTCGCCGACGTGCTCAGCGGCGACGTGTCGCCGTCCGGCAAGTTGCCGACGACGTTCCCGGTGCGCATCGAGGACACGCCCGCGTTCGTCAACTACCCGGGTGAGCAGGGCAAGGTCTTCTACGGCGAGCGGCGTGTTCGTCGGCTACCGCGGCTACGACGCGCGCAAGATCGATCCGCAGTTCGCGTTCGGTCACGGACTGTCGTACACGACGTTCGACTTCGGCGAGGTCGGGTGGACGCAGGCCGGCGCCGGCGCGTCGGTGCGGATCGACGTGCCGGTGACGAACACCGGGACACGGCGGGGTGCCGAGGTCGTGCAGTGCTACGTCGCCGACCTCGACGGCCAGTGTCGCGCGGCCGCCACAGGAACTGAAGGCCTTCACGCAAGGTGTGGCTCGATCCCGGCCAGAGCGAGACGGTCACGCTGGATCTCGACGCCCGTGACTTCGCCTACTGGAACGTCGACCAGCACGACTGGGTGGTCGAACCCGGCGACTTCGAACTGCGCATCGGGCCGTCGTCGCGCGACATCCAGCGCAACATCCCGATCACGATCGCTTGACCGCCGGGACTGCACCCACACTGACCGTCGGGCTGCCGAACTTCGGCGCGTTCTACGCGCGCGACGAATGGCACCGCTTCGTCGACCTCGCCCGCGCCGCCGATGGTGCCGGCGTCGATCGGGTCGTCGTGGTCGACCACGTCGTGATGGGTCCGAACACCGATGCGTACAACTGGGGCAAGTTCCCGACGCCGCCCGACGCGCCGTGGCTCGAGCCGATGACGGTGCTCGCGGCGATGGCGGCCGCGACCACGCGCGTCCGGCTCGCAACCGGCATCCTCATCGCGCCGCTCCGCCCCGCCGTGTTGCTCGCGAAGCAGGCCGCGACGCTCGACGTGCTCTCGCAGGGCCGGCTCGACCTCGGCGTCGGCACCGGCTGGCAGCGCGAGGAGTACGACGCCGAAGGACTCGACTTCGCCGCGCGGGCAACTGCTCACCGACACGATCGCGGCGTGCAAGGTGCTGTGGCGCGACACGCCGGCCGCGATCGACACGCCGTCGCTCTCGTTCGACGGACGTCTACTGCGATCCGAAACCGCGTCAGCCCGATGGTGTGCCGTTGTGGATCGCGGGCACGTTGAGTGCCCGCAACCTCGACCGTCTCGTGCGCTACGGCGACGCGTGGATCCCCATCATGGGCGAGACCGTCGAGGGGATCGCGGCGGGCGCCAAGCGCGCCCGTGACGGCTGGACCGAGGCCGGCCGCGACGCCGACCGGCTGCAGGTGCAGGCGCCGGTGCGCATCGCCCGCGGCGACGACAACCGGCCCGACATCGCCCGCAGCATGGAATCCGTGCCCGAACTGCTCGCCGCCGGTGCCACCGACGTGCACGTCTCCTTGCAGGCGTACTGCCGCGATCCCGATGCCGCGCCGGCCGCGCTCGACGCGATCGTGACAGCCTTCCGGCAGGTCACGTAGCTTCGGCCCGTGCTCACACCGCTCGACGACTACCCGATCCACCAGACCGCGCTGCCGATCGCGCACCCGGCGACCGGCGATCCGAACCACTACGACCGGTACTGGTTCAACGGCTACCGGGACGACTTCTACTTCGCGGTCGGCATGGCGGTGTACCCCAATCGGGGCATCATCGACGCCGCGATCTCGACCGTGCACGACGGTGTGCAGCGATCGGTGTTCGCGTCGTCACGCATGCCCGCCGATCGCATGCAGACGCAAGTCGGTCCGCTGTCGATCGAGATCGTCGAACCCTTGCGACGCACGCGCGTACGCGCCGACGCCGCCGACCTCGGCATCGCGGCCGACATCACGTTCACCGCGCGCACGGTCGCGCTCGAGGAACCGCGCCAGACGATGATGAACGGGCCGCGGCTGATGATGGACTCGACGCGGATGACCCAGTGGGGCACGTGGTCGGGCGAGATCACCACGGGCGGCGATGCGATCACGTTCGACCGGCTGTACGGCACGAAGGATCGCTCGTGGGGCGTGCGGCCCGTCGGCCAGGCGGCCGGCGCCGCGCCCGACCAGAGCATCCCGCAGATCTTCTTCTTGTGGGCGCCGATCAACTTCGCGGACCAGTGCACACATTTCCTGTGCTTCGAGCGCGCGAACGGCGACCGGATCGTCGGCAGCCAAGCGGTGCTCGACGTCATCGGCGACACCGACCCGACCTGGAACGTGGACGAGAAGATCCAGCACCTCGCGGGCACGGTCGCCGACGTGCAGTGGGCGCCGGGGCTGCGACGCTCGCAGGGCGCGACGTTGCGGATGCTCCGCCATGACGGCGGCGAGGAACGCATCGAGCTCGAGCCGCTGCTGACGTTCCGGATGCGCGGCATCGGCTACACGCATCCCGAGTGGGGCCACGGCCACTGGCACGGCGAGAACGCGACCGGGTCAGAGGAGCACAAGGTCGAGGAGCTCGACAACGTGGAGCCGTGGAACATCCACGTGCAGCAGGTGATGCGTGCTCGTTGGGGCGACAAAAAAGGGCTCGGTGTGCTCGAGCAGCTCGCGTTCGGCGAGCACCGCCCGAGCGGCCTCACCGGCATCCTCGACGGTTACCGCCGTTGAAAAGTCCACCATCTCATTGGTGCCTCATGCACGCCACACGTGCACCAGCCACCAATCAGATGGGTGAGTTGTGCACCTCGACCGCGGCTTCGACGACGGCCGGACGAAGTATGCGCGCTACTACGGCGTCGGCGGCGGGATCCCCGGCACCGGGCTCTGGGGCAAGCCGCGGGGCGCGAAGCTCTTCGGCACCGACGCCGCGTTCGCAGACCAGGAGCACGATTGGTAGGACCACGACGCGGATCCGCATGAGCTCATCAACCTCGCGCATGATCCCGGTCGCCGTTCCGAGGTCCGCGACAACTTCGAGCGTCTCCTCGCCTACGAAGCCGCCGAGCTAGCGTGACGGGATGAGTGTGACGCTCAGCGTGTTGCTCTGGGCATGGGCCGGGCGGGAGGCGCAGCTCATCGAGTACGAGGACACGGTGCTGCCGTACGTCGCCGATCACGGTGGTGCGGTGTTGTACCGCGCACGCACGCACGGTGAGCGGGATGAGCCGAACGAGATCCATCTGATCCAATTCCCGTCCGAGGCCGCGCTCGACGCCTACATCAAGGACCCACGGCGCGCTGCCCTTGCGGGCGTACGGGATCAGGCGATCGAGCGCACGCAGTTGCTGCGGGTCGACGTCGTCAGCTGAGGCTCAGGGAGCGGGAGCGAAATCGCGGCGGTGCACGATCTCGACGTTGCCGTCGTCGTCTCGACACGTACCGATGCGCGCGAACCTGCCGACGCGGTCGAGCACGGCAAGCGACGCGGCGTTGTCCGCGGCGACGGCCGCGAGCACGGTGCTGACCGTACCGGTCGCGAACGCCCAGTCGATGAGCGCCGCGACCGTCTCCGTCGCGTAGCCGCGACCGCGGGCACCGGCGAAGATGGTGTAGCCGATCTCGACGACACCGTTCGCGGCCGGTTCCGCCGATCCTTGGTACGTCGGGTCGGCGAGCGCCGGCGCGAGCGGTTGCGGAGGCCGGTGGAACCCGGCGTGCCCGATCATCGTTGCCGACTCGCGGTCGACGACGGCACGCGGTCGCCAGGCGTCGACACCGTCGAGATCCGGGGCGCGCCGGCGCCACATCGCCACGTGCGGCGTGTCGACCGCGTCCGGCCACCACGCCGGGCCAGGTGAAAGGCGTCGAAGCCGGGGCCTCGCCGCCCGCCTGCATCGCCGTGAGCGTCGGCGCATCGAGGATGACGAGATCCAGCCGCGCGGTTGCAATCGCGCCGGCTCGAATCCCACCGCGCCGCGCTCAGCTCTTCACGATGTACTCGGACAACGTGAACGTCCGCATCGTCGCGGGGTCGTAGAGCAGCTTCGTGCTGTCGAGCATGATCCGAATGCGCTCGCCGAGATCCGAACCGTCGGCGGAGCCGAAGAACGCGGGGAGGTCGGTGAGCAGCTCCGCACTCGGCCACGCCTCGGCCACGATCGCTTTGTAACGCGGGGCACCGGGGGTGATCGACCGCACGACCGCGTTGCGCACGTAACGGGCGCGCGGCTGCATCGCCTCCGACATCGGCGACTGGTGGCCGTACCAGTGCCCGTAGAAGGTGTCGTCGTCCATCCCTTGGGGTTTGTCGAAGATCGTGAGCATGACGACACCGGGGGAGCGCTCGCCGTCGGCCCAGTCACGCACCGGCGCGTGCCCGTTGCCGCCGTAGTCCTGGTAGAGCGACTCGGTCACGAGGTAGCCCGCCCGCCGGACGCCGGCTTCGGCGAGGATCGCCTCGTACTCGGCGTGCGCGTCGTGATTATCGACCCACACGCTCACCGCGGCGCGCACCGGCAGTTCGTCGTCGGGGACCGGCACGATCGTCGGGATCTGCGCGTCCGCATCGTCGAGATGCACCTCGAGTCCGCGCGCTCCGGCCGCGAGCAGGCGCGGCGCGAGATCGTCGAGGAACTGGCGCCGGATGTCCTCCGGATCGCGCGACGGGCGGTCCCAGATCAGGTAGACGAGCTTCTCCACGGGCGGCACCCTATTCGGCGAGCAGCTCCTTGATCGCGCCTGAGTACGCGACGTCGCCGGATGTCGCGTAGCGCTCGGCGCGAGTCGCGATCTTCTCCGGTTCGTACAGGAAGTTGGTCATGAGACCCGCAGCGCGCGACCGCCCGCTCGGGCTCGGGTCCGCGAGCCAGTTGATCTGCTCCAACGCGGCACCGTTGGCGTAGTGGAAGTTTGCGACCGGGTCCTCGACGCGGTTGTCGTGCAGGGTCGTGAGGTAGCGGGCACACAGTGCGAGCAGCGCCGGCTTGATCGCTTCGTCGGCGTCCCAGTCCTCGTCGGCGAGGCGGGCGCGCACGCGGCTGGGCTCCGCGGGAAGGAGCTCGCGCTCGACGATCCGACAGTGGACCCTCGGCCAGCTCGCGCTCGAGCCAGCGCCGGAACCCGGGAATCGGGGAGAGCGTGACGAACCGCTGCACCTGCGGGAGGTCGATGTTCAGCTGTTCGACGACTTCCTTGATCAGCGCGTTGCCGAGGTTCACGCCGGCGAGCCCGGGTTGGCAGCTCGAGATCGAATAGAAGACCGCGGTATCCGCCCGCTCGGGGTCGAGGTCCGGCGCGGTCTCGTCCAGCAGCTTCGGCAGCTCGCGCGCGATCCCGGTCGTGAGCGCGAATTCGACGAACACCAGTGGCTCGGCCGGCATGTTCGGGTGGAAGAACGCGTAGCAGCGCCGATCGGAGTCGAGTCGGTTCTTGAGGTCGGCCCACGAGTCGATCGCGTGCACGGCCTCGTACGCGATGAGCTTCTCGAGCAGCGACGCGGGCGCGTCCCACGTGATGCGCTGCAGCGAGAGCAGACCGACGTCGAACAGCGTGACGAGGTGCTGGTAGAGCTCTTCGTCGACCTGCGCGAGCTCTTCGTCGTCGCCCGCGAACCGCAGCAGGTCCGCGCGCAGGTCGACGAGCAGCTTGACGCCACCGTCGAGGCCGGTGAACAGCCGCAGCAACCGGCCCGCGGGCGGCGTGAGCGCATTGCGCAGCGCCTGTTCCGCGGTCCGGCGCGGCGAGCGGGGTATCCGCGCGACCGAGGACTTCCGCCGCGTACGCGACCGCGTCCGGATCGATCCAGAAGTCGCGGGCCAACATCCGGAAGAAGCGTTCACGACCGGCGTCTTCGAGCGTGAGGTACGCGTCCGCGATCGCTCCCGCTTCGGCGCGCTGTGTCATCGCGTCGTGACGCGCGAGCACGTCCGTGACGAGCGCGCGGACCCGTTGTTCGTCGCGCTCGGGGAGGTCGGGCGCGACGTCGACCGTGAGCACCGAATCGCGACAGCGCCCGCGTCGCCAGATGCGACCGAGGAACCGTCGGGAAGCCATTCGCCCCGCCTAACGCCGGCTCACGACGCGGTGACCGTCTCCGTGTCGCGGCCGGAACGGAACAAGCGGCCGGGACGGGCATCGGTGAACTCGCCGTGGTCGACGATCTCGGAGCCGTTGACGAGCACGTGATCGATGCCGTCCGCACCGCCGAACAAGCGCGGTGCGTTCGTGGGCAGGTCGAACCGCATCCGCACCGGCTGCGGCCCGATCGTCGTGGGATCGAGCACCACGATGTCGGCGTGCCAGCCGGTCTCGATGCGACCGCGTTCCGTGATCCCGTACAGCCGGGCCGGGACGTCGGTGAGCATGTGGATCGCTTCTTCGATGGGCAGCATCTGCCGCTCGCGCACCGCCTTCCCGAGCAGCGCGGTCGAGTAGTTGAACGTCGCGAGGAAGTCGAGGTGGGCACCCGCGTCCGACGCGCCGACAACGGTGCGGTCGTCGCGCCAGATCTCCACGCGTGTCTGCCAGTCCTCGTCCTTCTCGGGACCGCGAGGGAACCCGAAACCGGTCATCAGGTCGTCGGCCACCACGATGTCGAGCAGGGCGTCGAGCGGTTCCTTTCCCTGCTCCTTCGCGATGTCGCCGACGCTGCGCCCAACGAAGCGCTTGTTCTCGGGTGCAAACGTCTCGTTGATGACGTAGATGGGCCAGTTCGCGATGCCGACGAGTCCCTTCCCGTCGCCCGACGCCTCGACGAGCGCGGCGCGACCCTCGCGGCTCGCGAGCATCGCCTTCTTCTCGTCGTGGGGGAGCGTCATCGGCTTCTGCCAGCCCGGGATCGTGTCGAGCAGGAAGCCGTTGTCGAAGCAGATGCGGGGGGAGGGCGCGTCGGGCATCGTCAAGGCGAGGACCTTGGCGCCGCGTTCGCGCGCGTAGTCGGACGCGGCGAGGTTGTGCTCGGCCATGTCCTTGTTGCCCGCGGACACGAACAGGACGTTCCAGTTCAACGGGCGGTCGGCCGCGAGCGACATGCGTGTCATGAGGTCGGCCGCGTAGTCCTCGAACTGGCCGACGCACGGGATGAACTCGAGCGTCGTGCCGGGGAACCGCGAGACGACCTTGCACAGCGCGATCAGCTCGTCCTCGTTCGCGTAGCGCGAGGGGACCATGTCGCCGTCGGCGTCGTTGTGCGTGCGCGCCCACGAGGACGAGAAGCCGAGGCCACCCGCGGCCAGGCTCTCCGCGAGCAACTGCTCCATCGCCGCGAGGTCCTCGGGCGAGGCCGCTTCTTGGGTCGCGCGCGCACCCATCACGACCCGCCTGATCGTCGAGTGTCCGACGAGGAAGCCGGCGTTCGGCGCGAGCGTGCCGTCGATCTTGTCGAGGTACTCGCCGAACGACTTCCAGTCCCAAGGCACGCCTTCGGCCAGGGCGGACACCGACATGCCCTCGACGCGGGCGAGCATGCGCATGAGGTAGTCGCCGTGCTCCGGGCCGAGGGGGGCGATCGTGAAGCCGCAGTTCCCGCCGATCACGGTGGTCACACCATGCAGCGGCGACGGGCTGAGCGTGGTGTCGAAGAACGCCTGCGCGTCGTAGTGCGTGTGGATGTCGACGAAGCCGGGCGCGACGATCTTGCCTTCCGCGTCGATCACGCGGGTCGCGGGCTCGTCGATCTCGCCGATCGCCACGATCCGCCCGTCGCGGATGCCGACGGCGCCGGCCCGCGCGGGCGCGCCGGTGCCGTCGACGATCGAGCCACCGCGAATGAGCACGTCGAGCATTCCGTCTCCTTTTGCCTCGCCCGGTTCGGGCGACTGCGAGACCCAACTATTGTCCACGCGCCGTGCCGAACGCACTTACGGGCCGAGTCGCCCTCGTCACCGGCGCCAGCCGGGGGATCGGCGCCGCGATCGCGCGTCGCTTCGGGGCCGAAGGTGCGCGCGCGTCGCGTTGGTCGCGCGCAGTCTCGAACCCGGATCCGGTGGCCATCTCGCGGGATCGCTGCGCGAGACGGCCGGAACGATCGAAGCCGGTGGTGGTGTCGCGCACCCGATCGTCGCCGACCTGTCGGATCCCGGGTGCGATCGCGCCGCGATCGTTGCGGAAGCAGCGGCTGCACTCGGGCCGGTCGACATCCTCGTCAACAACGCGGCCGCGTGCTTCTACTTGTCGATCAACCAGACGTCGGAGCGCCGCCTGCGCGTTGCGTACGAGGTGAACGTGATCACGCCGTACCTCCTCTCCAAGGCGGTCGTGCCCGCAATGCGAGAACGGGGCTCGGGCTGGATCGTGAACATCACGAGCGCAATCGTTGATCCGGGACCCGGCGCGCAGCAGGCGCGCTCGTCGACCTACGCCCCGAGCAAGGCCGCGCTCGATCGCATGACGAAGTCGTTCGCCACCGAGTTGGAAGGCACCGGGATCGCGGTGAACGCGGTCGCGCCTCGCGCGGCGGTGAAGACCGAAGGCGCGGCGGCGATGATGGACCTCCCCGACGACTTCCTGGAACCGATGGACACGATGGTGGACGCGGTGCTCGCGCTCGCAACCTGTGACCCAGAAGCGGAGAACGGCCTCGTCGTGCGCAGCATCCCGTACCTCGCGAGCCGCGGGAGATGAAGCTCCAAGGCCGAGCCGAAGGCGGGAACCTCGAGGGAAAGGTCGCCCTGGTGACCGGCGCAGGCAGCGGGATCGGTCGCGCGATCGCGTTGTCGTTCGCGGCTCGCGGCGCGAGCGTCGTGGTTGCCGACCTGGACGAAGCGAGCGCGATCGGAACAACACGCGCCATCGACGGCAATGCGGTCGCGGTGGGCGCGGATGTCGTGAAGGAAGACGCGGTCGCGCGCGATGGTGCAGACCGCGGTCGACCGGTTCGGCGGGCTCGATTGCGCGGTCAACAACGCCGGCATCGCGCCCGACGCGAAGCCGTTCACCGAGCACACGCGCGCCGAGTGGCAGCGCACGATCGATGTCGACCTCACCGGCGTGTTCCTGTGCATGCAGCACGAGCTCCGGCAGTACTCGGTGCAGGGCCGCGGCGGCGCGATCGTCAACATCTCGTCCGCCGCCGGCACCGTGCCCGCACCGGGCCAGCCGCAGTACACCGCGGCGAAGCACGGCGTGCTCGGGCTCACCAAGCAGGCCGCGCAGGAGTACGCGGCCCAAGGCGTGCGTGTGAACGCGGTCATGCCCGGCCAGACGGAGACCGCCCCGATGCGCGCCTATCTCGACGCGCTCCCCGGACCAGGGCGAGCGCATGCTGCGCCGGCTGCCGATGGGTCGCATGGCCACGCCCGAGGAGATCGCGCAGACCGTGGTGTGGCTGTGCTCCGACGACGCGTCCTACGTCAACGGTGTCTCGCTCCTCGTCGACGGCGGCCTCATCGCCCGCTGACCCCACGACTGTTTGAACCTCAACGCGCCCCAGCGGGTCGCGATCGGTGCAAACAGTCAGTTGACGAGCTCGGCCATGACCTCGAGCGCTTCGGGTTGCTGCGCGCCGAGGATCATCGTGGTGACGCCGGCCTCGCGCCACGCGCCCGAGGCGATCGGCGATGCGTTCCTTCGGCCCGAGCAGCGCGACCTCGTCGATCATCTCGAACGGCACCGCGGCCGCGGCTTCCTGCTTCTTGCCGTCGAGATAGAGGTCCTGGATCTCCTTGGCCGCGGCCCTCGAAGCCGTACCGGCACGCGAGGTCGTTGTAGAAGTTCTTGCCGCGGGCGCCCATGCCGCCGACGTACAGCGCGATCATCGGCCGGATGAAGCCGGCGAGCTGCTCCGGATCGTCGCCGACGATCACGGTGACGGTCGGCGCGATGTCGAAGCCGCTTCATCGCTCGGGCGACGCCTTTGCCGCCGCCCGCGCGTGCGAAGCCCGCGTCGAGCGCGTCGCCGAAGGCTTCCTTCACGCGGTAGGGCGAGAAGAAGATCGGCAGCCAGCCGTCGGCGATCTCCGCGGCCAGCGCGACGTTCTTCGGACCGATCGCGGCGAGGTAGATCGGGATGTCGGCCCGGCGCGGGTGCACGATGATCTTGAGCGGCTTGCCCAGGCCGGTCGCGTCCGCGCCGCGGTACGGGATGTCGTAGTGCTCGCCGTGGTGTTCGAGCGGCTTCTCGCGCTCGAGGATCTCGCGCACGATCTCCACGTACTCCCGTGTGCGCACGAGCGGCTTGCCGTACGGCCTGGCCGTGCCAGCCTTCGACCACCTGCGGCCCGGACGCACCGAGCCCGAGCAGGAAGCGCCCGCCGCTCATGCCGTCGAGCGTCGCCGCGGTCATCGCGGTCATCGCGGGTGTGCGCGCCGGCATCTGCATGATCGCGGGGCCGAACTGCATGCGCTCGGTGTGCGCCATCAACCACGTGAGCGGCGTGATCGCGTCGGTGCCGTACGCCTCGGCCGTCCACGCCGAGTGGAAGCCGAGCGACTCGGCGCGTTGCGCCAGGCCGATCGCGGCCGGGAGGCCGTTCGCCCAGTCCTGATAGCCGAGGTTGATGCCGAGACGGAGACTCATGGGCGGCATGGTCGCGCGTACGCTCGCGGGATGGGAAGTCCGACACTCGTCGTCCTCGGCGCATCCGGTGACCTCGCGGCCCGCCTGCTGTTCCCCGCGCTGCTGTCGCTCGAGCGGCGTGAGCGTCTCGCCGATCTCCGCATCATCGGATACGCGCGCCAGGAGTGGACGAACGATCAGTTCCACGAAGAGCTGACCGCCGCGATGTCCGGCAACGTCGCCGACGTCGACAAGAAGTACTTCGAGCGGTTCGTCGAACGCATCGACTTCCACGGTGGCGACATCTCGGTCGAGTCGCTGCGCACGCTGCACTCCGTCATCGACGGTCCCGCGATCTTCTACCTCGCGCTGCCTCCGGGTGTGTTCGCGGACGCGGCCGAGACCATCGCCAAGGCCGGCCTCGCGGACGAGACCGACGGGTGGCGCCGGCTCGTCATCGAGAAGCCGTTCGGCACCGATCTCGAGTCCGCGCTCGTGCTCAACGAGCAGCTGCACACCTACTGGCGCGAGGACCAGATCTTCCGCATCGACCACTTCCTCGGGAAGGAGACGGTGCAGAACATCTTGGTCTTCCGGTTCGCGAACCGCTTCGTCGAGCCGGTGCTGCGCGCCGCGCACGTCGACGAGATCCAGATCACGGTGGCGGAGACGCTCGGGGTGGAAGGTCGCTCGCGCTACTACGACGGTATCGGTGCGCTGCGCGACATGATCCAGAACCACCTCATCCAGATGATGACGATCTCCACGATGGAACCGCCGGCGTTGTGGGACGCGGAGATGATCCGTGACCACAAGGTTGAGGTCTTGAAGGCGGTGCGCGTGGTCGACCCCGGCGCCGACGCGGTGCGCGGTCAGTACACCGCCGGACTCGTCGACGGGAAGCCGGTGGTCGGGTACCGCGCCGAGCCGGGTGTGGATCCGACCTCGCGCACCGAGACGTTCGCGGCGGTCCGGCTGCACCTCGACACGTGGCGGTGGGAAGGCGTGCCCGTGCTGTTGCGCTCGGGCAAACGTCTTGCGGCGAAGGCGCACGAGGTCGCGTTCCGCTTCCGCGAGCCGCCGACGCGGTTGTTCCGTCACACCCCGCTCGAACACGCGGATCCGAACTGGCTCGTCTTCCGCATGAGCCCGACGGAGCGCACCGACCTGGTGGTGCGTACGAAGCAACCCGGGCTGGAGCTCGAAGCGCGTGAGTCGGTGCTCAGCGCGTCGTACGTGACGGACAGTGACAGCGACAGCGAAGCATCCGCGTACGAAGGCCTGCTGCTCGACGTGCTCGAGGGTGACCACACGCCGTTCCTGCGCTTCGACGAAGTCGAGTGGGCCTGGCGCATCATCGACCCGGTCCTCAAGGCGTGGGAGACGGGCGCACCCGAGGACTACGTCGCGGGGAGCGACGGACCCACCGATCAGCACCGCTTCCTCGGTCCCGGCCACGCCTGGCGGCCGCTCGTGCCGCGCGGCGGCGTGGGATAGGCCGACCGCAACCGAGCGCGGCCGCTCGCGTCAGGCCGCGCGCTTCAGGCCGGTGCGCTTCAGGCCGGTGCGCTTCAGGCCGGCAGGGCGCTTCAGGCCGGTGCGCTTCAGGCCGGTGCGAGATGCGCGCCGGCGGCGGCGAGCGCGGCGCCGACGATGCCGGCGTTGTTCCGGAGCTGCGCGATGCGCACCTCGCAGCCCGGATCGAGGCGATCGAAGAACTTCTCGGCGTTCTTCACGACTCCGCCGCCCAGCACGATGACGTCCGGCCAGAGCAAGGCGTGCAGACGGGTCAAGTAGACGTCGACGCGGCGGGCCCATTCCTTCCAGCCGAGCTCCTCTGCGTCCTTCGTCGCGACGGACGCCCAGCTGTCGCCGATCATCCCGTCGATCTCGAGGTGTCCGAGCTCCGTGTTCGGCACCAGCTCGCCGTTGGTGAACAACGCGGTCCCGACGCCGGTGCCGAGCGTCACCATGACGACGACGCCGGTCTCGTCGCGCGCGGAGCCGAACCGCACTTCGGCGAGGCCGGCCGCGTCCGCGTCGTTGAGGACCGTGCAGTGGCGACCGGTGACGTGCGAGAGAAGCACCTGCGCGTCGGTTCCGATCCATGCCTCGTCGATGTTCGTGGCGGTGCGCACGATGCCATCGGTGACGACGGCCGGCAGCGTGCAGCCGATCGGACCGTCCACGTCGAAGCGGGCGAGGACCTCGAGGATCGTCGCAGCCACCGCGGCCGGCGTTGCCGGTTGCGGCGTCGGGATCCGCGATCTGGCGTCGGCCTGGCCGGTCAGGAGGTCGACCGCGGCGGCCTTCACCCCTGAGCCGCCGACATCGACGCCGATGAGGGTTCGGAATTGCACGAGAGCAGACCGTAGGCGCGTGCGCCGTGCGCGCCGCGGCACCCGGTACGGTCGCACCGGTGAGCAACCCGCTCGAGGACTACGCGCTGCTCGGTGATCGCCGCACCGCCGCGCTCGTCGTCGCGCAACGGGTCGGTCGACTGGTGGTGCGTGCCCCGGTTCGACGCGCGGCGCGTGCTTCGCGGGGCTGTTGGGCAACAGCGAGCACGGACGCTTCCTGCTCGCGCCCGACCGGCCGAGGCGAGATCGAGCGCCACTACCGGCCGCAGTCACTCGTGCTCGAGACCGAGCACGCGACTGCCGCCGGTACCGCGCGCATCACCGACTGCCTCGCGACCGGAACGACAGGCCCGTGCCTGGTGCGCGTCGTCGAAGGGCTCTCCGGCCGGACGCCGATGAAGCTCGAGCTGGTCATGCGCTTCGACTACGGCGCGATCGTGCCCTGGGTACGGCGACGGCAGGACGGCCTGATCGCGATCGCGGGCCCGGACGGACTCCGGCTGCACACGCCGATCGCGGTCACCGGTCGCGACATGCGCACGACCGCCGAGTTCGAGGTGAACGCAGGTGAGCAGATCCCGTTCGTCCTCGAGTGGTTCCCGTCGCACGATCCACCGGATTCGACGCCCGACGCCGCCGCGCTCGTACAAGCCACCGACGACGAGTGGCGCGCGTGGTCCGCGCAGTGCGCGTTCGAAGGCCAGTACCACGACGAGGTCGTGCGCTCGCTGCTCACCCTCGAGTGCCTCACGTACGCACCCACCGGTGGCCTCGTTGCCGCGCCGACCACGTCGCTGCCCGAGACGGTCGGCGGCACCCGCAACTGGGACTACCGCTACTGCTGGATGCGGGACGCGACCCTCACGCTCGATGCGCTGCTGTACGGCGGGTACCGCGACGAAGCGGTGCGGTTCCGCGAATGGGTGCTGCGCGCGGTCGCGGGCGATCCCGAGAGCCTGCAGATCATGTACGGCCTCGGCGGGGAACGACGCCTCACCGAGCTCACGCTCGACTGGATGCCGGGCTGGCACGAATCCCGTCCGGTGCGCATCGGCAACGCGGCGCACGCAGCAGACGCAGCTCGATGTGTACGGCGAGCTGGCCGACGTCATGTGGCTCAGCGAGCGCGCGGGGTTCCCGATCGACGACGACGCGTGGGAGCTCCAGCTGGTGTTGCTCGAGTCGCTCGAGACGAAGTGGCGGGAACCCGACGACGGCATCTGGGAGGTGCGCGGCCCGCGCCGCCACTTCGTGCACTCGAAGGTCTTTGCGTGGGTCGCGTTCGATCGCTCGATCGCGATGGTCGAGTCCGCACCGAACGGCCGCAAGGGTCCGGTGAAGCAGTGGCGCAAGATCCGCGACGAGATCCACGCCGACGTCTGCGAACGCGGGTACGACGCAGGGCTCGGCGCGTTCGTCCAGTCCTACGACGACACGCGGCTCGACGCGTCGGTGCTCATGATCCCGATCGTCGGCTTCCTCCCCGGCGACGACCCGCGCGTGCTGTCGACGATCGACGTGCTCCAGCGCGAGCTCACGATCGACGGACTCGTGCAGCGCTACCTGCCGCACGACGAGGTCGACGGGATCGGTGAGCCGGAAGGCGTGTTCCTCGCGTGCAGCTTCTGGATGGTCGGTGCGCTCGCGGCGGCCGGGCGGCGAGCGGCCGCGATCGAGCTCTTCGAACGCCTGTTGGGATTGGCGAACGATGTCGGGTTGTACGCCGAGGAGTACGACCCGGCCGCGCACCGCCTGCTCGGCAACTTCCCGCAGGCCTTCACGCACCTCGGGCTCGTCAACGCCGCGGTCGACCTGTTCGCCGACACGCAGCCGCTCCGGCGGAGCGATCGGCCGCACGGTGCACCGGCGACAGGGGCCGGGAGCGGCGGGGTCATCCAATAATCTGCCGCCATGGCGCTCGTGACGAACGTGGTCAACGGTTCCTCGGCGACGCCGATTGCTGTTGCTCGTGCACGGCTACGGCGCCGACGAGCGTGACCTCGAAGGCCTGCTGCCGTACCTCGACCCCGACGGCACGTTCGCGACGGTCCTGCCGCGCGCGCCGATCGCGGCGCCGGGCACGCCCGGGTACATGTGGTACGAGTTCGGCGGTCAGGTCGGCGACGGCGTACGTCAACGCGCTCGCCGAGCTCGACGCGCTGGTCGACGAGCAGTGTGCGGCGCTCGGCTTCGACCGCGGCGACGCGATCTTCGCCGGGTTCTCGCAGGGTGCCGGCCTCGCGCTCGGGCTCGCGCTGCTCGCCCGGCGACCGCGTGCCGGCCCGCGGGCGTGCTCGCGATGAGCCCGGCCGTGCCCGACGCCGACGCGTTCGACGTCGACGCGGCGCGCGCACGCGTCCCGGTGCTCATCGCAGCACGGCACCAACGACCCGATGATCCCGGTGCAGCGGTCGCGCGACCTCGCCCGCGACCTGCGGGACGCCGGAGTCCCGATCGTGTACCGCGAGTACCCGATGGAGCACCAGGTCGCGATGGAGAGCCTGCGCGACGCGCGCGACTGGCTCGAGCGAGGTGCTCGCGCGGCGAGCGGCCCGACGAGCCGGTGCCCGAGGACCCGGTCGAGCTCGTGCCGTCGGTCACCACCGCGCAGTGGGAACGCGAGGTGCTGCAGAGCGACGTGCCGGTGATCGTCGACTTCTGGGCGCCGTGGTGCGGGCCGTGCCGTCAGGTCTCGCCGATCGTCGAGACGATCGCGGCGATGCGCCAGGGCTCCTACAAGGTCGTCAAGGTCAACATCGACGACGAGCCCACGATCGCGCAGCAGTACGACGTGCAGAGCATCCCGATGATCGGCCTGTTCCGCAACGGCCGGCTCGAGCGGTCGTCGCTCGGCGCCAAGCCCCGCCAGCAGATCGAAGCCGAGCTCGGCATGCTCGTCATCCCGTAACCGCTGGCGCGTGCCGCTTCGGTGGTTCGTCGCTGCGACCGAACCGCGACTTCACGTCTTCGGTGACGTCGTGGATCGTCGTCGTGACCGAGTCCGCGAGCGTGTTCGCCGTCGTCTTCAGCTCGTCGCGCAGCTCCGGATCGCGCAACGTGTCGCCGATCGTCGTGAACGCCGGCGTCGAGCGCGTCGCCGAGCTGACGCAGCGCGTCGTTCACCTTGTCCCTCGTCGGCGCCGAACGCGGTGTTGGCGTCGAACCGGTCCTTCAGGCGCCGGCCGAGCTCGGCGAATCGCTCGCCGACCTCGTCCCACTTCTCCTTGGCTCTCGGCCATGCGTGCCTCCTCAGCGTGCTGCTCGGTCGTGCGGCCGGATGCACCGGTGACGCGCCGATGGCGCTGCGCCAGCGTGCCCCGTGCCCGCGCATGCGACCAAGAGCGCGATCGGCCCGCTCCGGCCGGGACCGACGAGCAGCAGGCCGCCCGACGTCTGCGCGTCGGCCAGCAGGAGCTGTTCGGACTCGGGCAGGTCGCCGAAGTCGACGTCGGGCGCGACGAACGCGTGGTTCCGCTGCGTGCCGCCCGCCACCATGCCCGCGGCGAGCAGGTCGCGCACGCCGTCGATGACCGGGACCGCGTCGGCCGCGACGACCGCGCCGACTCCCGACGCCGACGCACAACTCGCGCAGGTGCCCGAGCAGGCCGAACCCGGTGACGTCGGTCGCCGCGTGCACGCCGACCGCGAGCGCGGCGTCGCGCGCGCGCGTCGTTGAGCGTCGTCATCACGTCGATCGCGGTCGCGAGGTCGCTCGGCGGTCGCGCTGCCGCGCTTCACCGCGGTCGAGATCACGCCGAGGCCGATCGGCTTGGTCAGCACGAGCGACGTCGCCCGGTCGCGCGCCCGCGTTCGTGAGCACCGCGTCGGGGTCGACGGTGCCGACGACCGCGAGGCCGTACTTCGGCTCCGCGTCGTCGATCGAGTGGCCGCCGGCGATCAGGCAGCCCGCCGCGGCCGCCGCCGCCGCGCCGCCGTCGAGCACGCGCGCGAGCAGTTCGAACGGGAGCCCTTCGCGCGGCCACGCCGACGAGGTTGAGCGCGAGCAGCGGGGTGCCGCCCATCGCGTAGACGTCGGAGAGCGCGTTCGTCGCCGCGATGCGGCCCCAGTCGAACGGGTCGTCGACGATCGGGGTGAAGAAGTCGGTGGTGACGACGATCGCGAGGTCGTCGCGGAGGCGGTAGACCGCGGCGTCGTCGGCGGTGTCGAAGCCGACGAGCAGGTTCGGGTCGGTCGGCCGGCTCGAACCCGCGCACGAGGCCGAGCACGGTGCGCAGGTCGGCGGGCGAGAGCTTGCAGGCGCAGCCCGCGCCGTGCGAGAACGCGGTGAGCCGGACGGTCGGTTGCGGTCACCGGCCGCATCGTAACGGACCGCCGACGCTACGGGCGGGAGCCAGCGGACGAGGTCGCGCCGGTAGATCGTCGCGTACCTGCACGAACGCGCCGGTGTGCGGCGCCTCGATCATCGTGCCGTTGCCGATGTACATGCCGACGTGGTGGATCGACGGTCCCGACGACCGAAGAACACGAGGTCGCCCGGCTGCAGCGTCGGCTGATCGGCACGTGCGGGAACGATCGCGTACTGCGCCTGCGAGCCGTGCGGCATGCGAGACGCCGCCCTGCGCCCACGCCATCATCGTGAGCCCGGAGCAGTCGAAGGAGCCCGGGGCCGGCGCCGGCGTACCGGTACGGCTTGCCGATCTGCGCCTCGCGCGTACGCGACCGCGGCCGCGGCGCCGCCGCTCGGCGGCGGCGCGGGATGCTGCCGGCGCTGCGACGCCGTGTGGCTCGTGCCGGCGACGCGGTCGCCGCCGCCGCCGCCGCGGCCGGCGCCGTTCGCCGCCGCGGCCTGCTTGCGCTGCGAACTCGGCGCGCGCCCGCGGCTTCGTCGGCCGCGACGCTTCTGCGCCTCGATCTGCTCCGCGAGCGTCGCGATGTCGCCCTTGTTCTGAGCCAGCAGCGCCTGTTGCTTGTCCTGCGCGGCGGCGAGCTGGTTCGCGGGTGTCCGCGACGGCCGGCCTTCTGGCGCTTCTGCGGCCTCGGCCTTCTGCTTCTCGAGGTCGGCCTGGGCTGGCGCGCGAGCTGCTCCGTCGAGCGACGGTGCAGCGTCGTCGATCAGGCCGGTGGTCTTCGTCGGCGGCGGCCGCGCCGTACTTCGCGCGGCTGCCGAGCTCCTGCACGTCGGTGCGCGTCGAGTCGAGCGGGTCGCCGTTGCCCGCGCCCATGTAGAGGGCGGCGGCGCGGCCCGCCGAGCTGCGCTCGCAGCCGCGTCCGCGCGCTTGGCCGCGGCGTCGAGCCGTGACTGCGTCGTCGGCGATGCTCTGCGTTGGCTGTCGTCGACCGCGAGCTGCGCCTGGTTGATACTGCTCGTCGAGGACGTCGGACTGCGGTTGCCGTTGGCATCGATCTGCGCCTCGAGCTGCTGCGGCCTGCGCCTGTCTTGGCGGCGAGAGTCTGGTCTTGGGGCGACGCGGCGGCGGGCGTCGCGTCGGACGATCATCGCGAGTGGCGAGGGCGACAAGCACCAGCGCCGCCAGGAGCGGGCCCGGGTCGCGCGCCAGCGGCGGGTCACGCCGGCGACATGGCGTTCGACGCTAGACAACTGGCCCCGACGGGGGTGCGCATCGGGGCCGTTTTCCGTCGGCGGGTCCAGAAGCCGGCCGATTGTCCGGCTTATCCGCTGGGTTCAGGACTGGCGATCGGCCAGCCCGGCGTCGGCGGCGGATCGCCGCGCCCGGAGACGATCGGGCGAGGTCCAGTGCTCGTGGCGGGCGATCTCGTCGGCGACCTTCTGCCACTCGGTCGGGCTCCAGCCCTGCGCCGCGGCCACGAGCGACGTGTCCTGGCGGAGGTGCACGAACGCCGGCAGCCGTTCGAGCCCGAGGCTGTCGACGAACGCCTCGTCCGGATCGCACCAGACGAGCCACTTGTCGACCGCGTCGCCGAGGATGCGCTTGGTGATGGCGGGCGTGCTCGGGACGCACACGATCGGTGCGCACGTCGCTGTCGCCGAACGTGGCGAAGATGCGTTCGATCGACCGGGAGGAAGCGTCGCGCCCTCGGGCCGGTCGGGGAGCACGACGATCGCGAGGTTGAAGACCGTCGCCCAGTCGTCGAGCGTGCGGGTCACACCCGCGTAGCTCGTGATCGGCGAGCAGCGGATCGGGGTTCTGCGCCACGGCGACGAACCTAGCAACCGTCCTGCGCCCGGCCCGCGCTCCGCACGCGCGGAACGACTGCTCGTAGTCTGCGTCCGACCAGATCGCGCGTCTGAGGCTCCGGCACCATGGGAGAAACGGTCACCTTCGCGAGCAACGGCGACACCGTGGAGGGCTACCTCGCCCGTTCCCGGCGTCGGGATCCGGGCCCGGGCGTGCTCGTCCTCCAGGAGTGGTGGGGCCTCGTACCGCAGCTCAAGCGCGTCGTGCGACCGGCTCGCGGCGGAGGGCTTCGTCGCGCTCGCGCCCGACCTCTACCGCGGCGAGCATCGCCGAGCACACCGAGATGGACAAGGCCGCGCAGCTCATGACGACGCTGCCGATCGATCGCGCCGCGCGCGACATGGGCGGCGCGGTCGACTACCTGCTCGCGCACCCCGCGGTGACGGGCGACAAGATCGGCGTCATCGGCTTCTGCATGGGCGGCATGCTCGCCTGCTGGTCGTCGGCGCTAGCAGGGCGACAAGATCGGCGGCGGCCGCGCCGTTCTACGGCGCGCCGCTCGGCGACGGCGCGCCCGACTGGTCCGGCCTCACCGCGCGCCGTGCTCGGCCACTTCGCCGATGAACGACGACTTCTTCCCGCCCGACGCCGTGCGCGCGCTCGAGAAGCAAGCTGCGGGAGATGGGCAAGGACGTCAGCTTCGAGTACATCCCCGACACCGGCCACGCGTTCGTGAACGAGGACAACCCGTTCGGGACGCACAACCCCGACGCCGCGCTGAAGACCTGGACCCACAGCGTCGAGTGGCTGCACCGGCAGCTCGGCTGATCGCCCAGCTGGATCGAATCGGATCAGCCGAAGCCGAGCGCGGCGATCATCGCCGGGGGCATCTCGTCGCGACCGGCCGCCAGCAGCTGCGCCCGCTGGATGTTGATGGCGTCGCGCGGCTCGCGCTCCGGCCAGGCGTCCCACGGGCCCGGCGGGATCGAACCTTCGACGCAGTAGCGCAGGTACTGCTGGAGCTCACGGACCTCGGCGCTACCGCCGACCGGCCCGTGCCCGGGCACGATCGTCGACGCGAGCTCAGGGAACGAGTCGAGCATCGTCCGCCCACAGCGCCGGATCGCCCTGGAACGCGAGCGGCGTGACGCCGAAGAAGCAGAGGTCGCCGGCGAAGAGGATGTCGCCGTCCGCGACGAGCGCGAGCAGGTCGCCGGCGGTGTGCCCGGCCGCGGGCATGACCTCGATGCGTGGCGTCAGGAACGCGCCATCGGTGACGAGGTGAGTGACGGGACGGGTACCCAGCTCGGCGAGCTCGTCGAACTCTGCGTCGAACGCGGGCATGAACGCCTTGTACGCGTCGACCGGCATCACGCCGTCGAGCAGTTGACTCGTCTGGGGTGATCCGTACACGCCCGCGTTCGGGAAGCCGCGCGTCCCGCCGACGTGATCGATGTGCGCGTGCGTCAGCAGGATGCGTCGCACCGGCCGGCCGAGGCGGTTCACCGCGTCGACGAACGGTTCCCACTGCGACCGCACCATCAACGTGTCGATCACGGTGATGCCGTCGTCGTCGACGACCGCGCCCGCGTTGCTCACCCCGGACTCGCCCCCGGGTTGCAGCCAGACGAACACGCCGTCGGCGAGCTCGTGCAACGTGAGGACAGGGATCGGCGCCATCGTTCGACCCTACCCAGCGGCGGCCGCGTCGAGCAGGGCGGTCCCGACATCGAGGAACCACTGGACTTCGGGCTCCCCATGGAAGCGGATCGACCAGTCGACCTGGCGCAGGACCATGTGTGCGGCGTAGAGCGCGAGTGCCCGCGGGTCGGTACGGGCCCGCGCCGCGTCGAGCAACGCGTCGCGCCGGGCGAAGTCGTAGGTGTACAGCGCGTGGGTGACGAGGTCGAACGCCGCGTCGCCACGCGTCGACCCCTCCCAGTCGATGACTCCGGTGAGCGCGCCGGTGTGTGGGTCGGCGAGGATGTTGTAGGGGCTCAGGTCCATGTGCACGATGTCGCCGTCCGGTACGTCGACGTCGATGGTGGATGCGGCGACGCGCCGGACCCGGTCGAGGAGCGCTCGGGTCGCGGGCGAGTGCGCGGCCATCGCGGCGTGTTCGCAGTAGCCCTCCCGACCCTCGGTGACACTCGTGCGGATGTCGGTGCGCCACGGTTCGCGGCCCGGCAGACCCGCGCCGCGCTGGAGGTCGATCAGGCGGACGAGCTGGCGGATGCTGCTCGCGGTCGGCGTCGCGAGCGCGGCACCGGCCAGCATTTCGCTGACTCCGTAGGTGACGCCGGCAACCGACCCGGTGGCGAGCGAGGCCGGCGCCGGGTAACCGCGCGCGGAGCACCGCCGCGGTACGGGCCGCGCGCTCGAAGTCGAGATGACCCGGTTCCGCGAACTTCAGTACTGCGCGCGTCCCGTCATCGGTCCGTACCTCGTACGCGCCCACGCCTTCGCCGCCGGGCATCCGCCCGACCAGCGTGAGGCCGCCGATGGCGCGGACTACTCCGCCGGCGTCCACGGTTCTTCTCGCGGCGCGGCCGTCTGCGTCGCGGGATCGGGTTCCGACGTGGTTTCGGGCACCCGGCGGCGCCGGCGGAGCAGGAAGACGGCGGCGCCGGCGAGCACGAGGACGCCCACTGCGACACCGACACGTTGCGCGCCCGCGGTGCCGGCGCCGTCGACGTCGGCAACGGCGCGGTGTGCGGACGCGACTGCGCCTTCGGCGTCGCCCGCCGCGAAGTCCTCCCGTGCCTCGTACAGCGCATCGTCGGCGTTGGATCCCAGGGCGCCGATCCCTTCGATCACGTTCTGATCGCGGTCCACCGCTGCCTGCGCGGCCGCGATCGCGCGCGTCGCGCCGATGAGCGCGGTGCCGGTCGCGGCGATGTCGGGGAGCGACTTGCCCGTCTCGTACTGGCGCTCGAACGCGCGCGGCACTTCGAGGTCGAGCGCCTTGACCGCGACCGCGAGTTGATCTCGCGTCGCGAGGATCGCGCTTGCGGCTTGCATGCGTGTCGTCGCGGTGTCGAAGTCCCAGTCGCTCATCGCGGCCCGTACCGGATACGGCGGGCTCCAGCCCGCGCCGGCCGCGACGAGCGCGGCGTACTGGTCCCGCGCCGCAGCCCGGGCCGGCAGCCGGGCCACGTCCTCGGGTCGCAGCACGTACTGCCCGAACCGCTGCCGGAGCCGCGCTCGAGCCGCCCAGTTGTTGCATCAGGTCGAGGAGCCGGCGCGAGTCGACGCGCACCACGACGTCCTCCGGCCGCTCGTCGCCCTGGTACGCGATCGACCGCTTCTCGGTCGCGACGACGACCTTCCGCATCGCGTCCATGCCGATCTCGCCGGCGATGCTGTTCACGACGAAGAAGGAGGCGTTGTAGCCGTATTCCTCGCGTTCGTCGGTGTTCTCCTCGGTGAACGTGGGATCACCCCATGTCGCGAGCGCCATCGCGGCGGGGTTGTCGGTGCGCACGGGACCGGGCGCGGGCACCGGCTCGCCGATCGCATCGAGCGTGTGCGCGGCGTAGGTCTCGGCGAACGCCTCACTGATCCATCGCTCGACGAACAGCCGGTTGTTGAACCACACGTGACTGAGCTCGTGCAGGATGACCGCGGATCCAGGTCGTCGCCGACTTCGATGCTGTTCGTCTCGGGCAGGAACCAGCCCGCGTAGCCGTAGATGTACGGGCTCGCGGCCTCGACGATCGAGAGCTCGTCGTCGGGGTGCGGCCACGCGAGGCCGACGAGGGACTCCATCGATGGGATCCCCTTCGTCAGCTCCCGCTCGACGAACGTGCCCCACTGCGGATCGTCCGGCCAGGCGCGGATCACGACCTTGTGGTCGTCGAGCACCAACGGGCGCGTCAACAGGCCGTCGTCGTGGCGGGCCGCGACGACCGCGAACGTGTTGTCCGGATCGTCGAGCGGTCCGCTCACCCACCGCTGCATCCCGTCGACCTCGTCCTGCTTCAGATCCACGCCCGTGAACTCCACCTTGAACCCGTCGGGCACGCGGATCTCGAAGCTCGTGAGGCCGGGGTCGCCGTAGCCGAACGCGGCGAAGGTGGCGAAGGCGACGTTGACCCGCGTGAACCCGGCGGAACGCGGCGCGAGGTGCGGGAGGTCGTACGTGAGCCGGAAGTGCGTGGTCTGCCCGTAGTCCAGATCGGGGACGAGGTCGACCACCGCGACGGCGAACTGGTCGTCGCTCTCGGCTTCTCGGCGGACGGTGAGCGCGCGGCCGTCGTCGCGCGTCGCCGCGAAGTTGGTCGCTTCGGCGAGCACCGGGACCGCGGTGGTCGGGAAGAAGTAGTGCAGCACGCCGTCGGCAGTACGGCGGTCGGGCTGCTGGTTGGTGATCGTCGCGTCGAACACGACGTGGACCGCGGCCGCACCCGCGTCGACCGTGTAGCTGGTGTGGCTCTCGTATCGCAGCCCCTCGACCACGGCCGCGGCGGCCGGTCCCGCGGGGATGACCCGCCGCGCTCACCGCCACGAGCGCCAGCCCGGCGCGCAGCAATCGACCAAACAAGGTGCTCACGCCCGTCTCGAAGTGGAACCTGGAAGGACTGCAGTTTCCCGACCTGCCGATGCGACCACCTGCCGATGCGACCACCTGCCGATGCGACCACCTGCCGATGCGACCACCTGCCGATGCGACCACCTGCCGATGCGAATGGAGAGGCAGTGTCACCCCGTCATACGCTTCGGTGCATGTCCGAACGTTCTCGCAATCTTCCCCGTCGTTCCTGCCTCTCGGTGCCCGGCTCCAGCGAGAAGATGCTCGCCAAGGCGCCCGGGCCTCGGCGCCGACATGGTGTTCCTCGACCTCGAGGACGCCGTCGCGCCGCTCGAGAAGCCGGCGGCGCGCGACAAGATCGTCAAGGCGATCAACGACCAGGACTGGGGCGAGACGGTCCTCTGCGTGCGGGTCAACGCGTGGGACACCGAGTGGACCTACCGCGACGTCATCGCGATCGTCGAGGGCGCGTCGCGAGCGGCTCGACGAGCTCATGCTGCCGAAGGTGCAGACCGCGGCCGAGGTGCAGGCGCTCGACATGCTGCTCACGCAGATCGAGAAGACCACCGGTCGCGCGAGTCGCGCGTCGGCATCGAGGCGCAGATCGAGACCGCGCAGCGGCCTCATCAACGTCGAGGAGATCTGCGCGGCGCGTCGACCGGCTCGAGACGATCATCTTCGGCCCGGCCGACTTCGCCGCGTCCACCGAGATGCCGGTGCTCACCGGCGGCGTGCAGATCCCCGAGTACCCGGGCGACCACTTCCACTACGTGTTCTCGAAGATCCTCATGGCCGGTCGCGCCAACGGTCTGCAGGTGATCGACGGCCCGTTCCTCAAGATCCGCGAGCTCGACGCGCTCCGCGACTACTGCGATGCGCCGCCGCATCCTCGGCTTCGACGGCAAGTGGGCGCTGCACCCCGACCAGGTCACGGTCATCAACGAGGTGTTCACGCCGACGCAGGAGCAGTTCGACCGCGCGTTCGACATCCTCGAGGCCTACGAGAAGGCCACGACCGAGGGCGACCGCAAGGGTGCGGTGATGTTCGGCGACGAGATGATCGACGAGGCGAGCCGCAAGATGGCGAACAAGTTCGTCACCCGCGGCGAGCGCGCCGGGATGCGCGCAGCGCCGAATCGAACCGGCGCGGCTCGTCGCGCCGGTATCCTCGTGCCGTGAACAGGACGGCGTCGACGCGCATGATGCGCCGCACGGGGCTCGACGCGCACGCACGCATCGAACCCCGCGATCGCGGCGGGTCGCACGTCCGTTCGGACCAGCGGAGTGTCCTCGCACGTGGCGACGCTCGGAGGACACCATGGACCCGCTCTTCATCACGACCGCGATCCCGTTCGTGAACGGCGCCCCGCACCTCGGTCACGCGCTCGAGCTCGTGCAGACCGACGTGCTCGCCCGCCACGCCCGCGCGCGCGGCCGGCCGGTCCGCTTCCTCACCGGCACCGACGAGCACGCGGCCAAGAACGTCGCGCAGGCGGCCGCGGCCGCGGGCGAGGCCGGTCGCCGAGTTCGTCGCCGCGCAACGCGGCGCTGTTCGCCGCGCTCGCCGACACGCTCGAGGTCTCGTACGACGACTTCATCCGCACCGAGCGCGGATCCGCGCCACCGGCCGGTGGTCGAGCGAGCTCTGGCGGCGCGTGCGCGGCGGCGGCGACCTGTACCGCGCGCCGTACGCAGGTCTGGTACTGCACCGGGTGCGAGCAGTTCCGTCGAGCGCGCCGTGCCCCGAGCACGACGCGCCGCTGCGAGCGGGTCGAGGAGGAGAACTGGTTCTTCCGGCTGTCGCGGTACGCGCCGCGCGATCCGCGCGCTGATCGCGACGGACGAGCTGCGCATCGAACCCGCGCGCGCGCCGCAACGAGGTGCTCGGCGTTCCTCGACGGCGAGGTGCGCGACATCAGCGTGTCGCGGTCCGCGCGCGCGCGTCGGCGACTGGGGCATCCCGGTGCCTGGCGATCCCGAGCAGCTCATCTACGTGTGGTTCGACGCGCTCGTCAACTACGTCAGCGCCGCGCCGGCGTCGAGCTGGTGGTCGGCGCGGCGTGACGATCCGCCACGTGATCGGCAAGGGGATCGTGCGGTTCCACGCGGTGATCTGGCCCGCCATCCTGCTGTCGGCCGGGCTGCCGCTGCCCGACGAGCTCTTCGTGCACGACTACGTGACCGCCGACGGTCGCAAGATCGGCAAGTCGCTCGGCAACGCGGTCGACCCGCTCGATCTCGTCGCACGCTTCGGCGTCGACGCGCTGCGCTGGTGGCTGCTGCGCGAGGTGCCGCGCGTCGGCGAGGCCGACTTCACCGAAGCGCCGGCTCGTCGCCACCGCCGAACCACGACCTCGCGAACGGCGTCGGCAACCTCGTCCAGCGCGTCGTCGGCCTCGCGCGGCCCGAACCGCGAGTCTGGCGACATCTTCGGTCGCGGATCCGCGCCGTGGTTCGTCGCCACAACCGCGCGGGATCGCGTCGCGCGCGATCGACGCTGCGGTCGAGCGGTTCGACCTGCGCGCGGCGACCGGCGCGATCGTCGCGCGAGGTCGGACGCGGTCAACCGTGCGATCGAGCGGGCGCAACCCTGGACCGCTGCGCCGGCGACGACCGCGACGCGTGTCGACGCCACTGCTCGCGACGCGACCCGCGCGATCGTCGACGAGCTCGCCCCGTTCGTCCCCGACCTCGCCGCGCACGGTCGGCGCGACGCTCCTGGACGCGGACCGCCGCGGCCGCGACTGCCGGTCGTTCGCTCGGCTCAGCTGCGAGCGCTTGCTCGGCGAGGCGCCGGGCGATGACGCGCAGGCACAGCGTCTCGTCGGCGCCTTCGAAGATCGACAGCACGCGCGCGTCGACGAAGTAGCGCGACACCGGGAACTCCTCGGCGTAGCCCATGCCGCCGTGCAGCTGCATCGCCTCGCGGGTCACCCACTCCGCGGCGCGGCACACGTACGCCTTCACCATCGACGCCTCGAGCGTGCCTTCACCGGCCGCCATCTTGCGCGGCGACGTCGTAGGAGAACTGCCGGCCGGCCTGGATCAGCGCGGCCATGCGGGCGAGCTTCACCGTCGACAGCTGGTAGTCGAACACCGGCTGGCCGAACACCTTGCGCTCCTGCGCGTACGAGAGCCCGGCTTCGAACGCGGCCTGCATGAGCCCGACGCGCGCGCGCCGCGGTCTGCAGCCGGCCGTTCTCGAAGCCGGCCATCTGGAGGTAGAAGCCGCGGCCGAGCCCGCGCCTCGCTCGCCGATGAGGTTCTCGGCGGGGACGAACCAGTCCGTCGAACGCGACCTCGTACGAGTGCATGCCGCGGTAGCCGATCGTGTCGATGGCGCGGCCTTCCATCTTCCCGCCGCGCCCGTCCTCGAACGCGAACGCGTGGCCCTCGGCGCGCGGCTTCTCGACGATGAGCACCGACAGGCCCCGGTGGCCCTTCGAACGGTCGGGGTCGGTGCGCGCGAGCAGCATCAGCACGTCGGCGCGCCCCGCGAACGTCGCCCACGTCTTGACGCCGTTCACCAGCCAGCCGCCGTCGACGGGCATCGCGGTGACCTTGACGCCCGCGACGTCGGAGCCGAAGTCGGGCTCGGTGACCATGATCCCGACCATGAGCTCACCGGTCGCGATGCGCGGCAACCACTGCTGCTTCTGCTCCTCGGTACCGCCCGCGACGAGGGCGCGCGTGAGGATCTCGGGCCGCGTGACGAGCGAACCGCCGATGCCGAGCGAGCCGCGCGACAGCTCCTCGGTCGCGACGACCATGCCGATGTAGTCCTGCTCGCCGCCGGTCGCCCAGCCGCCGTACTCCTCGGGCACCGAGAGCCCGAAGCCGCCGAGCTCGGCGAGGCCCGCTGATGATCGTCCTCGGGCACGTCGGCGTTCGTCCGGTGCACGTGCTCGGCGACGGGCCGGATCTTGTCCTCGGCGAAGCGCCGGAAGGTCTCGGCGACGAGCGTCGAAGTCGTCGGAGAGGTGGCTCGGGCCCGGTGCCGTGCTTCGCGCACTGCTCGGCGAGCCGGTCCAGGAACTCGGGTGCCCGGTAGGCCTCGACGAACGGCACGCGCCGGCGCGAGGTCCGCGGCGGTCGACGCCCCACACCTCCTCGCGTCCCAGGATCCGCGTGGCTGACGTCCCACACCGCGTCGCGACGTAGGCCCACGCGAGCATCGACTCGAGCTCGCCGTGCTCGGCGTACGTGCACATCACCTTCGAACCCTCGACCGCGGCGGCCGCGTGCGCGAGGTCGTAGGCGAGCACCTGGTTCGCGTCGAGCTTGGCGACGGAGATCTTGCCGCCGTCGGCCGACGCCTCGGCGAGCTTGCGGGCACCGCGCGCGACGACCGCGGCGGCAGTATCGACAGCCGCGCGCGCGGCGGAGACCTGGTCGGACATGAGAGCGAGGCTAGGCCAGTGCCCGGCGTTCGCTCACAGCGTGGCTACGGCTGCGCGGGAGGTGTCTGTGCCGGTGGATCAGTCGCCGGCGGCGGATCGGTTGCCGGAGGCGCGTCCGTGACCGGCGGCGCGTCCTGCGTCGTGGGTGTGCTCTCGACCTTCGGGGCCGTCGTCACCGTGCTCTTCTTCGTGCCGGTCCCCGACCCGGAGCCGCTCTTCGTCCCGCTCTTGGTCCCGCTGCCGCTGCGCGTGCCGCTGCTGCTCGAATCCGACAGCTCGCCGCCCTTCACCAACGTGTAGTTGATCGGGTGGGCCGCGTCCGCTTGCGCGCTCAGCCGGTACCGGCTGTCGAGCAGCGAGAACACCGGCGTGGCGAGGTAGTCGGCGCCGGCCGGCGTCAGGTGCACACCGTCGCCCACCCGCACGCGGACGCTCTTCGTCTCGCCCGGGGACTCCGGACCGACGGGAACATCGAGGCGGTCGGAGTAGTCACCGTTCTCGTCGCTGAAGAGCGAGTACGCGTCGACGTAGATGACGTGCGGGCCGCGCTTCTCGGCCTCTTCGCGCATGACGCGATTGACCTCGAGGACACCCTTGTCCCGCTGCGAATCGCGCATCGTCGGCGCCCCGATCCAGATCACGGTGCGGTCCTTCTCGCCGCCGACGAAGAGGTCCATCATGTTCGCGACGCGCTCGCGGTAGTCGACCTCCCAGTCGTGGATGCCGTCCTTGTTCGCGTCGACCGAGTTGACGACGTTGGCGTCGTTCGTGCCGATCATGAACACGATCGCCTCGGGGTCCTGCTGCGCGATCAGCTGCGGCGCGTACACCTGCCAGTTGCGCGTGCTGGGGATGAGCCCGCTCGACACCTTGTAGTCGACGTAGGTGTCGACGACCCCCGTGTCGCCGGCGAGGGTGCCGAGCGACGGACCGAGCGCGCCCGACAACGAATCCCCGCCGACCCACACGCGCAGCGGATCGGCGTGGGAGAGCGGGCGCACGTTCAGCGCCTCGGCGGGTGTGGTCGTGGTCGACGTCGACTTGGTGCCGTTGCCCGCACTCGTGGCGCCGGTGAGCACCGCCGCCGCCGGACCCGCCGGTGCGTCGTCGGTGAACGCGAACGCGGCGACGGTGCCCGCCGCACCGACGATCAGCGCCACGGCCAGCACGCCGGCCCACCGGACCCGGCGCCGCCGCGCCGCGAGACGCGCACGGCGGGAGTGCGGGTGTTCCTCGTCCATCTCGTCGGAAGGTTCAGGCACGGCGGCGGTCACGCGTTCGGGGTAGGGCCTTCGGGGCAGCTTCGCAGCAGGAGGATCGGAGCATCGGATCCGAGCCTTCCATCGGCAATCGGAACGGTCTCAGGAGCGCACATCCGTGCCGACGAACCCGCAAGCCTACTTGTGGGGTCCGGGCCCTCAAGGGTCAGGCGGTCTCGGCGTGCGACCGGAGCTGACTGCGGTAGAGGTCGGCGTACAGGCCGCGCCGGGCGAGCAACTGGTCGTGGGTGCCGCTCTCGACGATCCGGCCGGCATCGACGACGAGGATGCGGTCGGCGTTGACGATCGTGGAGAGCCGGTGCGCGATCACGACGGCGGTCCGGCCCCGGAGCGCTTCCTCGAGCGCCTCCTGGATCGCGACCTCCGATGTCGAGTCGAGGTGCGAGGTCGCCTCGTCGAGGATGACGATCGCGGGATCCTTGAGCAGCACGCGTGCGATCGCGAGGCGCTGCTTCTCGCCGCCCGACATCCGGTAGCCCCGTTCGCCCACGATCGTGTCGAGCCCGGCCGGCAGCGCGAGCACGAAGTCCCACAGCCGCGCGGCCTGCAGCGCGTGCGCGAGCTCGGCGTCGGTGGCATCAGGGCGCGCGAACCGCAGGTTGGCGCCGATCGAGTCGTGGAACAGGTGCGGATCCTGCGCGACGAGACCGACCGCCGCGTGCAGCGAATCCTGGGTGAGCTCGCGCACGTCGGTGCCGTCGACGCGCACCGCGCCCTCGACGACCTCGTACACGCGTGGCACGAGCATCGCGATCGTCGTCTTGCCCGCGCCCGAGGGTCCGACCAGCGCGACCGTCTCGCCGGGGTCGACCTTCAGCGACACGTCGCGCAGGATCCACTCGCTCGGTTCCGCCGATCCCGCCGTACCGGGCGCTTCGAGCGACGCGAGGGACACGACGGCGCCCGGTGGGTGCCGGAACCAGACGTGGTCGAACTCGATCGCGCCCCGGGCGTCGGTGAGCGTGGCGGCCTCGGGTTCGTCGACGATGGCGGGCGGGAAGTCGAGGACCTCGAACACCCGCTCGAACGACACCAGCGTGGTGATGACGTCGACCCGCGCGTTCGAGAGCTGTGCGAGCGGTTGGTAGATCTGGCCGACGTAGATGACGAACGCGCCGATCGTGCCTGCAGTGAGCGTCCCCGACACCGCGAGGTTGCCGCCGATCAGGTACACGACGGCGGTACCGACGGCGGCGACGAGACCGAGGGCGACGAACAGCACCCGTCCGTACATCGCGGTACGGACGCCAACGTCACGCACGCCGCGCGCGGCGCTCGAACTCGTCGCGGTCCACGCCCGGCCGCCCGAAGAGCTTGGCGACGAGTGCCCCGGCCACGTTGAAACGCTCCGCCGTGAGGTTGTTCATCTCCGCGTTCAGCTGCATGCCTTCGCGCGTGAGTGTCTGGAGTCGCGGTCCGAGGCGGCGGGCCGGCCAGATGAAACGCGGGGAGCACGAGCAACGTCAGGATCGTCAGCTGCCAGTCGAGCGCGAACATGATCGTCAGCGTCACCGCGATGCCGATGATGTTCGACAGCACCGTGCCGAGCGTGCTCGTCACCGCCTGTTGCGCACCGACGACGTCCGAGTTGAGCCGCGTCTGCAGCGAACCGGTCTGCGCGCGCGTGAAGAACGCGAGCGGCATCCGCTGCACGTGGTCGAACAACTGCACACGCAAGTCGTAGATCAGACCTTCACCGATCCTCGCCGAGAACCACCGCTGCACGAGCGAGAGCATGGCGTTCGCGAAGGCGAGGCCGACGGCCGCCAACGCAAGAGAGGCGACGAGCGCCCGGTTCTTGTCGGGAACAGCGGTGTCGATGAGGCTCCGGAAGAGCAACGGCGGGATCGCGGCCGTCACCGCGCCCGCGATCACCACGAGAACGAAGCCGATGAGCTCCTTGCGGTACGGACGTGCGAAACCGAGCGCGCGGCGCGCCACGACGCGGTTGAACTTGCGCTGCCGGAGCGTGTCGTCCCGGCGGAAGCCGCTGATCGTCTGGTGGTTCATCATGAGCCCTCGTACGGTACCGGCGCCGTTGCCGCGCTCGGGCCCCGCTTCGACGCCTGCCCTCCGCGCGGCGCGATCGGTAGCGTTGCCGGTCATGACCGCAGGTGCCTCGAGATGACCGCGACCGCAACCGATCCCGAAGTGCGCGAGGAGCTGGTCGCGACCGTCCGCCGGTTCATCGCGAAAGAGGTCACACCCGTCGCGTCGGAGATGGAGCACGCCGACGCGTACCCGGAGGCGATCGTCGAGCAGATGAAGGAGCTCGGGCTCTTCGGCATCACGATCCCCGAGGAGTACGGCGGGCTCGGTCTCGACCTGCTCACCTACATCGGCGTCGTCGAAGAGCTCGCGTACGGATGGATGTCGCTGTCGGGCATCGTGAACACCCACACGATCGCCGCCCACCTCATCGTCAACCACGGCACCGAAGCGCAGAAGCAACGCTGGCTGCCGCGGCTCGCCACGGGTGAGCTCCGCGGGTGCCTCTCGTTGTCAGAAGCCGACGCCGGCAGCGACACGAGGAACATCGCCTGCCGCGCGATGCGCGACGGCGACGAGTACGTCATCGACGGCACGAAGTTCTGGGTGACGAACGGAGAGCGCGCCGGCATCGTCGCGCTCGCGGCGCGTACCGACGAAGGCATCTCGTGCTTCATCGTCGAGAAGGAACCCGGACCGACGAGCGGCGGGCTGACGGTCAGCAAGAACATCCCGAAGCTGGGCTACAAGGGCATCGAGACCGTCGAGATGTCGTACGTGGACCACCGCATCCCGGCCGACTCCTTGCTCGGTGATCCGGGACGCGGCCTCTCGTACATCCTCGGTGCGCTCGAGGTCGGCCGGATCAACATCGCGGCGCGCGCGGTCGGTGTCGCTCGCGCCGCGTTCGACGCGGCACTCGCGTACGCGCAGGAACGTGTGACGTTCGGCAAACCGATCGCGCAGCATCAGGCGATCCAGATGAAGCTCGCCGACATGGCGACGCGGCTCGAAGCCGCCCGTCTGCTGACTCGCAGTGCCGCCGAACGGAAGCAGGCGGGCGAGCGCACGGATGTCGAGGCCGGCATGGCGAAGCTGTTCGCGAGCGAGACGGCGTTCGAGATCGCGATCGAGTCGCTGCGCATCCACGGCGGCGTCGGCTACACCACCGAGCTCCCGGTCGAGCGCTACTACCGCGACGCGCCGTTGATGATCATCGGTGAGGGCACGAACGAGATCCAGCGGCTCGTGATCGCGCGCGGCCTGCTGGCCCGCGCCGACGAAGGGACCCGATGAGGTACGCGTCCATGAGGTTCGGCCGCTTGAAGTTCGTCCGCACGGCGGTCGCACTGCTCGCCGCATCCACCATCGTCCTCGCCGCGTGCGGTGGCGACGACGACTCCGGCTCGAGCGACAAGACCTCCGCGGGCTCCGGGGGCGACTACCAGGCCGCGGCTCGCGACGGCGCTCGCCGCGAAGGACGACGGCAGCCCGCTCGTCAACAGCAAGGAGGAAGGTGCATGCGCGGCCGAGAAGGTCGTCGACGCCGTCGGCGAGAAGGCGCTGATCGCCGCGGGGCTGACCGTCAGCGCGTTGAAGAAGGACGGCTTCGGCGCGACGGGCTATCCCGATCTGAGCAACGAGGACGCGGACGCGTTCGTCGACGCCATCTTCGGCTGCGTGGATCTCAGCCGGCAGGTCCTCGGTACCAGCGCCACGAAGGAGCAGCAGTCGTGCCTGAACGACCAGCTGCGGACGTCGGCCGAGTTGCACACCCTGTACGCGAACGGGCTCCAGAAGGGCCGGGCGAGCGCATCGATCGACGAGCCGACCGGCCGCGCGATCGTCGACACCATCTTCCAGTGCGTGCCGCAGGGTGAGTTCTTCCGATCGAGCCTCGCCGGGACACTCGAGATCACCGAAGCCCAAGCGACGTGTCTCAACGATTCACTCGCGTCGACCAACGACTACCGCGACGCGGTCGTCGCCGGGATCATCGGCTCGCAGCCGCCCGCAGGCGATCCGCCGTACCTCGACGAGTTGGTCAAGTGCGTGCCGCTCGACCAGCTGAGCCCGCCGACGACCGGCTGAGACCGCGCCCCGCGCGACCGGAGCTCACGCGGTACCCGCTCGGTAGCCTCTGCTGCCATGACCGTTCACGAGCGCCCGTTCGGCCGCTACTTCGAGGATTTCGAGCCCGGCGACGTCTACAAGCACTGGCCCGGCAAGACCATCACCGAGTACGACGACCATCTCTTCTGCATGATCACGATGAATCACCATCCGCTCCACACGGACGCGTGGTTCGCGGAGACGCAGACCCAGTTCGGCAAGAACGTCGTGGTGGGGAACCTCGTCTACTCGCTCGTGCTCGGGATGTCGGTGCCGGACGTGAGCGGCGTCGCGATCGCCAACCTCGAGGTCGAGTCGCTCCAGCACAAGCTGCCGACCTTCCACGGCGACACGATCTACGCGGAGACGAAGGTGCTCGACAAGAAGGAGTCGCAGAGCAAGACCGACCGCGGCGTCGTCAGCGTCGAGACCCGGGGCTACAACCAGCGGGGCGAGGAGGTCTGCTCTTTCCGCCGCAAGGTGATGGTCCCGAAGCGGGCGGCGGCCAAGCCCCGCCGGCGCCCGTACGACTCGTCTTCGTAGCCCCGCACGAATCGTCCCGGCAGGTCCGCGTCTTTCGGCTCTGCGCCGGTTACCGTTCTCCTCCGCCGACCGACCTCGGTCCGAGGAGATGCCATGTCAAACGTTCCGCCGCCCCCGAACCTGCCGCCGCCCCCCGGAGGGCAGCCGGGAGACTCCACCCTCGACGTCGGCCAGGCCGTCAGCTACGCGTGGAAGAAGTTCCAGGAGAACGCGGGCCAGCTGATCCTGATCGCGCTGGTGATCGTCGCGGCCAACTTCATCGGTGGCATCCTCCGATTTTCCGTCGACTCCGTCTTCCTCGGGCTCATCCTCGCAGTGCTGTTCTGGGTGATCGGCCAGGTGCTGACCATCGGTGTCATCAACGCGTCGCTGATGGTGACGCGGGGCGAGAAGCCCGAAGTCGGCAAGGTGTTCAGCACCGACCGGCTCGGGCCGTTCATCATCGCGTCGTTGCTCTACGGCCTGATCGTCTTCGTCGGCCTGATCTTCTGCATCATCCCGGGGATCATCGCCGCGTTCATGCTCTCGTTCTACGGCTTCTACGTCATCGACCGGAACATGGCGCCGTCCGAAGCGCTCTCCGCGAGCTTCGGGCTCGTGCGCGACAACTTCGGCAAGGTGTTCCTCGTGATCCTCGTCGCGTTCGTCATCAACTTCATCGGGGCGCTGCTCTGCGGCATCGGTCTGCTCGTGACCGCGCCGATCTGCTGGATCATCCTCGCCTACGCCTACCGCAAGCTGAACAACGAGCCCGTCGCCGCGTAAGCGTCGGGTGGCCCCCGATGCCGGCACCGGCATGCATCTTCTGTGTCATCGCGGCGGGCTCGGTGCCCGCCGCGATGGTGTTGGAGGAGGAAGACGTCGTCGCCTTCCTCGATCAGCGGCCGGTGTTCAAGGGTCACGTTCTCGTCGTGCCGCGCGCGCACATCGTGACGCTCTCCGATCTCCCGCCCGAATTGCTCGCACCCGTGTTCGGCGCGGCGCAACGCTGCGCGACCGCGATGCCGGCCGCGTTCGGGGCGCAGGGCTCGTGGGTCAGCTGCAACAACGTCGTGAGCCAGTCGGTGCCGCACCTCCACGTCCACGTCGTGCCTCGCACGAAGGGCGACGGCCTCCGCGGCTTCTACTGGCCTCGGACCAAGTACGCCGACGACGCCGAGCAGGACGAGTACGCGGCCCGCCTCCGGGCCGCGCTTGCGTCGCCAAGGATGTAATGATGTAATCACCGCATGAGCGCGATCACGATGGAGTCCCTGACCGCCTGGTTCGCCGGCCGTCTCCCCGATGGCTGGTTCACCGCGGCCCCCGAGGTCACCGTCGACCGTGAGGAGATCCTGGTCGTCGGCACCGTCCTCGAGCCGGCCTACCCTGACGGCGCCGACGACGCGGCTCGCCGCGCCGCGCAGCAGGCCCGGATCGAGCGGTTCCGGGAGGAGACCCGCGGCGAGCGCATCCGCATCGCCGAAGACGCCGAGCGCCGCACCGGCCGGAAGGTCGCGTGGGGCGCGCGCTGCGGCGACGAGCGCCAGGTGTTCACCAGCCTCTCGGTGCCGGTCATGACCCGGCTGCGCATGCCCGAACGCCAGGTGCTCGACACGCTCGTCGGGGCCGGTGTCGCCGCGCAGCCGCTCGGACGCGCTCGGATGGTGTGTGCGCCTGGTGCGCGACCACCAGGGCGAGTGGATCCAACAGCTGCAGGACGCGCTGGTCGCGGTGCGCGAAGCGCGCGCCGCCGGCCCGTCACCTTCCTCGGAGTAGCGGCCTCACCCCGCCCGAGACCGGGTCGACCCCACCGCTCGGGGTGGAACCGGCGGAACCGGTTCAGGAATTCTTCGGCCCCGGCTCGGGCGCGCCGGTGGTTCGTGCCGAAGTAACGACCGTGGAAATTGAGGGTCTCGAAGGCGTCGGGGGAGCGATCGAGCGGGTTCGACCGGGAACCCCGCCGACCCCGCCGACGATTGCCGAGCCCGCGGTGGGTATGACTCGGGTCGTGAGCATCCCGACGGTCGTCGTGCGGAGGCGCTCGGTTCGGATGACGTCGTCCGGCCCGTGCCGGACCGAACCCGCGGTGCCCGGTACGGCCACGACACCCCCAATTCGCGGTTTGGGTATTCAATGAAGGTTGCCGCCCGAGGCGATGACGGGAGAAAGTAGGGGAGTTGACCCCAGAATCCGGACCGGTATCCTCACGCCCCATGCCAGGGGGGATTCGTGTGGGGTTCCACGGCGTTCGAGGCTCGACGCCGTGTGAGGGTCCGCAGTACGCGCGTTATGGCGGGCACTCTTCGTGCGTGTCCGTCGAGCCTGACGGGCAGCCGCCGATCATCTTCGATCTCGGTACCGGGCTGGCCGCATACGGAGACGAGCTCGGAACGGGTGAGTTCCACGCGGACGTGTTGCTCACGCACCTGCACTGGGACCACGTCCAGGGTCTGCCTTTCTTCGCGCCCGTGCACAACCCGGCGTCGACGCTCGACATCCACGGCCCGCGTCAGGCCGAAGGGCTCCTGGGCGACGTGTTCGCGCAGCTCATGTGCCCGCCCTTCTTTCCGATCCGTCCCGACGGCCTCGGCGCGGATGTGCGCTTCCATGACACCGGCGACGACGACTTCCCGATCGGGTTGGCCAAGGTGCGGTCGCGGTTCGTCCGGCACGTTGGTCTCACCCTCGGGTTCCGCGTCGAGTGGAACGGTCGCTCCGTCGCGTACGTCCCCGACCACGGGCCCGGCTGCTGCCCGGACGACCCCGACGACTTCGTGCCGCACGACATTCTCGAGCTGTGCGACGGCGTCGATCTGCTCATCCACGACGCGCAGCACACGCCGCGAGGAGTACGAGCCGAAGCGCCATTGGGGTCACTCCACGGTCGACTACGCCGTGCACGTCGCGCGCGAGTCGGGTGCGAAGCAACTCGTGCTGTTTCATCACGACCCCGGCCACGGCGACGACGTGCTCGACGCCATCGCGTTGCGCACGGCTGATCGCTCGGCTGCACTCGGCGGTCCCGAGGTGATCGCGGCCTACGAAGGCCTCGCGATCGACCTCGCGGCCGGTCGATGACCGCGCAGCTCCACACGCTCAACCCCGACGCCGCGACCATGCGGACGGTGCTCGGCCACTTCGCGACCGGGCTCACCATCGTCACCGCGATGGACACGTACGGCGACGGCGCGCCGACGCCCGTCGGCATGGCCTGCAACTCGTTCACGTCGGTGTCGCTCGACCCGCCGCTGGTGTTGTTCTGCGCGGCGAAGTCGTCCACCACGTGGCCCCGTATCCAGGCCGCCGGGCGATGGGCCGCCAACATCCTCGGCGAGGACGACGAAGAGGTGTGCCGGCTGTTCGCACAGAAGGACGCCGACCGGTTCGCGCACATGACGTTCCGGCCCGGGCTGAGCGGGGCCCCGATCCTGGATCGCACGCTGGCCTTCGTCGACTGTGAGACCGAGGCCGAGCACGACGCGGGCGACCATGTGATCGTCGTCGGGCGCGTGCTCGAGCTCGGTTACCAGTCCGAGGGCAGGCCGCTCCTCTTCTACCGCGGCGGGTACGGCCGGTACGAGAGCTGAGTCGTGAGCGCGGTCGCGCTGGCGGCTCGCGTCGTCCTCGCGCTCGCGCTCGCGGGTGCGGCGGTCGGCAAGCTGCGAGATCGCGAGCACGTGATCACGCAGATGGACGCGCTGCTCGGCGCGCGCCTGGGAACCATCGCCGCGATCGGTGTACCGGTGGCCGAGCTCGCGATCGCGATCGCGCTGGTCGCGGTGCCCGGCAGCGGGCTGCCCACGGTCGCGGCCGTCGTCCTGCTCCTCGCGTTCACCGTCGTGCTCGTGCGCGCGCAGTCGCAACACGTCCCTTGTCCGTGCTTCGGCGGCGGCGCGACCGCGTCCCCGGTCGGGCCGCGCGCGGTGTTGCGCAACGGCGTGCTCTTGGCGCTCGCCGTCCTTGCAACGGGAAACCCGAGCGGCGCATCGGCGGCGGCGACGCTCGGGTGGGTCGTGCTGTTCGGCGCGGCCGCGCTGCTCGTCGTCGCGCGCCGCGTTAACCGTTGCGCCGCAGGAGCTCGGCGAGCGCGGTCGCCGCGTTGGCGCCGGTTGTCGCTTCGACGGTCGCGACGGCAGCCGCGAGCAACGCGAACGCCCAGGCGATCGAGTCGATGCCGACCGCGAACGCGGCGCTGGCCACGAGGAGCAGGCCGGCGTCGAGCGCGTCGAGCGCGCGCGCCGAATTCCGGGTGACGACCTCGCGGGGGGCGGCCAGCCTGGGGCCGATGACCGCGCGATACGTCGCGTTGAACGCGTTGGCCTGGGGCCCGAACCCGGCGCCGATCGCGACGACCACGGCGATGCCGACGACGAGGACCGGCACGCGGAACACGAACGCGCCCAAGAGGAGCACCGCGATCGCGCCCTGCGCGGCGCGCAGTTCGCGTTCGTCGAGCTCCGGACCCTCCTGCACGGGCGGACCCTAACGGCTGACTTCCGCCTCACGGCCGGTCACCCGAAGCAGGAGGCCCCTTTCCTTGCGGGTGAGTGCTCCGCTACGCTCCGCGTTCACGGACGGTTCGGGCGGCTGGGTGGAAGGTGGCGCAAACGTGGGCGCACTGGGACGAGGACGACACGCCAGGACCGCCGAGTCGGACCCCACCGAGCGCGGGTCCGGGGTCGCCGGGTCCGGGACCTCGCCCACGGTCAACGCGGCCGCGCCGGCACTGGACCTCGGCGCGATCGGGCACGAGTCGGTGCTCCGAGGCGCGACGATCGACGTCCCGCGCCTGCGCGAACGCACGCGGCAACGCCGCTTGTGGAAGTTGCTCGCGTGGATCCTCCCCGTGTTCGCGTACCTCTACTGGCGCATCCTCTCCGGCAACCCGGCGGTGTTCTCGTGGCCGCACCTCAGCGAAGCCGACGTGCAGATGCTGGTGCCGATCATCGCGATCCTGCTCATCGGTGTGGTGCTGCTCGTCCCGCTGCTCGGCGCGGGTCGTTCGCCGCACGTGCGCTACGCCGCGAGTGAGATCGACGTCGCGTTCGACGATGTCGTCGGTCTCGGACCGGTGAAAGAAGAAGTCGTCAAGACGCTGAACCTGTTCCTCGCGTACCAGACGTTCCGCGAGTCGATGGGTGGAAACCCGCGCAAGGCCATCTTGTTCGAAGGTCCACCAGGTACGGGCAAGACGTACATGGCGAAGGCGATGGCGAAGGAAGCGGGCGTGCCGTACCTGTTCGTCTCCTCGACCGCGTTCCAGTCGATGTACTACGGCCAGACCGGCCGCAAGATCCGCAACTACTTCAAGGCGCTGCGCAAGGCCGCGCGTGAAGAGGGTGGCGCGATCGGATTCATCGAGGAGATCGACGCGATTGCCGGTGCCCGCAGCGGCATGCGCAAGTTCAGCCCCGCGCCGATCGGCTTCGAGGATGCCGCGGCGATGGAAGTGTCGCCGAGCGGTGTCACCGAAGGTGTCTCGGGCGTCGTGAACGAGTTGCTGATCCAGCTCCAGTCCTTCGACCTGCCGACGTTCGGTCAGCGCATGCGGGGCGGCGTCGTCGACTGGGCCAACCGCTGGCTCCCGGTCGGCCACCAGCTCCAAAAACCTCTCCCCGCCGCCTCGAACATCCTCCTGATCGGTGCCACGAACCGGGCCGACGACCTGGACCCCGCCCTGCTGCGGCCGGGTCGGTTCGACCGGTCGATCCACTTCGACCTGCCCAGCCGCTCCGGCCGGCGGGAGATCATCGACTACTACCTGGACAAGAAGGCGCACATCCCGGAGCTCGACAAGGAGGAGCGCCGGGATCAACTCGCCGCCGTGACGATCAGCTACTCGCCGGTGATGATCGAGCACCTCTTCGACGAGGCGCTCGTGTGGTCGCTGCGCGAAGGGCGCGACGCCATGGACTG
Source organism: uncultured Actinomycetes bacterium (assembly GCA_963745645.1). Classification (GTDB taxonomy): domain Bacteria; phylum Actinomycetota; class Acidimicrobiia; order IMCC26256; family PALSA-610; genus CAVUFH01. The sequence continues at coordinate 487,231 of CAVUYD010000006.1, forward strand.
GAACGACATCCAGCAGGCGAAGCTCACCGAGGAGATCGGGCTCAAGCAGCCGGTCGAGTACTCGGAGGACGAGAAGATCCGCATCGCGACGCACGAGGCCGGTCACGCGGTCGTCGCGCACATGGTCGGGCTTCGACCGCAAGCTCGAAGTGCTGTCGATCATCAAGCGACGCGACGCGCTCGGGCTCCTTGCGCACTCCGACAAAGAGGAGCGCTGGACGAAGACGCGCACGGAGCTGCATCGGCGCGATCAAGATCGCGTTCGGCGGCATGACCGCCGAAGAGCTGTTCTTCGGTGAGGCGGGTACCGGACCCGCGAGCGACTTGGCGCAAGCGACGCGTGTCGCCGCAATGATGGTCGGCTCGCTCGGCATGGCCGGTTCGCTCGTGTCCTACGACGCGATCGAAGCGGGACCGATCGCGCAAGGCATCGTCGGCAAGGTGCTCGGCAACGACGAGAGCCGCAAGGCGGTCGAGACGATGCTGACGCAGCAGAAGGACGACGTGCGCAAGTTGCTCGACGAGAACCGTCACCTCGTCGCGGCGTTGCGCGACGCGTTGTTGGAGCGTGAGGAGCTCGTCGGTGAAGAGATCACCGACGTCTTGCTCGAGTCCGAACAGCGCGCCGCGCTGGAACGACCGAACGCGTAGTCACGCGGTGAACGACGTCGTGGTCGTGCGCGACGCAGATGCGCACGATGGGCGTGCACGCGCGTTCACCGCGGCACGCACGCACGCGGCGATCGTGCTGGCCGGCACCGACGCAGGCGCGCTCGGCGTGCTCGCAGCCGCAGTGCAAGCTGACGCCGGCTGCGTGGCGCGCGTCGCCGTCTACGTCGGCGCGTCCGAGGACCCGGAGCTCGCCGAGATGATCGGCGAGCTGTTCACGACGGGTTCGGGCTAGTTCACCCAGCCGAGCGTGTGCGCACAACCCCAGCCGCCGTAGCCGTCGGTCGCGATGCGCTCGGCGATGACGATCTGTTGATCCTTCGACGCCCATTGTGGGCGAGCCGCGAATTGGCGACCGCCGTAGGCACGCCACGTGCCGACGTAGATGCCGAGGCCGCCGCCGAAGTCACCACCGTTGTGCCAGTTCCCACCGGTTTCACACTGCGCGAGCTCGTCCCACATCGCGACGCGTTTCGCATGTCGCGCGGCCTCGGCCGCGGCGAGCTGGGCCCGTGCGGCGTTGGCCGCGGCGGCTTCGTCGAGCTCGATGCGCTCGCGGGTAGCGGCGGCCCGGGCGTCGACCTCTTCGTGTTTCGGGTCGTCGTGCAGCACCGTGGTCGTCGCCGCGACGGCAAGCGTCTCGTGGTCGGGAGCGGACGACGCGGGTGAGAGCGTTGCCGCGCCGGCTGCGCCGGCGACGGTCGCGCAGAGCGTCAGCACGAGGCCGGCGGCGCGAACGGGCGCGGACGAAGAAGGCGGGGCAGGGCGGGGCATGGCGCGGGACGGTACCCCGGCGCATCCCCGAAACAAACCTGACACGCGCGTCAGGTTGGCGCTGGTAGCGTGCCGAATTGGACTTCCGGGGGCGTTGTGCAGGACGAACGCGAGAATCGACGGGCGGGATGGCGCCTGATGCGCGCCGCCGTTCGACCCCATCACTTTTGGGTGTGGATGGGCATCCTGGCCGGTCTGGTGTGGACCGGCGCGCGGGTCGCGGTTCCCGCGCTCACGGGGCAGGCGATCGATGAAGGCATCGTTCCCGGCAACTTCGGCGTCGCGCTGGAGTGGACCGCGATCATCCTCGCGGTCGGTGTCGTGCAAGCGATCTGCACCGGCTTGCGTCGCTATTCCGCGTTCCGCCTCGCGTACCGCGTCGAAACGGATCTGCGCATGCGACTCGTCGCGCACTTGCAGCGTTTGCACTTCGCGTTCCACGACCACGCGCAGACGGGTCAGTTGATGGCGAACGCGAACACGGACATCCAACAGATCCAACAAGTCGTGTTGTTGATCCCGCTCACGATCGCGAGCGTGCTGACGATGATCGCGGTCGTCGTCGTGCTCGTGTTGACGAGCCCGCTGCTCGCGGTGTTCGCGCTCGCGGCGTTGCCGTTCTTGAACATCGCGGCGACGCGGTTCACTCGACGCATGTATCCCGTCGGTCTCTCGCTGCAACAGGAGCTCGCCGACCTGTCGGGCGTCGTCGAAGAGAGCGTGTCCGGCGTGCGGGTGGTGAAGGGCTTCGGCGCGGAACGTCTGCAGGAACAGCGGCTCGCCGTCGAAGCCGACGACGTGTTCGACCGCTCGATCGATCAGGCCCGGTTGCGTGCGAACTTCTTGCCGCTGATCGATCTCTTCCCCACGCTCGGTCTGGTCGGCATCCTGTGGTACGGCGGCCACCAGGTGCTCGCGGGCAACCTCTCGGTGGGCACGATCGTCGAGGCGAACTTCTACGTGCTGATGTTGATCTGGCCGCTCCGGATGGTCGGCATGCTGCTCGGCCAGCTGTCGCGAGCGGCGGCCTCGGCCGGGCGGATCAACACCGTGCTGGCCACGGACCCCGAGATCGAGGACCGGCCCGGCGCCGGATCGCTGCCGGAGGGCCCGGGCCGGGTCCAGTTCGAGGGGGTCACGTTCGGGTACGGCCGGGTCCGGCCGGTGCTCGACCACCTCGACCTCGACATCCGCGGCGGCCAGGCAATTGCCCTCGTAGGAGCCACTGCGTCCGGCAAGACGACGGTCGCCCGGCTCATTCCCCGCTTCTACGACGTCACCGCGGGAACGGTCCGGATCGACGGTGCCGACGTGCGGGAGACCCGCCTTCCGGAGGTCCGTCAGGCGGTCGGGATCGTGTTCGAGGACACCTTCCTGTTCTCGGACTCGGTGCGCAACAACATCGCCTTCGCCGACCCGAGTGCGAGCAACGAGCGGGTCGTGCGCGTGGCCCGCCTCGCGGGCGCCGACGAGTTCGTACGCGACCTCCCGGACGGCTACGACACCATCGTCGGCGAGCACGGCTATTCGCTGTCCGGCGGTCAGCGCCAGCGCATCGCGATCGCGCGCGCGGTGCTCGCCGACCCGCGCGTCCTGATCCTCGACGACGCGACCTCGTCGGTCGATCCGAGCAAGGAACACGAGATCCGCAGCGCGTTGCGCGAAGTGATGCACGGCCGGACGACGATCATCATCGCCCACCGGCCCGCGACGATCGCGCTCGCCGATCGCGTCGTGCTGCTCGCAGACGGCCGCGTCGTCGCCGACGGCACCCACGACGAACTGCTCGCGACCAGCGCCCGCTACCGCGAGGTCCTCGCGCGCGCCGAGGCCGAACAGGCGACGGCGACCGAGGACGAAGACGCGTCCGCCGGTGTCGTCGGTGGCGCAGGCGGAGCAGGATCGTGAGGGGCGGCGGGCGGTGGGTCGACGGCGTTCCCGACGAGACGCTGTCGCGCGACGACGCCGAACGGGTGCTGCGCCGGCTGATGCGGATGCTGCGGCCCTACCGGTCGCAGATCGCCCTCATCGTGCTGGTGCTGATCGCACAGGTGGGCACCCTCCTCGCGGGTCCCGCGCTGGTGCGGTACGGCATCGACCACGGGCTCGCGGACCACGACGCGAAGGCGCTGAACACCGCGGTCGGGCTCTACCTGTGCATGGCGTTCGCGGCCGTCTTCCTCGGTCGCCTGGCGATCCTGCTGGTCGCTCGGGTCGGCGAGTCGTTCCTCCGTGAGCTGCGCAAACGCCTGTTCAATCACCTGATGGCGCTCTCGCTCGACTTCTTCGAGCGGGAGAACACGGGCAAGGTCGTGTCGCGGATGACGTCCGACATCGACGCGATGCAAGAGCTCATCTCGCAGGGCTTGGTGCTGTTCGTCCAGAACATCTTCCTGTTCGTGGGCGCGATCGTCGTGATCGTGCTCATGTCATGGCAGCTCGCGCTCGGCGTGCTGGTCATCGTGCCGCCGGTGTACTTCGCGAGCCGGTGGTTCCGCCGGGTCTCGAACCTCGCCTATCTGGACGTACGCGATCGGATCGCCACCAACCTCACGACCCTGCAGGAGAGCCTCGAGGGCGTGCGCGTCGTGCAGGCGTTCGGGCGTGAAGGATCGTTCACCCAACGGTTCTCGCGGACGAACGAAGATCAGTACGAAGCGAACCTCGAGACCGTCCGCATCTCCGCGAAGTACTTCCCGATCGTCGAGTTTGCTGGCATCGCCGGTACCGCGGTCATCATCGGTTGGGGCGGCTACTTGTCGAGCGAGGGCGTCGTGACGGTCGGGACCGTCGCCGCGTTCGTGCTGTACCTCAACAACCTCTTCGAGCCGGTGCAGCAACTCAGTCAGCTCTACAACACCGTGCAGTCGGCGGGTGCCGCCCTCAACAAGATCTTCGGCGTGCTCGACACTCGCCCGTCGATCGGCGAACGCCCGGGCGCGGTCGATCTCCCGGCCGACGGGGAGGTCGAGGTGGAGCACGTCACGTTCGCCTACGGCGACGACCCGGTGCTCCACGACCTGTCGCTCACGATCGCCGCGGGTGAGCGCATCGCATTGGTCGGGCCGACGGGCGCGGGGAAGTCCACGCTCGCCAAGCTGATCGCCCGCTTCTACGACCCGACCGAGGGCGACGTGCGCGCCGACGGCGTCGACCTGCGCGACGCCACCCTCCACTCGTTGCGCGAGCGCGTCGTCGTCGTCCCGCAGGAAGGCTTCCTGTTCGCCGGGAGCCTCCGCGACAACGTGCGCATCGGCCGCCCCGAAGCGTCCGATGCCGAAGTCGATGACGCGCTCCAGGCCCTGGGCCTCCTCGATCGCTTCCGCGCGTTTCCGGAGGGGCTCGAGACCCAGGTGCGGGAACGCGGCTCGCGCTTGTCCGCGGGCGAACGCCAGCTGGTGTCTCTTGCCCGCGCCGCGCTCGCCGATCCGTCCGTCCTCGTGCTCGACGAAGCCACGTCGAACCTCGATCCCGGTACCGAGCACCAGGTCGAGGCCGCGCTCGAACGGCTCATGCACGGGCGCACGGTCGTGGTGGTCGCGCACCGGTTGTCGACCGCCGCGCGCGCCGATCGCATCGCGGTGATCTACGACGGTCGCCTGTCCGAGCTCGGGACACACGCCGAGCTCGTCGGGCGCGACGGGCACTACGCGACCCTGTACCGCGCGTGGGCCGCGCACCACGCCGACGTCGCCTAGGCGCTCGGGCTTCGCCGCCGGGTCAGCCCGATGGCGCGTTCAGGGGAGCGTGTCGTAACCGACGAACGTGAACAGCCGTCGGTCGGGCGCGAACGCGGCCCGCGCGCCCACGAGGCGGTGGGCGCCGACCCCGAACAGGAAGTCATCGACGCCGGTGAACCCGACCTCCTCGAACCCGGCCATCGTGAACCAGCGGCGGATGTCGACGGTCAGGTCGGGCGCGCGCCGGTGGCGGGTCCACACCACGGTCGCACCCGGCGCGCAGAGACCCGGCAACGCGTCGATCGTGTGACGAATGTCGTCGTCGGTGATGTTGCCGAAGACGCCGCACACGAGCACGAGATCGGCCGGCACCGCGCCCGCGTAGGCGCTCGCCGCCGCGTCGCCGCAGAGGACTTCGATCCCCGGCGGCGCGTGCGCCGCCGCGGTCGCGGCGAGCACGGGGTCGAGCTCGACCAGCCGGCCGCGTGACGTCGGCGCGCCGCGGGTGATCGTCGAGCACGCCGAGCAGGTCGCGGCCTTCGCCCGCGCACATGCTCACGACCCGGATCGGACCCGGCGGCGCGGCGTCGAGCGCGTCGCGGATGCACTGCCTGCACGACGCGCGAGCCGCCGCGACAAGCGGGCTGTCGGGTCGGTCGTACGCCGTGTGCCACTCGTGCCAGTCGTCCGCGCCATCGGCCAGAATCATCGCATGACCTATCGCGTCGTTCAGTGGGCAACCGGGCTCGCTCGGCAAGGAGGCGATCAAGGGCGTGCTCGCGCATCCCGAGCTCGAGCTCGTCGGCTGCTGGGTGCACAGCGCCGACAAGGTCGGGCGCGACGTCGGCGAGATCTGCGGCATCGGCCCGATCGGCGTGAAGGCGACGAACAGCCTCGACGAGATCTGCGCGCTCGACGCCGACGCGGTCGTGTACTCGCCGGTGCTGGCGAGCACGCGCGACGTGATCCGGTTGCTCGAGTCGGGCAAGAACGTCGTGACGCCGGTCGGCTGGATCTACCCGGCCGACACGCCCGGCGTCGCCGCGCTCCAGGCCGCGTGCCTGACGGGCGGCGCGTCACGCTGCACGGCACCGGCATCAACCCGGGCGGCATCACCGAGCGGTTCCCGCTGATGCTGTCGGCGCTGTGCCGCGACATCCGCCACGTGCGCGCCGAGGAGTTCTCCGACATCCGCAACTACCCGACCGACATGGTCGTGCGCGAGGTCATGCTGTTCGGCAAGGACCCGGAGACCGCGGCGAAGAGCCCGATGATCGACGATCCTCGGCCACGGCTTCATGCAGTCGATCGACATGGTCGTGCGCCGAGCTCGGCTGGACGCTCGACGCGGAGAAGACGTCGAAGCACGAGATGGCGGTCGCGACCAGTCGACATCGACACGCCCGTCGGCGTGATCGAGAAGGGCACGGTCGCCGCGCAGCGGTTCACGTGGCAGGGCACGGTCGACGGCGAGCCGGTGATGACGGTGCGCGTGAACTGGCTGATGGGTCGGAGAACCTCGACCCGCCGTGGACGCTCGGCGAGCAGCGCTTCGAGGTCGAGTTCGACGCCGACGCCGCCGGTGAAGACGATCGTTCCACGGCCTGCACCCGCCGGTGGTCGGCGAGAACCCCGAGATCGGCCTGATCCCGCCGGCCGATGCACTGCGTGAACGCGATCCCGTACGTGTCGCGGCCGAGCCCGGCATCAAGACCTACCTCGACCTCCCGCTCTCGCCGGCCGCGGCGTCGACGTACGCGTCGTAGAGCGCTACAGCGTTCGAACGGGATCGTGAAGGCGGGGGCCTCGACGCCGCCGTCGACCTCGAAGATCTTGCCGGTCACGAACGACGACGCGGGCGACGCGAGGTAGACGACCGCGGCCGCGATGTCGTCGGGCACGCCGACGCGCTGCATCGGCGTGTTGTCCTCGAGCTGGGCGCGCACCGATCGTCGGACGAGCACGTGCGCGAGCGCGTCGGTCTCGATGCCGCCGACCTCGATCGCGTTGACGCGGACCTTCGGCGCGAGCTCGGGCGCCATCGCGCGCGTCATCATCGACAGCGCGGCCTTCGCGGTCGCGTACGCGGTGAAGCACGGCTGCACCATGCTCGCCGAGCGCGACGAGATGTTGACGATCGCGCCCGTCGCCGGCCTCGACCATGTGCGGCACGACGAGCTTGCTCAGCAGGAACGCGGACGTGACGTTGAAGCGCAGCGCGACCTCGAACGACCGCTCGCTCGTCTCCAGGAACGGCCGGGGGAGCCACCCGCCCGCGTTGTTCACGAGGATGTCGATGCCGGCCGAACTCGCGCGACCGTGCGCGTCGACGAGGCGCTCGAGCTGCTCGGTGACGGTCACGTCGGTCGCGCACCGCGAGCGCGCGCCGGCCGCGTTCGCCGACCGTCGGCGGCGACCGCGTCGATGTCGGCCTGCGTGCGCGCCGCGCACACGACGTCGGCGCCGGCCTCGGCCAGCGCCGGCGCGCGATGCCCGCGCCGATGCCCTTGCCCGCGCCGGTGACGATCGCGACGCGACCGTCGAGCCGGAATCGTCGAGGATCACGGGCTCACTCCTCCCGGCGGGACCGCGGCCGAACGCTAGCGTCGTCGCCTCATGGCCGGTGTGGTGAAGGCGATCCGACGGCGTGCCGCCGTTGCGCATGGGGCGCGAGCACGCCGGACTACGCCGCGTACCACGACGACGAATGGGGCCGTCCGGTCGTCGACGACACCCGCGTGTACGAGAAGCTCTGCCTCGAAGGTTTCCAGTCCGGCCTGTCGTGGCTGACGATCCTGCGCAAGCGCGAGAACTTTCCGCCGCGCGTTCGAGGGCTTCGATGTCGCGCAGCGTCGCGCGGTTCACGGAGAACGGACGTGCAGCGGCTGCTGCAGGACGCGGGCATCGTGCGGCACCGCGGCAAGATCGAAGCGACGATCGCCAACGCGCGCGCCACGTCGATCGCGGTCGAGGAGGAGCACGGATCGCTCGCCGCGCTCGTGCTGGTCGTTCGAGCCGAAGGGTCGCCGCAAAGCGCCGCGCGCGTTCGGCGACATCCCGGCGACCGAACCCGAGTCGAAGGCGTGCTCGAAGGCGCTGCTCGGTATCGGATTCCGCTTCGTCGGCCCGACGACGGTCTACGCCGACGATGCAGTCGCTCGGGCATCGTCAACGACCACCTCGTCGGCTGTGACGCGCGCGCCGCGTGCGAAGCGGCGCGCAAGGTCATGCCGCGGCCAGCGCCTTTTCGATCGCCGCTGACGATCTCGGCCGCTTCGGGCTCGACCATCGGCGAGAAGCGCGCGATGACCTCGCCGTCGCGGCCCACGAGGAACTTCTCGAAGTTCCAGCGGATGTCGCCGGTGTGGCCCTCGGCGTCGGCCGTCGGCGTGAGCTGCTGGTACAGCGCGTGGCGGCCGTCGCCGTTGACCTCGATCTTCTCGGTCAGCGGGAACGTCACGTTGTAGTTGGTGCTGCAGAACGTCTTGATCTCGTCGGCCGTGCCCGGCTCCTGCGCGCCGAACTGGTTGCACGGGATGCCGATCGACCGAGAAGCCCTGCGCGCCGTAGCGCTCGTGGAGCGTTCTCGAGTCCTTCGTACTGCGGCGTCAGGCCGCAGAACGACGCGACGTTGACGAGCAGCGTGACCTTGCCCTTCTGGTCGGCGAGCACGCCGGCCTTGCCGTCGAGCGAGTTGATCGGAACGTCGTACACCGACATCGGCGGCCCCTTTCGAGAATGCCTGCGGTGCGGCACACGAGCAGGCATGGTCGGACCGACTACGTGACCGAGTCGTCAGCCGAGGAGTCGTCCGAGCAGCTCGACGCAGCCGAGCTCGTCGCACGCCGCGGTCGCCCGCTTCGTGCCGCCGAGCCCGATGTGCAGCGGCTGCCACTTCGAACCCATGCCCGCGGTCGCAGGTCGCGGACACCCACGAGTAGACCGCGAACAGGCGGTACTGCTCCCACGCCGTGTCGGAGTCGAGGTCGATGCCCGTCTGCGCCGAGCAGCGCGCAGTAGCGCGTCGACCCAGGCCGCGCTCGTCGCGCGGCGCGCACCTCGGCCGGGATCGAGTTGCACAGCACGTACGCGACGTCGCGCAGCCCGGGCGAGCGGCCGATCACCGCCCAGTCGAGGAAGCCGGTGCGGTTGCCGTCGCACGTCGACGAAGAGGTTGCCCATGTGCGGGTCGCCGTGCACGAGCGTGCGCGGCCCCGAGTTCCACAGCGCGACGATGTCGTCGTTGCGCGCGAGGTAGATGTCGGCGAGGCGGTGGAACGCCTCGGGGAGCTGGTCGCCGACGGTGTCGACGGCCATCTGCACGAACTTCGCGCCGCCGCCGCCGCCGCCCGGTGCCCTTCGGCGCGAGCCACGCGAGATCGCCGCCGTCCTCGAAGCGCGGCGACTCCCAGTACGCGCGCGTGCAGCGCCGCGAGCTGCTCGACGATGTCGCGCGCGCGGAACGCGATGTCGTCGTCGGTCGGGTGCGGGAACCGGCAGCCGCGCGGCCACGAGGTCTTCGAGCACCATCACGTAGCGTCGTCGCCGTCGGTGTCGGCGAACCAGCACCTGCGGGATGCGCACCGGGATCTCGCCGGCGAGGTCGCGGTAGAAGCGCGCCTCGGTCACGCCCATCCCGACCGACGTGACGAACTCGCGCTGGCGCTCGTCGAACGGCGCCAGCTTCACGAACACGGTCGGCGGCACGCCCGGCTGCGCCCGTCAGCGCGACGCGCGCCCGCCCGTCGTGCCCGAGCTGCCGGTCGAGCACCTCGACGCGCTCGCACGTCGCGCCCGAGCGCCGCGGTGAACCACTCGGCGGTCAGGTCGTCGACGTCGAGCGGGCAGCACGGGCGTGAGGCTACGCGCGTGCCAACTAGCTGTGCTGCGCGCGTGGCGTCGACCCATGCCAGTGAATCGACAGGTCGTGCTCGCGCAAGCGGCCGGTCGGCATGGTCACCGAGTCGTGCTTCGAGATCGTCGAGCGTCCCGTGCCCGAGCTCGGTCGAGGGCGAGGCGCTGCTCGAGGTGCGCTACCTCGGCATCGACCCGACGATCCGCGGCTGGCTCAACGAGCGCGGCAACTACATGGCCGGCGTCGCGATCGGCGAGCCCGTCCGTTCGAACGGCGTCGGCGTCGTGGTCGAGACGAACAACCCGAGCGAGTATCCGCTCGGCCGCGCGTTCATGCACCTGACCGGCTGGCAGCAGTACTGCGTCGTGCAGTCGAACCCGTTCCCGCCGATCACGATGGTCGCCCGAGGACGTCGAGCTGCTCGACGTGCTCGGCGTGCTCGGCCACGTCGGCATCACCGCGTACGTCGGCGTGCTCGAGGTCGCCAAGCCGCAACCGGGCGAGATGTTCTGCGTGTCGGCCGCGGCGAGCAGCGTCGGCTCGATCGCGGGCCAGATCGCGAAGATGCAGGGCGCGCACCGTCATCGGCATCGCCGGCTCGCCCGAGAAGTGCGCGTGGGTCGTCGACGAGCTCGGCTTCGACGCGTGCATCGACTACAAGCGCGAAGACGTCGCCGCGCGGCTCAAGGAGCTCGCGCCGCAAGGGTGTCGACGTGTTCTTCGACAACGTCGGCGGCGAGCTGCTCGACACCGTGCTGCGCCGGCTCGCCGATGCGGGCGCGCGTCGTGCTGTGCGGCGACATCTCGACGTACAACCTCGAAGGCCCGCCGCCACCGTTGCACAACATCCGCTACCTGATGGGCAAGCGGGCGCGCATGGAGGGCTTCAACACCCTCGACCACTGGGACCACTACGCACAGGGCGCGGCCGCAGCTCGCCGCCTGGGTCGCCGACGGCAGCATCAAGCACCGCGAGCACGAGCTCGACGGCATCGACCGCGCGCCCGAGGCGCTGGTTCGCCTCTTCACCGGCGACCACCTCGGCAAGCTCGCGATCAAGGTCGACTGATCACACTCGCAATACCGTCGTCACGCGCGTCGCACTTGAACCCCAGAGGCCGTGACGGTGGTGACACCGCTCGAACTCCCTGACGAGGATTACCTGCTCGGTAGGTGGACGCGGAACGTTGCACCCTGGCCGGGATGCTGGTGACCTCGACGGTGCCGCCGTGGGCGACCGCGATCGCCCGGACGATCGAGAGACCGAGGCCGGCGCCGCCGCTGGCACGCTGGCGCGCGGCGTCGGCGCGCCAGAACCGCTCGAACACCTGAGACTGTTCCTGCTCGCTGAGTCCCGGCCCTTCGTCGGCGACCTCGATGAGGACTTCGTGCGGCGCGGTGTGCACCGAGACGCGCACCGGTGTGCCCTCCGGCGTGTGCGTGAACGCGTTCGTGAGGAGGTTCGCGAGCACCTGGCGCAGCCGCGGTTCGTCGCCGAGCACCGTGACCGCCCCGTTGGTGGCGAGGGTGACGTTGCGGTGCGCGTCGGCGGCGCGGGCGTCGTCGACGGCGTCGCGCGCGAGCTCGCGTGAGATCGACCGCGTGCTGCTCGAGCGGACGACCCTGGTCGAGCCGGGCGAGCAGCAAGAGGTCGTCGACGAGCACCCCCATGCGGACGGCCTCTTCTTCGATCCGGCGCATCGCCTTGGCGAGGTCCTCGGGCCGTTGATCGGCGCCGCGGCGGAACAGCTCGGCGTAGCCGCGGATCGACGTCAGCGGCGTGCGCAGCTCGTGCGACGCGTCGGCCGCGAACTGCCGCAGGCGTGCTTCGGACGCGGCGCGCTCGGCGAACGCGCCTTCGATCTGGTGGAGCATGCCGTTCAGGGCGAGGCCGAGCCGGCCGACTTCGGTCGTGCTCGTGGCGGGTTCGACGCGTTGCGAGAGGTCGCCTCGCGCGATCGCGTCGGCGGTGCGGCCCATGCGTTCGAGCGGGCGGAGTCCGAGCCCGACGAGCCACCAACCGAGCGCGGCGAGCGCGCCGAGCACCGCGGCTGCGACCACGAACTCGACGAACACGAGCCGGCGCAACGTCTGGCGGACATCGTCGAGCGGGAGCGCGACCACGAAGGTGTTGCCATTGGCGAGCCGGGTCGATGCGACGCGGAAGTTCGTGCTCCCGGTCGTCGCGTCGACGGTGAATGCGCCGCCGGGGAGCGAGACCGGCAGGTCGGGTGGTGCGGAGTCGACGAGGAACGTGTTGTCACGGCGGACAACGGTGCCGTTCGCGGTGCGCACCTCGTAGTAACCGCCGGCGGGGAGCACGACTGCGCGCGCGCCGGCGGCCGGTCGTGCGAGCACCGAATCGAGCTGCGCGTCGACCCGGTCGACGAGGAACAGGCGCAGCGCGCCGAAGGTCGCGAGGCCGGCGACGATGAGTCCGATCGCGGCGAGTCCGACGAGGCCGAGCGTCAACCGGGCGCGCAGCGACACGCTCAGTCCTCCGGCGGCAGCCGCAGGCTGTAGCCGACGCCACGCACGGTATGGATCAGCGGGGGTCCGTGCGGATCCAGCTTCTTGCGCAAGTATGAGACGTACGTCTCGACCACGTTGGCGTCGCCGTCGAAGTCGTACTCCCACACGTGGTCGAGGATCTGCGCCTTCGACAACACCCGGCGCGCGTTGTGCATGAGATAGCGCAGCAGCTTGTACTCGGTCGGCGTCAGGTCGATGCGTTCGCGGCCGCGCCACACCTCGTGCGTGTCGTCGTCGAGCTCGAGGTCCGCGAACTTGATCCGCGCGGTGGTCTTCTCCGGTTGGGCGCGCCGCAACACCGCGCGGACGCGTGCGAGCAGTTCCTCCAGGCTGAACGGCTTGGTGACGTAGTCGTCGCCGCCGACCGTGAGGCCCTTGATCTTGTCCTCGGTGGAGTCCCGCGCGGTGAGGAAGACGACCGGAAGCTTCACCTGATCCGCGCGCAGGCGGCTCAGCAGCTCGAACCCGTTGCGGTCGGGGAGCATGACGTCGAGGACGAGGAGGTCGGGTCGGAACGTCGCCGCTTCTCGGATCGCCTCGCTGCCGGTGCCCGCCACTGCGACCTCGAAACCCTCGTAGCGCAACGCGGTCGCGACGAGGTCGGTGATGTTCGGCTCGTCGTCCACGACGAGGATCCGCGCGTCGATCTCCATGCGGGCTGCCATATGGAGCTGATCGTCGCACGGGCCGCTGTGTAAAGCCTGTGGGAACGCTGTGCCGAAAGAAACTTCGGCGTTTGGGCGTGTTCCCCAGGCTCCTGCCAGGAACCGGACCGATGCTCTGACTCGTTGCCCATCACGGGCGAAGTGCAAGGCCCGACACGGGCGAGATGCAGGGCCCAATCCGGGCGAGATGCAGGATCGAGCAAGCCAAGGGAGTTGACCAACATGTCACGGAAGTTCTTCGCCCCCCTCGTCGTGGCCGCGGCAGTCGCCGCCGGTGGCGTCGGAGGGGCACTCATCGGGGTTCCCGCACTCTCGGGTGCGTCGGAGACCCCGTCGTCGCAATCCGCGCCGGCCGCGACCGGGACGCCCGCGCGATCGGGCGCCCTCGCGGCGGCAGCCGATGCCCTCGGCATCAGCGTCAAGGACCTGGCCAAGGACTTGAAGGACGGCAAGACGATCGCCGATGTCGCCAAGGACAAGGGCGTCGACGTGAACACCGTCATCGACGAGATGGTCGCCAAGGCCGTCGCGAACGGTCGGGACGAAGCCAAGGCCAAGGACGCGATCACCAAGTTCGTGAACGAGGGCCGGGCCGGCAAGGGCAAGGGTCACCCCCGTGTCCGTCACGCGGTGCGCACCGAACTCGACTCGGCCGCGCAGGCCCTGGGCATGCAGCCCAGCGCGCTCGCGCAGGAACTGAAAAGTGGCAAGACCATCGCGCAGGTCGCCCAGGAGAAGGGCGTCGACGTGAACACGGTGATCGACGCGATGGTTGCGCCGGTCAAGGCGCGCATCACGAAGTTCGTCAACGAGGGCGGGCCGCGGGCGCACCCGGGCGCGACGGCGACGCCCACCAACTAGCGGCACGGTCCGATCCGGTAGGGGACTCGAACGACATGAAGGAGTCCTGATGCCGGATCGGACCGAATACGCAACTGGCGTCCCGAGTTGGGTCGGACCTCCGGACCTCCGGACCTCCGGACCTCCGGACCTCCGGACCTCCAGACCATCGGACCAGGACGCCGCGGTGTTCGGCGTCATCAAGAGCGCACCGATGTCGGAAGTCAGCCGATGTCGCAAGTCGAAACGCGTGCGGCCGCCCGTCGGGTACGATGGGCGGCCGTGACCGCGATCGAGGTGCTGCGATTTCCCTGCCCCCGGGCCCCGCATGGGCGCCGAGGGGTACGCGCGCACTCGTCGTAGCTCCACTCGCGTCACCGGCCCGGGGGCAGCGCACCCGAACCGGTTCGACGCCAAGGAGCTCCCGTGTCTCTCCAACTGCTCTCACCCGAAGACGTCGCGCGCGCCTTGCGCATACGCGACCTGACTGATCCCACCGAAGGCGCGCACGCCATACAGCGCATCGTCGACGACATCGTCAGTGCACTCGTGCGGGCCTGGCACTGCGGGCGGCGCATCCATCGCGGCGCCCGTGTCGTCTCCGTGTACGACAACTACGACGCGCTCGGTTACACGCCCGGGGCAGTCACACGCGACGCCCGCTACACGCGCTACGTGTCGCCGACCGAAGTGTTGCGTAGTCACACCTCCGCGCTCGTGCCCGGTGCGTTGCGGACACTGGCCGCCGAATCCGATCCGGGTGACGTGCTGCTCGCGTGCCCGGGCATGGTGTACCGGCGGGACTCGATCGACCGCCTCCACTCCGGCATGCCGCACCAACTCGACGTGTGGCGGGTCGCACCCGATCGCGTCCTCGATCCCGGCGACCTCAAGGAGATGATCGAGATCGTCGTGCGTGCGGCACTGCCCGGCGCGGAGTACCGCGTCGAGTCGCGGCAACATCCGTACACGACCGACGGGCTCCAGGTCGATGTGCAGAACGGCGACGAGTGGGTCGAGATCGGCGAGTGCGGGCTGGCCGCCGCACCGGTCCTCGCCGCGGCCGGGGCCGCCGGCACCGGGCTCGCGATGGGACTCGGGCTGGACCGCATCCTGATGTTGCGCAAGGGGATCGCCGACATCCGGTTGCTCCGGTCCACCGACGTACGCATCGCCGGACAGATGCGGGACCTGGGCTTGTACCGCCAGGTGTCGAACCGGCCCGCGATCGCACGCGACCTGTCGATCGCGGTTCCCGACGACGATGCCGCCGAGGAGCTGGGCGATCGGGTGCGGGCCGCGCTCGGTGATCGCGCGGACGCGGTCGAAGCCGTCGAGATCATTACGGAGACAGCGGGCGCCGAGTTACCACCCGCGGCGCGGGAACGGCTGGGGCTGCAACCGGGTCAGAAGAACGTGCTCGTGCGCGTCGTGCTCCGTCACCCGGACCGCACGCTGACGCGCGACGAGGCGAACGCGTTGCGCAACGACGTCTACGACGCGCTCCACTGCGGAACGGCCGGCGTTTGGGCGGCGCGTTCCTCGGAGAGCTGAGCGACGCGGAACGCGAGCGGCCGGAAGATGAAGTGGTGGAACGGCCACAGCCCGTACCAGTAGAGGCGACCGAACAGGCCGCGCGGGTGGAACCGCGCGCTGTTCGAGCCGGGTCCCCTCACTGGTCGGGCTGAGCCGCCATTCGAGCCAGGCTTCGCCGGGTAGGCGCATCTCGGCGCGCAGTCGCAACAGCCGGTTCGGCTCGAGCGCTTCGACGCGCCAGAAGTCGAGGGCGTCGCCGACGCGCAGCAGATCGGGGTGACGGCGGCCGCGGCGCATCCCGATGCCGCCCACGAGCCGGTCCGCGACGCCGCGCGCCCGCCACAGCGAGTTGGCGACGAGCCAGCCCCGCTTCCCGCCGATGCCGAGCACCGTGGCGAACACGTCCTCCGGTGCAGCGTGCACGTCGACACACTGCGCGTCGGCGAGCATCGTGCCACCGGACCAGTCGGGATCCGCCGGCATCGGGTCGGCCGGCGTGTCGTCGGCGTCCGTCCAACGGGTGCGCACGTCCAGATCCGCGACACGTCGCAGCGCGAGTCGCACGGACTCGCGGTACCCGACGTTCGTCCGCGACACAACCGACTCGATCGAGTGGTCGCGCACGATCACTTCGTTGACGAGGCTGTCGACGAGCGTGCGGGCCAACGCGACCGGCAACGGGGTGACGAGCCCGACCCAGAGCGAACTGAGTCGCGGTGACAGCACCGGAACGGGAACGATGATGCGGCGCTTGAGCCCGGCCTCCTCCGCGAACTGCTGCATCATCTCGCGGTACGTCAACACGTCCGGTCCGCCGATCTCGAACACGCGACCGAGTGCGTCGTCGCGGCCGAGCACACCGACGAGGTAGCCGAGGACATCGCGGATACCGATCGGCTGGCACCGCGTGTCGACCCACTTGGGCGTGACCATCGCGGGCAGGACCTCCACGAGGTTGCGGAGCATCTCGAAGCTCGCGCTGCCGGAACCGATGATCACGGCTGCGCGCAGTTCGGTGACGGGTACCGGTCCGCCCGCGAGTGTCCGGCCGACTTCGTGGCGTGACCGGAGATGTGCCGACAGTTCCTCGGCGCCGCCGTCGCCCAGACCGCCGAGATAGATGATCTGCGCAATGCCGGCGCGGGCCACGGCATCGCGGAACCGTTTCGCCGCGAGCTGGTCACGCGCTTCGAAGTCGTCGCCGCCTGCCATCGAGTGCACGAGGTAGTACGCCGCGTCCATGCCGGCGAGCGCACCGGCGAGCGATTCCGAGTCGAGCAGGTCGGCGCGGACGACCTCGACCGAGCTCCGCCAGTCCTCGCCGTCGAGCTTGGCGGGTGTACGCGCCATGCAGCGCACCGACCGGCCCTGCTCGACGAGCTCCGCCACGAGCCGGCGCCCGATGTATCCGGTCGCGCCCGCGACGACGACCCGTTGCGTCTCCACCATGCGACCTGGTTACCCGCCTGGCGGCCCGATGACCCGAGCGAGGACCGACAGCAATCGTGAACTACAGGTATTCGCCGCTGCGTACGCTCCCGACATGTCCGCCCCGCCCACACCCGCCTGGCACATCGCCCAGCTGAACGTCGCCCGGCTCCGCCATCCCATCGACGCACCCGAGACCGCCGACTTCGTCGCCAACTTGGATCCCGTCAACGCGATCGCCGACGCCGCGCCCGGTTTCGTCTGGCGCCTCCAGGACGACTCGGGCAACGCGACGTCGATCCACACGAGCGACGATCCGCTCTTCATCGTCAACCTCTCGGTATGGGAGTCGATCGACGCGCTCGAGGCGTTCGTTCGGCGCAGTCCGCACGCGGAGGTGTTCCGCCGCCGGCGCGAGTGGTTCGACCGCGCCTCCGAGGCGTACCTCGTGCTGTGGTGGATTCCCACGGGCACGCGGCCGACCGTTGCCGCGGCGATGGACCGGCTGCAGCACCTGCGCGCGCACGGCCCGACGGGCGAAGCGTTCACGTTCCGCGAACGCTTCGACCGCCCTTAGACCGGTCGCTCAGGTCGCTCGGAGTGTCCGTGCGACGGCGCGTGCGATGACCGCGTAGCCGTCCGTGTTGGCATGCACATCGGGGCCGCGCGGCGGTCCGGTGCACATCCAGGTCCACGTGCAGATGTTGTAGACCGCGAGCGGGACAAGACCCGCGCCCGGGAGCCGGCGGAAGTGCGTGAAGTCCGTCGACGCGAACGCAGTCTCGACGTCCGCGACCGGCGATCCCGCGTTGCCGTACAACCCCTCGAGGAAGTCGTTGAACGCGACGACCGAGGACGCTGCTGCCTCCGCGGCCGCGTGGTCGTCGAACCACTGCGAGAGATCCGGCTGGTAGTAGTTGGTCCCGATGATCGGCACGTTCGGCCCCGCGTGCGCACGCAGCGTCGACAGGATCACCGGCAGGTTCTGCTGGATCTGGCCGAGCGCGCAGCCGATGTCACCGAAGCAGTCGCCGATGTCGTTGGCACCGATCGTGAGCGTGATGAACGACACCGCCCCGCGGTGCGCGTCGAGGAACGCGACCGCTTCGGCGAGTTGCGAGCCGTTGCGGTACCGGCAGTAGCTCGGGTGCAAGATGCTCGCCGTGCTCTCGCCGCCGCAGCCGAGCTTCTCGAGCCGCAGCTGCGAGTACTGGGGTCGCTGCCGTGCCAGCTTGAACAGCTGGTCTGCGTAGCCGTGGTGCGTGCTCCCGACCGGTTGGAGGCCCTGCGCGAGCGAGTCTCCGAGTGACACGTAGTACGTCGCGCGGCTGACGGCCGGTGCGGCAGTCGCCGGGAGCAGCACGCCGGCGAGGAGTGTGAGCACGAACATCGGTGCGAGCCACCACTTCAGGAGCGAAGGCTTCGGGAACGCGTGTCGGTAAGGCTGTTGGATCGGCATGGGCCCTCCCCGCTTCGATGCGTGCCAGCTTTGACCCTGCCGGTCGTCAGCGCAACGAGTCCGTCAGTACTCGGCTTGGGTAATCGCGCGCATCCATCGCCAGGAACAGGAAATTCGCGAGCCCGCGTGCTTCGACTTCGGGACGTTGTGCTCCCAGTCCATCTGGCACCGGCCGCCCATCACGAGGAGATCGCCCGAGCCTGGCCGGAAGTCGCGTGACCGGCGCGGGCCGTTCGCGGACTTCGGCCGGATCAGGAACGGCCGGCGGGCGCCCAACGTGAGGATCGCGATGCGCGTGTCCTCGAGCTCCCGCAGCTCGCGATCGCTGTGCCACGCCACGCTGTCGGAGCCGTCGCGGTAGTAGTTCAAGCCGACGCTGCCGAAGCGGACGTCGTAGCGCCCCTCGAGCGCATGCTTGGCGTCGTCGAGGGCGGCGTGAGGTACCGGCTCCGACGCCGGGAACCAGCGCGACAGCCGGGGATCGTCGACCATGCGCTCGTACATCCACCGCTTGCCCTGCTTCCACTCGACGCGCTGGATCAGTGCGTCGAACAGCGAGTCGGCACCTCGCATCCAGTCGCGTGCGATGTCGACCCAGCTGTGTTCGTCGAGGTGGACGCGCTCGAACGTCGCCCCCGCGTCGATGTCGGGCTCGCCCGCACCGAGCAGCGTGCGCTGGTGGAGCATCCGGCCAGCGTAGCGAACGTCTGTTCGGTGCGAAACCCCGCCGCGGCGCGGCAACTGCGGATGGCGCGCCGGTTCAGGCCGCGTTGTCGGCCAGATCGATCCAGCCGTTGGCGTCGCCGATCGCTCGGACCTCGGCGCGCAGGGCCCGGGCTCCGACATCGTCGCCGCGCCGCGGCTCGTAGGTCCGCGAGCGCGAGGTCGGCGCGCGCGGTGAGCAGCGGCGCGTCGAGCGCAACGTGCGCGTCCCGCGCGCGCGTCAAGTGCATGGCCGCCTCGTCGAGCGCGCCGGTCGTGAGCGCGAGCAACCCGAGCGGGTACTCCACCGAGCCCATGAACGTGAGCACCCGGGACGTCACGATGAACCGATCGCGATACGGAAGGAGCATCTCGTACAGGGTGGCCGCCTGCTCGCGCGCGCCGAGCGCGTGTGCGATCTCCGCGAGCAGCCGCATGTTCGCGAGCCAGACGCCGTTGCGCGGGATCGACTGGAAACCTTGGGCCAATTGCTCGAACTGCGGGCGCGCTTCGGTGAGCCGGCCGGTCTGCACGCGCACCCACGCCGAGGTCGTGACGAAACCCGGTTGGTGCGGGTGTTCGGCGGCCAGCGCATCGAGTACCTCGGCGAGACCGTCGAGCTCGCGCCGCTCCCACGCGACGAACAGCGACTGCACGGCATAGGTGATGCCGGCAGTGCGCGCGCCGATCTCCGCGCCGATGCGCCGCGCCTCTTCGCAGTACGCCGCCGCGTCATCGATCTGCCCGCGCACCTGCGCACGCAACGTCTTGTACAGCCCGGCGTACCACTGCGCCCGGGGTTGACTGCGCGCGAGCGCGCCTTGCGTCATCTCCGCCATCGCGGCGTCCGCCTCGGACAGGCGGCCGCACTCGAGCAGGTCACCGACGCGCCACACCTCGGCTTGCACCGAGAACGGCCGACCGAGCGAACGCAACTCGTCGTCCAGCTGCAGCCGGTCCGCGAGCGCCTCCGGGCACGAGAGCGCGGTGTGACGCACCGCCAGCGCCACCGCGATCGCCGGCGCGTCACCGGCCCGGCGGGCCAGCGCCAGCGCGTCGGCGCTGAGCTGCTGCGCGATCTCGACCTCGCCCGCGTCGTAGCGGGCACCGGCGAGTCGCGCGGTGACCACCGCGCGGAGTCGCGTTGCGTCTTCCGGGAGCCGGTTCCGGGCGCGGTCGAGGATGGCGACGAGCGACGCGTCGGTGCCGGTGAGGTTGAAGCCGACGGATTCGTCGACGCCACCCATCAGCCCGAGCGTGGCGCGGGCCAGACCGGCTGCGTCGTCGGCCGCGTCGGCGAGCTCGATCGCAGCCGCGTAGACCTCCTGCGCGCGCTCGTGTTGCCCGGTTGCTTCGTAGGCTCCGCCCAGGTCGCAGAGCAGGATCGACTGCTCCGGGACCTCGAGGATGCAGTCGGCGCCGATCCCGGCGACGGCTCGGGCCTGTTCGTAGTGGTGCAGCGCCTGCTCCGACGCCCCACGATCCGCGGCTTCCTCGCCCGCCCGGCGCGCGTAGTCGACGGCGCGGCGCGGATCGCCCGACGGCAGGGCGCGGCAATAGTGGTGGGCGATCGCCGCGAGCGGCGGGTTCGCCGGCTCGAGCTGCTCCATCGCTTCGGCCGCCGCACGGTGCAGGCGGGCCCGGCGGGTCCGGGTGAGACCGTCGTACAGCGTGTCCTCCACCAACGCGTGCGAGAAGATGTACCGACCGTCGCCTTCGTCGATCACGACCTCGGCCGCGACCGCGTCCGCGAGCGCGGCCGTGACCACCGCCCGATCGGTGTGCGTCGTCGCCGCCAGCGTCGTGACGTCGAACCGGCGACCGAGGACGCTGGCCGCCGCGAGCATGCGCCGGGTGTCTTCTGCGAGCAGCTCCACCCGGCGGCCGATGGTCGCGCGGATGTCGCCGGGGAGCTCCGGTTCCGGCATCGAGTCCGACGGTACGGACATCAGCTTGGGATTCGCTTGGGTCGGAAGGGCCCGACCAGCGAGAATGGGCGTCTTGTCCGCGGAACGTCTCGAATTCTCGCTGCTCGGGCCGCTCGCCGTCACGTCCGAGGCGGGTCCGGTCGAGCTCGGCGCGCCCAAACACCGGGCGCTGCTCGCGCTGTTGCTCCTCGAGCCCGGCCGGGTCGTCTCCGTCGACCGCCTCATCGACCAGCTCTGGCACGGTGAACCGCCGGCGGCCGCGACCTCGACCCTGCAGGCCTACGTATCGAACCTCCGCCGGGTCCTGGAACCGAACCGCACCGCGGGTGCGCCGGCGACCGTGCTCGTCACCCGGCCGCCCGGTTACGTGCTCGACATCGCACCCGAGCAGGTCGACGCGGCCCGGTTCGAGCGCAACATCACTTCGGCGATCGAGGCCCGTGAGCTCGGCCGGCTCGACGACGCCGCGGTCTTCCTCGCGGACGCGCTCTCGCTGTGGCGGGGCCAACCGCTCGCCGATGTCGCGTACGAGTCCTGGGCGCAGTCGGAGTGCGAGCGGCTCAAAGACCTCTACCTCATCGCGCTCGAGACCCAGCTGACCATCGATCTCGAGCGCGGGCGCCACACGTCGGTCGCCGTCGAAGCCGAGCGCCTCGCCAAGGAGTATCCGGTCCGTGAGCGGTTCCGCGAGCTGCTCATGCTCGCCCTCTACCGCTCGGGGCGGCAGGCCGACGCGCTGCGCGCGTATCAGGACGCGCGTGATGTGTTGGTCGAGGAGCTCGGGATCGAGCCGGGTCCGGGCTTGCGCGCGCTGGAGGAGCGGATCCTCGCTCAGGACCCCGACCTCGGGTGGCAGGCGCGAGCCGGCTACCGCGCTTCCGGCGCCGAGGCCGAGGACACGCTGAGCGCGACCTTCGTGGGGCGCACGCACGAACGTCTGCGGCTGCTCGCCCGGCTCGGCGAAGTTCAGGGCGGTTCGGGGCGCCTGGCGTTGCTGTCAGGCGAACCGGGCATCGGCAAGACCCGGCTGTGCGAGGAGCTGAGCGCGAATGCGCGCGGTCAGCAGATGCAAGTCGTGTGGGCACGCGGCTGGGAGGGCGACGGCGCACCCGCGTTCTGGCCGTGGGTGCAGGTGCTGCGCAAACTCGCCGAGGACACACCCGCCGACGCGCTCGCCACTGCGATCGAAGGCAGCGGTGCCGACATCGCGCGCGTCGTCCCGGACTACGCCCGGTTCGTCACGGTCGCCGACGACGCACCTGACGCGGAGTCGGCCCGGTTCCGGTTCTTCGAGGCGGTCGCGTCACTCTTGCGCAACCTGTCGACGCGCCAGGCGCTCGTCGTGGTGCTCGACGACCTGCACTGGGCCGACCAGAGCTCGCTCCGCTTGCTCGAGTTCGCCGTCAGCGCGGTGCAAGGATCGTCGGTGTTCCTGGTCGGCACGTTCCGGGAAGCCGAAGCGCGCACGCCGCCGCTCGCGAACACGCTCGCCACGCTCGCGCGCGTCCCCGAGCTCGAGCGGCTCTCGCTCACCGGGCTCAGCCTCGACGAGGTCGGCGACTACGTCGCGGCGGTCGTGGGTGACGCGGCCGACCCGACGCTCGCCGACTCGCTCCACGACCGCACCGCCGGGAACCCGTTCTTCGTCGGCGAGCTCGTACGGCTCCTGCAGGACGAAGGCAAGCTCGGCAACGCGACGACGGGCGCACCCGTCCCCGAAGGTGTGCGCGACGTGCTGCGTACCCGACTCTCGCGCCTGCCCGAGGAAGCCATCTCCGTCCTCACGGCCGGCGCGATCGCGGGCCGCGAATTCGACGTCGCGCTCGTCGCGCACGTGTGTGGCATCGACGAGGATCGCGCGCTCGACCTCGTCGAGGCCGCGTGGATGGCGGGCATCGTCGACGAAGCGCACGACGGCCTGGGGCACTTCCGGTTCTCGCACGAGCTGGTGCGCGAGACGTTGGTCGACGGCCTCACGTCGTTGCGCCGCATCCGGCTGCACCGGCGCATCGGCGAGGCGATCGAAGAGCTGCACGGTGAACGGAACCCGGGTTTCCTCACCGAGTGTGCCTACCACTTCACCGAGGCCGCGCCCGCAGGCGACGCGCTGAAGGCAGTGCTGTACGGCCAGCGCGCCGCGGACCGCCTGAACGCGCAGCTCGCGTACGAAGACGCGATCCCGACGTACGAACGCGCGCTCGAGCTCGTCGACGTCTACGACGTCGGCAGCTGGCAGACGCGCACCGACCTCCTCATCGGTCTCGGCTGGGCGCTGCGCGCCACCGGGAGGCTCGGCGACGCGCGCCTCGCCTTGCGACGTGCGATGGAGCGTGCGCGCACCGAAGGCGATCCGGTCCGCATCGCGCGCGCGGTGCTCGGCATCGGTGGCGGTGGGTTCTGGGGGTGGTGGGACGAGTTCGGCGTCGCCGATCTCGACCTCGTCGCGTACCTCGAACGTGCGCTCGAAGCGCTCGAGGACGACGACGACGAAGAGGGATCGGTGCTGCGGTGCGAATTGCTCGCCCGCCTCGCGGTCGAGGGGTACTTCGCGTTCACGCGCGAACGGCGCCGCGCGCTCAGCGCCGAGGCGCTCGAGATGGCGCGCCGCATCGATGATCCGGTGGCGCTGACTGCCGCGCTCGCGTCCGAGCTGCTCGCGTCGTGGGCGCCCGACAACCTCGAACGCCGCCTCGCGCTCGATGACGAGCTCGTCAGTGTCGCGGCCACCAACGGCATCGAGTACGCGGAGCTGATCGGCCGCCACTTCCGCATGGTCGACCACCTCGAGTCCGGTGACCGCGCTGCGGCCGATGCCGACTTCGCCGCGTGCCAGCTCCTCGCCGAGCGACTGGGCCACTACGCCTTCCACGTCCAGCTCGCGTGGTACCGATCGATGCTCGCGTTCGTCGAGGGGCGGCTCGACGATGCCGAGCAACTCGTACACGACGCGTTCCAGCGCAACCTCGCGTCCAACGAGCCGGCCGCGTGGACCGCCTACGGCGCGCAGATGTTCCGCCTCCGGCGCGAGCAGGGGCGGCACGCCGAGTTGGAAACGACGCTGCGCGCGCGTCGGCGGAGCTCCAACCCCATCTCGCGGGTGCGCTGCTCACCGGTGTCGCGACCATCGCGGCCGAGCACGGCCGCATCGACGAAGCGCGCGACGTTCTCGACACCGTCCTCGCGACGGGCCCGTTCGCGGACGGCAACGACCTGATGATCCCCCTGCACGCGGCGCAGATCGCGGAGGCGGCCGCCGCGTCCGGCCACGAAGCCGCGGCCGAGCTCGTCGCACGGGTGCTCGAAGCCCACGCCGGCGAAGTCGGCCTGCTCGCGACCGGGCACCTGTGCTTCGGTGCCGTCGACCGCTCGCGCGGCGAAGTCGCCCGCACCCTCGGGCGGCTCGACGACGCGATCGAGTGCTACGAACGCGCCATCGACATCGAGGAAGCCGTCGGCGCGCGGATCTATGCCAACCGCTCACGCCTCGGGCTCGCGCACACGCTCGCCGCGCGCGACGCCGTCGGCGATCGCGAACGGGTCGAGTTCCTCGCACCCGCGGTCATCCGCGTCGCCGAGGAGCTGGGCACGCCGATGGTCGCCGACAGCGCCCGGTCGCTCCTTCGTTGACGACACCGGTCGGCACGGGACCCTGACGACCCCCGGTCGGGAGGGGGCGCTGACGACCCCCGGTCGGGCGAAATTCGGCTTCGGAACGGCTTCAGCCGTCCGCAAGGGTTCCACAAGGCCGCGCTCGCAAAATGCGCTGCATCACCGGAACTTCGCCCGAAGGGAACAGCTATGAACGCACTCACGGACACCCACCGCCCGTTCGAGGCGCGGCCCACGTCCGAGAGCGCGGCGTCGTTGCTCGCCCGGGCCCGCACGCTGCGTGTCCAGGCTCGCAAGGTCAACCCCGTTCTCGCTGACGCGTACTTGCGCCGGGCCGCCGAGCTCAGCCTCGAAGCGTGGGCCCGCGCGGTGCACCACGAGCCGGTCACCGTCGACACCGTTCAAGCCGCAGTCGCGGCCGCCTGAGGGGAATTCCGGTGGTCTGCACCGATCAGAACCAGTGCTCCGACCGCGCCGTCGTGCGTCTGGCGGACGCCACGCAAACCGAATGCGCAGGCGCCAAGGCCTCAGCGCTCGCGCGCGCACACCAGGCGGGCCTGCCCGTCCTTCCCGGCTTCGTGCTCCCGCCTGACGCGGCGGACGCGGTCGCGGCCGGTACTCCGATCGCCGTCGTCAGCGCAGTGCGGCGCGAGTGGGCGGACCTGACCGACAATGGCAGCCGCGCGCTCGTCGTGCGCTCGTCGTCGACGGTGGAAGACGGCGTCGACTCGTCGATGGCCGGCCGCTTCGAATCCGTGCTCGACGTGCGCGGCTGGGACGGCTTCGTCGACGCCGTGCGCGCCGTCGTCGCAAGTGGTGAAGCCGTCCACGAAGGGCTCCCCGTCGCCGGCCGGATGGCAGTGCTCGTCCAGCCGTTCCTCGTGCCCGACGCGGGTGGCGTCATGTTCGGCGCCGACCCCGTCACCGGACGGCGCGACCGCCTCGTGATCGCCGCGGTTCCCGGTGGTCCCGATCAACTCGTCAGCGGCGAGGTCGACGGCGTGACCATCACGCTGACCGCGCGCGGCAAGGTGATCGAGTCCAGCGGTTCGATCCGTGCGGTGGATCACAACGTGCGCGGGCTCGTGAGCTTGCAGAAGCGCGCCGCCGGTGTGTTCGGCGCACCGCAGGACGTGGAGTGGGCGATCGTCGACGACGACGTCGTCATGCTCCAGAGCCGGCCGATCACCGCGACCGGAAGCGATGCAGATGCGGTCGGTCCCGTGTTCGGCCCCGGTCCCGTCGCCGAGACCTTCCCGAACCCGCTCGCACCGCTCGAGCTCGACCTCTGGGTCGAGCCGATGCGGGACGCGCTGCGCGAGGTGCTTCGCATCAGCGGCGGCGCAGCGGCAAAGAAGGTCGCGGCATCCCCTGTCATCGTCGACGTCAACGGTCACGTGGCCGCCGATCTGCAACTGCTCGGCATCGAGCGGCCGACCGGCGCTCGTTCCCTGCTCGCTCGCATCGATCCAAGGCCCCCGGTGCGGCGACTCAAGGTCGCGTGGCAGGTCGGCCGGTTGCGCGCCGCGCTCCCCGGCCTGGCACGCGATCTTGTCGAAGACATCGACGAGATGCTCGCTGGCGTCCCCGAAGTGTCGCAGCTGTCCGACCGTGAACTGATCGGGTTGCTCGACGGCACGCGCACCGCGCTGCGGTCTCTGTACGGCCACGAGATGCTTGCCGGTCAGCTGCTCGACGAAGAGAGTGTTCCGGTGACGGCCGCGGCCGCGGCGTTGCGCGTGCTCGCGAACGAGCGCCGCGTCGATGTCAGCGACGAAGAGATGGTCGCGCGGCACCCGGTGCTGCTCGCGCTGGTCCCGCCGGCGATCGGCGTGCCCATCGAGCTTCCTCCGGTTCCCGCTTCGATGCCGCCGGCGCAGGACGCAGACGAGGAACAGCTGCTGCGCGAGGCGTTGCGCCTACGGGGCCGCTGGTTGCAAGAGCTGACCGCCCGTGCGGCGATCGCGCTCGGCCGGCGCCTCTTCGACGGCGGGCAGCTGTCGGAGCCGTCGGCGGTGCGGGCACTGACCTTCGCCGAGCTCCGCGCACTGGTGCGTCGCGAGCTCGCGTTCGCGGCACCCGCGCCGGTCGTGCTCGACGGTGCGCCGCTTCCGGCCAAGTTCCGGCTCACGCCCGAGGGGGCAGTCGTCGCGGTTCGGGCCACATCTGACACGAACGGCAGCGGCGGTCGCGGTGCGGGCGGCGGACGGGCCACCGGTGTGGTGTTCCCCGTCGACGCGCTCCCCGCCGACGGCGCGGTGCTCGTCGTACGCACGCTCGACCCCGGGCTCGCATCACTGCTGCCCGGGTTGCGGGGCCTCGTTTCCGAGACGGGCAGCGTCCTGTCGCACCTCGCCATCCTCGCCCGTGAATTCGGAGTACCGACGGTCGTCGGTGTGGAGGATGCAACGACGCGCTTCCCCGCCGGCACCGCGGTCGTCGTCGACGGGAGCACCGGCGAAGTGTCCGCCGCATCCAGCGAGGAGGTGGCGGCATGACCGGTCGTCGCATTGCGTACTTGGCCGCCGTCGTCACCATCGCCGCGTCGGGCTACTACTTCTTCGTGTACCTGACGCGGTGGGAGTGGAACCGCGCGCTGACGTCCGGCGTGATCCTGCTCGCCGCGGAGATCGGCCTCGTCGGCGCGCTCGTCCTGGACCGCATCGGCCGGCTCCGCACGAGTATCGATACGAGCGGAACGGGTCGGCGCGACCCGCGTCCACAGGTGCTCGCGCGCATCCGTGAGTCCGCACCTGTATCGCGCAACCACTTTGCGTGGCTGCGCCCCGAGAGCACCAACGTGTTCGTGCCGGTCCTGCTCGGCGCGGGCGTGATCGTGTCGGGTATCGCATGGGTCGTCGAACGCATCGCGGCGCGACCGCGGGCAAGAGCATGGAGCGTGGGCTCGCGCTGCAGCTCGAGTCGATCTCGCCGCCCGTCGACGGCCTCATCGCGCGGGACGCCGACCCGCTGTCGCTGTTCGCACCCGGCCGAGGACGCGCGTCGTGAAACGCGTGATGATCCTGGGCGTGTTACTCGTCATCGGCGCATTCGTCGTGGACGCGCTCGGCGACGCGACGCAGACCCGCAACGACGACCGCGACCACGACAAGCAGACCGAAGTCGTGTTCCACGTCGACGCACGGCACTTCCGTCAATCGCTCGACACCGCCGCGGCGGCGCTGTGGGGCAAATGCAGCGCGACCGTCGCCGGCGATCTCGTCGGGCGCGGCGTCGTGCCGATCGGCGGCGGCAACTACCGATTCGCCATGACGCCGTCGCTCGGCGAGCACGGCAAGGAGCGGCTCCTCGGATGCTTGAACGACCTCTCGATCGACCGCGTGAAGTCGAACGTGGAGTCGGTGCACGATGTTCCGGTCCGGGTCGCGGTCGGATGAGCATCATGTCGGACCGCGTAGTCCGGACGCTCGTCGACCGCGAGCTGCCGCCGGTGCTCGAGTCGGTTCCATATCGCGCGCGATCTCGTCGTGTGCAGCGTGCCGGCCGAGGTTCGGCGGAACGTGGCGCTCGTTGTGTCCGAGCTCGTCGCCAACGCGGTGAAGCACGGGTCCGGTCCGGTCGGTCTGCTGGTCGAGACCGACGGACGCGCGGTGCGCATCGCGGTGCGCGACGCGGGCCCCGCACCTCGAGTCGAAGGCGGCGACGGCTTCGGCTTGCAGATCGTCGACCGCCTCGCGCGCGCGACAGGCATCGACCATCACGAAACGGGCAAGACGTTCTGGGCGGAAGTCGTCTCCGCCTGACGGTCAGGCCGCGCGGGCACGACGGTACGCAACGAACGCGGCGGACGCGGCCAGCGCGAGCACGACGATCGCACCGACGATCGTCCCGATCGGGATGCCGCCGTCGTCCTTGGTGCTGCTGAGATCGAGGCCCGCGAGCGCACGCTTGTCGCTGCTCGTCGTCGTCTGGTCGCGGGCTCGACTCGTCGTCGTTGCGTCGGCGGGCGCGACGAGCCCGGGGATCGTCGTGGTCGCCGCCGCGCCGTTCGCGCTGGCGGTCGTGGGCGTGGCCGCCGGCGGCGTTGTTGCCGCCGGCGCGCCGCCGCCCGGCGCCACCGGTTTCGGGCCGGTGCTCCCGCCACCGGCGCCACCACCGGGCGCGAGCGGCTTGGTTGCGGGCGGAGCCGTCTGCGGCGGCGCAACCGGGGGCGCGGCGGCCCCGAATCCGGGGCCGAGCGGCGGGAACTTGTCGGGATCGGAGATGCCGCGGTACTTCCAACCTTCGACGCTGCCGGGCGCGGGCGCGTATGTCGCGGCCCCGATTCCGCTCTCGGTCCACCCCGCCCCGTTGGGGTTCGACGCGTGTGAGTACCACCAGACGTTGCTCTCCCAACACGTCGGGTAACCCGCGTGGGGCAGCCCGTCGATCTGGCAGACCGCGGTACCGGGATAGCGCGGGGGTGACGTCAGCGCGTGACCGGCGTTCTCGAGTGCCTTCCAACCGCTCGCCTGTGGACCCAGCGCGCAGCGCACGCTGATACCGCCGCCGGCGTTCCTCGCGTCGACGACGACGGTCACGCCGCTCGTCCCGCTGCAGGCGCCGGCTGCAGACGCGGCCGCCGCCGGCGCGGCGTTCGCAACGGCGACCACGAGCACGATGAGCGACGCGACGGCCGCGCCCGCGCACACCGACACGAGTGTCCGTGATCGGTTGGGCTCATGCCTGCGCATCGACATCGGGTTCGGTTGCCTCCGGTGCTGCGGCGTGAAACCCGGTGACAACGGGGGACCGTTGCGATGCCGGACTCCGACCCGCGGACCGCGACGGTTCGTTGGAGCCTGTGCACACGACCGAAGGCGTTCCGGCTCACCATCACGTTCGGATGCGCGTGGTCGGTGCGCCGTCCGAATGCAGTGGCCCACGGTTGCGGGTCAGCGCCGGCTTCCGACCGGCTTCCCCTTCGCGTGCGCGTTGTTGCGTTGCGCGGCACGGTACCAGGACCGGTCGCAGGCCGCGTGTGTATGCTCCGCAGCGGTACAGGTCGTTCCGGGCCCGGAAGTCCGGAGCGGATTCGGGAGCGGTGCGAGGTGACTCGTAGCGCCGCCGGATCGGGGGAAGCCGGTGAGAGTCCGGCGCTGACCCGCAACTGTGAGCGAAGGCGCGCGGCTCCGGCGGCGCGACCCCGCAAGCCAGGATGCCCACCCGTCCCACCGACTCGTTCGGTGTGTCCGAAGTGAGCCGCTACGGCGGACGACAGGAGCCCTCGAGGAGCGGGGCCCACGGAGGTGACGGCATGGGCGATCCCAAACGCAGTGCGTCATTTCTTCGCGCTCCAAGACCCACTGGAGGAATGACGTGCACGACAATTTCGAAGAAGCTCGCGGCGCTCGCCGGCGTCGCGACGTTCGCGATCGGCGTCAGCGCGTGCCGCTACAACGGCATCAACGACGCGCCGTCGAAGTCGACCGCGAGCTCGGCGACCGCCTGGCTCAACACGCAACAACAGGCTGACGGCGGGTTCGAGACCGCCGGGTCGCCGGGCTTCGAGACACCGGACGCGATCCTGGCGATCGCGGAGAACGCGGCAATTGCAGTACGCGTGGGACAAGACCCAGGCGAGGAACGCGGTCGTCGCGCGCGTCAAGAACGGGCACAACCCGTTGCACGCGATCGATGACCTGGTCGACGGTCCCGGACTCGACGCGGGCCTCGCCGCGAAGGTCATCGTGCTGGTCGCGCAGCCGCTCGGGTTGTCGCCGACCGCGTTCGACCCCGACGCCGACGGCGGACACACGAACCTCGTGAGCGTGGTCGACGCGGGCGCGCGAGCGGACGGGTCGTACGCAGTCGGCGCGTTGAACGCGACCGGGTATGCCGCACTCGCGAAGCGACTGGTCAACGGCACCGTGCCCCCGAAGGCGGTCACGTTCCTCCGCAACACGCAGCAAGCGAGCGGCGGCTGGGCGTTCGACGGCAGCGCGACGACGGAACCGGACGTCGACACGACCGCCATCGCGATCGAGGCGCTCGTCGCCGCGAATCTGCCGGTGAGCGACCCCGACCTGAAGGCCGGCCTCGTGTACCTCGCGAACAACCGTCAGCCCGGCACGGGCGCGTGGCAGTCGTTCGGGGGCGACGACCCCAACTCGACGTCGACCGCAGCGCTCGCCATCACCGCAGCCGGGTTCGACGTGAACGTTCCGTGCTGGCGCAACACCGTCGCGCCCGGATTGTCGGCGCAGCCGTACACGTCGCCGCTCGCGTGGCTGCGGTCGCAGCAGAACCCGACCGACCATCACATCAACAGCCACTTCGACGGACCGATCCCGAACACGTTCGCGACGAGCCAGACGATCGAGGCGTTGCGGCGGGGATGGCTGCCGGTGGCACCTCTGCAGATGCAGCCCTGTCCCTGAGAGCCGCAGACGTCGGTCTTCAGCGCGCGGATCGGCGGGCGAAGCGGGCGCCGGGTCGTACCAACGGCCCGGCGCTCGCGCGTTCACCGCACATGCAACTCGGCCCCATCGTCCAGAATTTCGGGCATGCACCGATCGACGTACTGGGCCGTCGGCCGTGGGGTCGCCGCGGATGCCGCCGAAGCAAGATGTCGTGATCCGGATGCGCTTCACCGACTTCACCGGCAAGTTCGTGTTCCACTGCCACATCCTCAACCACGAGGACAACGGCATGATGGCCGTGATCGAGGTCGTGCCCTAGTTCCCTTCGCGCGATTACCACTCGCCTCTACCAGTCCGGGCGCCAGGGGAGTCCGCTGCGGCCGCCGTCGGCGCGGACCGCGAGCACCTGGTGGATCTGATTGCGGCCTGCCTCGAAGTTGAGCGCAGACCCGGCCATGTAGAGGCGCCACACGCGCGCGCGTGCGGCGCCGACCGTTGCAACGGCGTCGTCCCAGTTCGCCTCGAGGTTGCGCACCCAGTGGCGCAGCGTGAGCCCGTAGTGCTCGCGGAGGCTCTCGACGTGGCGGACCTCGAGTCCCGACTGCTGGATGCGGGAGACGACGGAACCGACTTCGTGCAGCTCGCCATCGGGGAAGACGTAGCGGTCGATGAATCCGCGGCGGCTGAACCGGGCCCGGTAGCCCGGGGGCCGGCTGATCCCGTGGTTGAGGAGGCGTCCGCTCGGAGCGAGCAGATCGTGCAGGTGCGTGAAGTACTCGCCGAGGCGCGCGAGACCGACGTGCTCGAACATGCCGATCGAGCTGATCGCGTCGAAGCGCCCGTCGATGTCGCGGTAGTCCTGCACGCGGTACTCCACGCCCTCGACGCCGGCGTCGGCCGCGGCCTTCTGCGCGTACTCCGCTTGGTTCTTCGACAGCGTGATGCCGATCGCCTGCACGCCGTAGTGGCGCGCCGCGTGCATCACCATCCCGCCCCATCCGCAACCGACGTCGAGCAACCGCATGCCGGGGCGCAAGCCGAGCTTGCGGCAGATGAGGTCGTACTTCGCCGCCTGCGCTTCTTCGAGCGTCGCGTTCTCCGAAGGCCACACCGCGCACGAGTACGTCATCGAAGGTCCGAGCACCATTCGGTAGAAGTCGTTCGAGACGTCGTAGTGGTACGAGATCGCGGCCGCGTCGCGCGCACGAGAGTGCAAGCGCCCCTGCAGGCGCGCCTCTTCGGGTGGCACCGGCGGACGCTTCAACCCGGACTTGCCGAGGAGGCGGGCCATCGCCACCCACTGCGCCGGGCGCAGGCGGACGTTGGGCAACCGGTCGCGCAGCGACAGCGCTTCGAAGATGTCGCCTTCGATCTCGATCTCGCCGGTCACGTACGCGCGCGCGAAGCCGAGCTCGCCCGGCGCGGTGACGATGTAGCGCAGTGCGTCGGGCGAGTGCACGACGAGCTGCGTCGCCGCGTCGGGTGCGCCGACGCGCGTGCCGTCGTAGCACTCGATGCGGACCGGCAGGTCCTCGCCGAGCAGATCGGCGATCGTCGGTCCGAGGCCGGCATCGGCGTCGGTACGGGTCGCTTCGGAGGTGAGGGCCACCGTGATCCTCCTCTCGGTCCGAGCTGCTCGCCCGGAATTCTGCGCATGGAGTAGTGCGTCACACGCCGTCGCGCAAGGGGTCTTGCGTCTCGCGTGATACCCGCTCGTCCTCGTGCGCTAAGCCCGCGGCGTGTCGACCGCCGCCCCCGCGTCGCTCCTCGCGAAGGTCCTTGGCGTAACCCGCTTCCAGGTTCTGGCGGATCACCGCAGGGTCGACGTCGAGGCCGACCTGTTCGACGAGCAGCGCGCACGCATCGGGCGCATCGGCGAGCTCGGCCCAGGAGGCCGGGTCCCACACCCGGCCCCGCCGGAACGATTTGGCGCAGTGGATGTACACCGTGCGGACGCGGATCCCGATCGCGACGCGTGGTGCCCGCAGCTCGTCGTCCCACAGCGAGAGGACCTCGGGGTCGGTCGTGAGGCAGGCGTCGCCTTCGACCCGCAGCGTCTCGTCGCGGCCGGGGATCACGAACAGCAAGCCCGCATGCGCGTTCGCCATGACGTTCTGGAGCGAGTCGAGCAGGTTGTTTCCGCTCAGGTCCGGGATGACGAGGCGATGCTGGTCGAGCGTGCGGACGAAGCCGGGCGGTCCACCGCGGTGAGACGTCACAGCGCCCGGCCGCGTCGGCCGTCGCGATGAGGCAGAACGGCGAGCGCGCGATGAACGCCCGCGTGGTGTCGTCGAGGCGTGACACCTTCTTCGCTTGCACC
The DNA here is from genome assembly GCA_963745645.1 of uncultured Actinomycetes bacterium. Taxonomy (GTDB): domain Bacteria; phylum Actinomycetota; class Acidimicrobiia; order IMCC26256; family PALSA-610; genus CAVUFH01. Next base: position 520,590 of record CAVUYD010000006.1, read on the forward strand.
ACTTGCGACGGCTCGCGATAGAGCGCGGCGCAGAGCTTCGTGGGTCGAGACGGTCGCGGTGAACTCGGCCATCGCGTCACGGTAGCGAGATCAGCCGAGTGCGGCTCGTAGATCGCGCGCGTGCTCCTGGGTTTGCTCGAGAAGTGGGGCGAGCGCCTCGGCGACATCCGGGAGCGCAGCCGCGGTCGCCTGTTCGGTGCGTTCGCGGTACCGCTGCAACTGCGCGGTCTCGAGATCGAGGTCGGCCTGGAGCGCAGCCCGTGCGTCGACTGCCCGCGGGACGTCGGGCACCCGGGTGGACGGCACGCCTTCGAGGAAGTCGATCTGCCTCGCAAGGGTGATCGCGTGATCCAATTCCTGGCGCACGTGGGTGGCCAGCTCGTCCAGGGTCGACTGGTACTGCGCGCCTTTCACCGAGGCGATGTGCTGCACGTACTGCACGATCGAGCGGTACTCGAGCTCGAGATCTTCGTTCAGCAGCTCGACGAGCTTGGCCTGGTCCATGGTTCTCCCCTGTGCGGCTTCCCGGGGCTGTACCCGGCCGGAGGCCGCAGTACCCGCCGGCCCCAACGCTCAACTCCGGCCCACTTGCGCCGACGGGAACCCCAGGAGGCGAGTGGAGCCATGCGTTACGGCAACAGGACGGAAGCCGCGCAGTTCGGTGACCCCGATGCGATGCTCGCGCGCTTCGAGCCCGGCCCCGAGCGGGTCGCGCGGCTCGTTCTGCACCCACGCCTGTCGTTCGTGCCGTGTGCCGCCGAGGACTTCGACGCGTTCCGGGCGACCTTCGCGGTGGACGTGCCGGCCCGCATCCTGACCGCCGAGGACGTGGTCGCGGCCCGGACCAGCGGCACCGGAACCGCCGACATCACCAACGAGCTCGACACCGCGATCGAAGCCGTGCTCAGCGCGCGCGAGCAGCAGGACGCAACGAGTCGCCGTGTTGTCGAGGCCGACGCCCGCCTGCAGGAGGCCCGAGCCGGGCTCGAACGCGTCGCCGACCAGCGCGCGCAGGTTTCCGAGGCCGTCAGTGAGGCCCGGCAACGGCTCGCATGGCTCGAGCGCGCGGATGTCTCGGAGACGGAGCTCCAGCACAACGTGGACACCGCCCGATCCGAGGTCGCGGAAGCGGTCGAGGAGCTCGCGCGCGTCACGGATCGCGCCAACGACGGCGGCCCGGAACTGCGCGAGGCCAAAGCCGCGCTCGAACGGGCGGAACGCGAGCTGCGCCGCATCGAGGCCGAGGGCGCAAGCGGCGGGTACGCGCTCGACGAAGCGGCGCATCAGCTCGAACTGTGGGCCGCGCAACGTGCGTTCGACCTCGCCGAGTTCGATCTCGAACGTCTGCGCAAGCTCTCCGGCACCGACGACGCGCAGATCGCGGTCGATGCCGCCCAGGAACGCCTCGACGCCGGGCGCGCCCGTCTCGAAGCTGCGGAGCGCGCGCTCGCGGAACGGGCCGAAGCCGGGTTGCCGGACGATCCGGCCGCCGAAGCCACGGCCATCCGCGCCCAGATCGAAGCGGTGGAGCGTTCGCTCGGCGAGGCCGAAGCGGCCCGTGAGGCGGAAGTCGCGAACCTCGAGCAGGAAGCGGCTGCCGCCCGCCGGGACGGTGAAACCGCCGACCGGCAGCTGGAGCGAGCGCTCGAGCGCATCGACGGGGCGGCGCCGGATCAGGACATCGACGAGGTCGTCGCCGCGCTGCGGGCCCGCCGGGAGCAGCTGACGGCCGACGACCGCGGGCTGTCGGAGATCGGCCGGGTGCTGCGGGACCTCGCGCTGGACGCTCCGGAACCGCTGCTCGTGTTCATCGATCCGGTGGCCGAGCCGAACGAAGACCTGGTTGGGGCCCTGATTTCCGTTTCGGGGCTGAAGAGGACGGTGGTTGTGACCGACAAGACAGAGATGCTGCACGAGGCGCGGGAGATGGAACCCGCGCTGGGTGCGGTGCGGGAGCCGCTCGAGACGGGCGGCGGGAGTCGCCAGGAACTGGCCCGATCGGACGGGAACCGGACGTGACAAGCAAGCTGACGATCCGATCCAAACTCGCCGCGGCACTCGCGGTTCCGCTCATCGCGCTCGCGGCGGTCGTCGCCGTGCAGGTGCGTGATTCGGTCGGCGACACGAACAATGCGCACACGCAGGCCGACCTCGCGACCTCCGCGACCGGCCCCGGCGGCATCGTGTCGGCCCTCCAGAACGAGCGCAACTTCCAGGGCGCGCGTGCGATCGGCGCCGACAAGCAGGTCGACCTGCCGGTTCACACGCCCGCCGAGGCGACCGCGGCGACCGACAAGGCGATCACCGATTTCCGCAACAGTCTCGACAACCTCGACCCGCAGGCGGCCGAGGCATACCTCCCGGCGCTCGCGGCCATCGAGCGCGGCATCGGCGACATCCGCAAGGACGCGGACACGCTCGGCGCCGCACCGTCGCTCGACGCTGCGCACCAGTCGGCGGCGAACGAGGTGTTCAGCCAGTACTCGGCGCTGCTCAGCCAGCTGCTCGACGCGAACGCGCGTGTTCCGCTCACGATCGACGACGCCTCGCTGCGCACCGGTGTCGAGCTGCTGGACGCGATGAGCCGGCAGGCCGAGGTCGAGTCGCTGGCGGTCCGCGCCGCGCTCGATCTCCGGAACGCTGAAGGACAAGGACGCGATCATCCAGACGCCGATCCTCGTGGGTCAGCGTGAGGCCGCCGAAGGGCGGGTGCGCAACCTCGCGATCGGGCCGTACGAGAAGCCGGTCCTCAGCGTGCTCGACAACCCCGAGCGCGCTGCCGTACGTGGCCGCGATCGACAATGCGGCGAACGACCCGGCTGCGACCGAGCTGAACGCGCTGCTCGCCTCGACGCCCAAGTCGGACGGTGCACAGATGCCGGCGGCGCAGAAGAAGGTCGCCAAGGTCGTCGACGCACGCGCCGACGCTGCTGCGCAGCGACGCGACGACGAAGCAGCGCAACTACCTGTTGGTGGCGTTCGGTGCAGTCGCGCTCGCGCTGTTGGTGCTCATCCTGGCCAACCGCTGGATCACCCGGCCGTTGAGCCGTCTCGCCGACGAGGCCCGCGTCATGGCCAGCGAGCGTCTGCCGAACGCGGTGAACTCGATCCTCGAGACGCCGCCCGGTGAAGACGTCGTGCCGCCCGAAGTCCAACCCGTCCGAGTGCCGCGGTGGCGCAGAGGTCGCGGGTGCGGTCGACGCGCTCAACGCGGTCCAGGAGAGCGCGATGGGTCTCGCGGTGGAGCAGGTCGTGCTGCGCCGCAACATCGCCGACTCGTTCGTCAACCTCGGTCGCCGCAACCAGAACCTGCTCTCCCGTCAGCTCGACCTGATCACGCAACTCGAGCAGGAAGAGTCCGACGCCGAAGGGCTCGAGCAACTGTTCCGCCTCGACCACCTCGCCACCCGCATGCGCCGCAACGCGGAATCGCTGCTCGTGCTCGCGGGTGAGGAGCCGGCCCGTCAGTGGTCGGCGCCGGTGCCCGTCGGTGACGTGTTGCGCGCCGCGCTCGGCGAAGTCGAGCAGTACCGCGCGGGTCCGGCTGCAGCCGATGGACGAGACGACGGTGGTCGGCCGGGCCGTTGCCGACGTCAGTCACATCGTCGCCGAGCTGGTCGAGAACGGTCTGACCTTCTCGCCGCCGGACTCGACGGTGAACGTCTACGGACGCCACAGCGACGAGGGCTACGAGATCGCGATCGTCGACTCCGGCCTCGGAATGTCGGAAGAGGACATCGCGCGAGCGAACGTCCGCCTCTCGGCGAAGGAATCCTTCACGGTTGCACCGTCCCGGTACCTGGGTCACTACGTCGTCGCGCAGCTCGCGCTGCGGCACCAGATCCAGGTCGACCTCGAACCGTCGGAGTCCGGCGGTGTGCTGGCGACGATCGTCTTGCCCTTCACGTTGCTCGACGACGGCATGGGCGGACCGATCAGCGAGATGCCGGAAGTCGACGCCTTCTCGTTCGGCGACTTCGCGTTCGAGGGCGAGGTCGGCGCCGACGGCCCGGCCGAGGACGAAAGCGCGGAGCACGCGCCGGTCGACGGCGACGCGGACGCGACCACGCCGATCGGCGAGCCGGTCGGGTCCCTGGCCCCCGCGGCCGATGACGAGATCGACGTGCCGGCGTTCATGACCGCGGCCAGCTTCCTCGTGGAGCCGGACGAGGCAACGACCGACGGGCCTGTGGACGACGACACCGCGGACCAGAGTGCACCGGAACCCGCACCGACGTGGAACGCGGCGCCGACGCCGCCCGAACCGCGCGCGGGGATGCCGACGCCGGTCGACGTGGGCCCGGCGCCGATGCCACTCGCCGCCGCGACCGCGGCCTTCCTCGGAGCCACGGCACCGGTTGGCGACGCCGCGGCGCCGACGATCCCGGTCATCGCGCCGGTGCCGGCACCTGCCGACGCAGTCGAACCCGCTGCCTTCGTGGAACCGGTCGACGCGCCGGCGACCTTCGAGGCACCCGCCGTCGCCGATGCGGCCGGACTCGCCGAGGTCGGTGAAGTTCACGACGAGGTCGTCGCCGAAGTCGTCGAGGAGGTCGTCGCCGACGTGCCGCCCGCCGCCGCGGCGGTCGACAAGGGTGCGTTCGCCGCGATGCTGCACGCGACGCAGGCGTCCGCGCCGATCGAGGCGAAGGAGAAGCCGGAACCCGACCAGCTCGTGGAGCCCGCGGCTCCTCAGCCCGAACCGGTGCAGGCGTTCGTGCAGAACCTGCCCGAGCTCGCGCCCGAGCCCGCGGCAACCGATGCGCTCGCGTTCGTCGCGGCACCGATCCAGGACGACCTGCTGCCGCAACTGCCGCGCCGCGGTCGTCGCGGTCGCGGTGCCGAAGCACCGGCGCCGGCGGTGCCGGATCAGGTCCTGCGCATCGCCGCCGCGCAAACGCACGTGGAGCCCGAACCGGAGCCCGCGGTCGCGCTGGTCGCGGAGGCCGAGATGGCCGCCGCGGCGCCGGAGGCGGCCCCGCCGCTGCCGCGGCGTGAGCTCGAGGCAGAACCGGTTGCGCCGCCGCCGCGGCCCGAGCCGGCACCGATCCCGGCCGGCGCCGAAGCGGCCCGACCGAATTACGAGTTGTTCGCTGCGTTCCGAGCAGCGACAGACCAAGGCCGCGCCGACGCGGTGCGCCGCGGCGACGGAGGTGGGGCGTGACAGTCCAGCACGAGCTGAGTGCGCAAGCACGCAACTTCAACTGGTTGCTGACGAGCTTCGTCGAAGGTACGAGTGGCGTGACCCTCGCGGTCGCGGTGTCGTCCGACGGACTGCTCATGGCGATGTCGAACTCGATCGACCGCGCCGCGGCCGAACAGCTGTCGGCGATCATCGCCGGCATGACGAGCCTGGCCGAGAGCACCGCACGGTGCTTCGGCGCTCGGCGGGCTCGACCAGGTGATCATCGCCATGCAGGGCGGGTACCTCTTCGTGTCGTCGGTGTCCGACGGGAGCAGCCTCGGCGTGTCGCGAGTCGCGGTTGCGACATCGGCAGTGTCGGTTACCAGATGATGCTGCTCGTCGAGCGCGTCGGTGTCGGTGCTGAGCCGGCACTCGTGGCGGAGCTGAAGGAGAGCGTGCTCACCGTGAGCACGGGACGTGCGAGGGTGGGACGGTACGAGATGCGGCGAACTTCCGCAGCGACGTGCATGATCTCGTACGTCCGTTCGTCATGACCGGCGGGCGCACGCGCGCGGCCGACACGCTCGCTGCGATGGAGACGATGGTGCAGACCGCGTGCCAACGCGCGGGACGCCGGCGTTCGAAGACGGCGCGCATCGTCGACTGCTGCACGAACGCCGCACTCGATCGCCGAGGTCGCCGCCAAGCTCGGCGTTCCCGCTCGGCGTTGCGCGTGTGCTCGTCGGCGACCTGGTTGCCGATGACCGGTTGCTCGTACGACCTACAGCGACCCGGTCGAGATCGAGCTGTCCGTGCTGACGAGGATGATCGACCGTGTACGAGGCCCTCTGGCAACGTCGGCCCATGCGGCGCAGGCACGTCGGTCAAGTTCGTCGTGGCCGGTGGCTTCGGCGTCGGCAAGACGACGTTCGTCGGTGCCGTCTCCGAGATCACGCCGCTGACGACCGAAGCGGCCATGACGACCGAGTCGGTCGGCATCGACGACACGTCGCCAGGTCCAGAACAAGACGACGACGACCGTCGCGATGGACTTCGGACGCATCACCGTCGACGACGAGCTCGTGATGTACCTGTTCGGCACGCCCGGCCAGGAACGGTTCGGGTTCATGTGGGACGACATCTGCGACGGCGCGCTCGGCGCGGTCGTGCTCGCCGACACCCGCCGCCTCGCCGACAGCGTTCGTCGGCCTCGACTACTTCGAGACTCGGAACATCCCGTTCGTCGTCGGCGTCAACCACTTCGACGGTTCGTACCACTACCCGATCCCGGAAGTGCGGGAAGCGCTCAGTGTGCCGCGCGGTGTTCCGGTCGTGCTCTGCGACTCGCGCAGCCGCGAGTCGGTGAAGACCGTGCTCCTCGCGCTGTTGCGCCACCTGTACGCGCGGGCCACGACGGCCACGTCCGCCGGAGCACCTTCGGCCTGAGGACGCGCGTCACCGCGATTCGGTGACGCGCGTTTCCTCGCGCCTCAGCGCGGCGGGAGTGCGTTTTGCAGCCGCGCCGCGATGTCGCGGATGGCGACACCGTCGAGCTTGCCGAGCTGCTTGGCCCGGCGCTCGAGCTCCTTCGGCCACATCACGGTCGCGCCGCGCAGCTCGATCGGCTTCGCCCAGAGCGGCCAGTCGCCGTCGACGAAACACAACACCCCGTGGACCGGCACCACCAGGCCACCGAGCGCCCGGCGGACCCGCACCGACTTCTTCGTCAGGCGGTCGGCGAGCCTGGTCCGGTCGCGTCCGGCGACGACGAGACGGTCGTTGCGGCGCAGGAGGTTGGAACCGTGGCGGAGCTCGACCCGGCCCGTCCACATTCGGTCGTCGACGACGTAGACGCCCGAAGGGGCCACGACCACATGGTCGATCGTCGACCGGCCGTGCTTGATGCGGCGGTGGTGCAACGTGACCACGCCGAACTCGGTCAGGCCGTCGAGCAGTTCGGCGACCTGCGCTTCCCTCGTGACGGCGCGAGCACACTCGCGGTGCACGGGAAGTGGTTGCGCGGACATCAAGATCGAGTCGGCGCGAACGGTCCTCGACCTGAGCGCTCGGGGCGCGCTTCGCACACCCGAGCCGGCGAAAGTTGCTCCTGGTGCGCAATGGGCACGAATCTGCACCCATGACCGATCGCGACACCGACCTCGTCACTCGCGCGCGCACGCTGCGGCCGCTCATCGAAGCGGAGGCGGCGGAGGCCGAACGGAGCGGCACGACGACCAAGAAGGTGGTCGAGGCGGTGGCCGAGCACGGCCTGTTCTGGACCATGGTGCCGGCGGCGTGCGGTGGTGCCGAAGCGCCGATCGAGACCGCGCTCGGCGTGTTCGAGGAGCTCGCCTACGCCGACGGCTCGACCGGCTGGTCGGTGATGGCGAACGCGTCCTCCTCGGCGTTCGCGGCGATCTACTGCGACGACGACGCGGTTGCGACGATGTTCCCAGCCGGTGCGCCCGGCATCCACGCCGGCATGTTCGGGCCGGTCGGGACGCGCGATCGCCCGCGACGACGGCTACGTGATCTCGGGCGACTACCGGTTCGGGAGCGGGTGCGGACACGCGACGTGGTTCGGCCGCGGGGGCGACCGAGACGAAGGGCGGCGAACCGGTCGTGACCGACGCGCGGGCCTGCCGTCGCTGCTCGTCGGGTTCCTCCGGCCGGAGGATGTCGACCTGCGCGGCAACTGGGACGTCATGGGCCTCGCCGGCACCGGCAGCTACGACTACGCGGTCGAGGACCAATTCGTCGCGCGACGGCTTCACGTTCCGGTTGCTCGAAGCCGAGCCGAAGCGGGGTGGTGCGATGTACCGCATCGGCCTGTTCGGACTCGTCGCGTCCGGGCATGCCGGCTTTGCGTTGGGCGTCGGCAAGCGGGCACTCGTCGAGGTGCTCGCGATCGCCGAGAGCAAGCAACGCATGGGCAGCTTCGAACCCGTGACCGCGCAGCAGCTGTTCCAGCACGAGTTCGCGATGCACGACGCCGCGATGCGCGCGGCACGTGCCTACGTCTTCGAGTCGTTCGCAGAGGCGGAAGCGGCTGCGATCGCGAACGGTGCCGCCTCATTCGTCCAGCAGCAACGGATGCGGCAGGCGACGACGTACGCGACGCGCGTCGCCGCCGATGCGGCGCGGTTCGCCTACACGTGGGCCGGGACCGATGCGCTCCGCAACCCGAGCACACTGCAACGCTGCTTCCGCGACATCCACGCGGGTACGCAGCACATCTACGTCGACAACAACACGCTCACGGGCTACACGCAGGCCCTGCTCATGACGCCGGCGGACGAGCGGTAACCAGGCGTGCCGTTCAGGTGCCGTACTCCTTCACGTCAGGTCCGATGTGGTCGCGGAAGCGGGCGAGGACCTCGTGCGGTTTGGCGTGGCGGCCGAGCGTGTGCTTCGAGAAGATCAGCTCGCCGTCGACGCGGACATCGAACACGCCTTTCGACCCGGTGACGAGCTTCAGTTCGTCGATGACGTGCTGGTAGTGACTCAGCAGGTCCTTCGTCGCGCTCACGGCGCGATCCGAATAGTCTCAGGGAACGCAGTAAGTGATGTCGATCTTGTAACCCACGATCGCTCCTCTCGTTCCTGCGAGGCTACCCGCCTGTGACCGCAGCAGTTCCCGCGCCGGCGCCGGCGAAACGTCGCGACCCACTGCTCACTGTCGTCGTCGCGCTCGCGGTCGCGCTCGCGGTCGCGGACTCGTCGGTGGTCGTGCTCGCACTGCCCGATCTCTACGGAACGTTCGACGTCTCGATCGTCGGTGTGTCGTGGACCATCACCGCCTACAACATCGCGATCGTCGTCGGCGCGCTGGCCGTGTTGCCGCTCGAGCGACGGGTGCGCGGCCATGTGTTCGCGGGCATCGGATTGTCGGTGTTCGCGCTCGCGTCGCTGGGTTGCGGCCTCGCGAATTCGTTCGAGCTCCTGATCATCGGCCGCACCGTCCAGGGCTTCGGAGCCGCGCTCGCGCTGGCCGGACTCGTTCCCGTGCTCGCCGGTATCCGCGGGAGCGACGCGCATGCCATCGCGGTCTGGGGCGTGGCCGGCACCATCGGCGCCGCGCTCGGGCCCGCGCTCGGCGGTCTGCTCACGCAGTTGTTCAGCTGGCGCAGCATCTTCCTGCTGCAAGCCCCGCTGGCGGCCATCGCGCTCGTCGCCGTGCTGGACCCGCGCGCGTGGGCGGTCGAGATCGCGCCCCGGCGAGAACGTATGGGGCGTACGTGGCTCGCGAACACCGGGTTCCTCCTGCTCTACGGCGCGCTCGTCGGTGCGCTGTTCCTGTCGGTCCTGTTGCTCGTGGTGGTGTGGGGCTGGGAACCGCTCACCGGCGCGCTCGTGGTCAGCGGGTTGCCGCTCGGCGCGATCCTCGTGCGCAAGCTCGGGCCGCTGCTCCCGGAACGGTTCGCGGCGCTCACCGGTGGTGTCGCGATGGCCGGAGGGCTCGTCGCGTTGGCGTTCCTCCCCGACGCGTCCGGGTGGTGGGCCGCGCCCGCGCTGTTCGCGTGCGGCCTCGGCTTGGGGCTGCTGGGAGGCGTGCTGGGGCCGGCGGCGGTGCCCCCCACCGAGGCGAACGTGCGCGCCGCGACAGTGTCGATCGCGGCGCGGCACGCGGGCTTCGTGCTCGGTCTCGCCGTCATCGCGCCGGTGCTCGCGACCCACCTCGACACGGCCGCGATCAGCGCGACGCGCGCGACGACCGCAGAGGTGCTCGACGCCGACATTTCGCTACGGACCAAGGTGAGCCTCGCGCTCGACCTGCGTGACCTCGTCGGGAACGCGCCGCGTGGCGAGGTTCCCGACCCGACCGAACCGTTCAACAAGCGGGGGGCGGCCGACAACGCGAATCTGCGCGAGACGCGCGACGGCGTCGTCAACGCGATCCGCGACACGCTCACGCGCGCGTTCCGTGTCTCCTTCCTCATTGCCGCGTTGTTCGGTGCCGCGGCCGCGCTGGCGGCGGCCCTCCTTCCCGCATACCGCGCCGGCCCACGACATCTCGATGCCCTCACCGCTGCCGTCGCGGTCATCGTGCTCGTGGGCGTGTTGATCGTGGCCGAGTTCCGTGCCGGTGCACAGGACTTCGGCACGCGCGACTACGTCGCGCCCTGTGACGCGCCCGCCGATCCGTTCCCGCAGGGCAGCGGCATCGACGGGACGCTGCAACGCATCGCGTTGTCGGCCATCAACGGCGCCGCGTGCGACCTGCACACGAGCCGGGAAGACCTGATCCTCTCGCTCGATCGGAACAGCGACTTCGGGCCCGAGGTGACGTGGACGCAGGACACGCTCGAACAGGCGCTGCGCGTCGGCCTCGTGCGCGCGATCGACGACGCCGACCAGCGCAACACCATCCCCGGGATCGTGGCCCGTGGCCTCAAGGTGGTCGCCGAGCGCGCGCCCATCGACTGGATCCTCGGCCGCCTGAACATCCCATTCCTGGAGAACTGAACCGGCATTACTGGAGAACTGAACCGGCCGGTCGGTTCGCAACAAAGCCACCCGACGCTTGGCCCGACGCGGCGCGGTGTGCTTTCGTGACTGTTCATGGCGGCCCGGCACTTCCCCGCACGACCGTTCGTGTGGCTCGTGCACGTCGCGCTGCCGCTGATCGGACTGTGGGTGCTGATCCGGCGGCCACAGGTCGACCACGACCTCATGTGGCAGCACCAGGGACCGCACTTCTGGCTCGTGCTCGTCACCGCGCTCATCAGTTCCGCGCTCGCGATCAAGGCCGCGCTCGAAGCGCGCCGGCACGACGACGCGCGTCTCTTCCTCGTCGCCCTGTCGTTCCTCATCGCCGCCGGCTTCCTCGGCCTGCACGCGCTCGGAACGCCCACGGTGCTCATCGACGTGTCGAACTCCGGCTTCGTGCTCGGCGTCCCCGTCGGGCTCACGCTCGCAGTGATCCCCGCGGTCGCGTCCGCGTTCCTGCCCCCGCGGTTGCGACCGGTCGTCGTGCGGCACGCGCCGGTGTTGCTCGGCGCGGCGTTCGTGTTGTTCGCGGCGTGGGCCGCGTGGTCACTCGCGCGGTGGCCGCCGCTCGACGGGCAGCCGACCGTCGAGCAGCACCGCTCCGACTTCGCGGCCTTCGTGGTGCCGGCCGCGATGCTGTTCTGCGGCGTCGCGGTCATCTACTTCCTGCAGTACCTGAAGCGACCGTCGATGGTGCTGCTGTCGGTGTTGACCGCGTTCGTGCTCCTCGCCGAAGCCAGCCTGGCGACGCTGGTCGGCCGGAGCTGGGAAGCGTCGTGGTGGACGTGGCACATCCTCATGACGATCGTGTTCGCGCTCGTCGCGTACGGCGTGCTCGTGGAGTACTCGCGCGAAGGCTCGACGCGGTCGCTGTTCCGTGCGGTCGCGCTCGACGAGACGCTCGCCCGGATCCGCACCGACTACGCGTCGGCCCTCGACACGTTGGTGGAGTCGATCGAGTCCGGCGAGGAGGGTTCGGTCGAGCGCGCGGCCGCGGGTCTTGCCGATCGCTTCGAGCTCTCGGATGCGCAGGTGCAGCTCTTGGCGCAAGCGGCGGATGCGCTCGGCCACGAGCGCGAGCGCATCCGCCGCCTCGGGGCGCTGGCCGCGATCGGTGGTGAGGTGTCGGTCATCCGAACGGAGGCCGAAGTCGTCGCGCGCGCGAGCGGGCACCTGCGCGCCGGCTTCGCGCCTGACGAAGTCGTGATCGACCTCGACCCGAAGGCGAGCGCACCCGTCGGCGACCTGGTCGCGCCCCTGTTCGTCAAGGGTCATCCGGCCGGCATGGTGCGGGTGACCCGCGAAGGCAACGGGTCCGAGTACGACCAGGCGCTGCTCGCGACGCTCGCAGGCCAATTGTCGGTCGCGGTCGAGAACGCGCGCATGTACCACGACCTCAACCGGCTCTTCCGCCAGTACATGTCGCCCGACGTCGCCACCGCGTTGCTGGCTGATCCGGGGCAAGCGGCGCTCGGCGGTGAGGAACGCGAGGTCACAGTGCTGTTCGCCGACCTCCAGGGTTTCACCGCGTTCTCGGAGCGTCGCGAACCGACCGAGGTCGTACAGATGCTCAACCACTACTTCGGTCTCGCGGTGCCGATCCTCCTCACGCGGGGCGGCACCGTGACGCACTTCATCGGTGACGCGCTGATGGTGCTGTTCAACGCACCGATCCGTCAGCCGGACCACGCCGGCGCGGCCGCACGCGTGGGCCTCGCGGTGTGCCGGGCGATCGACTCCGTGGTGGCCGAACACCCCGACTGGCCGCAGATCCGGGTCGGGATCAACACCGGACCCGCGCTCATCGGCAACATCGGTGGCGAAGACGTTCGTTCGTTCACCGCGATTGGCGACGCGGTGAACCTGGCATCGAGACTCGAAGGGCTCGCGCCACCGGGTCAGATCGTGATCGGCGAACGCACCCGAGCGTTGCTCGGGACCGCGGCCGTCGTCGAACCGCTCGGCAGCGTCGAGGTCAAGGGCAAGCACGAACCGGTCGAGGCGTTCCGGCTCCTGACCATCTCCGGTTAGGACCGGCGCCGCGAGAGATCGAGAGCGAGGACGCGTTGCGCGTGGGTGACGTCGCGAACGGCGAAGCACAGCAGTACGGCAAGCCGCTCGACGGTGTGCGCGTGCTCGCGCTCGAGCAGATGGCGGCGATGCCGTTCGCGACCCAGGTGCTGGCCCGACTCGGCGCGGACGTGGTGAAGGTCGAGCATCCCGTGCACGGTGAATCCGGACGGGCCGCGTCGCCGTCGATCAAGGATCCCGAGGGACGTACGGTCGGTGCGACCTTCCTGCGCAGCAACCTCGGGAAGCGGAGTGTCGGCATCGACCTGCGCAGCGACGCCGGACGCGAGCTGGTGCTGCGGCTGGTGCCGCACTTCGACGTGTTCGCGGAGAACTTCAAGGCGGGCACGATCGATCGCCTCGGCCTCGGGTACGACGTCGTGTCCGAGCGCAATCCCGGCTGTGTGTACGTGTCCGCGTCGGGCTTCGGCGCCGACGCTTCCGAGTACGGCGAATGGCCCGCGTACGCGTCGATCGTCGAAGCGATGTCGGGGATCTACGACTTCATGCGCCGACCCGACGAACGGCCGCGGCCGAACCCCGTGGGTGCGCTCGGTGACATCTCGACGGCGCTCTTCGCAGTGATCGGTGTGCTCGCCGCGCTGCGTCACCGCGATGCGACCGGCCTCGGCCAGCGCATCGACCTCGCCATGTACGACGCGACGGTTGCGATGACCGACATCGTGCCGAACTTCTACTCACTCGGCTGGAAACGGCAACCGTCGCCGGTGCCGTACCTCATCACGTCGTTCAAGGCGCGCGACGGTTGGTTCGTCATGCAGATGGTGCGCGAACACCAGTTCGTCGCCCTCGCCGACCTGCTCGGGCACCCCGAGTGGAAGACCGACCCGCGCTTCGCGGCCCGCACCGGCTGGGACGTGCACCTCGACGACGTCATCCGGCCTGCGGTCGAGGCGTGGGCCGCGGACAAGACGAAGCGCGAGGCAGCCGCGCTGCTCTCGGCGGCCGGGCTCGCGGTCGGCCCGGTGTACGAGGCCGCGGAAGTCGTCGCCGATCCGCATCTCGCGGCGCGGAACATGCTCGTGGAGATGGAACGACCCGATGGCTCCGGTCCGCCGGTGCTCGTCCCGGGCAACCCGATCAAGATGTCGCGCGTCGCCGAGGGGCCCGAGACGCGCGTGCCGTGGGTGGGGGAGCACACCGCCGAAGTGCTCCGCGTCGAGCTCGGCTGCACCGATGCCGAGCTCGACGAGCTGCGGGCGAACGGCGTGATCAGCTAACGCGCCAGGACGCGGTCAGCCCTCTTCCCACGCCTTGTCCGCGTCGTCCCACGCCTTGTTGCGCGCGTCGAACTGTTCCTTCCAGTTCTCGGCGGCCTCGCGCGACGGATAAGGGCCGAGCCGGCGATCCGGCGGGCAGCCCTCCTCGCCCGGTTCCGCAGCCTTGTGCTCGAGACACCAGAACCACTCTTCCGCCATCGTGCTGCCCCCTCGTCGATGCTCGCCCGCGCGGACTGCAACCGATACTCGCGCGCCGCGACCGCGAGCAGATCGCCCTGCGATTGGAGCGCCCGCCCGGCTCGAGCCGGTCCGCGACTCCAAACGCGCCGCCGCGCGACCGTTGTGGCGGATCGCGCGCACGCGCACGTAACCTGACGACCCGTCAGATTCGATGCCGGAGGGCGCGGTGGACTTCGACTTTTCTCCCGAGGAGCGTGCGTTCGCCGACGAGGTGCGTGCCTTCCTGGACGCCAACGACGATCCGGACGTGTTCGACGTCACGCGGGAGAACATGGCTCAGATCGTCGACACGCCGGCGCGGCGCGCGTTCATGAAGAAGCTCGCCGACCGCGGCTGGCTCGGGATCACGTGGCCGAAGCAATACGGCGGCCAGGACGGCGAAGGCGTCTACGAGTTCCTGCTCAACGAGGCGCTCGCGGGCGGGGCGGACCGCAGATCGGCAAGGGCGTGGGGATCATCGGCAAGACGCTCATCCGCGTCGGCAGCGACGAGTTGAAGCAAGAGTTCCTGCCGCAGATCCTCGACGCGCAGGTCGAGTTCGCGGTGGGCTACAGCGAGCCGGATGCCGGATCCGACGCGGCGTCGATGAAGTTGAAGGCGACGCGCGCCGAACAGGACGGCATCAGCGGCTGGGTGTTGAACGGCCAGAAGACGTGGACCACCTCCGCGCACTTCGCCGAGTGGTACTGGGTCGGTGCGCGTACGGATCCGGACGCGCCGAAGCACTCGGGCATCACCTTGTTCCTCGTGCCGCTCGACCACCCGAATATCACGATCAACGGCATCTGGACGATGGGCGACGAGCGCACGAACGACGTCTTCTTCGACGACGTGTTCGTGCCCGACTCGCACGTCGTCGGCGAGTTGAACAAGGGCTTCCAGTACATCTCGTCGGCACTCGATCTCGAGCGGTTCACGATGTTCACGTTCTCGCCGATGCAGCAGCGCCTCGATGTGCTCTGCGACTACGTGCGCGACTCCGAGATCGACGGCGAGCCGTTGAAGGAGGACCCGGTCGTTCGCTCGCAGATCGCGCAGCTGGTCACGCAAGGCGAGGTCGCGCGCGTGCTCGGTTTGCGGGTCGTCGACGCGTCGGTGAAGTCCGAGACGCAGGGCGCGCCGCCGCCGACCGTCGAGTCGTCGGTGTACAAGCTCTACGCCACCGAGTTCTCACGGCGGCTGGCGAACGCGTCGATGGACATCGGCGGACCCGGCGCGCAGTTGCGGGTCCGCACCGAAGAGGCGCCCATGGCCGGCCGGGCCGAGTCGACGTACCGCTACACCGTGATCGACACGATCGGCGGCGGCGCGTCGGAGATCCAGAAGAACATCATCGCCCGCCGCGGTCTCGGCCTCCCGAAGAACTTCTGACGCGCGTGACCGGCACACCGATGCTGGAGGGCATCACCGTTCTCGACCTCGCGTCGGTCGGGCCGGCGGCGCGCGCGTCACGCTGGCTGGCCGACTACGGCGCGCGTGTCGTGAAGGTCGGGCCGGTGCCGAAGGACGGTGGCGTGCAGATCGTCCCCCCGTTCCACGCGTACGGTGGCCACCGCGGCATGCGACGGGTGCTCCTCGATCTCAAGTCCGACGCGGGCCGCGACGCGTTCCTGCGGCTCGCGCGCGGTGCCGACGTCGTCATCGAGAGCTTCCGTCCCGGCGTGGTCGCGTTGTTGGGTGTCGACTACGACGCGGTTGCCGCGGCGAACCCGGCGATCGTGTACTGCTCGACGAGCGGCTACGGGCAGCGCGGTCCGCACGCGCAGTTCGCCGGGCACGACCTCAACTACCTGGCAGTCGGCGGGTTCCTCGGCACCACGCACGCGCGCGCCGACGGCGGGCCGCCGGTCCCTGGTGCAACCGTGGCCGACAGCGCGGGCGGCGGGATGCACGCGGTCGTCGCCATCCTCGCCGCGCTCGTACGACGGAGTGCGACGGGCGAGGGCGCGTACCTCGACGTGTCGGCGGCCGACGGCGTGCTCGCGCTGATGTCGCTCGCGGTCGACGAGTACCTCTCGACCGGTGTCGTTCCGGGGCCGCGGCACGGGCTCCTCACCGGCCGCTACGCCTGTTACGACAACTACGAAGCGGCGGACGGTGGCTGGTTGTCGGTCGCCGCGATCGAGCCGCGGTTCTGGGCGAACCTGTGCCGGCTCGTCGGCTGCGAGCAGTGGATCGCCGCGCAGATGGACGACACCGCGCAGGACGCCATCCGTGCCGACCTGCGCGCCGCGTTCAAGACGAAGACGCGCGACGAGTGGACCGCGCGGCTGATGCCCGCCGACACCTGCGTCGCGCCGGTGCTGAGCGTGCCCGAGCTCGTGGACGATCCTCAGTTCACTGCTCGCGGCGCGTTCGTCGAAGCCGAGCATCCGACCGCGGGTCGCTTCCGCCAGGTCGGCCCGGTGCTCGCGGGTCAGGTCGCGCCGGAGGGCCCGTACCCGTTGCGCGACGCGACTGCAACGGATGTGGACGAGGTGCTCGCGGGCGCGGGCTTCACCCGCGCGGAGATCGACGCCTTGCGCGGCGCGGAGGGAGTGGTGGCATGAGCCCGCTGCCCGAGGACGTCCGCAAGCTGCTCGACGTGCCGCAGTACGAGGTCGACGGCGAGTTCCCGGTGGAGCAGGGCTACATCTGGACGTCGTGCGCGTCCGTCGAGAACGGCAACCCGCTGTTCTGGGACGACGAAGCCGCAGCCGCGATCACCGGTGGTCCGATCGCACCGCCGACGATGGTGTCGGTCTGGTTCCGTCCGCACAACTGGCGACCGGGCAGCACAGAACCGCAAGTGCCGTTGCAAGTGCACTTCGACCTGAAGGAACGCTTCGAGCTGCCGGAAGCCGTGATGAGCGACAACACATTGGTGTTCCACGAACCGGTGCGCGTCGGTGACCGGCTGCGCACGCACCAGGTGCTGCGATCCGTGAGCGACGAGAAGACGACGAAGCTGGGCACCGGGCGCTTCTGGGTGATCGACGTCGTGTACCACAACCAGCGCGATGAGCTCGTCTGCGTCGAGTCGTACACCGGCTTCGGCTACCGCCGCGAAAGCAGCGACGCATGAGCAACCTCACGCTGGCTGACGTGCGCGAGGGTATGGAGCTGCCGCCCCTGCGCTACGACGTGACGTCCACCACGGTCGTGCTCGGCGCGATCGCGGCGCGCGACTGGCGGCCGATGCACCACGACTACCACTTCGCCACCGAACGCAACGGCACGCGCGACATCTTCTTGAACACGCCGAATCAGGCCGCGTGGTTCGAGCGCTACGTGACCGACTGGACCGGGCCCAAGGGCCGGCTCGCTCGCATGACCTTCCGCATGAAGGGATCCGTCTTCCCGGGCGACACGATGGAGCTGCGCGCGACCGTCCGCAACGTCGACACCGACGAGGTCGGCTGCGGCTGGATCGACCTCGACCTCACGCTCGACGTCGGCGAGACGGTGGCAACCGCGTGCACGGCGCGTGTCGCGGTGCCCGTCGACGCCGACGACAACCCCTGGAGCCGGCGCGGCGACGCCTGGCGCCCGTAGCGCGCGGAACGACGACCCGAACGCAACCGAAGAGGAACGATGGATCTCGACTTCACCGACGAACAAGTGATGCTGCGGGAGACCGTGCGCGGCGTGTGCGAGAAGCATGCATCGCTCACCGTCGTGCGCGAGGTGGAGGACGACCCGATCGGCTACCCCGAGTCGTTCTGGACGCAGCTGTCAGACCTCGGGCTGCTCGGGCTCACCATCGCGGAAGCGGACGGCGGCTCCGGCATGTCGATGCTCGATGCGGCGGTCGTCTACGAGGAGTTCGGTCGGGCGCTCGCGCCCTCGCCGCACTTCGTGAGCTCGGTGCTGTGCGGCGGCGCGCTCGAGCGCGCCGCGGGTGCCGAGCAGCGGCAGGAATGGCTCCCGAGGATCGCATCCGGCACCGCGATCATGACGCCGGCGTGGCTCGAGCCGAGTGGCAGCTTCGGCCCGCGCGGTGTCCAACTCGAGGCAGTTTCGGACGGCGCCGGCTTCGTCCTCACCGGGGCAAAGCGGCACGTGCGCTTCGCGCGCGCGGCCGACGCGCTCGTCGTGCTCGCGCGCACCGGCCCGGACGCCACCGAGATCGACCTGTTCCTCGTGCCGCGCGACGCCGCGGGCGTCACACTGACGCAGCAGATGACGGTCGCGTCCGACACGCAGTACCGCGTCGACTTCGATCGGGTTCGGGTGGCGCCCGAAGCGCGGATCGGGCCCGCGGCGAGCGGCTGGTCCACCTGGGCTGCAACCATGCAGGACGGCATCATCCTGCTCGGCGCCTACGCGATGGGTGGCGCCGCCTATGCGCTCGACATCACCGTCCAGTACGCCAAGGACCGGCACCAGTTCGACAAGCCGCTCGGTGCGTTCCAGGCACTGGCCCACTACCTCGCGGACGCCAAGACGACCGTCGACGGCGGCCGCACCCTCGTCTGGGAAGCCGCGTGGGCACGTGACAACGACCGGCCGACCGACCGGCTCGCACCGATGGCCAAGCTGTTCGCCACGCAGACGTTCCGCGAGGTCACCGCGATGGCGCAGCAGATCTTCGGCGGCGTCGGCTTCACCGTCGAGTACGACATCCAGCTGTACTTCCGCCGGGCCAAGGCCCTGCAGCTCGACTGGTACGACACGCGCACCCTCGAGGAGATGGTCGCGGCCACGGTGCTCGACCGATGAACATGCGTGTACGGTCCGCACACATGCGTGGAATCTGTAGCTGGGGCACGTACCTCCCGTACCGGCGGCTCGATCGCACCACGATCGTCGCGGTCGCGGGCACGGGCGGAGGGAAGGGCACGCGGACAGTCGCTTCGTACGACGAGGACACGACGACCATGGCGGTCGAAGCCGCCCGCCGAGCGCGCCGGGACGCGCCCGATGCCGACATCACGTCGGTGTGGTTCGCGACCGTTGCACCGGCGTACGCGGACAAGACCAACGCGACGGCCGTGCACGCGGCGCTGCGCCTCTCGCGACGCGCGGCTGCGTACGACGCGATCGGCGCGGTGCGATCGGGGCTCGGCGCGCTGCGCGCCGCGCTCGGCAGTACTGGCGCCGCGCTCGTGGTGGCCGCGGACCTCCGCAGCGGCCTTCCCGGCAGTCCCGACGAAGCCGCGGGTGGCGACGGCGCCGCCGCGCTGCTGATCGGCAGCGAAGACGACGCGCCGGTCCTCGCCGAAGTGCTCGCGTGGCACAGCACCACCGAGGAGTTCGTCGACCGCTGGCGCACACCGGGTGATGTGCGCTCGAAGGTGTGGGAGGAGCGGTTCGGCGAGACGCGCTACACGAGCCTCGGTGTCGAGGCGTGGGAAGCCGCGCTCAAGGACGCGGGACTCGGCGCGGATCAGATCGACCATCTCATCGTCACGGGCACGCACGAGCGCGCCGCCGGCGCGGTCGCGAAGAAGCTCGGCGTCGCCGCGGATCGAGTCGTCGACGGGCTCGGCGCGGTCGTGGGCAACACCGGCGCGGCGCAGCCGATGTTGCTGCTGTGCAGCGCGTTGGAACGCGCCCGTCCGGGTCAGACGATCGCGCTGCTCGTCCTCGCCGATGGCGCCGACGCGATCATCCTGCGCACCACTCCGGCCCTTGCGGACCACCGCAGTTCCGCACCCGTCACCCAGCAGGTCGGGGCCGGCGCACCCCTCACGTACGGCAAATACCTCGCGTGGCGCGGCATGCTGCCGGTCGAACCACCGCGGCGGCCGGAGCCCGCGCGTCCGTCCTCGTCGGCGGTCGGCCGGGCGATCGACTGGAAGTTCGGGTTCGTCGGATCCGAGGGCGCGGACGGCACCGTGCACCTGCCCCCGTCACCCGGCGACGACCGCGCGCGTCCGATGTCGGAAGCGCGCGGCACCATCGTGACGTTCACGATCGACAAGCTCGCGTACTCGCCGAGCCCGCCCGTGGTGTTCGCGGTCGTCGACTTCGACGGCGGTGGTCGGGTCCCGATCGAGCTCACCGACGTGGACCCGGGCGAGATCGCGATCGGTGCGCGCGTCGAGATGACGTTCCGCAAGCTGTTCACCGCGGACGGGATCCACAACTACTTCTGGAAGGGGCGGCTCGTGCGAGTCGACCCCGGAGCCGAATCCGGCGGCGCCGACGGCGCGCCGTCTGCATAGGAGCGCGTCGATGGGATCGCACGGAATCAAGGATCGGGTCGCGATCGTCGGAATGGGGTGCACCCGCTTCGCCGAGCACTGGGACAAGGGCAGCGACGACCTGCTGATCGAGGCGGCCGAGGCGGCCTACAAGTCCGCCGGCGTCGTGCAGGACGACGTCGACGCGTTCTGGCTCGGCACCGCGCAGTCGGGGATGAGCGGCATGATGCTCGCGAAGCCGCTGCAGCTCGAAGGCAAACCGGTGACGCGCGTCGAGAACTTCTGCGCGACCGGCTCCGAAGCGTTGCGCCAGGCCGCGTACGCCGTCGCGAGCGGTGCATACGACGTCGCGATGGCGATCGGCGTCGAGAAGGTGAAGGACTCCGGTTACCAAGGACTCAACGCGTTCCCGATCCCGAGCGACGGCACCGGACGTACGCTGACTGCCGCGGCGATGTTCTCGATGGTCGCGCCGGCCTACGCCAAGAAGTACGGCGTCTCCGACGACGAGATGCGCACGGTGCTCTCGACCATCGCGTCGAAGAACCACTTCAACGGTGCCCGCAACCCGCGTGCGCAGTTCCGCCGGGAGATGGCCGTCGAGCAGATCACCGCGATGCCGCCGGTCGCGGGCCAGCTCTCGGTGTTCGACTGCGCCGGTGTCGCCGACGGTTCGGCCGCGGCCATCGTCGTACGCGCCGAGGACGCCCTGCGCTACACGCCCAACCCGCTGTACATCAAGGCCCTCTCCTTCGTCGCCGGGAACGGCAGCGGCCTCACGGATCCCGACTACGACTACACGACGTTTCCGGAGATCGTCGCCTGCGCGCAGGATGCCTACGCGCAGGCCGGCGTCGTGGATCCGCGGCGCGAACTCGCGATGGCGGAGGTCCACGATTGCTTCACCCCAACCGAGCTCGTGTTGATGGAGGACCTCGGTTTCTGCGAGCGCGGTACCGCGTGGAAGGAAGTGCTCGCCGGCGCGTTCGCGCTCGACGGTGACCTGCCTGTGAACCCCGACGGTGGACTCAAGAGCTTCGGCCACCCCGTCGGTGCGTCGGGGCTGCGCATGATGTTCGAGGCGTGGCTCCAACTGCGCGGCGAAGCGCCCGAAGAGCGTCGCATCAACACGCTGCCCAATCGGAAGCTGGCGCTCACGCATAACCTCGGCGGCTACCCGGGCGAGATGGTCTCGTTCGTCTCGATCCTGGGCATCGAAGGCGCGTAGCGGGCACACACGACGAACCAAACGGGGGAATTCGATGGCCGGGGGGCAACTCGATCGACGCGCGTTCCTGCGCCGCAGCGCGCTCGGCGCGCTCGCATTCGGCGGAGCCGGTGCCTTGCTCGCCGCGTGTGGTGACGACGCGGCCGGCGCGCTCGGCGGCGCCGGGAGCGAGCCCGACGACGCGACCTCGGCTCTCGACCACCGTCACACGTCCCGACGTGCCGTGGTTCCTCCAGGGCAACTTCGCCCCGGTCGCAAACGAGGTCGAGACCACGAAGCTCGCAGTGCGGGGATCGATCCCGAAGGAACTGGCCGGTCTCTACGTACGCAACGGCTCGAACCCGGTGCGTGGTGTCGAGCCGCACTGGTTCCTCGGCGACGGCATGATCCACGGCGTCGCGCTCGCCGACGGCAAGGCCGCCTGGTACCGCAACCGCTACGTGCGCACCGCGCTGCTACGCGGCCGGCGGTGGGCTCGCGGCTGCGGGTGCGCCGGGTGGTGCCGCGAGCCTGAGCAACGTCTCGGTGGTGCACCACGCGGGGAAGTTGCTCACGCTGGGCGAGGTCGGGCTCCCGTACGAGATCGAACCGGCGGACTTGAGCACGGCCGGTCCGTACGACTTCGCCGGTCAACTGGACGGCAACGTGACTGCGCACCCGAAGATCGATCCGAGAACCGGCTTCATGCACTTCTTCGGGTACGGGTTCAGCGCGCCGTACCTCATGTATTACGTCGCCGACGCGAACGGTGCGCTCGTGAGCGCGCAGCCGGTCGAGGTCGGTGCGTCGACGATGATCCACGACTTCGCGATCACGGATCAGGACGTCGTGTTCTGGGAGTTCCCGATCCTGTTCGACATGAACCTGGCGATCCAGATGGTCAGCGATCCGAACTCGACGATCATGCCGTTCGTGTGGACGCCGTCGTACGGCGCGCGCGTCGGCGTGATGCCGCTCGGCGGGCCGACGAGCGCGATCCGTTGGGTCGAGGTGGAGCCGCACTACGTGTTCCACGGTGTCAACGCGTACCGTGCCGGTAACGAAGTCGTCGTCGACGTGTGCCATCTCGACAAGGTGTTCGAGAACGGTTCTGCGCTCGGGCCGCCGCCGTCGCTGCACCGCTGGCACATCGACACATCCGGTGCGGCACTCACCTTCCGGGACGAAGTCCTGTCCGACCGACCGGCCGACCTGCCGAGCATCGACAAGCGGCACACGGGCCGTGACTACCGCCACAGCTGGCGCGTGGAAGTGGGGACGCGCACCGACACGGTCGACATCCGCGGTGTGGTGCACTACGACGCGCACACCGGCAAAGAACGGCGTTACGACCCGGGCCGCGGGCGGTCCTCGGGCGAGTGGTTGTTCGTGCCGAGCGCGAAGGCCGAAGGCGAAGGCTTCCTCCTCACGTACGTGTATGACACGGCCGACGACGCGAGCGAACTCGTGATCCTCGATGCGCAGTCGGTCGAGGACGGCCCGCTCGCGTCGGTTGCGCTGCCCCAGCGCGTGCCGTACGGGTTCCACGCGACCTGGGTCCCGAGCGCCGAGGTCTGAGCCATACTCCACAAATATGATTTGACGAGTCATATTTAGCGGTCGCAGGATGACGGGGTGCTGAACCGCTCCGAATCCGGCCCATGTCCCCCTCGCCGTCGTCTGCGCTCCTCGCGCCGCCGCGGGGCCTCGCCCGGCGCCTCGAGCTGCTCGCCCGGGGCTACGCGGCGCTGACCGAGACCGACCGATTCCTCGAGGTCGGGCCCTGGCGGCGGCGCTGGCAGCGGATCGCGGCGACACCGGAGCACGACACGTGGGTGATCGCGTGGGGAGCGAACAGCGGCATCGACCTGCATGACCACGGTGCATCGACCGGCGCGATCCACCTCCTGCACGGCGCACTGGTGGAGCGGTACCGCGACCGTGCCAACGGTGACGACGTCCCGCTCGACGCGAGGAAGCTGCGCCCCGGCGGAACCTTCATCGTGCCCGCGACGCGGGTCCACGAGGTCCGCAATCCGTTCCGGAACGACGCGCTCAGCGTGCACGTGTACTCGCCGCCGCTGGGTGAATCGTCCGACCTCGGGTAGAACCGCGGTGTGACGGCGGACGTCCGCGACGAGTGTCTCGCGCTCTCGCGCGAAGCCTTCGGCCGCTTGCGACGCCGGCTCGACGGGCTCGACGACGACGAATA
The DNA here is from genome assembly GCA_963745645.1 of uncultured Actinomycetes bacterium. Classification (GTDB taxonomy): domain Bacteria; phylum Actinomycetota; class Acidimicrobiia; order IMCC26256; family PALSA-610; genus CAVUFH01. The sequence continues at coordinate 544,303 of CAVUYD010000006.1, forward strand.
CTTCTGGGAGCCCGCGCCCGACAGTTGGAACGTTCGGCGTCGCGTGTGAACGGCGGCCGTCAGTCGGTGTCCTCGCTGCCCGAGATGTCGGCCCAGCGGCGCGCCATCTCGTCGGGAGAAACGTCTTCGATGTGGGTCTGCAACGTCCAGACGTAACCGAACGGGTCGGCAAGGGTGCCGCCGCGCTCGCCGTAGAACTGGTCTTCTATCGGACGGACGACCGTGGCGCCGGCCTCGACCGCCCGTGCGAACGCGGCATCGACGTCGGGCACTTCGAGATGCAGCAGCACGGGCGAGCCGCCGATCGCACGCGGGCCGAGCACGCCGGACTCGGGGAACTCGTCCGCGAGGTACAAGGTGGCGCCGCCGATCTCGAGGTCGGCATGACCGATGCGGCCGTCGGCGCCGACGAGGCGGTAACGCTCGACCGCGCCGAATGCCCGCACGTAGAAGTCGATCGCGGCCGCGGCGCCGTCCACCGCGAGGTACGGCGTGAGCGTGGTCGTCATGGTCGTGGTCATGTCGGGACTCCCTTCGGTTGTCGCGGCCACGCGTTCGAGCGCGGTACGCAGGGTGCGGGCGAACTCCGGTCGCGGCGCGACCGGCGTGTCGGAGAGCCGGAAGGACTCGAGCGGCTCAGGCATCGATCCCTCCTTCGTACATCTGGCGGCCCTCGTAGGCCTGACGAAACGCGGCCTTGGCCCGCATCAACAGCGCTTCGGTCGCGTGCACCGTGCGGCCGAGGTACTCGGCGACAGCGGGTACCGGCAGCTGGTCGAGGTACCGGAGCGTGAGGGCTGCCTGGTGGTGCGGCCCGAGCTGCGCGAGCGTGGCACGGACGCGCGCTTCGTCGAGCTCGGCATCCCACACGTCGGGCGCGGGCGTCGGATCGGACAGCGAGCAACGCGAGCTTGCGTTGTTCGCGCATCGATCGTCGCCAGTGGTCGACGAGCTTGTTGCGGGCGACGGTGACCAGCCAGGGAATCGTCGGGGTGGTGGTCGTGCCGCGGCCCGCACGAGTCGAGCGCGGCGAGGAACGTCTCCGCGGTCAGGTCCTCGGCGAGCGCGCTGCTTGCGCAGCGGCGCACGAGGTAGCCGTACACCAGCGGCAGCGCGTCGTCGTAGAGGTCGAGGAGCTGCTGCCGCCGATCGGCGCCCAGGGCGGCGTTCTCCTCCATCACCCGATCATCGCTCGCCGGTGCCGATTCCGACGGGCGCCGGGCGAAAAAACCTCGTCGCCGCGACTATGCGGCGTAGATGTTCACGGCTGCGTCGAGGCCGAGGGCTCCCGGATCCCGTCGTCCGGTGGCGACGAGCACGAACTCGAGCGGGTCGCCGGCGACGTCCGGGCCACCGACGCCGATCGGTGTGGGCGGGCACGTCGTCGAGCGTCAGCGTGGCCGGGCCCCATCCGCGCGTCGTGCAGTTGCGCGCGAGGTAGGCGACCGCCGCGCCGAGTCCGGCACCGCGGTCCGACGGCACGCCGATCGCGGCGCGGATGTCGTCGGCGTGGACATAGGTGTCGTACCAGAGCGTGAGCACGCCGTCGCCGAGGGCTCAGCTCGGGGATCGGGCTGGGCCCGTTCCACGCGTCGTCGTCGAGCACGGCGAGCAGCTCACGCAAGCTCCCGACCGCGGCGCGCAAGCGGTCAGCGGCGTCGTGCGGGCACGTCGTCGCGCACGGTCGCGGCTTCTTCCTCCGCGGTACGGCTGCCGGGCACACCCCTGGCGACGTCTTCGGCCAGGCCGATCACGTGGCCCGGCGACGTCGCGTACCTCGAAACCGTCAGCAGCGCGTGGACGCGTGCCATTGCACGTCGTCGAGCGCGGCGACGAGATCGGCGAACGCCTCGTATTCGGCGAGTGCGCCATTGCCCACGGTGGTGCGGTCGAGTTGCGTGCGCGGTGGTCATCGGGGCTCCGATTTCGTCAGCGGATGACGGCTTGGGTCTGGGTGACGAGCGCGACGCGCTTGTCGTCGGTGGTGCGCACGTCGGTCTGCACGACGATCGTCGTGCGCCCGACGTGCAGCGGTTGCGCGGTCGCGACGATCTCGCCGTCGCGCACGCCACGGAAGAAGTTCGTCTTCGACTCGATCGTCGACGTCGACGCGCCATCGGGCAGGTTGAGGAACGCGCACACCGCGCCCGACGCTGTCGGCCAAGGTCATGACCACGCCGCCGTGCAGCAGCCCGGCCGTCGTGCACCGCTCGGGTGCCCAGGCGAGCCGGCCCCGCACCGCGTCAGCATCTGCCGCATCGATCTCGACGCCGGTGGCGACGGCGAACGGCATGCTCGCGAGGAGCGCAGCGAGGTCCACGACCGCAGTGTCCTCAACATCCGTGCGGCGGGTCCATTCCCTTGGAGGTAATGGTTCGGGTGCACGGCACGTCGGTACCGTGATGCCGATGACTGATCACGGCGCGCCCGTCGGCACGTTGCTCCGGGACTGGCGCACGCGCCGCCGGCTCAGTCAGCTCGACCTCGCATCCGAAGCCGGGATCTCGGCGCGCCACTTGAGCTTCGTCGAGACCGGCCGGTCGCGGCCGAGCCGGGAGATGGTGCTGCATCTCGCCGAGCACCTCGACGTGCCCTTCCGCGCCCGCAACACGCTCCTGATCGCGGCCGGCTTCGCGCCCACCTACCACGCGACCGACCTCGACGCGCCGGAGATGCAGACGGTGCGCGCGGCCATCGAGCGCATCCTCGAGGGCCACGAGCCGTTCCCCGCGATCCTGGTGGACCGGCGCTGGGAGCTCGTCGCCGCGAACAACGCGGCCGCGCTGCTCACCGACGGGGTCAAGCCGGATCTGCTCGAACCGCCGTGCAATGTGCTCGCGCGAGCCTGCATCCCGAAGGGCTCGGGCCGCGCATCGTCAACCTGTCGGAGTGGGCCGAGCACATCATCGGTGGATTGCGCCGGCAGATTGCGGTGACGGGCGACGAGGAGCTGCGCGCGCTCGAGGAGGAACTGTCGGCCTACGCGACCGAGCAGGGCGCGCCGCCGCCACCCCCCACGGAGTCGCCCGGCGCGATCGCGATCCCGCTGCGGCTGCGGTCCTCGGAAGGCGAGCTGCGGTTCATCACGACGATCGCGACGTTCGGCACCGCGCTCGACGTGACGCTGGCCGAGCTCGCGATCGAAGCGTTCCTGCCCGCCGATGCCGCGACGGCCAACGTGCTCTTCGCCAAGTACGGCTGAGCTCAGCCGCGCCCGAGGGCGCCGCCGATGACGCGGTCCGGATCGATCGGGCCGACCGTCTCCGGTCCGCGACCGACGACCGCTTCATAGTTGATCGGATCGGTGACGCCTTCCGTACAGACGATCAGGACGGTCGCATCGGGGGCGAGCCCCACCTCGGCGCGGTCGCCGTGCTCGGCGGCGGCCAGGGCGCCGGCGAGCGAGGCGGCGCCGGTCTCACCGCTCGCGATGCCGCAGTCGGCGAGCAGGTGCAGCGCGGCGACGGTGCGCGCGTCCGCGATCGCCACGCACCAGTCGAGCCCACCGCGCGAGCACCGGCCACACGACGGGGGAGACGTTGCCGCAGTTCAACCCGACCATCATCGAGTGGTGCGGGCCGGGCAGCGGCCGTGGGAGCTCCGGCGACGCACGAGTGCAACACGCACGCGGCGTCCGCCGGTTCGACGGAAACGACGACGCCCGGCCGCGCGGATCCCCGCACGTACGCGACGGTCGCAGCCGCCAGCGCGCCGACACCGGCCGGCGTGAACACGATGGTGGGGTGCGGAACGGCGGTGGCGGCGAGCGCGTCCTCGATCTCGAAGAAGATGGTCGAGTAGCCCTCCATGACGCGTCGCGGTGGTTCGGTGTAGCCGGGCCAGGCGGTGTCGGAGATCACCAAGTGACGATCGCCGGCCGTGTACGCCGCGTGCGCCACCGCGTCGTCGTAGGAACCGGCGACGATCTGGACTGCCGCGCCTTCGCTCTCGATGCCCGCGATCCGCGCCGCGACCATGTCGTCGGGCACGAAGATCCGCGCGTCCAGGCCGAGGAACCGCGCCATCGCCGCGACCGCGCGGCCGTGGTTCCCGTCGGTCGCGGTCACCAGCGTGAGCGGTTGCAGCGGTGCGAACTGCGCCGCGAGCTCGGGCACCGTCGTCCACGAGGGTTCGCACCCGAGCCGCGCCACCAGCACCTGGTACGTCGCCCAGGACACGCCGAGCATCTTGAATGCGGGCAGCCCGAAGCGGCTCGCCTCGACCTTCACCAACACCCGGCTCACACCGAGCGCGGCCGCGATCTCCGGCGCGTCGACGAGAGGCGTCGGCGCGTATCCGGGCAGCCGGCGGTGGAAGTCGAGCGGCGCACGCGTCGCCGCCAGACCGACCGGCCCGCGCCGCGCCCCGGGGTTGCGCAGCACCAACTCCCCGGGTTTTTGCGACATTCGGCGACCGTACCGGTCGCCGAACGTCGCCGAACGCGGGGTTCGCCCGCGCGGGCTGGTGGCCGTCTACGCGGTGGGCGGGGTGGGTACGACGCCTCGCGATGGCTGCGACCCTGCGCGCCTCCGGGATCCGCCAGCGGTTCGGCGAACGCGTCGTCCTCGACGGCGTCGACCTCGAGGTACCGCCCGGACGCGTGATCGGACTGCTCGGACCGAACGGCGCGGGCAAGACCACGCTGATGCGGATCCTCTTCGGTGTCATCCCACCCGACGCGGGCACCGTCACCTGGGACGGCCGGGCCGCCACCGCCGCCGACCGGCGGTCGTGGGGCTACATGCCCCAAGAGCGCGGCCTCTACCCCGACATGCGTGTGCTCGACCTCCTGACGTGGATCGCCCGCCTCCACGGCCTCGACAAGCCGACCGGCCGGGCGCCGCGCAACGCCTGCTCGACCAACTCGGACTCGGCGACCGCGGTCGGGACGACGTGAAGGACCTCTCGGGTGGCATGGCGCAGCGCGTGCAGCTCGCCGCCGCGATGGTGCACGAGCCCGCGCTCCTCGTCCTGGACGAACCATTCGCCGGTCTCGATCCCGTCGCGATCGAGTTCCTCTCCGATGTCGTACGCGAGCACGTTGCCGCCGGTCGCAACTTGCTGTTCTCGAGCCACCAGCTCGACCTCGTCGAGGATCTCTGCGACACGATCACGCTCATCCACCACGGCCAGGTTGTGTTGCGGGGCGATGTGCGTGAACTCAAGCGTGAGAGCCCCGAGCGCTTCTTGCGCGTCGACGTGAAGGTCGACCCGCGCTGGGTCGCGGGCATGGGCGCCGAGATCGTGCGTACCGACGCCTCGGGTTCGCCGCGTCCGCCTCCAACCAGGTACCGACACGGCCGCCGTGCTCGACGTGGTGCGCGCGCACGCGCCGCTCACCGACTTCGGCGTCGAGTCGCCCGCGCTGTCCGAGCTCTTCCTCGCGGCGGCCGGTGAGGACGTCTCGGCGTTCGAAGCCGAGGAAGCGCGACCGCGCGAACGGCGGAGCGCGTGACGAGTCCGCTCGCGCTCACCGCGACCCGGGAGATGAAGGAGACCATCCGGCACAAGACGTTCTGGATCGTGAACGCGGTGCTGTTCGTCGGCGACGCTCGCGGCAGTGACCATCCCGTCGCTCATCCACTCGAGTGGCGGTAAAGACACCGTCGCGATCGTCGCGGTGCCGGCCGGCTTCCAGGACGCGCTCCACCAGGCAGCGCGCGTCCGGGAACACGAAGGTGGAGTTCGCGCCGGCTCCCGATCGCACCGTGGCCCGTACACGCGTCGACGACGGCGACGCTGACATCGCGGTGATCGGTGGTGCGGATCCGCAGATCATCGTCAAGTCCGGCGAGCACGACAGCTTGGTCGCGGCCGCGCAGCAAGCGCTCGCGAGCGCGGAGTTGCAGGCGCGCCTGCGCGACGCGGGCCTCGCGCCGGACCGAGTGCAGGAGGTGCTCAGCGTCCCGCCGGCACCGGTCGAGGGCCTGCACGCCGACGCGGGTGCGCGCCGCGCGGCCGCGGTGGTCGCGGCGACGCTCCTCTACATCCTCTTGCTGACGCTCACCATCTCGGTCGCCAACGGAGTCGCGATCGAGAAGGCGAACCGCATCAGCGAGGTGCTGCTGGCGATCGTGCCACCCCGCCCGCTGCTGTTCGGCAAGGTGATCGGGGTCGGCGTGATGGGCATCGCGACGCTGCTGTTCGGACTCATCCCGGTTGTCGTGCGGCTGCTGCTCGGCGGCGACATGCCCAACGGGATCGGCGGCGCACTCGCGTCCGGTGCCGCGTGGTTCGCCCTCGGCCTCGCGTTCTACCTCGTCATGTCCGGATCACTCGCCACGCTCGTCGAGCGCCAGGAACAAGCAGGCTCGGCGATGGGTCCGCTCATGGCCGCGCTCATCGGCTCGCTGATCGTGGCGCAGAGCGCGCCCGAAGGCAGCCTCGCCAAGGTGCTCGCGTACGTCCCGTTCTGCTCGCCGGTCGTCGAACCCGCCCGTATCGCGGTTGGCGCGTCGTCACCGACCGAGATGGCGTTGTCGTTGCTGATCCTCGTCGGCGCGCTGGTCGCCGCGATCCAGGTGGGTGGCGTCGTCTACCAGCGCGCGATCGTCCGCACCGGCCGCCGCCTCAAGCTGCGTGAGGTCCTCCGGACGGCGTGACCTCGCGGTTTGGACCCTCGGAAGGCCGCCGGTAGCATGAATGTTCCACCGACGCGGGGTGGAGCAGTCTGGTAGCTCGTCGGGCTCATAACCCGAAGGTCGCAGGTTCAAATCCTGCCCCCGCTACTCACCGAAAGCCCTCCTCACGGGGGGCTTTCGTCATCTCCGGGATCAGCGAACGCGCGTCCCCTCGCGAACTATCGCGTGAGTCCGACAGTGCGGGTGGCACGGCGGGGAGTTGCACCGTGACGCAGAGCCCTCCAGCGGCCCGGGCGTGAGGGTCAGGGTTCCGTCGTTTGCTCGGGTGATGCTGTCGACGATTGCCAGCCCGAGGCCGACACCTGCTTGCTCGGTACGCACACGTTCGGTTCCACGCTGAAACGGCGCGACCAGCGTGGAAACCGACTGTGCAGTGAGCACCTCGCCGGTGTTCGCGACCGTGAGGACCACACGCTCGCGGTGAACGCTGGTCGTAACCCACACGCTGCCCTGTTCCGGCCGGTTGTGGACGATCGCGTTGTGCAAGAGGTTCGTGGTCATCTGTAGCAGGAGCGCGTGTGAGCCGATGGTGGGGGTTCGGCCGCCGGAGACCTCGATGGTGAGGCCGCGTATTTCTGCGAGGGGTAGGAGCCCTACGCACGATCCCAGGATGCAGCGCTGACGACCACGCTCGGGCAGTGGTCAGCCGGCCGTCGTGGAATCGGTCGACGGCGCGGCTGTAGTCGTTGTCGCCGTCTTGGCGGTCGCGATCGTCTGTTCGAGTGCATTCAGGGTCGCGGTGTCGACCGCGCCGCTGGGTGGGACGCCAAGGGCGGTCTGCAATTCCTTGAGCGCATCGGTGAGCTCGGGGGTCCACTGGCCATCGATAGGACCGGTCCAGTAGCCGGCGATCTTGAGCACTGATTGCACCGCGGCCGCTTGCGTGAGCGACTGCGTTGCCGCGTTGGCCCCGATGGCCTGAACCTTCGCGTCGAGTGCGAGCGCCGTCGCGCGGTCGACGAACCCGGTCGCGGGCAGCTCGCTGTCGGTCTGCAGTTCCTTGACCGCATCGACGGTGTCGGGGCCGTAGATGCCGTCGACCTTGCCCTTGTAGTAGCCGGCGAGCTGCAGTTGGGTCTGGAGCGCGACCGTGTAGTCACGCACCTTCGTGACTGCTTCGGCGTGTTGCTCGTCGCTCAGGCAGCCGGCTTCGGCGAGCAACTGCAGCCACGTGACCTGCACCGCGAAGGCCGCCGAGTTGAACGCGACGCCGGCGTCGGCGAGCGTGGTCTGGTCGGTGATCCCCTCCTGCGCCTTCGTGAGGTCGGACTCGGCTTGCTTCACGCGGTCCACCGCGAGCTGCGAAACGGCGGTCGTCGTGGTGGTCGCCTCGGCGGTGGTCGAACTCACGGGCACGCTCGAGGCGGTCGCCTTCGCGCTCGCCAACGCCGCGTTGGCATCGGCGAGTTCCTTCTGCGCGCGCTCGACGCTTGTCGCGAGCGGCGTTCACGTCGTCGATCGCCGACGTCACCGATTCGCGCGGGGCGACCAGATCCTTGCCCGCGGTCTTCACGTCGCCGACCGTCGTCTTGTCATCGCTGAACAACTTGCCGTAGCGGTCGACCGCGGTGACGTAGTCCTTGCCCGCGCTGCAGAACGCTGCGTTCGCCGTCGTGAGCTGTCTTCTGCGCGTCGGTGAGATTGCTCTGTGCAGTCTCGACCTTGGCCTCGGCGGCTGCGACCGAACTCGTGCTCTTGGCGCCGCCGCTGTCGCCCCCGCCGCCGCATGCGGCCGCGACGATGGCGCCGCAAGCGACCACGGCGGCGATCCGGCCGAATGCGGCGCGTCGTGCGCCTGCGCGGGTGCGTGGCTCTCGCATTCAGTGTCCCTCCCGATTGGCAAGGACAAGGTACGAGAGATCCGAGCCGTGGCGGCTGATACCAGGTGGATCCGCGCCCAGGCCCGACCGTCCTTTTACGATCCCTCGCACCGGATGCTCGGAAGTGTCCGCGCCAATGTCACGGACGCGCGTACGGATGAGAACGGGGGAGGCTGAGCGATGACTGCTGTAGGCATCACGCATCCGCGTGGGCCGGCCGTCGGGAAGTGGTGGTGGGTGCTGCTGGTCATGGGGATCCTGTGGATCCTCATCGGCTTGTTCGTGCTCCAGGCCCATTACGGGTCGGCCGTCGCGATCGGCTACCTCGTCGGTTTCTGGCTCTTCTTCGCGGGCATCGCCGAGTTCGTCGAGATCGGCATCGTGGATAGATGGAAGTGGCTCCACGGCGTCCTCGGTGTGCTGTTCGTGCTCGGCGGTATCGGCGCGCTGCTCTCGCCGTTCCAGACCTTCACGATCCTCGCGGCCCTCATCGGTTTCTTCCTGGTCCTGAAGGGCACGTTCGACTTCATCATCGCCCTCGCGCTGCGCCATGAGGTCGATCTGTGGTGGATGACCTTGATCGCGGGGCTCATCGAGATCGGGATCGGCATCTGGGCGATCGGATATCCGGGGCGCTCCGCGGCGCTGCTCATCATCTGGGTCGGCATCGGGGCAATCATCCGCGGCATCGCCGAGATCGTCACCGCGTTCCATGTGCACACGCATCCCGAGGTGGTCGCGGTATGAAGGCGCGACTGATCGTCCTCAGCGCCTTGCTTGCCGTGTCGGCGTTCGCGCTCGCGAGTTGTTCGACGCAGGCGCGCGCCGAACGAAAGGGCAAGGAGGCGGCCGACCAGATCTGCAAGGCCGCGAACTCGAACAACGCCAACGAGGCGCAGCGGCACATCAACCGGGCGAACGACAAGCTCGACGACCTCGCGCGATTCACGGGCCGCGATGTTCGTGAGGACGTGCGAGACCTCAACCGGAATCTCAACCAGATGGCGCGCGGCAACGCGTCCGAGCAAGACGTGAACGCGATCATCCGGAGTGTCGAGAGTGCCCGCTCGTCCGCGCACGGGAACGCCGTCGCGGCCTATGACGGAATGCTGGAGGGGCTCGCGAACTGCGAGTGAGTGACGTGATCTGAGCCCGCGTCAGGGCGTGGCGAGGACCTCGCCGTGGAGGACGGCGAACCAGCCGTTCGGCGCGGCGGCCCAGTCACGCCAACCCGCCGCGAGTTCCGTCAGGTCCCCGGAGGTGGCGAGCCCCAACTCCTCCGCGCGTGTGGCGAGCGCGGTCGTGTGACGCGCTCGGCCCAGAGGTCGCCCCACCACGAACGCTCCGCGTCCTCGGCGTAGCACCAGGCAGATGCGGACGCGGTGACCGAACCGAAGCCGGCGTCGAGCGCCCACGCGCGGAGCCGGCTGCCCGCGTCCGGCTCGCCGCCGTTCGCTCCGGCGACCGCGCAGTAGAGGTCGAGCCACCGGTCGAGACGCGCGTCGCGCGGGTACCAGGTGAACGCGCGGTAGATGCTGTCGCGGGCCGCGACGACACCGTCGGTGCGGCAGACGCGCCGCATCTCGCGAAGTGCCGCGACCGGGTCGGCGACGTGTTGCAACACCTGGTGCGCGTGGACGAGGTCGAACTGCTCGTCACGATGCTCGAGCGCGTACACGTCACCGACAGCGAACTCGACGTTGGCGACGTCGCTCGCCGCAGCTGCCGCCGTCGCGGCCGCGATGACGTCGGGCGAGGCGTCGATCCCGAGCACCTGAGCCGGCGCGACGCGCCGGGCGATGTCGATCGTGATGGTGCCGGGACCGCATCCAACGTCCAGCACCGAGGTGCCGGGCGTCAACCGGTGTGCGAGGTACGCGGCGGAGTTGTCGACCGTCCGCCACCGGTGGGAGCGCAGCACGCTGTCGTCGTGGCCGTGGGTGTACGTCGCGTCGGGCACACGCCGCACGTTACGCCGTCGTCGCGACGCTCGCGGACGGGATGCATGCCTTCGGCGACCGTTAGGGTCGGGCGATGGCGCGCGAGGTGGTGACGGGGTACTGCTGGCCGCAGTCGGTCGGCGCGGGCGAGCAGGTCGGTCTGCACATGTCGTCGTCCGGCGGGCGGCCGGTGCGCGTCGAGGTGGCGCGGGTCGGCGCGCGACGCGAGGTCGTGTTCAGCTCCGACGCGGTCGCGACCGACGAGCACGAGACGCCGAAGGACGCCGCCTCGAAGGGGTGCGGCTGGCCGGTCGCGCTCACGCTCGACGTCGACCCGGCGTGGCGGTCGGGCTACTACGAGGTCGTCATGGAGATCGACGTCGGCGAGAAGGTGCGGCGCGACTACGCGTTCTTCGTCGTGCGCCCGTCTTCCGGCGCGCGCATCGTGCTCGCGCTGGCGACCAACACGTGGCACGCCTACAACGACTTCGGCGGACCGAACCTGTACACCGGCGGCACCCACGTCGCGATGCAGCGGCCGATGGCGGCGGGCTACCTCTACAAGCCGCCGGGCAAGGGCCGGCGCGTGACGGGGACGGGCGCGCCCGATCCGCAGAACGCCGCGCACGTCGGCTACATCCAGCTCAACCATCTGTCGGGCTACGCCGGGTCGGCGGGTTGGCCCGACTGGGAGCTGCCGTTCATCGAGTGGGCCGAACGCGAAGGGTTCGAGATCGGTGTGTGCACGAACGCCGATCTCGAAGAACACCCCGAGGTGCTGGACGGCGCGAGCTTGTACCTGTCGGTCGGCCACGACGAGTACTGGTCGCGCGGCATGCGCGACACGGTCGAGGCATTCATCGCGCGCGGCGGCAACGCGGCGTTCTTCTCGGGCAACACGTCGTTGTGGCAGGTGCGCATCGAGGGCGACGATCACGACGTGATGGTCGGGTACAAGGGCTTCTTCAAGAACGACCCGCTGATGGGAACCGACCGCGAGCGCGGAGGTGACGACGTTCTGGTCCGACGTGGTCGTCGGTCGTCCCGAGAACCACATGACCGGCGTCTCGTTCACCCGCGGCGGCTATCACCGCATCGGTCGCAACGTGACCGCCGGCCTCGGCGGCTACACCGTGCACCGCGCCGGTCACTGGATCTTCGACGGCACCGGGCTCGGCTACGGCGACGTGCTCGGCGCCGGCGCGACCGTCGTCGGCTACGAGTGCGACGGGTGCGTGTTCACCTACCGCGACGGGCTGCCGTACCCGACCGGCGAGGACGGCACGCCGTCGACCTTCGAGATCCTCGGCACGTGCCCGACGCAGCACTTCACCCGCGAGACCGCGCCCCGTCCGCCCAAGCCGGGCGAGCCGAGCGAGTTGGAGTACATCGCGTCACGCGTGTTCGGGACGCGTGAGCCCGAGGCGATGGAACGCATCCGTCACGGCCACGCGGTGCTGGGTGCGTACACGAACGACGGCGGGCGCGACCGTGGTGACGTCGGGGTCGACCGACTGGGCGCACGGGCTGGCCGGCGCGCGACCCGCAGATCGAACAGATCACCCGCAACGTGCTGACACGCTTGGGCGATCCCGCGGTTTCCTGAACGGCGGTTGCCGGCTCACTCGGTCCGGCCGAACGCGATCAGGCTGCGGGCGCAGTCGAGGATGGTGTCGGCAGCCGGGCGCGGCTTCCACCCGAGCCGCCCCTCGGCCTTGGCCGTCGTGTGCCGGTTCTTGCGACCCAACCCGGGATGTCGGCGATGTCGCGGACGTCGACGACTTCGAGCCGCGGCGCAGCAGCTCGACGATGCACCACCCGGCGACGTCGCCGGTGCCACCGGTGACGAGCACGGTGTCGGTCACGACGGCACGCTATGCCGGGCGAGTCCGGTGGTGCGTGCGAGCGACACCCGGCATCTTCGGTGCGAGAAACAGGGCGAATGCCCAATGCTCGCCGGCCCAGGTCCGTGCACCATCGAACGCACCCGCCGGCGTACGACGCGCCGGCTGATGCATCGAGCCGGAAGGAACTGACATGACGCCGTTTCCGCCCCTCGCCCACGTGGCCCTCACGGTGCGCGACCTCTCGGTCAGCGTTCCCTGGTATGGCGCGCTCTTCGACGCCGAACCGGTGATCGACGAGGACACCGATCCCGCGATGCACCACACCGTGTACCTGCTCGGCAATGGCACGTTGATCGGGCTGCACCAGCACGGGCAGGCCGCGCCCGCCGACGGGTTCAGCGAGTTCACGGTCGGTCTCGACCATCTCGCGTTCGGGTGCGACGACCGTGCCGAGCTCGAGAAGTGGGCCCGCCGGCTCGACGAGCTCGGTGTCGCCCACGGCGCCGTCAAGGACGCGTCCTACGGCTCGGGTCTGAGCTTCCGGGACCCCGACGGGATCACGCTCGAGTTCTTCGCTCCCCCGGAGGGCTCGGCGGGCGCGTGACGCGTCGGCGGGTGCGGAGCCGGCCGGCCCGGCTCCGCCCCGAGCTGTCGACCGGCAGTCGATGCCGGCCGGTGATCATCGTGACGTTTCCTCGCCGGCATCGGCCGCGGCCCGGCGAATGGTGATGTCGCCGAAGCCGGTGCGGGCGCGCACCTCGACCGTGTGCTCGCCCGGCTTCGGGGGTCCCGCGTCGTCCAGGTCGTTGCGCACGCGGCCGAACCCGGTGTTGAGGTCGAGCCACGCGGCGACTCCGACTCGGATCCCGACGGCGACATCGCCACGCCCTGTCTCCGTGAGGATCGTGCCACGTTCGGCTTCGTCGAGTCGGACGTCGCCGTTCGCAGACTTGAGCACGACGGCCGCGTGCGCCCGGGCCACGGCGACGTCGCCGTTGGCGGCATTGATGCGCAGGTCGCGGGTGACGTCCTGAATCGATGTGTCGCCATTGCTGTTCTTGATCACGGCGGTGCCGTCGATGGTGCCGATTCGTACCGATCCGGCGGTCTTCACTTCGACGTCCCCTTCGGCGCGGCCGATCTCGATGTCGCCCGCGCCGGTCGTGACCGCGACCGGGCCGCATGCGTCGACGTAGACGTTGCCGACGCCGGTCTTGAAGCGGAAGTCACCGACGAGGCCGTCGGACCGGAGCGTCGCGACCCCGGCCGAACCGCGGACGTTGGAACCGCCCGGCAGGTCGACGTGGACGTCGACCGACCCGCTCCCGCCCCACGGCGTCCACTGTCGCCAGTTCCTGGCCGTCTTGACGAAGAGCATGCCGTCGGCGAGGTCGACCTTGGTCTGTTCGGCCGCGGCGACGTCGGACTGCTTCGCCTCGTTGCTCGGGCGTACGTCGACCAACGTGTCGGTGCGATCGCTCGCGGTGATGTGGACGTCGCCCACACCGAGCTCGATGACGACGGTGATGGCTTCGGGGGTGTCGAACGTGTGCATTGGCTTCCTTTTTTCTTTCATCTGATTCGCGCGGCGCACGCCTACTTCGCCCAGCCTCGGTAGCGCTGCGGGGTCTGGGTCGCGCGCCGTTCCTGACGCAGGCCCGCGTCGGCCGCGTCCCAACGCGGCGTCGGCGGCGCGCACGAGCCACGCGTTGACCGAGAGTCGTTGCGCGGCGGCGGCCCGCTCGATCTGCGTCTTCAGGTGCTCGGGCATCCGCACGTTGATCCGCGCCATGCCACCGTCGTCGCCCTCCGCGGGGCCGCCCACCAGGGCGACCGCGGCCGGCACCTCGTCGTCGGCATCCGGTCGATCGACAGGGGCATCGACGGGTGGTGGCGTCACCGCGAACGCGAGGTCGCGTCCGCGCACTCGCAGCTCGACCGAGCCGGGCGCGAGCTCGACACGTGATCTCGTCGGCCGCGGCGGCCAGTGCGTGCTGCAACGCGAGGCGGATGGCGGCGTCGAGCGGTGCGACCAGCCGTTCGGCCAGCGCCCGGGCCTCCGCACCGCCGGCCTCGGCCGCGATCGCCAGGTGCTCGCGAACATCGTCGACGTACTGCCCGAGATCCATGATGCCATTATGGCACCACTATGGTGCCAAGACAACTGGCGGTGTGCCACCCCGGCTCCGCGCCTCACCAGGTGTCGACGTTCGGGCGCTTCTTTCCTTGGCGGGGCGCGGCCGGCGGGGTGGCGGTGAGCAGGGTGGTGATCCAGCGGCGCGTGTCGGCGGGGTCGATGACGTCGTCGATCTCGAAGTAGCTCGCCATGTTCACGGCCTTGCCGTGTTCGTACATGCGGTCGACCATCTCCTGGTACGCGCGTTCGCGTTCTTCCGGATCGGCGATGGCGTCGAGCTCGCGGCGCTGGCCGAGCCGCACCGCGCCTTCGAGGTTCATGCCGCCGAACTCACCGGTGGGCCACGCGACGCAGAACAGCGGTGCCTTGAAGGAGCCGCCGGCCATCGCCTGCGCGCCGAGCCCGTAGCCCTTGCGCAGGATCACCGTGCCGACCGGCACCGTGAGGTTGGCGCCGGTCACGAACATCCGCGCCATGTGCCGGACCGCACCGGTTGCCTCGGACTCGGGCCCGACCATGAACCCGGGTGTGTCGCAGAGGAACACGATCGGAACGTCGAACGCGTCGCAGGTCTGCATGAACCGCGCGGCTTTGTCGGCGCCGATCGTGTCGATCGCACCACCGAGATGCGCGGGGTTGTTGGCGACGATGCCGACAGCGCGGCCTTCGACGCGCGCCAGCGCGGTGATCATGCCCTCGCCGAAGCGGGGCCGGAGCTCGAGCACCGATCCGGTGTCGCACAGCGCGTCGATGACCGCGCGCACGTCGTAGGCGCGCACGCGGTTCTCGGGCACGACGTGGCGCAGCGTGCGCTGGTCGACGCACTCCCACTCGGCGACGTCGTCTCGGAAGAAGGAGAGGTACTGCTTGGCGACGCGCACGGCTGCCGCTTCGTCCGGCACCAGCACGTCGACGACGCCGTTCGCGACGTGGACGTCGACCGGCCCGACCGCGGTCGGTTCGTACGTGCCGAGCCCGCCGCCTTCGATCATCGCGGGGCCACCCATGCCGATGTTCGAACCCTCGGTCGCGATGATCACGTCGCAGCAGCCGAGGAGCGCGGCGTTGCCGGCGAAGCAGTAGCCCGTCGTGATGCCGACGAGCGGCACGAGCGCGCTGAGCCGCGCGAAGTAGTTGAACGCGAGGCAGTCGAGTCCCGCGACGGTCGAGCCGTCGGTGTCGCCGGGGCGGCCCCCGCCGCCCTCGGTGAAGAAGACGACCGGGAGCCGCATGCGTTCTGCGAGATCGAAGAGCCGGTCTTTCTTCTCGTGGTTCCACATGCCCTGCGTTCCCGCGAGCACGGTGTAGTCGTACGACATCGCGATCACGGAGTGACCGTCGATCGTCCCGATGCCGCCGACGAGCCCGTCGGCCGGTGTCCGTTCGATGAGCTCCTGCAGCGCGCGGCGCCGGCGCTGACCCGCGATGACGAGCGGCGCGTACTCGACGAAGCTGCCTTCGTCGACGAGATCGGCGACGTTCTCGCGCGCGGTGCGCTTGCCCGAGGCGCGCCGGCGGGCGACGGCATCGGGCCGCCGGCGGTCGAGCCCGACATCGTGCCGCTCGATGACCTCGGCGAGATCCGGGCGAACCCGTTCGAGGTCGACCGTGGCGTCCGGGCCGCCGGCCACCGAGTCGCCCGTGTCGCGCGCGTCGATGGTCGCGAGCTCGTCGTCCGGCATCACGGTCTCGCCCACTGTGATCGCGAGGCGCACGACGACCCCGGCGGTCTCGGCCGCGACGACGTGCTCCATCTTCATCGACTCGAGCACGAAGAGCTGCTGCCCGGCGCGCACCTCGTCGCCCTCGCGGACGTCGATGGACACGACGGTCGCCTGCATGGGGGCGCGCACGGCCGGCATCGTGCTTGTCTAGCCCAGCGATTTTGCACCGGTGGTGCAAAGCGGTTCCGACCGGGCAGACTGCAGCGACCACCTGATCACGGAGTTGCGCACATGGCTTGGGATTTCTCCACCGAACCGGAGTTCCAGAAGAAGCTCGACTGGGTCGAGGAGTTCTGCCGGGAGGAGGTGGAGCCGCTCGAGTTCGTGTTCCCGTACGCGGTGCGCTCGAAGGATCCCAAGATCCGGGCGCTCGTCAAGGGGCTCCAGGACCAGGTCAAGGACCAGGGTCTCTGGGCGATCTTCCTCGACGAAGAGCTGGGCGGGCCCGGCTACGGGCAACTCAAGCTCGGGCTGCTGAACGAGATCCTGGGCAAGTATCCGTCCGCGCCGCAGATGTTCGGTGCGGCCGCGCCCGACACCGGCAACATGGAGATGCTCGCCGCGTACGGCACCGAGGAGCAGAAGAAGCGGTGGCTCGAGCCGATGCTCAACCAGGAGATCTGGTCCGCGTACTCGATGACCGAGCCCCAGGGCGGTTCCGACCCGAACCTCTTCAAGACGCACGCGGAGCGCGACGGCGAGGAGTGGGTGATCAACGGTGAGAAGTGGTTCACGAGCGCGGGACGCGTCGCCGACATCCTCTTCGTGATGTGCACGAACGGCATGTTCGTCGTGCCGCGCAACACGCCCGGCGTCGAGATCCAACCCGAGCCGCGCAACCACAACCACATCATCTACACCGATGTGCGCGTTCCCCTCGACCACCTCCTCGGGCCGGAAGACGGGGCGAAGGTGCTCGCGCAGCGCCGGCTCGGTGGCGGTCGCATCCACCACGCCATGCGCACGATCGCGCAGTGCAAGCTCGCCTTCGACATGATGTGCGAGCGCGCGCTGAGCCGGGAGTCGCACGGCAAGATCATCGCCGAGCACCAGATGGTGCAGGAGAAGATCGCGGACTCCTACGCGCAGATCCGGATGTTGCGCCTGTTCGTGCTCGAGACCGCGTGGAAGATCGACAACACCAGCACGCAGGAGACGCGCACCGACATCGCGGCGGTGAAGTACACGATGGCCAAGGTGCTGCGTGACGTGTCCTTCAACGCCTTGCACATCCTCGGCTCGCTCGGCACCACCAACCTCACGCCGTTGCAAGCGATGTACGCCGCCGCGCCCACCATGGGCATCGCCGACGGTGTCGACGAAGTGCACAAGGCGACGGTCGCGCGCAACGTGCTCAAGAGCTACCGCCCGCACGAGGGCTACTGGCCGACGGAGTACTTCCCGGCGAAGCGGGCGAAGGCGTGGGAGAAGTTCGAGCCGCGGTTCCAGGCCGACCCGGAGCTGCGCACGATGGCCGAGGGTTACGCGAAGTACATCGCCAGCCGCGGCTGAGCGCCTTTCCGGCTGAGCGCGTTACTGCGCGCGAGCGCGCGCGGCCCAACCGAACTCGTTGACGCGAACGTCGACGTCCGAGAAACCCGCGCGCGAGGCGGTCGGGCACGGCTTCGGGATCGAGGGGCACGTAGGTGTCGCCTTCGTGGAACGCCAAGAGGTCGTCGGATGGCAGGCTGTCGGAGGCAACGAACAGTCCGCCCGGTCGGACGACGCGCGCCACCTCGGCGAACAACTGGTCCTGCAGTTCCTCCGACGGCACGTGGTGCAGCATCGAGAAGCACGTCGCACCGCTGAAGTGATCGCCCTCGAATGCGAGCGCGGTGGCGTCGCCTTCGATCACCGTGACGTTCGTGCCGGCCATGCGCTGCGCGAGCCGGGCGGCCAGTTCGGGATCGATCTCGACCGCCGTGAGGTGCGGAAGCCGTTCGCGGAACACGTCGGTGGTCGCGCCGTAGCCCGGGCCGACTTCCAGGACGTCGTCGCCGAGATCGCCGTCGCCCAGCGCCCACGGGATGATGAAGCTCGCGGACGGCAGTACGCCACTCCTCGCCGTCGCAGACCTCGTGATTCCGGTTCACGACGGCGACCGGTCGATCGCGATCGACGGGCCATGATGCGTCAGCCCGATGCCGTCCTGGCAGTGCGGGCCGCCCCAGTGCTCGACGACCTTGCCGTTCGCCATGCGCAGGATCGCGGTGCCGTTGATCTCGACCGGCTCACCCGACGGTTCGACGCCGTAGAAGGCCGCGCCCGTGTGGGTGCCGCGGACGGTCCAGTTCGAGACGACGAGATCGTCGTGCTCGATCAGCAGATCGACGCGGAAGGTCATGTCCGGGAACGCGGCGCGGGCCGAAGCCCACCACCGGATCTCTTCGCCACGGATGTCTGCGCCGACGAGATCGGGATTCACCCGCCGCGTGACGTGGCTCACGAAATCGGGCGACCAGTACTCGAACACCGCCTGCTCGTCGCCGCGGGCCATCGCATCGCTGTACGCGCCCAGGAGGGCAAGGTTCTCGGACATGCTCGTCAGTCTGTCGTTCGGCGCGCGAGTTGCGCCACCACCGACGAAACCGTGGGTGAACCGCCGCGCGGCGACATCGCCGCGCGGCGGTTCCACCGGTCAGTGCGAAGTCGTCAGCGTGCCCACCAAACCGTGGGACTCGTCGTTCGGCCCCGCGGCGAACACGACCTGGTTGGCCGCGCCGAAGGTGCCGTTGCCGACCGCCAATGCCCAGAGGCCATCGATCACGAGCGGACGGTGCCGCGCGTCGCGCACGGTTCCGAGCGGGATCCCGGTGTGCGGCTCGAACGCGTGGATGCGGCCGTCACCGAAGTTCCCCACGAGCAGCGCGTCGCTGAAGCGACCGAAGTCGTGTGGCGCCATCGTGAGACCCCACGGCGCGTTGAGCTGTGCGTGGAAGAACAACCGGCTCAGCAGGCGACCATCGGTCGTGTAGGAGTCGACGTAACCCTTGCCCGGACCCGCGACCTCGTCCGTCTTCTCGGCGTCCTGCTTCGCGTACGCGACGTAGATCCGACCGTCGAGCGTCTGCACGTTGAACGGCGCGTACCCGCGGGGGAGCCGGTGGTCGACGAACACGCCGGGGTGCATGACCGGCATGAACGAGCCGTCGAACACGTCGACCGTCCCGGCGCGGAAGTTCGCCGCGTAGAGCCGGCTGCCGTTCGGCGTCGACGCGATGGAGAGGCCCTTGTAGACCGCGTTGGGATCCGTCACCTTGTCGACCGGAACGCCACCGTTGACCATGGGGTTCCAGCCGCTGATGCGTCCGGCCTCGGAATCGAACAGGAACACCGCTGGGTTCGTGCTGCCGGTCAGCGTGAAGTCGGCGGTGTCGTTGTGGACCTGGCCGGTCGGCGCGCCGCCGGGGATCGGCACGGAGCCCACTTTGGTGACCGGGCCGTTCCCGATGCCTCCGACGTAGAACGTTGTGACGTCCGCGCCGTTGTCCGACACCCAGAGCGGACCGCCGGGGAAGAACGAGACGCCCCACGCGTTCACGAGCTCCTGATCCTGGAGCCTCGCCTGGTTCGGCTGATCCGACACGAGATTCGTCTGCACGTACGCGTTCGGCTTGAAGATGTTGAACGAGCTGATCGACCCTTCGGCTGATGCCGCGGTCGGCGCGACCACGGCTCCACCGACAGCGAGGGTCATCGCCGCGATGGTGAGGACGGCAAATCGTCGGGACAGTGCGGCCTTGAGGTGTTGCATCCACTTCTCCCTTGCTCGATGCGTGGGCCGAGTGATTACGACCGGGCCCGGGACCGAGTTCACGTAACGGGCGCGAGTTCACCGTTCGATAACCGGGTTGGGTGGAAACGCGGTTGCACCGGCGCGTCGGAGTGGAGATCATGTGTGGGTTCAGCGTCGAGCGAGGAGGTGCGAGCGATGAGGACTGTCTGCTCGATCACTCCCGACCTCGCGCGCGCTCATCGCCGCTGACATCGCGCCGCGCCGCCGGGAGCCCTTTCCACTCCCGACGTAGGAGCGTGCATGGACACGGCGTGGCTCATCGCCGAACCCGAGGTGTACCACGAATACGACCTCGGATCGCTGAAGACCGGAAAAGAAGCCGAGGTGTTCCTCGTCGAGCGCGTCGCAGGCGACGGGCGGTCGTGCCTGCTCGCGCACAAGCGCTACCGACCGCGCGAAGTCGCGCACAAGGGTGAGTTGCAGGAGCTCGGGTTCCAGCGCGCCTCGACCTTCGTGAACGACCGCGTGTACCGAGACGGCCGGACGCTCGGCAACAGCCGCGATCGACGCGCGGCGGCGAAGAAGTCGCGGCACGGGAAGCTGCTACTGCGCCAGGACTGGCCCGACAACGAGTTCGCGATGCTCGAACGGCTCACCGACGCCGGCGTGGCCGTTCCGTTCCCGGTCGCGCGTACGGCAGACGGTGTGCTCATGCAATACATCGGTGACCGCACGATGGCCGCGCCACGGTTGGTCCACGCGGGATTGTCTCGAGCGCGGCGTCGAGGACGCGGCTGCCGAACTCGTGGAGAATCTGCACCGCATGGTCGCAGCCGGCATCGTGCACGCGGACTTGTCCGTGTACAACCTGCTCTGGTGGCAGGAACGCCTTTGGATCATCGACGTCCCGCAGGCGGTCGACATCACCGTCAACGGGCAGGCGCTCGACTTCCTGCACCGCGACCTTGTGAACGTTGCGGGCTGGTTCCACGCGAAGGGCGTCCCGTTCGACGCGGATCAGCAGTTCAGCGAGCTCGCGGCCGCGGCGTTCGGAACGCGTTCAGGCGCGCGAGCAGGGCTCAGCGGACCGCCGGGACGAGATCGGCCTGCTGTACGTAGCGCATCGCGTCGACGAACCGCGGCTCCGCCATGCGCTGCGCGATCTCGTCGGGCGCGAACTCGGCGACGCGTTCTTGGATCCACCAGACGTTCCCCTGCGGGTCGCGGACACGCCCGACCCGGTCGCCCCACGCGAGCTCCGTCATCTCCGTGACCGGTTCCGCGCCGGCCCCGGTCGCGCGCGCGAAGACGGCATCACCGTCATCGACGTAGAGACGGAGGAACGCGGGGAGGTCGGGCCAATCGGCGCGCCGGTCGAACATCATCACGACCGAGTCGCCGATGCGGATCTCCGCGTGACCGATGCTGCCGTCCTCGTTCGGCACCCGCGCGATCTCCCGGCCGTCGAACGCGGCGGAGATGAAGTCGAGGAGACGGGCGCTGTCGCGCGCGATGATCCACGGCGTGACCGTGCCGTACCCCTCGGGAACTGCCGCGATCTTGTCCGGCTGACTGTTCATGATCCCTCCTGCGCGTTCTCGTGCCGCGTCCTCGTGCGCGCCGATCGGCGTCTGTTGATGGAAGGCAAGCTTCCACGAACCCGCGTCCAACACATATGTGCTGCTGAACAGCGCGTCGTATTCTGTCTCGCCTCGTCTCGCACGCGCTCTGTAGGCGACGGTTGCGCTCGTGGCCGTCAGCTCGAGGACACGCTCGTCGGAGAGTGCGTAGTCGTCCCACGGCGCGCCGCGCATCGCCGCGATGACCTCGGCGCGGTCGTCGATGACGAGCCCGCCCGGGAGCAGCAGGAGGACGCGGTCGGCCAGCACGTCCTCGTAGAACGCCGCGGCGGCGTCGGCCCCGGACGACAGCGCGTGCCAGCCGCGGTGCTCGAGCTCCACGACGCTTCGGGTGGTATCCGCGGGCGGGCGCATCCCGCCCGGTCTACCCACCTGCGGCCGGGGCCAAAGGCAGCCGCGGCACCGCGCTGCGTAGCATCGCGACCGTGGCTGTCGACGTCTGGGCGCGGATGCCCGAGCTCCCCGGGCTCGTCCTGCCCGACCCCGTGCCGGCCGGGCCGCCCATCCTGCACGTCGACGCCGACGCGTTCTTCGTGGCGGTCGAGGAACGGGACGACCCGGCGCTGCACGGGCGGCTGGTGGTGGTCGGCGACGAACTCGTGTGCAGTGCGAACTACGAAGCGCGCCGCCGCCGGGTGCGGGTCGGGATGCTCGTGAACCAAGCGCTGGTGCTGTGTCCCGACCTCGTGGCGGTCGCACCGCGATGGGACACGTACGCGGCCGTCGGCGCGCAGTTGTTCGAGTTCCTGCACGACTTCGGCGCGATCGTCGAGGCGGCGTCGATCGAGGACGCGTTCGTCGATCTCGGTACCGACGACTGGGATGCCGCCGCGGCGTCTGCGCAGTCGATTCGGGCCGACGTGCGCGCGCGGTTCGACCTCCCCGTGAGTGTCGGTGTCGCGCGCACGAAGCTGCTGGCGCAGATCGCGAACCGGCGCGCCAAGCCGGACGGGGTCGTCGTCATCGGTCCCGACGACGAACCGGTGGTGCGCGCCGCGCTCGCGATCGGTGAGCTCTCGGGCGTCGGACGCACGACGCGGTCGAAACTCAAGGTGCAGGGCATCGAGCGCGTCGCCGAGCTCGCGCCGTACTCGGCACGCGAGCTCGCGCCGATCGTGGGTAGCGCGATGGCGCGCCGGCTGTACCGCTTCGCGCACGCGTTCGACGACGCGCGTGTGCTGCCGCGCCGGCCTCGCCCGACGGAACCGACTTCCGTCCGGCGGCCGGTCCAGCTCCCCCTCGCGCTCGATCTGAACTGACGCCGCCGGCTCTCGTGCAGATCCTCCTGATCTCCGGCAGCCTGCGGTCCGGCTCGACCAACACCGCCGTGCTGCGGACCACGGCGGTCGTGGCGCCGGCGGGCGTCGACACGGTGCTCTTCGACAGGCTCGATCGCTTGCCGCACTTCAACCCGGACGACGACGCCGAGCCGCTCGACGCGGCCGTGGCCGACTTGCGGAGCAGCATCGGCGCGGCCGACGCGGTCCTGTTCTCGACGCCCGAGTACGCGGGCGCGCTTCCCGGCTCGTTCAAGAACCTCCTCGACTGGTCGGTGGGCGGTGGCGAGATCTACGGCAAGCCCGTCGCGTGGATCAACGCGTCGGCGTTCGGTCCGACTGGCGCGGCCGATGCGCACGACTCGCTCCGCAAGGTGCTCGGATACACGGGCGCTGACATCGTCGAGGCGGCGTGCGTGCAGATCCCGGTGCCGCGCGATGCGATCGGCGACGACGGGCTCGTCAGTGACCCGGCACTGCGCGAGCAGATCGCGGGAGTGCTCACGACGCTCGCGGCGCACGTCGACCAGCGACCGCACGCGACGTAGCGTTCCGCCGTGCACCTTCGAGTCCTTGCCGCGGTGCTTGCCGTCCTCGGGTTGTTCGCGCTGCCCGCCTGCCGGAGCGACGGCTCGTCGTCGACCGGGTCCAGCTCCCGAACGACCGCGCGCCCGACGACCGGGAGCTCCACGACGACGTCGACCGCAGCGCCGCGCTGCGCGCTGGGAACCGGCTACACCGTCGGGACGACGAAGCACACGGTTCCGATCGCCGGCGTCCAACGTGAGTTCCTCGTGCACGTGCCGCCGAAGCCAACCGGAAAGATGCCACTCGTCGTCGACTTCCATGGTGCCGGCTCGAACATGGTGGAGCAGGCGGTCTACAGCGGCTTCGACCAGGTCGCGGACGCGAATGACTTCGTCGTCGCCACGCCCAACGGCGTCGACGCACCGATCCGGCAGTGGAACTTCCTCGGGAAGGACGATGTTGCGTTCGCCAAGGCGATCATCGACGAGCTCGTCGCGAACGCGTGTGTCGATACGAACCATGCCTATGCGGCCGGCATCTCGAGCGGGAGCGCGATGTCAGCGTCACTCGCGTGCCAGGCATCCGATCGCTTCGCCGGCTTCGGCCTGGTTGCGGGCGACTTCTACAACGCGACGTTCTGCGGCAACGCCGAGCAGAGACCGATCGTCATCTTCCACGGCACCGCCGACGCGGTCGTGCCGTACGGCGGCGGCAAGGTCGCGACCGGAGGCGCGCCGGTGCAAGGTGCGGAAGCCGTCGCCCAGGCCTGGGCGCAGCACAACGACTGCACCGCAGGTCCGAACGAGACACAGCTCGGGACCGAAGTCGTCCGGTTGGACTGGACCGGGTGCAAGGAGCCCGTCGTGATGTACCGCATCGTCGGTGGCGGGCACACGTGGCCCGGTGCCGCGATCGACGTCGCCCGCCTCGGCGCGACCACGCATCACGTGCGCGCCACCGACGAGATGTGGAAGCAGTTCAGTCGGAACGACTGAGGCGGCGGACCTCGGGGTTGTAACAGACGCCCTTCATCCCGAGCAGTTGCGCGGCGACGCACCGGTTCGAGTTACGACAGCGCCGCGGGCCGTCTTCGCCTTGCAGGATGCGCGCCGCGAGATCGGGCTCGGCGTAGAAGGGCCGCCCGATGCCGACAAGGTCGGCGTCACCCCGGTCGAGGAGGTCGCGCACCTCCGCCGCGGTCCGGATGCCGCCGACCGCGAACACCGGAATGTCGACGCGTCGTTTCGCCTCGGCGATCAGTGCGCGATTCCACACCGGCTGGAACGCGCACGGCGGGCACCCCACCGGGCACCGGTCTCGATGATCGTGCGTCGCCGCTTGCTCGGCGCGGCGCGGCGGAGTCGCGATGCCATGGCCTCGCTCGACCAGTCCGGGGTTCCGCCGCGAGCGAGCGTCGTGTCCGGGAACACGGACACCTCGACAGGCGTGACCGCGTCGAAGCCCCACTCCTCGACCAGCGTGCACAGACGCAGCGCTTCCGCAGGCGTCGCCCGTGCGAAGTGCATCGGTGCCCGTTCGGCCGGCACCTTCACCGTGCACGGAAAATCGGGTCCCGCGCGTTCGGCAACCGCGTCGCGGATGAGTTGCAGGATGCGGGCCCGGTTCTCGAGTGAGCCACCGAACTCGTCGGTGCGCCGGTTGTAGAACGGCGACAGGAACTGGTCGAGCAACTTCGCGTTGGCGGAGCCGAGTTGCACGCCGTCGTACCCGGCCTCGCGCGCCCAGCCTGCGACGTCGCCGTAGCGCACGGCCATCGTACGGATCTCGTCCGCGGTCATCACGTGGATCGGCAGACCACGAAACGCGGGCCGCAACCATCGACGGACGGGCGAAACCGCCAGAATCGGCCCGACGCGTTGCGCCGCGAACGGTTCGTGCCACGCCTCCATGGCGTAGAGGCCGCCGTGACCGAGCTGGATGAAGATCGCCGCGCCTTCGGCGTGGACTGCGTCCACCATCGGTGCGAGGCGCATCGTCTTCGCGCGCGTGTCCACGCACGTCATGCCGGGCGACGTGCGCCCTTCGGGGAAGATGCACGACGAACCCTGGATGATCAGGCCGACACCGTGCCGTGCGTTCTCGACGAAGTGACGGGCGAGCAGCTCCGCGGCGTCGTCGCCGTCGCCGGCACCTTCGAGGACGGGAGCGCGGTACAGGCGATTGCGAATCGTCGCGCCGCCGACCGCGATCGGTGTGTGCAACACGGGATCGGAGCGTAGTGCCGCGGTCGTTCGAACAGTCGCGGGTTCAGACGCGCGTCGAGCGGCCGCGGCGGGCGACGGCGTCGATGGAGGCCATCGCGGCCTCGTCGAGCAGCCGGTTGTGCAGGCGCTCGTTTCCCAAGAAGAGGTTCGCGATCGCGCTCGAGGTTGTCGCACAGCGCGAGGTCCTGCCAGACGACCGCGATCCGGCTCGGTCGTCCCGAGCCCGGGTCCGTCCCGTTCGCCTGCAGCTCGATCCGGCCCCCGTCGGCCTTCGCCGCCCCCGCGAGGCACTGTACGAGCGTGGACTTGCCCGCTCCGTTCTCGCCGACGAGAGCGAGGATCTCGCCGGTCCGCAGATCGAGGTCGATCCCACGCAGCACCCGCAGCGACCCGAACCGCTTCCGCGGGCCCCGGACGCGCAGCACCATGCCCGCCGTCGGATATCCGCTCGGTTCCTCACCGGCATCCTGGAGATGCGGCATACCCGGGAGTCTTGCACTGACGGCGCGTGCGCAACTGCGCGGCGGCGCCGTAGCGTTCGCGGCGTGCGGTTCGTCGCTGGTGCCAAAGCGCTGTTGGTGCTCGGCGGCGCGGCTGCCTTGGCCGTGTGCAACCCGCTCCTGACGGATCCCGTCTCGCAAGGTGGCGAGCTCGAGACGACGTCTGCGCGCTACGTCGGTCCTCCGGCGGCCTGGCTCGAGGTCGCGGTCAGCGGCGTGGGCGACGACGCGGTGTACGCTGCTCGCCGTCGTGCGTGTCGATGACGGTCAGGCGCCGCCGCACCACGACTGTGCCGGAACGGACGACGTGATCGTGGACTGCGTCCCGTTCGGCACTGACATCGGGATGCCGAACCAGCGTGTCGTCCCCGGCGACGGTTCGGCGTTCGTGCGAATGATGACGATCGAGTCGAGCGAGACCGTCGAGGTCGTCCTCGTCTGTGTCGATCCCACGACGCAAGACCTGGGATGCCCGGCGAGCCTGCGCGCCGCGCTGCGCACCGCAGGCGGCGTCGGTGTGCTGGTCGGCACGTAGCGACCGTCAGTCGACGCGATCCCATCCCGGCGTGACGGTCGCGGGCGGCCACGCCGGATCGGGCGTGAAGTCGTCGTACCGGCCCGAGAAGACGCCCTCGCGGCGTTCGATGCGGGCGAGCACTTCGGCGTGCGCCCGCTCCACGTGCTCCACTTGCTCGGCCGTGATGAAGCCGTCCGCGATGCGTTGTGCGTACGCGGTGACGTCCTTCCAGCGGGGCTGCCGGTCGAGCCCGACGACGAGGTCGACACCGAGGTCGCGCGTGTCGAAGCCCGTCGCGGTCCGGCGCCAAGGCACTTCGAAGTTGACGTAGTACTGCGTCAGTGTGCGGTCGGCGCCGGCCCAGAGCAGCCAGACGGAGTACCAGTCGCCGGGCCGGGCGACGACGAGCACGTCGGTGTCCTCCCAGACGCCGTCGACCATGTCCCATTCGCGCGCCGCGGTCTCCACGCGTTGCGCGGCTTCGCACGCAGCCGGATCGTGGCGCAGCTTGTGGCTGGGTGGCCCCATGATCGGCGTGCCTTCGCGGTAGAGGAGGCGCGTCTCCTCGGGTTCGTCGGCGACGACCGTTGCGGGCACGACGAAGCGCGCCTTGCCGTACGCGATGTTGCGGTGCAACAACGGCGTGCCCGGCGCGAACGTCCGTTCCGGTTCCGGAAATGCGACCAACCGCGGTTCAGCCGATCTCGAGCGCGGTCATCAGGTCGACATTGTGACCCGCGCACGTGCGACGCACCAACACTGGCCGCCGGGAGATGTGAAGATCAACGCCATGGCCCGCTACCGGATCGATCCCGCGGCTCGCACGTACAGATCGCAGCGCGCTCGAACGTGCATCCGATCAACACCCGCAGCGACGGGTTGGTCGGCTTCCTCGACCTCGACGTGCAGGACACGGGTCGCGTCGACCTGACGGTTCCTCCCGCCGGAGAGCTGTCGTTCCCGGTGGAGAACCTGCGGTCCGGCAACCGGCTCGAGGATCGCGAGTTGCGCAAGCGCATCGACGCGCGGCGTTTCCCGACCATCCGTGGCGTCCTCACGACGATGACGGAGACGCCGACCCATAACACCTTCCGCGTCACCGGTGATCTCGAGTTCCGCGGTGTCACCAAGGCGGTCGCGGACGATCTGACCATCGAGCTGGTCGACGGCGCCACGGACACCATCCGCCTGCGCGGCGCCTCGACCTTCGACATCCGCGACTTCGGCATGCAGCCGCCGCGCATCTTGGTGCTGCGGGTGGAACCGACGGTCGAGGTCAGCGTCGACGTCGTCGCCGAGCGCGTCGACACGGGCGACGGCAAGGAGTAGGCCGCCGACGGGTCTTACGCGGCCCGGTCCGCGGACTTACGCCGCGTCGTGGAAGACGAGGCCGAGGGTGTGGCGGCGTCCGGAGCGCAGCACGCTGACGCCGTGCCGCATCGGCGCGGCCGACCATCCCCGCGCCGATTGCACCGGCCGGTCGCGCGTCGTGAACACGAGCGCGTCGCCTTGTCGGATGACCGAGGCCGTGGCGCGGGACTGCGCGCGCGGCCGCTGCTCGACGACGACGAACTCGGCGCCCGTGTAGTCGACATCGGGCGCGTCGAGCCCGATCACGACCTGTAATGGGAAGACGAGGTCGCCGTAGAGGTCGCGATGCAGCGCGTTCCAGTCACCGGGTCCGTAGCGGAGCATGAGCGGGGTCGAGCGGGTCTGCCCGGCCGCGTGGCACTGCTCGAGCCAGTCGTCGAGACGGTCGGGCCAGGGCGCAGGCCGACCGAGCCGCGCAGCCCAGTCGCGTGCGACCGGCAGCAGGTGCGGCCAGAACGCGGCGCGCAACTCGGTGACGACCTTCGGCAGGGGCGGTGCGAAGTACCGGTACTGCCCTTCGCCGAAGCGGTGGCGCGCCATGTCGATCGTGGCCCGAAAGCGCGTGTCGTCTTCGTAGAGGGCGACGAGGCGGCGGCACTCGCGGGCGCCGAGGACGGAGCCCGGGACTGCGCAGCCGAGATCGTCGAGCGCGTGCGTCGCATCGAGCCAGGGCAAGCGGTCGACGCGCCTCGCGACGGACGTTGCCGGCGATGGTTTCGGGTTCACCCGATCCCGTGCACGAAGTCGACCCACGTGTCGATCCACGTGTCCCACACCGCCGCGGGTAGTCGTGGCCCATACCGTCGATCTCGACGTAGCGCGCACCGGGGATGAGCTCGGCCGTGCGGCGGCCGCCGCTCGGATCGATGAGAGAGTCCCGGCTGCCGTGCATCACGAGCGCAGGGACGCGCACCGTGCGCAACGCGTCGGCGCGCGATCCGTCGGCCGTGATCGCCTGCATCTGCCGCGCGAAGCCGGCCGGGTAGAAGCAGCGGTCGTACGCCGCGCCCGCACGCGCGTGGATGTCGGCTTCGTCGAGCCATTCCGGTTGCGAGCCGTAGACGTGCACTGCGGCGACCTGGGTGTCGATGTACTCCGCGCGCGTGAAGCCGCCGGCTTCCGGGTCAAGAATGCGAGGGCCTCGGGCGTGCTCTGGCCGTACTCCGGCTCGCCGGTGCGCGACATCACCGACGTCATCGACAGCACCCGGTCCGGTTGGTCGATCGCGAGGCGTTGGACGATCATCCCGCCCATCGACACGCCGAGCACGTGGGCGCGGGCCACGCCGAGCGTGTCGAGCACCGCGATCGTGTCTCCGGCCATGTCGCGGAGCGTGTACTGCACACCGTCGAGCTTCGACGAGAGACCGGTGTCGCGGTTGTCGAAGCGCGTGACCGCGAATCCCGCGCCGCGAACTTCTCGCACCAGTCGGCGGCGTAGTTGATGCACTGCGAGCCGAGCCCATTGATGAGCAGGAGCGTCGGATCGCCGGCCGTTCCGAACGCTTCGTAGTGGATCTCCACCTCGGCGTTCCTTGCAGTCGTCACGGCGCATCCCCTGGATCGCGAGCCTGGTCGCCGAGCCTAGATGTTGTGGCTCGGAACGGGTCCGGTTTGGCGAGGATCGGGTCACGTGCGCCAAGGTTCCGGCATGGCTTCGCGCGCGCCCAACCTCGTCGTGATCATGTCCGATCAGCACCGAGCCGACCTCATGGGTTGCGCGGGCGCGACCGGCGTGTTGACACCGAACCTCGACGATCTCGCGTCCGAAGGCGTCCGCTTCTCGCAGAGTCAGCTGCCAGGGTCCGCTGTGCATGCCCGCACGCGCGTCGTTCATGACCGAGCGCTACGTGCGCGATCACGGCGTGTACACGAACTGGGCCGAGATCGCGCCGTCGTCGCCGACGTACGTGAAGGCGCTCCGCGATGCGGGGTACCACACGACGCTGCTCGGCAAGGCGCACCTGTACAAGGACGAAGACAAGGACGCGCGCGCACATCGATGACATGGCGCCGAGGCTGCAGGCGCTGGGATTCACCGAGGTGCACGAGACCGGTGACAAGTTCGCGGGTGCGACGCCGAACCGGTACACGCGACGCATCTGCACGAACGTGGGTTGCTCGACGTGTATCGCCGGCACATCGCGGACCGGAGCTACCAGGGCGAGAACGAATCCGGCCGGGGCGCGACGAAGCGGGTGCCGATGTGGGACTCGACGCCGATGCCGTTGCCGCTCGACGCCTACATCGATACGTGGCACGGCGCCCGCGCGGTCGAGTGGATCGAGGCCGTACGACCACGCCGAGCCGTTCTTCCTGTTCGTCGGCTTCCCGGGTCCGCACGACCCGTGGGACGCGCCGCAAGCCGCCGTCGATCGCTACGCCGGGGTGGACGTGACGATGCCCGCGACGACGCGCCGCCCCGACATCGACGGCACCGGCCGCTACGGGCGCTTGCTGCAGGCGTTCCTCGACCTCTCGGACACGGCGACGATGACCGACGACGCGATTCGCGGCATGCGGCGCGCGTACAGCGCCGACGTCGCGTGATCGACGACGCGGTCGGCCGCATCGTCGCGGCTCTCGACGCGCGCGGGTTCCTCGACAACACGTGGATCATCTACACGAGCGACCACGGCGAGATGGGCGGCAACCACGGGATGATGTCGAAGTGCGTGCTCTACGACCCGGCCGTGCGCGTCCCGCTCATCGTCCGTCCGCCGGGAGGGTGCGCGCCGCGTGTCGTCGACGGTCTCGTCGAGCACCTCGACGTGCCGGCGACAGTGCGCGACATCGCGGCCGCGCCCGCGCTCCCGCGAGCGAGGGGCGCTCGCTGCTCGGCTACATCGACCGTGAAGCGCCCGAAGCGCCGCGCCGCGCACCGTGTCGATCAGCGAGAACTGGGGCTTCGCCGTCGTTCGATGACCGAGCGCTACAAGCTCGTCGTCGACGAGGACGCGATCGCGCCGTGCCAGCTCTTCGACGGCGCCGTCGATCCGCACGAGGACGACAACCGCGTTGCCGACTCCGAGTACAAGCCGGTCGTCGACGAGCTGATGGACACCCACGTGCGCCCGTTCCTCGCCACCGCGCCCGTCCGTCCCCACCGCAGTCCCTTCACCGGCTGAGCACACCGGTTCTAGGCTCGGCCGGCAATGGCGGATGCAGGCGGCGATCTCGACGCGGTCGTCGCGGAGACGCAGCAGTACCTGGCGGTGCGACCGCACGGCGACGGCTGGGTCGGCGAGACGCCGCCGTGGTTCGGGCCCGCGCTGTTCGGCGGTTTCGTCGTCGGCCAGGCCATCACCGCGGTGACGCGTACCGCGCCCGACGGCTGGCGGGTGCACTCGCTGCACGCGTACTTCCTGCGCAGCGGGTCGCGGCGGGGCCGCCGGTGCACTACCGGGTCACGGCACTGCGCGACGGTCGTTCCTTCGCGGCCCGCCAGCTCGAAGCGACGCAGAACGACACGCCGGTGCTCACGATGACGGCGTCGTTCACCACCGATACGGCCGGCTACGAGTACGACCTCCCGCTCGCACCCGACATCGGCGCACCTGACGCCTACACCGCGTCGGGTGGGCCGGGGCCGTGGATCGCCGCGGACATCGGCCCGACCCCGGAGCGCGCCGACGGCACGCGCCGCTCGACGCACCGGCACTGGTTCCGGGTGCCGAGCGGGCTCCCGGACGATCCCCACCTGCACGCAGCACTCATCGGCTTCGCCACCGACTGGACCGGCACCGGCGGCCGGCCCCGCCACCTCGACGGTGACATCACCGGCATGGTGAGCCTCGACCATTCGGTCTGGTTCCACCGCCCGTGTCGCGCGGACGAATGGCTGTGTTTCGACGTCGAAGCGCTCGTCAACGCGGGTGGACGGGGCCTGCTGCCGCGGCACGATGCACGACACCGACGGTCGCATCGTGGTGTCGGTCGCGCAGGAGATGCGGCTCACGCCCGTCGAGATCTGAGTCGACGCTCGCTCACTCCGTGGCCGGAACGTTGCGCGATCCCACGACGTGGTTGGCACCCGCGTCCACCGCGACCCAGTCGGCCTTCGTGCCGGCGCGTACGGGCGCAGTGCGCGGTGTGGTGGTGCCGTCGCCGAGATTGCCACTGTTGTTGTCGCCCCAGCACCAGAGTTGGCCGGAGCGGACGCCGCACGTGAAGCTCAGTCCCGTCGTCACCGCGGCCCAGTCGGTGGCGCCGTTGACCGTCGCCGGCGTGGAGTGCGGGTTGGTCGTGCCGTCGCCGAGCTGACCGAGCGAGTTCGCACCCCAACACGACAGCATTCCGCCGCCGATCGCGCACGTGTGCTGACCGCCCGGGCTCACCGCGGTCCAGTTGCTCGCGCTGCCGATGCGCAGTGGTGCCTGCCGCGTTGGCGATGGTGCCGTCTCCGAGCTCGCCGTCGCCGTTGTACCCCCAGCAGGAGAGCTGTCCGGCCGCGATGCCGCACGTGTGGAACTCACCGAGCGCAACGCTGCTCCAATTCGACGCACTCCCGATCTGCGCCGGGGAGTGACGGTCGACGATAGTGCCGTCACCGACCTGGCCGAAGTGGTTGTAGCCCCAGCACCACAGTGCGCCGGTCGTCGAAGCGGAATTGTTCGAAGTCGTCGCGCAAGTGTTGTTGCGGCCCGCCGTCACGGAGATGAAGAAGCCGTGGATCTGCACGTCACCGATCCCCACGGGCGTCAGCCGGTCAGTGCTGGTGCCGTCGCCGAGCTGACCGCTGAAGTTCCAACCCCAGCAGCGGAGGAACGCGTTCTGTTCGATCCCGCACGTGTGGAAGTCGCCCGCCGCAACATCCGTCCAATCATTGAAGGGGCTGATGCGCACCGGCGACAGCCGGTCGGTTGTGGTGCCGTCGCCGACTTGGCCGTTCCCGTTCTGGCCCCAGCACCACAGCGACTTGTCCTGGCTGACGCCGCACGTGTGGTCGCCGCCGGCGGTGATGACGTCCCAGTCGGTCGGCACACCCGTGTGCACGGGCGTGGTTCGGAACTGCACGAAGGTTCCGTCACCGGTGTTCCCGGCGTTGTTGGCGCCCCAGCAGAAGAGATCACCGTGCGTGCGGATGCCGCACG
The DNA here is from genome assembly GCA_963745645.1 of uncultured Actinomycetes bacterium. Taxonomy (GTDB): domain Bacteria; phylum Actinomycetota; class Acidimicrobiia; order IMCC26256; family PALSA-610; genus CAVUFH01. The sequence goes on from CAVUYD010000006.1 coordinate 577,298, forward strand.
TATGGAGCCGGCCGGCGGCAACGATCCAGTCCGTGCCGGCGCCGGTGCGGACCGGTACCGAGCTCGTCGCCAGCGCGCCACCGTCGCCGAACTGACCGAAGAAGTTGTCACCCCAGCACCACAGCTGACCGCCGGCGCGTGTGCCACAGGTGTGCCCTTGACCCGCGCTCACCGAGTTCCAGTCGGTACCGGTACCGACGCGGATTGGGGCGTGCCGCTCGGTGGTGGTGCCGTCACCCAACTCGCCGGAGAAGTTCAGACCCCAACACCACACCTGGCCTCCCGTGCGCGTGCCGCACGTGTGGTCGGCGCCGGTCGCGACCGAGAGCCAGTTGGTGCCTGTACCGATGCGGGTCGGCACGGGCCGGTCGGTGGTGGTGCCGTCGCCGAGTTGGCCGTTGATGTTGTCGCCCCAGCACCAGAGCTGCCCGGCGCGGACACCGCACGAGTGCGCGTCGCCGGCGCGCACCGACGTCCAATCCGTCGCAGTGCCGATGCGCGTGGGGGAGAACCGGTCGGTTGTCGTGCCGTCGCCGACCTGACCGTCGGAGTTCGCGCCCCAGCACCACAGCTCGCCCACGCGGATCCCGCACGTGTGCAGGTTTCCCGCGCTGACGATCGTCCAACCGGTCAGCAACGAGGACAGCAGCGGTTGCGAGACGGTCGCGCCGTTGCCGTCGCCGATCTGCCCGCGTGATCCCGCACCCCAGCAGAAGAGGTTGCCGAGCGTGGTGATGCCGCACGCGTGCTCGCCACCCGCGGTCGCGCTCGTCCAGCTCGCGGGTTGCGTGACCTGCACGGGCAGCGATTGCGTCTGGTTCATGCCGTTGCCGAGGTTGCCGAAGCCGCCCGACCCCCAGCACCACAGCTCACTGCCACTGCGGATCCCGCAGCTGAAGTCGTTCCCGGGTTCGACCGAGCTCCACGGCGTCGCGGGCGGCACGTTGCCCGGTGCGGTCCGGTTGTTCGTGGTGCCGTCGCCGAGTTGGCCGTGGCTGTTCGCACCCCAGTCGAAGTAGCGGCAGCCGCTGCCGAGGAGGACGATCGCGACGGTCAGCGCGGTGACGCCGGACAATCTTCCTCACATGCGTGCGAGTCAGGCCCATCGGAGTACCCCCCGCCACTGGCCGACTTGACCGTCGGACCCTATATCCGCGTTCCGATGCCGGCACCTGCGCAAACCACCGGGTTTCGGGTGACACGGGGCGCGCGAAATCGGGTACACCGCATCTCGTGGCGATGAAGAAGCAGCCGGCGACCAAGAAGGCGGCGACCAAGAAGCAGGCAAAGAAGGCGGCGACCACGAAGAAGGCGCAGCTGGCGGAGTACGTGGCGAAGCGGGACTTCACCAAGACCGCGGAACCCGCGGGCGCACCGGCCGCCGAGCCCGGCAACCGGTTCGTGGTGCAGCGGCACCGGGCGCGGCGCGCTCCACTACGACTTCCGCCTCGAGATGGATGGCGTGCTCGTGAGCTGGGCGATCCCGAAGGGCCCGTCGCTCGACCCCGCGGCGAAACGCCTGGCCGTGCACGTCGAGGACCATCCGGTCGAGTACTTCGACTTCGAAGGCGTCGATCCCGCGCGGTGAGTACGGCGGCGGCGACGTCATCGTCTGGGACTGGGGCACCTACGAACCCGTGCACACCGACGACCCGGTCGCCGCGGTCGAGGACGGCGAGCTGCACGTCGACCTGCACGGCGAGAAGCTGCGCGGCCGGTTCGTGATGATCCGGCGCGGGCCGGATCGCAGCGGCAAGGAGCAGTGGCTCGTCTTCCACAAGAACGACGACGCGCGCGGTGACAGGGCTGGAACGCCGAGGAGTATCCGCAGTCGGTGCGCAGCGGCCGGACCAACGACGAGGTGAAGGCCGATCCGGACGCGGTCTGGCGCAGCGACGCGCCGCGCGGCGACCGCCGAGCCTCGACTTCTCGTCGACCGCGGCCCGACATCGCCGCGCTCGACGCGCTCGGCGCCAACGGCGAGTGGGAGTTCGACGGCGTGGTGTTGTCGCTCACGAACCTCGACAAGGTGCTCTTCCCGGCCGCTCGACAAGCGCGAGAGGCCACTCACCAAGCGCGACCTGATCCGCTACTACGCGATGGTCGCGCCGGTGATGCTGCCGTATCTCGAAGCGCGGCCGCTCAACATGCACCGGTTCCCGAACGGCGTCGACAAGCCGGGGTTCTGGCACAAGGCGATCCCGTCGCACGCGCCGGACTGGTTGACCCGGTGGCGCTACGACAGACGCCGGCGAGGGCGAGACGGAGTGGTACCTCGTAGCCGACCGGCCCGCGGCGCTCGCGTGGCTCGCGAACTACGGCGCGGTCGAGCTGCACCCGTGGACGTCGAAGATCCCGAAGGTGAAGGAACCGACGTACGCGCTGATCGACATCGATCCCGGCGAGAAGACGACCTGGACCGATGTGCTGACCTTCGTGCAGCTCTACCGGGCGGCGCTCGATCACCTGCAGGTGCGCGGCTTCCCGAAGCTCACGGGCCAGCGAGGTGTGCAGATCTACGTGCCGGTCGAGCCCGGCCTCACCTTCGACCGACACGCGCGAGTGGGTCGAGGCGGTGTCGCGTCTCGTCGGCGACACCGTGCCCGACCTGGTGAGCTGGAAGTGGGGCAAGCGCGAGCGCGGTGGCCTGGCGCGGTTCGACTACACGCAGAACGCGATCAACAAGACGCTCGTCGCGCCGTACTCGACGCGTCCCTCGCCGGGTGCGCGCGTGTCGATGCCCGTGACGTGGGAAGAGCTGGAGGACCCTGACCTCCGCAGCGACCGATGGGCCCTGCGTGACGCGGGTGCGCGGTTGCTCGAGGTGGGTGATCTGTTCGCAGGTGCCTTGACGACGCGGCAGAAGCTGCCGACCGTCTCCCGTTAACGCTCGGAGCGCGAGAAGTCTCGGTTCGGGTGCTTCGGCGGCATCGCGACGTCCGGGACCTTGCACTTGCTCGCGCGCATGTCCTCGAAGACGTGGACCATGTTGAGCAGGTCCTCTTCGTACCGGAATTTCCCACCGCCCGCGTAGATCAGCGTCGACACGCCGGACTGTTGCCAGGGCGTGCCGTCCGCCCTCGCGCCCGGCAGCAGCTGCTTCCACTTGATGACCACGTTGTCGCCGTCGATGGCGTAGAACTCGACCGGGAACTTCCATTCTTCGAGCCCGACCATCGCGTCCCCGAAGACGGTCGCCTTCATCTCGTCGATGCCTTCCACGCGGCCCCACGCGGGGTCGATGAACACCGCGTCGTCGGTGAAGAACTGGGCCAGGTCGCGCCACGTCCCGTCGGCGTTGTCGATGTTCTCGCGCACCGCGACGTATCGCTGCACCGTTGCTTCGATCTCCTCGCGCGGATGCGCCATGTCGAGCTCTCTTCCTGTCGGCGGGCACGGGGTTCGGTGGCTCGCGCAGAGTCGAGCAGTGCGAGCGCCGCTCCGGCAAGTGCGGCGCGGTCAGGCACGGCGGCGCCGAACATGCGGCGGCGTGTTGACCGGCCCCGGTGGGTGCATGATGGAGCCGCATGTGTGACTGCCTGTGCGCGCTCGGGCCCGCGACCGATGCGGGGATCACGCTGTTCGCGAAGAACTCCGACCGGCCGCCGGACGAACCGCAGCGGGTCGAATGGTTCCCGTGCCGCCCGGCCACGGGCTCGATCGGCACCACGCACGTCGAGATCGACGGCAGCGCGCGCGAGACCATCGGTTTCGTCGGTTCCCGGCCGGCGTGGGCGTGGGGTGTGGAGCACGGCGTGAACGAAGCCGGCGTTGCGATCGGGAACGAGACGATCTTCACGACGCTCGACCCGCGCCGCGCGCCGCCGGGTCTCATCGGGATCGATCTCGTGCGGCTCGGCCTCGAGCGCGCGCCGTCCGCAGCTGCCGCGATCGAGGTGATGACGTCCTTGCTCGAACGCTACGGACAAGGTGGCTCGGGTCACCGAGATGCCGTGCGTCCGTACTGGTCGTCGTTCCTCGTTGCCGACACCGTGAGCGCGTTCGTGCTCGAGACGTCGGGCTCGACCTGGGCGGTTGAACCGGTGAAGCGCACACGCGCCATCTCGAACCGCACGACGATCGCCGCGTTCGACACCGCGCACCGCCATCCCCGGCAACCGGTCACGACACTGGTGGATCCACGCTTGCGCGCGAGCCGTGCGGTCCTGGCGCGCGAGCCCGTGACCGTCGCCATGCTCGAGGCGCACCTGCGGTCGCACGTCGGGGGCACGAACGGCTGGACCATCTGCATGCACGTCGCCGGCATCGAAGCCACGACGGCTGCCCTTGTCGCCGAGCTCGTGGCACCAAATGCGAGCGTGCGGCATCCGAATGCGCGCTTCCTGCTCGGCACGCCGTGCCGTTCGGTGTTCGTGCCGGTGTTCGTCGGTCAGCCACTCGGCGAACCTCCCGCGTGGGAGGACTACGCGGTCTTCACGACTGCTGACCGGCCGCGCCTCGACGCGCTCGAGGTCGAGCTCGAAGCCGACGCCGTCGACGAACCCGGTTGGAACGCAGAAGCGTGGCGCCGGGTCAGCGTCGCGATCGCCGACGCGCGCCGCGGCGTCGACGCGTCAGGCGTAGTCCGCGCGCAGCAGGCTGTCGTTCGAGTGCGCGGTCATGCCGTTGTCCGGCTGCAGCGAGATGTCGACCGTGTCGTAGCTCTGGAGCAACGCGCTGGGCAGCCGGAACACACCCCGCCCGTCGGGTGGGAGCACGCCCACCGGGAGCATCTTGCCGGTGTCCCGGTCGAGCAGCCACACCTCGTAGTAGCCCGCGGGCGGCGCGGCTCCGAGTGACGTCTTGACCTCCATCGCCTGCGCAGACCCCGCGTTGCGCATCGCGACCTGACCGGTAGCGGGCGTGTCCGACACCGGTGCGAGCGACACGACCGTTCGGCCGTTGTCGTTGCCGCGTGTCGCGACCAATGTCGCGGTGACGGCGACGCCCGCGATGAGGAGCGCGGCGGCCGCCGCGACGAGGACGCGCAGCCGGCGGGGACGCGCCGAACGGGTCGCGGGAGGCGCCGTTGCCTCGCCGCCCCCTGCGCGCTCGTCGTGCTGCGCGTCGTCGAGCCGCCGCATGATGCCGATCCCCGCCGCGACCTCGACCAGCTCCCGCCGGCAGTCAGCGCACGCGCGCAGGTGGCGCGTCGCGTCTCGAGTCGCGTCCAGGTCGAGCTCACCGCCGATGAGTGCCGGCAGCTCGTCGACGACGTGCGGGTCGGCGGGGGGGCCCGAAGTGTCCGAGGTGGTCACGAGTCCGCCTCCTTTTCTGCTGATGTTCCGGGGTCCGGCGCGTCGCGCGGCACCAGCACTTCCGCGAGCTTGCGCAGCGCGCGGAAGGACCGTGCCTTGACCGTGCCGAGCGGCACGCCGAGCCGGGCCGCGATCTGCGGTTGCGTCATGTCCGCGAAGTAGGCGAGCTCTAGCGCCGTGCGTTGATCCGCGGGCAGGCCGGCGAGCGCGGTGCGCATCTCGTCGGCCTCCGCGAGGGTGTCCGCGAAATGGGATTCCGTGGCGACGGCGCGCAACGGCAAGGTCGCGACCGGTTCCGAAGGTGTGCGCGACTGCCGGCGGAGATGATCGATGGCGCGTCGCTTCGCGATCGCGAGGACCCAAGGCTCGAGCTTGCGGTCCGCGTCGTAGCGCGAACGGCTGCGCCAGACCTCGAGGAAGACCTGCTGGCGGACGTCTTCCGCCTCGTCACGCGAGACGTACCGGCGGAGGTAGTTGAGGACGAGCGGACTCAGGTGCTCGTACGCGTCGCGAAACGCCTCGGGATCGTCGGCCAGTCGGGGGCCGATCGCTTCCGTTCCCGACACTCGTTCCTCCCCGACCGCGATCGATCTGCATCGCGGCGCCATGTGAGCTTCTTCGATGCCCGGCTCGGATGGGTTGCATGGGTGGCGCAGAAATCGCGATTTCTGCGCCACCCATGCAACCGCAGCCGTTCCCGGGTCGAAAGGACAGTGGGGTCCCGGGGTTGGGCGCCCCCCGCACGCTCGATCCCGGGACCCCCTGTGCTGCCACCGTGCCGAGCTTCGAGGATGCAACCGGCGCCGAGTGGTGAGCGAAGACACTCCCGCGACCACCGAAGGTCGCGAGCAACGCCGAAGAACTGTGGAGAGGGAGGTCCCGTGATCCGAAAGCTGATCCTCGCGCCGCTGGCGGTCGCGCTGGTGGCGGCATTGGCCGTACCGGCCGGCGCGACGCAATCGCACCACAACAGGTGGCACGGTTCGTCGCGCGGCAACATCGTCCAGGTGCTTGTCGGCAAGAGTGGTACGGGCGGGTTCGACAACAACCCGCGCGACTACGACATCCTCATCACCGCGGCGACCGCGGCGAACCTCGTCGGCGCGCTCAGCGATCCGGCGTCGACGCTCACGTTGTTCGCGCCGGACGATGCCGCGTTCGTGCGGACCGCACGGTCGCTCGGCTTCACCGGCTCCGACGAGCAGGGTGCGTGGAACTTCCTCGTTACCGCGCTCACGCAGATCGGTGGCGGCGATCCGATCCCGACCCTCACGACGATCTTGCTGTACCACGTTGCGTCGGGGAAGCTCGGTGCGCTGCAGGTGCTGTTCTCGCGTCGCATCGACACGCTGGCGGGCGCGAGCTTCGGCGTCCGGCTCTTCCGGCTCGTCGACAACGCGCCTGCGTTGCCGAACCCGTCCCTGAACCTGTTCGAGCTGGACCAACGCGCGAGCAACGGCGTCATCCACGGGATCAGCCGCGTGCTGATCCCGGTCGCCATCGGCTGACGCCCCCCAGCAACGTCGGCCGAAGCGAGGGCCCGGTCCGAGACGACGGACCGGGCCCTCGCCGGCGTGGGTCACCGCCGCGCGGAGGGACCGGACCCGGCCGGCAGGAACTCGTGTGCGAGGTCGCCGGATGCGAGTCGCACGGTGCGCACCGGTCGCAGCCCGCAGGTCGCGCCGAGCGCGCGGAACGCCTCGGTGTCGCGCTCCACACCTCCATCGGTGAGCGCGGCCATCAGGATGTCGGCGCTGATCGACAGGTCGGCGCGCGGCACCGTCGCGCGCATCGCTGTCGACGATGATGACGCTCGCGCCGGTCAGCCCGGCCGCGTCCGCGACCCGGCCGAGGATGCGGGCGGCGTCCGTGTCGTTCCAGTCGTGCAGCACGTTCACCAGGAGATAGGTGTCGAAGCCGTTCGGCACTGCCACGAACGCATCACCGCCGATGGCCTGGAGGCGCGGGCGGGTCATGGCACCGGCGACGACGTGGGGTAGGTCGAACACGGTGCCCTCGAGCTGCGGCACCAGCTCCAGCAGGGTCGCGAGCAGGTCGCCGGTGCCGCCGCCGACGTCGCACACGCGCGTGCGTCCCGACCAGTCGAGCGCGGCCGCGAGGGTGAGTCCGTGCATGCGCCCGCCCGCTGCCATCGCGCGGTCGAACGCGCCCGCCCGCTCCGGATGCTCGCGCATCCACTCGAAGAACGGCCGGCCGTTCGCAATCGCAAAGCCGTCCCGCGCGGTCGCCGACAGCTCCGAGACCGCGCCGGTGACGTCGGCGCCGCCCGCGAACTCGACCCATGCCGCGCCAACCACCGGGATGATCGGTGCGCAGGAACTCCGTGACCCGCGTCGGCGCGACGCGGCCAGCGCGGTCGAACCGGACCCAGCCCCGAGTCGCGGCGTAGCGCAGCAACCGTTCGAGCCGGGCCGGATCGACGTCGACGCGACGGGCGAGGGCAGCCGGGTGCACCGGCTCGAGCAGTGCGTCGGGAACGTCCGCCGCGCACAGCGCGACGAGCACGCGGTGGTCGAGCATGCCGAACAGTCCCTCGAGGATGCGAACAGGTGGGGGTGCCATCGCGGCGTGGACGCGACCGAGTGCGGCGCGCACGCGGTTGACGCCGTCGGTGACGAACCCGGGTGGCACGCGCGGGACGCCGAGCACGGCTCGGGCGAGGGTGCGTGCGTTCGTTGGCAAAGTGGTGGCGGTCACGGAGCGGATCGTCGCCGCGTTTCGTCAGTCGTGCACGTCTGCGCCCGTGGCGAAGTGCACGGGCGCGGCCACGACGACCTCGTCGTAGCCGTCGACCACGGGTCCCGTCCGCACTCGGGTGACCACCGTGCGCTGCACCTGGAGCGAACACGCGTGCACTGCGCAGTCGCGCGTCGTTCCGCCGGCGGTGAGCCGGCGCGGGATCTCGATCGACGCGGTCACCGGGAGCTCGTCCGAGGGTGGCACGCTCGTGCGCTGCGAGGCGTCCGCGCAGGTGGCGGCGTCATCCGAAGTCGCGCAGAGCACAACGCGCGGGTCACCGGTCGTCGGGTCGATCTCGGGATGGTGGCGCGCCGCGGCCTGGAAGCTCGCGGACTGCCCGACACCGGTGATGCGGATGCGGACCGTCTCGCCGTCGTGCAGCGCGCGTTGCGGGGCGATGGTCAACGTCGGCGCCGAAGGTTCGGACGAGTGTCCGGGCCAGGCCAGTACCACGAGCGCGACGACCGCGGCACCGACGAGCAGCCCGACGCCGACCAGCACCAACCGGCGCCGCGGCGCGCGGATGTCGTGTTCAACCACCGCCGCGTGCGTCGCGCAGGGCGACGATCGACTCCACCTCGATGGGGATGTTGCGGGGCAGCTCGGATGCGCCGATCGCCGTGCGCGCGCAGCGGCCGCGGTCCTCGCCGTACACCTCGATGATCAGGTCGGAGAACCCGTTGACCACTTCGGGCTGGCTGGCGAAGCCGGGTGCGGAGCGGACGTAGCCGGTGACCTTGAGGAAGCGCTCGACTGCGTCGAGGGTGCCGAACGCGTCGACGATGCGGCGCAGCGTCATCAGCCCGACGGTCCGCGCCGCGGCGTACCCGTCCTCGATGCTCATGTCCGCGCCGATGGTCCCGGTCAGCTCGAGCGGCGCGACACCCGAGAAGAAGGCAAGCGTCCCGTGGACCACGACCGGAACGATCGGCCGGGGCGCGTGCCCGGGCGGTTGCGTCGGAACCACCGGGAGCTCGAGGCCGAGCGCGCGCAGCCGTGCATCCGGCGTCAGGTCGTCGGGCGCGGAGGCCGCGGATGTCATGTCAGGCAGGCTGCCACGGCCGTTCGGCCGCGGGCCGGAACTGCGTCGTGACCAGGTCGTTGAAGTGGTCACTGGGCGGCACATCCGAGGGCCCCAACTCGTTCGTGACCGCCGGCCCTTCGGCGACTCGGCATCCGTCCGAGGGTATGGGGATCGGGCCGTCGAGCTCGAAGTCGAGCTCGGGATCTGCGGCCGTGACCAGCGAGTTGCCGAGGTTGTGCGCGGCACGGTCACGCTTGGTCAGATACCAGCGGCCGTTGGTGGCGTCGACACCTGCGGGCGGTGCGCCGAGGAACCGCCACTCGAGGAACCGCAGGATCGACGTGTGGTCGTACTGCGTCGAGTCCGCGTAGCCCCGCCGCGCGAAGGGCGACGCGAGCACCGTCGGGACCCGGAAACCGGTCTGACCGAAGTTCTCGGCATCCACTTTGCTCACACGGTCGTCGGCGACGACGGGCGGCGCGACGTGGTCGAAGAAGCCACCCCACTCGTCGTAGGTGACGACGAAGAGGCCGCGGTGCCACTGCGGCGAGCGCGCGAACGCACTGAACACCGCGTGGAGGAAGCGCTGCGCCATGCGGATGTCACCGTGCGGGTGGTTGTCGGAGCGGTCGGGTCCCGAGAACCCCGGATCGACCATGACGACGTTCGGGAGGGTGCCGCGGCGGCGTCGTCGAAGTAGTGGTCGATCGACGAGATGCGATCGAAGAAGCGCTCACCCCACAACGCGAGGAACGGCAGGTCGGTGTAGTAGTAGCGGGCCGGTACCCCCGCGCGCTGTAGGCGATCCCAGATCGTCTCGCCGCCGTAGACGCCGGCGTCGAGTTGGGCCGGGTGTTCCTTGTGCCCGAGCGAGGTGGCCGCGTGCACGTACTGCCGGTTCGGGAACGTGCCCGCGAGCAGCGACGAGAAGTAGTTGTCGGCGACCGTGAACCGGCGGGCCAGGTTCGCGTGCGTCGCGATGTCAGGTGCCTCGTAGTAACCCAGGGCGAAGCTGTCGTTGCCGCTGCCGCGTGCCGCGAAGCCGTGGTCGCGTTGGACCCGGCCGGTGTTCCAACCGTGGCCCGGGATCCGGTGCTCGCAACCGCGGTACGGATTCGACTCGGTGCGGGTCGAAGGCAGGTGGCGCGTCACCAGGGTCCGGTCGTCACCGTCCGTGTAGTGCTCGTGCTGGCGGCCGCTGACGTGGAAGCTGTGCCCGTACTTGGCGCGGCCGGCGTCGAGGTACGCGGTATCGCTCCCGAGCCATCCGAGGTAGTGGTCGAAGGAACGGTTCTCCATGACGAGCACCACGACCGTGTCGATCGGTGCATCCGACGGCGCGCGGTCGAGCAGGCGGTGCGCCCCGAGCGCGACTTCCGCGGCGCGGTCGCGTTCGTCGTCTCCGCATGCCGCGAGCAACGGGCCGAACGCGACTGCGGAGGCGCCGAGCGCGCTCGTCTGCAGGAACTTCCGACGGTTCATCGGAGAGAGGGTACGGTTCGCCGCTGCACCGGACGAGGCAGGATCTGAATTCGTGACGCGACACGACCGGCGGCCCAACCAGCGGACATGGATCGTCGCCGTTGTCGGCTCGGTCGCGTTGATCGTGGGCGTCTGGGGTCTCGCGAATTGGCTCGTCGACCCGGGCGACCCGAGCGCGTTCTACGACCCGCCGCAGCCGTTGCCCGATGCTCCGACCGGCACGCTCATCCGGTCCGAGCCGCTCGCCGGCGCGAACGTCGCCGGGGCGCAGACCTTCCGCATCCTCTACACGTCCACGGGGACGGGCAACGAGCCGATCGCGGTGTCCGGGGTCGTCATCGTCCCTGACCGCAAGCCCGCGGCGAACGCGCCGATCGTGGCGTGGGCGCACGGCACCAGCGGTATCGCGCCGCAGTGCGCGCCCTCGATGGAAGACGCGGGGAACGCGAAGCGCATCCCGGAGCTGGATCAGTTCGTCGCCGCCGGCGCGATCGTCACCGCGACCGACTACCCGGGCTTGGGGAGCGACAGTGGCGGTCCGCACCCGTACCTCGTCGGTGAGAGCGAAGGCCGCGCCGTGCTCGACAGCGTGCGCGCCGCCCAGCAGCTCGTGAAGAACGAGAACGACGCCAAGGTCGCGATCTTCGGGCACTCGCAGGGCGGTCACGCCACGCTGTTCGCGGCCCAGCTCGCCCCCGACTACGCGCCCGAGCTCGACGTGGTCGGCGTCGCGGCGATGGCACCGCCCACCGATCTCGCGCAGCTGACGGTCGACGACGAAGGTGAAGCGCCCGGAGTGATCCTCACGTCGATGGCGATCCACGTCGTGGTCCGAGGTGTATCCGGACACGCCTGCGGCCGCCGTCGTCAAGCCGTGGTACCTGCCCGCGGTCGACAACATCGCCCACCGGTGCATCGAGGTCGACTCGCAGTCGCTCACGGTGCTGCCGAGCGTGTTGATCCTGCGCGACCGCTACTTGCGCGGCAACCCGGTCGAGCAGCCGCAGTGGAAGCCGCACTTCGCGGCCAATTCCCCGAGCGCGGTGCTCGACAACATGCCGGTGTTCATCGCGCAAGGGCTCGTCGACGACATCGTGCATCCAGAAGTGACCACCGACTACGTGAAGCGCCAGTGCGCGGCCGGCGCGAACATCGAGTTCGAGACGTACAAGGACGTCGGCCACTTCGAAGTGCGTACGACCGCTGCGCCCGACGTGTCGAGCTGGATGCTCGAGCGCCTCGCGGGGAAGCCCGCCGCGAAGGGTTGCACCGGCAACCCCGGCCAGCCCGCGCCCTGACCCGCCTGTTCTTGCGACAGAAGGCGACCGTGACGGTCGTGAGATGTCGCCGAAACCGCACGTGCACTTGCCGCCGGTTGTCCGGCTCTCCGAGACTCCGGCGTACAGGTCGCGCCCGCCGGCGCCCCTCGGAACCGACGAAGCGGAGTGGCTCGATGCATGACGCCCGGATCTTCCACGTCAACGTGAACTGCACCGACCTCGAACGCTCGCGCCGGTTCTACGCGGACGCGTTGGGCCTCGACGCTGCGGTGCGGACGACACCTGACACCGCGCAACCGGGTGCCGCGTTCGGGCTCGACACCGCGCGCTGGGACGCATGGGTGCTCGTCGGTGAACGCGGCTTCGACGGCGGCGCGATCGACTTGCTCGAGTGGCAGGAACCCGCGCCGACCGGCGCGCCGCCCGCGTCGTTCGTCACCACCGGGTTCCAGCGTCTCGGTGTCGCGGTCACCGATCTCGACGCGGCGGCGACGCGCGCGATCGACCGCGGCGGCGCGATCTGGAGCGAGGTGCAGGCGCACGAGCTCGCGAACGGCGCATCCGTTCGGCTCGTGATGGGCAACGATCCCGACGGCACCGCGGTCGAGCTGATCGAGGGGCAGGGCCCGCGGCTGTCGTTCGTCAGCGTCGGCTGCGCCGACCTGGAACGGTCCCTCGGCTTCTACCGCGCGCTCGGCTTCACCGAAGTCGCGCGCTTCGCGCCCGCGCCCGTGGACGCCGCGCACCTCCACATCGACGGACCGGCCGCGTTCGACGAAGTGATGCTCGCGGCACCGGGTGGTGGCGAGGTGCATGTCATCCTCGTGGGCTTCCGGACGCCCGCCGTCCACCCCGGCGCCGCCGCGCGCCGCGAACACGCTCGGCATGTGGCGCCTGGCGCTGCTCGTCGGTGACCTCGACCGCTCGTGCGCGCGACTCGCCGAGCTCGGCATCGAGACGATCTCGCCGCCGGTCGCGATGGCGATGGGCGCGGACCTCCCGGTGCTGCGCTTCGTCTGCTTCGCGGGCCCCGACGGCGAAGTGCTCGAGCTCATCGAACAGCCGCAGTGAGCGAGTTCCCGCCGGGATTCTTCGCCCGCCAGGACGAGCAGCAGGACACTGAGTTCTACGCGTTCCCCCGGTTCGTCACCCACATCGACGACGCGGCGATCGCCGCGGTCGGCGCGCTCTACGAAGAACTCGATGTACGGGGAGACGTCCTCGACCTCATGAGCTCGTGGGTGTCGCACTTCCGGACGGCTCCCGCCAACCTCACGGTCCTCGGCCTCAACGCAGAGGAGCTCGCCGCGAACGCGCAAGCGGCGGCGTGGGTCGTGCACGATTTGAACGCGGCGCCGATTCTCCCATTCCCGGACGATTGCTTCGACAACGCGACGTGTTGCGTCTCGGTCGACTACCTCACCGATCCAGTCGCGGTGTTTCGCGAAGTCGCGCGGGTCCTGCGGCCGGGCGGCCGGTTCGTGTGCACGTTCTCCAACCGTCTCTTCCCGACGAAGGCCGTGCGCGGCTGGCTCATGGCGGACGACGAAACGCACATGCGCATCGTCGCCGACTACTTCGCGGCGCGGGTGGGTTCGAGCCGGCCGCGTCGAAGCGGTGTACGCCCCTCGACCATCGCGGCGATCCTCTGTACGCGGTCTGGGCGTCGGTGCGCGAGTGACCCGACGGGTCGGAAGCGCTCCTCAGGGTGGCGAGTGCCAGACCCGTTCGAGCGTCGGGATCTCGATGACGATGGTCGCCCGCTTGGCTTCTTGCTTCACTGCGTCGGACGCGGTCGGCCCCGCGGCGCTGCCCGTCGCTTCGCGCGACGCCCAGGCCTTCAAGGAACGCATCCACGGCGGGAGCCCGGCGGGCAGATCCATCTCCGGGATCGGCGCGTGGTCGGCGTCGGTGAGCGTCGTGCCGTAGAGCTGCGAGCGGGCGTCGGCGTGTCGGGGTGTGTGATGTGGGGCGCGAGCGCCTGCAGTCCGGTGTTCCAGTTCTCCAGCATCTTCGCCATCGCTTCCGCCTTCGTCGTCTGCCCGGAGGCAGACGAGCTCTCGGGATAGGTCGGGTGGGTGATCGGCTGCTGGAACACGGTCGACGCTTGCCCCTTCGGCGTCGCGCGCCACGCCTGGAACGCGTCGTTGGCGAGCTTCCCGAGCGTGATGACGGCGTCCACGTCCTGTCCGACGATCAATCGGTCGAGCCATTGGTTGCGGTACTTCGCGATCTTCGGGTCGTTCTTGTGGCGCTCGCCGCCACCTTGTCCGTAGACGCTGTAGAGGAACGTGTTGATCATCACGTAGCTCGTGGTGATGCCGAGCTTCGCGAGGAATCCCTGCAGGCGTTGCCCGGCTTCGCCGACGAGGATGCGGCGCGCGATCGTCTCGTGCGTCGCGGGGTCCTGCCCGACCACCACGATCCGCGCGTGGCCGTCGAGCCGGCCGCGGTGGAACACCGGCCCCCACTCGAGCCGGAACGCGTCGGCCGGGTAGACGTCGCCGTCGGGGTAGTTGCGCACGAGCGTCTGGAACCGGCGGGGGAAACCCGGGATCGAAGTCGTGGGGCACGACCGCTCCTCTCGTCGATGGCCCGTCGATCGTCGCCGTTCGCGCGCGAGTCCGCAACGCACCACGTGACAATTGCGCGGGACAAATCACCACAGCAGGGGTTGCGCGCCCCGGTACGCGGCGCGAAGGTCCAGCGGGGACGGCGGGAACCCGGTGGAAGATGACCGAGATGATCCGAGCTGTCCGACGCGCGGTTGCGCTGGCACCGTTCCTCGTCCTGTTCGGCGCGGAGTTCGGGTTCGGGGCGCCATTCGGGCTCGGCGCATCGCCGGCGTCGGCGCAGCAAGTGAGCTGCAACGTCCGCGTCGACGGGCAACCAACGTCATCGCACACGGCACCGCGCCACGCGCTCGCGCTCGACGTCGACTCGGTGCATCGCGTGCAAGCGACCGCGCCGCCCGACGCGACCCACGTGCGCGTCGAAGTGGAGACCCCGATCGGGACACGTGCCGCGGTGGAGAGCGTCGTCACGGGCGGCCAGGAGTACGACAACCCGAACGTGCGGCTCGACAAGAAGGTGGCGCCGTACGGGGTCGGCCTGTACCGCGTGCACGTCACCGCCGGGAGTTGTGACGAGGTCGTCTGGGTCCGGCTCACCGGTCGCTCACCGTTCACGACCGCGTCGGGCATCGCCGGTGCCGCGGCAGTGCTCGTCGGCGTGGTGCTCATCGGGTTCGGCGTGGTGCGCGCCGCGCAGGGACGCGGCGGCATCGTGCGGGGTGCGATCGGTGGTGCGATCGGTGGCGCGGGCGCGCTGCTGCTCTCGCAGCAGTTCGGGTGGATCGGCATCACGCCGGCCGAGCTGGTCTCGTGGGTGGTCGCACCCGCGTTCGGCGGCGCCGCGATCACCGGGTTGACGTCGGTGATGTCGGGCGGTGCGGCCGCCGGATCGGGCGCGAGCGGCGCGGGCGCGGCGGGTGGAGGTGCGGCGGCCGCACCACCGCCACCCGCACCTGCGGCACCTGCGCCCGCGCCACCTCCGCCTGCGGCACCGGCTCCGGCGCCGCCACCGCCGACCGCGGCCCGCGCCACCGCCGACCGCGGCACCCGCGCCTCCGCCGACCGCGGCGGTTCCCGGTTCGCCGCCCGCGCCTTCGGTCGCGGTGCCGGGGATCGGCGCCGAGGAGGATCCGCCGCGCAGTGCGTATGCGCGCGCATGGATGCACCCGAGGCGGTCGTCGCGGCCGACGAGTTCATGCTCGTCGTCGGGCTCGCACCCGAGCCGGTCGCGGGCGTGATCAACCCGCAGATCGTGCGGCCGGCGTCGAGCGTCGGCCCGTACACCCTCGACATCCAGGTCGTCGCCGACGGGTTCTCGCTCGCCGAAGGGGAGTGGCGCCGGCAGCTGCCGGTGACGGCCGCGGCCGCGTACCCCACGACCACGTACAAGCTCCGCGCCGACGCGCAGCCGGCGGATGTGTGGTCCCGTCCGATCCAGGCGCTCTACTCGATCGACGGGCAGACCGTCGGTGTCGCGATCCGCACGATCGCCGATCGTCGCGCACGCGGAGCTGCTGCACTCGGCTCCGGCCGCCGGTGCCGGCAACCGCGAGTGTCATCGCGGTCGCACCGCAGAAGGACGCGCCCGACCTCACCGCGCGCATCACCTACAGCGAAGCGGTCTCCGACGGTCGGCTGCTGTGGACGTTCGAGACGACGCACGACATCCCGATCCCACCGGAAGAGATCGTCACGGATGTGGGCCGCCGGCCGCAGACGTTCGCGAGCGAGCTGATCGCCGGCGTGGCGTCGCACCGAGGCGATCCCGGGCTCGTCGAGTTCCTCGACCGGCATCGGCCGTACCGTCAGCGAGAAGGTGCCGGAGGAGTTCTTCGCACTGCTCGCGCGCGGTCGCCGCGAAGCTCGACCGGCCACCGCGTGTGCTGTTGCTCGCCCAGGAGCCGTACGTACCGTGGGAGCTCGCGACCGTCGAGCCCGCGCTCGATGCGGATGCGCCGCCGTTCCTCGCCGCGCAGGCCGATGTCGGGCGGTGGGTGCTTCGGCCAGCGCCGTCCGGCACTGCCGCCGCCGGTCGAGGTCGACGCGCACGACATCGCGGTGGTGTGCGGCGTGTACCCGGACACGACGTGGCGACTCGTCGACGCGGAGGAGGAAGCCGACACGATCGTGCACGAGTGGAAGGCGACATCCGTGAACGCGGCGGCGGCGTCGGTGATCGACTGCCTGAAAGGGCATCCGCCGGCCGATGTCCTGCACTTCGCGGTGCACGGGACGTACGCGCCCGAAGGCGTGCTCGAAGGCCTGATCCTCGTCGACGGTGAACGGCTCGATCCGATGGTCGTCAAGGGCTGCGCGCTCGCGCGAGCGCCGTTCGTGTTCCTCAACGTGTGTCAGGTCGGCAGCAGCAACGAGGTGCTCGGTGACTACTCCGGCATGGCGGAAGCGTTCCTGCACGCGGGCGCGGCCGCGGTCGTCGCGCCGCTGTGGTCGATCGACGACGGTGCCGCGAAGGAGCTTGCGCTGCGTTTCTACACGCGCGTGTTCCGCGACGGCGTGCCACCGGCGACGGTGTTGCGGGACGAGCGCCGCGCGTACGCCGGGCCCGAGGGCGACGGCGCCGCGACCCGCCTCGCCTACCAGTACTTCGGCCATCCCGCGCTCACGCTGCACGCGGAGAAGGGGCGCGCGGCAACGGGCACCCGAGGAGCGATCCATGAGCAACGCCAAGCCGAGCAAGAAGCGCCAAGGGGATCTCGCTGCACATCGGGCTCAACCGCGTCGATCCGGCGCACTACCAGGGATGGTCCGGTGACCTCGCAGGGGTGCGAGAACGACGCCAACGACCTCGCCGCGATCGCCAAGGCAGGCCGGCTTCGCGACGTCGGTGCTCCTCACCGAAGCGGGCACCACCACCGCCGTGAAGCGAGGCATCGGCGCGGCCGCGTCCGCGCTGCACGCGCGGCGACTTCTTCTTCCTCACCTACTCCGGGTCATGGCGGCCAGGTGCCCGGATGCCTCGGCGGACGAAGCCGACCGCTCCGACGAGACGTGGGTGTTGTTCGACCGCCAGCTCGTCGACGACGAGCTGTATCAGCAGTGGCCGCAGTTCGAACCGGGCGTGCGCATCCTCGTGCTCTCCGACAGCTGTCACAGCGGTACCGCCATTCGGGAAGAACCGGGCGGACGCGCGCGAGCGCGCGCACGCGCCGCGCACGATGCCGAAGGCGCAGGCGCTCGCGGTGTACGCGGCGAACAAGGCGCATGTACGACGCGATCGAGCGAACCGTGCCACCGGACGGCACCGAGCCGGTCGGCGCCCACGTGCTGCTGCTGTCCGGGTGCCAGGACGACCAGACGTCAGCCGACGGCGCGCGCAACGGCCTGTTCACGCAGACGCTGCTCGGCGTGTGGGACGGCGGCCACTACAAGGGCGGCTACAAGAAGTTCTACAACGACGTCGTCGCGAAGATGCCGCCCTGGCAGAAACCGAACTGGATGACGGTCGGCCCCTCGAGCGTGGGCTTCCAGCGCCGCAAGCCGTTCACGATCTGACGGGGTGAAGGCTGACGGGGAAGGCGGAGACGCTCATGGCCGAACAACTGAACCCGAAACGACTGGAGCATGTCGTCGTGGTGCTACCCGGGATCATGGGCAGCGTGCTGCGCGACGCGCACGGCGACGACGTGTGGGAGCTCAGCGCGGGCTCGATCCTGAAGGGCGTGCTCGGCCGGCTGCGTGGGCTCAAAGCGCTGCAGCTCCCGGAAGGCATCGGCGACGACCATCCCGGCGACGGCGTGACCGCGCCCGCGCTGATGCCGGACATGCACGTCATCCCCGGGATCTGGACTGTCACCATCGGCTACGACCGGCTGCACAAGTGGTTCACGGACACGTTCGACATCGTCGAGTTCGATCCGAACGAGCCCGAGCAACCTGCGCACCCCGAACGGCCTGCGAACTTCCTGCGGTTCCCGTACGACTGGCGCCTCTCCAACCGGTACAACGCGCAGCAGCTCCGGAAGACCGTCGAACCGGTCCTCGAACGGTTCCGCAGCCGGCCCGGTCACGCCGATGCGAAGCTCGTGTTCGTCGGGCACTCGATGGGCGGGCTGGTCGCCCGCTACTACACCGATGTGCTCGGTGGCCACGAGATCACGGCGAAGGTGATCACGCTGGGCACGCCGCACCGCGGCGCGCTCAACGCGCTCGACTCGCTCGTCAACGGTGTGCGCAAGGGGATCGGACCCATCGGTCTCGACCTGACCGGCCTCGCGCGCAGCCTGCCCACGCTGCACCAGCTGCTGCCCGAGTACGCGTGCATCGAGTCGCCGAACGGATTGCTGAAGACGACGGAGACGTCCCTGCCGGACCTCGACACCGCGATGGTCGCCGACGCGATGCGCTTCCACGACGAGCTCCGCGACGGCGGCCGCGAACGCGCAAGCAGTACGCCGCGCACCCGATCCTCGCCCGGACGCAACCGACCGCGACGACGGCGCGGCTCGTCGACGGCAAGGTCGAGTCGATCCGCACGATTCGCAACGACCACGGCGAGGACGAGGACCAGAAGGGCGACGGCACCGTGCCCCGGTTGTCGGCTGCCCCGTACGGCGTCGCCGGCGACTCGCCGACGATCCGCTACGTGATGGACAAGCACGGCGCGCTGCCGAAGAACGAGGCCGCCCTCGTCGAGCTCGCCGGCGTGCTCACCGGCTCGGATTGGCGACCGCGTGACGTGCCGTTCCCGATCGGGGTCGCGTGCCGCGGAGGATGTGCTCGTCGCCGGTGAAGCGCTCGACGCGACGATCGAACACGAACCGGGACGCAGCGTCACCGCGCTGGTAGTCGGCGCGGCTGCCGCCGGGGCGAAGTTGCAGCGCGTCGAGTTGCCGGTGCAACTCGACCGACCACGGCGACGGCAACGCATCCGCACGCGTGAGCGGTCTTGCGCCGGGTTGCTACGAATTCCGCGTCGAGCGCGACCGCGCCGGCGGAGGCGACGGTCGTCACGCCGTTCGTCGTGCTCGATCCCGACACCTGAGCCGAGGCGTGGCTCCGTCGTAGTGTCGGCGCCCATGCCCCGGTTCCTCACCGATCACGAGTACGAAGTCGTCGCGCGCATCGCCGATCGGCTGCTGCCACCCCACGACACGTTCGCGGGCGCGGCGGCCGCGGGTGCGGCCGAGTACATCGACCGGACCCTCGCCGCGTTCACGTTCGACCCGCCGCGCATCTGGGCCGGGGGTCCGTTCTCCGGTCGCTTCGGGGGCGACGCGTCCTTCACCGAGTTCATCCCGCTCTCGCGCGTCGAGGCGCTGGGCTGGCGCACGCGCATCGAGGGCTCGCGCGGTCTCCCCGAGCGGGAGTGGAACGGGCCGGTGCGCGGCTGGCAGGAGGTGTACCGCGACGGCATCGCCCAACTCGGCGCGGACTTCCTCGCGCACGACGGCACCGAGCAGGACACGCGCGTCGACGCGCAGCGCGAGTTGAAGCAGCTGCTGTTCGAACACGCGTGTGAAGCGTGTTACGGACCGCCCGAATACGGCGGCAACCGGGATCTCACCGGTTGGATCGCCATCGGCTACGCGGGCGACGTGCAACCCGCGGCTGGAGCGACGACGAGGTGACGCGTGCCTGAGTTCGACGTCGTCATCGTCGGTTCCGGCCCGGGTGGGGCCACCGCGGCCGAGGTGCTCACGGCCGCGGGCAAGTCGGTGTGCATCCTCGAGAAGGGTCGCAACCACCTGCTGCACCTCGAGCCGCCGTTCGCACCCCTCGGACACATCTCGAGCGACGAGATCAAGTTCAACCGTCGTCACTTCCTCGGCCCCGATCCGTTGCTCGAACCGCGTTCGTACCGGCGCACCGCCGCCGACGGCGAGCGCCTGTTCGCGGGCGAGTTGAACAACATGCCCGCGACGCTGGGCGGCGCCGGTTACCACGCCGACGGCAAGCTGCCCCGCTTCCGTGAGGTCGACTTCCGGCTGCGTTCGGAGCTCGGCCCGGTGCCCGGCGCCGACATCGCGGACTGGCCCGTCGACTACGCGGAGATGGAACCGTTCTACGCGGAAGCGGAGCGCATCATCGGCGTCGCGGGCGATCACACCGGCAACCCGTTCGCGGCGTGGCGCAGCGGCCCGTACCCGATGCCCCCGGGCGCCGACATGTTCCTCACGACGTTGACCGTGCCCGCCGCCGAGCAGCTCGGCTACCACCCGTACCGCGCGCCCACTGGCGCGAACAGCGTCCCGTACGACGGCCGGCCCGCGTGCAACAACTGCGGCTTCTGCGCGTTCTACGGCTGTCCGATCGAGGCCAAGGGCGATCCGATCGCACCGCTGCGGCGGGCGTTGCACTCCGGCCGGTGCGAGATCCGGCCCGAGAGCCTCGCGCTCGAGGTGCTGCTCGACGCGACCGGGAAGCAGAGTCGCGGCGTGCGTTATCTCGATGCCGACGCGCAACCGCACGAGGTCAGCGCGCGCGCCGTCATCGTCGCGTGCGGCGCGTTCGAGACGCCGCGCCTGCTCCTCCGCAGCGATGTCGGGAACTCGTCCGACCTCGTCGGTCGCTACCTGATGTTCCACATCCAGACGATCGTCCTCGGCTACTTCCGGTTCCGCCTGCACGCGTACAAGGGCCGCGACGTCACCCACCTCATGGACGATCCCATCGTCGGCGATGCCGCGACCGCGCAGGCCGCGCAGGAAGCCGGGCTCCCGTTCCTCCGCGGTGGCATCGTCGAGCACGGGGGCGGCGGCCACCCCATCACGGAAGCGATCCACACTGCGCCCGGTGCGGATCACAGCGCGCGCATGGCTGCGTCGGACCGCCGCGACAAGATGGCCGCGTTCACCATGCAGGGCGAGGACCTCCCGCAACCGACGAACCGCGTCGACCTCGATCCTTCGGTGCGCGACGTGTGGGGGCTCCCGTCGGGCCGCATCACGTACAACTCGCACGCGCACGATGTCGCGTGCGCGCGCCACTGGGCGCCGCGTCTCGTCGCGGTGATGGAAGGCGCGGGCGCGACGCACACCACGTGGGTCACCTCGCCCGGGATCCCCGACAGCTTCGCACCCCAGCTGCCACCGATCTCCCGGCACTGGATGGGCACGACGCGCATGGGTGTCGACCCAGAGGTGTCGGTGTGCGATCCCGCGCAGCGGCTGTGGGATGTCGACAACGTCGTGATCGCGGACTCCTCGGTGTTCCCGACTTCCTCCGGGTACGGGCCGACGCTCACGCTCGTCGCGCTCGCGATCCGCGCCGCCCGGACCCTTGCCACGACACTCTGACCGTACGATTCGGCTGACCGTACGATTCGGCTGACCGTACGATTCGGCTGACCGTACGATTCGGGATGTTCGGCCTGGGCGGTCGCCGTTGGCCGAGTTACCGTCTGGCGCGCGGAGGTGATCGATGGCGAAACGCGCGCTGTGCGTGGGGATCAACGACTATCCGATCCGCGGGATGGACCTGAAGGGATGCGTCAACGACGCGAAGTCGTGGGCCGCCGCGCTCACGCAACATTTCGACTTCGCGCCGGGTGACGTGACGGTCCTGCTCGACCAGGAAGCGACCAAGCGCAAGATGATCACGCGCTTGAAGGCGCTGCTCCGCGGCGCGCGGCGTGGTGACGTGCTCGTGTTCACCAACTCCTCGCACGGGACGTACATCGCCGACACCGACGGCGACGAAGACCGCTTCGACGAAGCGCTGTGCCCGTGGGACTGCGAGGACCGCCTCATCGTCGACGACGAGCTGCGCGTGCTGTTCGACGCGCTGCCGGCCGGCGTGCGGCTGACATTCGTGTCGGACTCGTGCCACTCGGGCACCGTGACGCGCGCACTCCCTGCGTTCCTCGCGCCCGACAAGCGGCGGGTGCGGTTCCTCAACCCGCGGCTCCTGGGCTTGCCCGAACTGCGATCCGTCTTGGACCAGCACGCGCGTCCCAAGCGCGCCGACTCGGCCGGAATCGGTGATGAAGGAGGTGCTCGTCGCGGGGTGTCGTGACATCCAGTACTCGTACGACGCCAAGATCGGGACGCGCTATCACGGGGCGATGACCTACTACGCGCTCCAGGCGCTCGAGCGGGCCCGATGGAACACGAGCTACAAGGCCTGGTTGCCGCGCGTGAACGCGCTGCTGCGCGACAACGGCTACGACCAGAGCCCGCAGCTCGAAGGCCGCGCCGACGCGAAGATGCGCAAGGTCTTCCGGTGAACGAGCTGGTCGTGCTCGGCACGGTGTTGACGGTGGATCACGACCGCCGGATGCACGCACGCGGTGCGGTGTACATCCACGACGGCCGGATCGAGCAGGTGGCTGACGAATCGCAGCCCGCGCCCGCGGGCTACGACGACGCACCGCGCGTGCGCGTCGACGGCGTCGTCGCACCCGGGCTGATCGACCTGCACAACCACCTCGCGTACAACACGTTGCCGCTCTGGGTCGGGCGCGCCGACGTGTACGGCACGCGCTACCAGTGGCCGCGCGCCGCGACCTACGGCCCCGACGTGTCGAACCCCGCGCAGGCGCTCGGGATCGCGGCGCCGGCCGCGGCGTTGCGGTTCGCGGAGGTCAAGGCCGCCGTCGGTGGGGTCACGTCGATCCAGGGCTCCCCGCCGCTCACGCGCATCTTCCCCGGCTGGATGGTGCGCAACGTCGAGAGCGAGAAGCTCGGGCACGGGCAGTCGATCTTCCAATCGGTGTTGCCGGCCACCGACAAGCAGCTCGACGCGACTGCGCCC